>CAYGQO010000001.1:0-167723 GCA_964352205.1 uncultured Roseivirgaceae bacterium
ATAAAGAGGATGGCATACGAGATTTATGAGCAAAATCACCAGACGAAAGAGCTATTTTTCGCTGGTATTGATAACAATGGAGTAAAGATTTCGGAGTTACTGAAATTAGAGATTGAAAAAATTTCGGATATTCGTATCAATCTCATCCGAGTAGATATTGATAAATCTGCAACGAGCCAACCTCAAGTAAGTTTTTCTGCTCAACCTGAAGTGCCCAATTTCACGCTTATTGTAATTGATGATGTTCTGAATTCAGGGGGAACAATGATTTATGCGTTAGACCCTTTTCTGAAAATGAGTGTATCTAAAATTCAAACCGCAGTCCTAGTTAATAGGAGTCATAAAAGATTCCCTATTGCCGTAGACTACAAGGGTTTTGAATTAGGCACTACTATTCAAGAGCACATAGAAGTACAGTTAAATGATGAATATTCGGCTTTTATGTACTAAACTTTTTAACAACCCCTATTAACTAACAATCATGGAAACAATCGAAGAATTGTGGCAAGCCTATTCAGGTGATATTTTAGGTTATGCCCTTCAGGTACTAGGTGCCATAGCCATTCTAGTTATTGGCCTTTGGCTAATCAAGAGAATTGTGAGCACATTTGGAAAAACACTACTCAAAAGAGGTGTTGACCCTACCCTTTTACCAGTGCTAAAGAGTGTGGTTCGAGTAGCCTTAATTGTTGCGTTACTTATCGCTGTGATCAACAACTTTGGGGCAGATACTACTGGTCTAGTAGCCATCTTAGGGGGTATGTCACTAGCCATAGGACTCGCTTTACAAGGTAGTTTAGCCAACTTTGCCGGAGGTATTCTGATTCTTGTCTTAAAGCCATTTAAAAATGGAGATGTGATTAATGTAAATGGGCAAACTGGGTCCGTGCAGGCGATCACAATTGTAACAACAACCTTAAAAACGCCTGACAACAGAGTGATTTACATGCCAAATGGCGCAGTAGCTGGTGCTACGATCACCAATATTACCCAAGAACCTACTAGGCGATGGGATTATGTTTGTGGTATTGGTTATGACGATGACTTCGAAAAAGCCAAAGAAATTATTCAAGGCTTGATTGCTGCAGATAGCAGGTTCCACAAAGACCCAGCTCCTTTTGTAAGAGTAGGTAATCTTGGCGATAGCAGTGTAGACATCACGATCAGAGCATGGTTAGACACTACGGAATATTGGAATGTGAATTTCGATATGATCGAAAACATTAAGAAAGAATTAGACAAAGCTGGGATTTCAATTCCTTATCCTCAGAGAGACGTTCATCTTTACAACGAGAAATAGGATTCATTTCAACCAAATTAATCGAAGGGGTAAATGTGTATATTTACCCCTTTAATTTTTATAGGCATGTCAATTCACAAGTCTGAGATAAAGAAAATAACAACCCACCAGCTGCAAGCCATGAAAGATCGCGGAGAGAAAATCTCCATGCTCACGGCTTATGACTATTCAATGGCACATTTAATTGATGCTGCAGGTGTAGACGTAATATTAGTGGGTGACTCTGCCTCCAACGTAATGGCTGGGCATGATACTACCCTTCCCATAACGCTTGATCAAATGATCTACCATGCCGGCTCAGTAGTTCGTGCCGTAGCTAGAGCATTCGTTGTAGTGGATATTCCATTTGGCTCCTATCAAGGAAATTCTTCGGAAGCCCTACGCTCAGCCATTAGAATTATGAAGGAATCTGGGGCGCACTCCGTAAAAATGGAAGGTGGCGCTGAGATAAAAGAGTCTGTGACTAGAGTGCTAAGCGCTGGTGTTCCAGTGATGGGCCATCTTGGGCTAACGCCTCAATCCATCTATAAATTCGGCACCTATGCGGTCCGAGCTAAAGAGTCAGACGAGGCCGAAAAATTGATTGCCGATGCTAAGCTTCTTGAAGAATGTGGTTGTTATGCAATTGTCTTAGAAAAAATCCCAGCAGATTTGGCTAAGCGCGTTTCTGAAGAAATCAGCATCCCTACAATTGGTATTGGTGCTGGGCCTCATACGGATGGACAAGTCCTTGTGATGCATGATATGCTCGGTATCACTAAAGAATTTAAGCCTAGGTTTTTGAGACAATACGCTGATGTCGGAAGCATCATTACCGCTGCAGTGGGAAACTATATTAAGGATGTAAAATCCAAAGATTTCCCAAATGATAGCGAGAGCTACTGAGTCTAGAAAAATCATTGCATTCGCATTTTTTTGAAGTAAAACTTCAGCGCTGAAACTTTTGAGCACTTTTAAATTGTTAACTTGCGAATCCTAAAAAGAACAACACATTTTTAATTCATCACAGTATGAGTGAACAAAAAATAACCATAAACAACGGAGTGCTCAATGTACCCAATAACCCAACCGTACCTTTTATTGAAGGTGACGGTATTGGTGTAGACATCTGGCCTGCAGCTCAGCATGTATTCGATAATGCCGTTTCAAAAGCTTACGGATCAGATAGATCGATCAATTGGAAAGAGGTTTTAGCCGGTGAAAAAGCCTTTAATGCAACAGGCGAATGGATGCCCACTTCAACACTTGATGCCTTCAGAGAATACCTAGTCGGCATAAAAGGCCCATTGACTACCCCAGTTGGAGGTGGTATCAGGTCATTAAATGTAGCGCTTCGTCAAGAACTAGATTTATACGCTTGTGTGAGGCCAGTAAGGTGGTTTGAAGGTACTCCTTCTCCTGTAAAGCAACCTGGGCTTTGCGACATGGTGATCTTTAGAGAAAACACTGAAGATATTTATGCAGGTATCGAATTCGAGCAAGGCACTGAAGATGGTGACAAGTTCGGTAAGTTATTAGAAGAGAACTTCCCTGAAAGGTTTAAGAAAGTGAGATTTCCTGGCAGTGCTGGATACGGTATCAAACCCGTTTCTGAAGAAGGAACACACCGTTTGGTGAAAAGTGCCATTGACTTTGCTTTTGACCAAAAGAAAGACTCAGTTACACTTGTTCACAAGGGTAATATCATGAAATTCACTGAAGGTGCATTCAAAACTTGGGGTTACGAACTCGCCAAAACCGCCTATGGTGCAACTGACTATGAAGGTGGCCCATGGCAGGTCATTGAAAAAGATGGTCATCGGGTAATTATCAAAGATGTGATCGCTGACGCTTTCTTACAGCAGATTTTATTAAGACCTGCTGAATACTCAGTTATTGCAACACTCAACTTGAATGGTGATTACGTGTCTGACGCATTGGCAGCCATTGTAGGCGGTATTGGTATTGCACCGGGCGCCAACATTAATTACTTAACTGGCAACGCTATTTTTGAAGCTACACATGGCACAGCACCAAAATACGCTGGACAAGACAAGGTAAACCCTGGTTCTGTCATCCTTTCTGGTGCCATGATGTTCGAGTACATGGGGTGGCAAGAAGCCGCTGATCTAATATACTCAGGCCTTGAAGCTGCGATTGCTTCAAAACGCGTTACTTATGACTTTGAACGCCTGATGGAAGGCGCCACACTTCTTAAATGTTCCGAGTTCGGAGAAGAAATTGTCAAGAACATGTAAACAAAAAGCCCCGTTTGGAGCTTTTTTATGTTTATAGGTTTTTTAAAAAATGAGCAAGCGGTATTTACCATTCTTTCCACTAAAGTTAGCTGCCTTCCCAGGCGAGCAGCTCAACCTGCATGTTTTCGAGCCACGCTATAAACAACTCATCAATGAGTGTATTGACGAAAACAGAACCTTCGGCATACCGGTATTTGGTGAAAACATGCAGCAGTATGGCTCAGAAATGGAAGTTATAGAGGTAGTCAAACGCTATCCTGATGGTGAAATGGACATTACCACGAGATGTTTAAACGCCCTCAAAATTCATTCATTTGATGAAAAAGCACCGGGCAAACTCTACGCAGCTGGTGAAGTTGAAAGCATCGAAAACATTCTAGATGCAACACCAGAGCAATGGCAAGAGCTAAAGCGACTAGGAAAGGAGCTTATATCCATTCTTAAAATGGATGATACGCTTGATGTAGACCTATTGACAAATTCATTTGAATTAGCACACAAATTAGGTTTAACTTTAGAGCAGGAATATGACATGCTCCAAATGGCGCGTGAGTCTAAAAGGCAATCTTATATGATTAGCCACCTCCAAAGGGCAATCCCCCTTATTAGAGAGATGGAAAGTGCCAAAGACCGCATAAAAATGAATGGCCATTTTCAGCACCATGATCCGCTGAATTTTTAAGAATGATCCAAACTAACTTATCCGAGTTCGCGACTTTATTAATCTTTATTCTAGGCGCGCTTGCTTTCGCAGTGGTTGGGCTCACTGCTTCTAAACTTCTCAGACCAAATCGCCCTAATTTTGAAAAACTTACCACTTACGAATCGGGTGAAGATACAGTAGGTTCAGCTTGGGGCCAGTTTAATGTGAAGTTCTACATAGTAGCGCTCATCTTTTTACTATTTGAGGTTGAGATTATTTACCTGTTTCCTTGGGCCGTAATTTTTGGAGACAAGGAATTAATCGAAAGCACAAACTGGAATTGGGCTTGGTTCGCAATCACCGAAATGTTTATCTTCATTTTTGTGCTAGCCTTAGGTTTAGCATATGCTTGGAGAAAAGGATATTTGGATTGGGTGAAACCCCAACCGATTACATCAACTTACAAATCAAAGATTCCAGAAAACGCATACGAAAAGTATAGAAAATAGTGGGTTTACTCGATCAAAAATTAGGGCAAGGTGGTATCATCATCACCAAATTTGAAGACCTGATCAATTGGGCTCGCTTATCCTCTATGTGGCCCATGGCATTCGGAACCGCATGCTGCGCTATAGAATTCATGAGTACACAAGGGACACCCTACGACCTAGATCGTCTGGGCATTGTTCCTAGGGCAAGTCCTCGACAATCTGATGTAATGATTGTAGCGGGTACAGTTACTTTCAAAATGGCGGATCGGGTTAGACGACTTTATGAACAAATGGCCGAACCTCGGTACGTGATCTCTATGGGCTCATGCTCAAACTGCGGTGGTCCCTATTGGGAACACGGCTATCACGTTGTAAAGGGAGTTGATCGAATTATACCAGTTGACGTTTATGTTCCTGGTTGCCCTCCACGACCTGAGGCCTTAATTGGCGGTCTCCTGAAGCTTCAAGAAAAGATCAAAGGCGAAAGCATTGTTGCACCAAAAGCCATAGAGAACTTACTTGCTAAAAGTGAAGCATGAGTTTTGAGGAAATCATATCGAACCTGAAAAGCAAATTTGGAGAAGAGCTGATCGTTTCTATCAACGAGGTGAACACACCCAAATGCATTGAAATTAAGGCCAACGACTTGGTTGCAACCTTAAACTATCTTCACGCCACGGAAGGACTTTACTTCGACTCACTATCGTGTATCACTGGACTTGATAATGGTCCGGAGAAGGGATCGCTGGAAGTCATTTACAACCTCTATTCCATTCCATGCGATCATCATTTGATGGTATCAGTCTCATTGGATCGTGAGGCAGCCCTTATTGACTCTTTGACTCCGATATGGAAAACTGCCGACTGGCAAGAACGTGAAGTTTTTGATCTGTTCGGTGTCCACTTTAACAACCACCCAGACCTTCGAAGAATATTGTTACCAGCAGATTGGGAGGGTTTCCCTTTGCGCAAAGATTACGAGCAACAAACGTATTATAGAGGAGTCAAAGTAGCAGAATAGTGGCCAACGAAATTCAATACATATTCGACAATCAAAACCTGCAAAAGTCAGAGCCTCAGAAATTCAATCCTGAAGATTTGAAGCGTGAGGAAATGATTGTGAACATTGGCCCGCAACACCCCTCTACCCATGGCGTACTTAGACTAGAAGTGATCACTTCAGGTGAAGAAATTGTGGATGTAGTGCCACATTTGGGCTACCTACACCGTTGCTTCGAAAAACATGCTGAAAGCCTGCCCTACAATCAAACATTACCTTTCGTAGACCGGATGGATTATCTGGCTGCAATGAATTCGGAACATGCCTTTGTCATGGGTGTTGAACGAATGCTGGGCATTGAAAACACTATAGACAAGCGAGTGGAATACATTAGGGTATTGGTGGCCGAAATGAATCGATTGGCTTCACACTTTATTGCACTAGGTACATACGCCATGGACATTGGCGCCATTACACCATTTCCATGGATGCTGCGCGATAGAGAACACATCCTTCGTTTGTTAGAATGGGCTTCTGGGGCAAGAATGCTTTATAACTACATTTGGGTGGGTGGCTTATTCTATGATTTGCCAGTAGGCTTTGAAGAACGCTGTCTTGAGTTCTGTCAATATATAAAGCCCAAGCTTGAAGAATTCGATCAAGTAGTACTACAGAATAAAATCTTTGTTGACCGAACAGCTAACGTTGGCGTACTGCCCGTAGATCTCGCCATCAACTATGGCATTACCGGACCGATGCTGAGGGGCTCGGGCTTAAAATTCGACCTCAGAAAAGTAGACGCATACTCAGTCTATCCAGAAATTGACTTTGATGTTCCTGTTGGACAAGGCAAAATGGGAGCATTAGGTGATTGCTGGGACCGTACCTCAGTAAGAATGCAAGAATGCTATGAGTCGGTGAAGATTATGGAGCAATGCTTGGCCAAACTTACCAGTGATCACAAAAGAACTAGAGACTTTGATCCTAGAGCTACGGTTCCGAAAAAGATTAGACCGAAGGCGCAGGACTTCTATATAAGAGCAGAAAACCCGAAAGGGGAAACAGGTTTCTTCTTTAGAGCCGATGGGCGCTCAGACATCCCATTCCGATGCAAAGCCAGAGGTGCTAGTTTTATCAACCTTTCCATTCTAGGGGAGCTATCCAAAGGAGGACTTATTGCCGATATGGTGGCCATTCTTGGCTCCATTGACATTGTTTTAGGAGAGGTAGACCGCTAATTAATAAAAATGGCTATGAGAGAGTTTCTGAGAAAAATAAAGCTTATCGACTTTCTAACAATTCAATTATCGGTGGATAAGAGCACATTCATTGACAACTTGAAAGATGCGGTGGACGAAGGTGACACAAGTATTTTTTCTGGACTTAGCGATTTATTCGATAGGAGTAAAAATTATTATCGTGGAAGTGTAAACTACGAAGGATTCAAAATTAGGCGAAAGAGAAAAATGTTCGATCCGAGTATAAATATAGCCCTGATTACGGGTAAGTATAGAAAGGCGAAAGATGACTTGATTATTGATGTAGAAATAAACGGTTTCAGCAGAGCGATGATTCCTTTCTATATTATGATAACACTGCTTTATATCATTTTTTTCACCATGATGATATCCATGCCTGAAGAAGATTCTGAATTTACTTGGATTACTATTCCATTTTTAATTTTTCATGCAGCATTCATGTTTGCAATTCCTTACATGATAGCACGAAGAAGCGTAAAACGGTTGAAATATGATTTAGAAAGGGAGTTTTATTTCCTATCTCAGAAAGACTGCAGCAGAAATTCTTAGTCACTCTTTCAAAGCAACTCCTGTAAGTTATTCTCTCTTACAAAAGCACTTTTTCCTTTCCATTTGATTTCATACCAAATGTCATTCTTATCAAGAATTTCAACCTTATGGCCTTCACCAATGACCTCCACTAATTCTGCAGCAGCAGAAGGGCCAGACATCACATAAGCATTAGAAGAGGTAACGATACCTTTTTGAGGTTGTCCAGAGAAATTAACAAAGAATATAGTCAGGCCCAATACGATGATAAAACCTACCGCCAAGCCCGGAGATTTCTCCTGATGCTTTTTGATTTTCCGAAAAATCATTGAAAGGATAAGTAGACAGAAGGCCAGCAAAACAGCGATAATAATCAACATATAATCCTCTATAGTTTTAACAAAGCGTTGGAAGTCATTCGAATCATACCCCTCTAGTCCATTGACTTGAGCCAAGTCACTCATCTTTTTTAATACGGCCTTATCCGAAGTCACTCTGTAGTAATCATGTAGATAAACGAGCGCATTACTTAAGTTACCCATGGCCTCTTCACTGTAAGCCATCTTTAAAAGCATGGCTGGTGTAGCACGTTGAGTATCAGCATAAATGGATTCATAGATCTCAAGCGACTGCGTATACCTCCTTTCCTTAAAAAGGGAATCTGCCTTAGATAAATCAGCCGAAATATCTTGACCATAAATGCTTTGAAAAGAAAGCATCATCCCAAAAATCAATAGTAATGTAAGTTTCGGAACTCTGTTTAGCATACTAATATGAACTTCTTGTCTATCCACTTTTCGATTAAAACTCTGGTCTATAGACTTTTCGAAGCACGAATATAGTTAGCACATTTTCATCACCCATACCTTTCACAACATTTAACAGCCTAGGTCTTTCGATATATACCCATATGAAACCGTACATTTATGGTTAATTAAGGGCCTATTGTATGCTGTCCAAAGTGTTGGTAAAACAGAACGGAATATTTTGTGAATAAATTTATAACCCACGTTTGCATTTAATTTTGAACCTCTTACATTTGCAGTCCGAATTAAGAAAAATGCTCTGAATTCGGACATAAAAACTTGTTGATCTGGTAGCTCAGCTGGTAGAGCATCTCCCTTTTAAGGAGAGGGTCCTGGGTTCGAACCCCAGCCAGATCACATTTTAAAAGCCTCAGATTTCTGAGGCTTTTTTTTATGCCTTCGCGCACACAATTACCTGAACAATCCCGCAACAGCTTTTACAACAATTCATAATCCTTAATCTCCTATTTGTTCTACAATTAGGAAATTAATAATTTCAACTCTACATTTAGGAAACTAATAAACACTTCAGCTTATGAAAGGAACATATTTGGGAGAGTTTGAAGAGATTGTATTACTAACCATTGGTGTGCTTCAAGAAGATGCCTACGGTGTTGCGATCAAACTAGAAATCGAACAACGCACCAACCGCACACCCAGCATTGGCGCCCTACATTCGGCACTAAGTCGATTAGAAGATAAAGGCTTTATTGACTCACGAGAAGGTGGGGCAACAAAGTCCCGAGGCGGCAGACGCAAGCGTTTCTATGACATTACTGTGGCGGGAAAAGCTACCCTTGTAAAAGCCAATGAACTCAGGAATGAGCTCTTCAACCTCATTCCCAATTTATCAGTCGATGGTTTAAGTTAATGAAGGAAGAATGGTCACATCCTCCAAAATGGCCTGACAGAATCCTTAAATGGTTTTGTTCGGAAGAACACCTAGAGATACTTCAGGGTGATCTACAAGAGCTATATGAATATCGCTTAGCTACAAAGGGAAGACGCAAAGCACGCCTCTACTACATCAAAGACTCATTTGATATGCTCCGTCCTTTTGCAAGGAAAAGAAAAAAGAAAGACTATAAAATAAACAGTTTGAATATGTTTGGTAATTACTACAAAGTCGCTTTTAGAAATATTAGTAAAAATGTAATCAACAACACGATCAGTATTTTAGGTCTTGGGATTGGGATTGCCTGTTGTTTAACAGTTTTCCTATATATTCAGGATGAATTCTCATTCGATTCTTTTCATAAGAATGAAACAAAACTGTTCAGAGTCATAAAGCCGTATTATGGTGAAGATGGAGCAACAGTTGGAGTTAATACAATTGTTGATCCAGCACTTGCGAGTGCCTTGAAAGATCAATTCCCTGAAGTTAAACGTCAAACTCAGTTGCTCGACTTCTCTCTATTTGTAAAGTATGGAGATCAAGCCTTCCTTGAGCCAATCACTATGGCCTCTCATAGTTTTTTTGAAATGTTCTCTTTTTCTCTTTTAGATGGAAAGCCAGAATCTGTTTTGCTGAACATGCAAGATTTGGTGATCACTGAAGCTATGGCGAAAAAGTATTTTGGAAATGAGAATCCAATTGGCAAAACGCTGCGTTTTGATGCTGGAGGAATTACAAAAGAGTTTATTATTTCAGGGTTGGCCGAAGACCCTCCGACCAATTCTTCCATTCAGTTTCAATTTTTGATCAATGTAAATAATTACCCTTCGTTAAGTAACAACCTCAGTGTCTTTCAGGATAAAGGTTATGATAATTTAGAGACTTATATAGAGTTGTCGGATGAGACTGCGCAGAGATCCATTAATGAAAAATTCAAACAATTTACACAGTTGCATTATGCATCGATTCTTTCAGATTGGGATTGGAAAGGGGATGAAAATACCAACCCTTTTGGTTTAGCGTTACAACCAATTTCAGACCTTCATTTCAACGAGGCTGCTTCGGTCAATAGGAATTTTGTCAATAAGAAAAGGCTTATGTTTATATTGGGAGGCATCGCATTCGTAATTCTTCTTATTTCCATATTTAACCACATCAATCTCTCCATTGGAATGGCTTCAAAACGCTCCAAAGAAATTGGAGTTCGTAAGGTAATTGGGGCCAATAAACTTCAACTAATTTTTCAATTTTGGAGTGAAGCAACCCTATTGGCAATTTTCGGATTTATCCTTGGAGTGGGCATGGCTTCATTATTAATGCCCATTTTCAATGAATTTACGGACAAGCACTTGGAGATCAGCGAGCTATTCACTCCTCTGAATGCGCTTATCATAGTGATTTATGTTTTTTCCATTGGCATGATGGCAGGATTGTATCCCGGTCTGTTCATGTCAAGACTGAGGCCTGTGACCATTCTTAAAGGCGTACTGAAAGTTAAGAGCGGAAAAGGCTTGACAAAAGCTCTCATGTTAATTCAATTCTCTGTGTCTATTTTGTTAATTACTTTGGCTTCGATAGTCAGTCGTCAATTGACTCATTTAATAGAAAAGGATCTTGGCTATAATAATCAAGGCTTAATAACGGTGCCCTTTCCGAGAGGTAATCAAGAAAAGGCAGAGATATTTAGGAATAAACTAGTTCAATATAAGAATGTTGACGCGGTAACGGCAAGTAATTTTAGGTTGGGCTTGAGAGAAGCAGGAAGTATTGGTGGAGACTTCTCTATTCATTTTGGGTCTGTAGATCAGGTTTTCTTTAAGACAATAGGAGTTGAAGTAGTTCAGGGAAGAGATTTTCGATCGGATACAAAAGAAGATGCTAATTCAGTAATTGTAGACGAGCGATTTATGACAACTTTTGGATTGACTTCAATAGAAGGAGTAGATATTGGAAGAATTTTTGAAGAGCTCGATGGAAGGAAAGCTCCAGAGTTCTTATATGGAACAAAGATCATCGGAGTGGTGAAGACCTTTCAATATCTACCTGTAACTCATGAACTAAGGAACTCAGTATTCTTCTCAAAACCATTAGGCAATTTAAGAAATGTCTTGATCAAGGTAAGTACTGATGACTACGCTGAAGTAATCGGTCATATCGAAAATGTTTGGGAAGAGCTAATTCCTGAGATACCATTTTCTTATCAATTCCAGGATGAAATGATTGAAGGCCTATACATGTATGAGAGACGATTTGGCAAAATTATGGGGTATACTTCTTCACTGACATTTCTTATCACGGGTCTAGGCCTGTTTGGATTATCACTGATTATGATCAGTAATAGGACTAAGGAAATAGCTATGAGAAAAATATTAGGAGCACGTCTGATACAAGTAATCTACATGAATATCAAAGAGATTATTTTCATAGTCTTAATTGCTAACGTGGTCGCTATTCCATTCAGTTTTCATTTTGGCCAAGGATTTTTGGAAGGCTACCCTTCGAGGGTGGATTTTGGAGTTTCTCCCGCTTTGTTTGCTGCGATTCTTTCAATAGCAATAGCAGTTTTGACCTCTCTTTATAATGTGTACAAAGTGGCTAATACTAACCCAATACAGTATCTAAGAAATGAATAAAATGCACCTTCAAAGTAGCCCGATAGAACCATTTAATGGTTGCGTAATAAGTCATTCAATATTTTAAAAGATGTGCGTTAGGTATTTGATGAGTTTCAAATATCTTCGCACCAATGAATGAGCAGCAGCCTATAGGTATATTCGATAGTGGCATGGGCGGACTCACGGTGGCCCACGCAGTGAGTCATTTACTTCCAAATGAACAGCTAATCTACTTCGGAGACTCAGCGCACTTGCCATATGGCGATAAGTCCGCAGCAACTATTCAAGCCTATTCCATCAAAATCTGTGATATTCTGTTGGAAAAGGGTTGTAAGGTTATTTTGATTGCTTGTAATTCTGCCTCTGCTGCTGCTTATGAATTAATCAAAGCTTATGTTGGCAGCAAGGCCTTGGTCATCAATGTAATCAACCCGGTGGTTGAATACGTGGTCTCCAAATACACTGAACGCAAAATCGGACTTATTGGAACTAAGCAAACCGTTGGCTCTGGTGTGTATGAATACCAAATTAAAGTAAAAGACGATTCTATTCGAATTGGGTCGCTAGCCACACCGCTGTTGGTTCCAATGATTGAGGAAGGCTTTCATAAAAATGACATCTCTGAAGCCATTATTGAGGAATATCTCAAAAATGAGGTTTTGGCTGACATCGAAGCATTGATTTTAGGCTGTACTCATTACCCTTTGATTAAGAATCAAGTCAATCAGTACTACACTGAAAATACTGAGGTAATCGACTCTTCCGAAATAGTAGCCCGAGCTTTACGCCAATTATTGATAGAGAATCATCTACTCTCTGATAAAAGATCTTGTGATAATGAGTTTTTAGTCTCGGACATCACGCCATCTTTTGAAGCAGCCACCGAACTGTTTTTTAGTATTAAAGTGCCCTTAACGCTTCACAAGCTTTGGGAGTAATTCATATTTTCTATACCAGAACATTTTACTATTTGATGAGTTTAAAAATAGACTGAGTACTCAGTAAGACATTCAGTGTTTCTTAAGCAGAAATATGTTTTCTTTGTATTAAACAAGGGCAGATCAAAGCGTGTACGCATTTCTCTTTTTCCTAACATTTTTCCTAGTCTACATGGTATTTGTGGTGTATGCCGAAAGGAAAATCTCTGCCTTTATCCAAGATCGCTATGGTCCTATGGAGGTTGGTTATTACGGATTGCTTCAGACTGTTGCCGACTTACTAAAACTGGTTCAGAAAGAAGATATAGTTCCTTTAGCAGCCGATAAGAAAATATTCAAACCAGGACCTGTCATTATCTTTACGGCAGTATTTGCCGGTTTTGCCGTACTACCCCTTACTTCAGATTTTGGTGGTTCCGCAGCAGATGTAGGCATTTTCTACCTACTTGCCATCGTCTCACTTGACGTGGTTGGCATCCTAATGGCAGGCTGGGGCTCCAATAGCAAGTATGCTTTGTTTGGGGCCATGCGATCCGTAGCACAAATCATCTCCTATGAAATTCCATTGGGACTTACAGTAGTTTGTGTGGTGATGGTTTCACAAACCCTTAACCTTCAAGAAATCACTTTCCAACAAGGTATCTGGTGGAATACAATTGAAGCAGATGCACAAAACTATTTATTTGGCATCAGCGCTTTGGGCATTGAAACAACTGATATTGGAGGCATTCTCACTTGGAACATTTTCAGGGCACCGATTTTCCTATTCGCTTTTGTAATATTTTTTATTGCTTCGCTAGCCGAAAGTAATCGTGGCCCTTTCGATATTCCAGAGGCAGAATCAGAACTTGTTGGTGGATTCCACACAGAATACTCTGGGCTTCGGTGGAGCTTTGTAATGATGGGCGAATATGGAATGATGCTGCTAGTATCCTTTCTAGCCGTAATCCTCTTCCTAGGCGGATGGAATACACCTCTGCCAAACATTGGATCAGTAACATTGGCCGAATGGACAAGTGGCGCACCCGGAACAATCGCTGGTCATGTATGGGGAGCTATCTGGATGCTAGGTAAAGCATTTCTACTGGTGGGTCTTCAAATATGGATTCGCTGGACATACCCCAGGTTGAGAATCGACCAGTTAATGAATTTAAGCTGGAAGTATCTGACACCAGCTGCTATATTATTGGTTTTGTTAAGTGCTATTTGGAGATTACTCATGATATGAAAGAGTACTGGCGCAACATAAAGACAACAGTCAAAACTCTAAAAAAGGGTCTTGAAATCACTGGCCAACACATGCTCGATGCTCGGCAGCAGCGTGATCCAATTGGACCAGCAAACAAAAACTACTTTGACAGTCAAAACGGCCTGTTCACACTGCAATACCCTAATGAACAAATGCCTGTTCCGGACAACGGACGATACAAACTTCACAATGAAATTGAAGACTGCATAGTCTGTGACAAATGCGCTAAAATCTGCCCTGTCAATTGCATCGATATCGAACCTGTACGTGCCACTGAGGAATTTGGCAAAACATCAGACGGAACTCCATTAAGAATTTATGCTGCCAAATTTGACATAGACATGGCCAAGTGTTGTTTCTGTGGGCTGTGCACTACGGTATGCCCGACTGAATGTCTCACCATGACAAACGAGTACGATTTCAGTGCTTACGATTTTGAAGAACACAATGTCCCGTTCTCTAACATGACACCTCTTGAAATCTTAGAGAAGAAAGCGGCTTTTGAGGAGTACAGCCAAAAGAAGGAAGAAGCTAAAGCCAAAGCTCAAGCCACGGCTAAACCCACATCAGGTGCAGGCAGACCGGTGATAAAACCAGCTGTCAAACCACGACCAACTGGTGCAGCTAAACCAATGATAAAGCCTAAAACCGAAGGTGCAGCAGCCCCTAAACCGAAGGTTGTCATCAAGCCCAAGATTCAAGTAAAGAAAGAGGGCACTTCAGAAGAAGCAATTAAACCTAGGCCTGTGATAAAGCCGAAAGTTCCAGTCAAACCAATCGTTCCACCAAGTAAAAAAGACAAGCCCGAGGGTGAAGTGTAGCCTATGGAATTGAACGACATCATATGCTATAGCTTCGGAGCAATCACAGCATTGTCAGCACTTTACATTATGCTGACTAAAAACATTTTGTACGCTGCCTTTGCCTTGATATTGACTTTTATTGGCATAGCGGGCATCTATGTTTTCTTGGGCGCAGAATTTATCGCGGTAACACAAATTCTAGTTTATGTGGGTGGTATTCTGATTCTTTTGGTCTTTGGCATCATGCTAACGAATAGGCTTTCCGGCAAAAAAGTTGTGAGCCCTGCTTACAACAAAATCAAGGGCATCATTGTGGCAGGTGGGCTCTTTGCCATTCTCTTCAAAGGAATTTTGGAAGCTAACTTCAGTGCATTGCCTTGGATAGATAAAAGCCAAGTATCGAATTCGAGTATTCCTGAGTTTGGCCTAAGCCTTATGACAGACTATGTCTTGGCCTTTGAGATCATTGGTGTGCTGCTCTTACTTGCCCTGATAGGAGCAGTCCGAATTGCCGGAAATGTTAGAAAGGAGGAAGAAGATGCCGTTTGATTACCTACTATTCTTAGGCGCATTACTCTTCTGCATTGGCCTCTTCGTGGTCGTTACCCGAAAGAATGCTATCATGGTATTAATAGGCATAGAACTTATGCTGAACGCAGCAAACATCAATTTAGTGGCTTTTAGTAGTTTCGACCCGAGTGCTTTTCAGGGACAGATATTTTCATTATTCATTATTACGATTGCAGCCGCAGAAGCTGCTGTAGGACTATCAATCGTGGTGAAAGTTTATAAGTATTTCCAGACAGCAGACCTCGATAAAATCAATGAGTTGAAAGGATGATCGAGTTACAGGAAATCATATTGCCAAAAGGTGATCCAATGATATATTGGATGATCGCACTTATGGCGATTCCGTTGCTTTCGTTCCTAACAAGTCAAAAACTTGGAGCCAAAGCACCTCAATGGGCAACTTTCTTATTGGCGGCAAATACAATGCTAGCCATTTATTTGACGGCAATGCACTGGAATAGTGCTGTCATAACCATTCGAGGCCATTGGTTCAAAATTGGCGAAACGCAAATTACCTACTCCTTCCTACTCGACCGGCTTACGCTGATCATGTCGGTTATCGTAAATTTCATTTCGTTTCTCGTTCACCTATTCTCGCAAGAGTACATGCGAAAAGACAAGGCCAAACCTAGGTACTATGCCTTTCTGGGTCTTTTTACTTTCTCCATGATGGGGATAGTGTTGTTCAACGATCTTCTCTTCATTTTCATCTTTTGGGAGCTAGTGGGGCTGTCTTCTTATCTATTAATCGGGTTTTGGTTCGAAAAGAAATCAGCTTCAATCGCTGCAAACAAAGCATTTATCATGAACCGATTGGGAGACTTAGGCTTCATTACCGGCTTAATGATACTCTATACACAATTTCAATCCTTCGACCTCGAAGTGATCAAATCACTTATGATTTACAGCGAGATAGAGGATGGTAACTGGATCGCGCAGTTCACGAATAACGGTCAAGAAATTATCAACACGCTCGATGGCCGATGGCTAAGTGCTGCAGGCGTTTCATTATTCTGTGGAGTAGTTGGTAAGTCGGCTCAATTTCCATTACAAGTTTGGCTACCAGATGCCATGGAAGGGCCAACTCCCGTTTCCGCATTAATTCATGCCGCGACAATGGTCGCTGCTGGCGTCTATTTACTCGCTAGAGTCTTTGTAATCCTTGATGCTCAGGCTTTAGAAGTTGTTGCAATTGTAGGAGCAATTACCGCTTTTATGGCCGCTATTGCGGCCCTTTCTCAGTTTGACATAAAGAAGGTACTTGCCTACAGTACTATCTCTCAATTAGGTTATATGGTTATGGCCATGGGAATTGGCGCCTATACCTCAGGCTTGTTTCACTTGGTGACGCATGCTTTCTTCAAAGCAGGACTTTTCCTTAGTGCAGGTATCATCATCCATCAATTACATAAGTTAGAATCGAAAGATGTGATGTTCGATGCCCAAGACATGCGCGTAATGGGAGGGCTTAGAAAACACATGCCGAAGACCTTCTTCTGCTTTCTTATTTTTGCCTTGGCACTGGCGGGTTTACCTGGCTTTTCAGGCTTCCTCTCCAAGGACGCTATCCTGCTTGACCTAGCGGTTTGGGCTGACATAAAGGGAGGGGGCTTCTACATACCCGAAGTATTAGCCTTTGCTACCGTGTTGTTTACTGCTTTCTATACCATCAGAATGATCTTATTGATCTTCTTCGGAAATTTCAGGTTGCCTGTCATTATGAAAAATGACGAGCTTTCACTGAGATTAAAAGAAGGTAATTGGGTAATGCTGGTTCCGGTTGTTCTTTTAGCGATTCTTTCATTAAGCCCTCTCTTTGGGCTAACCCTTAATGCAGAGCACTCTTGGTTTGTCGAAGCTATGCCCACCCCTATTTATCTAGTCCCTGCTGCTTATGCAGCCAAAAGTTTGGTGGATGTAACGCCCGAAACTTTCGAAGCTCTACATGGACTAGTCAATGCCGTATCGATCGGTCTAGCTCTGATTGGAATTGTCATCGCGTATTTGGCTTATAAACCGAATGCCAAACTAGAGCAAGATTTCATCGAAAGAAGAGAACCGAGGGGCTTTTTCGGTCAAGTGTCATTTTATCACTGGTATCAAGACGCTTTCTATACCAAAGCCATTTTGAAATTTGTAATGCTAAAAGCTCAAGCCCTTTCTTGGTTTGATCGACACATTATCGATGGCATAGTGAATGGTACAGCGAAGGGTAATGTGATTCTTGCTCATTTGGTGAAATGGTTCGACAGATACTTTGTAGATGGGTTAGTACAACTGACAGTTTTCACTGGCGGAAGAATTGGTCAACTGACACGATCTATCCAATCGGGCAATGTGCAAGCTTACATCTTGGCGAGTTTTGTATTCTTGATTCTTTTAATGCTTTATTTGGTCTTTTAAACTATGGTGCACCTGTTGTCATATATCGTTTTCATTCCCCTAGTAGCGGCATTACTAGTGTTGCTAACCCCAAGGGTACATCAAAACCTATATCGTGTCTTAACTGTACTTGGACTCGGCTTGACACTGGTATTGATCATTTTTGCGATTACGAAATTTGATGGCTCCGTTGAAGCAGCTATCAACAGTGAAAGTAACCTGCAGTTAGTAGAAAAAACGGAGTGGTTCTCAATGTCACTAGGTTCTATGGGCAAGTTTTCGGTCGACTACTTTGTGGGTACTGATGGATTGAACATTGGTATGTTATTGCTCGCAGGCATAGTACTTTTAATTGGTGCCATTGCCTCTTGGAACATAAAGGAAAAGCAAAAAGCCTACTTCGGGCTTTATCTGCTTCTCTCCTCTTCTATTCTCGGGTGCTTTGTGGCCCTAGACTTCTTCCTATTCTATCTATTCTTCGAGTTTATGCTTTTACCGATGTACTTCTTAATCGGTATTTGGGGTGGCCCAAGAAAAGAATATGCGGCTATTAAGTTCTTCTTGTACACGCTAGTCGGGTCAATTCTGATTCTAATTGTGATGATTGGGTTGTATAACTCTGTCTATGACCCAGCTAAAACGGCCCTTGAAGCAGGCTATGAAGTAAGCCAAATAGAACAGGTGCAACAGCTTGTTCAAGAAGGAAAAATTAAGACCGATCACATCGTGAAGTCGTTCAACATGATCCATATGGCAGATGCAGACAATTATATCCCAGGATCGTTCTTAGACAAGTCGAGCCTATCCAAAATCTTTGGCCAGCCTGCTCGTTGGATTGCTTTCCTTGCGTTACTTATTGGTTTTGCCATCAAGCTGCCAGCAGTGCCATTTCATACTTGGTTACCAGATGCTCACGTGGAAGCACCCACTCCTATCTCGGTAGTTCTAGCCGGAATTCTATTGAAAGTTGGTGGTTATGGACTTATCCGAACAGCGTTTGTGATGTTTCCTGATAGTGCCTACCATTATTCTTGGCTCATAGGATTCTTCGGCATGTTCGCCATTATTTATGGGGCGCTGAATGCCTTAGCACAAAAAGATTTAAAAAGATTAATTGCCTACAGTTCTGTATCGCACATGGGGTTTGTGCTGATGGGGCTTGCCGCCATGACGGTCGAAGGCATTAATGGAGCAATCTATCAGATGTATTCTCATGGGCTCATTTCAGCCATGCTGTTCCTAATTGCAGGTGTCATATACGACAGAACGCAGAATAGAATGATAGAGAACTATGGTGGATTAGCATCTAAAATGCCTAGGTATACTGTCTTTGTGGCGATAGCTTTCTTCGCTTCGCTGGGGCTACCCGGTTTCTCTGGTTTTATAGCTGAGCTCATAGTATTCATTGGCTCATTTAAATCCCATGCTATTCCAGCATGGATGCCAATTGTTGCCACCACAGGACTTGTTTTAGGAGCAGGATACTACCTATGGACCATGCAGAGGATGTTCTTTGGTAAATTCTGGGTGAAAGATAAAAACTGGGTAGACTCACTTACTGACCTTAATGGCAGAGAGTACCTCATGCTTGTACCCTTAGTAATTCTAATTTTAGCCTTCGGTCTATACCCTTCTCTACTATTAGACCTCATTAATAATTCGGTGGAAAGTTTTGCCAATCATTTATTTCAGTTTAGTAAATAATGTTGATCGGCCAACTCCAACATACTGGACTGAATGATAAGCTGACAAGCACGAGTCAGGACTTGTGGGCACTGCTCCCTGAAATAGTAATTGTCATTACCATCATTCTTTTGATCGTCTTTGATTTGATCTTCAAAAAAAACAAGTCCATCGGTCTTACAGCCATTGCTTTCGTTGGTCTGGCTTACAGCTTTGTATTGACCATGCAACAGTGGTTTGGTATATCCGAACCACAAAGTCTAATGTCTGGTTTACTCAACATTAACCGACTTTCAATTTTCCTAAAAGGCGGGTTTATCATTGGATTGGCGATAGCACTCATTACCGCTTTGCGATCGGGAGATTTAAGAAAGGATTTTTTTAGAAGTAGCGAAATATTGGCAATGCTCTTCGGCCTTCTTCTAGGAGCTTCATTGATGACAATGTCAAGCAACCTGCTGATGATTTACATTTCGATTGAGGTAGTCTCTATTTGCTCTTACATCCTCACAGGAATAACCAAAGGCAAAAAGAAAGCTGAGGCCTCCATGAAGTACCTCATCTATGGCGCAGTGGCTTCTGCCATTATGCTTTATGGTATGAGTTGGCTTTATGGCTTTACTGGCACGCTGAGCCTTTCGGCCGATAGTTTTACCCTTACCATTAGAGAGATACCTCAATTACCTTTAACCATTGCCTGCGTAATGGTAATGGGTGGCTTTCTGTTTAAACTTGGAGCGTTCCCTTTGCATATTTGGTCGCCAGACGTTTACGAAGCCACACCAACCCCTATTGTTGCTGTTTTCTCCGTACTTCCCAAATTGGCAGCACTAACGATAATCTTCAAGTTTGTCAACCTTGTGAATAGCCCAGTGATAGATTGGGAATTATGGATTGGCATACTCGCTATTGGCAGTATGACTGTCGGCAATTTTTCAGCACTCTGGCAAAAGGATGTCAAACGCATGCTCGCCTATTCATCTATAGCGCACGCTGGTTTCTTACTCGTAGGAATTTTGGCTTTTAGCAGTTCAGGTAATCAAGCCATGCTGTTTTACGGGGCCATTTATCTGATCATGAATTTCGCTGCATTTTTCATTGTTCAGTTTTTTGAGCGCCAGACAGGCAGTACATCATTTGAAAGCATGAAAGGCTTAGGTGTAAAAATGCCGATTATGGGCAGCTTGGCACTTATCATTATGATCGCCTTAACGGGCCTTCCTCCAACCGCAGGTTTTAATGGGAAACTCTATATTTTTTCTGCCCTTTGGGAAAGCTACCAGTCAAACGGACATGACATTTTAGTGTGGGTTTTTGTTTTTGGCTTATTGAATACGGTCATCGCCCTTTTTTATTACCTTAAGCTCCCTTACCTGCTCTTTTTCAAAACATTACCTCAAGAAATTCAATCTGATAAAAGCGAAATAACCGATGGCATTTTGGGCACTTTATTCGTTTTGCCTTTGTTACTGTTGTTCTTTAGGTCGGATTGGTTTGTAGGCCTTGTGAATAGTATTAATTTTGAGCTTTGGATACCCTAAATGAGTGAGCAAATCAAACACGAATGCGGCATAGCCCACATTCGACTCAGAAAACCGCTTCAATACTATATTGACAAATATGGTTCTGCTTCTTACGCGGTAAATAAGCTTTATATCATGATGCAAAAGCAATCCAACCGAGGCCAAGATGGTGTCGGAGTGGCCAACATCAAAGTTGATGTTGACCCTGGAACGCGATTTATCAGTAGGTATCGAACCATCAACCAGCAACCCGTTTCTGAAATCTTCGCCAAAATTGGTCGCAAATTCGAAAAGGCCAAAAAGAAGCCTGGCTATGACCCAAAAGATGCTGAATGGTTAAAGAACAACATGGGCTTTACCGGAGAACTGTGGATGGGACACCTCCGCTATGGCACGCATGGTAAAAACAGCATTGAAAGCTGCCACCCATTTTTAAGACAAAACAACTGGCGTAGTCGTAACCTCGTTATGGCCGGCAACTTCAACATGACGAATGTTGATGAACTGTTTGACCTCTTAGTAAGCCTTGGTCAGCACCCAAAAGAAAAGACAGACACTGTAACGGTCATGGAAAAGATCGGGCACTTTGTTGATGAAGAAAACCAACGCATTTTCGATAAGTATCGTGGTAAGAAAGAGAATTTCGAGATCACGCAACACATCGAAAATGAAATGAATATTCAGCGGATTCTCAAGCGTTCATTCAAAGATTTTGATGGTGGCTATGCCATGGTAGGGCTTTTGGGCCACGGAGCTTCCTTTGTAGTAAGAGATCCGAATGGTATTCGCCCTGCTTTCAAATACATAGATGACGAAGTGATTGTGGTGGCCTCAGAAAAGCAGGCAATCAAAGCAGCTTTCGATGTGAACTATGCTGAGATCACAGATGTAAAGCCAGGTCACGCACTAATCGTACAGAAGAATGCTGAATGGGAAGAAGTGCCCATCATGAAGGTAGGCGAAATGAAAGCCTGTTCTTTTGAACGCATTTACTTCTCTAGAGGTACTGATCCTGATATTTACAGGGAAAGAAAAGAATTAGGTAGGCTCGTCATTCCACAAATTCTCAAGTCACTCAATATGGACTTAAAGAATACGGTCTTCTCTTATATACCCAATACTGCAGAAATTTCCTTCTTGGGAATGATGCGTGGTGTGGACGAATTCATGCTTCAACGTAGAAAAGAGGTTATCATAGATGGACAACCTTCCTTAGATACTGCTGAGCAATTATTGAGTTTTCAGCCAAGAGTAGAAAAACTCGTAATCAAAGACGCCAAGCTGAGAACATTTATTGCAGATGACAATAGCCGTGATGAATTGGTTGCTAACGTTTACGATACCACCTACGAAGTGATTAATAAAGGCGTTGACACCTTAGTAGTAATTGACGACTCGATTGTTCGTGGAACTACCCTTGAAAAGAGTATTCTAAAAATGCTAGATCGGTTAGAGCCTAAGAAGATTGTTATCGTTTCTTCTGCGCCTCAAATCAGATACCCTGATTGTTATGGTATAGACATGTCTAAGGTGAAAGAGTTTGTGGCGTTCAGAGCAATGCTGGCCCTTATCAAAGAAAACTTTAAAGAGAATTTACTAGAAGAAGCCTATCACAAAGCTTTAGCCAATATCAATAACAAGGACCAAGTCAACTGTGTGAAAGAGCTTTATGATCAATTCACCTACGAAGAGGTTTCTAATAAGATTACTGACATTGTTAGACCTGAAGGACTAAAAGCAGAGCTCGAAGTAGTTTACCAAACGGTAGAAAACTTACATGACGCTTGCCCAAAAAACCTTGGCGACTGGTACTTCACTGGAAACTACCCTACCCCTGGCGGAAACAGAGTAGTGAATAAAGCCTTTATCAACTTTATGGAAGGCAAAGAGGTTAGGGCTTATTAGTTACCTAGTATTTAGTACTAAAGCTACATTATCTGCTTGATCTGGGTCTTCCAATGCAGCCTAATTTTAAGATTCAATCATTTGTAGCTCATTAGTTATAGTTTTAAAGCTCAAATTGATTTGTTGTTGAGCTATAATTGAGCTATAATTGAGCTATAATAAGCTCTTACACCTCATGCTCAACAAGTATTCCCCGGAAATTCTACAATATCTGCAAGAGCATCCTTCTTCGTCTTCCAAAGAAATTCATGAAGGGTTATCAATAAGCTTAGGCTATGCCACTGTAAAAAGATCTCTGAGCGATCTGATTCATGACAAGCTTATCGAGATAGAGGGCAAAGGAAGAGGTACGAAATACAAAATCAGTCGTAGCTACTCTTTATTCGCACCCGTAAACCTTGACACTTACTTTGAAAAAGAAATTGACGAGCGGGAAATCAATAAAAGCTTCAACTTTGATCTCATTGATCACCTTTTGAAAAGTGTGGATATTTTCAGCGCTCAAGAATTACTCGTCTTAAATAAGCTTCAAGATGAGTTCAAGCAGAACATTAGCCAATCTGATGAAGCTAGTCGAGCTAAAGAGTTGCAAAGACTGGCCATAGACTTAAGTTGGAAGTCATCCCAAATAGAAGGCAATACCTATTCCTTGCTGGAAACAGAAAGGCTACTCTTAGAGCACGAAACTGCTTCAGGGAAAACGAAAGACGAGGCCATAATGCTACTAAATCATAAGATAGCTTTAGACTTTATTATAAAGGACCCGTCATACATTTCACCACTCTCATTAGCCAGAATAGAAGACATTCATAGCCTACTTATTAAGGACTTAGGAATCAATCGCAATATTAGGAGGCGAAGAGTGGGTATTTCAGGAACAAACTATAAGCCCATTGACAATGAACATCAGATCAGGCAAGTCATGGAGCTTATGTGTGATTTGGTGAACAGTAAGACAAATGTGTTTGAAAAGGCACTACTACTGTTAGTATTGATATCCTATATCCAACCCTTCGGTGATGGTAATAAAAGAACAGCGCGCATCATGAGCAATGCCGTACTACTGGCCAACGACTATTGTCCTATCTCTTTTAGAACGGTTTCATCACTCGATTACAAAAAAGCGATGCTCGTTTTCTATGAGCAAAACAACATTACTGCTATGAAACAAATTTTTATAACCCAATTTGCGTTTGCTGTCAAAACATACTTTTAAAAATGAAAATCTGTCTTGCACAAACACAGCCGACTGCCGGAAATATTGAAGCCAATATTGCCGACCATCTCAATTGGGTAAATCAAGCCGTACATCAAAATGCGGAACTCATCATATTTTCTGAACTGTCGTTAACCGGTTATGAGCCTGAACTCGCCAAAGACTTAGCGATCCATTTAGGTGATACTCGACTAGACCCTTTTCAAGAAATTAGCGATGCCAAAGGCATTATTATTTGTGCCGGTGCTCCTACAAAAGCTAACAATGGCATTTGCATCAGCCTGATTATTTTTCAACCGAATAAAGAAAGAAGTCTTTACTCCAAGCAATACCTACATGAGGACGAAGACCCATACTTTGTACCTGGACCACCAAGGGATGGTATTATCGAAGCAGACAAGAAGGTAGCACTCGCCATTTGCTACGAAATCACCATTCCGGACCATTGCAAAACAGCAAATCAAAATGGAGCAGAAGTCTACATTGCCAGTGTCGCAAAAACAGTAAATGGTGTTGCGAGGAATAACCCAAGACTCTCAGAAATTGCTGAGCAATACAAAATCCCCGTCTTGATGTGTAACTGTGTCGGTGCATTTGATGGAAATATTGGAGGTGGTCAATCAGGGAGTTGGGACGAGAGAGGTAATCCTCTTGAAAACCTAAATTCACAAAGTGCTGGATACCTTATCACAGAGATATAAAAAAAGGCTCCTATCTTTCAATAGAAGCCTTTTGAATATTTTTATATCTCTTAAACTGAGAAACTCTCTCCGCACCCACAAGTTCGTGATGCATTTGGATTCACAAATTGAAATCCCTTTCCGTTCAAACCATCCGAGAAATCAAGCGTGGTACCCAATAGGTACAATAAGCTCTTTCTGTCTACCAGAATCTTCACGCCCTTGTCTTCAAATACCTCATCCTTTTCTTTGATCTCGGCATCGAACTCTAATTCGTACATCAGGCCAGAGCATCCTCCACCTTGTACCGCTACTCTTATGTTTTGATTGTCGCCCTTTCCCTCTTTACTTCTGAGCTCGACAATTTTATCTTTTGCTGTATCTGTTACTGTAATCATTAGGCTACCGGGTTAAGTACTGTACTAAACACTGTAATGGTATTGATGTCTCGACCGTAATATAGCTTATCAAGAGCATCATACATGTTGCTTGCCGTAAAATATGAAGTGTGCAATTCACTCTCTCCTTTGGCAATCCACTGAATGGTGTAAGAGCTGTATTTGTCCTTATAAGACTTCACATACTCCAACATCTTTCTCAAGGCATCCAACTTATCAATTCCAATTTCAGAATGAAAAAGGAACGATTGGTTATGCCTAGGGTTAATGGTAATCATATCAAGTTTCATCTTGCCTTCTGTGGCAACAAATTCGAAACTCAACTCACCGCCTACCATGCCCAAGTGGCTCTCAATCTTCTTTTGAAGTTTGACGCTCTCTACATGGATATCTGCACCTGCACCGGTCATATTCATATTGGCAACATTTTGGGCTCAATTGAATATATTGAGCAATTATTGAAACAGGGGAACTTGAAAATAAGTTTCCTGTTTCGACTACAAAGATAAGTAATCATCATGAAACGTCATGCCGGAATATTTATCTCTAAGTTTTATTCGAGATAAATATATCCGGTATCTCAAGAACTGAATCGATAAGAGATTACGGATATTTTTCTTCCATCTAAAATCTTGTAAGAAAAATTCCGCAATGACGATAGAGAAGAATTGAAATGAAAAAAATAGAACACATCGGTATAGCCGTCAAAGACCTAGAAACTTCCAATAATCTATTTGCCAAACTCTTTGGCGAACCTCATTACAAGGTGGAAAGCGTGGAATCAGAAGGGGTCAATACTTCATTTTTTCAAGTCGGACCCAATAAAATCGAACTGCTCGAAGCCTCAAACCCCGATAGTCCGATCGCTAAGTTTCTGGAAAAGCGAGGCGAAGGTATTCACCATATCGCTTATGACGTTGAAGATATCCGAGCTGAGATGAAGCGCCTCGAAGGCGAAGGGTTTACTTTACTCAACACCGAACCAAAAAAAGGTGCGGATAATAAGCTCGTTTGCTTCCTCCATCCAAAAACTACCAATGGGGTGCTGATAGAGTTGTGTCAGGAGATAATCTAATAAAGTCCTAACGTCATTCCAGAATTTTTCTTGATAACTTTTTAGAGTCAAGAAAAATATCTGGAATCTATTTTTGTTTGTGAGATACCGGACAAAATTGACCTTCATCAAATGTAAGGTCAATTTTTCTGGCATGACGACCGAAAAACCGATTTCTGATCAACCGATAACCATTTACTCATTAACTATTTACTAATTTCGCGCCATGGGAAAATTCAGGGGCAAGCAAAAGATTTTAGAGCAGGTATTAATCGAAGGTATCGCTGCGGAAGGCAAGTGTATTGCTCGGGTAGACGATCAAGTAGTCTTTATTGAAAAAGTAGCTCCTGGTGATGTGGTGGACGTTCGCGTTACACGTAAGAAGTCGAACTTTATGGAAGCTACCCCTGTTAAATTCCATTCTTACTCCAAAGATCGCGTAGAGCCCTTTTGCGAACACTTCGGCACTTGTGGTGGCTGCAAATGGCAGCATATTCCTTATGAAGTACAGCTCAAATACAAGCACCAACAAGTAATTGATAGTCTTGAACGGATTGCCAAAGTTAAACTCCCAGAAATCACTCCAATTCTTGGTTCGGAAAACATTCAATTCTACCGCAATAAGCTGGAATACACTTTCTCCAATTGGAGATGGCTTACACGTGAAGAAATTGATAACAGTGACGACATCGACCGAAGAGGTCTTGGTTTTCACGTACCTGGAAGTTTCGATAAGATTCTCGATATCGATAAGTGTTATCACCAGCCTGATCCATCGAATGCGATTCGCAATGCCGTAAAAGCATATTGTAGAGAAAATGACTTTCCGCATTATGACCTAAAGAAAAGAACAGGTTCACTCAGAAATTTGATCATTCGAAACTCAGTACGTAATGAGTGGATGGTGATTGTTCAATTCGCACTTGACGAAGATAGAAACGAAGGGTTAATGGAATTCATCAAGGAATCCTTCCCTCAAATCACTTCTCTACAGTATGTAATCAATGACAAGGGCAATGAGACCTTCCACGACCTAGAGGTTAAAGTATATAGCGGTCAAGCCTACATTTCTGAAGAGATGGAGGGCATAGAATTCAGAGTTGGTCCAAAATCATTCTACCAAACCAATGCTACTCAGGCCTATGAACTTTACAAAATCGCTAGAGACTACGCTGATTTGAAAGGTTCTGAAGTGGTGTATGACCTATACACCGGCACCGGAACAATTGCCAATTTCGTAGCCAAAGAAGCTAGGAAAGTAATCGGTTTAGAGTACGTAGAAGCTGCCATTGAGGACGCAAAGGTCAATTCTGAAATCAACGGTATTGAGAATACTGAATTCTATGCTGGCGATATGAAAGACCTACTCAACGATGAATTCATGGCTTCTCATGACCGACCTGATGTGATCATCACTGATCCACCAAGAGCGGGAATGCACCAAGACGTTGTCAATATGCTATTGAAAATTGAAGCCAACAAAATCGTCTACGTGAGCTGTAATCCAGCCACTCAAGCAAGAGACATCGCACTACTCGATCCGAAGTATAAAGTCACTCGCGTGCAGCCCGTTGATATGTTTCCACAAACCCATCATGTGGAGAACATTGTATTACTGGAGTTAAGAAAGTAGGAAGGAAACTGAATAGGCAACTTCTAACAAGAACTAGAAGAATACTTCTAAACCACATCTGACGAGTTCGACTTCTCATCCTTTCTTAAGATTTCTAATTCTTTCTCAGTCTCGTCCACCACAGGCTTAAGTTAGTTTTTGAGTTGGACTAAAAGTCAATTCATCAAACTATTCTTTTAAGGTTAATGAAATAAGCTGACAATACAATCCTAGAGGAGCGGACCCTTTTGAGGACTTGGGTATGGCAAATGCTGATTTGAAAGAATATATTCATGACCTTATCTGGACGTTAGATTTTATTTCTGATCATCGTTTAATTTCTTTACAAACAATACTACAATATAGTATTTTTACAAATTTATTCCTACATTCACAATACTACTTGATAGTATTTGAATATGAAACAACTCCAGATAGGTGAATTCGAAGAGATTGTCCTATTGACAGTCGGTATCTTAGACGGTAATGCGTATGGCGTAACTATCCGTGATGAAATTGAAAAACGACTTACCCGACCTGTAAGTGTAGGTGCACTACAAACCACGTTAAGAAGGCTGGAGAGAAAGGGATTTCTTGAATCAAATCATAAACAAAGTTCCAAATCAAGAGGTGGCCGACCTAAGCTATTTTTCACCTTGACTGCTACGGGCAAAAAGACTCTCGAATATGTGAGAGAAACAAGAAATGGTCTCTGGGAAGCTTTACCGCAAACCATCATTAACCTTTCATAAATATGGACTCTTCAAAGCCCCCTAAGCTCATACTTTGTTTGCTGAAATGGTTTTGTAAACCCAAGTATCATATTGATATAGAAGGCGACCTGTTAGAACATTATGAACGAGATTTTCAACTATACGGAAAGAGAATAGCAGATTTACGTTTTTTCAAACAAACATTTTTACTCTTCAGACCTTCCATAATTAGGGCGCCAGATATTGGATCAGGTTTTGCTCAGACCAGTATGTTGAAAAACTATTTCAAAGTCAGTTGGCGAAGCATGACAAGGCAAAAGCTATACAGCCTCTTCAATGTTGTAGGCTTAGTCATCGGCATCACGAGCTTCATTCTTGTTTCGATCTTCGTGTCGCATGAGCGTTCTTTTGACAATTTTTATGAAAATGCGGATAATATTTATCATGCCTATGAATATGAATACTCTCCGGGTGAGGCCTACCTCGGATCAGACTTTTATGCTGTATCTCCTGCTCAACTTGCAACTACGCTGATGGCAGATTACCCTGAAGTAATATATGCGACTTCGGTTTCTGAAAAAGAGATACTTCTATACCAAGACAATAACAATCGTTGGTATGAAAAAGGGCTATTCACCGATTCTACTTTCTTCAAATTATTTTCACATCCTAAGTTCATTGAAGGTCACGCTAAAACAGCATTTCAGCATCCAGCAAGTATTGTTTTGACAGAATCATTGGCAAAGAAGATATTTCCTCTTGGCAATGTTAAGGGCAAGTCGCTGATTTACAATGAAAAGTCCTACCTCATTACAGGCATTGTAAAAGACCCACCAACCAATTCTACATTCCAATTTTCTTTCATTGCCAATCTTAATGACGATAACAACTACTTGAATGAATTCAAAAAACAAAGGTGGAATGGTAGTAATTACTACACTTTTTTTTCCTTACATGAGTCAACTGACCCTGATTTATTACAAGAAAAGATGAGTGACCTGGTAGATCGCTATTGGACAAAAGACAGACCCTTGGCTCTTAATTATTTCTTCCAATCATTTCAGGACATACATCTAAACACACAATTGAATAATGATTTCGGTTCAAAAGGAAACCCACGGCAAATCTACTTGTTTGTTACAGTATCCATTATCACTCTGATATTGGCTGGTATCAATTATATCAACCTTTCCATTGCTCGATCAATGATACGATTCAAAGAAGTTGGCATAAGAAAATCATTTGGAGCCCATCGGAAACAATTACTTTTTCAATTCTTACTAGAGTCCCAAATGCTGACCTTCCTTGCTTTTGGCATTTCATTGGCCGTTGCATACTTCTTGCTCCCCCATTTTGGGTCCATTCTAGACAGGCATTTAGAGTTTAACTTCTCAAACAATCCCAACCTGTTGACTAACCTAGTTGGTACTGTTTTATTACTTGGTTTTTTTACAGGAACCTATCCAGCTTTAGTGATTTCCTCGCCCTCCGCAATTGACATTATCAAAGGAAAATCTCATGATAAAATCAAGGGCAAGGGAACTCAAAAATGGTTGGTGATTTTTCAGTATGCTGTTTCAATTGCTATGGTGATTTGTACTTTGATAATGTATCAGCAATTTCAATTTATGAGTAATAAGGAGCTTGGGTTTGACAAGGAACAAATCCTGACGCTTGAGGTACATGACGGTGAGATTATTAAAAAATTCGATCTAATTAAAGAAGAGTGGTTGACCAACCCAAATATTTCACAAGTAGGAACTTCACAAAACCTCCCTCATAACATTCGATCGGGTACAGTGGTTAATGATGATATTGGTGGTGACTCAAAAGATGACCTGGCCATCTACAGGTTGCGTGCAGATAGTGACTTTTTAGAACTATTTAATTTACAATTGCTGGCAGGAAGAATGCTACCTCCAACATCTCAAAAAAGTAATAATCCTGAATGTCTGATCAATGAGTCTGCTGCAAAGGCATTGGGACTTAGTCCGAATGAAGCCATTGGAGAAATTTTGACAGATGATTCACCCGCCAGTAATTACCGAACGATTATCGGTGTTGTAAAAGATTTCCACATGCATGACATGCGATTAAAGATAAGCCCTCTGTTAATTGAATCACGATTCTATTTTCAGTTCATATCGGTCAAAGCACAAACAGATAATATGCCCTTATTACTCCAATTTCTGGATGAATCGATAAAAAAATACAGTGACTATCCAGTCAATTTCCAGTTCATGGATGATAGAGTTGACCGACTTTATGAAAGTGAGCAGAAGAAAGCAAAGCTGTTTGGTTCTTTGAGCTTATTGACGATCATCATTGCTTCATTGGGGCTATACGGGCTCGCTGCACTCAATACACATCAAAAGGCAAAAGAAATCGGGATTCGGAAAGTTCTCGGAGCCTCTATTTCCAACATTCTCACTTTGACGGTTGGAACTTTTATAAAGTTGATTGTCAGAGGGTTTCTAATAGCCATACCGATTGCCTGGTTTTCAATGCAGGGTTGGTTAGAAAATTATGTCTATCGAATCAATATGGACTGGACAATATTTCTTTTAGTTGGCTTTGCCTCATTAACTATCGCATTACTTACCGTTGGTAGTCAATCTATTAAAGCTGCCATTGCCAATCCCATTAATTGCCTTCGAAATGATTGAGTGCTGAAAGTTAACGTATTATTGAATAAACAAAATCTAACGTGTGATATAGCACATGCCAATATTCATAGAGTATGTTTACTCCTATTTCTCATCCATTTCATAGTTTTTCAAAACATAGGAAGCATTTCCCATCTTTTTCCTATCTGAGATGAGAAAATACTGAGAAGTTGACATTATTTTGTCCGAATCTTGTCCGAGGTCATGACCTTATTGTTAAAAACAGCCTATACGTTCAACTAGGACTTATTTTTAGCCAAACAAACATGTCACGTGGAATGTGCAACATTACTCAAGCTGAGGTAGATGCTTCCAAAAAAAATGGCTCAAACTATACATGATTCACCAAAAGAACCAAATCAAACAGGAAACGCAGTTAACACGTATAACATGTAAGACCGGCATTATTCTGCCCTTTAGGTTTATCTGGTGCGAGCAGCCTTTAGTGTAACAATTAGAAATGATCCATAGTATATAGAATCATGAACACGTTGGTAAAAAGTTTTCTCAATTGATTTAAACATAAATATGAGTTTAATTTTAAGGTTCTGAGGCCTCTGATTTTCTTAAGCTCATCACTCAGAATTTTAGTAGCAACATAGTTGGACATTCGAAGGTGATTATTAGAAATTGAGGACTGATATTTAAAGTACAAATGACTTCACAACCATCGTTCTCTAAGTTATCAGGCTTGTGACCAATAATTTGGAAAAAATCCGACTCATAAATTATAATCGTAAAGGACAAATGGAGGAAATCAGTCGAGAGCATTAAATGATCAAATTATGAATAGCCTAATTAATGGAATCATTTTATATGGGATTTTTCAAGCCTTTTTTCTTGGGTTTATTTTGCTCATCAAACACCAGAAAATCCCAGCGGTCATATTTTTATCGATCCTTCTATTTATTGAGGCAATTGGTCTTAGCGAACAGGGTCTTTATTTTAGCGGTCAGTTATATACCTTCCCGTTTCTTTTAGGCGTTTCTTATCCTTTAACCGTATTACGTCCTTTACTCATCTATTTTTTTTCCAAAGCTTATTTTCAACACTCTTTTAAACCAAAAAAGTCAGACTTATTACACCTGATATCTTTTGTATTGTTTTTGCTTTTGTTTTTGCCTCTCATCACATCATCTCCCGAAGAGAAGGTAATCTATTTGGATCAAATCAAGGACAATATTTGGTCTGACAACATTGATGGAATTATTTTTTTTATCGTCAACAATGCCATTTATTCAGTTTATTATTTCTTCACTTGGAAAATCATTCGTAGCGCCAAACCTGAAATAAAACTAGAAAGGAATGGTCAGTCGATCAGAATTGCAAATTTTGTCACTTTCTTATTAGGGTTCTTTATCATAAAACAAGCCCTTTATATACTCAATGGATTTCATTTGATGTCTAATGAATCTTTTGGGACTATAGTAATGCTGATTTCAAGTTTTACTATTCAATTTATCGCATGGTTTATTATTAGTAATTCCAAACTGCCATCATTTAACCCAACTAATCCCTCACTTAAAAAAGAGACCAGCACACTTAAAAAAGTGCTAGAGATCGATAAAATATATTTAGAAGATGATCTTACACTAAAAAGATTATCGATAAAGTGTGACATCCCTCAAGATAGGCTGACCGATCTGTTTTGGCTCGAATATCAATGTGCGTTTAAAGAAGTAGTGAATAATTTACGAATTCGAGAAGCAAAGGAGCTAATTGAGTCTGAATTAAATGGTAAACACATGAATCTTTTGGGGATAGCCATGGACTCAGGCTTCAATAATAAAGTTACGTTCTATAGAGCGTTTAAGAAATCTGCAGGGATGGCACCATCTGAATATGTGAAGCAAAGGAAATCTACGTCTGAAAACCACCATTAAGCATAAAAATTGGTTTCATTTAAATATTTGAAACCTCCCTTTTAGAATCTAGGCCTAGTCTTGTATAAAAAAAGACATGAACCTCAAATATTTTTTTATCTATTGTTTAGTTACTTTCTCTACGTCAAGCATTGCACAAAATACCACCACCCCTAAAGAACGTATCGAAAACCTTGTTGAATATACTGACCTACAAGTCAGTGATGACACATTAACTCAGTGGACGCTGTGGGTAGAAACAGGTGAATCTCTTGACCAAGAAGTTCCTAATCGCAATAAAGCTTGGGAACAATTTTTAACGAGCTTTTATAGGCACCTAGGTACTACTCCTAATAGTGGAATGAGAGAGGAAACACTAAGAAATTTATCACAGTACCTAACTTTTCCATTTTTAAAAGGGAGGATTCTTGACTTCAAAAAAATTGGAAAGTCGAGTATTCCAGCTTCAGAGCTCATTACATCAACAGGTAGTGGTTCTAAACATGTTCTACTTATTCCTGAAATGGGCTTCACCAGTGCTCTATTTGAAGAATTCAAGAAAGCCTACTACAACGTATTTACGTTTCATGAATTTTCATTTCCTAATGGAAACGATACTTGGAAGTATCCTGAAAAGGCCAATTACAATCAAGCATCTTGGCTGACTAAAGCCGAACACATGATTGACGATTATATTAAGTCATTTGGGCAAACGGAGGTAATCATTATTGCCATTGGCTCTGGTGTCCAGTTGGCAATAAAACTAGCCAACCGAAATACTCAAATAGAGGGGATTGTTAGTATTAACGGACGATATCAATCAAGCATTATTGACCCTGTAACTAAAGAAGATGCCTCTTCTTCTAAAAGAAAGGAAATCGCCAATAACGCCTACCCTACCTCCATGGTAATTCAGGTTAGTCCAGGTAATCTTTCAACTAGCTATGCATTTACTAAGGATTTAGTAAAAAATCAAAAATATCATGCACAGATCACACCTGAGAACGTTAATACCATTTTTCGTTACAGTCGTGAATTTGCTGCTCAAGATGTAACGCAAAACATTAAGGACTTAGGCATTCCTATGTTGAGTATTGTTTCTGTACACAATGATCAATCATCAAAAGCTAATGATCTCGGAACTATTCAGGCGTGGCAAGAACTTATCGTTAAGCATTCTGATCTTCCTATTTCTTTAGTTAAGATTTATGAAAGTCAAGATTTGGCTTTTATAGATCAACCAAAACTCTTTGATTTATATTTTAAAAAATTCATTAATGAGCCTTCTCGACCTTTAATTGAAGTAGTCACTGAAAGTAAGATTTCGATTGAAGCTCCAAGCCCTCTAGTTACTAAAAGCCAGGTTCTTGAAACTACTAATATAAAGATTCAGTACTCTCAGCCTTCTTTAAACCAAAGAGTAATGTTTGGCGAACAAATTCCTTATGGCCAACTATGGCGAGCAGGGGCAAATCAAGCCACTACCTTCGAAGTAACCAATGATGTTTTAATCAATAACAGCCATATTCTAAAAAAGGGTCGCTACAGCTTCTTTTTGATCCCAGGGAAAGACAGGTGGGAGGTCATTCTGAATCATATTGCTGATCAATGGGGAGCCTTTAACTATAAGAAAAACTTTGATGCTTTGAGATTTGATGTCGTTCCAGAACGTACAAACTCACTGATCGAATACCTCACTTATGACATTAATAGGATTGATTCTGATAAGGTGGCGGTTTCTATGAAATGGGAAAACACAAGATTTTCATTTACACTCAATGAAAACTTTGAATTGCCCAAGGTACCTAATGCTCTTGTGAATGCAAAGTGGGATAAACTGTTAGAAGATGTACAAGGTGATGGGGCTAATCCAGATTTAACAGATGGCAAAGCACTTTCTGTCCTTCAAAAGAGTGATACACTATGGTTCAAATATGATTTACACCAGTACAACAACAAAAAGGCCTTTGCAATAAACTTATTAATCGATTCTGATTTTAATCAGAAAACAGGTTCACCATGGTTTGGTCAAAACACTGTCTTCACATTTGATAAAGCACTTACACTTTGGATGCAAAAATCTACCGGAGGGTTTCAAGGAACGCATGGTATTATGTCCCCAGAAGATTTTACTACAGGCAACCAAAATCTCACCTATATGAACAACATAGCTTACTATTTAGACATGGATAAGAAGATGTATGTGATAGGTGTTGCCATCAAAGACCTCGAACTAACGAATAAAAAAATCAGAGTAATTGGAGCTGTAGGTGAATTTAAGACTTGGAACGATGACATAGGAGATTCTTCGTCTGCAGTTATAACTATAAAAAAGTAAAGACATGAATAAGCAACAGAAAAACATATTCTACTTTTCACTTATCGCTATAGTTGGCTATTGGATTTATGATGTCCTCAAAGTATTCCAAGGGGCACCAACATTACCCGATCATACAGGCACACTGCTATTAAGAATTTTACTAGTAAAGAGCATTGCGTTTTTAGTACTATTCTTTCTTTTAAAAGGCCAAGGGGATGGTTTCCAATCCGTTGGCTGGAAAAGAGACAAGTGGGCAAGACAGGTATTGATAGGCTTCGGATTTGGCATTGCAGCTTTTATTTTAATCAACATTCTGCTTTCTCCAGTCCTAAATCAGTTTTTTCCAAGAGAAAATCAAGGGCCTGGAATTATGGCTCATTTTACTGATATGTCCAATCTTCCGCTTTGGATTCTTACAGGAATTCTTGGAGGCGGGTTTGTTGAGGAGCTTCAGCGAACCTTCGTCCTCACCCGATTTGAAAAATGGAAAGGGACAAGGATAATCATTATCATTTTGTTAATTGATGTAGTATCATTTGGGATTGGGCATCTATATCAAGGTCCAGCTGGAGCAATTTCCACGGGGATTTCAGGTCTTATATTTGGGTTAGTCTATCTAAGAAAGCGATCTTTCATTGAGGCATTTACTTGCCATGCTATTTATGATGTTATTGGTATTGTAATTGGCCATTTAATGATGCAACAGCCTCAGTGAGATTATTAAAAAAAATCTAAACTATTCTTACAATGCTTCCTGGTTGTTTTTAATCGAATCAACCTCAAGTACTTGGTTAATAACCTCTAGCTTGGGTAATAAACAATTAATTACCAGTTTTAGATTTTATTTATTGAGCCTACCTTTAATACATGGGTCTGATTATCACCATATTGAAGTTCGGCGTGTTTAACGGATTTCTTATTGGTTTTTCGTTTGCATTTAACCGTCAAGGAAGTCGAACGCCAAACCGGCTGTTCGGTTTCCTCGTTATATCTCTGTCATTTATTGTCCTTGAAAACCTATTGATCATTTCTAAAGAAATTTTAGATTTCTCTCAGATCTTTAGCGTGGGTTCGCTATTTCTGACAATCATCCCGCCACTTAATTATCTTCTGAGCAAGTCGCTTATTTATCCTGATAGAAAAATCAAGACCTCTGAATTTATTCTACACGCTGTCCCATTTTTAATAATAGCAGCTTCACTATTACCGCTCTTTACTCTCAGTTCATCCCTGAAGGCTGAAATCATAGATGAAATATATTATCAAGGAAAAGGATTTGAACCAAAACACCTTCTATATTCAGGTTTTAACTTAGGTCAATTCTTCGTTTACAACTGGTTTGTTCTCAAGCTAAATAATAATCAAAAATCAAATTACAAGAAGAAGGTATTGTCAAAGAGGGTCTCTTGGAGTCAGGCATTATTCATTGCGATGAATCTTCTTGTGCTTCTCTATATAGTAATTTACTTTCTACTGGTTTCAACCTCTACTTTCAACTCGACCCTTATGATCCTTTTTTCAGGATCTATACTCACACTTATCTACATCACAGGATTTCAGTTAATAAGAAATCCGTTTTTCTTTCAGCGAGTATCAGGAATCTATAATCGGTCTACCTTAAATCAAAAGGTTTTAGATCAATTGAATCATAGTCTGAGCTTCATGATTGAAAGAGATAAACCCTATCTCGATTCTAATCTTAGTCTAGAGGCTTTTGCCTCGTTGCTTCAAGTCACTCCCCACCAACTTTCACAATATATAAACCAACATCTGGCAACCACCTTTACCCAATTGATAAATGAATACCGCATTGGATATGCAAAAAGAGAGCTCCTAAAGCTTGAAAATAAGACAATTCTGGGTGTGGCATTGGATTCAGGCTTTAATAGCCAAGCCAACTTCATACGGATTTTTAAAAAATTCACGGGATGCACTCCTACCGATTTCCGAAAAGGTAATATTTCTTAAAAAGTTGTTTACATCTTGTAAGATTTAAAGCACCCCAATAATCTGAACGGTATGTTTGAGGTAGTTACCAAATAGGAAAATCTCGTGAAGCTATCAGTCACCACATTCCCGTATCTAATTGAGAAAAAGCACGTCATTGTTCTAGTAATTAGTTTGTTAATTATTCCTCTTGTTGAAGGGTTTAGTCTCTTGAACATAATGCTAAGGTATGTTCTTGCAGACTTTGTTAGACCGGAGTATTGGTCATTCGTGATATCAATTCTTCTTTTGCATTGGTTATCATTTGTTTTAATCTACCAAGTCACCAAACCGCATACAGCACCATACTTGGGTATCGATATGGTGTATTTAAAAAAGAAGAAAGTATATCTGGCAAGTGCCGTTCTGGTCATAGTTCTTTTAGCACTTTTTGCCCCTGATTACTTATATGGATCAACCTTTCCAGATGAGTCTATAACCCTAGGGTTTCTAGGCCCTATTTCCAGTGTAGAAAGAGTAGGTTTTGTTATTCTCTCAATTACAGCTGGTATATGTGAAGAAGTTATTTTTCGAGGTTACGGCATATCTGTTTTAGAAAGACTACTAAAAAATAAGAAAATGGCTCTGATTCTATCCTCATTATCTTTTATGAGTCTTCATGGTTTAGCATCTGTACCTTGGCCCTTTCTAGTTCAGTATTTTATTATCGGCTTGATCTTAGGCCTTATTTATCAAAAATATAGAAGACTCGAAATTCTAATTATAATCCATTTCTCACTAGATGCTTTAGTTGCAGTAATGGTTCCTTAATCCATTCTTAAAACATTCAACTATGAGAAATTTTGCAATTGCTTCCCTTCTTTTATTGTCCTATTCATGCGGTAATAAACCTCAAAAGATTTTTTATGACCTGGTTATTGAAAATATTAAGATTTTTGATGGTGATAAAATTATCGATGATGCCACTATTTTAGTCAAGAATGGAGTCATTTCTCACATCTCCTTAGAGACAGGAAGAAGTTACTCAGGGACTAAAGTCATTAATGGGAAAGGAAAAATGCTTATCCCTGGGCTTATTAATGCCCATGTACATGCATTTAGTAATGAGAATCTCAAAGAAGCAGCGAAAGCAGGGGTCTTGACTTTGATTGATTTATTTAATGCACCATCAAATGTTCTTGAACAGAAAACATATTCTGATTCAAGTCAGTATGCTTATTATTACTCTTCTGGTTTTGCGGTCACTGCACCAAAAGGTCATACTACCCAATATGGTTTTCCAGTACCTACCATTAGTGTGCCTGATGCTGCCGAATCATTTGTCGAAGAAAGGTTAAAAGAAGGTTCAGACTTTATAAAAATCATACTTGAGCCCGGAGATAAACAAGATCCTATTCCTACAATTTCAGATTCTATATTATCAAGCATTCTTCAAGTAACGAATAAGAAAAAGCTCCTCAGCATAGTTCATGTTTCAAAAAGGAAAGATGCCGTTAGAGCTGCTCAACTAGGAGCTTCCGGCATTGCACATATATGGAAAAGGGATTCATCGAAAATTACCAACTCGGAACTAGACATACTGTCCGATGCCAGTATATTCTTAGTCCCCACCTTATTGGTGAGAAAAAGAATTATAGAGGAGAAGCCTCATAGTATTTACATGAACATGGAACAGTTACAAGAAGAGGTTTACAAGCTTCATAAAGCAGGCATTACCATCTTAGCCGGAACCGACCCACCAAGTTATGGAATTGACTATGGTCGAGATTTATATAAAGAGTTGAAATTGTTAGTAGAATCTGGGCTTTCACCAGTTGAAGCGCTAAGGGCAGCAACCTCGAATACATCCAAACGGTTTCATCTTGGTCAGAAGGGGTATATTAAAACAGGATATTCAGCCGATTTTGTGCTTATAAATGGGGATCCCTCCAAAAACATCGATGATCTCAATTTAATAATGGCTGTTTGGAAAAGTGGTAGACTGATAATAAGATAGTTGCACAATCAACCCTTAACCCACGTAAATGACCCATGGACAAAAATGAGGGTTACAAAATGCTATATGTAACCTCCATCTTAAATTAAGAAGGCATAATTGTTCTCATTGTCAATTGAAGCAAATGATGAACAGACTGACCCAGAAAGTATTTGCAATTCATGTACTCCTAAATCTGTCTCTTGGGTTGAACAAGCTAAAATCGCATTCCAAAATTGAGTCAAATCACAATCAGGAAGTTAAAAACCTCATAGCATTCGCAAAACTCTGTGGGTACATACGATTCTTTTATCCTCATATCCAAAATGGAGATTTAAGAGCACATGAATTGAGAAGCTTTTTTTGTCCGTGGAACACTACACCTTTTTTGAGGCTATACCAACAATATGAAGATGCAAGATTTACATACAACTAGATCGCAGCGAGAAAACTAAAATTAAACACTCATCAATATGAACTCTAAAATGAACAAGCTACACCTTTTTCTCCTAAGTATTATCATATCTAGTTGTTCAACAAATCCCAGGACAACAATTCAAGTGGCGGAAAGCGAAAACACAGAGGTAGAAATACTTCCCAAGGTAACTGGAATAGGAGGGATTTTTTTTCGATCTAAAAATCCAGAGAACACCAGTATATGGTATCAACAAAATCTCGGGTTGGTGATTGATGAGAATCTAGGCTCACCCATTGAATTTAGAAATGCCCACGATCCCGAGAAAATCAACTATCTAAGATGGAACTTATTCATTGATAGTACGGATTATTTCCAACCCTCTCATAAAGAATTTATGATCAACTATAGGGTTCAGAATATTGAAGGGTTGGTCAAGAAACTCAGAGATAATAATGTGACAATTACCGACAAAATAACCACCTATGATTACGGAAAATTTGTTCATATCATGGATCCTGAAGGAAATAAGATTGAGTTATGGGAACCAGTGGACAGTTTCTTGACCAAAATAGGTGGTGAAACAACGAAATAGACTTTTATGAAATCACTAGTTCTAAACATTATTTCAATTTTGGTAGGCATTTCAATAGGCCACACAGTGAATTGGGAAATTATAGTTTTGGGATCAAACCTCATTCCCCTCCCTCAAGGTGTAGATGCAACAAGTCTAGACAGTATTAAATCATCAATCCACCTATTTGAATTTAAACATTACATCTCTCCCTTTTTGGCCCATGCCATTGGATCCCTATCAGGCGCATTTATGACATACACTGTTGCTACTTCTCTTAAAATGAAATTCGCAATGTTTGTTGGAATAGTATTTCTTTTTGAGGGGGTCATTGATGTTGAGTTTATTCCGGCACCAACTTTATTTGACGTATTAGACTTGGTTTTGGCCTACATTCCTATGGCATGGGTGGGCGTCAAAATCGCGCAAAATTTTGAAAACAAAAAATAAGAAGAAATGAGTAAGAAGACAGGTAAAGTGACAGGCATAGGGGGGTTTTTCTTCCGATCGAAAAATCCGAAAGAAATAAAAGAGTGGTACGGAAAAAATCTCGGATTGGCAACGGATGAGTTGGGTTCAGCATTTGAATTTCGTAATGCAAACAATAAAGAAGAGATCAACTACTTAAGGTGGAGTCCATTTCAAGAAAGTACTGATTATTTCGAACCCTCTAAAAAAGAGTTTATGATCAATTATCGAGTAGAAAACATAGAAGCGTTGGTAGAAAAACTACGTAAAAACGGAGTAACCATTGTAAACGAGATAACCACATATGATTATGGAAAATTCGCACATATTATGGATCCTGAGGGGACAAAATTAGAGCTATGGGAAGCAGTAGATAGCTTTTTTACCAAAATGGGTGGGGAAACGACCAAATGATTGAGCTGAAAGAGGTGTCAAAATCCTACGATCAAATAAAAGCCTTAAACAAAGTGAGCTTTTCAGTTGAAAGTGGTGATTTTTTTGGTTTTCTAGGGCCTAATGGCGCAGGTAAATCTACAACCCTAAACATTCTAAGTACGCTCTTGAAAGCTGACGAAGGTGAAATTATCATTGATGGTGTAAATATCAAAGATGATGCATCTCAAATCAAACGGAAAATAGGTTTTGTGCCTCAAGAGATATCGCTTTACGAAGAGCTTTCGGCATTGGATAATCTTACTTTTTGGGGAGGTCTTTATGGTGTTTCAGGCAAAGACTTAAGTGATCGAATAGATGATGCATTGAACATGGCAGGGCTTTGGGATAGGAGAAAAGATGCAATAAAGTCCTACTCTGGAGGCATGAAACGAAGGATCAACATCATTGGCTCCATCTTGCACGATCCTAAAATATTACTGTTGGATGAACCCACCGTAGGTATAGATCCTCAAAGCAGAAATCGAATTTTTGAACTTATAGAAGGTTTAAACCACAGCGGATTTACCATTGTCTATACCACCCACTACATGGAAGAGGTGGAACGACTGTGTGATAAAATAGCCATACTTGACAATGGTGAAATTGTGGCATCAGGAACACTTGCCGAACTAAAGCAAATGGGTAAGAAAGGAGAACTACTACAACTGGAAGTTTCGCATCTACCAGTAAAGCTTCAGTCTGTGCTGATACAGAAGTATGACCTCAGTATTGATGGAACACAACTTGAAGTAAAGTACAGCAAACTGACAGACGACATTTCATCACTATTCGCCTTTTTAAAGGAAAACAACGTATCTGTCAACAACCTAAAAACAATGCAACCGAATCTTGAATCTATTTTTTTAGAACTCACCGGTAAAAATTTAAGGGACAATTAAATGAAGATACTACTCATTAAAGAGTTTAAACTCTACATTCAGGACATCCGGTCAGTGATCTTTACTTTCCTACTGCCAATGATTTTGATTAGTATTTTCGCTTTTACTTTTGGCGGAGTAAATACTGGCGAACAAAGATTAAATCCTATTGAACTTCTTGTGGCGGATTTGGATCAAACCACTGAATCACAAAGAGCCATTTCCATTTTAGACAGCCTCCAATTACTCCAATTGAAATCAGACAATATTGATCCCGAAGCTCTGGTTAGGAAAGGAAGCTATGTAGGTTTACTAGTTCTGCATAGAGGGTTTGCTGACTCTCTATCAACTCTTGGTTCACTGCCCATAGAACTAAAATACGATCGATCTCGTGAGATGGAAATAGGCATTCTTAGATCAGTATTAAATGGTGGCATTAAGCAATTTCTAAATTCAGAAAATGCATCAAGCCCTACTCCCATTGAGGTGCAACAAACAAAAACGATGCAGGGGTTAAAGCTTACTTCCATTGTTGGTGAGAGAAAAAAGACAAACCCAGGACTTATTCAAGCTGTAAGTGGCACGGCCATTTTGATGTTAATGTTTAGTGTCTCAGGTCTTGGGTCAAGTATCCTCCAAGAAAAGGAAAAAGGCACCCTACATCGATTACTTTACTCGCCAATAAATAGCACCACCATCCTTAAAAGCAAAATGGCCTTCGCCTTTTTCATTGCTCTACTCCAACTCTCGGTCATGTTCATTTTTTCATGGCTCGTTTTTGATCTAGATCTCTTAATAAATCTGCCAGCACTAATTATTATGATTGTGGCTACAGGATTTGCTATTTCCAGCTTTGGTATTTTTCTGGCGGCTATATCAAAGACCCGAGCTCAGGCACAGAGTCTTGGCACATTGGTTATTTTAGTTATGTCATCGCTTGGTGGAAGTATCGTTCCCCTGTTCATAATGCCAGAAATCATGAAAACACTGGCCATGCTGAGTGTAAATTATTGGGGGATTCAGGGGTTCTTCGACATCTTCTGGAGGGAACTACCAACTGTCCAGATACTGCCAAGGGTAGGTGTTTTATTAGTTATTGGTCTTGCATTATCCACCGTTTCTTTCCGATTATTTAACATAACTGTAAGCAAAATGGTATGATATTCTAACGAACTTTTTCGTAAAAATTAAAGATAATAATGATATGTTGTATGACGTAAAAACACCTGTGGAGTATATAAATGCGCTAGATAATGACTGGAGAAAAGATAAAATTCAAGAATTACGAGCTATCCTCAAAATAAAGGATTTCGAGCTTACCGAGAACATAAATTATAAAATGCTATGCTATATGTATAATAAAGAGCCTGTTTTTCATCTCAATGCGCAAAAAAATTATGTAAGTCTATATGTCGGTAATGCACAAAAAATAGATAGAGACGGCACTTTACTTAAAGGTACTGAAGTTGGTAAAGGCTGCATAAGGTTTAAGAAATCCGTTTCCATTACTGAAACACGCATAGATGAATTTGTAGCTGAGACCATCCGGCTGTTGAAGCAAGGAAATGATCTGAATTGTTAAGTCGTTTTCTTCATATCAGTTCATCCTTGCAAATTATTATAAGAGAGAATAAAAATAAATTTTAAAAAATGTATTCTTCTATTGTTCAAGGATTTTATAGGCTGATGATCTCTACGGTCTCAATCTAAAAGCAGAGTTCGATACATACCAAAGATCAAATAAAATGGTTTCATCAGGGCTTTTGAAACCATAATTTTTATCAAAACAGCTAAAATGTACCAACTATAATTTGATTAGGTCAATTATTTTGAGTAGTAAGGATTAAAGAAATCAAAAAATAAGCCAAATATGAAAAATATACTTATAACTTTTTTAGCAGTATTACTATACTCCGTTAAACCTGGATATTCTCAGTCAGATAATACCTTGAAATATGACGAAACCGTTGGTTCCCCAACGGCATCACTTGCAGATGTTGCCTGGCTTGCAGGGTACTGGAAGGGGGAAGCCCTTGGCGGGATCATTGAAGACCTGTGGGCTCCTCCGATTGGTGGATCAATGGTTGGGACTTTTAAGTTAATCGTAAATAATGAAACCAGCTTCTACGAAATAATTACACTTACGGAGGAAAATGGCACCTTGATCAAACGGTTGAAGCACTTTACCAAAGAACTAAAAGGCTGGGAAGAGAAAGACAAAACCATTGATTTCAAATTAGTCAAGATCACGGGAAATAAAATCTACTTTGATGAAATGACCCTGGAAAAAGTCAGTGATAATGAGATGAATATATATGTGGTTCTTGGTGATGGGAAGGGCAATAATCAGGAAATGAAGTTTCCTTATCGTAGAGTAAAGCTGTAGCTAAAACATTAATTATGCTCTTAAGTGTGATATTCCAGATTCAATTAATGTTAAGTGATGAAATCAAAAAAAGTAGTTGAAGAATATTTGAAAGTATTCTTTGGAAGTAAACTGAATCCTGAATCATTAAGATTCTTGATAACAGAAGATTTCTACTTTAAAGGACCTATGATGACAGCATCAAATGCAGGTGAATTTATTGCAAAATTGAAGGGATTTAATAGCGAAATTATAATGAATGCCAAAATTCATCAGATTATAGGTGAAGGTAAAACTATTGTAGCTAGATATGATTTTCTATTGCCTAATGGGATAAGCATTCCAGCAAGTGAATGGTATGAAATTGAGGATGGTAAGATTTCAAACATGCTCTTATTTTGTGATCCCAAACCATTTTTTATTTAAGCTGAAGTCATGGGTAACAGCTCTAAAGTTGATGAGCTTATAACTGAAAAGAAACATCCGCTAACGAAGGAAATTGAATTGATTAGATTAATAATACTTGAAACGGACGATAGAATTGAGGAAACAATTAAATGGAGTAGTCCAACATTCATGTACAAAGGAAATATTGCTTCATTTTTTATGAATGCTAAACGGTTCGTGAGTTTAATGTTTCATAAAGGAGCAATGATCGATGATCCATTTAAGCTTTTGGAAGGTGATGGAAAAGAAACGCGTGTGGCCAGGTTTCAAAATCTAGAAGATGTAAAAAAAAAGGAAATAGCCCTAAGAGCGGTTATCTTGGAATGGATCAAATTAATGGATAACAAAAGTAATTAGCACCCCAATTTAAGGAGGGCTATAGTTACTATCGAATATTTACTGCTTTAAGGCAATCATACTGAAATAAGTAAAACATATTAATCACTTTAAGTTGAGTATAGTCAATAACTTACCTAAACCAATCTTAAAAAAGAACTGGATTTTCCTATGCTGGTTAAGCCTGATCTTAACTGCTTTAGTGTTTGGCACTATAGGTGGCCTTATTCAGGGAGACCCTGAGCCATTTATTAAAAGTTTGGGAATAAGTGACCTTGGTATTTTTGCCATATCAGTTCACGCAATAGGAATGATAATAGCTGTATTCATTTTGTTGCGGACATTAAAGAGCAACAAAATTTCACTAAGCATTATCCTTTTAAAGGGAAGTCTAACGAAGCAAAATATTTTTTATGCTCTACTGGCCGCAGGAATTGCTTTTGTATTTTATCCCGCTTTGGAGCATGTATTGGAATTGGCTGGAATAGGCATGTATTGGTTTGCGGAAAGCAACTCTCACTTAAAGGTGACTGGAAGTCTTGATATTTTTCTCGTCATAGCTAGTGCGATTGTTATCGCTCCTATTACGGAGGAAATTATTTTTCGAGGCTACTTGTTCAATATGTTCATTCACAATGGAAAGAAGCAACATCCTGCAGCTTTGTTCTCCATACTAATATTTACAAGTGTACATATATTCTTTGGGCCTGGATTGATGATATATATAATATTCTGGTCGGTAATTCCAATTTTCTTGATGTTGAAATTCAAAAGCATTTATCCTAGCATTCTTTTTCATGTTGTCAACAATTTGTTAGCATACTTGGTGTTGCCATTATTTGGGATTTAAAATTTTCATGTAGTAATGAACTCGCTTAAACTCTGAAACATGTTGATTCAAAATCACTCTAAAGTATGAAAGAACAAAAACCATTTTTCAGCTCATTTGTGGCTAGAGTTTATACCCTTAATATAATGAGAAGACCATTATCACTACTGATGATCACAATAAGTCTGGCTAGTTGCTCGACTGAAAATAATGATATACAAAACAATTCAAACAAAAAAATAAATAACCATGAGTAAAAAAAACCCTAAAGTAACGGGTATTGGAGGCTTCTTTTTTAAGTCAAAAAACCCTAAAGAAATGAATGGTATGCCGAAAATTTAGGACTGGCAACAGACGATCACGGTTCTGCATTCGAATTCAGAAACGCAAACAGACCAGATGAAATCAATTATTTACGCTGAGGACCATTTGTAGGGACTAAAGACTACTTCGATCCGTCAGAGAAAGAATTCATGATCAATTATAGAGTACAAAACATTGAAGCGCTAATAGAAGATCTGAAAGCCAATGGTGTTACAATAGTAGATGAAATTGAAACGTATGAATATGAAAAATATCCATATCATGGATTCTGAAGGGACTAAAATTGAGCTTTGGGAGCGTATTGACAGCTTTTTTACGGAAATGGGAGGTGTGACAACCAAGTAGATAGTAAGCAAAGTTATATTAAACCTCATTGCCCTAACTAATTACAGGTCGATTCGAGTTATTCAATAACCAAATTTCAAACACTTCAAAAATATATAAAATGGCAAATATCAGACATAATTTGACAATAGAAGTACAAGCAAGAATCGTATACGATGCAATTACTACACAAGAAGGGTTGGCCGGTTGGTGGACTACCAATGCCATAGCAAAACCGGAAATAGGTCATATCAACCATTTTAAATTTGGTGATCAGTATTTCAATAAAATGAAGAATCTTAAACTTGATAAACCCTCTTTAGTTTCATGGGAATGTGTGGATGGTGATCGTGAATGGATTGGCACCCAATTGTTGTTTGAGTTGGAAGAAAGAGACAACACTACCTTTCTTAAATTCTCTCATTTAAACTGGGCAGATGAATCCGAGTTTTTTGGCTTTTGTAGTCACCATTGGGGCAGGTTCCTTGATAGTTTAAAGTCACTTTGTGAAACAGGCAAAGGCCAGCCCTTTGAAGAATAAGAATAGGGTATGGTACCTGGTGCCGCTTATCAATCAATAACAGTCAAGTTGATTTACAAAGCAAATGAGTTATAAATCACTCAAACAAGACCTCATGAACAAATATTTAGTGAACATTCTATTGATATTCTTAGTTGGTTGTTCAAGTAAGTCGCCTCATTTTTTTGTTGGCAAATGGCAAATCTTAAGTGTTGTTGAAAATGACCAATATCTTGTTTTAAAAAATAACTGGATGCATCTAAAAAATGACGGTAGCTTCTATAGTTATGATGGAGACTCTGATAAAAGCGAAACCGGAAACTGGGAATACAAAACCGAAGAAAAGATATTGAAGATTAATGGTAATGCGGTCGAAGAAGATAACAGTGAATGGATTTTATTCTTGAGCAATGACACTCTAATATTTTCGTCAATTGAGAATGATTTATACCTTAAAGCTGTAAAAATAAAGTAACTAGAAAACACAGTTTACAACACTTATTATTTGAAAACTAAGAATCTACCAGCTGATCATTTTTCAATGACTATATTACATATCATGATTTCTCACGGTATAAAGGTGGTTTCAACCCTCAAGTTGCATTGCTCATGATAAGCTTAATAAGAGATGGTTTCAGATTACACTTGTCATGTCCTTCAACCTTCAATCAAAATAAAAGGTTACAAAATTCTCTTTGAAACCTCTGCTGCTTTTAGCCTGCCTAATATCGAGCTATAATCAACTTCTAAATACGTGAAAACATAAAAGATGTCATCTGATCTAATTAGCTGATGCCTATTTCTAATTGACCACCATGAAGAACATATTACTAGCACTTTTAATTATCATACCACTAGGGGTCCATGCTCAATCTCAAATGCCATTTTTAGTAGGTAAATGGAAAATTGAAAACAAAGAAACCTATGAATCTTGGAAACTTATTGACGGAAAACTAGAAGGAAGGTCTTTTGAAATTATTGATGGGAAAGAGAAGGTTTCTGAAACACTAATGGTTTACGTTTTAGATGGGAAAACGTACTATCAAGCCACCGTGCTAAATCAAAATAACGCAAAGCCCATTGACTTTGAACTCACCACTTCCAAAATCCCTGGTGCTTTCATTTTTGTAAACGCAAAGCATGATTTCCCTAAGAAAATAATCTATCAGGTACTAACTCAAAAAGAAATATTTGTTCAAGTACTTGGAGAAAATGATAGAGGTTTTTCTCTTAGGATGCTTAAAGTAGAAGACTAATTGTAACAAGGCTTAGAATGAGACTCTTAATCTTAACCATATTTATAATTTCAACAGTAAGCGGCATTGCTCAGAATCTTACAGTTATCACTACCAACCAAACAGGAACTGAGGAGTCTACAAAAGCAAGATTGCAGGAAGTTTTACAAGAGTATAACATCAATAAATGGCTATTTAAAGATTCAGTTAGAATAGTCGACAACCAAATTCCTCATAGCCATCCTATTATTACGCTTAACAGTAGACCTCAAACCGACTTAAGCTTATTAGGTACTCTAATTCATGAAAATATCCATTGGATTTTACTTTCAAAAGAAAGAAATATGAATGCCGCAATTGTTGAGATAAAACAAAAATTCACAACTATCCCTGATGGACAAAATGCTGGTTCACAAAGCTCCACCTATTTACACCTACTCGTCAATTACCTTGAGTTCGATGGCATAAGTCAAATTGCTAACCAAAGAGCGGCTATTGCAATATTTGAACGGAGAAAGTACTATAAATGGGTGCATAAAACCGTAATTCAAAACATTGATTATTTTGAAAAATTGGTGATCAAACACAATTTGAAAATCTGATATGGATGATCAAAGCTTATTATTCTGACCTCCTCTTCAAGGTCAGAAAACTGCCAATTGTAGCTATCCTTTTAGTCGTAAAACACGCTTACATTACCAATTATCAAAAACTAAGGTTTCAAATAGCAATATGAAACCACCATTATCTGAGAGTTACAGAGATTCGGAAAAATGTACCTCTATGACGAAAATTACAGCTTTATTCATTTTACTTATCTTACCGTCAGTGTTGCGTTCGCAACATAATATTCTGGTCTTAAAAGCTGCACAAATGTTGGATGTCAGCAATGGATCCATTATCAAGAACCCTGTGCTTTTAATTGAAAATGGAATTATTAAGGAAATCAATCAAAAAACAATTCCTGATTCAATTGAAGTTATTGACCTTGGAGATGCCATGCTACTACCTGGTTTAATTGACACCCATACACATTTAACAAGAGATGTAACCAGTGTTGGTTTTAGAGTTAACCCTAATTCATTAGGTGCTGGTGCTCTATATGCATTGATTGGCGCTAAAAATGCGAGATTAACTCTTCAGGCTGGATTTACAACTGTGAGAGATTTGGGCTCTATGGAGTTATCAGATATAGCCCTGTCTAAAGCCATAGATGCTGGTTTTGTTGAAGGCCCTCAAATTATTCCAGCTGGTTATGCTATTTCCATAACTGGTGGACACACCGATGCCTCTGGATTCGGAGCAGGTTCGACTTTAATTGGCGTAGAAAAAGGAGCTGCAGATGGAGCCTCAGAGCTTTTAAAGGCAGTCAGATTTCAAATAAAACATGGTGCTAAAGTCATAAAAATCGCGGCAACAGCAGGAGTTTTTTCAAATGAAAAGACCAATGCAGCACAACAGTTTACTTATGAAGAAATGAAGATTGTTGTGGAAGAAGCCAAACGGCATGGGTTGAAAGTGGCTGCTCATGCGCATGGAACTGCCGGTATTATTGCAGCGTCAAATGCAGGCGTATCCTCTATAGAGCACGCTTCCATTTTGACAGATGAGGCCATCAATGTGATTAAGAAAAATAAAACCTATATAGTACCAACCGCTTATATCGTAGATGGAATGAATTTGAATGTTGTACCACAAACAATTCGTGATAAAGCCACTACGCTTTTCCCTAAGATGAAGGAAAGTCATAGAAAAGCCATCGCGGCTGGTGTCAAAATAGCCTTTGGTACTGATGCTGCGGTAATCCCTCATGGTCAAAATGGAAAGGAGTTCTCCTCACTAGTAGATTTGGGTATGACCAACCTTGCAGCTATACAGGCTGCAACCGTCAACGCAGCCGATTTGCTTGATACTAAAGATCGAGGGAAATTAGCAATAGGGTTCAGGGCAGATATAATTGCTGTTAAAGGAAACCCGTTGCATGACGTCTCGGTCTTGCAAAATGTTGTATTCGTAATGAAGCTAGGCAAAGTGCATAAAAATATATCTAAATAGGCTCTCGGCTAACCGAACAACATAAATTATGGTTTCAATAGGTGTTTTGCAACCACTAGCCTAGTAATGGTGGGTAATCTTAGTCTCTAAATACATAAAGAAAGACGAATATGAGAAAACTGATTATTCTAGTTGCAATTCTAACTCCCCTATCTACAATTTTTGCTCAAAGCTATGCTGTGGATCCGGGACACACATCAGTCACTACAAAAGTAATGCGTTTTGGGGTTGTGCCTGTTGTCGGCCGCTTTACAGAGGTGTCTGGTGAAATTGAATTTAATAAAGACAATTTGGCAAGTACGAAGGCAAGTATTACTATTCAGGTAAGTAGCTACTCGGCCAATAATATCGAAGGGGAGAGTGCCATTAAGAGTAAAGCGTTTTTGGATGTGGCTAATTATCCTGAAATCAAGTTTACTTTAAATGGATTAACTAAGAGGGGAAGTCAAACGATAGCAAAAGGTACTTTGGAATTACACGGAACTCTAAAGAATATAGAATGCCCTGTTGTGATTAATGGCCCTCTTATTGATTTACCAACAAGAAAGCAGTCAATAGGTATAGTGGGTAGTATATCTATAGATAGAACAGAGTATGGTGCTGGACAAGAAATGAAACTCCCAACGGGGCTTGTAATCATTGGAAATGACGTGCAAATAGACTTTGTAATATTAGCTCTAGCTAATTAAGAAAGTGAGAATTATGAATACTTGGCTACTGATGCTTGTTCTTTTAACGGGAAGCATACAGAGTTCAGATTTAAGTAATTCCAAAATACACTTTAAAATTGGCCATTTGGGAGTACTTAAAGTAACAGGTACTTTCGATGAAATTGAGGCTAACCTGGAGAAAACTGGCTCAAACTCCTGGTTTTCAAAAGGGAATGTAGTCGTTAAAAGTATAGATACTGGTAGCTCCTCACGTGATAAAACCATTTTGACGGAGCAATATTTCGATGCTAATGCTTATCCTACTATCCCATTTGAGGCTACTGTTTACATAAAAGATAAAACGCCCCAATTAACAGTAAATCTTCGAGTACGAGGTAATGATTTACAGTTAGTATTTGAATTAATACAGAAAGATGGCTGGCTAATTTCAAAACCCGCAAAGTTTAGCCGTAGTAAAATAGGCTTAGATTTTGGTGGTATGGATACGTTAATAGGTGATGAGGTTGAGATTATTGTCCATTCAGGGATTAGATATAAATCAATATTTGATCACCAAGTACCCAAACCTCTTTGAACTAAGGGTCAAATCAGCTTATAAAACGTATTAATATGAAAAAGCTCTCAACGCTTATTTTACTATCATTATTACTTGGATGCAATCAAAATAATATTTCATACCCCTTTTCCAAAATAGATAATATTGTTGATAATTATCATGGGACTATGGTTGAAGATCCCTACCGGTGGCTAGAAACGCCAATGGATTCATCTATTGCAGTAAAGCAATGGGTGGATAAACAAAATGAGCTAACTAAAATTTATTTAGATGCCCCATATCGAAATAAGATTGAAAAACGGTTAAAAGAACTATGGACGAGTGAAAGCCAAAGTTCACCAATAAAAGCTGGAAATAAATACTTTTATTATTATAACGACGGGTCATCTGAGCAGGCACGTGTTTATATGAAAACAGGCCTAAATGGTACTCCGGAATTATTACTGAGCCCAGATGATTGGTCAGATGATGGGACAATTTCCGTTATTGAAATAGAACCTAGTCCTGATGGGAAATATCTTGCTTACGCCACTCAAGAAAGTGGCTCAGATTGGCGGACTTTTAGAATTCTGGATGTTACAACCGGTAAAGAACTACCAGAGCAAATTGAGCGAATAAAGTATAGCAGTTTGAGATGGATGCCTAATGAATCTGGGTTTTTCTATAGTGCCTTTCTTAAGTCTAATGACCCTCAAAGTAAGAGCGGTTATTTCAATAGACGGCTTTACTATCACAAGTTAGGAACAAGTCAGGATACGGACGAATTAGCTTTTAATGGTTTTGATAGTAAAGATTGGGTAGCGGTTTGCCGTGTTTCTAGAAATGGTAAATATTTGATTATTTCTTATGCAGATACTCGTAATGAAGATGCGCCTTCTAAAATAGTCATCAAGAATTTGACTACTGATGAGTTAACTACAATAAAAGAATATCAAACCGAAATTTTCGGTGAATTATATTACATGGATAGTTTTGATGACGAACTATTCTTTTTTACATCTAATCAAGCATCAAACAATAGAATTATATCTATAAATCTTAATACAACTAATGATAGCTATTTAAAATGGAAAGAGGTTATTCCAGAAACAGAAAATACAATTTCTTGGGCCTATTTTAGTGGTGGAAAAATCCTTGTGCAATATTTAGTTGATGTTCAGTCAAAAGTTGAGGTTCACGAGATGAATGGCAACCACATTAGGACGTTGAAACTTCCAGGTATTGGTATTGTATCTGGTATAAACAGTTCACCCAATGATAGTCAATTATTTTTCTCTTTCTCTAGCTTAAATCTTCCTAGATCAAATTATTTCTATGATGTAAATTCAAACATCTCAAAACTCTATTTTAGCCCCAAAATCCCTTTTACCCCTGATGATATTACGGTTGAACAAATATTTTATAAATCCATCGATGGCACAAAGATCCCAATGTTCATAATGCATAAAAAGGATATGAAAAAGAGCAGTAAAAACCCTTTGCTACTACATGGTTATGGTGGATTTAATATAACACAAACACCAGTGTTTCAAACCAGATGGTTGTCATGGGTTGATATGGGAGGTGTTTTTGCTTTGGCCAATATTAGAGGTGGTGGTGAATATGGAGAGGACTGGCACAAAATGGGTTTGAAAGGTAATAAGCAAAATGTTTTTGATGATTTTATTGCTGGTGCGGAGTACTTAATTAAAGAAAAATATACAAGCAAAGATAAGTTAGCAATAGCAGGAGAGTCAAATGGTGGCTTATTGGTTGGTGCAGTAGTAAACCAACGACCAGATTTATTTGCTGCTGCTTTACCAGATGTTGGGGTGATGGATATGCTACGTTTTCATTCATTTAGTGGTACCGCCTCTAACTCCACATATGAATATGGACAGTCAACCAATCCAGAAGAATTTGATTTCTTGTATAAGTACTCTCCTTATCATAATATTAAGAGAGACGTAAAATATCCTGCTGTGATGGCTACAACAGCATCTAACGATAATAATGTTTTACCAGGACATACCTTGAAATATATAGCACGACTTCAAAAAGCTCAAGCTTCAAATAATCCCATACTATTAAGAATGGAAATGAATGCTGGGCATATGAAAGGTAGATCAAAAACTCAGCTTGTAAAACAATACACAGATAAATGGGTGTTTTTGGTTAAAAACTTAAACATTGAAATAGATTGATAATGATTTGTAAAGAGAAGTCTCATCTAAAGCTGGTCATTTTGCTCAGCACTATGAAATCGTGAAGAAACTGATTTAATAAATCAATTTGTAAAAACAGAAAGCGTGGAAAATATTAGATTAACTGTATTAGGTGTATTAACCAGAATTGCAACCTTTAGTGTACTAATATGCAACATTATATATTGCACATGTTTCGAATAATGCTTTCTACAAAGAATTTTATAGAACAGATATAAAGGCATAGTTCATGAAATGCATTATTGAATAAAGAAAAAAAACGGACTGGTTTAATAGATGTAGGTTCAGAAGTTGTATTAAATAAAATCTCTCATGAATAATTTTTTTAACGATGGTCTTGGCTTGCTACATATAGTGTCTTCGATATTAGCATTGATTTTTGGTGTTTTTGTGATTGTTACAAAAAAGGGGACCAGGCGACATGTTAGAGTTGGTTACTTCTATTTCTGTAGCATGGTAATACTGCTATCTTCTTCTTTTTTGATATACCGCCTTTTTAATAAATTCGGAATATTTCATTATATGGGTGCTCTCGCAGTTATTGTGCTAGCCTTGGGAATGCTGCCAATCTGGTTTAAATGGCCAAAGAAAGGTTGGAAGATGATGCATTATAATTTCATGTATTGGTCAGTGGTAGCGCTCTACGAAGCTTTTGCCGCTGAGCTACTCACTAGAATACCAAGTTCACCTTTTTACGGAACCATCGGAATAACTATAGGTCTAATTATGGGGTTAGGGTTTATCATATTTTTTAAGTACAAATCTCAATGGGAAAAAGAGATAGGCATTTAAGTACTTAGCAATGATTAAAAGATTCATTAAAAAATATCAAAGTAAATTACAAGTTGCCACAAGCACTCTGATTGTAGTTTACTGGGTATACAACTTGCTGGCTTCCCAATCTGATCAACAACTTCCGGATGATACTAATACTTTCTTTAGAAGCATCCTGATCAACAAGGCTGTTATCGTGTTCGCACCATCTCTACTTTTAAGTACTATATGGAAAGGGACTTCCTGACATAGGGTTCAAATCAAAAATGGATATGACAGGTTATGATGGCTCCATAATTTTTATACAATTCAACATTTAAGGATATCAGAAAATGGAAAATATGAATTACAAAGAAAAAATAGGAACAAAAGAAAACCCTTCTAAGCTTCAAACACCTCCTTTGAGCTCTGAATACACAATGCATGTTGGCGAAAAAGAAGGTAAAGAAATACTGGTCTGCACAGTGGGGAAAACTGTTTTGCATTATGACATTCGAATAATTTCTGACCTCCATACAATGCTTAAAAAGCATGGGGATTGGATGGAATTGGGTGCGAAAGACGAACAAAAGCCTGCAAATGAAGGAACTGTTGAAGCTTGGGGAAGATCATTAGAAAACCCTGTCAAAGGTTGGTATGGGTTAAAGAAAGGACTACGCGGAAGGGTTGGCGTGTATATTCCTCCTTTGATGGAAGCATTAGGATTGGCTGAAGTGACACATGAAAAAAAAGGGAACAAAATGAGAGGAATTCGATAATTCATAATAGTAAGCGTTTTTCAAAATCAAGAGGTTTCTTCTTCTAGATAATGATACCTCTGTGTGGTTATCCCGAAGAAAGTTACGAGACATATGGATTGTTGATTGAACAACAGAGCAATCTCATGGAATTGACTTGACAAGTTTTAATTCTGTTTCAAGTAAAGGTCGTTTTAGGTAATAAATGCATGAGCAATAATGAGTTTGAAATTAACAAAGTTATACACAGTCCGCTTCGTTTGAAAGTAATGTTACATCTTCAGGTCCAGCCACATACATTCCAACAACTAAAATTAAAATTAAAAGCGACCTCAGGAAATTTGAGTATTCAACTGCAAAAATTGCAAAAAGCTGACTTAATTAAGATATCCAAATCCTTCCATGAAAATATTCCGAATACTCGTTGTGAAATAACCTTAAAGGGTAAGAAAGAATTATCTATTTATAAAGACACGATGTCACATCTTCTTAAGTTATTCTAAGTGTTATAGAAAACCACATACATTTTATCAGACTAATTAAACATTGCGTAAGCCTCCCATTTGCAGGAACAATTCTTTATTAGTCCTATTAGTTGCCACTTTCGTAAGGAACAACTGAAAGAAGGGAAGCACTTCTCATAGATCTCTCATTTGAGATGAGAAAAGAAATTCTGTAGGATCACATCAGAATTGTTTTACCTATGTTGTACCCAAATCTCGTCAACGAAAAAAGCCCCTCAAAAAGGGCTTTAAACGTACCAGAGGCGGGACTTGAACCCGTACTCTCTGAAGAGCACAAGATTTTAAGCCTAGCTATAAGCAGTAATTGAGTTTCGGGTACTTGATGAACAAAACAACTCTAGTCCACTAAAGCGATACGATGCAATTTTCTCATCCATTTCCCATCTTTTCAAGAAACAGGAAGCATTTCCCATCATTTTCCTATTTCAAATGAGAAAATACTGAGAAATTGACATCCTTTTGTCCTAATCTTGTCCGTAAGAAAGAAACACTTAATAAAAACAGCCTATATAGTTTAAAAAGAGAGTTTTTAGGCCAAACAAACATGTCATGTGGAATGCGTCTGCTTGCTTGAAATGAAAACAACAAATTAGATATGCGTTTGTACTTTAATGAGCTGAATATCATAATTGCTCAAACCTGGAGGACCTACTAATACCGAGTTTTTTCATCCTCGATTCCAAGGTGGTTGGTTTTACTCCCAGCAAGGCTGCAGCGCCTTCATTCCCCCTGATCTTCCCTTTGGTATGATCCAACACCTTAAAAATGTAGGTCTTCTGCAATTCATCCAACGTAAGCTTCGGTTCCCCATCCAGAGGATCCGGTTTCTGGTCTTCATTATTGATTCCCGGAGCCGCAATATGCAGCTCATCGCCTGACATGATCATGGATTGTTCAATCAAATGCTCCAGCTCTCTGATGTTACCAGGCCATTCATATGCCTTAAGAGATTCCAACATTGATGGAGGTATCTCATAATTGGGTTTACCGAGCTTCTTGCTAAATTTCTCAATAAAGAACCTCACCAGCTCCTCAAGGTCATCCTTTCTCTCTCTCAAAGCAGGTAAGTGAACAGGGAAGACGTTAAGACGGTAATACAGGTCCTCTCTGAATTGTTTGGCAGTAACCTCCTTTTTCAGGTCACGATTGGTCGCTGCGATTACCCTTACATCCAGGTTAATGGTCTTGATACCACCGATACGCTCTATTTCCTGCTCTTGCAAAACACGTAGCAGCTTGGCTTGAAGCGACAAGGGCATCTCTCCTATCTCATCCAAAAAAATGGTGCCTCCGTTGGCAATCTCAAATTTTCCGATGCGCTGCATCAAGGCACCAGTAAAACTACCTTTCTCGTGTCCGAAGAGTTCCGATTCTATCAATTGCTCTGGTAAGGCAGCCGCGTTCAGCTTTACAAAAGGATTTTTAGAACGGGGCGATAAATCGTGAATTGCTCTTGCGATCAACTCCTTACCCGTTCCAGTTTCTCCCGTAATCAGCACTGTGCTAGACGTGGTGGCTACCTGACTCACTTTTAGAAAAACCGCATGTAAGGCATCACTTTTACCAATAATATTTCTGAAATTCTTATCATACCGAATCTCCTCGTTCAGATATTCATTTTCCTGAGCCAAACGGCTAGATAACTTTCGAATACGTTCTTGAGAAATAATCTGGTCAATGGCCAAAGAGGTCTGATAAGCAATCAACTCCAGCGTTTTGAGCACTTCAAGGGTAAAAGGCTCATCAGACGACCTGCCCAAGGTCAAAACAAAACTATTCTTTTTAATCTGTGGAAGGTTGAACTGCAGAAAGTGGCGAATGCCAAAGAGTGCCTTCTTACGATTGATGGTCAGACTGGTTCTAGAAAGCTCAGCCAACTGAGAAGGTGTGTATATACCGGTACTGGCCGAACGGGCAAATCTGATCTTTTCTTCAATGATAGTTTTCGGATCAAGCCCTTCCTCAAATTGCGACTGAACGCTCACAAACTGCTCATCTTTGATCTTTTTTAAGAGGTCAAATTCAACGTGCTTAAAGTCCGTCACGCAGGTGAGTCCCAACAGGTCAAAACCCACCCGACTATTGAGTAACTTACCCAGTACTTGGCTTAACTCCCCAAAGGACTGAGACTTAAGTAAAAGGTTGTTTACTTCGAGTTGTAGATCAATGTCTTGCTGTCTTTCGAGCAATCTGTGTCTGAAAAGTATATTGCTAAAGGCCATGGCAATGAGACCACAAATCTGATGCATCCGATCAATGGCTTGCTGATTAAAGCTGTCTGGATGTTTACTCTGCAAATAGAGCAGACCAATCGCTCTGTCTCCACTTCTCAGGGCAATGGCCAGCATCGACCTTATTCCTGTGGCCCTCAGCATCTTGATGTAGCCAAGGGAAGGCATTCTTTCATTTTCCTGAACAACATCAAATATGATAGCCTTTTCACTGCTCATCAGTCGATTGGCAATGCCATCCTGAATGGGGAACCTATCCGCCTTTACCTCCTCAAAAAGTACATTGGTCAATGTGGTTTCCTGTACCCTGACTAGAAAAGCCGAATGCGTATTATCCTCATTGATTTTAGCAAATACGACATCGTCAAACTCAAAATCACGGCTCAGATAGTCTACCACAAAATTAAAAAGTGATTTACCCGAATTGATATTTGCCGCCTTTTCAGTAAGTAATCTTAAAAACGCTAAGTCCATTAATCTTAATAACTACGATATGTCAGAGATATACATGTTTTTAACACGATATATCGTGTGAAGTATGTAACACCCAACAATAACAATTGTTTGAAATTCATTGCAACTCGTTGATTATGACAATCTTAAAATAAATAAATGTACATACATTTATTTTGGCACGGATATGACATAAGACTTGCTACCGAAAGTTGAAAGTGATGAGAGTATTTGGGATGAAAGGCGATAATCTGACCCAGGAGATCAAAAGATACCTGGAGATGATCAGGCAAGACTTCGAATATGTGGAGTTGACGGAGCATCCTGAAACACTCAAAGAACTGAAGCTGGCCGAAGGCGGAGACCTGAAGCTTGTATGGCTTGAACTTAACGGTGAGCGCAGACTGGTAGAATCGCTCTCAGTGCTCTGCCGATTACTACAATGCGAAGGATTTATAAAAACAAATTTAGAATAATGGAAACGACAAAAACAACATGGGCAATTGACCCCACACATTCAGAAGTACAGTTCAAAGTCAAACACCTGGTGATATCCACTGTTACGGGATATTTCAAGGAATTTTCCGGCAGCATGGGCGCCAATGAAAACTTTGAAAATGCGGAGATCAGTTTCGAAGCACAAACGGATAGTATCTCCACCAACAATGCAGACAGAGATGCTCACCTGAAGTCAGATGACTTTTTTAATGCAGAAGCTTTTCCAAAGCTGACCTTCAACGGTTCGCAACTCACCAAAACCTCAGACGGTGAATACAAGCTATCGGGTGACCTGACCATTCGTGACCATACCAGTACCATCACTTTGGATGTGGATTTTGGTGGAGTAATGGTTGACCCTTACGGCCAGACTAAGGCTGGTTTTGAAGTAAGCGGAAAAATCAACAGAAAAGAATTTGGACTACAATGGGGTGCCGTAACCGAAGCTGGTGGAGTGGTTGTGGCAGACGAAGTGAAAATCCACGTCAATGTCCAATTCATCAAGCAATAATCAGAACAAACCAAACATCATTAAAAAGTAGAGTCATGAAAAAGTTAATTTTCTCTTTAAGCTTCATTCTGTTGGCCACAATGGTTAACGCACAATGGAAGCAATACAATCCTAATCCAAACAACGACCCTAAAAACGCCTCTAAGGAGCTATTGAACCCAACCAATCACGTGCTGTTAATGATTGACCATGAAAGCCAAATGGCCTTTGCGGTAGAATCACAGCCAATAGAAGAGTTGAGGAACAATACAGGCCTGGTAGCAGCTACTTCAAAAGCCTATGAGATTCCAACTGTGATCACCACAGTGGCAGAAAAATCTTTCAGCGGCCCTGTATTTCCTGAGATCCGGGAGTACTATCCTGATGAGAAAAAATACATCGACCGAACCACCATGAACTCATATGAAGATACCCGTGTGGTAAAGGCGGTGGGTGACTTCAAAAAGAAGAAGCTGGTCATTGCTGGTCTCTGGACCGAGGTATGTACGCTTTCTGCTGCCTTATCAGCCCTCGAAGACGGCTATGAAGTATATGTGATCACAGATGCTTCTGGCGGTATCTCTCAGGAAGCTCATGATATGGCCATCACCAGAATGATTCAGGCTGGCGTGAAGCCGGTTACTTCCCTACAGTATATGTTGGAAGTTCACAGAGACTGGGCCAGATCAGACATGTACATGCCTATACTCGAAATCTCCAAGAAATATGGTGGCGCTTACGGTTTGGGTATTGACTACATCAAGACTATGAGCGAGTGGATGAAAGAAGGAGAAGGTCACTAAGGCCTCAATACAAGTATACCAGGCCGACTCCGAAGCATCAATCTGCATGTACATGATTCTTTGTAAGTCAGGAGTCTGGCCGGGTTATTACTCACACCAACATCTGGAAAAATGAAAATTGAGAAAAACAGAGGACTACTCATTATGAGAGTGGGCCTGGGTATCATGCTCTTCTTCCATGGCTTGCACAAGCTATTAGAAGGAGGCAATGCCCTGACCGGCCTGGGAGGAGAATTTTCGGAGCTACTAGGGCTATCACTCCCTAATTACCTCTTAGGGCTGTCAGCAGCTCTGGTTCAGGTGTTAAGTGGGCTGGCCATTGCACTTGGCTTTAAAGTAACGTTGGCCTGTCTTCTGGGCCTGCCTACCATGCTTGTGGCCATTGCAGTACTCCTCTCCAAAGGAGAACCCTTTAGCCATTATTCGCATCCAATTGAATTTTCACTCGTCTTGATTGGGTTCGCGCTGATTTACCGTAACCAAACCAACGTGCAGGAGCACATTTCAAAATGAAACTTATAAAATCAATTCAAATATTGGGGCTCATTTGGCTTATCACCGCCTGTGGTAGTACCCAAACCGTAGAAAACTCGGCAGACTTAATCATTAAGAATGCCAAAGTGGCCACGCTCAATGCCAATGACGACTTTGCGCAGGCAGTGGCCGTAAAAGATGGTAAAATACTGGCCGTAGGCACCAGCGCCTCCATGGCTGCATATGAAGGTGAGAATACCAGAGTGCTGGACGCGAACGGAAGAACCCTCATTCCGGGCTTGAACGATTCACACACCCATGTGATCAGGGGTGGAATTAACTACAACCTTGAATTGCGCTGGGATGGAGTGACCTCTTTGAAAGAAGCCATGCGCATGCTCAAAGAGCAGGCAGCCAGAACTCCCGAAGGCGAATGGATCAAAGTCGTAGGTGGATGGAGTGAATTTCAGTTTGAAGAAAGAAGGCTGCCTACACTGGAAGAGATCAACGAAACAGTGCCTGACAAACCAGTGATGATTGCATTCCTGTATACCTATGGTATGCTCAATAAAAAGGCCATTGAAGTGCTGGGTTACGATAAGGACACCCGTTACCCCGGAGGTGAAGTACAGTTGGATGAAAACAATGTGCCCACCGGTTTACTCATAGCCAAACCAGGAGCAGCCATTATTTATTACACCCTCGTAAAAACGAACAAGCTATCACCTGAAGATAAGTACAACTCTACCCAGCACTACCTGAGGCAACTCAACCGCCTGGGAATGACCAGTGCGGCTGATGCCGGTGGAGGAGGGCAATTCTGGCCCGAAAACTACCAAGTAATGAAAAGGGTAGCAGAAGACAAGAAGATGACCATGCGCGTAGGCTATTACATCTTTGCCGCTCAAAAGCCTGGCGAGGAAATACCTGCCTGGGAAGAAACCGTCACCAAAGTAAAACCCGGAGATTCTTATGATTTGTTCAGGCCCAACGGCTACTTCATGCACGGTGCGGGCGAAAACATCGTATGGTCTGCCGGAGACTATGAAAACTTTCTGGAGCCACGCCCTGAACTGGCCGCCAAAATGGACGCTGAGCTGAAAGAGGCAATGACCATCCTGCTTAAAAACAAGTACAATTTCAGAATCCACGCTACCTACGGTGAGTCCATCAAGCGCCTGCTGGACGTGTTTGAGGAGCTGGACAAAACCTACCCCTTTAAAGACATTCGCTGGTTAATAGATCACGCTGAAACAGTGGATGGCCCTACCCTGGACCGCATTCATGCGCTGGGTGGTGGCATTGCCATTCAAAACCGAATGATGTTTCAGGGAGAGTACTTTATAGACCGATATGGGGCTGAAATGGCCAAAAATGCACCACCAGTCAAAATGATGCTCGACAGAGATATTCCGGTGGGTCTGGGCACAGACGGTACACGCGTTTCCAGCTACAACCCATGGCTTTCTATCTACTGGATCACCACTGGCAAAACCTGGGGAGGCATGAAACACCTGGCAGATCAAAACATCATGAGCCGTATGGATGGGCTGCGCCTGATGACCGAGGGAAGTGCTTGGTTTACAGGAGAGGAAAAGGTAAAAGGCACCCTGGAAGCAGGTAAGTACGCAGATTTTGCCCTGCTCAAAAGCGACTATTTCTCTGTAGACGCGGAGGAGATCAAAGACATGGAAGCGGTGCTTACTGTGGTGAATGGTGAAATCGTATATGGTGCGGAAGAGTATGTAAGCTACAGCCCTGTTTTACCCGAAATCAGTCCGGCCTGGTCGCCAGTGAAATATTACGGTGGCTACGGAGGAAAGAAATAATTAGTAGAGTTTGATCATTGAACACGCACCCGGAAAACCTCCGGGTGCTCTATAAAATCCTGAGTCATGAAAAATTTATTACCATTGATTTTTGCTATCGTGGCAGGACTCGTTCTTCCTATCCAGGCAGGCTTAAATGCCCGGATGGCCAAAAATATCGGTCATCCGATCTTCGCCACTACGATCTCTTTTATGGTGGGCACCATTTCCCTGATTGCCTACAGCATTGCAGCCCGATTACCTACCGACCAATTAAAAAACTTTACCCAAGCCAGCTGGTCGGAATGGATACCCGGAGCCCTCGGAGCCTTTTATGTAGCGGCCACTGTGATACTGGTACCAAAACTGGGGGCGGCCCTGACCTTTGCCCTGATCATTGCCGGACAAATGATTATATCCGTCATACTAGATCATTATGGCCTGATCGGCATCCCCTTGAAGCAAGTCAGCATGGGGCGCATAGCAGGCATTTTGCTGTTGATCATTGGAGTCATTCTGATTAGGAAGTACTAAGGTGAAGCAGATACGGCTGGCTTTTTACGCGGCAGTACTCCTGCTCTCAGCACCCTTCGCCTTAACAGGGCAAGAAGAAAGCACTGAGCAATCTACGCTACCCCCTTTGCTCATGTTACGTGCTGAGGAAGACTACCGTCAGCTCAGTGGTTATCAAACCATGCATTTTCTGGAGCGGCTCAAATACATTTCATTAGGTGAAAAGCCCGGCTTCTACCTCTCCGTGGGTGGCGAGTTCCGGTCGCAATATGAACGCTTCAACAACCTGGCCTTTGGCGCGGAAGAAGACGACCCAAGCGGCTGGCTTTTACAGCGCCTTATGCTACATACCGACTGGCGATTGGGAAGGTTCAGGATCTTTACTCAGTTCCTTTCTGCCTCCCACTTCTTTGAAACCACTGAGTCAAGTCCTGTGGAGCGAGACGATCTCAACCTGCACCAGGGTTTTATTGAGTACCGTTTCGATTTGGCTGAAGATCAGCACCTCACTGCCCGACTGGGAAGACAGGAGCTTTGGTATGGAAGCAGAAGACTCATTTCCGTCAGGGAAGGCCCCAATGTCCGGCTGAGTTTTGATGCCGCCAAGGTGGTTTTTGAAACACCGGAGCTTAAAATCGATGCCTTTTATGCACAACCCGTCAGAAATCAGCCTACAGTATTTGACAACTCCAGAATATCTGATGAAAAACTCTGGTCTGCCTATGCTGTATTGAAGACACCCCGCTTCGTACCAGGATCTCTGGACTTGTACTATATAGGTTTGCAGAGTGACCGAAGGCTTTACGAGGAAGGGCAAGCATCGGAGACACGACATTCTATCGGCCTCCGCCATTGGGGTGAGTATAAGCGATGGCGGTACAATCATGAGCTGGTGTACCAATTCGGCAGTTTTGGCAAGGGAGATATCTCTGCCTACACCATCTCTGTCGATGTGGCCTATCGCCTGAGTGAGCGTGGCTGGAAACCTGAGATTGGTTTAAAAACAGAGATCATTAGCGGAGATAAAGCGCAGGGAGACGGAGACCTCAACACCTTCAACGCCTTGTATCCCAGAGCTGCCTATTTTGGTTTGATTGCCCAGATTGGCCCGGCCAACCTCGTTGACTTTCACCCCTCTATTACTTTCAACCCATTTGCCGACTATGAATTCACGCTGGACTGGGACTTCTTCTGGCGTCACAGACTATCCGATGGCTTTTATGGCCCCAATGCCTTTTTAGAGCGTCCGGGATCCGCTTCAAACCAACGATTTCTGGGGCATCAGCCAGGCTTTGAAATGGCCAGGGGCTTTGGCCGCTATTGGGAAGCCTCCTTTGAAGGCTCCTGGTTTATCACAAGCGACTTTTTTGAACAAACCGGAGAAGGGCGCAACATCTTACACTTTGCTGTCACTACAAGATTCAAATTCTAATCATGGAAAATCAAGAACTACAAAACGCATCTCGCAGAGGATTTCTAAAAAAAGCACTCACCGGCTCCGTAGTAGCGGCAGGGGGAGGTCTCTTTGCTCTCTCTTGCGAAGGTGAAAAAAAGGAGAAGCAAGCCTTGCCACAAGCCACAAACGGCATAGTTACCAGGCGTGATATCGGAGCACTCAAGGCAGACGATCCCAGCCTACAGGTATTGAAAGATGCAGTAGCCATTTTACACAAGCGCTCCGGCCAAAATCAGCTCCACCCTGCTGGCTGGTATGCCCATGCGGTACAGCATTCCATGTTTTGCTTTACCAACGAATTTGAGCGACAAATCCATTTTACCTGGCTGTTTTATCCCTGGCACAGGGCCTTTCTCCATTTTCTTGAAAAGAAACTTCAGGCAGCTGTCAACGAGCCCTCCCTGGCCCTGCACTATTGGGACTGGACCAAATCGCCCTTCATTCCCGATGCTTATTGGGGAAAAAACAATCCGCTAAACGACCGCACGCGAATGGCGACCCCTAAAGACCGCATTCCTGATGATTACCTGAACATTGAATCGAACCTGAGAACGCCTCATTTCAAGGCCTTTGGTGGATACCCCAAGGCCAGCCCTGAGGAGTCCTTTGGGGAAGGCGTGGTGGAACAGACCACTCACAATAACATCCACAACTGGATAGGCGGCAATATGGACAACTTTGCTACAGCAGCCACAGACCCCATTTTCTCGGGCCATCATGGCAACATCGACCGCATTTGGGATGCATGGCTGGCCGCTAACCCCAAGCACAAAAACCCCACTGACCCAAGTTTTCTCGACTATGAATTTGATTTTACAGATGCGCATGGCTATCCTACGAAAATCAAAGTATCGGAAACCCTCAATTCGGAAGACCTGGGTTACCGCTTTGAAAGCCTGGATTTCACCAAAACCTATTCAGGGGGCAATGATCATCCCAGGCCGTCAGGCAAGCGACCTTCCGCAGTCATGGATATAAAAATCCCTGACGATCAACGCCAGCAGATGGCCAAAGCAGTGAAGGAAGGTTACAATCGGGTAGTGATGAAATTTGAGCGGATGAGCCTGCCTTTTATCCCTATATGCGTGCGGGTATTTGTTCATGAGAAAGGCCAGAACATCGGCACAGATGTGAACGAAGTGCATTATGTAACTACCGCCACCATTCTGCCTGTAGGAATACCCAACAGAGCCGTGCCCGAGAAGACAGTGATCATGCAAACTGAACTGGGACCATATCTTTCAGCATTGCTGGCTTCAGGTAAGGCACTGGAGGCCACCTTTGAGCCAGTACAAGTACCCGGAAGGCCATTGCCTCCAGAAAAAGTGGTGATGGAGCAAGTATCCATTATCATCGAGAATGAGGCTGATTATTGATTTGAATAAGTACACGTCAACTCATTATTAAACCGCTCAACTCATCTGTAAACCTCTTTTTAAAAAGACGATACAGGTAATTTGTTGATTTGTTAATCTCACATAATTAAGAGGTGCTCAACTAAAACAACGGGCAGAATTGGTTAAGGCATAAGTCTTTTTCCAACATGCTTGTAAGAATGAATAGAAATGACAACAAAAACTATTTTTACCTTTCTTTTGCAGTTTATTTTCGCCCATCTAGCACTAAGTCAACAGGCAAAAGAATACTACCTGGATCATGATGGCGACCAGATATTTGTGAAAGAAATGGGATCAGGCCAACCCCTGGTTTTTCTACATGGCGGACCGGCTGATAACCATATGAGCTTTTTGCCTTATGCAGAAAGTCTCGCAGAACACTTCAGGGTGATACTCTATGATCAAAACGATGCAGGAAAATCGAAGTCGGCTACCAGCAAGCCTCATACAGTTGAGCGGGAAGTGGAGACCCTGGAGTTTATCAGACAAGAACTGGGCATAGAAAAACTCTCCATTGTGGGCCACTCATGGGGCACCATCCTGTCGCTCTTTTATGCTAAGCAACATCCCGAAAATGTGAATAAGATCATGTTGGTAGCTTCCATTGGCACCAGCTTTCAATATTATATGCGGTTTGCCCAAAACCTACAGGGCAAATTCACCCAAGCTGATATGCTGAAAATGCAAGAGTTGGCCCAAAAGCCAGGTGCAGGCCCCCAAGACCAGCTGGAGGTTTACTTACCCTATTACTTTCATGATCAGGTCAACAGCACCAAACTGACCAAAACCCTGGTCAATTTTGAAGTCAATCGTGAAATCATGGGTGATGTATCTCGCCTGTTTAATTTTAAGGGCCAGGGAGCTGAATTCAATTCAGCTATTATGGTACTACAAGGTGCCAGCGACATGTTAACGGTCACTGATCTCAAAGAAGCCTTCAAAGGTTTTCCCAATGTACAGTTTACCGAAGCCAGGCAATCTGGCCATTTCCCTTTTGTAGAAGAACCAGCATTCACTACCCAGACGATCTTGAAATTCTTTCAGTAAGTCCTGCCTATTGTACTGGTACCGCCAAACTATGATATAAACAGACCCGATGAAACTAAAGCCCGATGAACTTGAAGCCAATGGTTATGTACAGGAGGAACGTCTGGTACATGATGAACTCATCCCATTTGTGCGAAAGTACATCAAGAAGAAAACACGCATCTCCTTTTTCCAATCTGCCGTCCATGTGCTGATTATCATGGCGATTGCTTTCTTTTTCTGGAAAAACTACCAATCCGAATCCTTCAATTTTGGCAAAGGCCTGCTTTACCTCTATGCAGGTGCCTCAATGATCATTGTGCTTATTCCTCTTCACGAATTGGTACATGGGCTGGCTTACAAAGCCTTTGGCGCACCAAATGTCTCTTATGACATGAAGCTCAAAAAATTTCAATTCCTGGCGGTGGCAGATCAGTTTGTTGCCAACAAAAAAGAGTTCAGGATAGTGGCGATCGCGCCATTTCTTGTCATCACCCTTGCCATTTGCCTACCACTCCTATTCCTGAATTCGCTATGGACTTTGAGCCTCTTAGGGGCACTGCTTACCCATACGGCTTGCTGTACGGGAGACTTTGCGCTGCTTAGTTATGTGGAGTATCACAAAGACAAAGAGATGGTAACCTATGACGACAAGGCCAATAGCGTTAGTTATTTCTATTGCAAGTCAGCCTCAGTTGATTTAACAAATGAGGCTGACTTTTGAATTAAATAATCAGTCAATCAAACAAAAAAGGCATGGGGTATTTACAAAGGCTTTCAGAACTTCGATTCGCTTTACTGTTGGTGCTTTTGCTGAGTTTTCAAGACTTTGCCAGTGCACAAAAGAGGGAATTCAAAGGCAGGCTGCTGGACTCCATGACCGAAGAGCCCATTCCATTCGCCCATTTCAATCTGCTGTCTTCTCCTGGAGCTGGTTTTATTTCAGATCGTCAGGGGACCTTTCGATTCACCACGGTGCCAGACTCTGCCAACAGGCTCAGGGTAAAAGTAACCTCCATAGGCTACGAATCAAAGGCATTTGCCCTTGAACCTGACACTGATCAAACCATCTATCTCAAGGCATCAGCACAAGAGCTACAGGCCGTGACCATTTCTCAGTACAGCCTGGAGGAAGAGCTGCTGAGAAAGGTAATAGAAGCCATTCCGGAGAATTATTCGCTGCAGCACGAGCGACTCATTGGCAGGACCATTGAAGAAGCCTTTCAGGATTCTGCTTATCAGATACCCTATTATAAATCAGAAGCCACCGTGGAAGCGGATAAGCTGAGTTACGACAAAAAAAGAACCCTGGGCAACGTAGCCGTGGGAGAAGGAAATACGGTGAAGTATCCGGCCCTGGAAGAAACCGACATTGAAATTATTGCTGGTACTCATAATATTCATCGCTTCGACTTTGTGATGATGCGGCTGGGCCCTCTCACTACCAACCGGATAAAGAAATACTACCTGAACATTACAGATACTATCAATTCAGGAAACGAATCATTGATCAGACTTTTTTTTAAAGGTAAGGACTACAAAGGCAGGCTCTTTATCAATGCCACAAACTATGCAGTACAAAGGGGTGAATTCGAATACACAGAGGAGGAACTTAAAAGGAAAAACACCATAAAGGACACCGAAAGGCACGCCCTAAAGTTTGTGACCGAATACAGTGCCACTGACAAGGTGTACCGGCTGCGGTTGATAAACTACACCACCGCATTTTCCGAATCAAAAACGGCTGACACGCCCAATTTCTACCTGAACAATACTTTCTCTATTGAAAACTACCAAAATGCTTCTGAACAAATAGGCTTTACCGACCGGGTTAATTTCAGGGAAAAATTTTCTGCCAAGCTGCCTGTTTTCGAAGTTCCCTCGCCTGACGCACTTCCAACAGCCCCTGAGGATCAAAAGAAAGGAAATCCCGCAGATTTTTTTACTCGCATTTCCTACGCCTCCTCCCTTTCTTTCAATCAGATGAATCGGAACCTCTACACGGCCACTTTTTTAACCAGTGCCATTGATGGGGGTTTTACCAGTACGGTAAGGGATCGATATGTATTATCCAATCTTTTCCAAATGGCATATCGACTGAAAAAAGGACAGGAACTGTTTCTCTCAGTCAATACCGCCCGTAACCGTTACAGCACTTTTGGCCTCGGTATGCAGTGGAGAAGACCGCTTTTTGGTTCACTGAGGTTTCAGGGCGTGGCAGGCCTTCAGGTGGGGTATAGACAAATGCAACATAGATTTATTTCGGAGTCATTTGAAGGAGAGTTTGAGTTGAACGATAAAAAATTTGACTCAGGCAAGGTGAATATTTATGCCACACAAAGAGAATTCTTTGTTGCGCCCAATGTTGGGGTGGAATATAAAATCACGCCAATCTTTGGCTTACGCGTTCAAGTCACTTACTATGAAACCTTTAGTGATCAAAGAGGCTTACTTTTTGTGGAAGAAGACGAAACATGGGGGTGGAACAGGTCCCGCACTTTTGTGAATGATCAGCAGAACGCTGTTAATACAACTAACGCTTTATTTGATGGAAACCTTTCCTTCGCTATAGGGCTGTTTTTGATCAATTAAGAAAGTTGAGTGAACGCTTACATCTAATTAGTAAGATTGATTTTTCGGGTTTCTAAAAACCTATAGCAAGCTGGATTCTCTATCAAAAGATACAAACAATCAAACAGCTCATCTCAAAGTAAAAGAAAATGGTGTTGGAATTCTTGAACTTCCTGTGAACGCATCGTTATACACTCCTTCTGTAAAACTTAATAATCAATTCAGCCAGCTCCTCTCCCTTTTCTTCCTGAATGAAGTGTCCCGCCCTTAGCATAGCATGATTTTGACCTTTGGCTCCAGGTATGTGCTTTTGGAAAAGCTTTTCAGCACCTTTCATAATATCATCATGGTCTCCGAAAATGGTCAAAAATGGCTTCTTCCACTCCTTTAATTTTTCCCAGGCATATCCATTCTGGATGGATTCATATTGGTCAATTCTGAGGGGTACAATCGTAGGAAAAACCCGCGCTCCTGCCTTATATTTTTCGGAAGGAAAAGGAGCATTATAGCCCGCAATTACCTCCTCAGGTAATTCCTTCACAGTGCCACTATTGATCACCTTGCCGATATCAAACGATGTTGAGCTCTGAGAAAAATCTCGCCACTTCAAAAAACTCTCTGGCATAGTAATATTACCAGTGGGTAAGGTAGTATTAGAAGCGACAATCCTTGAAAACCTTTCATCCAATTGAGCCACGAGTCTTAGCCCGATAAGTCCACCCCAATCCTGGCAGAAAAGGTTGATCTCTCTTAAATCTAGTTTTAGAATGAAGTCAGAGATCCAATCAATGTGCCTTTGGTAGGTGTACTCTTCCCGCTCAATAAATTTATCAGACTTACCAAAACCAATCAAGTCTGGTGCTATCACCCGAAAGTTGTTCTGGACAAGGGTAGGAATCATTTTTCGATATAGATACGACCAGGTAGGTTCGCCATGTAAGAGTAAAACAACAGGGTCTTCCTCATTACCTTCATCCAGGTAATGGAGCCTTAGACCTTCTCCAACCACCAAATAGTGACTTTGAAAAGGGTAATCTTTCAGGTTTTTGAATCTTTCCTCTGGCGTTCTGATGATGCTTTGCATTAAAAACAGGCTGAAATTTGATGAATAATTTTGAACAGGTATCTATCGGGAAAATGGCGTTTTATGTAAAAGACGGATGATTGAATTTCTAAATATTCAGGTACACGAAAGAACAAGTGAAGGGTACCCCAATCATCTATCACCGATCAATACCCTCTTCAAATCACCCTTTTCCCTGCTGATCAGTAATAAAAGATAAGGCGCGAAGACAATTATGCCCAGAATATTGGCTATGATCGCAAACAAGATAGAAGCACCGGAAAACTTATTCCTCCACAGAATCCAAAGTGCGGAGAGCATGAGATAAGCATTAAAGTCCAGCGCAAATTGCCCCATCCAGGTCAGGCTGCTTACAAATACCAGTGCCTTACTAAAAAAGTTGACTCCGTCATTACTTATAGCAACGAAGGTATAGATTAAAACTGCCAAGGTTTGAAGGATCAAAAACCCTTTCAAAAAAAGATGCTTGTTTGAAGATTGGTTCATTATTGTGATTTTTATTTAGCAGGTCTCCACATGGGACCTACGGCCAACAAGAGTACGATGATATTGAAAAAGGCATTGGATAAATTACCGGAGGCAATAGAGCCTGAGCTGTCTAACACAAACCAGCACAATAAGCCAATCAAAACACTTCTCCTGACAAACTCAGGTGCTTTGTCGTAGACCCAAACCGAAAGGCACCAAATCATCACCCCCCAACCAAAAAGGAACCCTCCGGTAAGTGCTGACAGAAACCTGGTGGTGGGATGGTCAAAACTGTGATTACCATCTACAGGCCAGCTTAAAAAATCCAAAGTCCAACGTGCTGCTTCAGATGATTCTGCCATGGTGCCTAGAAAAAATATAGGGCCAAAGCTACCGACAACAATTGCAGTGATTTTCAACCAGAATTTATGAGACTTATGAGATTTCATACCTTTTTCTATACCCTTAGCTTCCTTTTGCATGAATTCAGTTCAAACTCTTGAAACCGAAACAATATTACCTGAACATAGGGAGAGTCTATAGACGCTACCGTCTAAAAGTACCAGTGTAATTCTCTGATTAGGCCTGGACTCTGGGCTCAGTCTTTTCCAAATCTGATCACCTATTGAGTTTTAAGGAACTAACTTTCCCTCCAGGTACTGGTGTATGTTCTGTGATCAGCAGGTCACCGTCATGCCTCAGCAAAAACAGCGGAAAGTTAAGTCCTGAGGCCAACTCGCTTAACTGAAGCTCCTCCTCTGCCAAATCTACTTTCACCAGCTTACCTGCAAAGGCCTGTGTGATATAAAGCGTCTGCTCATAATGTAGCATTGCCATTGGGCCATTGATATTGGCCATGACGTCAATCATTGTGGATGCTGGTGAGTTCAGGTCGACTTTTACCAGCTTGTTCGCTTGTGATTCCGCTATGTAAAGTTCATTGCCAATCACCGTCATACTTCCATACAAGCTCTTCAAGTCACTCACGACATTGGTGGGTTGTAGACTGGTAGCATTCAGGTCTACCCGCACGATCTTTCGGGCATTTTGTTCGCGGATGTAGAGCATAGATCCGTCAATGGTGATGGCATTGGGCGTGTTGAGCCCAGAAATCAGGTCCTGGCGAATAGGGCTCTCAGCGTTAATGTCAATCCTGGAGACTCTGCCCGCAGCCTGTTCAGTAAAATAAATATGACCTTTGTGCAGGAGCATTTCGCCAGGTTGTGAAAGCCCCGTAATCACATCCGTCAAAACAGGAGATTCCATTGAGACGTCCAGCTTTGATATCTTACCGGCATTCCATTGGGCTATGTACAAGTTGGCACCATCCAGCACAAGACCGGAAGGGCCGTTAAGGCCGGTGGCAATGTCCGTAATGGGCTGAGTCTGAATATTGGCAATCAAAAACGACTGAATGCAAAAGTATAAGAAGTACATTTTCATGGATAAGTAGATTTAAAAGTTCCAGATTGAAACTTATTATTGGTTCTGCACATATACCCTGTTTAAAGGATGAACTCATTTGGTAAATGACAAAACGCTTTAATGACAACATCAACAAACCTATTTTTGAAGAATGCAATCTGGTTATAGGATAAAGTATCAGAAGATTGTCTTGAATCTTTTGGCCATTCTGGTATTTACAGGGTATATGTTCCTGGCCCTGCAAGGAGTAAAGAGTTATATGCCTAAAGAGCAATTTCGCGTGCTGCTCATCTCAAAAACCCTCTTCTTTTTTGTTCCTGTCTATCTTCATAATCTCATTCTCGTCCCCTTCTTTCTGGACAAGCGCAAGAATGCACTCTATGCGCTTTTAGTACTGGTACTGTTGTTGGCAAGAGGGCTTGTGGAAATATGGGTGGCAGAGATACAGGGTGTAAACACCCCCATCAACTACGTCTCCTTTATTGCCAGCATGCTTACCGACCTCATACTGGGGGCTGGCGTCTATTTTGGCTACAGGCGCTACATAGACCTTCGAAATAAAAAAGATCTGGAGCTGTCACAGCAGAAAATGGAGCTCGAGGGCCTGAAGGCACAACTAGACCAGCATTTTCTGTTCAATGCCCTGAACACAATTTATGCTTATACCAAATCCGATCCACCCACAGCAACTTTGGTCACACAGCGGCTTTCTCAGCTGCTGCGCTATCAATTGGAAAGGTCTCACCTGCAAAAAGTAACCCTGACGGAAGAGCTAGATTTTGTAGGTCATTATATTCTACTGCAAGAGGAGCGTTTCAAAGAACAGCTGGACATCCACTTTGCTGTGGAGGGAGCGACAGCACAGCTAGAAATTGCCCCCATGCTGTTGATCCCCCTGGTAGAAAATGCCTTTAAACACGGTGACTTGGGTCATAAGCATGCCTTTGTGAATATTGAGGCAACCTTGGAAGCTGGCAGCTTAACTTTTTCCATCAGCAATAGTTACGATGTGCAAAGGGGCCAAAAGCCGGTGTCACTTGGGCTGGGTCTCAACAATGTGAAAAAGCGTTTAGCTTTGCTTTACCCAAAACACCGCCTGGAGATAAAGGAATTGGATGGGGAATTCACAGTCGAACTCTTGATCGAACTCTGACATGCGAGAAATCACCGCCATAATAGTAGATGATGAAAAGCCAGCCCGAACGCTTCTGGAAGGTTATCTGGCAGGACTACCTGCTGTGAAATGCCTTGGCTCATTTCACGACCCTATTAAAGCCTTCGACTTCCTTTGTCAAAATCCCGTGGATCTTGTCTTGCTGGACATCAATATGCCTAAATTATCAGGGCTGGAGCTGTCTAAAAACATTGCTCAACAGAACGCTGTCATCTTTACTACGGCCTATTCGGAATTTGCCCTGGAGGGTTTTGAACACAACGCCATCGACTACCTGGTAAAGCCCATCAGCCTGGAGCGCTTTTTAAGAGCTGCGAAAAAGGCTTATCAGTTTCTGGGCTTGTCGGCAATTCCTGTAGCCCAAAAGGGATTTACAATCAGGGTGGATGGTTTAGAAAAGTCGATCGACACAGAGGATATCTACTACATCCAAAGCTTTGGTAACTACCTTAAGATTTTTACGAAAACGGGCATGATCCTGGCCCAGGAAACCCTCAGGCAGGCAGAAGATAAATTAAAGGCCGAGGGGTTCTTGCGGTGCCATCGCTCTTATCTGGTGAATACTGCTTATATCCAGTCATTCGAGGATAAATTGGTATTAAAAGATGGTCAGCAACTTCCTGTTGGCAGTGTTTTCAAACGTGGAATAATGGACTTTATGAAAGCCCAAACATCAGTCAAAGGAAAGTCATAAATTCCAGATTATTTTTTCATTTCTTTTGCCATACTCTGTAGATTTTTGAAATATTCTTCCAGCCATTGGTAAGTCAAAGTCTCTTCAGTGATTTGCAAGTAAAAATTTTCAATGCTCAGGGCTAAAATCATGTAGGATAACCTGGAGTTTTCAGTGAGTCCCAGTGCCTCGGTCCAGAGTGGTAGAATGGCCTGAGCCCCTTCCTCGTTGGTTTTTTCGAAGCACTCTCTAAACGCTGGAATACTTCTGTTGATCCTTAGCTGGCGATTAAACAGCAGATCTTGCTTGAAGTCCAGGAAAACATTTAACAGATCAGGAATGAGAATTTTGCACTTTTTCTCCTCACTTATCATTTTCTCAGCCTGACTCAAATGATAGTCTAACAAACAAGAGGTAAATACCTCAAGGTCAGAAAAGTGATGATAAAAAGAGGATTTATTTTTTTTTACTTTCTTCGCCAGTACCTCAACTTTCAATCCTTTGGGGCCTTCTTGCGAAAAGACTTCATAACCTGCCACAACCCAAGGAGACTTAGTGTCTTTCATGGTATAAAGATTGAAGTTCAGCGATATAGATCAAAGATTAATTGATCATTTCGACCTGCATGTTATTCACCTTTGCTTCTTGAAGATCCTAATAACAGGACCTTTATATCGCCTTTGCTTTCAATACTTTAAATTAGGATATAGGGAGAAAAAAATGCCATGCCCAAAATCCCGGCCATTAAAGCAATGGAAATTCCCTTTACTGAATATTGGTTTTTCCAGGCGATCCAGAGAGCACTAAGAATCAGATACATAGAAAAGTCAAGATTGAATTGTCCTGACCAAGACATGGAGCTGATGTCATGCAAAACAACAGAGAAAATATTCCAACCCTGATTGAAACCTACAATGGAGGTGTAGGTTGTGATGGCTAGAAAGAGTATGGAAAGTAAAATTTGCAAAGGAAGAAGGTTAGCCTTTTGATCAGATTGGTTTTCATAGTGAATGGTTATTATCAACACCCAAATAAAACCGTTTCATTATGATTTTTTTTAGTCGGTTCCGTACATTTCTATCATCAGGCGTTTAACCCAAATCAGAATATTCCAAATATTAGTTTATTCAAGCCTCCAGCGTATCTTTAAAGCTAGGCTACCTCGAGGGAATTTAATGAGTTCTGGAGGATATCCGAAAGTAAGAACATTATTGAGGCTGAGAAAAAGGAGACACTCGTAGGAATAATACTGATAATTAATGCCACTAGAATATGGGCTGTACTATCTATACAAATACTAAGTAATCTGAATATTTACCAACACATATCAATTAAGTATTTCTCATCAATTTCCTATCTTTTTAATAAATAGGAAGCATTTCCCATCAATTTCTCATTGAGAATGAGAAAATACTGAGAAGCTGACATATTATTGTCCGACTTTTGTCCGCACACATGGCGTGGAGGTATAAAAACAGCCTATAAAGCCCCAAAGTAAAGTTTTTGAGCCAAACAAACATATCATGTGGAGAGCGTGGTTTTGTTGGAGTTACGTAAATAAAAATTTCTAGAAGCCAACTACCCCCGGGCAGAGCCGTATGGGTATTTCGCTGGTTTCTTTTTGACCTGAACCAAAGTGAAATTTGTTATTTGGGCTCTCCTATCCGCGAGGATAACCGTTTTATTGGAATCACAGGGCAGAACCCCGAAGAATTCTGAAGAAAAAAGTCGAATTTTGACTTAGAGAATTTAAGTAATTCTGATATTGCGTTTCGATGTTTGACTATCCTAGAAAAAAAGTCTCATGAGCAGGCTTTGGTTATTAATTTTCATGTTTGCTGTAAACTCATCTCTTGCACAATCGAGGATTCAAGTTGATGGAGCTTTGGGTTACGCTTTTCAAAACGGCACTGTTTTCAATGGGATAGATACTGGGATTTCAGAAGCATTCGGAGTTCGATTTGGTATAAATTATGAGAAAGTAATTAAAGATAATATCCTCTTTAATGGTGGTGTTTTTGGCAAATACAACAGGTCAAAGAATCAACTCAGGGCTGTAAATATCAAAGCGAGCTATTTAACCTATCAAATTCCAGTTTATCTGGGTTTGAGGCTCAATAGTTCCTGGAGTGTATTTGGTGGGTTGAGTTTAGAACGACACAGGGATCTGACTAATAATTTTTTCAGAAAGCAAATCCGGTATGACATTTTATTCAAAGCGATCAGACAAATATCTACAAATTGGAACCTGACTTTCTATAGTCACTGGAATATAACGGAGTTGACTTCAACATCTACTCTTAACAGTCCGAAAAATGGCATTTACCTGGGACTTGGTTATTCGATATACACCGGCTCAAAATCTGTCGTGAAATGAAAAAGGTTGTTCTCAGCTTCACATTAGGCATTCTTGTATTGTTCAGTTGTGTAGAAACCGAACAGGAGGTATTAATCGATGTTCAAGGTTATGAGAGTCTGACAATTAGTAACATTCGCACCCATTTGAAGGTTGCCCATCTAGATGTTGATCAGGCTGAATTCGATAATATGTATGCTGATTTTACGAGAGAAATAGAAATAGACGGTTTCTTTAGTCTATATCAGTCAAATACGCCCCTAATTCTTAATGAACAAGTCGAAGTGGAAATTAAAGGTAACTTTTCTGCCCAATTCAGCCTGAAATCATTAGGTGTGAAATTTGATGACACTTTTGATAATAGCGAGGGGACATTGATCAATCCAGAAAACTTACCATTCCATTCTCTGGATAAAATCAAAGCATTCCGATTTAGAAATTCCGGAAATGATTTTGGCGCCACGATGATCAAAGACATCAGTTTGACAGAATTAGCCAGAAAAGCCGGACTGAATTTAGATTTGATGTATACTGAACAGGTAGTAGTCTTCATAAACGGGAAATTTTACGGGCTAATGAATATGAGAACGGAGTCTAATGCTAATGGTATGTCAAGACTCTATGGAGCTAAGAAGAGTAACGTCACTCTTGCGAAAATTTTATATGGAGGAGTCGTTGAGAAAAAGAATGGAAATTTTGACCGTATCGATGAGCTCTTCTATGCTATTGAAAAAGAGGATTTAGACTATCTGAAAGTAGCGATAGATTTAGAGAATTTTATTGATTATATGATCTACGAAACATACGTAGGACATTCGGATTGGCCCTCAAACAATGTTCGGCTATATTCTATTGATGATCGCCCATTTCGATTTGTGCTCTTTGATCTCGACCAGGCAGCATTGGTCAACGTGTCAGAACCTCCGATGACTTTTATTCAGAAACCTGGTGTTAGTCCCATTAGGGATCTCTTCAATATTTTATACGAGGACAAATCTTTTAAAGAACATTACAACAACAGGTATGAAGAACTGGTAAGATCTGGATTGTTGAGTTCCGATTACTTTGAGACAATCGTGAATGATTTCATGGAAAACATTGAGCATATAATGCCAACTCAAATAGAAAAATACAACCAACCTGATGGAATGGGAACGTGGTATTTTCAAGTTGAGAGATTAAAGAATTACTTCGAATGGCGATCCAAGTTCGTAGAATCTCTATTTGATTTATGAGCAGGTCATTTAACTATTGCATGAAATACTATCTGGTTCTTCACAGAGTTCACAAGAGTATGCTCCTATTCAATTGCATTAAATGTTTTAGGTGAAACAAACATATCATGTGGAGAATGTGGTTTTGTTGGAATTAAGATAAGGGTTTTTAGCAAGACCGCTTAAATATGAAACGAGCTATCACTAGCCCCTATTAAAATTGCCTAAGTCTTCCACCGAAAGCATACTTTTTTCTACATAGGTTTTAATGTGAACAGAAGGAAACACAATCAAGTAAATCAATAGACCAAATTGTATTTTAGCTTGTCTTAACCCTGTGGTTTACTTTGTCAAAAAACTACTAGACTTCTGATATTTTTACTAATTTTCTGTACACAAAAAAACTCAACAAATGCGTAAACAACTTCTCACACTTTGGGCACTTCTATTATTCGCCAGTTTTTCGATAGCCCAAGAAAAAAAGCCTATCACTTGGCAAGACATCCCCACTTGGAGATACATGCAGACCAATACCTTCAAAGTATCACCTGATGGTCAATGGATTGCCTACGGAATCGTAGCGTTAGAAGATGATGGAGAAATAATTCTCCAAAGATTATCAGATCCAGATTCTCTAAAAAAATCCTTCCCAATTGGATCAACGAATTTCCCATCAATAGAATTCAGCGATGATAGCAAATGGATAGCTTTTAAAGAATACCCAAAATTTGCTGCGAAAAAAGCAAATAAAGGCTCAAAAGGAAAACCACTTAGAGATAAACTTACCCTGATCGAACTCGGAAAAGACGAGAAGAAAAATTTCGAAAATGTAATTAGCTATTCGTTCAATAATGATGGAGCGTCATTGCTTGCTATTAACCTTGCAAAGGACGGCAATGGAAAGGCCAGAGGTTCTGATCTTTTGATTCATCACTTAAATACTGACAAGTCTCAAAACTTGGGAAATATCTCTGAATTCAGTTTCAACAAGACCGGTAGTCACCTTGCCTATGTGGTTGATGCGGAAAATAAATCTGGCAACGGTATCTACCTTTTAGACATAGCCAACAACAGCACACAAGTTTTAGACTCTGATGACGCTTCTTATAAGTCTATAAACTGGACTGAGAAGGGTGACGCTTTCGCAGCTTTAAAAATGGTCGCAGATAAAAAATACAAGCAAGATCACGGTAAAGCAATTGGAGTCAAAAACCTAGTCAACCCTCAGGTTACCGTATATGATGCTTTGCAAGACAGTACTGGATTTGATCAATCTTACACAATAAGTGGAAATAGAAGACCCATGTGGTCAGAAGATCTGACTAGAATTTTCTATGGTATTCATCCACTAGAACTGGTAAAAGAGCCAACTAAAAAGAAAGAAGTAGACAAAGACTCCGTGAAGTTAGCCGAAGCCAATGCAATGAAAATGATCATGGCTGATACCTCGCTCAAATCCATTACGGACTTGCAAAAAGCAATTGCAAAAGTAAGCGCAAAAAAAGCAAAGGGGGATGATAAAAAAGATACTGACAAACCAGATATGACCATTTGGCATTGGAATGACAGTAAACTCCAATCACGTCAGCAGGTAACAGAGCGACAAGATAAAAACTATAGCTTCTGGGCCATGTATAATGTAGCCTCAGCTCAACACATCGCATTACAAGACAGCAGCATGAGGAGTTTAAGCATTTTCCCAAAACATCATTATGCCTTGGGCTCTGATATTCAAAACTATGAACTAGACATTAACCTGGATGGCCAGCGATACAGTGACTTCTACCTTGTGGATTTAAAAACCGGTAAACGTAAAGAGCTTTTTACCAAATTTTACTTGCCCTCTTTCGGGTCTAACCCAAGACCATCGACCGATGGCACCAAATTCATGTATGGAGAAGATGGACATTACTATGTCTATGATATTGAAAGTGGCACCACACAAAACATCACGGAAAACCTTCCTGTCACCTTCGTTAATACTGAAGACGATCATAATGTAGAAAAACCAATGGTAGGTGCCTTGGGCTGGAGTTCTGATAGTAAATATATTTTACTAAACGATGGCTGGGATATTTGGCAAGTGCCCTTAAAAGGCAAAGCTTCTCCGGAGAACCTTACTCAAAATGGAAGAACCGAAGGTATACGCTACCAGTATAGGTTTAGATTAGATCCAGAAGAAAAAGGAATCGATTTGAGCAAAACAGTTTACCTAAGGACTTATGGTGAATGGAACAAGAAGAGTGGAATAGCAACACTTTCATCTGCCAGAAAAGGTGGTTTAAAACCTGGTGTCAGCTCCTTAATTTGGGAAGATGCAAACATTGGCAACCTTAGAAAAGCTGAAAAAGCTGACGTATTTTTCTTCGGTAAACAAACCTTCAATACTCCTCCAGAAATGTTGGTAACAGATCGATCGCTCTCTGGAGCAAAGCAAGTCACTGCGAATGCACCTGAGGCTGATAAGTACGCATGGTCAGATGGAACGCAGTTAGTAGATTATGTAACTGACAAAGGGGATTCCCTCCAAGGCGCACTAATTCTTCCAGCGAACTATGTAAAAGGTGAAAAGTACCCGACAATAGTTTATTACTATGAAAAGCTATCACAGACCCGCCACAACTGGTCGAACCCAGGTTTCAGCGGTACTGGTTGGAATCCAAATGTGTATACCAGCAATGGCTACGCGGTATTTATTCCAGACATCGTTTACAAACTAGATGATCCAGGGATGTCAGCAGTTTGGGCAGTACTTCCTGCGGTAAAAGCGGCCATCGCTACAGGCGTAATCGATGCGGACAATATTGGTATACATGGTCATTCATGGGGTGGTTATCAAACTTCATTTCTGATAACACAGACAAATATGTTCAAAGCTGCTGCTGCTGGAGCTCCTCTTACTAATATGGTCTCCATGTACGACTTGATTTATTGGAATTCGGGCGGTGGAAATATGTCTATTTTCGAGGCTTCTCAAGGGAGATTTAGAGGTGCACCTTGGGAAAACTGGGATTCTTACCTGAGAAATAGTCCAGTCTACCATGTAAAAAAGGTAAACACTCCTCTCTTGATGCTTCATAATGACAAAGATGGAGCCGTAGACTTTACCCAAGGTATAGAGTATTACTCGGCCTTAAGACGACTGAAAAAGCCAGTAGTGCTTATGCAGTATAAAGGAGAGAATCATGGACTTAGTAAGTTGGAAAACCGAAAGGATTATAGTGTGCGAATGATGGAATTTTTCAATCATCACTTGAAAGGAGAGACCGCACCTGACTGGTTAGAAAAAGGAATTGATAAACTCGACTTAGATAAGCATTTAGAGAAAAGAGGATTTTAGAAAATCGAGGCCTGCTTCAGGCAAGCCTAAATAATTTTAAGAGAAAATCCTCCGGTAGAAACTGGAGGATTTTTTTGTTTGACTGACCCCTCTCGACTAGCTGTCCTTTTGGAATTATGATAAGCCTATTTTCAATTGCTTTGAGAAGTAGCATAAATCGAATCGATTTTTGTAACACTTGTATCTGGCCTAAAAATGGATTTACTTGACGCAAACATAAAAGCGATAATCCGGATATATGAAATTGTTCATTGATCAACTCAGTAAACGTTATGCTAAAGACAAATATGGACTTCGAGACTTTTCACTTTCTGTAAACCAAGGAATTCTAGGGTTGCTTGGACCGAACGGTGCTGGTAAATCTACATTACTTAAAATGATTGCCACCATTAGCAAGCCAAGCGAAGGAAGCATTTGGCTGAACGATCAAGATATAGTCGCTCAGCCAAATTACATGCGTGAGCAGCTTGGCTACCTACCTCAAGACTTTGGAGTTTATCCTAACCTGAATGCTTACGAGTTCTTGAATTATATAGCCGCTATGAAAGGCATTGGTGGTGATGGCCTAAAAACCAGAATTCAATTTCTACTAGAAGGACTTAACCTGATTGAAAATGCTAAAAGACCCATTGGAAGTTACTCTGGAGGCATGAAGCAGCGTGTAGGCATAGCACAAGCGCTTCTCAATGAACCGAAGGTGGTCATCTTTGATGAACCCACCGTTGGGCTAGACCCAGAAGAGAGGGTTCGTTTTCGGAACCTGATTTCAGAGTTAGCAGACAAGAGTATTGTGATTCTCTCCTCCCATATTGTGTCAGACATTGACACCATTGCCGATCAGGTAGCAATTATGAAAGCAGGCAGTCTCATTACTATGGACTATCCGGAAGAGGTCATAGCCAAAGTTAAAGACAAGGTATTTGAGATTGATATCCCGAAAGCACAAGCAAGCGATTTCAAAGAAAAGCATATGGTGGTAAATACGATGCGAAAGAAGGATGACGTAACTGTGCGTTTCATCACCAACGAATCCATGACCGGTGCAAAAAAAGTAGATGCATCCTTAGAAGATGCTTACTTATATTTCACTAAATCGAACTGATATGCGCTTCTATAACCAGGTGAAATATGACTATCTGCAGCGAATAAGAAGTTATCGCTTTCTTATCATTATGGCGGTCAGTCTTGCATTAGGCTTTTTATTTATCCCATCCCCGGAGGCTACCTACGAAACTATCACCATCGGTACATATAAAGGCGTATATAACTCGGCTTGGATTGGCGTGGTGTCGGCCGTAATGGCAAGTACATTTGTGAGTTTACTAGGCTTTTATGTGATCAATAGTAACCTGAGTAAAGACATTGATTCTAAAGTGGGTCAAATCATTGCCACCACGCAAGTCTCAAATTTCAGGTACCTGTTTTCGAAAGTCATGAGCAACTTCTTGGTGCTCTCTACAATGATCGTAGTCATGTTAGTGATGAATGTTGGATTGTTTTTCGTCTATAACACTGGCTTCACCTTTGAACCACTCCAGTTCATTTTACCGTATCTATTCATTCCTATTCCAGCCATGTTTCTTGTGGCCAATTTAGCCGTAGTACTTGAAGTGATTTTTAAGAAAAAATCCACTCTTCAAAATGTGGGGTACTTTATACTCATCTCAATCGCCTTTGCTCAAAATGTGGAAACCGATGGCTCTGGTGGAATAGATCCATTTGGTACGCGATTAGGTACAGCGGATATGATTTCTCAAGTGAATGCCCTCAGTGATGACGCAGAATCTTCTCAACTGAATATCGGCTTCAGACTGGGTAGTACTCAAGAAAGAACTCCATTTGTATTCGAAGGCATTTCCTTTACGCTGGTTAATACAACTAGCCGATTTTTTTGGGTCTTCATAGGGATAGTGTTGACTTTCGTTGCCTCTAGGGCATTCCATAGGTTTGACTTAAAAGAGTACCTCAAGAGCAAAAAGAAAGATAAAATCTTGGATGAACCAGCAATTGCTAATATTGATTTGAGCACGCTTCCCAAGGCTGAAACTTCCTATTCTTTGTGGCCGCTTCTAAAGACTGAATTTCTACTTCTCATACGCCAAGGCAGTCGTTGGTTGTGGATCCTCAACTTGATTGGAATGGCACTATTATTCTTTCTCGACTTATCGATTGCTCATGCAATGGTGCTTCCTATACTTTGGTTTTTACAAGTAAGCCGATGGTCATCACTCACGACAAAAGAACAGTTCTATAACGTCCATCAATTTACCTTTGCCGCTTATAAACCAATTTCAAGAGTATATGCAGCACAGCTAGTGGCTGGGATAGCACTGGGCATTTTGCTTGCTTCACCGCTCATCGTTCGGCACCTAATTGCATTAGACTTTGCCAAAGCAATTGGTCCGGTACTAGGAAGTATATTTATCATTGGGCTTTCTGCTTTATCTGGAATGGTGTCTCAAAGCAAAAAGCTTTTTGAGGTTGTCTTTTTCTTCATAGTCTATGGGAACATTAATAGCGTTCCCTTTCTCGATTATTTCGGGAGCCTACACAGCAGTATGGGGTATTTAGCAAGTTTGCTAATCGTTTGTGGAGCCTTACTCTCGGCAAGTATTATCAGTAGAAGTTATCAGCTCAGAAGTCTTTAATAACTCTCCAACAACCTTTAGAAAAAATGAATAATGTGAATTCAAAGAGCCTCCTTTTAGCAATACTCTTCATTTTATTTACTTGTTCTAGAGAAGATAAAAATAGCGAACTGATATCTATAGCTGATTTCCCAATACAATATAACCTAAACCCTGGTAAGCAAATCTTGGTAAATGACTTAGGGTATGGAGTGAGTCTGGTGGACACATTCTTGATTATACACCAGTCTCAGGTTAATAAGGATAAGAATTTACTAAATATTTATGACGTCAAGACCCTTGAGTTTTTGGGTTCCGTAGGAAAGTATGGGGCACAGGGGCCAAATGAATTTATTGGATCATCTTATGCAGGCCAGTATGTAAAAGACGAAGACGGAATACACATTTGGATAAATGATTTTCCAAAATCTCGGATGATTGCCCTGAGCATTGACAAAAGTCTAAAAGCGGGGACTACAATTGTAAAAGAGACTATTAAATATAAACCAGAGTACGACTTCTCTGGTGAGCTCTTTCTTGGTGAACAAAACTATATGATAGCTCGCCAAGGTGGAATGGAGTATAACACCAATACAAACCAATTCAATGTCCTAAAAACCAAGGGTGATGAACTACAATCTTTCGGTGAATACCCTGAGATTAAGAATGTGGAATCGACTGAATCAAACCCATATGAGTGGGTTAACTCTGGATATATGGCAGCTCATCCTAATAGGTCAAAATACGCCTATGGCTTATTTTATTACGATCTATTAAGAATATTCGATGAAAGTGGAAACATTCTTAACACCATAAAAACAACAAACTATCGTGAATATGATGCTCAAAACGTTGTTACAAAAGTTGAGGAAGAGAATGAGTTAAGAGTTTATTACAGAAGTTTTAAGACAACAGAGAAATATATCTTTGCACTAGTTCATGATCAAAAGCTAACAAATGCCGTTGATGTCCCTATACCTGTATCAATAAGGGTTTTCGATTGGACAGGTAAACTAGTAGCCATCATTAATATCCCCGATTATATTATCTCATTTGCGATTGATGAGGTTAGTGGTAGGTTATTCGCATATCTATTTGAAGGGGAAACATTCTTAGAATATGATATTAGTGAAATTTTAAAGCAACTTGACGGGTGATGAGTTGATTCGTTCGAAAAAGACATAAAATCTTATCATAGGAGCTCATAAAAGAGTAAGACTCGATTTTAGAAAATAAAATCGAACGACAATTGCAAAGAATTAGTTAAGAAACCATAAAACGATCAAACATGAACAAACTCACTTTTCGAAACGGAGATAAAATAGATGCCATTGGTTTGGGAACTTGGAAGTCCGAACCAGGAGAAGTTGGCCAAGCAGTACGTGAAGCCATCAAAATTGGATATAGACATATTGACTGCGCTTGGATTTATCAGAACGAAGCTGAAATAGGGCAAGCATTCCAAGATGCCTTTGCAGCCGGTGACGTAAAGCGAGAAGACCTGTTTGTGACTTCAAAACTCTGGAATTCTTTCCATGCGGCAGCAGATGTAGAAACTGCGGTAAAAGAATCACTCAACGCATTAAAACTTGATTACCTCGATTTATATCTGATTCACTGGCCGATCGCCCATAAACCGGGCGTTATCTTTTCGGAAGACGCGAGCGGTTTTGCCCCTATTGAAGACTACCCTATAGCAGAGACATGGAAAGCCATGGAAGCTTTGGTTGAAAAAGGTTTAGTCAAGCATATTGGTGTTTCAAACTTCAATATTCCAAAACTTCAAAAGTTGATGGAGACAGCGAAAATTAGGCCTGAAATGAACCAAGTAGAGTCTCATCCCTTGCTAGCGCAAAACGACCTCTTTCAATTCTGTAACAATAATAATATTCTTTACACTGCTTATTCTCCATTAGGCTCTAGAGATAGAGCACCTGGCATGAAAGGAGATGTTGAACCTGACATGTTTGAGAATGAAGTGCTTAAGTCAATCGCTTCGAATCATGGAGTTCATCCCGCACAAATTTTAATTAAATGGGCCGAAGGACGTGGCACATGTGTCATTCCCAAGTCTGTGAATCCTGGACGCCTTAAACAAAATTTAGCATCCGCTAGCATTCCATTGAGCGAATCAGAAATGTCTAAGATCAATGAATTAGATAAAGGTTATCGCTTCTTGGATGGGAAATTCTGGGAAAGAGAAGGCGGCTATTACACGGCTGAAGGCATTTGGAATAGCTAGTCGATATTCATCAAAATTAGTTTGCCGCAATCCAAACCGATAAAATTCTGAGACAAATTCAGAATGATCAATCATAGAGCATAAAAAACCCCGACTAATGCCGGGGTTTATCATTAAAGTCTATACCCTATTGGGGTATGAGTTCTTAGCGGTGCTTATGCTCGTCTTACGTTTACGGCATTAATTCCTTTACGACCCTCTTCCGTTTCGAAGGTTACTTTGTCTTCTTTTCTAATTTCATCCACCGTGCCTGAAACATGCGTGAAGAATTCTTCTCCAGTTTCATCGTCTATCACGAATCCGAAGCCTTTTTCTTCAAGGAAGAATTTTACTGTACCATTTCTCATTGTAATTGTTCTTAAAAACTATAATTGTATTAAGGTGGCAAATTTAGTGATTCGTCTGAAACTTGCTAAGGAATAAGCGGCTTCCCTGCATGTATACTTTGTGCAAGAGGAGATTTTAGTAAAATAAAAAACCCCGACTAATGGCCGGGGTTGGTAATCAAAAATCTATAATTAGTTGATTATATTTTTCTGACATCAGTAGCGTTAGGACCTTTCTTTCCATCGCTCAGTTCGAAAGATACAGAATCACCTTTGGTGATTTCGTCAATTGTACCAGAAACATGAACGAATACTTCAGCTCCATTTTCGTCATCAACGATGAAGCCGAAGCCTTTCTCATCATTAAAGAATTTTACGGTACCTGTTCTCATTGTAATATGTATTAAAAGATGATAAAATTATTATGGAGCAAAATTAGCAATTAGTTCTGGACTTCCCATAATTAGAGGTATGAAAAGGCTCTTTATCGTCCGACACGCCAAATCAAGCTGGGATTCTTCCTATTTGTCTGACTTTGACAGACCTCTCAATGGCCGTGGAAAAAGGGATTTACCTGACATGGCCAATCGATTTTTAGAGACCGGTTATGGGGTCGATTTAATCATTTCATCTCCTGCCGAAAGGGCATGGACAACAGCAAAAGGTTTTGCTAAAGTCATAAGGATTTCCGATGAAAAACTACTGGACGATGAGCGACTATATCATGCGGGAACAGCAACCATTAAAGCGGTTATTTCCAAAGTTGATAACACCATCAATACGCTAATGATTTTTGGTCATAACCCAGGTCTCACATCTCTTATCGGTAACCTTTCAGATTTTAACCTCTATAACCTGCCTACGTGTGCAGCTTGTGGCATAGAATTCTCGTTCGACTCTTGGGATGAAATTTTAACTGCTAAGGGTGAGAAGTTCTATTACGACTTCCCAAAGTCTAGAGCATAAATTCACTCAAGTCCTTATCCTCGATCAATCCATTCAAACGCTCGTTCACCATCTCCTTTGTAATCGAAACTTTCGCATTAGGAGGAATCTGTTCGGGAATATCAAACAGTATGTCGTTCAGCAGCTTACTCATGACAGTATGCAGTCTTCTGGCTCCGATATTCTCTACCTCTGAATTGATTCTGAAAGCTAAACGAGCTAGTTCATGCAAAGCTTCATCCGTAAAATCAAGAGAAACATCTTCAGAGTCCATTAAAGCTTCATATTGCTTGGTCAATGCATTTTTGGGTTCTTTCAATATGCGATAGAAATCGTCTTCTGTTAGACTATTTAGTTCTACACGAATTGGGAACCTACCCTGAAGTTCAGGAATAAGGTCTGAAGGCTTAGCCACATGAAATGCCCCGGCCGCCACGAAAAGGATATGATCCGTATTAATGATACCATGCTTTGTATTCACTGAAGTTCCCTCAACTATCGGTAGTAAATCTCGCTGAACTCCTTGACGGCTCACATCAGGGCCGCTACTGCCACCTTTACCTGAACCTGCGGCAATTTTATCGATCTCATCAATAAAGATGATTCCAGTATTCTCTGCTTTGGCAATGGCTTCTTCTTTTACCTCATCCATATCGATGAGCTTGGCACTCTCGTCCTCAATCAATAGCTTTCTAGCCTCGGCAATAGTGACCTTTCTTTTCTTTGTCTTCTTAGGCATTACATTACTGATCATGTCTTGGAGATTGATCATTGACATTTCATCCATGCCTCCGCCAGCCATACCTATACCACCAGAAGACGCATTAATTGAGATCTCAATCTTACGATCATCAATTTCTCCCGATCTAATTTTCTCTCTAAAACGTTCACGCGTCTTTTCATTCAACTCTGCATCACTCATCTGCGATGTATCCTTGTCTTCTGACTGAAATCCAGCGTTGGGTTTTATGGACCGCACAGGAGGAATCAAAGCGTCCAAAATAATGTCTTCCACAGCTTGTTCAGCCTTCTCCCTGACTTCCTCCTTTTTTGAGTGCTTGACCAAGTTCACCGATTGCTCAACCAAGTCTCTTACCATACTCTCTACGTCTCTTCCCACATAACCCACTTCCGTGAATTTTGAAGCCTCAACTTTTGTAAAAGGGGCATCTGCAATATTGGCCAGACGCCTGGCAATCTCTGTTTTACCAACCCCCGTAGCGCCAATCATTAAGATATTATTAGGGACAATCTCCTTCTGCATTTCCGACTGAACATGTAATCTTCTCCAACGATTACGAAGTGCAATGGCAACATTTTTCTTAGCATCTGCCTGACCAATGATGTATTTATCAAGTTCGGCAACAATCTGCCTTGGGGTCAAATAACTTTTATCAATCATCTTAATTCTTGTTTATAATACCCTCCAGGTTCAAGTTCATCTGAAGCGTATTGCTGCCACCAGCGGTATGGTATAAAGCCCTACTGTAGGCAAATTCAAATCTTTTTACTTTGAACATAAAGCCAAATGAGAAGCCTGCACCTCCACTAGCATTCTCTAACTTAAGTTCTTGTCTTAGCAAATGGTTATAACCAAATCTCAGTTGAAAATTTGAGGAAGCCAGTAGCTCTACTCCAAATACCAACCTACGGAAAATCTCTTCACCAAAGCCTGGTTCTGTATCTTGTCCGAACAAAGAATTGGTCGATGGGTCGAAAAACGTAACATCCGAACGTATCAAGTTTCTTGCCGTCACTGAAAAGCGAAAGGGCATAAATTCTGGTTTATAGGAAACACCCAATTGAATGTCTGTCGGCAGTTGACTGCTATTTTCTTCTGTATAATCTGACAGCAGAAAGCCTACATTCTTGATAGCAAAGCCGATTGTCAAATCTTTTTCAGGATGTAGAAAGGTTCCACCAAGGTCAAATAATAGTGCTGAGGCTTGAAAAGAAGCTAAGTCAGAAACTGCAAGTTTCAAACTCCCTCCTACACGAAAAGGCCCAAAAGCCTGACTATTCGAAATAGAGAATGCATACTCATTAACACCAAAGTCTCCGTTTAAAAAGCCCGCTTCATCGAAGCTTTGAATATCACCGTAATTAAGATAATCAAGATGAAAAGCCCACATACCGTAGTTTTTGATAGGTGCGACATAGGTGAGGGATGTATTGGTGATATCTGCAAAATAGCCCAAGCGCGAAATAACCAATTGATGTTGCATGGTATCATTCAACAGTGCAGCGTTCGAACTGATTTGTGCGGGATCATACCAACCGGAAGTAATGTTTACACCTCCTAAAGCGGCCATTCGCGCGTTATTGGGTAGGTTGAGATATTCAAAGGCACGACTACCACCAAGCTGAGCATGGGCAAATTGCCAGCACAAGCAAAGACACGCTATCAGCAGAAGTGATGTTTTCCTCATTCAAAATGGATATCAATTGAAAATACGGTGATTTTTAGTCCTCAACTACAAATTTGATCGGATTCTCCACTTTTTGATTGGTAAGTGCAATGGTCAATACTTCATCCGCCTTTTCTACAAAGTGAAATGTTAGTCCTTTGGTGTATTGCTCATCAATTTCATTAATGTCCTTTTCATTCCGCTTACTTAGCACCAACTCTTTGATTCCTGCACGCCTTGCTGCTAGTATTTTCTCTTTGATTCCTCCAACAGGTAGTACATTTCCTTTTAAGGTAATCTCGCCTGTCATGGCTAATTTATTCTTGACTTTCCGCTGTGTGAAAAGTGATGCAAGGGCTGTCAGCATAGTAATACCTGCCGAAGGCCCATCTTTTGGAACAGCCCCAGCCGGAACGTGCATGTGCAAGTCGTACTTGTCAAAGACTTTATAGTCGATGTCATAAGTGTCTGCATTGGATTTTAGGTAAGAGATCGCTGCCATAGCAGACTCCTTCATCACATCACCTAATTGTCCTGACAAGGTAAGTTTACCTTTACCTCGGCTTAGGCTTGACTCAATAAACAGAATCTCACCTCCAACGGCAGTCCAAGCTAGGCCAGTAACTACACCGGCATATTTATTATCGTTATAAATCTCTTTATCGAAACGCTGGCCACCTAAGACCTTTTCGATGAACTCAGGGGTAATTTTAGTCGGGTATTCTTCTTCTAAAGCGATGGACTTAGCAACGCTACGCACTACGGAACCCACTACTCTTTCTAAGCTCCTCACCCCAGATTCTCGGGTATAACCTTCTACAATAAACTGGATGGCCTTCTTGTCGAAAGTGACGTCTTTTGGCTTCAGGCCATGTTCCTTCTTTTGCTTAGGAATCAGGTGCCTTTTCGCAATTTCCACTTTCTCTTCAATTGTATAACCTGAGACTTCGATAATCTCCATTCGATCTCTAAGCGCAGGTTGAATAGTATCCAATGAGTTAGCTGTCGCTATAAAAAGCACTTTAGATAAATCGTACTCTACTTCTAAATAGTTATCGATAAACTCACCATTCTGCTCCGGATCGAGTACTTCTAGCAAAGCCGAAGATGGATCTCCACGGAAGTTCGAGTTCACCTTGTCAATTTCATCTAATACAAAAACTGGATTTGAAGATTTAGACTTTTTAATATTCTGGATCACTTTACCGGGCATAGCACCGATATAGGTTTTTCTGTGTCCTCTAATCTCAGCTTCGTCATGAACCCCACCTAATGACATTCTGACATACTGGCGATCCAGTGCTTTAGCTATTGATCGCCCAAGAGAAGTCTTACCAACACCCGGAGGGCCGTAAAGACAAAGGATTGGTCCTTTGAGGTCATTCTTTAATTTGAGCACTGCGAGGTATTCGAGTATCCTGTCTTTAACTTTCTCTAAACCGTAGTGATCACTTTCAAGAATCTTTTTGGCGCGCTTAAGATCAAGGTTATCATCAGAGTATTCACCCCATGGCAAATCAACCATCAGCTCAGCATAATTCATCGCTACCGGGTATTCCGCAGCCATTTGATTCATGCGAAGAATCTTATCTAATTCCTTATCGAAGTGCTTGGCCACCTTTTCTGGCCACTTCTTAGTTTTGGCTTTATTCCTTAAAGATTCTACTTCTTGTTCAGGGCCACCATCTCCCAATTCGGTTTGGAGCACTTTCATTTGCTGGCGCAAAAAATAATCTCGCTGCTGCTGATCGATATCCGAGTGTACCTTATTCTGGATTTCATGCTTGAGTTCGAGCATTTGCACTTCTTTCATCAGGTGTTGCAACAGCTTAGTAGCACGCTCAACTCCGTCATTCAGCTCTAGTAGTTCTTGTTTCTCCTTAAGTTCAGCATTGATGTTAGAAGATAAAAAATGCACTAAGAAACTCGGTTTCTCTATATTTTCAAGGGCGACCTGAGCCTCTTTAGGTATTTCAGGATTCAAAGTCATGATGCGGTTAGCAGTATCACGAATCGACTGAATCAATGCCTTTACTTCCTTAGACAATCGCTTTGGAAAGTTTTCTTCCAAGTAATTGACCTTAGCCTTAAGATACGGTGCGGTCGATGTAAACTCCTGTACCTCAAAACGTTGTTTGCCTTGAACAATAATGGTTGTGTTACCATCAGGCAACACAAGCATCTTGACTATTTTTGCAACGGTACCTACCTTAAAAAGGTCGTCCGACTTAGGGTCATCAATCTGTGGGTTCTCTTGTGTTAACACCCCTATGATTTTGTCTCCTTTGTAAGCCTGTTTTACTACTTTGATAGACTTTTGCCTACCCACAGTAATGGGAATCAGTACGCCTGGAAAGAGTACAGTATTCCGAACGGCTAAAATGGGGAGTTCTTCAGGAAGATCGGCCAACTGGGCGCTGTCCTCATCTTCGGGAGCAATCATTTGAATAAACTCTCCGCTCTCTTCTTCGGTCAGCTCTGCAGCCAATATAGATCCTATTTTGTTCTTGTCAATCTTCATAATGAGGTGTCAATCTGACACATAATGTCAGAAAAATTAAGTCCATCCCATATTGCAAGCGCTATGCCAATCGTTTTAGTGTCATGTATTCCTTTTTCATAGTTCAGTAAAACGGATAACTTTGTTTTCATAAATTCACCTAGCATAAGCTGTAATCAATCCATGTTAAAACGAGGAATTGTCTTAACACTCCTTCTACTCTGCACCTCTCTGGTTGCTCATGGACAACTATTCAAAAAAAGGACTAAAAAAGTAGCCTTGAGTTCCGACTCAGTGTCCGTAGACATATCCGATCTTAGCTTTCCTAATATCAACAAAACACCTGTTTACCTCAATAAGAAGCTTGAGAAGAAGATTGAAAAACTTGATAAGGAGCGGAATTGGCAGGCACTATACCCTGAACTCAAAAAGTACGTTTCTAATTTCGGCACTCAGAATTTTGCCTTCCAAACCTATTACATCTGGCGACTCGCCAAGCTTACTGAAGTTTTCGGCTCACCGGAAGAGGCCAAGCCGCTTTATGCACTTGTTCTAAAACATTACAGACAAGGGGTGGACATACCCGCCACATTAGCCCGATACGACTCCCTCAACCGAGATAAGAAATCGTATTATGTGCCTTTGGAATATTATTATGACCTTGTCGATTTCAGGCGACAGGTAGATACACTCATTCCTCCGCGAAGCGTATTAACCAGCATGGGGCCAAGAGTCAACTCTACAAGTGAGGACTATGCCCCCATGGTATCGAGCAATGACTCCGTGATGATCTTTACCTCAAAACGAAATTCGGTCAATACGGGAATTAACAAATACGTAAACGAAGACTTGTTCTATACCTTAAATACAGGAACTGGTTGGTCAAAAGCCGAAATGGTCCCTAACATTAACTCACGCTTCAATGATGGATCTGGTCATCTATCGCGAGATGGCAAATCTCTGTTCTTTTCAAGATGCGAAGCACCCGATGGTTTTGGCAACTGTGACTTATATGTTTCTCGTTTTCAGGGAGACACGCTTTGGACAAAACCCGAAAATCTTGGCGAAGGTGTAAACTCCGACCAATGGGACTCTCACCCGAGTCTCAATGCCACCGAAGATACACTCTATTTTTCTTCAGACAGACTGGGCGGTTTCGGACTTGCCGACTTGTACTATAGCGTCAAAGACAAAAAAGGTAGATGGGGCAAAGCTCAAAACTTGGGACCTATCATTAACACACGCAATAATGAGGTAAGCCCTTTTTACCATAGGGAATTTGACGTGCTCTACTTTAGTAGCAACGGTCACTTATTAAATTTTGGGGACTACGACATTTATAAGGCTTACAGGTCTTCAGGCCAATGGTCAGAGCCCATTAACATTGGGCCGCTCGTCAATGGCATTGGTACAGAGTTCTATTTTAGCATTGATCAAAAATCTGACTTTATATTCTATTCGAGGTCAAAAGAAGAGAGCATGAAAAACCTTGATCTCTACTCCTTTCCGCTACCTATGGCTGGCCAGCCACTAGCCACTACGCGGTTCAATGGCAGAATTAGCGAGGTGACAGGTAGAGTACCTAAAAATGCGATTGTATCTATTATAGACCTAGATGACGGTGTTGAAGTAGCTCCAAAGTTTGCAAGGGATGATGGAACCTTTGAATTTGACCTCATCAATCAAAGAAACTATCTACTCATTGTTCAAGGCGATGAATTTTTTAGACTAGAAAAACTCTTCTTCTTAGATGGTGAAACTAATTATGAGGGTGTAGTTGAGCAAGTGGGTAGCAAAATTGAGTTTGCGACTATAGAATTTGAAAACGCGAGCTCCAAGATTTTACCTCTGATGGAACCCGACTTAGACAAAGTCATTGACTTCCTCATTGACAACCCAACCTTTAATTTGAATATCTCAGGCCACACCGACTCAAGTGGAAACCCCATCTCCAACCTTAAGCTTTCTCAGCAGCGTGCCGATGCCATTAAGCGATATATTCTTAGTAAATCATCAATTAACCCGCAAAGAATCTTCGCGATGGGCTATGGCAGTGAACTCCCAATTATAAAAGAGGAGAAGACCGAAGAACATAAAAAGCTGAACAGACGGGTCGAATTCGAAATCTATCGTGACCCGCCTAAGAATCAATTCAATGATGGTAATGAGTAAGCTATATTCCGAATAACTTCAGAATATCATTGCCAAAGACAAAGACCATAAGGCCTAATAGAATAATCATCCCCACTTTCTGAGCTCCTTCTAAGAATTTGTCGGAAGGCGCTTTACCAGAGATCATTTCGTACAGTAAGAACATAACATGCCCTCCATCAAGAGCCGGTATTGGCAGCAAATTCATAAAAGCTAAAATCATTGAGATGAAGCCAGTAGTAAACCAGAAAGCATTCCAATCCCAGGTTTTAGGGAACATTTCAACGATTCCAATCGGACCACTCAAACTTCTGGCTGAAAGGCCACCAGTAAACATTTTACCCATAGCTCGGGCGTTATTAATGACCATACCAAATGCCTCAGAAGTACCTTTTGTGACTGCCTCACCAAAAGTATACTCTCTCACCTTTGTTTCTAATGCAGAACCTATCATTATCCCAATTGTGGTATCTGGGTTTACAGCCACATTAAACGCTAAGGATTCACCTTCCCGGTCAATCTTCACAACTACCGACTCGCCAGCATAACTGCTTAATACTGGCTTCATTTGATCCCAATACTCAATTGGCGTATCTTCTATAGAAGTGATCTTATCTCCCATTCTGATACCAGCATTCTTGGCATTAGAATTAGCCTGATACTCTTTATCATCAAGAAAAGCTACTAAAAATGGCAGTCTTGGACCGATAAAGTTGTTTCTAAATCCCTTGTCCTTAGAAAAAGTATTTAGCGCATCCTCGGGCACATCAAGTCTAATCGTTTCCCCATCCCTTAAAATGGTGTAATAAGGATCAGAATCTAGGAATACCAAAGGATTGGAAACCTCACTGAAACGTTCATAAGTCTCACCATTTACATTAAGAATTATGTCTCCAGTTTTAAAACCGAATTGCTCACCATAATCAAAGGCTTGAATTCCGCTTTTCAGAACAACTTCACTTGGAATGTACTCATCACCTGTATTGTAGGTCAAAATGATCATGGCTACAACACCTGCTACAACGTTAACAAAAACGCCACCAAGCATCACAATCAAACGTTGCCAAGCCGGCTTTGATCTAAACTCCCAAGGTTGCGGTGGCTTTGCCATTTGCTCCTTATCCATCGACTCATCAATCATACCGGATATCTTCACAAAACCGCCTAAAGGAATGGCTCCTAAACCGTATTCGGTCTCACCTCTTTTAAATGAAAATATCGTTGGCGGAAAACCAATGAAGAACTTCTCGACCTTCATACCAAACATTTTGGCTGTCAACATATGACCGCCTTCGTGTATCCCTACTAAAATTGAAAGCGCCAGCAGTAGCTGAGCTATTTGAACAATGGTTTCCATTAATTTCTAAATGTGTTTGCTAATTCTCTAGTTTCTTTGTCGGACAAGACATAGTCCTCATACGTTGGCTTCTTGATAAAAGATGTCTTTGCCAAACAATGCTCAATTAGGTCAGACATTTCCAAAAACCCTATTTCATCTTTTAAAAACTTGGCTACCGCAACTTCATTGGCGGCATTTAGAATACAAGGCATATTACCTCCTTGTTTCATTGACTCAAATGCCAAACCTAAGTTTCTGAATGTTTTCATATCTGGCTGCTCAAATGTCAGCTCTGGATAATCCGTGAAGTTGAACCTCGGGAAGTCAGATTTTATGCGATCTGGATAGCTCAGCGCAAATTGAATAGGCAGCTTCATATCAGGCAAGCCCATTTGAGCCTTGATACTACCATCTTCAAACTGTACCATAGAATGAATAATAGATTGTGGATGTACAATCACTTCAATCTGATCCATTCTCAGATTGAAAAGCCATTTGGCCTCAATTACCTCAAGCCCTTTATTCATTAGGCTTGCCGAATCAATTGTAATTTTTGCCCCCATTTCCCAATTGGGATGCTTGAGTGCCTGTTCCTTCTTTACCTGAGCAAGCGCCTCACGGTCTTTACCCCTGAATGGTCCTCCAGAGGCAGTTAAAATTATCTTTTCAATTGGGTTATGAAATTCCCCAACCAAACACTGAAAAATGGCCGAGTGCTCGGAATCTACGGGGTAAATATTAACTGCCTTTTCTTGGGCTAATGCGGTGATGTACTCACCTGCGACAACCAACGTCTCCTTATTGGCCAGTGCAATACTTTTACCACTTTCAATGGCCGAAATTGTCGGTTTCAAACCAGCATAGCCTACAAGTGCGGTGAGCACAATATCGATGTCATCCATCTGAACGACTGAATTCAGCGCATTATCACCAGCGTATACTTTAATATCCAAAGCATCCAGTTGATCAAAGACCTCTTCATACAGGTCTTCATTGGTAATGACAACAGCGTTTGGTTTGAATTCCTTGGCCTGATCAATTAGCAATTGGCTATTGTTCATTGCGGTTAACACCTCCACAACAAACTTGTCGGGATTAGCCCTAATTACATCAAGGGCTTGTGTACCAATAGAACCAGTTGAGCCAAGAATGGCTATATGCTTTTTTGCTGACAAATGGATTTAATTTTTGAATCTTATGCAGCCTAATTCATTGAACCTGAATTTGCCTACAGCGCTGCAAATTTAGACCTTTTTAAAAGGTCACCAAATGCAAATGCTCATGAGTATTTAAGACCACCCTTATTTCTTATAAGTCAGTTTTAACAAGGTTTGGCAACGAAAAGCTTCATTTAACTTTAATTAACAGGATAGATAAACCCAATTATGCTCCGAAGCGTAAGTTTGAATGAGGAAAACAGACAAATCATTGTGCTTGTTACTATCAGTACAAAAGCACATTGTTTAACAATTTATCAAGGAAGCATATGAAGAGTAAGATAGCTATTGTCCTGATTGCCTTTGTAGGAGGTATCGCAGGAGCGTTTACTTATCAAAAATTATCTAACACGAATACCATCACTGAAGTGATTCGAGAAGTACCAGCAAACTTTCAGCAAGCCAACTATGCGCCAGCTGAAAGGTACAAGGAGACCTCAGCTCCAATACCTGTCGATTTCAGATTGGCAGCGGAAAAATCGGTCAGTAGTGTGGTGTATATCAAGAACATCCAACGAAGTCGCAGAAGCATGAGCTTTATGGAATACTTTAATGGTGGCCGAAGCGGCTCAAATAGCGGTGTTGCCATTGGCTCTGGCTCAGGAGTGATCTACTCAAAGGATGGTTATATTATCACCAATCACCATGTAATTGATGGTGCTGATGCTATTGAAGTACAGCACGAAAAAAGAACATATCAAGCAAAGTTAGTCGGTACCGATCCGAGCATGGACATTGCTGTATTGAAAATTGAAGCCAATAACCTGCCTGCCATAGACATTGCGTCTAGCGAAGATGTAAGAGTGGGAGATTGGGTATTGGCCGTGGGTAATCCTTTCAATTTAACTTCAACTGTAACAGCGGGTATAGTAAGTGCCATTGGTAGTGATTCAAAAGCCATTAGAGAAAACTTCCCTATTAAACTATACATCCAAACAGACGCTGCCATTAACCCAGGCAACAGTGGTGGTGCCTTAGTCAATACCGAAGGTGAACTTATTGGGATTAATACTTCCATTATTTCTAAAACAGGTTCTTATGCTGGTTATGGCTTTGCCGTACCGTCTGATGTAGTCGAAAAAATTGTTGAGGACTTGAAGAAATACAAGGTAGTTCAAAAAGCATATACCGGTGCCGAAGTCATTGAAATTGACGAGAAGGTGGCGAGAGAAGAAAGGCTAAAAGACTTGGATGGCGTATTGATACAGTCAATTCGTAGAAATGGTGCTGCTGACAAAGCTGGCTTAGCATCGGGGGATGTAATTAAGGGAATTGACAACAAGTCCATTTCTAGTAAGTCGAGCTTTGAAGAAGTTATCAATGCTATGTCTCCTGGTGATGCAATAAGAATCCAATACCAGAGAAACAATCGGCTTTACGAGACCGACCTTACCTTAGAGAATATTCTAGGGAATACGGATATTTTAAGTAGGGACAACTCCTTAGATGAAGATGACATTTATTTCTCCGGTTACTTAGGCGCAGAGTTTAGAGCACTCACAGAATCGGAAAGAGAAAGCTTAAGACTCCGTTACGGTGTTAAAGTGAGCAAGATCGATAAAGAAAAAGGCTTTTTTAGGAAGCTTGATGATATAGAAGAGGGAGATATTATAGTAGCTGTGAATCGTAAGTATGCTAATAACCCTGAGGCTTTAGCCAACTACATTGAACAATACTATGGAAGAATCTACTTCGAGATTGTAGATAAAAACGGAAGACAACGCACCGAAACTTATCGGTTTAGCAGATAACAACAAAAGCCCGATTCAATGAGTCGGGCTTTTTTATTATAACTCATCAATAATATTATCAAACTCTTTACGATAGGCTGAAGGGCTCTTTCCCGTAAACTCCTTGAAGGACTTATTAAAGTGGGAGAAGTTATTAAAACCACTCTCAAAACTGACTTCCGTAATGGACATGGAAGTTTCAGCCAAAAGTTTGGAGGCGTGCACCACCCTAAACTCGTTCACAAACTTGGTAAAGGTCTTTCTTGATATTTTCTTGAAGTATCGGCAGAACGCTGGTACGGTCATGCTAACCTCATCGGCTATCTGATCCAGGCTTATATGTTCTTTAAAGTGAGTTCTTATGTAATTATATACGAGGTTCATTCTGTCATTCTCCTTTGAGTTGACAGCCACGGCCACACCATCAGCATTTAAAACGGTGTACTCTTTTGATTCTGCCAACTCTTTAAGAATGGACAACAGGCCAAGCAATCTTCCGTATTGATCGGCCCAGGTCAAGGCTTCAATTTTTTTCCCTACACTCTCTTTAGTTGCGCCATTAAAGGCTAGACCCTTTTTCGATAGCTCTAAAAGTCTTCTTACAAGACCCATTTCAGGAATATCGAAAAAGTTAGTACCCAAAAAATCTTGTTTGAATTGGATCACTGTCTCAGACTTATTCCCGCTATGTCTATCCGTAAAACCATAGTGCGGCAGGTTTGCCCCCATTAAGATCAATTCACCATCATTAAAATAAGACATATGCTTACCAATATGTCGCTTCCCACTTCCGCCATGCACATAGACTAATTCCAACTCAGGATGAAAATGCCAGTTTGCCAGATTATTCTCGCACGAATTATTATACCTCCGAACTAGAAAGCTACTTCCAAAGGCAGGTAATATTTGCTCTAATGATGGTTTAGTTGACAAGCTGGTCTTTTCCATGGTTCAATAACCAATTTAGGCTCAGTTAGTTCCAAATTCCACATCAAAATTAACATCATTATGTTCTAAATTATCAATATCAATAGCGTAATATATATCGAAGGGTAATTTTGCATATATAATGGCCAATTATGGAGTAGTACAGGCCATGACCACCCGCTACATTTGTATTCATAATTGGTTTAAACACTAAACGATTAGTAAAATGAAAACGATGAGAAAAGTATTGTTGACAGCTGTAATGGTTATGGCATCAACGTTCGTAATTGCTAATGACACCAAACCAAGTGTTAGCGTAGAGAAAGTAGGGATAAAGTCAGTGGTAGTATCTACCAAGGGACTAGGTGAGGCAACAGCTCATATTCAACTTAAGGATGAAAACGGATCAGTATTATATAGTGCACAAACAGAAAAAGGACAAAAATTTGCTAAAAAGTTCGATTTAACGGCACTTGAAGCTGGTAACTATACCATCGAGGTTGAAAACGAGTTAAGCTTTACAGCAACTCCGCTATCTATCAATGCTGATTCTGCTTGGATCAATAGCAATGATCAGGTAACGATCATCAAACCAGTCATTCGTCAGAACGGTGAGAAATTAGACATCATCTTACCATCACAAAACAATGATGAAGTGTCAATCACCATTTTCGATAGCAAGTTCAGAAAGTTGTCTACTGAAAGCTTTAATGGCGAAGCATTGAAAAGGTTTGATCTTTCAAAGCTTGAGCAAGGATCTTATACTGTTAAAATGAGAACAAAAGGTCGGAACTTTGTGCAATCTGTTTCGATCAAATAACTAGGATTAGTTAGACTAAAAAAGGGGCCGTTGGCCCCTTTTCTTTTTTATACTAGTTTCATTTTCATCTTCTTCCTTAGCTCATCCATGGAGTTGGCGAACTTCGAATCAATATCCATCATATCACTGACTGATTGTACCGCGTGGATTACAGTACTATGGTCTCTACCACCAAAGTGGTAACCAATAGATTTCAACGAGTGATTAGTGTATTCTTTACAAAGATGCATTGCCACTTGACGGGCAATAACGATTTCTTTCTTTCGAGTTTTATCCTTAAGGTCTTCCACACTGATTTGGAAAAACTCTCCTACCGTTTTCTGGATGTAATCAACTCCCACCTCAGACTCAATGTCATGTACTATATTCTTAAGCGTCTGCTTAGCAAGTTCTAGGTTGATATCTGTTTTATTAAGTGTGGCATGTGCAATCAACGAGATTAAAACACCTTCCAGCTCACGCACATTCGTATCAACGCTATAGGCAAGGTATTCAACCACATCATCCGGAATGTAAATTCCATCAGACTGCATCTTACGCATAATGATCGCCATCCTAGTTTCAAAATCAGGCATTTGCAAATCAGCAGTAAGCCCCCATTTAAATCTAGAAAGTAATCTATCCTGAAGCCCCTTTAAATCTCTTGGTGCTCGATCACTTGACATGATAATTTGCTTACCATTTTGGTGCAAGTGATTGAAGATATGGAAGAACATTTCCTGAGTCTTTTCCTTACCCGCAAAAAACTGCACATCGTCAATGATGAGTGTGTCTACCTGAAGGTAAAAGTTGGTGAAACTCTGAATGTTATTATTCTTAATGGCGTCTGTAAACTGAGTTGTAAACTTCTCAGATGAAACATACAACACAAAGTTATCACTTGACTGACGACTGACGGTATTGCCTATGGCTTGAACCAAATGTGTTTTTCCCAAGCCAACACCCCCATAAATCATCAACGGGTTAAAGGATGTAATTCCTGGTTTTTCGGCCACCGCGATACCTGCAGACCTTGCCAATCTATTACAATCGCCCTCTATATAATTCTCAAAGTCGTAATTAGGGTTCAAGTTGGAGTACCTAGAATCTTTATCTAAAGACTGCATCTTGAACGGATTGATCATCTCAGGCTCTGTTGGTTGCATGCCCCAATTTCTACGCTGATTCTGATTTTGATTTGGAAGCGTGACCATATACGGCTGATTCTGTACACTTCCACTATCCACAATAACGGAATACTCTAATTTTCCCTCTGGACCCAACTCAGTCTGAACACATTCCCTCAAAAGGTGAACGTAATGCTCTTCCAAATACTCGTAAAAGAATTGACTTGGCACCTGAATAGTAATTACAGAATCTTTAAGCCCTAGAGGCTTTATCGGTTCGAACCATGTCTTGAAGCTCTGCTCTCCTACCTGATTCTTGATAAATCTGAGGCAATCCTCCCAAACCGATATTTCACTTTTTACCATCTATTCATTTCGCAATAAGTCGTACACATTTTTTTCAGGCGGGGAACAAAAATGATAAAAATTAAATGAACATGAAAGGCGAAACGAGCTCAGGAGACAAAATAGTTTTCCCCTTAAAAAGGGGTTATCCACATGTTTTTGTGGATAACTATTCTTCTACACCCATAATGACATTCAAACAAGGTAAATGCCAATTGCCTAAAATTATGCCTAAAGCGTTGATAAAAGGCTTATTTTCGCAGCAGTAAACTCAAGGAAATGATGGAAAAAATGTTTGCCAATTTCGAGCCGCAGACAGCCGAGGCGTGGAAATCAAAGCTGATCGAAGACCTGAAAGGAAAACCATTTGAGGACTTACTTTGGGAAAGCCAAGGACTCAAAGGGAAACCGTTTTATACGAAGGCCGATTTACCCGACAATTTGCCTCAGGTAGCCAACATCCATCAACAACCCGAAGCTTTCGGAAATCGCTATTGGGCCAATTATCAATTGATAAAAGTGACTGATGCCAAGGCTGCGAATCTTAAGGCACTAGATGCGCTCGCTAACGGTGTTGATGGCCTCCTTTTTGACCTTGCTGAAATACCAGGTTTCGACATACTACTAAAAGACATTCAGCTTGAGTTCTGTCAAGTTTCCTTTCAATCAGAAAACATTGAAACACCTGTTATATATAAGGAATACGCTAGTTACCTCGACAAGTCAAATTTTGATCCCACAAAAGTCTCTGGGCTTATCAAAGGTCAAGGCATTTGCTTTCAAGACAAATTACCGCACCTTAAAACCTGTATAATAGCAGGTAATGATGCCAATACGGCCTTATCAGAGCAATTAATTGACATCACACAAACAGTAGTTAAACTGATAGAAGGATCAGAACTTTCTCGGGAAGCTTGCTTCAATTGTCTCGCGATTGATAAAACTATTTCAAAAGACTACTTCCTAGAGATTTCGGGCCTTAGAGCCCTTAGAGAAATCATCAATCAAGTGGCTAAAAACCTCGGTGTAGACCAAAATCCGTGTCACATAATCAGCACATCGCCTGACTGGTGTCAAGACATTGAAGATCAACATGACTATATGCTACAGGCCACTACCATGGCTATGTCGGCTATTATAGGTGGAACGGATGCCTTAATGATCAAGCCATTTTACTCCATCTTCCCTAAGAACCATCCGCTGGCAGAGCGAATGGCGCGCAATATTTCGAACATACTGGCGGAAGAATCTTATTTGGGTAAAAACGTAGACCCTGCTGCTGGCTCATATTATTTAGAGACAACCACTGCAGAACTTGTGGAAACAGTTCTTACAAGTATTCAATCCGTCAAAACGAATAGCGAAAAAACGAACTTACCCTACCCTATCAACTGGGAGACTGCCGAAGGTATCAGTGTGCCGCCTACTCTGTCTGCCATAGATCTTAAGGACGCTGAACACCTTGATTTCATAGCAGGAAAGCCTCCTTATTTAAGAGGGCCATATAGTTCCATGTATACCATTCGGCCATGGACCATCAGGCAATATGCCGGCTTTTCCACAGCGGAGGCATCAAACGCATTTTATAGAAGAAATCTGGCCGCAGGACAGAAAGGGCTTTCAGTCGCTTTTGACTTAGCCACACACCGTGGATATGACTCCGATCACCCTAGAGTAGTCGGAGATGTGGGGAAAGCTGGTGTTGCCATCGATTCCATTTTAGATATGGAAGTCTTGTTTGATCAGATTCCATTAGATAAAATGTCGGTGTCAATGACTATGAATGGTGCTGTGATTCCCATCATGGCCTTTTATATTGTTGCGGCCGAAGAACAGGGTGTTGACAAGTCATTGTTAAGTGGCACCATTCAGAACGATATTCTAAAAGAATTTATGGTGCGGAATACTTACATCTATCCTCCTGCACCTTCTATGCGCATCATAGGTGATATTTTCGAATACACCTCTCAGCATATGCCGAAATTTAATTCAATTAGTATTTCAGGCTATCACATGCAAGAAGCTGGTGCTACGGCCGACATTGAACTTGCTTATACCCTAGCCGATGGACTCGAGTATCTGCGTACCGGAGTAGCATCTGGTTTAGACATTGACACTTTTGCACCAAGACTTTCTTTCTTCTGGGCGATTGGCATGAACCATTTCATGGAAATCGCGAAAATGAGGGCGGGTAGATTGCTCTGGGCAAAATTGGTCAAGCAGTTCAACCCAAAGAACCCAAAATCAATGGCACTCCGAACACATTGCCAGACCTCTGGGTGGAGTTTGACCGAGCAAGATCCTTTTAATAATGTAACGCGCACTTGCGTAGAAGCACTTGCCGCGGCACTAGGCCACACCCAATCCCTACACACTAACGCCTTGGATGAGGCAATTGCTTTACCAACAGATTTCTCAGCTAAAATTGCTCGAAATACCCAAAAGTACTTACAAGCCGACACGGGAATCAACCGTGTAATTGATCCATGGGGAGGCTCTCATTATGTAGAGTTTCTAACGGATCAATTGGTAGAAAAGGCTTGGGCTTTGATTCAAGAAGTAGAAGAAATGGGTGGCATGGCCAAAGCAATTGAAGCCGGACTACCAAAGATGAAAATCGAAGAAGCCGCTGCTCGAAAGCAAGCTAGAATTGACTCAGGAAAGGATGTCATAGTAGGTGTAAATAAATATCAAGTCAATGAAGCGACTGACATTGATTTACTAGAGGTGGACAATACAGCGGTTAGAAAATCGCAACTAGAACGCTTAGCCAAACTGAAAGCAGAACGAGATAACGAGGCAGTGGAAGAGGCTTTAAACGCTTTAACAGAATCTGCTAAAACAGGTGAAGGTAATTTGCTCGATTTGGCCGTAGATGCTGCCAGAAAAAGAGCTTCCTTAGGGGAGATCTCTATGGCTATAGAAAAGGTTTTTGGGAGGCATAAAGCTGTGACCCAAACCATTTCTGGTGTATATTCGAGTGAAGTGAAAGACAATGCAGATTTTAAAAAGGCCCGCGAAATGGCTGACCAATTTGCCGAAATGGACGGTCGAAGACCTCGTATCATGATCGCCAAGATGGGACAAGATGGTCACGATCGTGGCGCCAAGGTCATAGCAACCAGCTTTGCGGACTTGGGCTTTGATGTAGACATAGGACCTCTCTTTCAAACACCAGAAGAAACAGCTTTACAAGCCGCTGAAAACGATGTTCACATGATTGGTGCTTCTAGTTTAGCCGCAGGGCATAAAACATTGATTCCTCAGTTAATTGAAGCATTAAAAAGACTAGGCCGTGAAGACATTATGGTCATTGCTGGTGGCGTTATTCCACCGAAAGATTATGACTTCCTTCATCAAGCAGGCGTTTCGGCCATATTCGGACCTGGTACAGTCATAGCGAAAGCAGCACAAGAAATATTAGGGCAATTATTGGAGGAGGGATAGCTAGCAGTTAAGACTACTTGCCCTTTTGCTTTCTTAAGTTTGCAAAAGCTACTTTAAACCACAGCCAGGTTATTAGTGTAAAAACAATCAGAAATAACAGACCAAAGAATAAGTCTAACCACGAAGAATTGTCCATAAAATAGAAGTACGAGTACTTAACCGTCAAATACAAAAAACCGAGTGCAAAGACGAGTGGCCAAATAAAGCTGAGTGTTAAGTATTTTCTCATATCCTTCTAAAAATATGGGATTTAATATTGAAAACTATGAAAGCGATTGATAAGCTAGCTTGGCTGGAAATTAAAGACAAAAAGATCCTTGTTGCTAGAAGCAAAGACAAAGAAGCCTTCTACATACCTGGAGGCAAAAGAGAATTGGGCGAAAATCATCAGCAAGCACTGACGCGCGAAATAGCCGAAGAATTGAGTGTTACCCTTACACCAGAATCAATCAATTATTACGGTACTTTTTCGGCACAAGCCCATGGACATCCTGAAGGAGTAATGGTTCAAATGACTTGCTATGAAGCAAAGTACACCGGCAGCATAAAGGCTGCTGCAGAAATAGAAGAGATCGCCTGGCTACCTTTTGAAGAGATGAATAAGACATCCCATGTCGACAAAATCATCTTCCATGATCTGAGGGCAAAAGGACGGCTTTAAATATGGTTTTAACTAAAAAAAACATCCTTCCACTTCAAGGAATCAAAATAATCAGATTTCTTTGTTAAATCTTTTCAAGAGCACTAGGTCAATGCAAATCTTTGAAGTAACTGATAAAACAAGCGTCAACGAGTTTCTGGATGTAGCCAGGGTCATTTATGCTGATGATACGGAGTGGGTCTGCCCCTTGGACAATGACATCCGTGCTGTTTTCAATCCTGCGACCAACACCTTTTACAAGCATGGTGAGGCCATTCGCTGGGTATTAAAAGATGATCAGGGAAAGCTTATTGGTAGAATTGCCGCCTTCATTAATGAGAAAAAAGCCAACTATGCCGATAAGCGAATTGGTGGTATCGGTTTTTTTGAAGTCACCGAAGACTATACTGCTGCCAAACTACTATTTGATACGGCTGTCGCTTGGTTAAAAGAAAAGAAAGTTAATACAGTAGACGGCCCTATTAATTTTGGTGAAAACGATCAATATTGGGGCCTTTTAGTAGAAGGATTCACCTCTCCTTCCTATGGCATGGCCTATAATGCCTCTTACTACCAGAAGTTTTTTGAAGACTATGGTTTTAAGGTAAAGATGGAGCAAATGACCAATAAGTTCTATCTAAAAGAAGGCTTAAGCCCTAGGTTTGTCAAAATCGCCAACTACATAGTAGAACGTAAGCCAAGCATCACTACCGAACGCTTCGATCCAAAGCGAATCGATAAATATGCCGAGGACTTTATGGCTATTTATAATGCGGCATGGGCTGAGTTTGAGAACTTCACACCCATTAAGAAGGACTATGTGCTAGAAACCTTCAATAAGATGAAACCTGTCCTTGACCCTAACCTAGTGCAATTTGCCTACGTCAATGGTGAACCTGCCAGTTTTGTATTGTCCTTACCAGATGTAAATCAAATTTTCAAGCGATTTAAAGGCAAACTGAACCTGATCAATAAGATTAGATTCTTACTGTTGAAGCGCCAAAATATCATCAATAGGGTACGTGTAGTAGTGATGGGAACACACCCAAAGTTTCAAGGCATCGGACTTGAATCGGTCATCACTTACAAGTCTTTTGAATATTGTTTTAAAGAAACGCCACTGAACGAGGTTGAACTGAGTTGGGTAGGCGACTTTAACGATAAAATGATCGCTATTCACAAAGGACTTGGGGCGGTTCCTTCGAAGAAACACATCACCTATCGGTTGGACCTTAACTAATCCCGCGACCAAAGAATAGCCTTTCCGAAGATTTTCCGAATACCTCCCAAACGGCAACTATCGCAACCAAACCGTATTCTACAATCACAATTTCGATGCGATCTGTATACTCACCACCTAAATAATTCGCGTAGGTTAAAAAGATCAGATAAGACCATAAAAAAGGGAATCTAACTTTTGAGAAAACGGCAACCGCCAAAAGCGGAATCAGATACCAAGGGTGGACAGTGGTTGCAAAGAGTAAGTACAATGTCCAAACCCAAACCATTTGTCTTGGCCATTCTTTCTTTTTCCACACCAAAGAATACAACATGATAGTACCCAAGGTGGCATACATCATCCATTTACCAGATTTGGCAATAATATTATGTCCCTCGGTTTCGAAGCCATACCATCTGGCTAAATAATAAATGCTTCCATTGAATTCAAACTTCTGGAAATACAGTTCCATACTATCCTTAATGGCCCAAATATGAGCCGTATTGATTAATGGTAGAAATGTAATGGCCAAGGTAGCCGCCACAATGAGTCCGTAGATCATCGTTTTCTTAAAGCCAATTTTTCGGAGTAATAGCGGCAGAAAAATAAGTGGCAAAAACTTAGTGGCTACCGATAAACCGAAGAAAATAGCGGATTTATGAAGCTTTCCTTGTTCATATTGCCAAATGGCCAATAACAAGAAGTAAACCACAATTCCCTCAAAATGCAGGTTCCCGGTGACTTCAAAAATCACTAAGGGGTTGAGCACATAAATTAACCCGTAGGCTTGAGGAAGTTTGTAATGATTCAAAAGCTTTCTAATCAGAGAGATATTCCCTAACTCAAAAACGATCATGATTACCCGCATAATAACTACTGACCAAACCACGGACCCCGGTGATAGTAGTGTAGAGATGAAGAATATGACCTGATTAAGCGGTGGGTAAATGGTAAAGTATTCCGGAGAGTTCAACCGATCAAAAAGCGTCTGTGTAATGCCCGTCAAGCCTTGATCAAGATGATGCGCTGGAAGGTATTTATAGGGGTCTTCAAAGTTGAGTAACAGCCTTCCGTCCCATATAAACCGATAAAAGTCGTCCGATAGCTTCGGCAGAGAAGCAATCAATAATACACGAAGTAATACTCCCCAGTAATAGCCTAAGTCCACATCTTCGGCCTTCGCATTTCTTATGATTACAATGACGGAAGCGAAGAGTAGCGTGTAAAGACTCAGTAACAACCAAGTGTCTTCACGGGCCACGAAATAGCCAATATAGATCGTCAGCCCACCGGTGAGAACGTAGGCCGTATTTACCCAGGAAGAATTCTTATGAAGCATGTCGGGTATGCTGGACGGTGTAATAGAACACCAGCAAAAATCCTAAACTCAGCAGTAAGTGAAAAGGAAGTAGGGCAAAATCATTGAAATAAAAAGCCAAAACAAGCCCCCCGATAAAATATAGGCCCAGAAAACCTTCAAGGGCTGTCAACGGATTTATCTTTTTCTTGAAGTACTTATTCCCTTTCCAAGAATCCTTTTTACCCGTGATGTTGAACTTTGGTGTACGTACAAATGGGGTTTTCTTGCCAATGAGGCCCTCAAAGACAGCCACTGCATTGTGTACACTCAAGCCTAAAAAAACCGATAGCAGCATAAACATCTGTGGCACAAAATCTTTGGCTGTTTTCCAAAACCCCTGACGCTTCTCTTTGAAACCATTCCAGTAGAAAACGATCAAAAAGGCATAGCCCATTAAGAATACCATGGAGATATTCATTAAGGTTTGCCAACCGTCAGAAAGATTTCTAATTAATAAAACAGGAACCGATAAGAAAGCCGTTACCACGATACAGATAAAAACTGCTGAATTTAACAAGTGAAATGTCGCGTGAAATTTCGTTCCACAGGAGAGAGGGGCTTTCAGCACTTTAGGCAACAATTTGATGCTCGTTTCAGCAGCTCCCTTTGTCCATCTGTATTGCTGCGATTTAATAGCGCTCATGGCAGCGGGTAATTCAGCGGGCGCCACTACATCAGGCGTATAAAAAATCTGCCAGCCTTTGAGCTGAGCTCTGTAACTTAAGTCAAGGTCTTCGGTTAAAGTATCGGCCTTCCAGCCACCAGCATCTTCGATACACTCTTTTCTCCAAACACCACCAGTACCATTAAAATTGAGGAAGTGGCCTCCCTGAGAACGACCATTTTGCTCTACAAAGAAATGCGTGTTTAGCCCAAATGCCTGAAGCTTTGTGAGCATAGAATACTCTTCATTGATGTGCCCCCAACGGGTTTGTACCACCCCTATCTTCTCTCCTTGCTGAAAATGAGGAACGCTATGCTTTAAAAAGTCAGGCTCTGGCACAAAATCGGCATCAAAAATGGCAATGAATTCGCCTTTGGCTACTTTCATACCGTATTGCAAAGCACCAGCCTTGAAACCTTTACGTTCAGGGCGCTGCACATGAGTAATGTCTATGCCTTTATTTTTCCATTCAGATACCTTGTTAGCGATCAGTTCAACCGTCTCGTCATTTGAATCATCTAAGACCTGAACCTCAAGTTTATCTTTTGGCCAATCGAAAGATGCCACCGCATCGATCAGTCTTTCTACTACATAAAGTTCATTATAAACTGGCAACTGAACCGTTACCATTGGGTATTTATAATCCTCCGTAATTACGGCCGCCTTGGCAATAGACTTATTTTTTCTAGCCTTGCGATAGATATATACAAGGTTAAGCTGCGACAAGCTGTAGATAAAAATGAACGACAGTGCCCCAGTGTATAAAATCAGTACGGAAAGTTCAAGCCAATACATTACAGATACTTAAAAATCGTGTACAAAATCTTGTAGCCAGCCAATAAAGTCCCCTTTACCGTACCAGATACTTTGCTAACACCTATGCGCCTTTTATAGTTTACAGGCACCTCTGCTGTTTTGAATTTATGTCTTGCAGCTTTCACTTGCATTTCGACTGTCCACCCGTAAGTCCGATCTTCCATTTCCAACTCAATAAGTTTATCGAATTTGATGGCTCGGAAAGGACCTAGATCTGTGAACTTGACCTTGTAGAATAACTTCATTAAAGAAGTTGCCAACCAATTTCCGAAAACCTGAGGGAAAGTCATAGAGCCTCCTTCTCTTTTACCCAATGCCCGCGAACCAATGACCATATCCACATCATCTTCGATGATAGGCCTGATTAATTCTGGCAACTGCTCTGGATAGTCTGAGTAATCTCCGTCAATGAATACAAGGATTTCTGGACGTCTATTAATATCCATTAAATAGTTGATCCCCTTAAGACAAGCATTGCCATACCCTGGCTTTAGTTCTGTTAAAACAGTTGCACCTGCGGCTTCCGCCACCGCCACAGTATCATCAGTAGAAGCATTGTTCACCACAATAACCTCTTGTACCCAGTCTTCGGGAATGTCATTTACCACATGAGCAATCGACTTTTCCTCGTTGAAAGCCGGTATTATTACTTTAATATGTGGTCTTGTTGGGGTACTCAAAATGCGCTGCAAAGCTAATTATAAACAGGCAGTAATAAGCTAGAAGCTTCGCTTATAGTTCCGATGATCTGTGCATTAGACCCTAGATGTCGTTTATCTTACAGAAACTAAAATGAGCAATTGTGCAACAATCGATTGGTGGTAGAGATTATATTGGCACTAGAGGAACTATAGGGATAGTGTTTTAGTTATATGTATGTACATGTATTTTTAACATAAACGAAAGGAATCAAGATGAATACCGTTGTACACAAATCAGATAGCAGAGGTTTTGCAGACCATGGATGGCTTCGAAGCCGTCACTCATTTAGTTTTGCAGGTTATTATAACCCAGAGAAGGTCCACTTTGGAGCGCTAAGGGTTCTAAATGACGACATCGTGGCTGGTGGCAAGGGCTTCGGCACGCACCCACACGACAACATGGAGATTGTATCAATTCCCTTATATGGAGATTTGGAGCATAAGGATAGCACCGGTACTGGTGAAGTCATAAAAACTGGAGATGTCCAAATTATGTCTGCAGGTTCTGGCCTAAGACATTCTGAGTTTAACCACAGCAAAGCGGATGAAGTACACTTTTTACAATTGTGGGTTTTTCCGAAAGAGCGAGACATTACACCTCGATATGAACAGAAGTCTTTTGACGTGGAAGACAGAATGAACAAGTTTCAGACTGTGGTTTCACCAGATGCTGACGATGCCCTTTGGATTAATCAAGATGCATATTTTAGTCTAGCAAATCTAGATGCAGGGACATCTCTTACCTATCAGGTGAAAAAACCCGGTAATGGCGTTTACTTCTTTGTACTGAATGGAGAAATGGCGATTGCCAATGAAGCATTAGACAGTCGTGACGCGGTAGGCGTATCGGATACAGACCAAGTGGATTTAAAAGCTCGGTCTTATGCCGAAGTACTGGCCATTGAAGTGCCAATGGATTTATAATAGTCTTCACGGGCTAATCAAAATGCCATTTTGACCTTTCTGGTCAAGATGGTTTTTTTGACTTTCCTGCAATTCTCTTTATCTTTTACCTACTTCAACCTTAATCTATTGAAATGGTAATTTATGGATGGAACACGAAAGTTCTCAAAGAGGCCCCTTTTCAGCAGCATCAATGCACCAATTGTGGTCATGAAAACTCACATATTGTAGTTACAGGGTCATATGCCCACATTTTTTGGATACCCTTCTTTCCATATCAAAAGAAACTGCGCCTCATTTGCGATAATTGCCAGCATGCCAACAAACCAAAAGAAGTTTCTGAAGAAGTAAGGTCACTGGCTAAGCAATTAAAATCCAAAGTTCGTTTCCCGGCCTATATGTTTTCAGGTATCGCAGTTATCATGATATTGATCGGTTACTTTGCTGTTGATACGGTGCTAGAAAGCAACCGTTACGAAAAGTACCTGACTGAACCAGCCATTAATGATGTCTACTATATCTATAATCAAGACGAGCCAACAGAACTCAAATATTCACTTTTAAAAGTCATCGATATTCGCGAAGATTCCATTGATGTATCTCCTAATAGCTTTGGTTACAATTACCAACCGGAGGTGCTTATGAAAGATGACGGATTCTATGACGTTTACTTGACCTATCACAAAGGGCAACTAATGGAAATGCTTAAGACTGATGCCCTCCAGAAGATATTGCGGCAGGGAACAGAAGACAATATGGATAAGGTTCTCGAGTATAACATGGAAGATTTTAAAGAGTAGGTATTAAGCCCTCTCATTTGTAAGCCACCCTGATCATTCGAGGTGGCTTTTTTTATCACCATTCTGTCAATTTTCGACCAAATATCACGAAAGTGTCACGTCCATGTCACTTAAGCCTAACACTTTGACTACTAGGGAGTTTTTTTCAATTAACTGCGAACTATTTTTTGCAGCTTTTCATTAGTGTCCTGAATCTGGGTAACCGGATTGAAACTTTTAAACCATGAAAACAACACCAACTACAACAAAATTAGTCGCCATACTACTCAGTTTTGCCATGCTGAGCGGGTGTAGCTTAGTTGAACTTGACTCTCCGGCACCACAAGCTGATGTTGCTTCTCCTATAGGGACACCAGCATCAGAGGCCGCCTTTATGTCGGCACTTACTAATGACGACATGCGCGAATGGGAAGCTGTCACCTTCGAGCTTGAAGGGCTTAATGGTTTTCAAACCTGTAGGCTTGATGATAGCTTTTCCTTCTTAAATGATGGTACCTATCGCTACGATGGTGGCGAAGTGCTCTGCGGTGGCGCAGATGATCAACGCATCAAAACTGGCGTTTGGGAAATTGACTTTGACAATCTGACCATTGTGTTTGATCGGGGTACTTCATTAGCATCAGAAGCCACGCTAACAGGCCTTCAAGACAACCGAATGCAACTCCGGGGTCAAGTAGCAATCTTTGGCCAAATGCTAGACATTCGAGGTATCTACGAATACACGCTTTAATAAACATTCAACAACGGGACATTATCAAAATTATAAAATGAAAAAATTAATTCTCACAGCATTTGGACTACTCATGGTAGTAGTCGTCAATGCACAATCGCTTGACAGCTTTCTAGATGAAGCCGATGCATTCTTCAAGAAACGTGTCTCTAATGGACAAGTTGACTATAAAGGAATAGTAAAAGATGGTCAAGACTTAAAAAGTCTTGTTGGCGAGGTAGGCACATTCAATGCGAATAGCCTGAACGATATCGAGAAAAAGGCATTCTTCATCAATGCCTATAATATCTCAGTCATTAACGGTATTATCAAAGCCTATCCTACAAAGTCTCCTTTAGAGATTAGTGGTTTTTTCGATAGCAATAAGCATCAAATTGCCGGCCAGCAAATGACACTTAATGCGCTAGAAAAGAACAACCTCTTGCAGGTTACCGGAGACGAAAAATTACATTTTGTGCTTGTATGTGCTGCCGTAAGCTGCCCGCCTATCGCGACTTTTGCCTACAGACCGGAAAACCTGGAAGCTCAGATTTTGGAGCGTACGCAAAAGGCTTTGTCTAGTGATGAATTCATTCAAGTAGATGATCATAAAAAAACTGTCGGTATTTCTGAAATCTTCAAATGGTATCCTGGTGATTTTAAAGACAAGGCAGATAACATCATAGCCTATATCAATCAGTACAGAACAAATAAGATTCCGGCAAACTATAAAACCACCTATTACACCTATAACTGGACTTTAAACGCGCAAAGCAAAAACGTAGACGCGTCAAAAAAAGCAAATGAGCCTACTTCAAACCTTCAAGTGTTCACGCCTTCCGTACTCTTGAGAAAAGGACAAGTAGAGCTCCTATCTTTTTATAACATCTATACACAAAATAGAGTAAGAAACAGAGAAGGCAATAGCATAGCGACTGATGGACGCCAGAGTTTTTTAAATGTTCAGTATTCGCTGAGCTATGGGGTATCAAAATCAGCCCGATTTAATGTTGGGCTTGATGTAATTGTAAGCTCCTTTTCAGATGGTAGTTTCTTGTCTCCAGTTTTTCAGTCGGGAGATCGTAACGAAGTAGCCTTAGCAGCTTTTGGTCCGGCCATTCGGTTCACGCCATTCAAGAAAGTCCCCAACTTATCGGTAAGGTCTGCTTTTTGGTTTCCTGGGGCAAGCAATCTGGAAGACAGGAATGGAACTTTCGTTAATCACGACCGATACACTTCATTCACCCAAGTGTTTTACGACATGGAGTTAAGTACTAGCTGGAGACTATTTTTAGAAGCTGATTTCCTTTATAGGTTTTCTCGAAGAGATGATCAGGTAGACTTTTTCAGAACACCATTAACAGGTATTCTTTCCTACTTTCTACCCAATGGTAAATCATCTCTTTTTGCCCTGTATCAGTACTCACCGAGGTTTGAACAGGTATCCAATGGCTTTGACGATCAATTCGGTCTTTCACAGTGGTTTCAGCAAGCTGGCGTAGGTTTTAAATATCAGTTAAACACTAAGCTCGAAATGGAGTTATCCTATAGCAACTTCTTTGCATCGAGAAATGACGGAGGAGGACAGACCTTTAACCTCGGCTTTCGCTGGTTGAAATAGATATAGTTAGTTTAGTAGTTTAGAAAATCTAATGCCATCTCTGAATAAGGGATGGCATTTTCTTTTTAATGTTTTACTACTTTTGAATCTCAAACCAAAACACTTTGACCATGACCCGATTATTCTTCTCTCTATTATTTCTGGGAACAGTATCACTCGCACACGCCCAATTTGACATTGAGGAGAAGCTGGCGAAAAAAGTAATTCAGGATAACTATGTGAGTTTTCTAACTGGAAAGGGCTATAGCCCCGAAGTAGATATTGATGGGGACGTAAAGTTCACTTTCAATGAAAGAACCTACTTTATCACTATTGATATGAAGGAAAAAACCTTCCTCAGAATAGCCAAACTAGCAGGTCTAGAACTCAGCACTGAGGAAGAAATCACCAAAGCGAAGAAAATCTGTCATGATATAACAAAAGACACCAAGGTGGCCAAAGTGTATTGGCTAAATAATACCATATGGGTTTCGTCTGAGATTATTCTTGAAGATCCCCAAGACTATATGGGCATTTTTGATCGTGTGCTGGGCCTAACAGAGGCTGCTTATGTAAAATTCGTTGAGCTCTGGAAAGCATCCTGATTGATAGCACTAAAATTGACAGTAACTCCACTACCTTTAGGGCATGAACGGAGATTATAACCTGAAGGAAATCGTATTAGCTGCATTTGAACAATTCATTACGATCGAGGAAGCTGACTCGGAAAAGCGCCCTGCTCCCGGAAAGTGGTCCGCCAAGGAAATTATCGGTCACCTGATAGACTCTGCATCAAATAACCACGGAAGGTTTGTAAGGGCTCAAGACTCTGCTGAGCTGGTTGGTATAGGCTATAACCAAGACGAATGGGTGACGGCTCAAAATTACCAGGCTTCCAATTGGCATGACCTTATCATTTTATGGAGACAACTCAACTTGCACATCTCGCATGTCATGAATCAAACGCCTGACGACATTAGAACTAAAGAACGTTCAGTACACAACCTCCACCAAATAGCCTATTACCCTGTTCAAGAAAATGAACCCACTTCCCTAGATTACTTTATGCAAGACTATGTGGTGCACCTGAAGCATCATTTAGGTCAGGTGAGAGAAGTGCTAGATATGGAGTAATACGTAGTGCGTATTGAGTATAGCGTAGTACGTATAAGTATCAAATAGCAACAAGAAAATGCAACTAATCAAACCTAAGGGTGACCGTAACTTCTTGCCTATCAGTTGGCAAAACTGAAACACCTTCGTTAGTGACTTTTTTCAACATATGTCTTTCACCTTTGAAAGTATAGCTTACTCTTTGCCCTTTTTCTCTCGCCTCTTTGACCTTGTTTCTTAGCTCTAATAGGTCGTCTTCAATAAATTCCATATTCAAAACTACTAAATAAAGAAACACGCGTTTTTTGCTCAATTCTTACAACAAAAAAGGTCACCTCAAATGAAGTGACCTCTCTAAAGTCTTGTATCTAATTACTAAGTACCCAATACTAGTCAGCTACTTTAATGCTCTCGTTACCGATAATGATTGGTGGCAAATCGGTTCTACCTTCCTCAGGTCCATTCTCTAAGTTCAGTACGCCTCTTGGGCACACCGCAGAACAAACTCCACAACCCACACAACTGGCTCGTACAATGTTCTGTCCTTTCTGCGCATAGGCTCTCACATCAATACCTTGCTCACAGTAGGTAGAGCAGTTTCCGCAAGAGATACACTGACCACCGTTGGTCGTAATTCTAAACCTTGATTTAAAGCGTTGGATAATGCCCATATAGCCCGCCATTGGGCAGCCAAAGCGACACCATACGCGGTTACCCAACATTGGATAAAAACCCACACCAATTACTCCTGAAAAGGTAGCCCCAATCAAGAAGCCATAAGGCTGTTGGAAATTCTTATAGATGTTTATTCCGAAGACTTCGCCCGTATTCCAGAAATAGCCATAGATGGTTGCTGCTGTCATTACGAAGACAAAGACCATCACCGAATGGATGAGCCACCTTTCGAGTTTCCAAGCACTTAATTTTTTAGAAGACAAGTGACGAAAAGGATCACCAGCAGTTTCTGCTAAACCTCCACAACCACATACCCATGAGCAGTACCATCTCTTGCCTACATAGTAGGTAATGATTGGGGTCACTAATAAAAACATAGCGATACCGACAATGAGGTAAAGTGTGCCCACGGGCTGATATGATGGCTCTTGGAAGGCGTTCAATTGCCAATCATAGAAGAAGTCATAATCTAAAGGCCAAGTGTTTTTTAAGTCTGTATTGAAGTAACCTAAGTAATCACCACCGGCAGTCGTAACATCGTTATAATTTAAGCCAGCTAAAATCTCAGGAATCAGATATGCCAAGAAAAGCTGGCTGGCTATGACGACTAAGGTTCTTATAAACTGATACCTATTATGACGGTATTTGAAAAGAAATTTAATTCCAAGTGAGGTAATACAAAGCGTATAGAGCGTTCCGTACAAAAACCACTGACTGGCTGGCTGACCTTTGAAAAACATGCTCAAAGGATCGAATAGGGCTACAAAGCCTTCATTACCGGAAGCTTTAAAACCAATGTATTCTGGAAACCAATATAGGATGACATAGAAGCCTGTGAGCACTATGCCCGTAACCCAGCCTAAAGCGCCCCTGCTGGTTAAACTCTTAAACCAAACACCATTGTTCTTGATACCTTCTGGTTGGTTGAGGTAGAGCCTTGCCGAATAAATGACAGTGCCTATTAAAATACCCAATAGCGCTATTGGCAAACCAATTGCTGCCGGAATTCCAACACCACCCCATGATAAAAAGAGCACTAATACTCCCAAACCAGCAAGTGCCAAACCTGCCTTTTGGATAGCATCCGTATCCTTAGGGTCTGGGTTTGCGATAGATAAACTTGGATCTACTGATGACATATTTCTTGTAATTCTAATTTGAGACTAGTTGTAAAATTCTTTGCCAGCTTTTCTTCTTTACGCTGATGTTGGTACCATTTTCGGCATTAAACTGCTGAACGATACGCTCTTCATGTGCTTTAAAGAATTCGGGGTCGAAGTTGGCATCCTTCAAATGCTCTAGTACATACTGTACTGTTTTTCCCTGTTTAAACCACTTGTCAAAAGCATGATGCCTTAAGCGAAATCCGAAATTATTGACCCCGAGCAGCTTGTCTGTTTCCTTATCCCAACGAAGCCTAAGGCAGATCTTGCCACTTTCATGTTCCCAATAAAAGTCGTTCTCATTATCCTTCGGCTTAGCCCAGACCCATCCATAAGTCTGGTATTCGATGTCGAAGAATTTAGCCGAGTTGAACCAATGCCCTGGGTCATATTTAGTTGGTTTCTTACAGATCGTTTCGGCCAAGGCTTCGCCCATCATTCTTCCCGTATACCAAACTTGCTCAAGGTTTCTTCGTTCTCCATTCGTTTCTCTGAACTCAGCACAATCTCCTGCCGAATAGACGTCTTTAATGTTAGTTTCCAAGTATGGATCTACTAAAACGCCTCGGTTAGTTTCAATTCCAGACCCTTCTAGAAACCCGATATTCGGAGAAACGCCAGCAGTGAGCCCAACAAACTGGCATGCAATTTCTTCGCCTTGATCTGTTATGACAGCACGCGCTCTGCCGTTGTCGTCAGACAGAATTTCTTTCAGTCCTGTACTTAGTTTCAGGTCTACATGATGTTCTCGAATGTGTCGATTAATCATTTCAGATTCTCCATCAGGAAGCACATTGTTCCAGAAGCTACTCTCCCTTACTAAAAACGTAACAGGGATATTTCGGCTGAGCAGCATCTCTGCCATTTCAATACCAATGAGTCCTCCACCAACAATAACCGCTCTGGAGATATCTTTGGTGTATTCCTCCATGCTTTCAAGGTCTTGATAGTTATAAAGACCCTGTACAGCTTTCAGGTCTTGCCCTGGCCAACCAAACTTGTTGGATTTCGAGCCCGTAGCAATAACCAGTTTGTCGTAGTCCATTGTAGTACCATCAGCAAAGGTCAAAGCCTTTTTGTTGGTGTCTACTTTATCTACATACGCTCTTTTAAGTTCAATTCGGTTCTTTTCCCAAAACCAGTCTTCATAAGGCTTGGTATGCTCATATTTCATGTGCCCCATGTAAATGTACATGAGGGCAGTTCGCGAGTAAAAGTGATCAGTTTCTGCAGAGATAACCGTTATCTGGTGATCGCTCTTCTTTCTGATATGCCTCGCGGTTGTGATTCCGGAAATTCCATTTCCTATGATTACGATGTGTTGCATGACAAGTCTAATAATACATAAAGTGTAACTTTTGGTTCTCTTGGTATGTCATACCAGAGACAGAAAGAAACATAAGCCATTTAATTTACTGAAAGCTGAAGTGAATGTGTAGCCCAGCATTAAAAGAATTTATACTAGGTATGCAACCTTTACAGATCAACATTATCTTTAGACCAAATAATCATTAAAGTAATGAAGAATATAAAATTGAAGTCTTTGCAATCTACACTCTTGGCCCTTGCCTTGTTGATGATGGCAAATGTGACATTTGCGCAAGACCGAGAGAAGATCAATGTGAGAAGCTTCGATGGCTTAAGTATTAGCTCTTCCTTTGTGGTTGAGATTAACGTAGGCAGTGAAGAGTCTTTGGAAATCGACATTGATGATCAGTTGAGAGAAGATTTGATAGCGGAAGTTAGAGGCGGTACGTTGATCATCGGCTTAGAGAGTAACCGCAAGAACAGAAGAATGCGCGAATCTCCGAAAGCCTATATTACCGTTAAATCGCTTAATAAAATACACGTAAGTGGGGCTGCGAGTCTTCGCACTAGAGATATATTAAAGTCTGATAAAATGGAGCTGCATTTGTCTGGGGCCTCAGTAGTAAATATAGAATTGGAAACAGGAGATTTTTCTTTTGAGGGTTCTGGTGCCAGTGTAGTTAACATTGAAGGTTCTGCCAAGTCGCAAAACATCAGAATGAGTGGTTCATCCATTTACAGAGCTTATGATTTTGAAACAGCTGATGCAGAAATTCGCGTAGGCGGTGCTTGTTCGGTTTATGTTTATGTTACCGACCGACTTGACGTTCGTGCTTCGGGTGCTTCTAGTATTCGATATAAAGGAGGCGCTTCTGTAGATAGCGATACTTCGGGTGCATCAAGCGTTCGAAAAGGTTAAGACATTAAGGTCAATATAATCATGACCGATTATATCCCTTGCTTTGAGAGGTTTCGGCCTTAATGAGCAGGGGAACTTTGTTTGTAGATGTGCCTATTTACCTAAAAACTTATGAATTAGGTTGTAAGCAGCATTCATTGCTGGCAACTCCCCGCTTTCAACTTGCTTGAGAATATTAGGGAGGACTTCGGCAATACCTTCATGCTGATAAAAAGCTTGTTCCAGCATTTCATGAACATTTTCTTTGAACCAATTGACTTGCTGAAGCCTTCTATTCGCGGCTAAAAACCCATTACCAACCATCATTTCGCGATGCTTCAGTAGCATCTCCCAAATGTCTTCTAGTCCCATATTTTTTAAGGCGGAACAAGTCTGAACTTGCGGCAGCCAACCGGAGTCACCTACGGGAAATAAATGTAATGCACTTTGATATTCTGCTTTCGCTCTTTTGGCAGCCATTTGATTGTCACCATCAGCCTTATTAATGACCACTGCATCGGCCATTTCCATAATCCCCTTCTTAATTCCCTGCAATTCATCCCCCGCACCCGCTAGCATTAAAAGCAAAAAGAAATCGACCATGCCGTGTACCAAAGTTTCCGACTGGCCCACCCCCACTGTTTCAATGAAGATGACCTCAAAACCTGCGGCTTCGCAAAGCAACATTGCCTCACGCGTTTTACTGCCTACACCTCCGAGGGCACTTCCGGAAGCTGATGGGCGAATGTAAGCCATTGGATTTCTGGCCAATTCTTCCATTCGGGTCTTGTCTCCCAAAATACTACCTTTCGTCTTTTGACTACTGGGGTCAATGGTGAGTACAGCAAGCTTCTTTCCGTGGCCAGTTACAAGGGTTCCAAAAGATTCGATAAATGTACTTTTACCTACACCAGGCACACCCGTAATCCCTATTCTCATAGAATTACCCGTGTTTGGTAGGATCGCTGTTAACAGCTTTTCCGATGCCGCTATATCTTCAGACCTATGGCTCTCACATAGCGTTATAGCCCGGCTTAAGACAAGCCTATCGCCTGCCAAAACACCATCAATAAGTTCTTCTACTGTGAGTTTTTTTCGCTTCATCTCAGGTTGGCAAGGTAATAATAATTTCAAATGTCATTCACCATTCATTTATCGAGAATTGAGGGAATTCTAAGATCCGAAAAACAATTGAATGGAAAAGAAGTAGTTTATTTGAGTCCATAAACTAATGACGTATTTAAAATATATCGTTCCGGGAGTAATCCTTCTCTTATCCATCGTATGCTATCAGGTATACCGAAGAGGATTGTTTACGTTCCTTAATAATTCGAATTTAGAGCGAGTCGATGCACAAAAGGCAGCGCAGTTGATTTCAAAAGATACATTGACAATCCTAGATGTCCGAGATGCCAACGAGTTTGAAGTGAGCCATCTTAAAGGCGCCCTAAGGTATGACGAAAGTCTACTTGAAAGTTTAGACCCAAAAGCACCAATCCTCGTCTACTGCACCGTAGGTATACGGAGTAACAAGCTTGCAAAAACCTTAAGGGATCAAGGTTTCAATAAAATCATAGAGCTACAAGACGGTCTGATTGGATGGTCTAATGCCCAGTTACCCCTAGTCAATTCAGTCAATCAGTCAACCGATAGCATACACGTCTACAATCAATACTTTGGAAACCTGCTAAAGAAAGGTATAGCGGTCTATTGAGATGAAAACTGACCTCCTCATTATTTTTGTAAAGAACCCGGTTCTCGGTAAAGCCAAGACGCGATTGGCAACAACTATTGGTAACGAAAAAGCTTTGAAGATTTACGAACTACTGCTGGCAAAGACACAGCAAGAGACTATCCATCTTAATGTCGATAAAGTAGTTTATTATTCTGATTATATCGACCGAGACGACCTTTGGCCTAACGATCACTATCAGAAAGCGGTTCAAAGTAATGGCGATTTAGGTGATAGAATTACGACTGCGTTTAAGCAGGCCTTTGAAGACGGCTATCGGCATGTGTGCATTATCGGTAGCGACTGTTATGAAATGAGTGAGTCTGATTTAGCCTCTGCCTTTTCAATATTGAAAAGCAATGATGCCATTATTGGCCCTGCCGAAGATGGAGGGTACTACACCATTGGTATGTCCAAATTCATTCCTCAGCTTTTTGAAGGCAAAATTTGGAGCACTGAAACAGTGGCTTCAGACACTATTAATGACTTTCAAAACCTCTCGCTCCATTATGAAGTTTTGCCTACACTCAATGATGTAGACACTGAAAAAGATTTGGGTCCTTGGGCTGACTCGGTTCTGGGTTAATCTAAAAAAGCAATCTTATGAAAAAGCAAAATGTACTGCCGCTACTACTCTTAATATGTATTGCCTGTAGCCCCGCACAAGAGAAAAATACCGCCATTGACTACCCTGCTAGTGAAGTGTTTAATCATGATTGGGCGATGAACAAAATATGGGAAGACGGTCAAGCCGAAGTGGCTCATTACGATGCGGAAATGGTCGTTTATGGAAAGGTCAGAAAGTTTGACAATGCATACATCACGGTGAAAGAAGAGTTTAACGAAGACTTCAATGTTAAGACGAATGACTATAAACGTGATGATTTGTTCAGTGTAATGAAGGTCAACAAGTTTGGCCGTTTCGAAACTGAAAATTATCCTTATCACTATCTCACGAGCCTTTTCTTTAAAAGGGAAAAACCCGAGCAACTCCATAAAATGACACACACTGGCCAAGAATGGTGTGGCAATACCTTCAAGCAATTCGAACTTACATCAGATGGCTACGAATACGACTACAACAGTTACTTTGATGGCTACGGTGATGGTAGAATGACTGTTGAGGGAACAGACTTAATCTGGGAAGATCAACTCTCTTATTTGCTAAGAGCAACGAAATTTGAAGATGGCCTGGCTTTCAGCAAGCGCGTAGTAGATGGTCAGATCAATACGAAAACGCGTACCCCGAAAATTTATGAGGCTGAATTCGCAGTAAGCGATCAGGACAGTGTATGGATGGTAGAAGTACTATTAGAAGACGGCAAAACAAATACCTACACCTTCGACAAGGCTTACCCAAACTTATTACAGACACAAACGACTTGGCACGGCTATAACCTGAAGCTTAATCGCGTTAGCCGATATCAATATTGGCGATAAGAAACGAAGTCTTCTTATTTTCGAGTACCAAATATTACAACATGCCAAAGCTTAAGATTACCGATCTCTGGATCTATCCGATAAAATCAATTGCTGGGATTCAACTCACCCAATCAAAAGTGGAAACACGAGGGCTTCAGTACGACCGAAGGTGGGTTTTGGCAGATGAGCATGGGGTCTTCGTACACCAGCGCGATTATTCTGAAATGGCCTTATTACAACCGACCATCAAAGGTGATGAGATGACTATCACACATAAGACAAAAGACATCTCTCCCGTCAGTTTTAAAATGACTGAACCAGATGCAACACCTGTTCCTGTTAGCGTGTGGGATGATGCCTGTAGCGCTAAGCCTGTCGGTAGTGAAGTCGATCAGTGGTTCAGTAACATCATTGGCAAGCCAGTGAGACTGCTTTATATGCATGAAGACAGCGTCCGTCAAGCTGACCAACGCTATGCCATTGAAAGCACAGACAAGGTCAGCTTTGCGGATGGATATCCTGTGCTCATCATCAGCGAGGAATCTTTAGCCCTTTTGAATAGCAAGACTGAGGAATACGTCCCAATGAATCGATTCAGGGCCAATATCATCATCTCTGATTGCGAAGCACATGAGGAAGATAGATTCAGGAAAATCAACATCGGTGAAGTTACAATGCATGGCGTAAAACCATGCGCACGATGTGTGATGACTACCATTGATGTAGATACTGCTCAAAAAGGAAAAGAGCCCTTGAAAACCCTCGCTACTTACAGGAAACTAGGGCAAAAGATTCTTTTTGGTGAAAACTTTATTCCGAGTATTGGGGGAACCGTAAAAGTTGGAGATTCATTGACTGTTTTAGAACAAAAGGATGGGCCATTTGATTAGATAAACAGTTATCAGTTGATTAGTAATCAGTAAAAAATGGTTATTGTCGAGGTACTTCTAGTTGGTTTAGTTTTATGGACTATTCTGCTCTTAATTAGGAATCCTAGAGAAATTATCACCAACATCTCCAAGCCGTTTTTGATCAGGCTAAAGTCTATTTTGTTGTTTTTAATTTTTCCAATAATTCTGCTCACAGCCATAGTCGATGCGATTTTCAAGTTTGATCTAGAAAGAAAATACAAACTTGGCAGGGAATACACGACTTTAAAAATGCTCATGCAACGGAAAAAATAAACAAATTCCCTGATTCCTGATTAACCCTTAACTGATTCCTGAGTACCTTTGTAAAAGCAGAGCTATGGCTGATCTTTATATTAAATCTCTCCATATTATTTTCATAGTCACCTGGTTTGCCGGGCTATTCTACATTGTCCGTTTATTCATTTACCAACGCGAGGCTTTCGACAAACCGGAGCCCGACAGAACCATACTAGGAGATCAGTTGAAAATCATGGCCAATCGGCTTTGGTTTATCATTACATGGCCTTCAGCCATCATCACACTGATTCTCGGTGGCATTATGATTTATCAATATCCTGCGATGCTTGAGCTACCCTTTATGCATATCAAATTGACCTTCGTGGTCTTGCTTTATGTCTATCACTTTTTGTGTCACAGGCTCTATAACCAGCTGCAAAACGATCAGCAAAAGTATAGCTCTAATCAGTTAAGAATTTGGAATGAAGTTTCCACCCTAATACTCATCTCTGTGGTCTTCATTATCGTATTAAAAAATGAATTCAATTGGATTAAAGGGACATTAGGATTTATGCTGGTTGCTATTACATTAATGATTGGCATTCGGATTTATAAAAGATTGAGAACTAAGACGGAATAACATGAAGGCAAGAGGCGCAAAGTATTTATTAGCATTGATCATTTTATCAGCTCTATGGTCATGCGAAGGCAATAAGGCTACACAAAAACTACCCATTCTGGGAAGGCAGGAGTTTACAGAAGTTGATGGAAAATTAGACACTACTTATCACACCATCCCTGATTTTACCTTCTATGATCAGGATAGTTTGGCCGTAACGCCAGCCTCTTTTGACAACAAAATTTATATTGCCGATTTCTTCTTCGGCACCTGTCCTACCATTTGTCCTGTGATGAAGCAGCAGATGCTTAGGGTATATGAAAAGTTCAAAGACAATCCAGAATTCGGCATTTTATCGCACACCATTGACCCTGCACACGATACTGTTGCCTATTTGAAAGACTTTTCTTTAAGGCTCGGCATCCCCGATAGCAAGGTTTGGAAATTTGTCACCGGAGATCAAGACGAGATTTATCGCATTGGGAGTGCCGAAGGCTATTTAGTGCCTGTGGGAGAGGACGAGGACGCTCCAGGAGGTTTCATCCACAGTGGAGCATTTATACTGATAGATAAAGAAAAACGCATCAGGGGATTGTATGATGGCACGAAGCCTATTGACGTTGACGCATTAATGAATGACATTCCTAAGCTTTTGGCAGAATATGAGGATTAACGAATCAGAAGCTGGAAGTCAGAAGACCGAAGATGGAAGTCAGAAGTCAGAAGACAGAAGTCGGAAGACAGAAGTTGGAGGCTTGAAATTTCTACTGTGTATTCCACTATTAATCACATTGGCGTGTGGATCTGGCGAAACGAGTAATAATGAAAACGTTCATTCAAGACTTGATACAAAGGGCCTCCAACAATTCTCAGCTGGCCAACGCTTGTATACAAAATACTGCCAAAACTGTCATGCTGAAAATGGTGAGGGCTTGGGCACTTTGATCCCCCCTTTAAAGAACGCTGATTACTTGCTGAATGATGTTGCCAGTTCGGCCAGAACCATCAAGTATGGATTGAAAGGCCCTATTATAGTCAATGGCATCGACTACAACCAACCCATGCCTGCTAATCCTGATTTGACTTCCTTAGAAATTCAGGAGCTCTTAGTTTACATCTCAAATGCTTGGGGTAACAAATCGGAATTGGTGACTTTGGAAGAAGTCGAACGGGTTGTACCTAACCAATAATTATTTCAGCTCCTCTTTAGCAGAAGCGATTGAAGTATTAATATCGTCCTTCACCTTGGTAACGCGCTCCATTTCAGCTTCAAAGAATGCTTTTTGTGCTTCTTCAGATGTTTCGCCATTGACATGTGGCTTGGCACTTTTCGACCAATCATTCATCCATGTCATCATCCCCTCTCGGGCTTCATCCAATTTAGCGGCAAGCGCTCTTAATTCAGCCAAATTTTCACTTTGAGGATTTGTAGCCTCTAATTCAGTCGCTTTGGCTAGCACCTTTTTTCTCAAGTTCATGACCTCACCAAGCTTTGGCATTACTTCGTCATGCACGTCTAGAATTTTAGTTTCTTCTACTTTTGCATCAAAACCGCCTCCACATGAGAAAGTGAAAATTGTGATCAAGGCTAATCCTAGGAACTTCTTCATAACACCAAAATTTTCGGCAAATCTAATAGCTATCGTCTGCTAAGCCAACAAAAACTCCTTCTACTAATTGATACATCAGTTTGTCAGGATTACTTGCATTTAGCTTCAGTTTACCACGAATTTTTACCCGTTTGGTTGTGTATTTTATCTTTTCCTTCATGGAAATTTCCATCACAGTTTCTGGGCCTCCAGAGCCGCAAAAGAAGCACTCACTTATGGGAAGCGAAGACAATATCAATTCGGTTGGTTTGAACATACCGTCAAAGGGAATGATAAAGCCATCTACCTCTACAATCTGATCGGCAATGCCATTGATCTCCTTTCCAAAGACTGGCACAAAAACATCGCCATACTCATCCTTTTGGATGTCATAGCTCACATCGGCCAAGGCCTTCCAGAGCTTAGGCCCTTTCATTTTGGCATCTTGTGCCATTGATGAAAAACCAATTCCTAATAAAACGATCAGTGTAAGTACCTTTCTCATTTCTTTTAAATTTATGCCTCAGCTAAAACCTTAGATATATCTGTTTTATAAGCATTGAACGCAGGAATCAAAGATGCGACTAATCCAACGCCTAAACTTATTAACAACACATAGAATTCTTGGTTCACAAAAATCAATCCTGTAACACCCACCTCTTCAGACTTCTCGTAAGAATTGGCTAGTAATTCCATCAATCCGTGTCCCAGGACAATACCCAAAAGCCCACCTAGTGTGGTAATAATAATTCCCTCAATGATTACATGAACGAATAACTTTCCTCTGGATGCACCCAAAGAGCGCATAATGGCCAAGTCATACTTTCTATCCTTAAGGGCATTGTACATGGAAATAAAAACACTTAAGCCTGCAATCACGATAATGATATACGCAAAGCTCCGGAGCATGTCTACGCCAATTCCCAGTAGCGAAAAGAGGCGCTGCGTTTCAAAAGCTGGAGAGGCGGCCTGCATGTTAGTATTCGCATTAATCATCCGTGGCATCTGTACCGCACCCATTGGCGATCGGTATTGGATGAGCATTGATGTTATTTCATCATCTTCATCGCCTTCTGGAAAACCAGTCTCGACAGCTGAGCCTAATTTCTTTTCGGCATGGTCTTCTCCTTCGTGATCTTCTTCATGGGCATGTACGGCCCAAACACTCTCAATATTGGTCAGTATCAGGTTGTCCAATACACTTCCGTTTTGTTCCAGAATGCCTACTACATGATACTTTTGCTCATCATGCTCAAGGTCTGCAACAGATAGTCCATGGGCTCCGAAGAAGTCGTCACCAACGCCTAACTGTAAGCGTTTTGCAGCGTTTGCACCTAACACAACATCGAGATTATACTGCCAAATCTCTCCTTTTTCGATTTTGCCTTCGTAGAGATTGACATAATCATGGTTAGTACCCACGATTCTAAAACCTCCATAATTATCGCCTAATGCTAAAGGTATTGCTGATTTAACAAGGCGGTTTCGAGTGATCGCCTTTGCCTCATCTAACTTTACATTGCCTGTAGGAAAGTCAATATGATAAACATTCGCTAGGATAAGTTGTAGTGGACTACCCTTCGCACCAACTACAAGGTCAATCCCTCTTTTGTTCTTTGATAAGTTTTCCTCTAGCTGAGTACTTAATAGAATAAGCACCAATATAATGGCTACGCCCAGGCTCATTAGCAACACATTCAAAGCCGTGTTGAGAGGCTTACTTTTAATATAATTCCAACTTAGTGTTATCAGATTCATGCCGCACTGAGGTTAAGTTGAAGTTCAAATTGATCCTTAACACGCTTATCGTGCGTAGCAATTAAAAGTGATGCCTGGTATTTATCAGCCTGCTTTTTCAGTAACTCAATCACTTTCATGGCATTCACATCATCCAAACTAGCGGTAGGCTCATCAGCTAGAATCAGCCTTGGTCTATTCAGCAGCGCTCTTGCAATGGTAACACGCTGTTGCTCGCCTTGGCTAAGCGACCTAACACTCTTTTGGGCCTTATCACCCAAATTCAACTCTTCCAAAACTTCATAAACTCGGCCTTTATCTTGAACTGTACCTGAGAGATACTGAGCTAACAGAAGATTATCGCCTACCGACAATGCACTAATTAAATGTGCCTTTTGAAAAACTAATCCAATATTCTGTCCACGATATTGATCTCTCTGATGACCCGAAAGATTATACAAATCAGTATTACCAATCACTACTTTTCCCTCTTTCGGCTGTAACAAGCCTCCAAGGATATGGAGTAGTGTAGTTTTTCCGCTTCCAGAATTACCAAGAATAAGCAAGTGTTCAGCTTCCTTTACCTCCATGTGGGGTATGGAGAGCACCTTTTGCTCTGAATATCCGAAACTCAAATTATCAATACTGATCATCTCATCTTGGAATTGAAAAATCAAATTAACGTAAGCTAGTCTAATTAATAAAACCGATCACATAGAATTACCAAAACCCATCAAATGTTTTATCCGTTATCAAATCATCTATAGCACTTTTTCACATCTATTTTTGACAAATAAATAATACCTTTACTACTTACGTAAAGTCTAAAAATCTATATATGCTCGACTTCTTAAAGCGCAAAGAGAAAGCCGAAACAACACCTAAAGTAAAGCGGGGTTTCTTCAGGGAATTGGCCAATGACGTCCTCTTTGCTTTAATCGCTGTGACGATCATCAGAGGTTTGTTTATTGAAGCCTATGCTATACCCACTGGCTCTATGGAAAACTCCATGCTCATCGGTGATCACCTCTTTGTGAGCAAAGTCCATTTTGGACCAAGAACACCGACTACCTTGATCCAATTTCCACTAGCACATCAAAAATTCTGGGGTACTGACATCCCGTCCTATAGCAAAATCATTCAGGCACCTAGCTTTAGACTTCCTGGTTTAAGAGATCCGCGCGTGGGCGAACCTGTAGTATTTAATTATCCTCCAGACTACGATAAAGGCTATCCGCTTGACATCAAGACTTTTTACGTAAAGCGATGTATGGCTACGCCTGGTGATGTTTTTGAGGTAAGAAATAAGCAGATCTATATCAATGGCGAACCGGTTGAAAACCCTCCCGGCATGCTGACAAGCTATTTTGTGCAAGCAGATAAGGGTGTTCATCCTAGGTATATGAAAGAAGTTGGTATCACAGATTATACGGACGACAACCCATCTGACACCTATGCGACTACTGCTCAGCCGTTCTACAATTATAAAGGGAAACAGGGTTTCTTTATTCACACTACGCAAGAGAAGGCAGACAAATTGGCGGCTTATAACTTTATCCGAGAGGTTGAAGAGGTTACTTATCAGCCGGGTGAAGATGGACGAATCTTTCCACGTGCCCAAGGCTTCAATTGGAGTCGTGACTTCTTTGGTCCATTGCGCATGCCAGAGAAAGGAGAAACTATTGACCTGACTCCTGAAAATATAGCCCTTTATGGTGAAGCCATTGAGCACTATGAGCACAATGACGAGGTAGAAATTAGAGGTGATGAAGTGTTTATTGAGGGTGAAAAGATTGATACTTACACTTTCAAACAAGGCTATTACTTTATGATCGGTGATAACCGTCATAACTCAGAAGATTCAAGAACATGGGGCCTTGTTCCTTACGACCATATTGTTGGCAAGCCATTGTTCATTTTCTGGTCCATGGATCGAACCGATCCGAATGCTGGGTTCTTTCAAAACATCAGGTTCAACAGAGTTCTTGACTTGATTAAGTAATGCAAAAAGGATTACTCATCATAGTGCTCATTGCGGTAGCCTGCTTTACCGCTTTGGCCCAAAACAAGAGTACATGGAAGGTGCTTTCGAATGTGGAGATTGAAAAGCGATTTGACGAAGTACTCAACTATGAAATCGACTTCCCTACTTTCAGCGATGAGGTAAAAGCACTCAATGGCAAAGAGATTATACTAGAGGGTTGGATGATTCCACTAGATGAACTCCGAGGTGAAAACTACTTTGTACTTTCTGCCCTACCCTTTGCCAATTGTTTCTTCTGTGGTGGCGCTGGACCAGAAACCGTCATGGAAATATTCTCCGAAAAGAACATAAAATTCACAGAAAAAAGGATCAAGGTAAAAGGCATTTTGAATATCAATGCCGATGACCCTATGAAACTGATGTACATTCTTCAGAAAGCAGAATTGATTGACTAATCAATCTTGTTCCCATTAAAATCCATTCTCATGAAGCATTTGCTCACGCTTTTATTTACGGTAACATTCATTTCCACACCTTTTGCTCAAAACACAAAAGACGAAGTTCAAATTCGAAAGATATTTGATGAAGCCCTTGAACGTGGCGATAGTTATGAGATGTTAAGACACCTCACCAAAAATATCGGTGGGCGATTAAGTGGCTCTCCGCAAGCAGCTGCTGCTGTAGAATGGAGTCGACAGCAAATGATGACTTATGGCTTTGATACCGTCTACCTTCAACCCGTCATGGTGCCACACTGGGTACGAGGCCAAAAAGAAGTCGCGCGGATTGTCAACTCCAAAAAATTAGGCGCTGTGTCGGTAAATGCGGTAGCACTGGGTAACTCTGTAGGGTCAGGCCCTGCTGGCGTGTTAGGAAATATCATTGAGGTTCAGGATTTTCAAGAACTGGCCAAACTCGGCAAAGACAAAGTTCAGGGCAAAATTGTATTCTTTAACCGTCCGATGGACCCAAAACTAATGGACACCTTCTCGGCATATAGCGGTGCATCAAACCAAAGAGGTGCTGGCCCATCTGAAGCTGCCAAGTATGGGGCAATTGGCGTAGTGGTTAGGTCTTTAAGTTCTTTTAACGATGACGTACCCCATACTGGTGGAACTCGCTATGGCCTAAATATTCCAAAAATTCCTGCCGTGGCCATCAGTACGAATGATGCCAACAAACTCAGTGGCTTGCTCAAAGACGATACTGATCTTCAATTCTATTTTGAGACACATTGTGAAATGCTTCCTGATGTACTTTCCTACAATGTAGTGGGTGAAATCAAAGGATCTGAAAAACCGGACGAAATCATAGTGGTAGGCGGCCATCTCGACTCTTGGGATTTATCAGAGGGTGCCCATGATGACGGTGCAGGCTGTGTTCAATCCATAGAAGTGCTCCGCATTATGAAAGCATTGGGTTATCAACCCAAAAGAACACTTCGTGCCGTGATGTTCATGAATGAAGAAAATGGTCTAATGGGTGGCAGAAAGTACGCGGAGTTGGCTGCTCAGAATAATGAGAACCACATTGCCGCCATGGAATCTGACAGAGGTGGATTCTTACCGATCGGTTTTGGTATTTCAGGTACTAAAGCACAGCAAGACAAATTATTAAGTTGGAGCGCTTTATTTGAACCTTACAACATCTACCAATTCAAAAGAGGTGGTGGTGGTGCCGATATAAGCCCGTTGAGAACACAAGACGTTCCAACCATTGGATACCTACCCGATAGTCAACGCTACTTCAAGTACCACCACACAGGAATAGACAATTTCGAAGCTGTCAACCAGCGAGAACTTGAACTAGGAGCAGCAGCAATGGCGTCTGTGATTTACCTAATCGATCAATACGGATTGTAATTTTCATCATCGATTTCGCCTTGTTCATCATTGTTTTTAGGTACTATGTATAAAAAGGTACTATCCTACACAACATATTGAATCGGCTCCCGTTTTACCCTCTACCGTAACCATTGTAACATATTCTACCTGATCCTTGTCAAATGGAGTATTGTCCAATGGTCAAAACCCGCCTTTGGTGGATAAACTCAAACAACATGAAGTCACTCAAAGAATTCTTCTGGTTCTGTTCCGGAGCCAATATTTCCCTTCTCAAGCGCTGCCCAACTGATGCTTCCAAATACACAGGAATGGGAGCTGCAGTTTTTTTCACAGGTCTGCTGGCGGCACTATCTGGAGGATATGCCTTTTTTACCGTTTTCGAAAATGCCTATTGGGCGCTAGCTTTCGGTATAGTCTGGGGTACTATCATCTTCAACCTTGATCGATTTATCGTTTCAACCATGCGAAAAAAACAAGGCGGTTGGTTGAAAGAAATCATCATTGCATCACCAAGGATGCTATTAGCCATTATGTTGGCCATTGTTATTTCAAAACCACTAGAACTTAGAATTTTCTCCAAAGAGATTGATCGTAAATTGGTTGTATTAGAAGAACAGATTTACCAAAACGAAATCACAGCAATAGAAAAACGGTATGCTGATGATGGTGCTTCATTACAGAGCCAGATAGTCAACCTAAAGCAAGAGATATCTAATAAAGCGATCACCCGCAATGAACTGGCTGCTGCTGCTAGTGCTGAGGCAGACGGCACAGGTGGGTCTATGAGGCGTAGTGCCGGCCCTATCTATCAACTCAAAAAAGCTGATGCTGATCAAGCACAGAAAGAACTAGACCTAATCACCAGTCAAAATTTACCCATTATAGTCGCCAAGGAACAAGAGTATAGTACCCTCATTGGTCAGAAGGCCGCTGAATTGGAAAGCATTAAGAGAAACCCTTGGAATGGAATGGCAGCACAGTTAGAAGCTTTGCGAGTTTTGGGAGAAGAGAATCGAGCCATTTATTTGGCCAATGTATTCATACTTCTACTCTTTGTGATGTTAGAATGTACGCCTATTATTATCAAGCTGATCGCTCCAAGAGGCCCTTATGATGAGTTATTAGAAATCAGGGAACATTTCTTTAAGAATCACAACCTTGAGAAGATTGCAGAAATGAACCATGCCACTCACGAAAAACTCAAATATTTAGTCAACGGCTAAAAACAGAAAAGGCCCCGACCCCAGAAGCTTCGGGGTGGGGCCTTTTCTTTATCTCTTTTGGAGGTATATCTCTTCCTTTATCTCCAGTAGTCCTCTCCGAGTTTTTTCAAAGACTTGAAGCTTACCGTCTTTCATCATCCAGACATCATCATCATCTGAAAAATCAAAAGAGTTATTGCTTCTTCTTCGGGAATCTCGTCTGTCATCATCCTTGTCTTCGATGATGAGTTCTCCATCCTTATTGATTGACCAGTCCAAGTATTCGACTTCTCTTTCTCCGAAAATGTTCATGCTCAACTTTACTTCACCATCTTCCCTAAAGTCGAATTTGATGTCAATGCTTTCAACGATATCCATTGCGAAATTACTGATACCCCTTGCAAAACGCCTTGCCAACCATGACTCTTCTTCTTCGAGCTCTTCCTCAACTTCCTCTCTAGCTTCTTCTAAATCGATGACAAGATCCCATTCTCCAAGAATATCTTTCTCGCGAACCTTTTTCTGCGCCTGCACAGATACGCAGACCGCTATTAGTAATAATGTTGTGATGAGTTTTTTCATTTTGACCGTGGTTTGATTTGATATGTATTCTCTATAAAGACTTAGGCGCGAGAAAAAAGTTACATCAACACGATAAATGGTATGATGATCAGGCCTGAAGGAATATCCTAGTGATTAAAGATATCCGGCTTGATCTTTCAAGAGTTTCTTACTCTTTACAAAAACTCCTTCGCCCTCAGCCACTACTTTTCCAGAAGTATTTGTAATTTTTGACTTACAGGTTATCTCATTTTCATCAACCGAGGTGACCTCTCCCACTGCCACCAATCGATCGATTTCCACTGGCCTTTTGAAGTGAATAGTGTAAGACTTAGTCAATAAAAAGTAAGTCTCCTCTAAAGACGCAGCAGCAAAATAGGCTGAGTCATCGAGTAACTTAAAATAGATGGCTCCGTGCAGTGCATTGGCAGCATGAAAGTAGTCTTTAGAGATATCAAGGGAATAAGTGGCCCGCCCGCTTTGTACTTTCAATTTGGCACCAATTAGTATCTCCTGAATTGGGGCAGCATGGAACATCCTTTCTAGGCTACTGAAGTGATCATGATTCATAATCTGGAATCAGGCCAAACTGAATAAAATGATGCTTGAAATGTTTCTTATGAAAGAACAGCCATTCTTTGGCAGTCATAGGACCTCCAAACGGATGGTTAGCTATAAAATCAGGATTGGCACGCATGAAGTCTATGAAGCTATTCGTTTCTTTGATTAGCTTTTCTTTGGCTTCTTCTAAACTTGCTGACCTTAAGGGTTGCAACTCATTTTTGCCTGTAGGAGCTGGAACCGACCGCCTCATAGGACTATCCTTCATCAAGTAAGCTTTTAATCGAGGAAAGTCTTCCTCCTTAGAAACCACAGGGATATTGATACGTCCAACCGACATTTTGAACGTGACTATCAGGTGCTCCAACATATGCTGAGGCGTCATTATTCCCCAAACGGGTTGTTCTTTTTTGTCAAGGCTTTCGAGTAAGCTAGGCACCTCCTCGGTGAAAAACTTTTCAACATTTATTAATTGTTCATCCATAGTTTTAAACATAAAAAAACCCCGACCAGCGGGGCTTTCAATTCATTAATCTTCTGATAAGAAAGGATATCTATAATCTTTTGCTGGAACAAAGGTCTCTTTGATTGTTCTAGGCGATACCCAGCGCAATAAATTGATCATAGAACCTGCTTTATCGTTAGTACCAGAACCTCTAGCACCACCGAATGGCTGCTGTCCTACAACAGCACCTGTTGGCTTGTCATTGATATAGAAGTTACCCGCAGCATTTTGAAGTGCTTTAGTCGCTTGCTCTAATGCATAACGATCTTTCGAGAAGATAGAACCTGTTAAAGCGTATGGCGAAGTATTGTCTACCAATTCCAAAGTCGCTTCAAATTCGTTCTCGTCATAAACGTAGATCGTAATCACCGGGCCGAAAATCTCTTCACACATGGTAGTGTACTTAGGATCTTTTGCTAGAAGCACTGTTGGCTCAACAAAGTAACCTTTTGACTTGTCGTAGTTTCCACCTGCGATGATTTCTACATCTGAACTTGCCTTTGCATCATCAATGTACTTCGCGATGTTATCAAATGACTTTTCGTCAATTACAGCGTTAATGAAGTTTCCGAAATCTTCGGTAGGTCCCATTTTGAAGGTCGCTAGATCTGCCTGAACATATCCCTTCACTTCTTCCCAAAGGTTAGATGGAATATAGGCTCTCGAAGCTGCCGAACATTTCTGTCCTTGGAATTCGAATGCCCCCCTAGAAATAGACGTTGCTACTTCTTTAGCGTTTGATGATTTATGAACCATGATAAAGTCCTTTCCACCAGTTTCACCCACAATTCTTGGGTAAGATCTGTACTTGTGAATATTTTCTCCAATGGTCTTCCAAATGTTTTGGAAAACACCTGTACTCCCTGTAAAGTGAATACCACCAAAATCTTTATGGTTGAAGATCACATCGCCAGCCACAGGGCCAGAAACGTATACAAGGTTGATTACACCATCAGGAACACCAGCTTCCTTGAAAACTTCCATCAGTACATTAGCAGAATAGATCTGAGTATTTGAAGGCTTCCACACAATAGTATTACCCATCATGGCAGCTGAAGTGGGTAGGTTACCAGCAATTGCCGTAAAGTTGAAAGGAGTCAGTGCAAATACGAATCCTTCTAAAGGTCTTTGCTCTAAACGATTCCATACACCAGGACCAGACGCAGGCTGTTGCGCATAAATCTCCGTCATGTATTGTACGTTGAATCTTAGAAAGTCGATAAACTCACACGCTGCATCAATCTCCGCTTGGTAAGCATTCTTCGATTGGCCCAACATGGTTGAAGCATTTAACTTAGCCCTGTAAGGCCCTGCAATCAGTTCAGCAGCTTTTAAGAAGATAGAAGCTCTGTGCTCCCAACCCATATCAGCCCATGCAGATTTAGCAGCCATGGCAGCGTCAATAGCAGCTTCTACATGTGATGCATCACCAGCGCTGTAATGACCAAGAATATGCTGATGATCGTGTGGAGGCGACATCGGCTTTTTATTATCAGTTCTTACTTCTTGATTACCAATGTACATTGGTACGTCAATTTGTTGTGCTCTGGCTTCAGCCAATGCAGCTTTTAGTTTCTTCCTTTCCTCAGAACCCGGAGCGTAATCTAATACTGGTTCGTTACTTGGAGTAGGCACGTTGAAAAATCCTGTGGCCATAGTTTACTTTTTTATGGTTCTATCAAATGATTTGCGCAAATATACTGTTTCAAAACCCTGTTATGAAACCGTTTGCTATAGAATGCTTTTCAGCTCAATTAAGTTCTGTATTTCGTGTTGAATGATGCGGTCGGTAGATACATTGTTAGGGTTAAACCAAACGTGATCCATTCCAATATTAACCGCACCAGCAATATCTGAATCTAGGTTATCACCAATCATAATACTTTCCCCTAACTGAGCATTGGTTTGATTGAGTGCGAGTTCGAAAATTCCACGATCTGGCTTTCTCATTTTTGATGACTCTGAAGTAATGACCACTTCAAAATATTGATCTAACGCTGACGATTTAAGTTTTGTGGCCTGAATATCATCAAAGCCATTGGTGATGATGTGCAAGGTATACTGCCCGCTCAAATAATCTAACACCTCATGTGCTGCATCAAAAGTTCTATTTTTCGTTGGGCTAAGCGCTATATACTCTTCTTCAATTCTAAAGGGCATGTGCTCAAGGGAAGCATCCAGTCTTTGAAAAATAGCCGGAAACCTTCTTTCACGGATATCTCTCCTTTGTATTTCGTTGCGATTGTAAAGGTCCCATAAACCTTCATTGATTTCAAAGAAGGTGTCAGCCAAAAGCTCTTTTTCAAAAAGACCTAGTTGACCAAACTTATACCGGTCGTATAGTTCATAAAGGGCTTCACGCGCATTGGCATCATAATCCCAAAGGGTATGATCTAGGTCGAAGAAAATATGTTTGTATTTGCTCAAAGGAGAATCGTTTGTGAAATAACTACAAAGCTTCTGCTTAGTTTAACGCAACAGGTTTTTATTCTGAAGCCTACTTTTAGCTAATTCTCTATTCGAATGAAGTACTTCATAAGTCTGCTGATCTTTTTGTAGCACAGAATCCTTGACGAGAAACTCTAAAATTCTATTTGTCAACTCTTCCACTTCTTCTCGAATATTGTAAAATACCCACTGGTCTACTTTTCTTGCGCTTACCATTCCCGAATTCTTTAGGTAAGTAATATGCCTTGAGGTTTTGGTTTGGGTAAACTCTAAGATGTGCTCAATATCGGAAATGGTCAATTCGCCATTTTTGTATAATAGATGCAATATCCTAACCCTAGACTCATCAGAGACTGATTTAAAGATTTGACTACCAAAACTGAGACTAAAATTCTTGAGGCGCATGGGTTAAGAATTGTTAATTTGAAAAGAATAAATCTATTTCACCAATCAAAATATGCTTTTTGCATGTTATCATTGTAACAGAAAGCAGATCAGCCTTGCTAAATCTCTTTGATTTACTTTACGTATAAGTGTACTACGAACTAGTTTAATGAAACATCTTTCAAACAAGTATTATCTCATCTTGATCCTAGCAGTGATGTCAATGGCATTATTGCCGAAGATGAGCTATGCCCAAGATCAGGAAGATTTAAAGATAGTTCAGGTTTCAGGCCTCGTAATGAATGCGGATAGTACACAGACCATTCCCGGGGTTCACGTCTTTAACAAGCGCAGCGGCCGTGGAGATATAACGGATTACAAAGGGTGGATAAGTAAGGCTTTTCTTGCCGGAGACGTATTAATTGTTAGTGCCGTTGGTTTCAAAAATAGAGAAGTTTTAGTTCCAGATGATGTAGGAGACCGTTGGACAGTAATTTTCGCATTAGAAGAAGACGCAGTAGACTTAGGTCAAGTAGAGGTGAATCCATTTCCTTCTGAGGATTTATTCAAAGAAGCTATTCTAGCGATGAACCTTAATCAAGATCAACAGAATGTCCTCAACACTTTCGAACCAGAGGTAATTCAGGAACTGATCAGAACAACCCCTATGCAGGCAAGTCCTAGTGCCAACTACCGATACATGCAAAACCAGCAATTTGTGAACCTACAAAATAGTGCTGGCCCAAGAGCAAATCCTCTGCTTAATCCTTTTGCTTGGTCACAATTCATTAATTCGCTAAAGCGTAAAAAGAAGAAATAGTTGACTGCATAAGGCAAATTCAGACAACAGGATTTATCAACTTATAGCCCTTACCAGCCCCTATCTACTTTAAATTTCTTTAGGTAATCAACACCCAATAGTTTGTCTTCGGCATTCGTGAACCAGCTTCGGTTTTTCGGAATCCTTAAGCCTTGCTCAATGATCATATCCTCTAACACTATGTATTCACCATCATTCTTGGCTTCATCGTGATAAAATCGATAACCCACCATTGCGTAAGTGTTCGGGTTGAAATAGAAATACCAAATGTCCTTACCGACAGCCTCGTCATAAGTAACTCTTAGCGCTAATACCGGCTTATTCATGAAGGTGGTCTCTATCACTTCTTCTCCTATGTTAGTCCCCTCATCTTTCAGTTTCATAGGTAGTCCATAGAGGTAGGTATAATAGTCTCTCCACCTCCGTGCACGGTCAGTCGTAAGGCTTAATGAATCTGCTTGAGCAGCAGAAAGAGGTTGCGAGAAATTAACTTTGAAGTCGCAAGAGTCTTTTCCGTCTACCATCCATTCTAACAATCGATTATTGGCCAAAGTAGATAGATGGAAGCTTCCTTTGATATTATCTACTACTATATTGCTTAGTCTAGGTGAGCGATTAGGGGTTTTCATTTCCACCACCAAGTCCATTTTCACCCTATTCCACCATCCGTCAGGGTCGTGAAAAGCGATTGTTCTATCCACTAATTGTTCAGCCGTAATGGACTGACCATAGATAGATGTAGTGAGTAGACAAATAATGAGGCTAAGGAATATCTTCTTCATGGGAATCGTTTGATCCGTAATTTATAAAGCCTTCGGCCCTTATTCCAATAGATGTTTTTATTTTTGCCAGTTCAAAGCTCAAATTCTTGCATGGATATTCCCATTTGGAAACCTATTTTTTTAGAACCTGTGCTGGCCATAGCTCTTGTTACGGTTGGTTTTAGCGTATACCATTTTTATTCTATCTCAGATAAAGTAAAACAAAGCTTTATTCAGAAATATGGGGAGATAAAAGGAAATACTCGCGCCATTTGGGCACATCGTTATGTTGGCGCAATGACAATAGGCATTATTCCAGCGATAATTATGCTGATAGTTTTAGACAAAGACCTATCCGCTTACGGTGTGGCTTTCAAGAATCATGACATCTCGCTTTACTGGATTTTCGGTTTGGCTCTGATCATTATTCCAATGAACTTTTTCAATTCCAAAAAGGAAAAAAACTTAGCCTTTTATCCGAATGTGAGAGAAAAGGAATGGACAAAACCCATGGTTGTCAAAAACGCTTTTTCTTGGTGTGCTTACCTTTTCGGGTATGAACTGATGTTTAGAGGTCTTTTGCTTTTTGCCACAGTTCCATTACTCGGTGAATGGCCCGCCATCATACTAAATGCTGCATTATATGCATTGGTACACGTACCCAAAAACTTAGAAGAAACAATCGGTGCTATTCCTTTAGGAATAATTCTTTGCTTAGTTACGCTCACTACGGGAACCATTTGGGTAGCTTTCTTCGTCCACATAACATTAGCCTTATCTAATTTCTTTTTCTCTTTGAGGCATAACCCAGAAATGAAAGTCATTTAATGTCAAAACGCATATTTATAACAGGCAGCACAGGTTTTATTGGTAGGAAACTCACCATGAAGTTGGCTGACGAAGGAAATCACGTAGTGGCGCTCATTCGATCGCAGAGCAAAGCGAAAGACCTTGTCCATGATAGGATATCGTTTGTCGAAGGAGACCTCTTTTCTATTGACGCGCTCGAAAATGGAATGGAAGGCTGTGATGAAGTTTATCATCTCGCAGCTTTCGCAAGTGTATGGGCCAAAGACAACACTTTCAGAACCGTAAACATTGACGGCACGCTGAACATATTAAGTGCAGCCAAAAAACAAGGTGTATCAAAAATTGTAGTGACATCGACAGCGGGAGTCATTGGACCAGCGATTGATGGACCGGTTAACGAGGATACGCCAAGACAAGTAGACTTCTTTACGGAATACGAGAGCACCAAACATGAGTCTGAACTCAAAATAAAAGAATGCGTATCCAATGGCCAGCATGTTGTCATAGTAAACCCAACTCGGGTTTATGGTCCAGGTCCTTTGAATGTTAGTAATTCTGTGACTAAACTTGTTAAGCAATACATTGCTGGCAAGTGGAAGTTTATTCCTGGTGATGGACTCAGTACAGGCAACTATGTCTATGTAGATGACGTCATCAATGGGCACATTCTGGCAATGAAAAACGGTAGAGCTGGTGAACGTTACCTTTTAGGAGGAGACGATGCCACCTACTTTGAGTTATTCGACACGATTGCTGAAATTGGAGGCAAAAAATACAAACTCTATAAAATGCCTTTGGGCGTGTTATTGACATTTGGGAAGTATCAACTGTTCATGGCCGAAAAATTCGGTAAACAGCCGATGATCACGCCCGGATGGGTTCGAAAGTACCTCTATAAGTGGAGTGTATCGAGTGCCAAAGCACAAAACGAATTAGGTTATCAAGTAACTCCTTTGAAGGAGGGAATTCAAAATACAGTAGACTGGCTTAAAGCAAATAATGTCTGATCAAAACAACACATATACACTAGTCACCGGAGCCAGCAATGGTATCGGCAAGGCTATTGCAGAAAACTGCGCAGCAAGAGGTCAAAATGTGCTGCTCGTAGCCCTTCCCGAACCCAAACTTGAAGAGGCAACGGAAGCCCTGAAAGCTCAATATCCTTCCCAGTCTTTTGACATGTTCGGGACGGATATGATGCAAAAAGAAAGTCCTCAGGCTATTTACGATTGGTGTAAGCAAAAGGGATACACTGTTGACATATTGGTTAACAATGCGGGGCTTGGAAATTCAGGGGCTTTTTTAAGCCGAGAGGCAAGCTTCTATTACGGGCAAATGCAACTGAACATGGTGGCGTTGGTAATGTTGACCCATTCTTTTTTAACTGATATGAAGGCACTGCCGAAAGCATACATTTTGAATGTGGCGAGTATGGCCTCTTTCTATGACATACCTTACAAAGGCATTTATTCTGCCAGTAAACGATTTGTACATTCCTTTTCTCAATCGTTGAGAAAAGAACTGGAAGCCACAAACATTGGAGTAACCATTTTATGCCCTGCGGCTGTTTTAACCAATCCTGATGTCATTCAAAGGGATAAGGAAATGGGCAAGGCTTCACAAAGAACACAGCAGTCACCTGAAGATGTTGCAGAATACGCGCTCGATAAAATGTATAAAGGCAAGGCCGTGGCTATACCGGGTTTTATGCCTAAGGTGTATAAAGCTTTAGGTAAGATTCTACCTTATCAAATGCAAATGCGCATGTTGGCGAACGCCTTTATTAAACAAAGCCGATAGAATCACGGCTTATCGTTTTCGTTTCTCAACATTGAATTCCATCTCCTGATAGCCAATTCGGCCATCTGAAGAGATGGCTTCTACCACCACCAGCATTTCACCTAGATTATCGGCATTATAGAACTCTGTTTCTACCATGCCTGTATCATTAGCCAGAGCATCAGGGACCCAATGTACTAAAGCGCGATAGTCTGGCTTTACCCAATCTTCATCAGTCAGGTTTTTATATTTGGGTGCGTAAAACTCTCGCTCAAAAGAAAAAACAGGGATTGTGCCATGAAAAATTCCTTTGAATGTCTTCAGGCTAAAGCCATTGCCTGCATACGTATAAATGGACAATATGGCGTAAGGAGGGGGAGATAAATAGGCTAAGGCACTAGGACCAAACACTTTAGCATACAATTGTCGGAAGTTCTTAGGCCTCATTATTAACTCCAAAGACTTAACCTCGCTTACTGACATGCGGGAGAGTGAACCATAACGCTCTTTTATGACTGGAATACCATCAACTACCACAAGCATAGCACTGACTTCTCTCAATCTTTTAAAATGTTCAGCCCGCATAAGACTAAACAAACCAGTGGACCATTTCGGCTCTTGCTCTCTGAGTACATCACCTTCTATTACTAGGCTTGGTTTACCATAGTCTTCTATCATCTGCTCCCTTTGAGGAGTCAGCTCATAGTCTTCGACAATGACTTCTCCTAAGTCTCGAACTCTTGTAGAAAAATCATAGGCATCATCTACGAGCTTTCTCTCTTGATGCTTTTCTACCAAGTCAAAAATAATGGAGTCGACCTTTTGAATAGATACCTCATGATTAAATCGAATGTTGGGGGGGAGCTTTTCATCTAGGTCGATTGTATAGTCAGTGTTCTTACCTTTCCTTTGAGTTTGTATCAAAACGGGCAGACTTTCTCCAAAAGCATCGTTGACATTAAAACTGAATCGGCCCAAATCATCTGTTGTCTGAGTATCAAAAGTTGGTGGGTCATAAAAAGTCGTCATGGTAAGGTCAATACCTTTCTTCTTCCTTCTTTGACTTATAAGACCAGTAACTGAACCCGATACAGTTAAGCTTAACTCTGGTTGGTACCGTTGCTCCTCTGGCAAAGTCATCGTTGTATATTTATACTTGCTCCAACCCTGGGTAAGCATCAGTACATCTAAATCTCTGAGTCTTGATTCATTCTCTGGCCGGAAATAGTAACCCGGATCTTCAATATGGCCTTTGAGCTCTGAGTTCATAAGGAAGTAGGAAAGGATGTTATCACGCTTTTGCTGTAGGTCTCCTAGTTGCTCTTTATTCAGTACTAGCACAGACAGCTTCGCATCAACTGCCTCTCCACTCTTAGTGGTCACCTTGGCCTTCAGCCGAGCCCTATCCCTTTGCGCATATGTGGGCTTATCTGTAGCTATTGTAATATTTAATCGCTCACTAAGCTTCTCATTAAAGTATAACCTGCTGGCTAAGGGCTGGTTTGATTTATCCCTTAGCGTAAAGGCCAAAACTCCTTCCGGTAACTGATCTGCTGTAAAGTTGAAAAGCAATTGGCCCAGGTCGTTCAGCCTACCCTCTACTTTTAAGTAATTGATGCCTCTTCTGCTTACTTGGGCATAGACAAGGCCATTTTTTATGTTATTAGAGCTCACGCGAACGCTGATTCGTTCGTTTGACTTTTTAATCGACATTACCGTTCCTTCAGGGTTGACCTCTGGCAGTGGGTAGAGCACATCTAGGTTATCATCTGTTGTGCTTGCCACCTTTGCATAGTAAGTCTCTCCTTGTTTTGGTTGAAGGATGAGCGCGCCCATGCCTAAACTGTTACTCTCAAAGGTGGTAAGCTCCTCTCCACTTTCATTGACTATACTGCCAGTCACTTGCTTGCCTTTACCATCTGGGCTTACCGCTTTGAAACCGACTTTACTGATAAGACCATCTACTAATGAACCGCTTTCTGGAAAAAACTGTAAGTCCATCGCGTCATCGTTGATCAGTATGGTTTTAGAATCCCTTACTCCAGTACTCGTACGGATTCTAATAGTAGCCAAATCAACTTGCTCAGGTAGTGCATATTCCAGTTGGTAGCCACCTCTTCGAGATTCCTTGATCTCAACGGAGTCTTCTTTATCATCCACAGTAAGATAAACCATCAGTCTTTTTTCGTGAAGGCTATCAATAATACTGGGCACCAAGGATGCTGTTAACTTCAAGCCATCATCTCTTTTATCCAGTACAACATTATCTATGGATGACAAGACCTCGCTTACTTTATCATTGGGAGGAAAAATGTATAGGTAGGATTGATAGTAATAGTCGCTTCCAAAGTTCTTACTCCATTCGGTATAAGCTCTGAGGAGATACCTGCCTTCCCCATAAGTATCATTTAGCTCAAAAGAACCTGAAGTTGTACCACTATCGATTTTTAAAATCTTCCTTCTGACTACTTCTTCTTTTGAATTGATTAACTCCACATAAAGTACCCCACTTAACATAGTTGGAGTATGGTCAATCGAATTGATCACAATAGCTTTAAACCAGATGGTTTGATCATTGGTATATACCTGACCGTCTGTTTGGAGATAGATTTTTTCAGATAGTGCAGCGTCTGTGAGGACGTTACTTTCTTGCGCATAAATAGGGAATGCTAAACTAAAGAGTGTAATAATAAGGGTCAATGATCTTGATATTCTAGCAGGCCTTATCTTCATTTGCGGTTGATTATATCACGCACGAAGAGGCAAATACTATACCAAAAAGGCCTAAAGGAAGAAAGCCCCGACATGTCGGGGCTTTCTCAATCTATTTTATAGGTAGTTTAATTATCGATTAAGTACCGCGAAAAGCTTCTACCGTTTACTTCGGCATATTTGGTGATGATATCCCATCGGACATCAAGGTCCTTGAGGTCTAAGTCTCCTCTTACCTTGGTGTACTTCATATCTAAAGACCTGTCGAACTTAGCAGAATTGAAGTTAGCACCATCTCTAAATTTCGTGTATTTGAAAATGGCATCTTCATCGAAGAAGGTTTGTGAGAAGTCGGCCTTGTCTTCAAACTCAGCGTATTTGAAAGTTGACTCTTCATTAAAAGAGGAGTTCGCAAAAATTGCTAAATGTTCAAAAACCGAGTACTTGAACATGGCATTTCTATTGAACTTACAGTTTTGGAACTCAACATCTTTTTCAAAATCTGCGGTAAAAGTATACTCTGATCTATCATCGTGGTAGTAAGCCAATACGTCATCTTCGAAAGTGACATTGACAAAAGAGATTTTTGACATAATGGTTTCTTTGACTGAATTGTCACCACCATTTCTCCACCATCTCCTTCTCGTGGGCAGATCTTCCTTCTTTTCATCCATAAAGGTAAAATCCAAGACACCCGTTACCGTTACGTCCTTGTATGTGATATCATTGCCCTTTTTTAAGGCTTCCATAATATCAGAGGCTTCAACCTTTTGCTGTGCAACAGCCGAAGCGGTGAGAAATAATAAAAATGCATAGGAGAAAAGTGTGCGCGTAAAATGTTGTTGAGTTTTCATGACCTGGTTAGTTTTTGATATAGACTTAAAAATGACCTTTTGGTTACAGCCTCTCTTTAATAGATGGAAAAGAAAACGAAAAGGTTGCATCAATTTGGCATTGAGGGCCATCTGGCTCTTGAAACAGAGCCATAAAAAAAGCCAGACCGACATATCAGACTGGCTCTCTATAATTTTACTTTGTAATCTACTCTGTGGTGCTCTCTTCAGCAGCAGCAGTTTGTGTTTTGTAGATAATCACGCCACTTGCCTCGAAAGCCAATTCTTCTTTGGCTTCTGTGATAGCATCGATGATTGATTGTGGTTTTCCAGCATCTTGTGCATAGTGCTTCAAGGTTTCAACGTCTGTAACAGTTCTTGTCACTACACCTTCTATCAATGCTTCGTTGCCTTCCATACCTTCTTTAGGTACAAAGAATGCGTAGTCTTTAAAAGTTACTCGCATTTCTTCACCATTAGGCATTACTAGGTTCATCCAACAGCCTTTCATTGCACATGTTGCTGTGATTTCCCCTTTCACCTTCACCGTAATAGAATCTGACTTTGATAACTGAGCTACCATATCATCTACTGAAATCATACCTTCTGAGGTAATTTCAGCACCATACTTACCTACTACCTCTGCGGTGATCTCTTCTGATTTTTGTTGTGGACTACATGCAAATACAAATAGTGCACAAACGAGAAAAATTGACTTCTTCATAGTTTTTTACTTTATGTAGCAAAGATATTAAGGATTAAGTTGTTAGCCCAATGACTTTGGTCAGTTTCTCAACTATTTAGCCGCTTTAGTAAGTCGCTCAAACTCCTTTTTTAAATATTCAATCGCCTCATTAGGGTTGCTAATCTTCTCTCCTTGATCGGATTGATACGTTTGGCCATCGCCTCGCATCAGCCACTCGGCAGACACTTTTTTACCATTATTCTCCAGGTCAAGTATCTTTTCTAACACAGGTCCGCTGGGGTAACTCTTACGTCCTTTTGGATTGACAATATTGAACATTACCGAGCTAGATACTTGAATACGTTTCGCAAAACCACTTTCAGAATCACCAAATTCTTTTATCAACTGAGATATGCGTTGGTTAATCGTAGACATTAGAAATAACTTGGTCGTGGCGAATTACCAGGATTCTCAGAACAAAACAAACAGCCGGGATCAATTAGTTTACGTTGAATTAAGCAATCAACACAGCCAAAAGGGACGGTTAAAAGTGGAATTATTTTTTCGCCAATGAGTTGACAGGGGTCTTCAAAAAATACTGGAATATCATTATTGGTCATTAACAGCCTGGTAGTATCAATGCCGATCACTTCAAAAAAACCAAAAACATCTTCTTCTGGATCGCTACTCTGAATATTTCCCTTGAGCGGCCCTACCACAGGGTCAAAAATAGAACCGTTGGTAATCGTCAAGGTTCTTAAATCTTGCCAATATTCATGATTCTCTTGACTAACGGATGATTGTATGAGGTTAAAGTAATGTTTGTTAGAAAAGGTACGATCAATCTTTCGCGTAATTAACTCCCTATTCCTTAATTCGGAAGTTCTGATTTCTCTGCCATCTAACAAAAAGATATTATCGGCCCCCAATTTATTAACGATGATGCAAGATTTCTGAGAAGGCGCGCGCGGAAACCAAAATACAGGGAGAAAAGATGTCAATACGCTGTAAGCCTCTTCCACCTCCCAACGAATAAAGAATTCCTCAGGAAGATCAGTAGGTAAGTCTGAATCGAAAAAGATGCTTACTACATCTTCTGAAACTTCTGCCCCTGTCGCAGTGATATCTCTTTCCACGCCTATTTCATAGCGCATTTCATCTTGCGCTATCACGGGCATTAACACTTGAAAATCTGTCGTGTAAAGCGTGTTGCCAATCATTACCTCTAGGCGGTAAGACTGACCAAACTCACCAGAAATTACATTTCCGCGTAGTACATGCCTTCCGGGTGCTTCCTCAACTAACACCTCCTCAGCACCAAAATTATCTATGATTCTGACGGTTGCTCCCTCAATGGGCAATGGTGCAGTAGTGGCTCCTCTTGATCTAGATATTATAACCTCATTGGCTTGTGTACTATTACTGATTCTACCGTAAATGACAACCTGCCCTCCTTCGGAGTTATTCTTCAATTCAATGACCTCAGAGCAAGCAGCGAGACACAATACTGAAATCAGAGTTATTAAAGGTTTATATCCATTTAAGATAGTTTTCATCATCTAATTAAAAATAACTTGGTCTAACAGCATTATTGGGTATTGCAGAGCAAGACAAACAGCCCGGATCAATTAGTTTTCTTTGAATTAAACACTCGACACAACCAAAGGGAACGGTTAAAAGTGGGATTACTTTGTCTCCAATGAATTTACATGGGTCTTCAAAAAACACTGGAATATCATTATTAGTCATTAACAATCTTGTCGTATCAATGCCGATCACTTCAAAAAAGCCGAAAACATCTTCTTCAGGATTACTGCTCTGAATATTTCCTTTGAGTGGCCCTACAACGGGGTCAAAAATAGAACCGTTGGTAATGGTCAGAGTCCTTAAATCTTGCCAATATTCATGGTTCTCTTGACTAACAGATGATTGTATTAAATTAAAATAGTGCTTATTCGAAAACGTACGATCAATCCTTCGGCTGATTAACTTCCTATTCCTTAATTCAGAGGTTCTGATTTCTCTTCCGTCCAATAAAAAGATGTTATCGGCTCCTAATTTATTGATAATGATGCAAGACCTTTGAGAAGATCCACCGGGGAACCAAAATGCTGGAAGGAAAGCAGTCAATACGCTATAAGCCTCTTCCACTTCCCAACGGATAAAGAATTCATCAGGAAGCTCAGTAGGTAAGTTTGAATCAAAAAAGATGCTTACTACGTCTTCTGAAACTTCAGTACCTGTTGAAGTAATGTCTCTTTCTACGCCTATTTCATAACGCATTTCATCTTGCGCAATCACTGGCATCAACTCTTGAAATTCTGTAGTGTAAAGCTTGTTATTGACCGTTACTTCTAAGCGATAAGATTGACCAAACTCCCCAGAAATTCTATCTCCAATCAGCACATACCTTCCTGGTGCTTCCTCCACTAACAGCTCTTCCGCACCAGCGTTGTCAATAATTTTAACGATTGCTCCTTCAATGGGCAATGGTGCAGTAGTGGCTCCTCTTGATCTGGAGATGATGACTTCGTTGGCTTGCGTGCTATTACTAATTCTACCGTAAATGACTACCTGTCCCCCTTCGGAGTTGTTCTTTAATTCAATGACCTCAGAGCAGCTCACAAAACACAGTACCAAGAGTAATGTGAAGATGCGTTTATGGCTATTTAAGATGCTCATCATCTCATTTGACTTAATAATAACTTGGACGTGTAAGGCTCGAGTTCGAAAGCAAATTACAGTAGAGGCATTCGGGCTCAACGATTTTTTCTTCAATTAAACAACTAAAACAATCGGGCGGTAGTCTCAGGATTTTAAAGAAATCTTCACGATCCATCTGGCAAGGGTCTAAAAAGAATAGTGGAATGTCCGTGTTAGTTACACGCAAGCGAGCCGTGTCAACAGCTGCTGCTTCAAAGAAACCAAAAACGCTTTCAGATGGGTCCGAACTTGTAATATTGCCTGGTACTTGTGCCGGAGGAGCGTCAAAAATAGAACCCTGACGCGTTGTCAAAGATTTGAGGTTTTGCCAATAATCATGTGCCTCTTTATTCTGTGCAAACTGAATGATATTAAAATAGTGGTTTGTACGGAAAGTATAGTCTAAGGGCCGCACCGCCACTTCTCTATTATTGAGGTTGACATTTCGTATTGCTGTTCCATCTACCAGAAAGATATCTTGTGCGCTTAACTCATTGGTAATGTAACATTGCATAGGGCTATATCTCGAGAATATAGACCTTGGCAAGTCTACCGCCACTACGGTGTAAGCCTCTTCCATGGTCCAGCGAATAAAGAATTCTTCCGGTAGATTGTCTAGGGTGCTATTGGCGAATACTCTGACCACATCCGAGCTTGTAGCAACTCCAGTACTGGTAACTGCATCCTGAATATCTAGCTCAAATCTCAGCTCGTCTCTCGCTAAGATTGGCATCATTTCTTGAATTGAAGAGGTATAGGTTTTTCCGTCAAGGTCAACTTGTAAGCGATAGGTGCTCCCCACTTCTCCAAGCACTACATCTTGGCAAAGCTCATACTTTCCGGGTGAGGTTTCCACATAGCCTTCTTCTAACCCGTTTCCGTCTATGACCTTCACCACCGCCCCACTGATGGGTTCGGGGGCTTGATCTTCTTGAAGCGTTCGGGTAATGTTTACTAGGTTACCCATCGTTCCATTGGTGATTCTTCCTTCAATGACTAATTGTCCTCCAGCAGATTCAGTTTTTAAATCTATTACCTCTGAACATGATGCTAAAATGAGTATCAGCAGGAAGAGCGTTTTATACTTAAGTAGCGCTTTAGTCTTCATGATCGGCTTAAAAATAACTAGGTCGAATGGTACTAGAATTTGGTAGTAAGTCGCAGAAGATGCACTCGGCCTCTACAATACGTTCGTCTATAAGGCATTGAACACAATCTCTCGGAACTCTAATTATTCTCAAGAAGTCTTCTCTATTTGTCTGACAAGGGTCTAGGAAAAAGAGGGGAATATCATTGTTCGTCACCAGCAACCGTGCAGTATCTACAGCCGAAGCTTCAAAGAAGCCAAAAACATCTTCCGCTGGATCTGAACTCATCATATTGCCAGGTACTGGTGCCGGAGGCGCATCAAAAATGGAACCCTGTCGCGTTGTTAAAGAGCGGAGTCTCTCCCAATAGTCATGAGCCTCCTTATTCAATGCAAATTGGATGATATTAAAGTAATGCTTGGTGCTAAAAGTATAATCTATGGGCCTAACAGCTACTTCTCGGTTGTTAAGATTGACATTCCTAACTTCGGAGCCGTCCACTAAGAAAATATCCTGTGTACTGAGTTCATTCGTGATGTAGCATGTCATTTGAGAATAGAACTGAAACCTTCTTACGGGCAGCTCCATTCCACTGATTGTATATACCTCTTCCATAGCCCACCTGATAAAAAACTCTTCAGGCAGATTCTCCAACGTACTATTGGCAAATACTCTCACTACATCTGTACTGATGGCCGTACCGGTTCCTGTAATGTTATCTTGAATATCAATCTCAAACCTTAGTTCATCTTCTGCCAAAATAGGCATCATCTCTTGTGCCGTAGAAGTATAGGTCTTACCCTCTAATAACACCTCTAATTGATATGTACCGCCAACCTCTCCCTGAACCACATCTCTGCACAGTTCGTATTGACCGGGCTCAGTCTGATTGAGAATTTCCTCTACATTACTATCCAAGTCAATGATCTTAACAGTAGCACCAACCACGGGTTCAGGTGCTCGTTCGTCTGGCTGAGCTCTTGAAATGTTCACCACGTTCCCTTGCCCACCATTTGTAATCCTACCGGATATAATCAATTGATCTCCGCCAGTTTCAGTATTCAAATCTATCACCTCAGAACACCCTAAAGTCATAAGAAATGAACTGATCAACACTGTAAGTAGCAATCGACTTTTGACCTTCATCAGAACCTGAAATTATAGGTGATGTTAGGAAATGCCGCTCCCAAAACCGTCAGGCGATGTGCTCGAGGTATTAAACTTAGATCGTCCGGTCTTTTGAAGAAAACTGAAAACGCATTCTTCCTCGATAGGATATTGTAGATACCGATGGTTAAAGTACCTAAATAGTTTCTGTCAGCTAGTTTATCGCGCAATTCTTTTTTCAGAATATCTCGTCCAAAAGTGAAACTCAAATCTACCCGAAAGTAGTCTGGTATACGAAACTCATTTCGCTCAGAAAAATGCGGCACCACTGTACTCCCTATTCTATAGTTTGTAACAATTCCGTTAATCGGCCTACCCGTGCTATAAATCACATTCCAGTTAAATGAACTTGTCCCTCTTAGTTGTACTGTAGAAACCCATGAAAAATTATGCGTGCGATCAAAATTAGCCGGATACCAATTTCCATCATTAATGATTTCGTCAGGGTTTTCACCATTGATCTGTACCTCTGTTCTAGACAAGGTGTAAGACAGCCAGCCGGTCATTGGCCCTTTATTCTTTTTGATATAAAGTTCCATACCATAGGCCCTTCCCTTACCTGCAATCAAATCAGTTTCAAGGTGGTTGTTCAGTAGTAAATCAACAAAGTCTTTATAGTCAAGGAGGTTATCAATATCTCTCAAGTATACTTCCAATGACGTTTCCCACTTGTTATCTGTGAAATTCTTAAAGTAACCAATTGAAGCGTTATTAGAGATCAAGGGTTTCAGGTACGAATTACTCAGTTGTAAAATATCGGTAGGAGTAGCCGCAGTGCTGTTCGATAGGGTATGAAGATATTGCCTGGTACGATTAACACTCAGCTTAATCGAAGTTCGCTCATCAATTGTATAACGGAGGCCAAGACGAGGCTCAAATCCTGCGTAATCCGCAATCTTATCTCCCTGGGCATAAGAAACCGTGTCAATTATATTTTCCACCAACCGTTGAGCACCATCGGCATATTGAAAAACATCATAAGGGCCTCTATTCTGAAACATGGAGTACCGAAGGCCTAGTGAAAGCGCTAAATCTTTTGTGACAATAATATCATCATTGATAAAAAAGCCTATTTCGTTGCCTTGTTCCTTTTCAACTCGCTCGGCTAAAATCCCAGAATCAGGACCAATCGGTGTTGCTATTTCCGGGCGACTGTCATAGCTGACCAAGTCTGCACCAAAAGTTATACTATGTTTTTCCGAAGGTGTATAGAAGAAGTTTTGCTGGGCTTGATAGTACTTCATCCCATTATCTACTTCGACAGCATCAATACCTGAGGGATCGAAAAGTTTACTTTTATAGACTCCCGACACTAGCCTTGTAGTAGATATGAGGTTGTCTGATATACTAGAGTTCCAGCTAAAGTTTAGGACATCGGTATCCCATTCGAAACCAAAGTCTTCTGCAGACCTAAAGAAGTCGCCACTGCGATAATAGCTAAGTGTCACTTTATTTTTATTACCAATTCTGTGGCTGAGTTTCAAGTTGAGATCATGAAACCTCGCGGCACTATTTTGAACATCGATATTTCTAGCACGACTCAAGACCCAATCCGAATAGGAGGATCTTCCCGCGACCAAAAACCTTGTTTTTCCATTATTAATAGGTCCATCCACAACCAAACGACTCGAAACCAGCCCAAGACCTCCCCTTACTTTAATCTTTTCACTATTACCTTCCTTCATCCGAACATCCAACACAGACGAAATTCGGCCACCATATTGTGCAGGCATATTACCCTTGAACAAGGTAAAAGCCTCCGTAGCATCAGGATTGAATGTGGAGAAAAAACCTAACACGTGAGATGCGTTCAGGAGTATGGCCCCATCCTGTAAGATTAGGTTTTGATCAGTTCTACCCCCTCTAACATTAAACCCACTGGCGCCTTCTCCTACGGTGGAAACTCCTGGCAATGACTGTAAACTCTTCACTATATCTACCTCACCCATAAATGCGGGTAAGCTTTCAATTTCTTTGATATTGAGTCTATTTACACCAGCACTAATGCGTTGAATATTCTTGTCTGCACCCTCAGCTTCAATTAACACCTGTTCTAGGTTCACAACCTCGTCTTCCAAGCTGATATTCAACGTTCCGCTTCCAATTATTCTTAAATCGTAGGTTTTTGTGATCTTACCGACATACTGCACTACCAATTCAAACTGCCCAGTAGCAGAAGTAAATTCAAAGTTTCCTTTCTCATCGCAGACGGCACCTATATTGGTTCCTTTAATGGCAACGGTAGCACCAAAAAGCCCTTGGCCCTCTTCCTTGCCTATCACTTTACCTTGTATTCTTGCCCTACCCGTAGATGTTTTGGAAGGGTCCCCAACCACAACTCTTTCATTTTCTTGGGCAAATGCGGTAACCGATGCCACAAGTATACAAAGGATCAACATACTCCTCAGTACGCGCTTTGATGTTGAATTCATTAGGTGGTAATTATGGGATTAAACGTGCAATGCATTAATATAAGTCTTTTTTGCACGAATTTGAGTTCACTATTTTATGCAAACGATTTCATGAAGGGTTAAACCCCTCATTTAAAGGATAACTGTATCACTGTGCTTAAGAAACGTTTTAAGCTTATTAATTTACAACAGTAGTTTTGGACGAGCGTTTATTATTTTTGACCTCCCAAAGACAACCAATTATTTGAGCAGGAAACTATATCTCATATCAGGACTACTAACCCTTTTTGCCTATTGGAATCTCGAAATTCCAAAGCGGGCATTTAGGTTTTACCAACGTGGCGATCTGGTGAAAACGGTTGAGGCACTCGATCGTTCTATTGAAAAAGACACCCTCAATCCTGCTGCTTACTACTTATACGCCAAGCTTTTTGTAGACACCGCTTTTACAAGGTATAATGTGGACAGCGCTTATCTTTTCGTGAACAAGTCTTTCAGCCAACTAAAAACCATCACCGACCCAAAAGACATCGAAGACTTAAACGACTTATCTGTTGATTCTGTGTCGCTTGAAACACACAAGGATAAAATAGATAGCTTAAAGTTTATTGACATTACCGCCATACATACCATTGATGGCTACAACTGGTTTCTTCAAAACCATACTGATGCAGCGCAAATCAATGAAGCCATACGCCTTAAAAACCATATTGCCTTTGAACAAGCCGAAGCGATAAACACTTGGCAATCCTATGCTCAGTTTATGAACGAATACGCTGTTTCCGAAGACTTTGAAGAAGCAGAAAGTAGATACAAGAAACTCATTTACGAAGAACGGACAGCAGATGGCAGCTATGCTAGCCTTACCTCTTTCTTAGAAGAATTCCCCAATACCCCCTACAGAAGTCAGGTGGTGGAAGGTATATTTAGGTACGCCATAGCAGAAAATACGCTCGAATCGTTTCGGGCTTTTCTGATAGACTATGCGAGCAACGACTTTAATAGCACCTTGGCCAATCGTGCCTATCATATCTACCAGACCAAGTATCCAGATGGTGACTTTTTTGAAGACTTTGATTTTTCGATTGATACCGATTCGCTGAAAAAAGCGCGCTCCTTAGAAAATGGGTTTTGGATGCCCAAATTAGAGGATGGCAAGATTGAATATGTGAGCCCAGACGGAAAGCCCCGGCTAAAAACAGACTTCCAAACTTTAACGGCCGACTGCCTATGTAACCCGTCATTCAGTGACGTTATCTTCGGCATTAAGGGTAGCGAAAAACAAGTGATTGGAAGAAACGGTCAAGTCATTTATACGGGCATATTTGATGAAGCAATTGATGCTCAATACGGGTTTGTCATTATTCGAAATGTGGAAGGTGATCGATTGATTCACAAATCTGGTGAGGTGATCATTGATCGGCCAAAAGAAGAAATCAAAATACTCGACAATCGCTTTATCAGAACTAAGGAAAACGGGCTTTTTGGACTTCAAAGCATCAACGGTTTGCCCTACCTACCTCATGTGTTTATCGAGATTGATACCTTTAAAACAAAGCTCTGGCTCGAAAAGGAAACCGGCATCCAGCTCATTACACCAGAGACTTTATTACCTGTTCTAAAAGGTGGCATAGCTCCTCCCTTCACGCCCACCTACGATGCGTTAGAAGAATTACCCAATGGTAGAATTTGGGCATCAAAAGATGGTCAGGAAGCGATTCTCAATCAAAATTTCGAAACCATTATTCCATTCGGGGCTTACGAAATCTATGAACGGCCTTACGGCTGGAAAATAATCACCGACAATGGAATTCAGCTATTGCACGATCGTTATGCTGACTATTTAAAAACTGCCGTCTACGACAAAGTACTCGAAAACGACAGATGGCTAGGGCTGCAAAAAGACAGTACCTGGACACTCCTAGATCAGCTCGGCAATGTTGCGCCCGCTACCAATTATGACTCTCTCTCCTTTTGGGGAGAAAATATGGTGATGTTATTTCGCAATGACTCCTCTTGGGCACAGTTCAAAACAGGTAGACAACTGTTAATGGATACCAAGTGGTCTCCTCAACTTTTAATCCCACAACGCTATATCACCACCGGAGAGAAGGCCACCAATGACTTCTTTATGCTGAGCAATGCCAAGAAGTTTCGAAAAATCTATAATGATCATGGAAGAGAGATTCTAGCCTCTACCTATAACGATGTAGCCGCCTTAAGTCCGAATATGCTCAGGCTACAAAAACGAAACGCTGCCCTTGCCGACAGTACAGGACATCTGTTGCTCAATTTTATTTATGATGGCATCGGTTCTAATAATGATGGCTATGTCAGTATTTTAGATAAAGGAAAAGTAGGTGTCATCAACCCATCCAAAAATATTCGAATCCCACCTACCTACGAGAAGCTGATTGAACCTTACGCGGATACCATTCTGATTGCCAATGACGGAAAGTATCTGGGCTTCATTAACACCAAGGCCGAGGCTTTAACCAGTTTTGAGTTTGATGAAATTGTCTATTACAATGACACGCTCGCGCTCACACGCATAGAAGACGAATGGTTGATGTACAATATCGCTTCAGACGAAGCCCTCTACGAAGGCATACTGAGTTATGAGTATGTCACAGACACTGACTTAGACAAGACAATTTTAATCAATACCGAAACAGGCAAAGGGGCTTATAGCCTAAAAAGAGGCGAGCTCATTGAACCTACGTATACCGAAGTGAAAGTATTAGGCAGTGCCGATGAACCCATTTACTTCGCCATGAAACTGGTACCCGAAGCAGATATCTACATTGTTATCTACTTTGACAAAATGGGTAACAAAATTTTTACACAAAGCTTTCAAAGAGAAGAATATTTTAGAATAGCTTGCCCAACAAAATGATCTAGTTATGAAACGATCCCTCCTCATTCTATCGCTTATTATTTTTTCAATCGGACTAAAAGGCCAAACCGAGCGCCCAAAGCTAGTGGTGGGTATTATGGTCGATCAAATGAAGCAGGAGTACCTCTGGCGCTTCGAGAACCACTTTGGAGAGGGCGGATTTAAAAGACTAATGCGTGATGGTTTTAGCGCAAAAAATGGGCATTATAACTATGCCTCAACAAGTACAGGACCTGGCCATGCCTCTGTTTATACAGGAACAACTCCTTCCATTCACGGTATTGTCAATAACTCTTGGTACAGTAGGCTACTCAAAAGAAGTGTATACTGCGCAGAAGATACTGCCGCCACAGCCGTTGGAGGTTCAGCAAGAAATGGCCGCATTTCTGCCATGAATCTTTACAGTTCCACCATCACGGATGAATTAAAGATATCTACCCAGCACAAAGGCAAGGTAATCGCCATGTCGATCAAAGACCGTGGCTCGGCACTTCCCGGAGGTCACTTTTCAGATGGTTCCTACTGGTATGATTCTAATACTGGCAATTTCATGACATCATCGTACTACATGGACGAGCTACCAGCCTGGATGAAAACCTTTAACAACCGAAAGTTGGCCGATCAATACCTTGGACAAACTTGGGATTTGAGTAAGCCGATCAATGCCTATGCAGAAAGTGGCCCTGACAACTCACCGTATGAGCGCGGTTTCAGAGGTAAAGACACGCCTACTTTTCCTTATGATCTATCCAAACTGAGAGAGACCAACGGTAATTTTGGAATGCTACCAAGCACACCTTTCGGTAATACTATTCTAAATGAATTGGCTTTAGCAGCCATCGATGCAGAAGGGCTTGGTGCTGACGCCACTACTGACTTTCTGGCTGTGAGTTTTTCTAGTCCAGATTACATTGGTCACAACTTCGGCCCTCAATCAAAAGAAGTTCAAGACACTTACATTAGATTGGATAAGGAAATTGAAAGGTTGCTAAAGGCCCTTGACAATAGAGTGGGTAAAGGCAATTACGTAGTATTTCTTACAGCCGATCACGCGGTAGCTGACAACTCACAACGCATGAAAGATGACAAATTCAGGGTGGACAACTTTAACACCCGTGAGTTGAGTCAAGCGCTTGAAGCTGCGGTTAACGAAAAATATGGTGAGGCCGATTGGTTTGAGGTATCAAGAGGATATGACCTTTTCTTAAACCACGATTTGATCAAGGAGAAAAAAATTGACTTGTATGATATGCAGCTTTTCGTGGCGCAAGCAGCCATGAAGCTGGAAGGTGTTTATATGGCATTGACTGGCACTGACCTGGTACGTAACAGTTATAGCGACTTGATGAGAAAGCTTATTCAAAGTGCTTATCATACCAAAGAGTCTGGTGACGTAAAGCTTATCCTTGATCCTGCTTGGCAGGCTGGAGGTGCCAAGGGTACAGGGCACGGCAATGCTTGGACCTATGACACGCATGTGCCAATCATTTTTTATGGTTGGGGCGTTAAGTCTGGCACCTCTGTCAGAAAAATGCACATCACCGATATCGCACCTACCGTAAGCATGCTATTGCAAATTCGCTTACCTAATGGCGCTACAGGACAGCCCATCTTTGAGGCGATAAAGTAAACGATATGAGGTCAAAAGTATTCCTCTTGGTTATCATACTCTTCTCTGGCCTACAACAAGTTGTGAGCCATGATAAAAATGATCAATACAATATCGTCAAAGACGGTTTTGAAGAATACCTACAATTTATTAGCGATTCGAACTGGGAAGGGATCGGTGAAAAAATATATCCCGGAATCTTCAGTATAGTGGAAAGAGAATATTTGATTGAAGCATTTAAAGGAATACAGTCTCAAGGGTTTTGGATGAGATTCGGTCCAATTGAAAAATTTGATTTGACTGAATTGCAAAATGACATACCAGATGAAGTAAATGAATTATTTTTTGGCCGATATGAGACTACGGTTTACTTGCCTTTAGACAAAGATTTGGAGTTTAGCAATGAAGACGTTGATAAGCTAGAAGCCATATTGGCTTTGAACCCCAAATATTCAGATATGTCCTTCGATTCGGAGAAAAGGGAGTTTTCCATTAAAAGTTCAAGTAGTCTCATCGCTGTACGTACTGAGAAATGGTATTACTTAGAAATTGAGCCCAATCAGCTTGGTACCATTGAAGCGATACTTTCTGAAAAAATCTCTGATCAAACCCCCTAGTCTTAGCGTCTCGCTAAGACTACTTAATACAAAAACGTAATATCAATTTCACCCTTTTCATCTCTCATGTGGGTTTAGTTTTGATGGTTAAAAATTGGTTTTCGTTAAGGTTTCGAGATACGCAGTTTCCCCCTAAATCCTCTCTGTCTTTATTCAGCTTTTACATAACATGCTCTTATATAACTCCTCGCCTTGTGTCTATTTAATTCGGTGGACTTACGCCTGCGTGCAGTAGTATTGCATCTACACTTTCTTATTCTCACTTGACCTAGCAATATTTTGTGAACTTTACTACTCCTCTCAATGACATGCTTCTAAGGTCGAGCTTTCTCAATCAGTTCTTATTATCCAAATCAAAGCCCAGGCGCATCACCCAAGGTTGATTGTTCGGGCTTGTGGTTGCGTCAAAAAAGAAGTCGTAAAAAACAGTGAAATTCATTTTTATCTTCCGGGAGACATTCAATTGCTTTCCTATACCCAGTAAAGCAGTTTGTACCCATTGATCCCCTAGGTTGATTTCATTAGAATCTTCAGACCGAATTTTAGAAAACTCATAGTTGCCTTGTACATAGAATGACTTCCAGAAAGTATGCCGAAGAAAACCTCTTAGGCTGGTGGCATTATCTTTAGTCTGAGTAGGCTTCACTTTTTCTACAAATACTCTCGTTGCTGCAGACAAACCTATGGCAGACCTTTTGGTCAGTGGATAAGTTAAATTCAAAGCAGCGTCAAAAGAGGCAGGCTGCTGTCTATTGACTTGTAGGTTTCCTCCAATGATCATTCTTTTAAAAAAGGGCTGTCCTTTATGGGGATTATACCTCTTTGGGGCTTCTTCTAAGCTTTCCAAGCTTGGAAACTCTGCTTTAGCCTCAGTCATTTTTACTTGGGCTTGATCGAATTTTTCTTGGAGGGTAGTTTCTCCTAGTTGAGCAATTTCTTGGGCCTTTGCTTCTAGCTTTTCCTTCACAAAATCATTGGTTTGAAATTGGTCTAAATTGTCTCGATAACCTTCGGGAAGCGGCTTATAGGCTTTCATCTTTTCTACTTGCTCTTTCACAAGCTGGGCTTGCGGTAGGCTGGTCACCTTTTCAAGCAAAGCATCTTCCCAACCTTCAAATTGTGACTTGTATTCTGCCAAAGACCCTTTAAGGCTTATGGCTTCCTTGTTCAGTTTCTTTAACTCAGACACGTCTAGCATCTCTACCAATTGATCTTTGTCTTTCAAGACACCTTGCATCTCTCTGAGCTGATCTATCTTTCCGATGCTTTCCCTAATCTCTTCGGCAACGGGTAGGTTGGTTGGTGTTTCTTTAAGGTCTTGGAGTAGGTCTTCTTTGAGGGTCTGTAAATAGTTGGTAACGCTATCTTTGGCCTCTTGTTTTAACGTCTCCTTCTGAGCTGCCATGGCGTTCACTAAAGAGTCTACCTTGTCGCTTGGGAGGTCAGGGTATAACTCACTGACATTTTTACGGAGCTTTTTAGTTAGCTTGTTCAGTTCCTTTTGAACCTTCTTATTTGACTTTTCTAGGGATTTAGTACTGATTTCAATGGATTCGTCTTGTGCTGATACTTGCCCCATAGCGGACAATGCTAAGAGACAACAAATAAGAATGTACCAAAGTTTTTGCATTCTTTGAATTTGGCAATAAAAGGCAGCTTAATCAAGGTTTATTTACAACAATTTATAAGTTGGAATTAGTGTGGCTGTTGACAGTCATCTCGCACCACTGCGCCATCCTGAACTTGTTTAAGAGTCTTCTGTAATTAGTAGTCACTCTAGAATAGACCTTGAAATAAATTCAGGGGTGACGTAAATAAAAACTTATGGTTTGAACTCTGCTATTACTTGACTACCAAATCTATGAGATCAACTAATATTAGGATGTAGTTGCAAACTACATCCAGTGTTGAGCTTGTTGGTTATAACCTGCCTTCCTGATATGTTTACCCTCCTTGGTTACCATAAGGAAATATAAAGGTGTAGTTGCAAACTACACCTAGTTACTGCTTGGGATATGTCACAGTTTCTCAGCGTAGTTTGTAACTACGCTTGTATATAAATCACTAAACAAAGTCTACTTCTATTAGACCTTCTAGGTCAGCATAGTTACGTGCACTACTGTATAAATAGTCTTCTGGCTTTTCGACCCAACCTGCTTTTACTGGGTTATTGTGGATATAATCTAGTCTAGAGTCCACCATGTCATTGGAGCTCAATTCGACTGCGTGATTTTCATGTGTCCAAAATTGCAGTCCTTTGCTTCGCATATTGTATTTAGCATGATACTCAAAGATCATTTTCAACCATTCTCTTCTACTTTCTGACTTGTTTGAATCTAACTCTTTTAGAATGGCCTTAGCCGTGTGTTTTTTAAAATCTCTCACCGTTGCAGATAACTGATCATTTTTGCTCTGAAAAATAACGTGAACATGATTACTCATAATCACATAAGCGAATATGTTAAGTTGCTTATGCTCTCGACAGTACTTCATGCTATCAATGACAATATCGCGATAGACTTGTCTTGTGAAAATATCTGCCCATCCAACTACTTGAAAGGTCAGGAAATAGGATCTACTTTGATCATTGATTTGGTAGGCCTTATACATGCTTGTGCGTTGATTTAAATTAATCAGAAATATTGAATCAAGTGCAAATTTCTATCTAAGCGTAGTTTCTGCCACAGGGAGACAGGTGTAACTACACTTGTATATCAGACATTAAACAAGGGCAAAAGGGAGTAGTTGCAAACTACACCTAGTCTGAGAACTATGACCAGCAATAGAGTTTCACCAGGCTTTCTAATACTGCCTGATTCTTCGAATAGCAAATTGTCCTCCGATTTAGTCGTTTGATATGCGTTCTCATGGTCAAATGAAACCTTTCGATTTTATTGATCCCTCTAAACTTGATCCGATGTAAGTACTTTGGAATGAGGCTTCTATAAGCAGAAAGCTTATCAGTGTAAATTGCAATTGGTGAAAGTTGTAATAATTTATTGACAACAAGTGCCAGGTTATTCTTTGTTCTAGTACCTACTTTTATTGCTATAATTTGTCCTGTCGATCTGGAAATGGCACTTATCACCCATCTACGCTTTTGTTTGTTCTGAACATAGGTGCATAGCTCATCTAACTCATAAATGTCATTTGATTTGAATGTGCTTATGGGCCTTATTTCTTTACCTAGCTTTCTTATCCAACGCAGCTGTGTACTGATTGCAATTCCTGTAATTGCGCGCACTCCACTTAAACTATTCCCTACTTTTAAACATTTTAAGAAAAGACTCTTTTTGCCTTGCTCACAGCCCTTGTATCGATAATCTGCTTGTTGGTATTTCTTACAGCTTGTACAATGATATTTCTGTTTTCCATTTTTTTGCTTGCCAGCTTTTTGACAATCCTTGTGACAGTATTGGCAACTCATAATGTGTGTGTTGTTGTATTAAAAGATATTCAAGTGTAGTTACAAACTACACTTAGACTCGTTCTTTAATTTAAGTCATTATACCAGATAATTGATCGCACTTAGAATGAGAATTCAAGTTTAAAGCTGCTATAACTAACTTTACTTTCCTCTTTGATGTCTACATACCTCCTAAAAACAAAAGAGGCTGATCTTAAATCTGCCTCTATTATCTCTATTCTAACCTTTTTTATAAAACCAGATAATTGATCGAACTACCCTAAAGGCTTTCCTCTTTCAAAAGGACATGCAGAAGCAACTCGCGCAATGAAAAAGCCCCTCGAAAGGGGCTTTTAGGCAGTACTAGATATATTTAAACTTCTTCTCCATCGACTAAAAGTCTATTGGGACTCCAGTAGTTATCAAATAGACTTATCAAGGCATCCTGATTTTCCTTTGACCTATAAAAATCACTCCCCTTTGGTAACGAAACAACACAACTATTTTTATTGAATGACTTTATCCCATATGCGCCTATAGTAAACCCTATGCTCGCAGACTCACTTTCGTCCTCATGTCCATTCCAATAAGATATTCGTGCACCTAAATCATCGAACTTCTTATCCCAGTTTTTTGATAAATTACCATAAAAATACATCTCATCCAGCTTCACTTCCCTTTTCAGAGCGTCCTTTTTACTACGGCCTTTCTCATACCATCTACCAAATAAATCGGGGTTATGTTGTTTAAGCAGCTCTAAAAAACTCAGAACCTTCTTTGAACATTCTGATATTGTAGTCTTTTGATCAGACATCCATATCGCACTTACCGAACCTACTTGCTTATCCATATTAGTTTCTTGGTGTATGTATTAATTCTATACCCTCAATCCCTTGTTCTTTGAATAAATTCTGAGTCGCTTGCATTACATTTTTATTTTCAAAATGCCACTGAATCTTAGCACCATCAGCTGCCTTCAACTGCCTATTTGCTTGGTTCAATAAACCATCTGAACCTTTCCACCAGCTATGGAACCCACCATCTTTGTTCACAAAATTACCCATCCCAGACTTGGCATCTAGCAAGACTCCCCCATCAGCAAGCCCATCAAACTTAACACCATTAAGCTCAAAGCTTTTTGCTGCATCAACTCCTGTAATTTGTTTCTGGAAGGAGGCTGCAGCATCACTCATGCTTTCACCAGCATCGATCCACTTTCCAGAGCCAAGTAAATTATCAGACATTCTAGTCATATCTGAAAGTGTACCAGCAGGCCGTAATTCGGATAAGAACAACAAGCCAGCAGCTCTACTAAAACCACTAAGCCTTTCTCCTGAGACCAGATCACTTCCAGTAAATGCTTCTACAAATCCTTTTACATCACCAATAACTGGAATTGCATCTAACTGCATTGCGAGATCCTGTTTCTTTTCAGTCGGATTACGAGTCGACTTCATAGCTGTAGCCTGAACATTGGCTCTCGCTCCAGCAGCATTATATCCATAGGTCATTCCTCCCCATTCTAACCCTTCCAACTCAACTCCGTTAATGACCCTGTTTTCGCTAAAAGCATAAGGGCTGTTGTGGGTGTATTCGGTCGCCAATGGGTCAACATTGAAGAACCTTCCTATCGTTGGGTCATGGTTTCTCCATTTGAACTGGTACCAACCGAGATCAAAGTCTTCCGTTCTTTCCTGCCCCTGGAAGGTATTGTACTTGTTAGGTTTGCTCAAAGGTGCTCGGCTGCTCAACGCATTTATCGAGAGACCGAAGGGATAGTAATGATCTTCTTGCATGATTTTACCCTTGGTATGGGTAATCCTTAGGTCATCAAAAAATACGTCAAAACTGGTATTGCTCTCATTAGAGACATACACATAAAGATAGCCTTTTTCAGCTATAGCTTTACTTCTGTTTACGGCTATACGTGTGTTACTTGTACCACTTACTTGAGCAAATCCTGCATCTAAGTAGTTAAAGTCTTTATCGAAAAGTATATAGTTAAGGTAAGCTCTAGGCGCACCTGAGCTACCATTGCCCCCTACGAAAATGACTCCACTATTGGTATTTACCGCATTTTGAATGGCCGTGCCCTCTGCTCCTGTCGGTGCTGCACCTGTTACCATACTGACTATGGTAGACAATACATTGACATTAGAGATTGACCCGTTATCGGTATAAGTACCTGTATGGTAACCAAAGGCTTCCATATCAACTACATCGCCTGGCATTACTTGCATTAACTTAGCAGGCCCTATTTGCCTACTGGCATCATTACCCCTTAGTCTTGCAGACTCATTATTATTAATCAATGGTTCTGCGCTATTGTTAGCCGCTGCGATACTGCTATCTCTTGTAGCGGGCAGGTTAAGGAAGAGTGATTCTTCAAAGGCGGCATAATCCAATCCACCATTGACATCAGACTCCATAGTAGCTAGGTAGATGACTTGTTCATTTTCGGTGGTAAAGGTTACCCTACTATTTCCCAAATGGTCTTTGAGGTAGTAGTCGTATACATAGTCACCATTGTCTTTGCGTCTAACGCGACCTTCGGCACTTGCAATTTGTTGCAATACATCATCCTCATAGATAAACCCTCCGCTGTAGTCCGTCACCTTAATGGTACCGTTGTCATTGGTGGATTTTGACAACTTAATACCTGCAGCATCATAGGTATAGGTAATGCTTCTACCCCCTGTAAAAGTGACTACTTCTGGCAGGTTAAGGTGATTATAGGTAATAGAAGTGATGTCTTTATTGGCATCATTCATCATGTTACCATTATCATCATAGCCATAATCAAAGCCAGAGGTATTTCCGTCTTTGAATCCTGTAGTGTCGCCTGCATCTGTTACCGCTTGCAGTTGGTTACCAAGGTATGTGTAACTGAGGTCGTCCATGGCTAAGGTTGTATTGGCCTCGTATCGCTTCAGTGTTTTTATATTACCATTGAGGTCATAACTGAGGGTATTGACATCAAAAGTAGTCTTGTCGGCCCAAACGGATTCCCTTTCGGCATAGTCGGCCCCTGTCAGACGATTCATCGGATCATAGCTGTAGGCATAGGCGCTTTGCATTTGCCCGCCACTGGCAATGTTACTCCACTTGGCAGCACTGATGTTGCCATTGAACATGGCTGTACTGCTTATACCTGAAAAGGTTGTATTATAGGCCAACTCCATACCGAAGTAGTCATTTTCATTATCGGATAGGTCGGCATCATTAATACGCTCTAGCCAGCCTCGGATGTTATAGCGGTAGTCAACAGATTGCTCAAACGTAGCGCCATTATCAGTAGAGTGCAGCTTTTTATCAATCAGTTCGCCTAAGTGGTTATATTCGTTTTTTACCATAATAATAGCCGGATCGCTATCTACTTGGTGTGTAGCTTCCAAAAGCCTGCTGGCATGGTCATAACTAAATGTCTCAGCTATCTCAACGTCTGCAGCTGCGGTTCCATATTCATGGGTGGTTTTGGTTTCTAAGACTCTACCCGCAAAATCATATTTACTGGTGCTTCGGTCTACCCCACCTAAATGGTTATCGGCAACGGTTTGCAATACGCGATAGCGATCGTCATAGTAGACCACGCTTTTTAACCAAGTAGTGCCGCCCAATATCTTCGTTTTACTTCCTACTACCTGACCTTTTACAGCTGTATTGTTCGCCCCATTGCCCAGTTCTTGTGTATAACTAAAATTAAAGTCTGACGGAAGGTTTCCGTAGTCGTCATAATAAGTAGCCGTGAGGTAATCAGTAGCATTCGCAGTAGTTGGGAAGGCATTATTAGTATAGCCTAAGACGCTTGTTCCGTCTGACTCATAATAAACGGTATGACTATCCACCACTGTTTGCATAGCTGCCTGACTAGTCGCTGAATTGGTAACAAACCCTGTCAGTATTGGTCGGCTGAATGCATCGTACTTAGTGAATGTCCACTGATCATTTTGTCGTTGTTCTGCATCTTGTGTTGCCACCAATCTGTCGAGCTTATCATAGACCATATATACCCAACCGCTACCAGGCACACGTTTTTCGACCATGCGGTTTCGGTGATCATAGTTGTATTGGAAAGCCCATTGGGCTAAGAAAGATTCATTGGCACTTTGAGATAACTCATAAGGAATAATTTCTACTCCAGGATCAAGGGTTACTCCGGGGTCTATGGTTACAGAGGCGCCATTCGCATATAGGTATGAACCTCCCGTATAATTGCCGCTATTGACCGTAATGTTCGTATTTGCCAGAGTATAACCTTGTGGCACTACGCTGAAATCGTCCTCACTGATGGCTCTGATAGCTTCCGGTGGCAAAACCACACTTAGGTTGCCGTAGTCGTCATAGATATAATAGGTTTCAGCCCAAGGATTACTTACATCTCCGGATTCAACTCTTTTAGAAACTACTCTTCCTAATTTATCCGTAAACTCGATAACTTCATTGCCTTGTTCGTCTTGAGTAGCAACAACCCTTAACTCTCCAGCATCATACCATTCTGTAGAAGTCACTGGAGTAGCACCAGTAACATCGACTTCATAGATATTAACTGAATCAGCTGTGTTGTTTGACCTATAGCTCATACGAACTACCTTATCGGTGGTAGATCCTGCCACAGGCTGCCATGCGGCACCCGGTGCTCCTTGCTTGAGTACTCTATTGAGCGGGGAACTTTCGAATACTGTTACGGCATATGGCTGTGCGTCTACAGCCACTCCATTGTTTGTATTCTGATAGAACATATACTGTGGGCTATTTGTATAGTCGTTAGCATTTAAGCCGATAGGATTACTCTGGAAAACACCGCCATTGTCGGTTACGGCATATGGAAGGTAACTTGTGCTCTGCCTCCCGAAACCATCATAAACGATCGGCTGTACGATATGGTCTTTGTTAGGAGATGCTTCCAAGCTTACACTCTGGACTCCTCTACCTAAATCATCCCCATATTGAATGCTAACGGACCTATCTTCCGATGTCAAGATACTGATCTGATCATCGGTTGTAGAACCTGAGGTAATGCCTGGTGTAAGAATAGTAGTAGACATGATATAGTTTTCATCTCCAGGATCTACATCACTACTACCCGTTACTGTAACGGCAGCACTGAGACCAACACCATTCAAACTAGCCTTAGAGACCGTCAGTGTGTAATCTCCAGCAGACCTTGCTTCATATGAGCTAGAGTTACCGATAGTTATACCATCCTTTTTCCAAGTGTAGGTATCATAGGAAGTACTTGCAAACAGCGTTACCTTGTCCCCTAACTCAGATAGGTTAACATTCCCCATAATAGAAACCGATGGAATTGTCTCAACAGACACTGATAACGAAACACTTAGACCCCAACAACCCATGCTATTTAATGGTCGTAGATAGTAAGTACCTGAACTTGTAACAGTATAAATAGGATTAGCATTACTTGTTGATACTCCATTTGGATTAGTACCTTGCCAATAATATGTTACTCCAGAAGGTGGATTCGATCTTACCACATCACTACTCCCAAATTTGTATGTAACGCTTGGAATAGGCGGTGTTGACGGAACTTCATTTACATTGACTGCCACTGCAATGCTATTACCCCAACAACCAGCAC
>CAYGQO010000001.1:167823-705978 GCA_964352205.1 uncultured Roseivirgaceae bacterium
AATACACTGCTACCACAGCTATTTGATACACTCGGTACTGATGGTGTTGAAGGAACTTCATTTACATTGACTGCCACTGCAATGCTATTACCCCAACAACCAGCACTACTTTGTGGTCGTAGATAGTAAGTACCATCCGTAGTAGCAGTGTAAGTCGCTGAAGCATTCGAGGTACTGGTTCCGCTACTACTGGTTCCTTGCCAGTAGTAGGTAACTCCTGATGGAGGGTTTGGACGTGTCAATACACTGCTACCACAGCTATTTGATACACTCGGTACTGATGGTGTTGAAGGAATAGCATTAAGACCATAAGAAACAGAAGTTGCCGGACTCCAGCAACCAGTAGCATTATTTCTTGATCTCAAGTAGTACGTTCCAGCACTTGACTTATTTACAGTGAGTGTTGAGATATCCGTGTTTGTACTAGAAGAGGAGCTTTGCCAGTAATATGTATAACCCGAAGGAGAATCAGGCAGAGTTAGTACCGTATTATTACATCCTAACGTAACCAATGGAGTTGGTGGGGCTGTAGGCAAAGTATTAAAACCATAGCCTATAGTTCTAGCCTCTCCCCAACAGTGTGAAGTATTGTTTCTAGCTCTCAAATAATAAGTACCAGCACTCGATCTATTTACAGAAATATTTGAACTCTCAGTACTTGTCCCCACTGGCGAGCTTTGCCAGTAATATGTAATTCCACTTGGAGGTGTGGACATTGTCAATACGGTGTTATTACAGTTCAGTGTTATAGATGGAACAGGAGGTTTACTAGGTATTAAATCTATTGGGACTAACAAACTACTACTCGAATTACTCCAAAGCCCTGTAGAAGCATTATAAGCTCTCAAGTAGATCGTTTGCACTGTATTGACGCTATATGTTGTAGCTGAATCCGCTGTACTTGTTCCGCTTGAGTTTGTCCCTTGCCAATAATATGTTACTCCTGAAGGTGGAGTACCTCTCATAATTATAGTAGTTCCGCAAGTTTGAGAACTTATCGTTGGTGGAGAGGGTGTAACTGGTGGTAAAGGAGAGACCGTTACTACCTTTTCTAGGTCATAGATCATAGGGTCAACAGATACGCCAGCAAGTACTTTATTCCCAGCATTTGGTTGATTCCAGAGGATATTAGCAGTGAAGGTGGTTTGGCTATTACCAACAACCCTTGATTCACTATCTACTACTCCACCTATAGCGTCCCAAAGGACGTTTGCTCCATTCGGCAAAACTATTGTATATGGCTCAATATCTCCATCAAAAGCAGTTGAAGCACCAGAAATAGATATTTGAGCATTGAGTGTCAAAGAGGATGACAATAATAAAAGAAGCATTGAAGCTACTTTTATCCAGCGATTTAACTGATAAAGTTTTTCTACCGTTCTCATATTTTGCGTGTTTATTTTTTGATTAGGTATAATTCTGAAAACAACAATGAATCAGCGTCCGGCCCCTCACTTTTCAACCTCAAGCGAGGTCCTTTTATGGAAATCACCCTGAGCAGTTCCTTTATACCGGACAGATACAAAACCTCAAGGGTTTCCCCATTTTTTGAAATTTTCCAAGAACCTTTGAAGGATCGGCCATTAGAGACTAGGAGTTCAAAAGACTTATCATCATTAAAGACATAGGTTCGATTCTGGTATAACTCTCTCACTTTTGCATCTAACTCGGCTCTGTCCTTATTCAGGCGTTCTTTCTTACTCTGTTTAATACTGCTCCGAGATTTCTGATAATCGAACTCCCAAGTACCCACCAGCTCCTTCGCTTTGATAGTTACCTTCTTTTGTGCCAATGCTTCGGGGGTCGAGAAGATTACCAGACTCATGACCACACATAGGCAAACCATGTTTCTAAAGAGGGTCATATAACAAGTGTTTTTATTGATTAAAAATGTACTGTGTCTCATTATTGCTGGCCGTTTAAGTTGTATTTGTAAGTCTTGACTACGTTACCATCCTGATCAATGACTCGCATTAACCTACCCATGGTATCATACTCGAAAAGAGTTTGCTGCCCATTGCTATCCGTTTGGGCAAGCATGGCCTTCATTGCATTAAAGGCCATTGTGGTGAGCATAACAGAAGCAGTTATGTTAGGGTGTTCTCTCAATTTATTATTAAAATTCACCCAAGCATTGACCTGGCTTGCGTTTTGCATTTCGCCCAAATAGTCTAGTAGAGTCTCCAGACTAGAAACTCCCGAGGGCTTATTCGCCATATTGGTCACCGCCCAAGTGACGGCCGTTTGAAGTGCCGCATAGCTAATATTATCTGCTTGTACTACCGGTAGTGCGGCATTATAACCCCAAACAAATGACTTTGACGTACCTCCTACTTGTTTAATCTCGGTAGGGTTATTATCACTATCATAACTTACTACCTCAATTCTCTGCTCGAACGAGTTTGCTAAAGCATCTTTGGCAGTCTCCACCGATTTCATAAGTGGGTAATTCCCGTTAAAGACTTGAAAGTTGTTTCGGCTAACCGATAACAACACAGAATCGACATATTGCTCAGTCTGAATCACTGTATTTATTCTGTGCTGCTTATCGCTCTTCATAGAGTCTATGGCCGCGAACTCACTTGATTCAATCTGAGCACCCGTTAAGAAAGTCTCTGAAAGAATATCATCCGGATAAAAATTCTTTGTGGACCTTATACCACCTTCGCTATCCGCTACTTTTTGTTCTGTGAGTTGAAAATGCTTGGTCTGATCATAGGTGTAAGACACTTCAGACACCATTGCTTGACCATTGAAATATTCCGTCACCACAGAGCTATCCAACTTAGCAAAGTAAGCGTCAAGGCTGTAGAGGCTAATATTGTGTTTGGTCCATGTGCCAAATTCACAAATATTGCTTACGCAGGCCTGCGGCCAGGGCGCGAATTCTTGATTAGGATAGTAAAAGTAACTTTGGGTGGCTCCATCAGAAATGTCTTTGATTCTTAGTCCTATTACAGTTTCTACCTCTTCAAAAAATAGGTTTTTCACCCTGTCTATTCCGGCTACATTACCAGACAATCTTTGGGATGAATAAAAATTTTCGGTTTTCTTGAGTAGAACATCATTAACATCATAAACCTTTTCCTCAATCAGTTTCCCTTGAAGTTGTCCACCAGTGTGGATGGGTTTTCTGCCTGTAATGGAGCTACCTGCTATGAATTTATATTCTGTATATCCATTATCAACACCATTACTGGTGAGTTTTTCGATAACCCTACCATATGTAACATCCTTACCATTGTCTGTATTTAGGTTATTCGAGTATCTATGAAAAGTCTGACATGTAAAGTCATTCACTTGGGCGTCAGACTGTCTTGTAGTTTTCAGGTCAATAAAGTCTAGAGCTCTTTGCTCTACACCTTCAGCATATTCAAACTCTCTGGTAAGTGAAACGGTACCATCTGCCTGTTTACTTTCTATTTTCCCTATTCTTAGCCCTCCAATGGTATTAGAGACGTTAGAATTTGTTATGGTATCAAGTTGCCCATAGGACAACTGGGCGTTAGAGCCTGTAAAAGAATTATACATCAAGTAGCGATAACTCCCATTGGCCATGGTGTCTAGAGGAAAATCTATAGTCTGCTGACCGACATATTGTCTAATCGCAGCACCTGAATTGGCCAAGGAATCAGCATAACAGTGATCCCAAGTGGTCGTTTCAGGAAACAAATAGAGAAGCACATATTCATCTTCGACTATAGTACTTGATCCTCCGGTTACGCTTAATCTTAAGTTTTTAGACTCATTGTCAACAGTTATCGTACCTGAGATCGCTTTTGGAGTAGAAGAAGGGCTAGTGAAACAGAAATCATAAGGATCATTTGTATCTATACCAGCAACAAGACTCCCTAGGCTTGAATAATTCGTGACAATGGATTCTGACACTTGAATCTGGTCATGGGCTTCGTAATGAAATTCGTTAAAGCCGCCTGTCGGAAAATGCAACTTCGTTAAAGTACCATAAACTGATTTTGTAATATCTGCAGACCTATTTGCTCCTGAAAAGTCGATTCCTCCCCATGATGCACTAGGTACTAATGTGGTGCTATTATCTCTACCATTGTAATAACCCCAATAGTCTACTCCATTAGTTCCTCTTGAAGGAACCAAGTCAGGGTTATTATATTCAAACTTCCAAACTTGTCTTTCGGCTAAAGAGTCTTGACCAATACCATATTGCCCCTGAAAATCAATCGAGTCTAACTTTAGTCTGACATCCACTTCACTCCCATTGGTATCGCCAAAATGAGAGTAATAGAGACCAATATCTTTCACATTTTCGTTGTCCTCAGAAATTGATATGCCTGTAATCTTTTGACCATCCGGTAAATCTAAACGGTTTCCAGAGTAGCCAAAGACTGAGATAATCTGACCATTCCATGTAATAGACAGCAAAGGATTCTGTTGAATTGTATAATCACTTGGCACACTCCAGATCGGGTTTCCAGGAAGCACTGGGCAAGCCTGACCTCCGCCAGTCAAAGTATGACCTGAAGCATAGGGTCTATTTGTAACACTTGTTACAGTAAGTAACTCCTCTTCTTCCTGCCAGTAGGATGTGGAGTCAGCGGGATTTTTGACATCATAATTAAATTGATAAACATCTTTCTCATTTGGAGAGGTAATTGATGCCAAAAACCATGTAGAGGTAAAATTAGAAGTAAACTCATTAGCGTCAACAGTATATGAGTACCGAGTAGACTCAGCCACGTTGAACAAGTATTTCGTTCCAGAGGCATCAATCACTAACCAGCTGATAGGACGGCCTGACTGGTCAATAGTAGCAGATATTTTCAATGTCGGATCATCTGTGGAGTAGGCCTTATTAGTCTTATAGTCCCAATAAATCTGAGTTGACAAACCTGTTGAGGTATTCAAGGAGTAAACATCGGCTTGCCCATCACCACTGTTTATGGCAATATCATCTTGCAGATCAAGCAGTCTGTTAACTATAGTCGTTGGGGCCAAGTGCCCAGGGCCAATCGTAAGTGAGTCCGCATGGTCAATTAAGCCTTGTATATCGGCATTACCCGGCCAGTTCGGCAAAGCTTCCAAATCATCATCCGCCATTCCTAATTTAATTCTGGTTATGGCTCCACCTGCTATAAGCGTCCATCCAAGCCCTACATTCGAAGCCATCTGCTGGGTCTTAATACCTCCAGCACTATAACTTAGGGATATAGGCAAAGACATCTCTCTTCCTTGATGGCTATATATGGGTATAGCAATATTGGGCCTTCCCAAATGATAGTTTATATCTGTATTCCCGTATTCAATAAAACCAGCAGCTTCTGGAGAAGGTGGAATTTGAACAAATCTCTGCAAATCCAAACCATCAGGTGTTGTCTGCGATAAGAGAACAAAAGATGTTAACCCCAATAATAGGGCAACGGACGATATCTTTTTTAATACGATCTTAATCATTTCTTCTTTTCAGTTTTGTCTCGTAATGTGTCTGCTTCAATTTTTTCATTGAGCTTTTTTTCCAATTGCTCAAATTTTTTCTTTAGTGCCTCAAACTCATCAAGCCTCTTCTCTTGCTCAATGGTATAAAGCGTCAACTCCTCAATCTTCTCCAACAGTTTTTGCTGGATAAGCCCTAGGTCTTGGCCATTGGCTTCAACTTCAGCAGCTTTTGGAATATTGGGTAGGTGACCATTGGTCTTTATGTAACTGGCTAGCTGGTCAAGGGGCATCAGTGAGTAATCAGGCTTAAAGACGTAGTCTGGAAATGACCCGGGTGTAGAAGTGACTTTTACTTTTTTTGATTCGAGGTTGCCATTTAGAAGAGCGTTTCCGTTTACCTCAAGCATTTCATTTGGCAAGGTGGTACCAATTCCAACATAACCTTCTGACCTAATCATGTTTTGAACCTTCACAAGAGTATTATTTGTTACTCCAGGTACTCCTTCTACCTCGAAAGTCCAACCATTTAAATAAGAGGACGGAATTTGCCACTGTACTAGGCTATTGACTGTAATATTACCATAATGTGAGAAAGCAGAAACAGGTAATGAAATCACAATCAAACCACCTTCATTCGAGAGGATTAAGTGATCATGCACGTAATTTCCATTCATACTAACAGACGGAAAAAAAAAGTCCCCTGCCCAGATGTACCAACCAACCATTGTACGCCATGCCTTTCCATACCCCCAGTAGTCTATATAAAAAGACGACATTCCGTTTGAAGTGGCGAATGGAATGTTTGTTTTGATCTTTACATACTTACTTTGATCTTTCGATCCCATTCCTTGAAGGTAAGTCGATGCAACATTGAGGCCGACTCCGTTTGAAGTGGTCATGCTTCCATTGACCGGAAAAGTCTGGGAAATTGCTGTATTACAAAGCCCAAGAATGAATAATGTTGTTATTAGCTTTTTCATTTTTCTCCTTTTGAAGTATGAACTTTTATGAGCTTTTGAACTTTTATAAGCTCATCTTTAATCTCTACATTTTCGTTCCCAAGTCTCTTTATCTTTTTCTCCTGCTCAATCATATAAAGCGTCAACTCCTCAATTTTCTCTAAGAGTTTTTGCTGAATAAGGCCCAAATCCTGACCGTTTGCCTCTACATCCGAAGCCTTCGGGATATTGGGTAAGTGGCCATTTTTATTGATGTAATTGGCTAATTGGTCAATAGGCATTAGGGAGTAATCTGGCTTAAAGACGTAGTCTGGGAAGGAACCCGGAGTGGCGGTGACCTTTACTTTTTTGGATTCGAGATTGCCCATGACACTAACTTTTCCAGTGCCATTATCAATGTGCAAGCGCGTAGTACCTGAGGTTTGAAGATTGAGATCGTTATTATAGCTACTAATTATTCCTTCATCAACAAAGATTCGTTTATTAAAATAAAATTGTGGCCTGTCCGTCTGTAAATGAGCATAACTAGTGTTCATAGCTCCAATTTCTAGGTAACCGTAGCCGGCATCGATTAGTAAGGCATTATTATATCCTGCCCCAGTAACTTTTCCTGAAAAATGCGTGGGACCTAGTTCATTATGATATGGAACATCAACCACATTGGTACCTGAAATTGCTTCATCCACAGCCGACCACCCCGAAAACCAAGAGGTAGGCTCACCCATTCCTTGTGCAAATGCACTTATTGTAAATCTTTGATAATAAACTTGCTCATTAATAAAAATGACCACTTTACCCGATTCCTCAACCAACTTGATACGAGGTGCAAAGCCTCCCGCTGAAGAGGCTTTTGGAATATAAAAATTACCCCCATAGATATACCAAACTAAAGTGATATCAATGGTTTGACTCGGCCCATAGGCATACCCCTTGAGACTAATAGTGGGCATTTGCGAACCACTGGTATATGGGATGTTTGTCTTAATTTTCACTCCGTGTGTGGGAGTTCCATTATAATGGTAGTTTAAAATATGGTCATAGTTCTGAGCCAGTCCAATCACCGAAATCATAAAAAGGCCTAGAATGATGGTCAACAGTTTTCTCATTTCTTCTCAGTTTTAAGGGTATCAATTTCTTTTTTTAACTCAATCACATAAAGCGTCAACTCCTCTATTTTCTCTAAGAGTCTTTGCTGGATAAGCCCTAGGTCTTGGCCATTAGCCTCCACCTCTGCGGCTTTAGGAATGTTTGGTAAGTGGCCGTTAGTCTTGATGTAATCCGCTAATTGATCAAGAGGCATAAGTGAATAGTCCGGCTTAAAGACATAGTCTGGAAAAGAGCCGGGAGTGGCTGTGACTTTTACTTTTTTGGCTTCGATGTTGTCATCTACCGTCAATTTTCCCGTCAATCTACTCGTACCAGTCACGTCAAGTGCATCCGATGAAGAGAAAGTATGGTTTCCACCTTTTCCAACTGCTAACCTATCTCGAAGTACTACATCTCCATCATTCTGAATATGTAATCTATAAGCTCCGTTGTTCCCCAAATAAAGTTCATGACCAATTGCTTGAGCATAACTTGTGTTTCCCGAACCGAAATAAACTATGTTGTTATTATGATGTACCGTTCCTGAACTCACATTATTGACAATAGGAGTTGTAAAGTCTGAGATATTCGAACCAGTAGGTGAATCATAAATGACTATTTGATTTCTATCAGTAAGGCTGTTGACCTTATTCCTGACATGAGTTACCCTGACACGATAAGTAGAGTAATTTTGGACATCGGCATAGATGTCAATTCTTTCAAGCCTAGTGTTTGAATCATGAGGGTCAACACCAATATCTACCTTGTTCGGATCTATGTAGAGTTTTGCATTATGAAGTAAGCCGTTTGATTCAACTAAATGTAGACCTGGCTGACTGGTACCAGTCCCTTGACTATGCCCTATTTCTACCACATATTTTTCATATCCACTTCGATAAGAAATCGCAAATAGCTCTACGATCATTGAACCCGTAGAACTCCAATGTAAAGAGTTAATTGAGACACTAGCAATTTTGTACCGTTTAGCTTGTGTACCATAAGCATTTATATTGGTTATGACCGAGGTTCTAATTCCATTCTGATCAACATGAGTCTGAGAAACCACGCTTGGTGATAAGAAAAGTAGAAGTACACTTAAAAAAAATAGTTTTCGCATGTGTTTATTGATTGAGGATAAAATATCATCTAAACCCACTCAGGTGAGACAAAAATACCGATAAAGACTTAAAGGATTAGTTCTGATATAATCATCACTAGTCACAGAATTTCCTATCTCTATCAATTATAGAAATTTTCTGAACAACTAAAAAGCCATTCATCAATAACTTTATATTACAATTAATTAAGGGCAATATTAAATAAGAAATAATTTCTTAATCCAATACTTGGAATTACCCACCCGACTGCTCCAGATAGTTAGCCATTTAATATCCTCATTTCTTCCTTTTTAGTCATTCCTAGCTTAGTCCGGAATCTGTTATTTCTATGAACAAAACCTGATTTACTGATTGTAGATTTAGTGCTATTGATTCGTATTCTTTAAGCCATAAGGAGATTGCCGCGTCAAGCATCATTACTTCGTATGATGCTCTCCTCGCAATGACGTACTAATATATCATTGGGCGTTAGCAATTAGTCTTCTCAGCCTTAAAAGGAAGAGAACCTTCCCTCTACCGATTTCTATCCTGAGATTGCCGAAGGATCTTTAACAGCCATCTGACCACTCGAAGTAGTGGGACAGTTTGTCATCCATAACAAAAAAAGGTCAGCGTTTGCTGACCTTTAATTTAACGAATGGTGGAGAATACCGGAGTCGAACCTGCCTGCGGCAGGCAGGCCGGTGACCTTCCCGAGAGTATCCTCGGGACGCTCTAGCCAACTGAACTAATCAAATACTCAATGTATTTACTTGACTTTTTCCTTTTGATCTCAGACTCCCGTTGTCTCGCTTTGGCTCGAGAATCGTAAGTCTCAGAATACATCAAAACCCATGGTTTGCCAGACTTCGTATAGGTGGATCGACCAGAGTTATGATCATCAAGCCTTTTAGCCAAATCCTCACAACTACCGACATAATACCGATCACGGGTCTCCTACCTAGTCTTAGCGTCTCGCTAAGACTACTTAATACAAAAACGTAATATCAATTTCACCCTTTTCATCTTCATAATCACGGGCACTACTAAATCGCCAATCTCTAGGCCTTTCCACGAAACGCGATATAACAGGATTATTATGAATATAGTCAAGTCGTTGATGGGTGATTTCGATGCTTGACAGTTCAATGGGGTGATTGTGCTGTTGCCAAAATTGAAAATCATTATTATTAGACTTGGCATTGCCAGCCTTGTACATCATTGACAACATCCATTCCTTGCGACTTTCTTGTCTGCTGTTCTCAATATCTTTTCTGATGTGTCGACTGGTATAGCTCTTTAGGTCTCTGATAATGTCTTCAAGCCTGTGATCACCTGTAGTACCTAAAGCCATATGAACATGGCTGGTCATCAAACACCATGCTCCAACCAAAAGGCCTTTGTGTTTTTGACAATACTTAACTGAATCGATAAAAACCTCTCGGTATTCTTGTCGGATAAAAACATCAATCCAGTTGACAACAGTGAAAGTCACAAAATAAAACTCGCCCTGACTTCTGATGGCATACTTCCTACCCATAATTCTGCTATTGTCTGTTTATTTAAGATAAAGAAATATGGACAGACAATGGCTGTGCTATTGGGATAATTAAGGTCTTAGACCGGTGAGTAGTATTATGGTCTCAGCGGGACGCTAAGACCAGTTGGTGTGCTGTTAATTCCAATATTGCTGCTGTAGTAATTGATGTTCCTATCTCTAATTTCTCTGCTACTTTCCTTACCAACTTATCCACCTGATTATCATTATAGAGGTCTAGGTTATGTCTAATGGCTAACCCTTCTACTTCAATCTTCAGTGTGGTTCGGAGTCTATCTAAACCTTCTAATCTGATTCCTCCTAGTACTGATATCTCTAGTGGTTCATGAGTGTAGCAAAGGTGCTCTGGATTTGAAGTATTTAGCTTAGACATATTATAGTTCTTAATACTAAACAATAGTAATTCTAAAATATATCTTAAACAAATAAATGTTTAGCTTAAATAAACTTTCATATGCATTAGCTAGATTTATGTTTCATTAAGTAGAATATCAATGACTAAGATTGGGGAATACCTAGTAAAGAAATCTGCCAGTAAGGCTGAAATAGCAAGGAAAACTGGTATTAGTAAATCTAGGTTGAGTGAGTTGTCAAATAACCCTAATACTAACCTCAAGGCTACTGAACTCTACTTAATAGCTCTTGCTCTAGATGTTGATCCTTTAGAGATATTGGGGTTTGTGTGTGAAGGGTTAAAGCTTCAATAATGTCACAAAGTAAGGATAGGGTTTGGGGCTTGGTAGGAATGATTGTCTTCTCCCTATTTCTAATTGGATGGGGAATTTATCTTATGGTCAGCAATAAATATGCTAAAGGATATGATCATTATACTCAACAAGCAACTGGTTCTGGTGGTGAATATTTCATTTTATTCGGAATCATTTTTGGCATTGTAACCTACTTCACTTTATCACCTTTCAGCAAATTCAGAAGCTTCTTTGAAAGAAGGAGGAAGAAGTAAATAGCAACTATGGAAAAGTATCTTGGTGTTTATTTGATAATAATTGGAATCCTTACCATCCTCATTGGTTCTGGACTTTTGAAAATTGAAGCTATTGATAAAAAAGTACCCAAGGATAGAAAAAGGGTCATTTCCATTGCAGGACTAGTTCTTCTAATAGCTGGACTTCTTTACAGTTTACTGTGACATAAAAAAAGCCCTCTACCAAAGCTCCCTTTATGTTTTAATTTATATTCTCTCTAAGGAGCTAAGAATTATTGGATTTTTCCATCCACACATTAATTCTCTAAATTATTGGTTCAAAAGACTCTACTATGTGTTATTCATTATCTGCTAAGATGAGTTATCAGAGTTGGATGGATATACAAGAAATCTATCGTAAGCTGACTGGTAATGAGTTTGAGGCAATGATTAAAGAGGGGGTAAAACCACTATATTTCCTAGATGCTTATAAGGATTGGCATCCTGAGTTACCAGTTATAGCTCAAAGTGCTCCTGATGAAGTTCAAATGATGAGATGGGGTGTAATTCCGCCTTTTGCCAAATACATTGAAAAGAATGGTAAAGTCCTTCATCCCTATGATTTTGGCAATTACTATTCAAAGACTGCTAATGCAATGGCAGAGGGTTTATCAGAGAAGAGCACATGGAAAAGGCTTTATAAAAAGAATAGATGCTTGATTTTAGCCAGTGGTTTTTATGAATTCTATCATATGGAGGGTAAGAAAATTACCTATCCCCATTACATCACTCTAAAAGATCATCCAGTTTTTGCATTTGCAGGTTTACATGATAAATGGACAGATACTAATACTGGAGAAGTAGTAAAAACCTGTTCAATTATTACCACTAAGCCCAATCCCATGATGAAGGTTATTCACAATAATCCTAAAGCTCATAGTGGACCTAGAATGCCTGTTATGTTGATTCCTGAAGAGTGGAACTCTTGGTTAGATGGAGAGAAGTCTTATGAAGATGTGCTTAAGTTCTGTGAACCATTTCCAGAGGATGGTATGCAAGCAATTCCTGTTAGACAAGGTTTAAAAAGTAAGAATGCAGACTCTAATATCCCACAGGTTCAAGAGAGGATAAATTACCCTGAATTACCTGCACACTGGTCTGATTATGGTAAACCTTTTGAACCACAAAGCTCATTATTTTAGTAATCTAATTTTTTTAGTTAAAAACTAATTTATGTAGTATTGGAATGTGAAATTCCAAGAGGGTAAGTTTGTGGCTAAGATGAGAAAGGATAGTTTCAATGAGCTATCATTTTTCATGAAGGTTTGGTATCAGAATGGTGATTGGTTCTTAAAAATTGATGATGGTGCACCACAAAGAATTACTGAAGACATTAGAGACCACCTAATTCAAGATATTGACCTTGAATCTGAGCTTAGGGCAGATTATAGACCTTCATTTAAAAAGGTAAAGGTTACAATTGAAGCTACTTCTGATAAAGATTCAGAGCATATCTGGACTAGAACTAATGGTGAAGCATTAGAGAAGTTACTAAAGGTATTCCCAGGTTTAATTGATGGCTTTTGGGTAGATGGTAATAGAAAGAAGAAGATTCACAATTACATAAGGCTAAAGCATCACAAGCATAAATAGCTTACTTCCTACTGCTATACTCAAGACATAAAAAAAGCCCTCTCTCGAAGGCTTCTTTATTCTTTGGTTTATTATATGGTCTCAGCGAGACGCTAAGACCAGTTGGGGTCGAACCGGTGACCTTCCCGAGAGTATCCTCGGGACACTCTAGCCAACAGAACTAATCAAAAACTCTATAAACTTTCTTGATTTCTTCTTCTTAATAAAAGCTTCTCTTTGAACAGCCTCAGGCCTCGTGCTAAACTTTTCTGAATACATCAAAGTCCATGGTTTGCCAGACTTCGTATAGGTGGATCGACCAGAGTTATGATCATCAAGTCTTTTAGCCAAATCCTCACAACTACCGACATAATATCGATCACGGGTTTGAGAGTAGATTATATAAATATAGAAGTTACTCATACAAAAAAAGGTCAGCGTTTGCTGACCTTAAATTTAATGAATGGTGGAGAATACCGGAGTCGAACCGGTGACCTCTACACTGCCAGTGTAGCGCTCTAGCCAGCTGAGCTAATCCCCCTCTCAAACACCGAAGCTTTAGCAAAGGTGTTTTGTCCTTTAATTCCTCAGCTCTCGCTTCGGAAGGGTCGCAAATATAAGTTGGTGTTTGATCAATTCAAAGAATTCTTCTTGCTCTAAGAAACCGCTTCATATAATAGGGCGAATAAAGATTGCTTTCCGTCACACCTAATGAGGTAGAAGAATGGATAAAGCGAATGTCTCCTCTTCCTTTTACAGCCGTAACAATACCTGCATGTGTCACCTTTCGTTTACTTTTCCCAGTGGCAAAAAAGACCAAATCACCAGGTTTTAGTTCTTTTAACTTCACCTTAACACCGCTCCTTGCTTGGTCTTCCGAAACGCGTGGCATTTCTACATCGACACTGCGATAGGCATGGAGAATAAGTGCAGAACAGTCAATCCCAACACGTGTGGTGCCACCAAATTTATATGGTGTGCCCGTATAAGACCTGGCGGTTTGAACTACCAAGTCAGCTTTTTTAGTCTTGGCAAGGTTACCCGCACAGCCTGATACAATAAAGAGAAGGAAAAAAACGATTGAAACTTTGGGTAATTTGATCAAGACATCTGCGTTGGTTCTAACAAAAATACGAGAATTCATCTATTTCAAATGATTATCAACGCGCAACGAACATTTGCGTAATTTCAAGCAATGAAAAAAACCATAATACTCGTTTTACTTCTTATCGGATTTACCTCGATATCCTCTGCCCAGAGAAAATGGAAAGACGAGTATTATCAAACACTCAATGACGATGATTTTAGAGACTTTAAACTCTTTAAAAAGCCCATACAACTCAAAAATGTCGACTATAAAATTCTCAACGCGGCTGTTTTCTTTGTGACGAATGAGGCTCGAATAGAACGAGGGCTCACCATACTTGAATATCAACCGAATTTGGAAACCATGGCTTGGAACCATTCGATCAGCATGGGTAAGAAGGACTTTTTTGATCATATCAATAAAAAAGAGAAGAAACGCAAAAACCCCGAAAATAGGGCTAAGCTTGCCGGAGTTAAAAACCCCAAACTCGGTGAAAATATTTCGGCCGTAGGCGGTCATTCTTTTGGAAACTACTTAGAATTGGCCGATCACTTAGTACAAGGATGGCTAGACTCACCTCCACATCGTAAAACACTTTATTCCAAAGATGCCTTGCAACTCGGCTGTGGTGTCTATTATTTTAATGGGCTTTGGCAAAAGAACCGAGCTGTTTACAAACAAGGGAACGGTTTTTGGTTAGCTACTCAAAACTTTCAGATGTTTACAAAAGTTGAAAGCGGAACGTCAAAGGACAAGGGACCAAAATAGACTTATGAAAAAGATAATATTAAGCATCATGTTAACCTGCGCTATCATCAGTGTCAATGCGCAGCAGATAAGCACTAAAGATGACAAAGCCATTGAAGCACGTACCAATGGATTTCTGGAGCTTATAAAGGCTAGAAGTTATACAGACGTTGTCGATTATATCTATCCACCTCTTTTCGAACACACTAGTAAAAAAAGTATGTTCCAAATGTTTGACTTGCTTGAGCAGGCGGGTATAGAATTAGAATTCAATGATCTTAAAATCTTGAATAAGAAGCTGCTACCATCAGAAGGAGATGTAAAATACGTGTTCATTGAATATAAAATGGACATGACATTACCTTTAGACACGGATGACCTAAAAGGCATTGCAGCACTGCTTGTACCGACCATCCAAAGTAGTTTTGGCAAAGAGAATGTTGATTATAATCGTGCTGAGAGTTACATCAATGTTAAAGGTGAAAAGTTCCTGTTAGCCATTGATGATCCTAAATTTGGGGATTGGATGTTCATCATCTATGACGATAGTTTTAAGAATGCCATAGAAAAGACCATCCCTGCTAAGGTTAATAAAGCTGCCGCCAGCAATTCCATCAAGTAGAGAATAGCATAAGAAAATCAAAGAAAGAAGGCCGTCCATATGACGGCCTTTCTTTTTAGCCAAACTCTACGCTATGAATGAGAAGAGTCTTATCCTACAGCACTAGTTTTGAGTTCTCGTGCTAAAAATCTTGCGCGTTGTTCTACGCTCTGCTGTCCAATGTCAATTTTCAGGCTATCAAATAAGCCCATGAGTTCATCATGATGCTGCACGCCCTTACCTGCCTTAAAATCAAAATGATAAAACTTAGTCCAGAGCACTGCTTTCACGTGCGATTTCTCCTTGTCCATCATCACCATTTCTGCTCTGACGTATCGCTCCGTAAAATCTACTAGAGCCGTCTGAACAACCACCTCTTCCATCACATTAGCGGGCTTTAGATAGACAATCTCGTTGTGACCAACTAACCAAGAGCGTTTATCAATTTGAGCCATGGCGAAAACGTTCAGACCATATTCATTCATCAGATGATCTTCCCTAACGTTAATCATATAGTCGATGTACTTGGCATTGTTTAAGTGCCCATAGGGATCGCAGTCTTGAAACCTTACAGTTCTTTTTCCGGTGGGTGTTCTGTTCAGTTGTGTCATGTTCTTTCTTTACAGACCAGTCGGTCTAATTATACTCAAATTTTTTTACGCTTCTAAAATCACCTTAACGAACTTCTTTTGCATCTCTAAGTAATTCAAATCTCTATGCGCCTTACTAAGCACATAGCCTCCTTCAAACATCGCATAAAGCTCATTGGCCTTTTCTTCTGCATTTGTGATACCTCTTCTTTCTAAGTAACCTGCCAGGTTACTTTGCCAACCCTTAAACACCCTATCACAGGCCCTTCTAATATTTTCATCGATTACTCCCGATGCAAGAGCCACTGCTGCAATAGGGCATGCATCCTCAAAATCAGAGTTTCTGAGCTCAGCTACCATCACATCTACCATCGCATTAAGGCCGTCAACTGCATCTTTCCCCCTTAAGGCTTCTCCGTACTTTTGCATCATGGCCTCTCCACCATAAAGTATCGCGGCTTGAATTAGCTCATCTTTGCCCGCTGGAAAATGGTGATAGAGACTGCCCTTCGGCACCTCAACTGATTTCAATATTTCATTTATACCCGTACCGAAATACCCTTTCTTCCGAATGAGCTTGGAGGTAGTGGAAATAAGTTTTTCACGGGTATTCATCATTCAAATATAATAAAATAGACTGAACGGTCTATTTATTTTTAAATTTTCCTTTCCATACTAAATGAAACTGGAAGATGAACAACACTATATTGACTCAAGTTCTCGTGCCGTACTGTGACATAGTAGTGGGATAAGGCATGGTTATGAACTATAGTAATTAGAACTTATAGAAGGAAGGGTGAGGATACTGAAACAAGTTCAGCATGACGCAAAATATACCGATCGTCACCCCGAGTTTAGTTCAGGGCCTTCCTCCTTATTCTAAATGCTGAAAAGAACCGATCTCACACAGGCAGATTCAGGATAACGCATAATTCTTAGCAAAAACAAGTAAGAATGACCACAAAAGCAGGCATAAAAAAACCCTGACAGCGAACTGTCAGGGTTTTATATCTATTTACTAGAAGCTTATTTAACCTCCTCGTACTCTACATCTGATACATCATCTGCTGAACCTTCTGCAGCTCCCGCATCCGCGGCACCTGCTCCTGCGTCAGGACTAGGCTGTCCACCTTCAGCAGCTTGTTGTGCTGCGTACATTTCTTGAGAAGCAGCTTCCCAAGCTTTGTTCAAGGCCTCTAATCCTGCATCAATAGAATCAACATCTTGACTTCCGTGAGCCGTTTTCAGGTTTGCCAAAGCTTCTTCGATTGGCTTCTTGTTTTCATCTGATAACTTATCACCGTAATCTTTCAATTGTTTCTCTGTCTGGAAGATCAAAGAATCAGCAGAATTGAGTTTATCGATTTTCTCTTTCTCCTTCTTATCCGAATCAGCATTTGCTTCGGCTTCTTGCTTCATTTTCTCGATTTCAGCATCTGTCAAACCAGATGAAGCTTCGATTCTAATATTCTGCTCTTTTCCTGTGCCTTTGTCTTTAGCAGACACTTGCATGATACCATTGGCATCAATATCGAATGTTACCTCAATCTGAGGAACCCCTCTTTGTGCTGGTGGAATATCACTTAAGTGGAAACGACCGATGGTTCTGTTGTCCTTGGCCATTGGGCGCTCACCTTGCAATACATGAATTTCTACCGATGGCTGATTGTCAGCTGCAGTTGAGAATACTTCTGACTTCTTAGCTGGGATAGTCGTATTTGATTCGATCAATTTGGTGAAGACTCCACCCATTGTTTCGATACCTAAAGAAAGAGGTGTTACGTCTAGCAACAAAACGTCTTTCACTTCACCCGTTAATACACCACCTTGGATAGCTGCACCAATGGCAACAACTTCATCAGGGTTCACCCCTTTAGATGGTTTCTTACCGAAGAACTTCTCTACTTCTTCCTGAATTTTAGGGATTCTTGTAGAACCACCCACCAAGATTACTTCATCAATGTCTGATGTGCTGTAACCAGCATCACTCATTGCCTTTTTCACTGGCTCCATTGAACGCTTCACCAAATTCTCGGCAAGTGATTCAAATTTTGCTCTAGAAAGCGACCTTACTAAGTGCTTTGGCACACCATCCACCGGCATGATATACGGTAGGTTGATTTCAGTTGAATTAGAAGATGATAACTCAATCTTCGCTTTCTCAGCAGCTTCTTTCAAACGTTGAAGTGCCATTGGATCTTTTGTCAGATCAATTCCTTCATCAGCCTTAAACTCGCCAGCTAACCAATCAATAATTACTTGGTCAAAGTCATCACCACCAAGGTGTACATCACCATTAGTAGATTTTACTTCAAATACACCGTCACCTAGTTCTAGGATAGAGATATCAAAAGTACCTCCGCCTAAATCGTAGACAGCAATTTTCTGGTCTTTGTCTTTTTTATCTAATCCATAAGCCAAAGCTGCTGCTGTAGGCTCATTAATAATTCTCTTTACTTCTAAACCTGCAATCTGGCCCGCCTCTTTTGTGGCTTGTCTTTCTGCATCGTTAAAGTAAGCAGGAACAGTAACAACAGCTTCTGTTACTTCAGTACCCAAGTAATCTTCAGCAGTAGACTTCATTTTCTGAAGTATCATTGCCGAAAGCTCTTGAGGCGTATAGTTTCTGTCACCAATTTTAACTCTAACGGTGTCGTTATTACCCTTTTCTACCGAGTAAGCAATACCTCGAAGTTCTTCCGAAACGTTGCTAAACTTCTTACCCATAAATCTCTTTACCGAGCTAATGGTATTGGTTGGGTTGGTAATCGCCTGTCTTTTTGCTGGATCACCCACTTTTCTTTCCCCGTTACCATTATCTAAAAAGGCAACGATGGAAGGAGTAGTTCTTCTTCCTTCACTGTTAGGAATCACAACTGGCTCATTACCCTCCATTACCGCTACACACGAGTTGGTAGTACCTAAGTCAATTCCAATAATTTTTCCCATGATCTATTTATAAATGTCTTTCAAAATTCTTTTTGATACCCTCCTTTTATCAATGGTTGTGCCAATCGATTTTTTCTGACATTTGGTGACACATTGGCAGAAATCAAATACGTGAAGTAAAATATACCTGACACATAGTATATTTGCATCAATTCAACCAGCCATAATTTTGTTCTTTCTGTACTATCTGGTGTTAAAACCACTGTCATTATTGCCATGGCCCATCGCCTATGCCGTTTCTGATTTTTTATACCTCCTACTTTACAAGGTTTTTCGCTATCGTGTAAAGGTGGTTGATCAAAATATCAGAAACTCATTTCCTGATTACTCAGAAAACGAAGTGCGCGCTTTACGGAGGAAAAACCTCAAGAACTTCTTTGATGTAATGATTGAAGGCTTCAAGCTTTTTAGTATGAGCAATGAGGAGTTGCGCAGAAGAATGGTAGCCACCAACCCCGAAATTGTAGATAAGTATCTTCAAGAAAATCGAAGTGTCATCATTACAGGTGCACACTATAATAACTGGGAATTTGTAGCCAATGGCATCAACCCTTGGTTAAAGCATCAGACCTGTGGTATTTATCATCAGTTTAAAAACAAATTTGTAGAGCGGAAGATGCTTGAAAAAAGAGGGCGGACTGGAATGCTATTGGTTTCCCGTAAACAGGTAAAAGAGGGCTTTTTCGACACTTATGATAAACCTTTAGCTACTTTTTTCGCGACAGATCAGTCACCAACTATTGCCAAAAAAGTATACTGGACACAATTCTTAAATCAAGAAACGGCTGTGGCCTTCGGTGCCGAAAAATTTGCACGTGCCCAAAATGCCGTAGTATTCTACGCCTACAATGACCGGGTAAAAAAAGGCCACTATCAAATGACTTTTAAGCTACTCTGCGACAACCCAAATGATATGCCGATAGGTGGCATAACAGAAGCACACGTCAGAACGCTAGAAGAAGTCATTCTTGACAAACCAGCATTTTGGCTTTGGACACATAAGCGATGGAAACGAAAAAGAAAGCCTGGAGAATAATTCATTTTGCTGTCCAAAAAAGTACTTTTGAACAGTTAAAACAGTCCTACTAAAAAATAGATGACCCAAATTCTCTATTACCTGATTATTAAACCCATTTCACTACTACCTTGGACTGTCCTATACCTCCTGTCAGATTTTATTTACCTGATATTATATAAGGCATTTCGGTACCGTGTATCCATCGTCAATCAAAACCTTACTAATTCGTTTCCGGAAAAATCGGTTCAAGAAATTCGTGACCTGAGACGTAACTTCTATCACCACTTTTGTGACATCATTGTGGAGAGCTTAAAGATTTTTAGCATCAGCGGAGAAGATGCCAAAAAACGATTTGTGGTTAAAAATCCAGAGATTCTCAAACCATTTTTCGATCAAGGTAAAAGCGTACTCATTGCAGGTGGGCATTATAATAATTGGGAAATGCTGGCGGTCGGAGTTGACGGTTACATAGAACATCAAGCGGTGGCCATTTACCATAGACTTGGCAACAAATTCATGAACGATAAAGCCCTAAAGTCTCGTGGTAAGTATGGACTCACAATGATCTCGCGTCAAGAGGTCAAAGACTACTTCGACAAAACGAAGGACTTAACCGCTACGATCTTCGGGGCAGACCAATCCCCAAGCATTGCCAAAAAAGTGTATTGGATGCAATTCCTAAATCAAGAGACAGCTGTCATGTTCGGGGTGGAAAAATTTGCCAAGGAAAAGAATTCTCCTGTCATTTTTGGAGGCATCGAAAAAGTAAAACGTGGTCACTACGAGTTTACCATGGAAGTGCTGATCGAAGATCCGAGCAAAGCCGCCTATGGAGAAATCACCGAAGCACATACCAAAAGGCTCGAACAACAAATCATTGCTGACCCACAATATTGGCTCTGGACACACAAACGCTGGAAGCGCAAACGCAAATCAGAAGCAGCATAGTGTTTTGGTTTAAAACACTTATGTGTTTCGTTTAGGAACAACTCTCACATCCTCACATCTATTAAACCCTTAATAATCTGATACTTACCAACTTGGCATATCACTTGGATATCCTTAACCAAACGATAAATCATGAAACACTTTAAGTCATACTTCACTATTGCCCTATTCATCATTAGTCAACTGTCATTAGCACAAGTCAGAGGTAACGGTCAACCGGAAACGAGGGCGTTTGACATGAAGGGAATCAAAACCATCACCTTTAATGTAACTGTTGATGCACAGATAGATCTTTCCCTTCAAGACGAACTATTTATCAGTGTAGACGCAAACCTTTTCGATCACATGATCATAAAGCGAAAAGGCAATAGTCTTAGAATAGATCAGAAAAAATGGATTCAGCCCCAATCAAGAATAAAGATTGTTTTCGGAGCCCAAGGACTTCAAAAACTCGAAAATACGGCTTGGGGAAACATCAAAATCATCAACGTAGATCAAGAATCATTCACAGCTCAGATGAACGTGGGCTCATTGGTTATGGAAGGAAAAGTAGGTGAAATCAACGTTTCTACTAATGCTGGCAAGGTGGACCTGAGTAAACTCAAAGCAGACAAGGCAATAGCAAAGATTGAAGAGAATGGTCGGATTATCCTAAATGCTGATGAGATCGGTTTTGACGGAAATAGTTTTGGCCAATTGGTATATCTCGGACAACCCAAACTCTCGGGCAATATTAACTCCGATTTCAATCTGACTCCAATCGCAGAGTATAAAGCTCAAGCCCTTGACCCAATAGAATTTGTAGCTGTAAGTCTCGAGAATAATAGCTCAAGACGTAAGCAAATTCGATTTAGAGGACCTATCCAAAAACCATTTGGCTATGGAGCACCTATCCGTGCAAAGGTTATAAAGCAAGAAAGTCTGCCGGTAGGCACCAGAATTTACCAAGAAAACCCTTTGGGCGAAGACAAGCTTCTATTAACTATTACAAAAGAAAATGCTGGGCAAACGCTTAAGCTTTTCAAAGACTAAAGACGGAGAAAAAGGGCATTGGAGATCAATGCCCTTACTCTTCTGCATTACGACTGACACTATTACATTTTCTTAGCCACTAAAAACAGACAAGCGTTTCTAAAGCTGGGTTCGAATAATTAAATTAATGGTCTAAACCTATGGCCAAATTTGAATCAAAAATTAGTTTTAAGCACCTCTTCGCTACAGTGCTCCTGTTTCTTAGCCTCGCTATTCTAAAGTCTTGCCAGCAAAAAGAGCCGTCAACCGCTGAGTTGTCAGCTGATAGTACCTCCACAAGTTCTTCTGACTTTGTTCCTGATCAAGTAGACTATAATCTTCACGTAAGGCCACTACTCTCCGACAGGTGTTTTGCCTGTCATGGACCAGACGCCAACAAGAGAGAGTCAGGTTATAGGCTAGATACTGAAGAAGGCGCGTATGCTGCTTTGAGGGACAGGCCAGATGTTTTCGGTATAGTGCCTGGCAATATCCAGCACTCTGAAGTGGTGAATCGAATTAATTCCGAAGACCCTAGCCAGGTCATGCCTCCTCCGGCTTCTAATCTGTCACTATCCCCTACCGAAAAAGAAATTCTAATCAGGTGGATAAATCAAGGTGCCAAATGGAAAAAGCATTGGTCCTTTATTCCACTAGCCGAGCAGCCAAGTCCTGAAAATGCTTCATGGGCACAAAATGACATTGACAATTGGGTAGCACAGAAATATAAAGAGAAAGGGTTTTTGCCTTCCGAAAAAGCTACGAAAGAAAGGTTATTACGCAGGGTAAGTTTTGACTTGACTGGCCTTCCACCTGCTGATGCACTAAGGACTTCCTTCTTATCTGACAATAGCCCAAATGCTTTCGAAAAGGTGATAGATGAGTTATTCGCTAGTCCCGCATATGGCGAACACATGGCAACCTCATGGCTTGACCTGGCCCGTTATTCTGACACACATGGTTATCAAGATGACTTAGAGCGTATCATGTGGCCATGGCGCGACTGGGTGATAAAAGCCTTCAACGAGAATATGGCCTATGATCAATTTGTCACTTGGCAGTTGGCAGGAGATCTCCTTCCCAATCCTACCAAAGAGCAAATTCTGGCAACTGCTTTTAACAGAAATCACAAGATCACACAAGAAGGTGGTGTCATTCAAGAAGAATACCGCGTAGAGTATGTGACAGACCGCGTAAATACTTTTGGAAAAGCATTTATGGGGCTAACATTAGAATGCGCGAAATGTCACGATCACAAGTACGATCCGATTTCTCAGAAAGAGTTTTTTAGTGTCTATTCCTTCTTCAATTCTGTTCCTGAAAAAGGCAGAATCGATTATGGAGAAATTCCAGAACCAAAAATTAAAATCTCCGAAGCAGACCTCAAAGGCGTTCTCAAATTCGTCAATGCTTCGAATTTCAAAGGTGATGACCTTAGTCTGATGGTCATGAAAGACTCCGTCAAACCACGACCAACGTACGTCTTAAACCGTGGTCAGTATGACGCTTATGGAGAACAAGTTTATCCGACAACACCAGCAGCTGTTAATCCGTTTGGAGATGAGCTTTCGAAAGATCGGATGGGTTTAGCCAAATGGCTATTTGCTAAAGAAAACCCTCTCACAGCACGAGTGGCCGTCAATCGAATTTGGCAATCCTTCTTTGGAAAAGGGTTAGTCAATACGCCTGCAGATTTTGGCAATCAAGGAAGCCTACCTTCTCACCCTGAACTCTTAGATGATCTCGCTTATGAATTCATGACATCTGACTGGGATATTCAGGCCATTCAAAGAAAGATATTGCTTTCTGCCACCTACCAACAAAGCTCCAAGGTGAGTTCTGAACTTTTAGAGCAAGATCCCGAAAACAAGTGGCTAACGCGAGGCCCTCGTTATCGCATGACTTTCGAGATGATTCGTGATAATGTACTGGCGGCAAGTGGCTTACTCGACAGAGAGATTGGCGGCCCAAGCGTTAAACCATATCAACCCGATGGGCTATGGGCAGAAACCACCTCTGGAGTTGGGTTAACCAATTACATCCCAGATCAAGGCAAGTCCCTCTATCGAAGAAGCCTCTACACCTTTTGGAAACGTACCGTTCCACCGCCAGCCATGCTGACCTTCGATGCTGCATCAAGAGATTTATGTGAAGTAGATCGCCAAAATACCAATACACCACTTCAGGCATTGGTCATGATGAACGATCCACAGATTTTGGAAGCATCCAGAGTGCTTGCTTATCAAGTGATAAAAGAAAAGAAATCTGAAAAGGACAGAATGAAACTCGCCTTTGAAAAGATTTTAGGAAGATCTCCGACTACACAAGAAACTGAAATACTGTCCAGCTTTTTGAGCAAGGAAAAACAAAGGTTTACAGCAGAGCCTCACCAAGCAGAAGCTTACTTAACCGTTGGCCAATATCCACAAGAAAATCAAACACCTGAAGTAGCGGCATACATGTCGATGATCAACACCATTTTCAATTTAGACGAAGCCATTTCTAAAACCTGATATGCACAAGGAAGAGAAAGATTTTCAGTACAACATGAATAGGCGACACTTCCTGTCGAAGGCCAGTCTTGGACTTGGTGGACTTGGCTTGGCATCTTTACTTTCTCCAAAGAGCCTCCTTGGTAGTACTAAAACTCCTGGACCAGAAGACTTCAGGCATATTGCACCAAAGGCCAAGCGCGTTATTTACCTTTTCCAAAGTGGCGGGCCATCACAGTTAGAGCTCTTCGACTATAAGCCGACATTGAGACAAATGAATGGTGAAGAGCTGCCAGAATCTGTGAGAAATGGTCAGCGCCTAACCGGGATGACTTCTGGACAAAAGAATTTTCCGCTTGCCGGTTCAACATTTGATTTTCAGCAATACGGTCAAAGCAGAGCATGGGTAAGTGACATTATGCCCTATACTTCTAAAGTGGTAGATGAGCTTTGTTTCATAAAGAGTTTGCACACTGATGCGATCAATCATGATCCGGCAATTACTTTTTTTCAAACAGGTTCGCAGCAACCCGGGCGACCTAGCATGGGTTCGTGGCTCAGCTACGGATTAGGAAGTGATAATGATAACTTACCTGCTTTTTCAGTTTTGCTTTCCAGAGGCAGCGGACGCCCACAAGGACAACCGCTTTACTCTCGACTTTGGGGAAACGGCTTCCTAAACTCTATCCATCAAGGTGTACAGTTTAGATCGGGAAAAGATCCGGTGCTCTATCTAAAAGACCCGAAAGGTGTATCCAAAATGGATCGCAGGAGCATGCTAGATCATTTATCACAGCTAAATTCGATTCATTCAGCCGAGTTTGGCGACCCTGAAATCAATGCTAGAATCGCTCAGTACGAACTGGCCTATCGCATGCAGACCTCAGTGCCAGAAACGATGGACATTTCACAGGAGCCTGATTACATCTACAAGATGTATGGTGCTGATGTAGCACAACCTGGCACATTTGCTGCGAATTGCCTTTTGGCTCGCAGGTTAGCAGAAAAAGACGTTCGATTCATTCAGCTATACCATATGGGATGGGATCAGCACGAAAATCTTCCCGGAGCTATTGAGAAACAAGCAAAGGACGTAGACCAAGCCTCCGCAGCGTTGATCATGGATCTAAAACAAAGGGGGATGCTTGATGACACCTTGGTAATTTGGGGTGGCGAATTCGGTCGTACCAATTACTCTCAAGGCACATTGACAGCCACTAATTATGGTAGAGACCATCATCCAAGATGCTTTACCATGTGGATGGCCGGTGGCGGAGTAAAGCCAGGCGTCACCTATGGTGAAACCGATGACTTTGGCTACAACATTGCTAAAGACCCCGTGCATGTTCACGACTTTCAGGCCACCATGCTTCACCTACTGGGCATCGATCATGAAAAGTTGACCTATAAATATCAAGGTAGACGATTCAGACTTACTGACGTTGGTGGAAGAATTATCCACGACATTCTAGCTTAATTATGGATCGCAGGGCTTTCGTACAAAAGACTTTAACCGCATCAGCCGCTATGGCTGCCATGCCCTCTTTACTTGTGCCAAAGAGCACGGATAACTTAATCCTTGGCCATAATTCTCATCGGTATACAATAGATACGAATTGGGGGAAACTCAATCCGGCTCAATACCCTGTGAAAGACTGTCATGAAATGGTACAGGATTCCAAAGGCAGGATTCTACTGCTCACCAACGAGACCAAGAACAACGTACTGGTATATGATAAGTCAGGAAAACTGCTTGATTCATGGGGTACAGCATATCCGGGAGCGCATGGTTTGACTTTGTCGAAAGAAAACGGTGAGGATTTCTTGTTCATTTCCGACAACGATCGACATCAAGTCATCAAAACTACTATTGACGGTAAAGTAGTAATGACACTGGACTATCCAAAAGCGTCAGGTCACTACCAAAAACCTGAAGAATACGTTCCAACAGAAGTAGCGATCGGCCCAAATGGAGATATCTATGTAGCCGATGGTTACGGTGCACAGTGGATTACGCAGTACTCGCATAGCGGAGAGTTTATTAGAAGTTTTGGAGGAAGAGGCAATGGGCCAGAAAATTTGCAAAATGCCCATGGCATCTGTCTCGATACCCGTCAAGCCGACAATCCTTCACTCATTGTTTCTGCCAGAGAAGAAAATGCCTTCAAGCGATATTCACTTTCAGGTGAGCATTTAGAAACCATTCCATTGCCAGGCGCCTTTGTTTGCCGCCCTGTGATACATGGAGACTACCTGTATGCAGCCGTTCTGAAATCTCGAGCCTACGGTGACGATCCATCTGGTTTTGTAACCATCTTAGACAAGAACAATCGAGTCATCTCCAATTTGGCAGGCAGCACGCCTACCTATTCTGGTACAACGCCAGATGAAATGTACCAAACACTAAAAGTATTCATCTACCCTCATGATGTATGTATTGATGACGATGAAAATATGTATGTAGCACAGTGGAACTCAGGGCATGTCTATCCATATAAACTGACACGTGTATGAGGAACAAAGGACTTATTGTACTCTTTCTCGCCACAGTTTCACTTGTATTAAATGGACAGGAATACCAATTGGCTAAACCCTTGGTAAAAGTCGAGGGTGGATCGTTCTTCGAAAAAAGGGCAAGAGTTGTACTTGATTTTAAGCTCGAAGGTGCCGAAGTCAGATTTACGCTAGATGGTTCTGAACCGAATGAGTCATCACCTCTTTATGAAAATCCGATAGGCATTAAAAAGTCTAGCAAACTAAAGATTAAAGCTTTTAAAAACGGCTTTCTACCCTCTGAAACTGTGCGTACTGAGTTGATAAAGCTTGGCAAGAAAATCAAAGCGATTGAAATCTCTCCTCAACCAAGCAAGTCATATCCAGGGAATGGAGCTGCAACACTAATAGATAGGAAGTCCGGATCACTCAACTTCAGAGATGGCAATTGGTTAGGCTATAATTTCGGTCCCGTTACAGTCACAATCGACTTAGGCAAAAAGAAAGGTATACAAGAAATTATACTGAGCACTTTAACCAGTACAGGTGCTTGGATAATGCCACCTCACGCTATTCAGAGTTTCTTTTCAAAAGACGGAAAGACGTTTGAAGAAGGGCAAACCTTGACCATCATTTCCCCAAAGGATCATACGTCAGGAGGTAAGTCCTATTACAAAGTACAAAACGAAGCAGGCAAAGTTCGATATGTCAAATTAGTCATTCAGCCTTTGAAAGCATTACCCGAGTGGCACCCGGGAAAAGGAAACCCAGCATGGGTGTTTTTGGACGAAATCATAATCAAGTAGTATGAGAATCTCTGAAAAGACACTTTCTATTCTTCTGCGGGCGCTCAACGTTGTGCTCATCCTGTTGATTATACTTCCTATTTCAGAGTTACCTGTAATTCTCCAATTTGTTGGTAGGCTCCATCCTTTAGTACTTCACTTTCCAATTGTGCTTATTCTAGCTTCCTTATTATTTGAGATACTTGCCCAAAAGGCCAATAAACCTCAGTACAAAGAGCCCGCTTCATTACTCCTGTGGCTTGGTGCATTTTCGGCAGTAATAAGCGCCATTGCCGGGTATTTGCTTTCGATAAATGGCGGCTATTCTGGGAATACTTTCGCCTTGCACCAGTGGTTTGGCTTAGCCACTTCTATCGTATCAGCATTATTGATTCTAATCAAATCGAAAGAGAACATAAAGCAATATTTCACCCCACTCTTCGGAGTACTAGCGGTCCTTTTAATTGTAACAGGTCACTATGGCGCTTCACTGACCCATGGTGAAGATTTTCTGACGGAAGTATTCGAAGAAGATATTAAGTCAGCACTGGTAGAAACAGAGCCGGTGTTCACTCAGGTAGTTCAACCTATTTTAGAAAACAAGTGCACGAGTTGCCACAATCCTAACAAAATCAAGGGAGGGCTTTCACTCGCTTCGCAAGAAGAAATACTGAAAGGTGGAGAGCATGGAGTAATCTTTAAACCTGGTGATGCACTGAATAGTGTGTTAATCAGTCATCTACTTTTACCCACTGAGGACAAACTACATATGCCTCCAAAAGGCAAAACCCAACTCACGAATGAGGAGGTTAAGATGCTCGAATGGTGGGTGACTGCAGGTGGATCGTTCAGCCAAGTGGTGAATGAAATTCCGAATGACGATCCGATTCAAGTGATCCTCGCCAATTACTTCACCCCTGAAGAATCATTAGACATTGACTTTGTGTCGGCCGAGATAATCGCCTCTTTAAATACTGAGAAAATCAGTGTAAAGCAGATTGAAGCATCAAAGCCCTATTTGCAAGTCTACATTGGGCAGCACGATTCGCTTCAAGTTTCTGAAATTAAGAAGCTCAAAAAGATAAGGGAGCAAATCTATTCGCTTGACCTAGGTAGTAGTTATGTAGATAAATCAATCCTTCAAGAGGTGGCGAAATTCGAAAACCTCCATCGCTTATATTTAGACAATACAGCGGTAGATGACGCAATGATCAGTTCGCTTAGAAAACTAGACAACCTAGAATACCTGAACCTTTACGGAACAGGCATCACACAAAAGGGAGCATCTCAAATGCTTGGTTTAGAAAACCTCGAAAAACTCTACCTCTGGCAAACGCAAGTCGATGCAGAAGCCTTAGAGGCACTAAAAACTGACTTCCCTAATGTCCAGATCAACGGAGGTTCAATAGATGACTCAACTTTCGATGAGGTTCAGCTCAACACGCCAAGAATGGAATATGAGTCTAGTTTCTTTAGTGATAAAATGACTGTCTCGGTTGCTTATAGTTTGTCTGATACGGATATCTATTATCAAATCGGAACCAGCGCACCACAAATTCTTGAAGGTGGCGAAATAGAGTTATCAGCCAGTTCGAAAGTGACAGTCTTCGCCAAGAAAGAAGGCTGGAAGGATAGCGAAAAAGCAGAACAAGCATTCATCCAAGTAAGGCCAAATAAATTCCAAGCCAACACTCTAAAACATGCGCCAAAAGGAACCTATCAGGCACGAGGTATCGAAACACTCTTCGACCTAAAAAAGGGAAGTGAAAATTTCAGAGATGGCAATTGGCTTGGCTTCAATGGCGATGATATGGTGGTAGATGTTGCGCTCGAAGAGCAACGCTTAATTTCGTCCGTATTTATCAGCACTTTAGACGATACTGGCTCTTGGATCTTCCCTCCTGCTGAATTAGAGATTTGGGGAGGTAGCAATGCTAATGACCTCAAGAAACTCAACACGATCGCAATTACTCCTCCTGAAGGGCCAGAACCTAAGCACATGATCATTCATGAACTGGCTTTTGGTAAGGCAGCCTTGAAGTATATCAGAGTAGTGGCTAAGAATTACGGCAACTTACCCGAGTGGCACCCAGGAAAAGACACCCCTGCTTGGATGTTTATTGATGAAATTGCCTTTCAATAGGCCATGACCTCACTTCGGAATGATCTCATCACAAAGCCATTCCATCACAATTTTTAGTACTTTTGCACCTCAATTTAGTATCAATGAGTTTAGCGCAGGAGATAGATAAAAGAAGAACTTTCGGAATCATTAGTCACCCTGATGCGGGTAAGACGACTTTGACGGAAAAGCTTCTATTATTTGGTGGAGCCATTCAAAAAGCCGGAGCTGTTAAGTCGAATAAAATCGATATGCATGCCCGTTCGGATTGGATGGATATTGAAAAGCAAAGAGGGATCTCTGTTGCTACCTCTGTAATGGCTTTCGAATACGAAGGCAAGCGCATCAATCTACTCGACACACCAGGTCACCAAGATTTTGCCGAAGATACCTACCGAACGCTAACCGCTGTCGATTCAGTCATCATGGTTATTGATTGTGTAAAGGGTGTTGAGATTCAGACTGAGAAATTGATGGAGGTTTGTCGCATGCGAAAGACTCCTGTGATCTCTTTTATCAATAAGCTTGATAGAGAAGGTCAAGACCCTTATGATTTATTAGATGAAATCGAAGGTAAACTTGGCATCAACGTGCATCCTTTAAGTTGGCCAATCGGTATGGGTAAAAGCTTTCAGGGAGTATATAGTCTTTATGATAAAAGCTTAAGACTCTTCAAAGCTGGCCAACAGCAACTGCATGAAGAGGCTATGAAGCTTGCGGATATTAACGATCCAAAACTAGAAGAATACATAGGTGAAAAATATGCCGCTCAGCTGCGCGAAGATGTTGAAATGCTAGACGATCTTTATGGTCCTTTAGACAAAGATGCTTACTTGAATGGTGATGTCGCCCCTGTGTTCTTTGGTTCGGCTGTAAACAATTTCGGTGTAAAAGAACTACTTGATGCCTTCCTTAAGATCTCACCAAGGCCAATCGGGAGGATGTTAGACGACAAACAAGTAGAACCTGACTATAAAAACTTTACAGGTTTTGTGTTTAAGATTCATGCCAACATGGACCCGAAACACAGAAACAGAATTGCCTTCTTAAGAATTTGCTCTGGCAAGTTCGAAAGAGGCTCAACTTACTTCCATACGCGTCAAGACAAGAAATTTAGAATCTCGCAAGCCACCGCCTTTATGGCACAGGATAAAGAGACGATTGATGAAGCCTACCCTGGTGATATCATCGGACTTTATGATACAGGCAACTTTAAGATTGGCGATACACTGACCGATGGAGAAGATGGCATGTACCGTGGTATTCCGAGCTTCTCTCCTGAGATCTTCAGAGAGGTGATCAACAAGGATGCGATGAAGACCAAGCAATTAGAAAAAGGTCTTAAGCAATTAATGGATGAAGGTGTTGCACAGCTCTTTAACTTCGAGTTAGGAAGTCGCAAGGCAGTTGGCGTGGTTGGACAACTTCAATTCGAAGTAATCCAGCACAGGCTAAAGCATGAGTATGGTGCAACTGCAGAATTTGCGGGCATGTCACTCTACAAGGCTTGTTGGATCTCATCTAAGGATGTGAAAAAACTAAACGAGTTTATCGCATCTAAGCAAAGGCATATCGCAAAAGATAAGGACGGCAAACTGGTCTTTATGGCCGAGTCAAAAGCGTGGTTGCAAATGGTTCAGGACAACTTCCCTGAAATTGAGTTCCACTTTACAAATGAGTTTTAATGAAAAACATCGTACAACCCCTATACGAAGACAATCACCTACTGATTGTCAACAAACCAGCAGGAATCCTTATTCAAGGAGATTCCACTGGTGACAAACCGCTGGTTGAACATTGCAAAGACTATATCAAGAAAAAATACGATAAACCTGGAGCAGTATTTCTACACCCAGTGCATCGATTAGATAGACCGGTAAGTGGCGTAATCGTTTTCGCAAGAACGTCTAAGGCCTTAGAGCGAATGAATAAAATCTTCGCCACAAGAAAAGTACAGAAGACCTATTGGGCCATCGTTAAGAAGCGTCCACCGCAACAAAAAGGACGTTTGGTTAGCTGGCTCGTGAAAGACACCAAAAGAAATGTAACCACAGCCTATGCCGAACAAGTAGAAGGTGGCCAAAAAGCAGAAACCGACTTCAGAGTGCTCGGTAAACTCAACAACCACTACCTCATTGAAGTAGAACCATTGACGGGTCGTCCCCATCAAATCAGAGTACACCTAGCCGAAATGGGTTGCCCAATTCGAGGTGATTTAAGGTATGGCTTTGCAAAGCCCAATCAAGATAAAAGCATTAATCTCCATGCCAGAAGGCTTTACTTTGAACACCCTGTGAAGAAGGAACCGATTGTGGTACGTGCTGGCCTTCCCGAAGATCAATTCTGGGAACAATTCCTTACCCTTGAAGATATCAAAGTGAAGGATAAAGACATTGACAGGCTTTATTGAAGTCATATCTAACACTGATAGGATCCAGTATCTTGGAAAACGATTGATTTCCTTTTTTAGCAAAAGGGTTTAATTATTGTTTCGAATGGGAGAAATTCAGCGATGCGACAACCCATTGTGAGTTCCGGGGCTTCTGAGCTCTCTTATGAAATCCGAGAGATTGTTAAAAAAGCGGATCAACTAGAGGCACTAGACCAAACCATATATTGGGAGAACATAGGTGACCCCATTCAGAAAAATTGGCAAATTCCCTCTTGGATCAAGGAGGTAATTGCTGAGCTCGTTCATGAGGACAAAACCTACGGTTATTCACATTCGCTGGGCAACAAAGCGGTAAGGCAGTTTCTGGCCGAACAAAACAATCAGTTGAATGGAGCTAATATTGATGAGGATGATATCATCTTTTTCAATGGTTTAGGAGATGGAATATCAACGCTTTATCAATTTATTAAATCTGAATCACGGATAATCGTTCCTTCACCTGCATATTCAACCCATAGTAGTGGCGAGGCTGCCCATGCCAATTCCGAGCCTCTTACATACACCTTGGACCCTTCCCGAAATTGGCTCCCAAATATGGACGACCTTTACAATCAGGTGCAGTACAATCCCAACATTGTTGGCATACTGGTCATTAATCCGGATAACCCCACAGGGATGGTCTATCCAAGAGATGTACTGGAAGACATCGTTATGATTGCACGTAAATTCGATCTATTCTTAATTTTTGATGAAATTTATGGCGCCATTACTTACAACGGAGCCGAACATGTTCCATTAGCAGAGGTAATTAAAGACGTACCGGGTATCGCCATGAAAGGTATTTCAAAAGACTTGCCTTGGCCAGGTTCTCGCTGTGGTTGGATGGAGTTCTACAATCGTGGATCTGACCTATTGTTTAATAAGCTCTTCAACACATTAGCCAATGCTAAAATGTTGGAAGTTTGCTCTACCACTTTACCTCAACTCGCAATACCTAAGATATACACACACCCAGAATATCCGGCCTATCGAAAAGCCACAAACGAAAAAATTGGCAGACATAGTGACCTAATTGCATCTATTCTTAAAGACAATCCCTACCTCTACTTTAATCAGACTTATGGAGCCTTTTACAATACCATCATTTTCAAACCTGGCACCCTGACATCACAACAAACCCTCGTTGTTGACAATCATGATGTCAATGAATTGCTTGACTCATGGTTACAAGAACGGAACATGAAAGCCGACAGGCGTTTTGTTTATTATCTACTAGCGGCTAAAGGTGTCTGTGTTGTCCCCATCTCATCTTTTTGCTCTGACCTTCTTGGATTTAGAGTGACACTTCTCGAAGAAGACGAAGACATACTTAATGAGACATTTAACAGAATCAATGATGCGGTGATTGAATATTGCCAAGAATAAGGGCCAAAGAGCTTAAACATTTTCACGCTAAGATTTCAAGTATGAAAAGTCAAGTGCTTGATTGGTATATATTATATTCACTCTTATGAAAAAAGCGCTTCGCATTATCGGCATACTTGTATTAAGTTTCATCCTAATCCTTTTTATAGGCTTCTTGGTAGTTGACGAAAAACTACCTGAAGGCGAATGGAGTCCTGAGGCTGACTTGATGGCAGAGCAGATGCTAGCTGCCTTAAACAAAGACGCTTGGGACAATACAGATGGTGTGAGTTGGACATTCAAAGGTGTTCACCATTACGATTGGGATCGAGAAAACAATGTAGTTGGTGTAAAATGGGACGATTATGAAGTGGCGCTTCAACCTGCTATGAAATCTGGTATAGTCGCCATTGGCACTAACTATACTGGCCCTGAAATCAAAAAACTCGTAGATACTTCTTGGGACTTTTTCAACAATGATAGCTTCTGGCTTTACGCACCATATAAAGTCTTTGACCCAGGAACGGAACGTAGCATTGTTACCCTGAAAGATGGTAGAAAAGGACTTAAGGTCACCTATACCTCAGGCGGCAGCACTCCAGGCGACACTTATGTCTGGATTTTAGGAGATGACTACAAACCTGTAGCCGTCAAAATGTGGGTTTCAATCATCCCTATTGGTGGCGTAGAATTCACTTGGGAGAACTATGTCTATCTTTCCTCCGGTGCAATGATCGCACAAGACCATTGGCTATATGGAGCTGTTAATATTGATTTGACGAATGTTCAATAGACTCCTAATTTCCCTATCCAATTAAATACTTATTATTTTTATTATATTAGAATAATATTTATATTCATATGCAATGGATTTAACAGCGCTAGTTTTCACGTTTTTTGTATTGAGCCTTTACTCCTATGTAAAGCCTGTCACGCTCAGTTACAGAAAGCAGATGGTCACGAACCATTCTGGCCTTTCTAAAATAGCCCTACTGACATTATTTGACTCCATCGTTTTTCTCTTCTCTATGACGGTCTGTACTGCACTGTTTTTTGCCTTAGAAGTCTTTTAGTCAAGGAATTCTATCGGCTTCATAATTACAGAATGAGTAGCACAATCGATAAGGTCTATAAATCAAGAAGGGAAGCTATAAGAATCCTGTTTCTTGTAGCATACATTCTCAGTGTTGCAGCCAGAAACGAATTCCTACTACCAATATTTGGGTATCTCGCGTTGATTCCCGTAGCTATTAACTTCGTATTGCTCGTCAAGAACCTCCGCATAGTTTCAAGCATAAACCAACAAAAACTAAGAAGAAGACGCATGGCTGGTCTTATATTTGAAGTATTAGTAAACCTGTTCATTGCAACACTGATTCTATGGGAATAACACATTAGTATTACCGATAAGGAGGTCCCCCCAACCAAGCCACTATAGAATGTCGAGTGCCTTTAGTGATGGGTGTAACGCGGTGTAGAATAAAGGAGGGAAAGATAATGACAGTTCCTTTTTCTCTGGGTGCATTGATTATGTTTTGATTCACCATAAACTGTAAGTCACCTCCTTCATATTCACTTGGATCAGAGAGCTGAACGGAGATACTCAATTTTCGATGTGAAATTTCTCCTGCTCCAAAGTCTAGATGCCAATCAAAGAAGTCTCCTTCCCTGTATCGCGCCAATTGTAACAGATGATGAAAGCCCAAAAGGTCGTAACCATAACGCTCGTGGTTACACTGAATCCCAACTTGACCAAGCTTCTGATACATCCAGGCATTCGCTTGGCTATCTTCCAAGTACATCAGTTTGGTCTTACGTAAAAGCTCATTCTCTACTACATCACCACCACTTAGTGTAGCATCAACTTCCTGCTCAGCGTCCCAAAGACCTCGTATGCTATCGACCTCCTCCGGTGTGAAAAATCTATCGTAAAAAACGTATTCTGAGAAGTGAGGCCTCATGGCCTGTTGGAATGGAAAAACTATTGACATCTTCTGTGTATGTTAAATCAAGCGATTTAAGCTAGTCAAATTTCTAAAAACAAAAAACCCTGATGGTATTCGCCATCAGGGTTTCTTTATATAGTTTGTGTATGCGCTTAGCCTTCGATAACAGACTCAGCCAATACAATTACTTTATTGTTGAGTACTTCTACCACACCACCATCAATCGTAACGACCTCATCTTTGCCAGAGGCTTTGATTGTCATTTTGCCTTTACCTAAGGCACTTATCATTGGAGCGTGACCGCTCAGTACTTGAAACTCGCCATCACTTCCAGTAAAAGTTGCTGAAGACGCTTCGCCTTCAAATATCTTCTTGTCTGGAGTTACAACTTCTAATAACATAATATTACTTAGTTAGAGGCTGCTTCAGCCAATAGTTTCTCACCCTTCTCTCTAGCTTCTTCGATAGTACCTACCAAGTTAAAGGCTGCCTCGGGAAGATCATCGTGCTTACCATCCATGATTTCGTTGAAACCTTTGATCGTGTCTTTAATGTCTACCAACACACCTTTAAGACCAGTAAACTGCTCTGCTACGTGGAATGGCTGAGAAAGGAATCTTTGAACACGTCTTGCGCGTGTCACAATCAATTTATCTTCATCAGATAATTCGTCCATACCAAGGATGGCGATAATATCTTGAAGTTCTTTATAACGCTGTAAAGTTTCCTTCACGCGCTGTGCACAATCGTAGTGCTCATCACCAAGGATGTCAGCCGTCAAAATTCTTGATGTAGAATCCAATGGATCTACCGCTGGATAAATACCTAGCTCAGCAATTTTTCTTGACAATACTGTAGTTGCATCCAAGTGAGCAAATGTTGTCGCTGGAGCAGGGTCAGTTAAATCATCCGCAGGAACGTATACTGCTTGTACAGAGGTAATCGAACCATTCTTAGTTGATGTAATTCTTTCTTGCATCGCACCCATCTCTGTTGCCAAAGTTGGCTGGTAACCTACCGCTGAAGGCATACGACCTAAAAGGGCAGATACCTCAGAACCCGCTTGGGTAAATCGGAAGATGTTATCTATAAAGAATAGAATGTCTTTTCCTTGTCCATCGCCTTCACCATCACGGAAGTACTCAGCAATGGTTAGTCCTGAAAGGGCCACTCTTGCTCTCGCACCTGGAGGCTCATTCATTTGACCGAATACGAAGGTTGCTTTAGACTCGGCTAGTTTTTCACTGGTTACAGTTGAAAGGTCCCATCCGCCTGATTCCATCGACTCATTGAACTCTTCACCGTAAGTAACGATACCAGATTCAATCATCTCGCGAAGCAAATCATTTCCTTCTCTAGTTCTTTCACCAACACCTGCAAATACAGATAGTCCACCGTGTCCTTTTGCAATGTTGTTAATCAATTCCTGAATCAATACGGTTTTACCTACACCAGCACCACCAAACAAACCAATCTTACCACCCTTTGCATATGGCTCGATAAGGTCAATTACTTTGATACCTGTGAATAAAACTTCAGTTGAAGTAGAAAGATCTTCAAACTTAGGAGCAGCCCTGTGGATAGGGAGTCTGTTGTCTCCTTTTGGCTGTGGTATACCATCAATAGCCTCACCAACTACGTTGAAAAGTCTACCTTTGATGTCGTCACCAACAGGCATTGAAATAGCCAAACCAGTATCTGTAACTTCCATTCCTCTGGTCAAGCCTTCAGAAGAATCCATTGCAATGGTTCTTACTCTGTCTTCACCTAAGTGTTGTTGGGTTTCCAGTATGATCTTCTGACCGTTTTCTTTTGTTACTTCTAATGCGTCAAGAATGTTAGGTAACTTAGCGTTTACCGAATCAAAACTTACGTCTACGACTGGGCCAATTACCTGAGTGATCTTTCCAATATTTGCCATCTGTTATTCTTTATTAAGAAAGGAAAAATGCGATTAATTTTGTGGGGGCAAAGGTATGTCTATAATGTATTAAACCAAAGGCTTATCTTGAAAATAGCCAGCATATTTTACACTCGGGTTAGGCCGATAAAACGATCCTGAAAACTGTACCCACATCGGTCTGAGAAGATTTCACAAAAATCCGCCCGTTATGATAGTTTTCGATGATTCTCTTGACCAAAGCTAGACCCAATCCCCAGCCTCTTTTCTTAGTGGTAAAACCGGGTTTAAAAACTTCGCTGGCCTTTCCTTTCGCTATACCTTTGCCGTCATCAGCAATATCAACAAAGACCTCATGCTCGGATTCCTGACCAATCGTTACGGTAATATTTCCGATGCCGCTCATGGCATCAACACCATTTTTGACAATATTTTCTAAAACCCACTCAAAAAGTGGCTTATTCAGATTAGCCATAATTTCTTGGGAATCTCCTTCAATTTTGAAGTTCACTTTTGACGAAACCCTCGGCTTTAGATAATTGAGTAAACCGTTTACCGTATCGTAAACATTTTGACGCTTCAAGACGGGAACCGAACCAATGTTTGAGAATCGTTCGGTGATCATCTCTAACCTCACTACATCCTTTTCCAGTTCGACTATAATATCGTCCCGGTCTTTCATTTCCTCCATGCCACTGATATAGTCTACCCAAGCCATTAAAGATGAGAGAGGCGTTCCTAATTGGTGAGCCGTCTCTTTCGCCATACCCACCCAAACTCTATTTTGTTCAGACTTACGCGAATAACTAAAAGCCAAGTAGGCGATAAACCCAAAAATGGCAATTACGGATAATTGAATATAGGGATAAGTACTGAGCTGCCTCAGTAGGTATGAATTGCGATAATAGACATATTGGATATCGGAAATTTCTCCTTGTGGACCGTTATGTATAATGATTTTGAACGGGTCATTCTCCGACTTCATCTTCTCAAGTATGCGCTTTCTAATCTGATCATCTTCATCAACATTCCGAGCATCATAGATCTCCTGTGTAACAGAGTCTAACACAATAACCGGCAAGGTATTGTCTGGCCCAATGATGTTCGTGGAAATAAAGGTTAGGGCAGACTCGTCCACATCGGGCAAGCTCGAAAACTCAACTGCCTGGGCCCATAGCCTAATTTTCTCTTCCTCTCCTTTTTTTAGCTTACCAACGAGGCTATTGGTGTAAATAATTGACCCCACGCCAATAATAACTGCCACAATCAGTATTACCCACTTGATAACATTCTGATTGCTGTAGAAATCAATATTAATAGCTCCCTTAAAAGGATTTTGCATACAGCAAACTAACGAAAAATGTGAAAGGTATTATTTACATAGATAGCCGAAATTAAAAATGCCACCCCGATAAATCAGCGTGGCATTTTTTAGAAGTCATATTGACTTTAAACTTTCATTGTAAACCATTTGCCAATAGTCTTCCAGTTTACCTTAACACCGTACATCAAGATGCCGATGCGGTATACTCTACCTGCTACCCAAAGGGTACCGACAAAACCACCAATTAAGAACAACATAGAAAGTGCGAGTTGCCAATCAGGCACACCAAATGGAATTCTGGCCATCATAATAATTGGTGACGTAAATGGAATCAGTGACAAGGTTACCGCCAGTCCGCCATTAGGATCATCCAACACAAAGAACATGGCCATAATTGACGCAATGATTGGGATGATAATTGGAAACATAAACTGCTGGGCATCTTGAATACTATCTACTGCCGAACCGATTGCTGCATAGAGCGCTCCGTACAACAAGTAGGCTCCCATAAAAAAGAATAGGAAACAAAGCAGAATCTTAACCACAGGAATTGTGCCTATCATGGCTTGAATATCAGCTGCCATCTCTTGTTGACTCGTCAATTCGACTGCATCTTGAGGTATTTGTTGAGATGCCGCATCCATCATGGCACCATCACCAGATAGAATGCTCAACCCTAAAGTACCTAGCCCACCAATAAGCACAAACCAAATCAACAGTTGCGTAAAACCTACGGCTCCAACACCTAGCACCTTACCCATCATGAGTTGAAAAGGCCTCACCGATGAGACGATGACTTCTACAATTCTACTGGTTTTCTCGTCCAATACAGACTGCATTATCTGAGCCCCATAAATGAAGATGAACATGTAAATCAGGAAGCCGGTACCGTAACCCACCGCAAAACTCAGTTTCGCATTACTTTTTTGAGATTCTCCGGTTTCTGAAATGTTGAATGAATCAAGATCAACCCGCACCTTTAAGTTACTGATGACAGTTGGGTCGAGCCCAGACCTATCTAGCTTGATGTCCTCCAATTTGTTCCGAATATCGTCTTCGAGACGCTCCATGGCTTGAACGCTGGGATTCGTCTTGGAGTAGAGTTCGAAACCTGAAAAGGTGATAACCGAGCCATCTCCTAAGTCAACTTCGGGTAGATATAAAAGGCCAAATGCCCCTTGCTCTAACAAATCTTCTTTGGCAGACTCAAGATCTCCTGAGATATATTCAAACTCGAAACTCGTTACATCAAAGGCATTATTGAAATAACCACTCTCATCTAGCACAAGTACTTTATCGCTTCTTGACTCTTTTTCTTGAGTCGCAAAGTAAACGATGGCAAAAATAATTGCCGGCATGATTAACGGAGTCAAGATAGTCGCCAATAAAAAAGACTTCTTCTTTACTCTCGTTAAGTACTCTCTTTTTAATACTAAGAATATCTGTCTCATGATTTACCCCCTTCTACGATGTCGATGAAAATATCATTGATAGAAGGCACCACTTCGACAAATGAGTGCACTTCAATAAGTTTAATAAGCTCTTTTAGGATGTCATTGGGAGACTGTCCTTCTTTAGCCTGAATGGTTGATTCTGACAAGTCTTCGTCACTCGTATTGGTATCTAGCACATCAAAATTATTACTCAAACCAGTAAGTGAGCCCTTATAATGAACTACGTACTTACCCGATTTAAAGGAATTCTTAATGTCTTTTTTAGTACCATCAAGGATTTTTTGAGACTTATTAATAAGGGCGATGTCATCGCAAAGCTGCTCAACAGATTCCATTCTATGGGTAGAGAAGATAACAGTTGCTCCCTTATCTCTCAGCTCAAAAATCTCGTCCTTAATTAAGTTAGCGTTTACCGGATCGAAACCTGAAAACGGTTCATCTAAAATCAAAATATCTGGTTCGTGAAGTACAGTAGCAATGAACTGGATTTTTTGCGCCATACCTTTTGATAGGTCTTCCACTTTTTTGCCCGACCATTCAGTCAAACCCATTTTATCAAGCCAATGCTTGATTCTTGTTCGGGCTTCACCATTTGATAATCCTTTAAGTTGTGCGAGATACATTAGCTGTTCTCCCACCTTCATTTTCTTATACAGGCCGCGTTCTTCAGGAAGATAACCTATATCCTTAATGTGCTTGGGATTCAGTTTTTCACCTTTTATAGAGATCTCACCTTCATCGCACATGATGATTTGATTGATAATCCTAATCAGAGTGGTTTTTCCTGCTCCATTTGGACCTAAGAGTCCAAAGATCGACTGTTTCGGTATTGCGATACTCACATCATCTAATGCCTTATGTTCGGCATAGTTTTTTGTGACATTATTCGCTTCAAGAATATTCAATGCAGTTTCAATTTAGTGGTGATTAAAATTAAGTGCTTTAAGGCATAAAACCTTAAAGCGCACGCTAATTTGAAAAAAGTGTAAATACTCTCGTAATAAAAAACGGTAAACGGAATAGGAAGCCGCCCTGCGGAATGAAAACGCTGCTAAGGTTAGGTTACTTTTTGAAAACCACGCTACCCATAGATAAATCGATATTGAACTCCAGAAGGTTTTCAGCATCTGGTGTATAGGTAGGACTGACAAAAACGTTGTCTCTGATTTTCTCGAAACCAGGGGGTACTTTAAACTTTCGATAGGAAGTATCCTTCATTCTGATAATAATGGGAATATCTTTGGCTGGAAGATTAATCTCCAAAGAGCCCGCTCCTACTCTTGCCCAAATCTCACTGGCCCTTTTGGGTAATTCCTCAAAGCCCAGAACTAAGGAGCCAAAACCAACCTCAGCCAATATGTTCTTTGCCCTGGCTAGGTTAAGCCTTTCAATTTCCACATCTCCTAAGTCTACACTTACCATAAAAGTGTCCATCTCCATCTTATTTTGGAGCTTAGAGAGATAGCCAACTTTAACATGCGCGTTGCCAGAGCTTATTTTTAAGTTCTCTACTGCTATATCAGACAAGTCGATGTAAGCTTTCCCTACTCCATAATTCAGATTAAGATTGTAGGGCTTATAGTCTGTGAAATAGATGTTCCAATAGTTTTCACTATCCATGGTCTTCTTCCCAAAAATCTTGGAAAGCTTAGTACCGAAGCCTTCGTTACCGTTGTCTTTCAAATTCAACCAAGCATTCAAGTTTTCACCTTCATGTGATTGTCCAAAGTCGCTGGTAATGTATTCTTCATTGTGACTGCCCAATATATTTATTGGATAGTCGCCTTTTCTCGTACGGATTTCGCAGGTGCCAGAAGCGGCCTTTAACTTAAAATATACCTTCTCGCAAGCATCATCGTCTTGCACGGTAAAGTGCTTTTTTGTTTGAGCCATTATATTCATCCCTGCAATCCCCACTATGGCTACTAGTAAAAGTACTTTTTGCATTCAGTTGCTTACGTTTTGTTTAGAGATTGGGTTACATGTAGTAACATTCAAAACGAAATATGTGAATTTCACACTAAAATGCGAACCGATTAAATAAAAAGCCCCAACCTCGAATAATTCGGGATGGGGCTTAAATATCTTAATGCTGGGGAGTGCCTAAAAGAATTCCTTCACTCGATCAAAGAAGCCTTTTTCTCCCTTACCTGGTTTCGGCTGGAAGTTTTCCGCAGCTCTCAAACCTTCAAGCAGCTGGGTCTCTTCTTTAGAAAGCTTTTTAGGCGTCCAAACATTGACATGGATCAGCTGATCGCCTTTTCCATAACCATTGATGTCTTTGATTCCTTTTCCGCGCAAGCGAAGAATCTTTCCACTTTGTGTGCCTGGCTCTAACTTAATGCGAACTTTCCCATCAATTGTAGGGACTTCCATACTGGTTCCTAAAGCAGCATCAGCAAAGTTTATATAAAGGTCAAATACCACATTGGTACCATCACGCTTTAACAACTCGTGCTCAACTTCTTCAATTACAATAAGAAGGTCTCCCGGTACTCCACCACCTGGTGCCATGTTCCCTTTGCCAGACATTGAAAGTTGCATGCCATCGCCTACGCCTGCTGGAATTTTGATTGGAATCACTTCCTCCTGCATTTCTAGACCAGTGCTATCCACACCTGGAGGTCGCTTGTCAATTATTTGACCGCTACCGCTACAAGTACTACAGGTAGTTGCAGAGACCATTTGACCAAGCATGGTATTGACAACTTTTTTCATTTGACCCGACCCACCGCAGGTAGAACAAGCCTTGAAGGTTACACCCTCAGCATTGATGAGGCGATTAACCTTTATTTTCTTTTCGACACCATTAGCGATTTCTTCAAGGGTAAGTTTCAGCTTAATGCGCAATGCAGAACCTTTGCGCTGTCTACGGCCTCCGCCTCCGCCACCACCGAAGAAACTTTCGAAAGGGCTTCCACCGCCACCACCAAAAATATCTCCAAACTGGGAGAAAATATCATCCATGTTCATGCCGCCACCGGCACCACCGCCTCCACGCATACCTTCATGACCAAATCGGTCATACTGGGCACGTTTGTCTGGGTTATTCAGTACCTCGTAAGCTTCGGCTGCTTCTTTGAACATGTCCTCAGCCTCAGGGTTATCAGGATTTTTATCAGGGTGATACTTGATCGCCATTTTACGATAAGCTTTTTTAAGCTCATCTTCCGTGGCTCCCTTGCTTACGCCTAGAATTTCGTAGTAATCTCTCTTTGCCATAATTAAGATCCAATGACCACCTTAGCAAAGCGAATTACCTTTTCTCCTAGATAATAGCCCTTTTCAAGCGTGTCGATTATTTTTCCTTTTAACTTTTTCTCCTCCACAGGAAACTGCGTTACTGCTTCGTGCAGGTCTGCATCGAAGTCAGTTCCTTTTTTTGTCTCCATCAATTTCAGCCCTTTGGCTTCCAATGATTTCAAAAGCTTGCTGTGAATCAGTTCAAAACCTTCTCTAACCGCTTCAATGTCTTCTTGCTTTTCGTTTGCCTGCTTGGCCCTTTCGAAATCGTCTACAATTGGCAGTAGTTCTGACATTAGGTCAGAAGAAGCTGTCTTGATCAAATCAATTCTTTCTTTGGCGTTACGTCTCCTAAAGTTCTCAAACTCAGAATACAGACGCAGATATTTATCCTTTGCTTCGCCTAGTTCTCTTTCAAGCTTCTCTTCAGGAGTTAATACCTCCTCTTCCTCTTGAACTTCGGTTTCAGCTTGCGCTTCGTTTTCTACCGTCTCTTCAGTAGACTGCTCTTCAGTTGCTACATTCGTTTCTTCAACGGTTTCTTTCGTCTCCTTCTCTTTTGCCATTTTTTGATTAGTTCTAAACTTTGAGCCTTTCAGCAATTTTATTGCCAAGGGAAAATACGTGTCAATATGACATATTTGATTTTTTGATCACTTTAGTATGTCAGGTTATATACCTTCTATTAAGGGTTGAGTTTCTTCCAAATGGCATCCTTGAGCTCTAAAAGTCCCATATGTGCTAAAGAAGAAAAGAATAGTGGTTTTAAGTCTTTGGGGAACGATGCTTTCATTTCGGCAATCAGTTCTTCATCGAGCATATCGCATTTTGAGATCGCTAAAATACGCTCTTTGTCAAGTAGCTCGGGATTGAATTTTGTCAATTCATTCAGTAAAATTTGATACTCCTTGACAATATCATCTGCGTCTGCTGGTACCAAAAATAGCAAGATAGAATTTCGTTCAATGTGCCTTAAGAACCTTAGGCCCAAACCTTTTCCTTCGGAGGCACCTTCGATAATTCCTGGAATATCTGCCATCACAAAGGACTTGTGGTCTCGATAGGCAACCACACCGAGATTTGGCACTAGCGTAGTAAATGGATAATCTGCAATCTCAGGTTTGGCGGCTGAAACTACCGACAACAAGGTGGACTTCCCTGCATTTGGAAAACCTACTAGACCGATGTCGGCCAGTAGTTTCAGTTCTAATACACAAGTTTTTTCTTCGCCTTCTTCGCCTGGCTGCGCGTATCGTGGGGTTTGCTTGGTGGCCGTCTTGAAGTTTTCATTGCCCATTCCACCACGACCGCCTGGGAGTAAAACCTCTTCCTGACCCTCTTCTGTCACTTCAACAATGACTTCTCCTGTTTCGGCATCTTTGGCAATGGTACCCAATGGTACGTCAAGGATAATATCTTGCCCATCGGAGCCAGAGCTACCATGCCCACTCCCGTTGACACCATTATCGGCAGTGATGTGTTTTCTATAGCGTAAGTGAAGCAAGGTCCAAAGCTGCGTATTGCCCCTTAGGATGATACTTCCTCCTTTACCACCATTACCACCGTCAGGCCCGCCCTTTGGTACGTGTTTTTCTCTCCTAAAACTGATGGCACCAGCTCCGCCATTGCCTGAACGGCAATACATTCTTACGTGGTCGATAAAGTTAGAACTAGCCATAGGTAGTAGAATAAAAAAAGATGGCCAAGGCCATCTTCAATATAAGATTTTATCAGGCTTTAAGCCATATGTGATTCAACAGCTGCAGAGATATCAGCAAAAATACCGTCAATCGTACCCACACCATTGATCTTGCAGGTCTTGTTTTGCTGCTCGTAAAAAGCAGCGACTGGCAATGTCTTATTCAAGTACTCTTGAATTCTAACATTGATTTTCTCTTCGTTTTGATCGTCTGCACGACCAGAGGTTTTGCCTCTTTCCAGAAGTCTTTTCTTTAACTCTTCTTGTGGTACATCAAGCATTACCATGCAACCAATTGAAGTGCCATTACTCAACAATACTTTATCCAAAGCCTCTGCTTGTGCAACAGTTCTAGGAAAGCCATCGAAAATGAAACCCTTGGCATCGCTATTAGCTTTCAAGAAGTCTTCTACCATGCCGATTACAACTTCATCTGGTACTAATTTACCATTGTCCATAAAGGACTGAGCCTTCTTTCCAAGGTCAGTACCTTCACCCAAATGTTTTCTGAATAGGTCTCCAGTAGATATATGTTTTAAGCCGTACTGCTTAATAAGATTTTCACTCTGCGTCCCCTTACCTGCACCAGGAGGGCCAAATAATACAATATTAATCATCTATTGATTGGATTTAACAGGCCACAAATATAAGGATTATCCTTAGTCCTGCTTGAGTTGATAGATATCTTTAAAGTTCCTTCCGAGGCCATCATAGTCGAGACCATAGCCCACAACAAATTTCTCAGGAATTTCAAAACCCTGATATTTTATGTCAAGCTCACATTGAAGACAGTCTGGTTTGACCAAGAGAGAAGCAATTTCTATAGACTTTGGTTTTAGGGTGCTAAAATTGGCGATTGCTTTTTGCATAGTCAGTCCTGTATCCACAATATCTTCAACAAGAATAATATCTCGGCCTTCAATGTCTTCATGAAGATTGACAACGCTGCGAACTTCTCCAGTGCTTTCCATTCCGCTATAAGACGAAAGTCTTACAAAAGTGACTTCGCAGGGAATTTCAACTGCCTTAAGTAAGTCACTACAAAACATAAAAGCACCATTCAACACCCCGATAAACAAAGGGTTTCGATCTTGATAATCTTTTGAAATGGCCTCACCCAGTCTTGACACAGCCTGCTGAATTTCAGACGCAAGAAGAAAGGGCTCGAATGTTTTGTCGTGGACTTGGACTATCATGCTGCGAATATTGTAAAAAGTCAGGATTCCAGTCTTAGCTACTCCCTTCTATTTTTTTGTTTGCTAATTTTATTATCCTTATGTTGATCAGATTATATAAAAAACAAGAAATAACATATTTAACCCTATTAACACTTTCATCTCAATGAGGTTTACACAGGTCATAATTTTGGTGCTCATAGTTTTTACGAGTACGCTTGAAAAAATATCCAGCAGCCCTCTGCAAGTAGAGAAGGTCGACCAGACCGCTATTATCGAACCACAACAAACCATACCCGAGGTCATTGAGGTAAAAGGGTATTCCGATAAACTTCAGATGAATGAGATTTTGGATATTGAAACGATTGTCCCTTTAGAAACCACTCTAGAATCTCTTATTGGGGAAATAGAAAAAATAAAGGTCTTTGAGAATCATATATACGTTTTAGACGCTTTTAAATCAAAAAAGCTAGCTGTCTTTGATATGCAAGGCAAGCACATCAGAAATATTGGTACCAATGGCGATGGCCCTGGTGAATACAAAGACCTGCAAGACTTTACCATAAACACAGATAATAACGATATCATTATTCTGGACAAATGGCTTAATATACTGACTTACTCCTCAGATGGTCAGTTCATTAAAAGAGCATCACCGAGAATGCCAGCGGACTGCATTGCCTACCTAGGCGATGACTTAATAGCCCTCTACTCTGACAAAGGTTCTCAATCCATGTCGCATGGCAAATACAAATTAAGAATCTATGACCTGAGACAGAATAAAGTGATCTCAAAGCATTTCAAAATCGATTTTAGCCTAGAGAACAAGATAATGGGAAGCCAAACAAACTTTGCTGAATTTGAAGACGCTTTATCCATTTACACTTTTGCTCACGACACCATTATGCAAATTCAAAATGGAACATTAGGAGCAAAGTACGTGGTGAAGTTTGATAAAAGACCTAGGCCAAGTGATTACTTTAGAAATGCAACTGATATACCTGATGGGTATGTAAAACTTTTAAAGAGCGGCTATCCGACACCAGCAAGAAACTGGAGAGAAACCAAAAACTACATCCATTTTATTTACAGCCGTAACAATAATATCTATACCAATTTTTATTCTAAGCGTAGTTCAGAGTTAATCATAAGCACTAAAAGAATGACTGATAGTTCTTTGGGAATTTTTCCATCACCTATTGGCAATACAGATGATCAATTCATTTTTAAAATCGAACCCGAACACATCGCAATGATAAGAGAGCACAATGAAAAACGGAATGTTGAGTCAAAATACCCAGAGAGATTTAAAGCCATGTTTGAGGCCATAGTAGGTGATGAAAATCCATTGATTGTATTTACCAAGCTAAAAGAAAAGCAGTAACATTAGAAATACTTATAGCTCTTGCATAAGCACCTGATAGAGGGCAATCATACAATCAATATCATGCTTATGCACGATCTCATCCGGGCTATGGACATTGTCTTCTGGAGCACCCACAAAGCACCAATCGAAAGGATAAGGTGATTCTTGTAGCTCTCGGCCATCGCTCGAACCGCCACCTTCTACTTCTAATTGAAAGTCTATTTCGCTTTCGCGTGCTATTGAGGTCACTTTGTCAATAAAGCTTCTTCTTGGCACGCTTCTGTCTCGCATGGAAATCGCTACACCTTCACCATGCACTACGCCTTCCGTCACCCAAGTGATGTCAGAAATCAAGGCTTGCCTGACCCCCCATTGCTCATAAATGAATTTCCCTAAATAAGGTACAGCCCCTCCACCGTGTTCTTCCCAACAGGAGAAAACAATCACTCCATTTTCTAGGGTTTCCGCTACGCGCAATGCATTAAAAACCCCTAGTCGGTTGTCCAAATAGCACGATTGAACATAGTCTTTGGTATCTCTGAAATCCCTTTCAAACACGAGTTCAGTGCCTCGGTCAATTCCTCGAGGAAATTTATAATGTAAATCACCATCGTTTTCGACCAATTCACAGGCAATTGGCCCCATGGAATCTTCACCTACCAGTCTATATCCTGTTTCGGCCCTAGGCCCGCCAATTGGCACGAGTTGATCGTGATAGCGCACCGTGAAGCCAATGCTATCCATGTGTGCAAAAATGGCTGTTCTTGGCTTACCAAATTTCAGTATAATTGAATCTTGAAATGCCTCACCGATATGGACTTCCGGCTGGACTTTCCAAGTCTTTTGATGCCTGTCGATATAATCCAAAAGGAAGGTCTTCATGGCCACCTCGTTTCCGGAGGGTGCATGAATTCCACAAAGCGTTTCTAAAAGGGAGAAGTCCATTGAAATATTTTGGGTTAAAATTAGCAGAGAGCGAAGACATTCTTGCGGCTAACACGTATAAAAATCTAAATTGCGAACCGAAAATCGTATTTGATGTTCATACTCAATCGTACTAACTCAATAGCCAATAATTTTCTGGCCGAACTTAGGGACGAGTCCACTCAAAAGGACCGACTCAGGTTCAGGCAGAATTTAGAGCGCCTTGGTACACTACTGGCTTATGAAATCTCAAAAGATTTGAGCTTTGAATCGACCACGGTGCAAACCAGCTTGGCAGAAAAACAGACAGCAGTCATTGCAGATGATGTAGTGATTGTTTCTATTCTGAGAGCGGCCATACCCTTTAGCAATGGTTTTGTGAAAATGTTCGACCATGCTGATGTTGGTTTTATCGGTGCAGCTCGTCAAGAGACTGAGGACGATGCCGTTATAATAGACCTAGACTATGCTGCTGCGCCAGACCTTACTGGCAAAACCCTGATCATTGTTGATCCAATGTTAGCCACGGGAAAATCACTCTTAAAGAGTATTGAACGGCTTATGAAAAATGGCACCCCTAAAACCATACATTTAGCAGCCGTAATTGCCGCTCCTGAAGGAATTGCATACTTAAATGAAAACTTACGTTTAGATTTCAAAATCTGGACATGTGCGCTGGATGAAAAACTGAATGAACAGTCTTATATCATTCCCGGTTTAGGTGATGCTGGTGACCTAGCCTTTGGCCCAAAATTGTAGAATATTAGATGTTGTTGGACATACTTATCTTAGCGATTGGCTTAGCCACATTAATTCTTGGAGGAGATGTCTTGGTCAAAGGAGCTTCTCGTGTAGCATTAAGATTTGATGTCAGTCCATTGATTGTTGGGCTGACCATTGTAGCCTTCAGCACATCCGCCCCTGAATTATTAGTCAGTTTGAAAGCTGCTTTTAAAGAAGCGCCTGATTTTGCCATGGGAAATGTGGTTGGCTCCAATATTTCCAACCTGTCTCTTGTGCTGGGCGTAGCCTGCTTGTTCGGCTATATCCCTATTCAAAAAGGAACAGCCAGAAGAGACTGGCTCGTAACAATGCTCTCTTCCTCCTTATTGCTATTCTTCGTTTCAGATGGGGACTTAGTCTTGTGGGAAGGGGTTGTACTATTTACTGGGTTAATCATTTACCTGTCCTTCCTTTTGGTTAAGACTAAGAAGGACCAAATAAAACTAGACGTCACGTACGATAGAAAGCAGGACAATAAATTTGAGCAGTCCAAAGACCTCTTTTACATTGCCATAGGGGGAGCCTGCTTGTATTTTGGTTCAGAATGGTTCATTGATTCTGCTCAGAGCTTAGCTTCAGGGCTTGGCGTATCTGAAAGAGTAATTGGTCTTACTGTGTTAGCCTTAGGCACCAGTCTACCAGAATTATTTACATCCGTAATTGCTGCTCGAAAAGGTGAGACTGACTTGGCTTTAGGCAATTTGTTTGGCTCTAATATATTCAATGTCCTTTCTATTTTAGGTATCACAAGCATGGTACACGGACTTGAAATCAATGAGGTGATCATCAATAGTGACATGATTTGGATGTTAGTGCTCACATTAGGCATCCTACCTCTTATGCTTTTCCGTAGAAGACTAGGAACGGTATCGGGTGTAATCCTGATTACTTTTTATGGTCTTTACATCTACATGGTTCTGCGATAATGTGGCAAGAAATAATAACCTACTTAGGCATCTTTCTGCTTGCTTGTCTTAAGTCAATTTTCCCTCCACTGCTAGGCCCTGCTGCTGGTATGTCCAACCTTGAAATCATTGTTATTACAGTGGCTGGACTTATGACGAGCGTAATACTCTTTACATTTTTAGGTGAAAAAATCAAAACGGACATCATTCCGATCTTTGTGAAGAACCCAAAAAAATTCACTCCGAAAAGCCGAAGAATGGTTAGGCTTTGGAAGAAGTATGGGATTATTGGTATCTGTTTTTTGACACCTTTGATTCTCTCACCTCCAGGAGGAGCGTTACTCGTTTCATCAGTTGGTGCACCTAGAAAACAAGTATTCTTCTACATGCTGCTTTTTGGAACCATGTGGGCAATCGTGTGGACTTTCTCTGTGGATTGGTTGTTAGATCTTGGACTGGTTAAGTCGCAAGGTGATTAGCCATGCCTACTTAAAACTTCGGCAGGCAAAGTGATTCTACCTACGTCAAGGCTTCGGTAGACAAGGTGAAGTTCAAAACTCAGAGCCTTTTCCTAATTATTCATTATTAATTCTTCATTAAAAATTCGAAAGAGCCTCTAGCAAGGAAACGTAATGAGAAGAAGGATTTTTTAATTTAACATTCACACTTCATAATTCATTCTTCGTCAGGTAACATTTCAATGTCCTGAATCAGTACTCGTTTAGAAATGGCCTGCCCTGTAGTTGTAGCTGCAAGGCCTCCCATGGCGGTTTCCTTATAACGGGTTTCCATACTCTGGCCTACTTCGCCCATCGCTTCTACACATTCGTCCACCGGAATAACAGCACTTACATCTGCTAAGGCAATTTGAGCCGAGCTATTGGCAATGGCAGCCGCACTTGCATTTCGTACCACACACGGCACTTCTACCAGGCCAGCAACGGGATCGCAGATCAAACCCAGCATGCATTGTATTGTAATGGCTACCGCATTAAACACTTGGTCAATACTTCCGCCTAAACAGTACACCATAGCACCTGCACCCATAGCTGCTGCACTACCTGTTTCTGCCTGACAACCACCAACTGCTCCTGCAATTGAAGCTCTTTTTTCCATGATCAGCGCAATACCAGCACCTACCAAAAGGCCTTCCTGAATACTTCGGTCTGAAATTCCATGAATTTCTTGCAGTGTAACGAGCACGCCAGGTAAAATACCTGATGCCCCAGCAGTAGGCGCAGCGACAACACGCCCCATGCACGAATTGACTTCCTTGGCTGCAAGTGCTCGCGAAATCAAGACCTGAAATTCTCTTGATAAAACTGGTTTGGGATAGTTATAGACTTTTTTTGCTCCGTTGTTAATCATGCCTGAGCGTGAGGTCATTTCTTCTGTCAGACCTGTTTGAACAGCCTCCTTCATTACGCGGTAGGCATTTTCTAAGCCTATCCACATTAATTCTTCAGTTGCCTGCTTTTGGTCTACCTCATATTCAATCACCGACTGTGGCAAAGACATGTCATTCTTTACACAGTATTCTTTCCAGCCCTTAAAATTTTCAAACAAATAGCTCATTTCAAACTCGTTTGCCCAAAGCTAATCCATTTTAGGCAAACGATTGAACATAAAAAGTTCACTTATTTCAAAACATCATTGGCTATCTTTGCCGCATGGAATTGCAGAACGACTTACTGATCAGAGCGGCTAAAGGTGAAAAAGTAGAAAGAACGCCAGTTTGGCTTATGCGCCAAGCCGGAAGAATTCTTCCTGAATACCGTGCGGTAAGAAATTCATTGAGCGGTTTTATTGAGTTGGTTACTACACCTGAATTGGCTGCTGAAGTTACCATTCAGCCAGTAGATATTTTAGGGGTTGACGCTGCGATTATCTTTTCTGACATTTTAGTAATTCCAGAGGCCATGGGTCTTAAGTATGAAATGGTCGAAAAAAAGGGGCCTTGGTTTCCTGAAACAGTCAACGGATACGATGATTTCAACAAGCTCAAAAAGGCCGATGTTGAATCAGATTTGGGTTATGTGTTGGAAGCCATTAAGATCACTAAGAAAGAGTTGAATGGTCGCGTTCCACTAATCGGTTTTGCAGGTGCGCCTTGGACCATCTTCTGCTACATGATTGAAGGGCAAGGCAGCAAGACATTCTCCAAAGCAAGAAGAATGCTCTACACTGAACCTCTCTTAGCAGATCAATTACTTCAATTGATTACGGATAGTACTATTGACTACCTGAAAGCCCAAATTAAAGCGGGTGCGGATATCGTTCAGGTTTTTGACTCATGGGCAGGCATCTTATCGCCAGAGCATTACCAAAAGTATTCGATGAAGTACATCACTCAAATCTGTGATGCCATTAATGAAGTACCCGTCACTGTTTTTGCAAAAGGAGCATTTTTTGCGCGTCAAGAGATGCGCCACCTTAATTGCCAAACGATCGGCCTAGACTGGAATATGGACATTCAAGAATCGAGAAGACTGATTGGCGAAGGCAAAACTTTGCAAGGCAATCTTGATCCGTGTGCACTATATGGTTCTACCGTAGAAATTGAAAAGGCTACCCGCAACATGTTGGATAGTTTCGGTACAAGCAGACACATTGCCAACCTTGGTCATGGGGTTTACCCTGACACTAATCCGGATAAAGTGAAGGTCTTTATCAATACTGTAAAAGAGTATAGTGCTGTAATGCACAGTAGGGTGGACTAAGCTACCAGATAGAATTTCTTTTGGTTTATCGAGGTTTAAGCTATTTTGATGCTTCAAACCGAAAACCATGAAGAAACTATTGACCACTTTTATTGCCATTGCCATGGTGATGACGCTTACCTCATCAAACTTCAAAACTGATCCGAAGGCCACGCTAAAAGAAAAGGTACTTAGCCTTTCGAAAGAAATAGAGCCTAAGGTGGTCAACTGGAGGCACTGGGTGCATGAAAATGCTGAGCTCTCTAACAGAGAATTTAAAACTGCTGCATATGTGGCCGCACATTTGAAGAGCCTTGGGCTTGAGGTGCAAGAAAATGTGGCTAAGACGGGCGTTGTCGGTATTCTAAAAGGTGGCAAACCAGGCCCTGTTGTAGGGCTCAGAGCCGATATGGATGGTCTTCCGGTAAAAGAAAGAGCTCAACTTCCTTGGGCTTCTAAGCAAATCGGAGAGTATAATGGAGAAGAGGTTCCGGTGATGCATGCCTGCGGCCATGATACTCATGTGGCGATCTTAATGGGCGTTGCGGAAGTATTAAATAGTGTCAAAGATGAATTGAGCGGTACAGTTAAGTTTATCTTTCAACCTGCAGAAGAAGGTGCCCCAGCGGGTGAAGAAGGCGGTGCCGAATTGATGGTAAAAGAAGGTGTGATTGATGGTATGGATGCCATTTTCGGTTTACACATCAATTCGAAAACCGAGGTAGGAAGAGTGCGCTATCGCCCAGCAGGCATTATGGCTGCGGTCAATAGCTTTAACATCAAAATTAAAGGAGTTCAGACACATGGCTCTACGCCTTGGACAGGCGTTGACCCGATTGTCACAGCTGCCCAAATCATCAATAATGCCCAAACTGTAGTGAGTAGAGGTTTGCCACTTACAAAAGCAGCCGCTGTTTTGAGTTTCGGAAAAATTGAAGGTGGAGTAAGGAATAACATCATTCCAGAAGAAGTGAATATGATTGGCACGATCAGAACACTAGATGCCGGAATGAGAGAAACTTTATTCGAACGTTTTGAAACGATTGTAAAGAATACTGGTGAAAGCAATGGTGCCGAGGCCATTCTAACAATTAACAGAGGTTACCCTATTACTTATAACGACCCCGCTCTTACGGCTATGATGGCAGATACCTTCACAGAAGTAGCGGGTGCAGAAAATGTAGAATCAAGCATGGATGCGATTACAGGTGCTGAGGATTTCTCTTTCTTTCAGGAAAAAATTCCAGGACTTTACTTCTTTATCGGTGGCATGAAAAAGGGTCAAGATCCAAAAACTTCTGCGCCACATCATACGCCAGATTTTTATGTAGATGACTCAGGACTGCTCGTTGGCATCAAGCTATTAAGTAGAATGGTGGTGGATTACGGGGAGAAGAAAAAGTAGAGATATAAAGCGTACGTTAACATAAAATGAAACGTGATCATTCCTAATTAAAAAACAAACTTAACGAGTTGCATCGATCCCTATTTATAAATATTTTCATATAATGAATCAACAAAATTTCATAAAGCTAATAACGTCCAAAAGAATGCAATTTATAGGACTTACCATATCTATAGCTTTTGTCTTGTTAAGCATTTACCAACTATCTGAGCTCATTATTGAAGGGGATTCAAACTTTGTATTGAAGAGAAGAATTCTTATCGGCTCTGGTATCATTTTTGGTTTTGGTGCCTTTATTAGCATCTTTAATATAAGGTCATTTAGCAAAAGGTAGATGCATCATTAATTATGCAGACCATCTGAGACAGTAAATGGTCTGCCAACCTCAGAATATTTTTACTCGTCATCAAAGATAATCTTCCCGTACTGGACTAAAAACATCTAAGAGCTGACAATCTGTGACGGCCCTTCCACTATGCACAGCATTTGATGGAATAACAGCGATGTCACCTGCTTTCATTACTTTGGATTCACCTTCAAGCGTTAATTCAAATGCTCCGGAAATTACTTGTGCTGCGACTTGCTCATGGGGGTGACTATGTTCTGGTAGTAGGCTTCCCGCTTTGATGTCCCAATAGGCAAGGGTCATTTTTTCGGTATGCACAAATTTGACTGAGAAGCCGGGAAGCAGTTCTCTTGACGCAATATTATCTAGACTGATGAATGGCATTAGTCGAAGATCTTTTGCTCGTTTGCTTCTTTGGCGAGATCATCCCTGTCAATCGGCACAACACCCACATGCTCACACACTAAGCCTCCACCTAGGTTAGCCAGTGCAGCAGTTCTTTTGGCATCAAGGCCAGCAGCCAAGGCGCAGGCAACTATACTGATTACCGTATCGCCCGCACCAGAAACATCAGAGATTTGACGGATGTGTGCTGGAATTAAATGAGTGTCGCCATTATCCTTGATGAAAACACCGTGTTCGGAAAGCGTAACCATAACCATTTTAGCATCCAAAACTTCTTGCAAAGCTTTAGCTCCCGCCTTAACAGATTCTAAGTCGGTAGGGTCACATTCTATTTTCAAACCTTCTCTTAACTCTTTCAAGTTCGGCTTAAAAAGGGTTGCTCCCTTGTAGTCCAAAAAGTTTCGTTTTTTCGGGTCTACTACGGTAGGAATTCCAAGCCTGTTGGCTTCTGCTATGGTTTCAGAAATGATTGTTTTATTAATCACTCCCTTGTCATAATCCTCAAAAATGACAGCGTCACATTCGGGCAATAGGTTTTTAATATGGGCTAGTAGACTCTTCTGTTCTATGGGTGTGAGCCCCTTGTCGGTCTCGTAATCTACTCTCAATAACTGATGAGCCCCGGACAACACACGCTCTTTGACCGTAGTCTGCCTATCATTACTAATGATAACTCCCTTACCGGGAATATTGCGTTCCTTGAGTCGTTTCAAAAAGAACTCACCGTCAAGATCATCTCCTACAATGGCACATGGAATTGGCGTTGCGCCTAGGGCTTGAACATTCAGAGCAACATTGGCCGCACCTCCAAGCCTTTTATCTTTTTTGGACGCTAACACTACTGGAACTGGAGCCTCTGGTGAAATCCTAGAAACTGCACCGAATACATAAGAGTCCACCATCACATCTCCGATCACCAAGATCTTGAGTTTGCTAATGGCTTCAAAAAGTGAGTTAGCGTCTGAAAAAGTCATTTAGGAAAGTTTAGCCAAGGCTGTTTTTATTCTCTTAATCGCTTCGCGCAAATCTTCTTCCGAGGCAGCATAGGAAAGACGGATACAGTTATCATCGCCAAAAGCCTCACCTGTGACAAGTGAAACTTGCGCATGATCTAAAATGTAAATGCAAAGATCGCTTGCGTTGTTAATTGTGTTTTCACCGTCAGAAGTACCAAAGTAAGCGCTTACATCTGGAAAGAAATAAAATGCGCCTTGCGGAACGTTTGTCTTAAAGCCTGGAATCTCATCCAATAAGCCTTTGACCAGATCTCTTCTTCTAAGATATTCTTTGCTCATCTCATGAGTAGGTCCTAAATCTGAAGTGAGAGCCGTATAAGCAGCTCTTTGTGCAATGCCACAGTTAGCCGATGTAAACTGACCTTGAACTTTATTACAGGCTTTCGCCAACCAAAGTGGTGCACCAATGTAACCTACTCTCCACCCTGTCATGGCAAACCCTTTAGCCATACCATTTACTGTAACCGTACGGTCGAGCATTCCGGGTAAAGCACCAATGCTTGCATGTGCTCCTGTATAATTAATATGCTCGTAGATTTCATCCGAAATCACCACTAAATCTTTATGATCTAGAATCACTGCGGATAAATCTTGAAGCTCTTCTTTTGTGAAAACCGAACCTGTAGGGTTACAAGGAGAGGAGAAAATTAAGGCTTTTGTCTTTGAGGTAATTGCAGCAGATAATTGGTCTGCCGTCACTTTAAAATCTGATTCAATATCACCTTTCACATAAACAGGGGTACCACCTGCCAACTCAATCAACGCTGAGTAGCTGACCCAAAAAGGTGCAAACACTACTACTTCATCACCTTCATTGATAATGGCCTGAAAGATATTAGCAATGGATTGTTTTGCTCCGTTAGAGATAACGATTTGATCAGCACTATATTCAAGGCTGTTTTCTCTTTTAAATTTATCAGAGATGGCTTGTCTTACATCAAGATATCCATTGACTGGTGGATAGGCGAAGTACTTTTCTTCATCAATCGCATCCTTAGCCCCTTGTTGAATGTGCTTCGGTGTTTTGAAGTCAGGCTCACCCAAACTCAGGCTAATCACGTTGATTCCTTTGGCTTTTAGTTCTCTAGCCTTAGCGGCCATTGCCAGCGTAGCCGACTCTGCCATATTTTTGATACGATCTGAAAGCATTTCCATATTCGACTTATTCGTAAGTTCTTCTTGTCATGATACTTCTTCCTAAGGTCACCTCATCGGCAAATTCAAGCTCGCCTCCAATAGGTATTCCTCTGGCAATAGAAGTGATTTTGATATCAAATTCCTTGAGCTTCTTGGTCAAGTAAAATGCAGTAGTATCACCCTCCATTGTAGAATTAAGGGCCAAAATTACTTCTTCTATTTTTGGCTCACTATCTTTTAGCCTTTTTATTAAAGTCTCGATATTTAGTTCTTCTGGGCCTATTCCCTCGATCGGTGAAATAACGCCACCCAATACATGATAAAGGCCTCGATACTGAGCCGTATTTTCGATGGCAATCACGTCCGGTGTATCTTGAACCACACAAATGGTGGTTAGCTCCCTTTTAATGGTTTTACAGGTACAGTCGGTGGTGTCTGAGATAATGTGACATGTGCCACAGTATTGGGTGTCTTCCCGTAAACGATTTAAAGCATCCGAGAGATGTGTTGTAGTATTCTTATCCTGTTTCAGGAGGTGAAGCACCAACCTTAGAGCTGTCTTCTTACCGATTCCCGGCAGTTTAGATATCTCCTCGATTGCATCTTCGACAAGTTTGGGAGGGAAATTCAAAGTCTTTTTTGAGGATTAAGGAGTGAATCACATAACGGTGGCTGTGATGCCTGCATCCAAAATGTTTTCACACATTGGACGTAATTCTGTAAAGGATCCTGACTTGACGGTGCACTTTCCCCTATAGTGAATCAATAATGTGCATTGCTCTGCTTGCTCCGCAGAATGATTACAAATCTTGATGAGTGTGTTAATCACATGCTCAAAAGTATTGACATCATCATTAAAAACGACCAAATCACTAAGGTCATCCTCAACGGCTACTTCCATTAATTCAACTGCCTCTTCTTCTTGGTAATTCAAACGCATTGCTTAGAATTTTGACAAATTTAGTAAAATTTCAACTCTCAAGCCACTACCAACCTATTGGTTCTTTTGCTCTATGTTCTCCATTCTTTGCATCAAGGCTTTGAGCTGTTCTTCCACAGAGTGTACTTTCTCTTCCATCTTCTTTGGAGCATCCAAGTGGGTACTCAATTTAGCCTTGACCACCCACAGTTCAATAAGTGTTGATTCATCAATCGTGAGGGACTTAAAACTTGGGTTGTCTGCCACCAAGATTAACTGACCTTCCTTTTCCAATCTTCCAACAGCAATTACCTCTTTTGTCACCGCTAAAAGAACTGACCCTTCCCTTTCTTTGCCCAGGGTAGTCCAATCCACCTTCTCACAAAACAAAAAGTCCCCATGATGCAATCCTTGTTGATCTACCACCATATGGTCGCCACTCATTTCAAAAAGTCTCTGGATACCCTTGCTTGAAAATGGCAATTCACATTTGGGTAAAGAGTCGAGGTAATCTCTTTTTTGGTGATTAACCAAATAATTAAGATGCTGCGCTTGAAGTACTAAACTAGCCTTACTGGTTTGCTTAGGTACTACACCACCCATATGCAGGGCATCGAGTTTTTGATTCAATAAGTTGAAGCTATACAGATCATTTACGGTTAGCTCTTTGGTTAACAAAACGTCAATAGATAAGCCAAAATAATGAGCAATTTCTATTAGGGTTTGAATTTTAGGTTCTGATCTACCCTCTTCATAGGCCCCTACACTCGGTCTAGCCAAATTAAATAATTCAGCAAATTTTGCCTGAGATAGCTTCCTTACAGCCCTAATGCGCTTTATATTTTGACCTACGAACGACATTGAAAAATAATTGCTAATTTTTTGAGCATATCTAAAACTTTTTGCATCTTTGAACCGTAAACATAGAGTAATTAATTCAAAACATAAACGGTCATGATTAAAAATACGCCTCCGAGGCACCAATTCAAAAGTTTTAGGGCTCCCCCAACTCTGGTAAATCTCTAAGCTTTAGATAACCTTAAATTTCTAAATTTGATGTTATCAAAAAACAGACAATCAAATCAACTCAAAAATGGATAACTACTTTCAGAAAGTTAAAAATTACATCACCGACCTAGACTACGCCATTCTCATGGAAGATGAGGCAGACGGTCTAATGGTCATCGAAAGTGAAGAAGACGGAATTAAAAATCTTGTCTTAGGTATTGAAGAGCCATTGCTCATTATAGAGCAATCGTTGGTTAACCTAAGTGATACTTCGGCAGAAACTTACCTTCACTTATTACAAAAGAACAGAGACATCGTGCACGGGGCCTTCGTGATAGACGAAAGCGGTAAACGAGTAATCTTTAGAGACACGCTACAGATTGCAACCCTCGACCTAAACGAACTAGAAGCCACGTTTAATTCATTGGCTTTATTACTGAGTGAATACTCAGAAGAATTACTCAAAGTAGCAGAAAAATAAAAAAATAAAGATATGAACGTATTCAAACGAATGTTTAAAATGGGTCAAGCAGAAGCACATTCAGCTTTAGACCAATTAGAGAACCCAATCAAGTTAACAGAGCAAGGCATCAGAGATCTTAAAAAAGATCTAGACGAAAGCTTAAAAGCGCTAGCCGAAGTAAAGGCGATGGCAATTCGCTCTAAAAATGATCTTCAGACAGCAAAGAGCAAGGCTAAGGATTATGAAAACAAAGCCATGCTATTACTGAAAAAAGCTCAAAACGGTGACATTGATGCTGCAGAAGCAGATAGACTTGCCAGTGAAGCTTTGGTAAAGAAAGAAGAAGAGCTTGAGCACGCCACACGCGGCCAAGAAGAAGTAAATCGTTTCGAAGGCAGTATTGGTCAATTAGATCAAAATGTCAAGAAAATCAGAGCCACCATTAGCAAATACGAAAATGAGCTGAAGACTTTGAAAGCTCGTGTAAAGGTTAGTCAGGCTACTAAAAAGTTGAACAAGCAAATGGCACAGATTGATGCTTCAAGCACAGTAACAATGCTTGAACGCATGAAAGACAAGGTAGCCCAAGACGAAGCTTTGGCTCAATCTTATGGAGAGATCGCTAACGAAAGCAAGTCTATCGATGATGAAATCGACAAAGCATTGGAAGGTGGCGAAAGTCAAGCCAAGGCTGCAGACAGCTTAGCGGCATTGAAAAATAAACTAGGAATGGAGTAATCCATTCTTAGTTCTTCAACCAAAATTAATCACGGTCATGATTACACAAAAGTCAAAAAACTCAAAATATGTCAGCCTCACTATTGGTGTTATTGTGGCACTACTATCGGTTTGGCAGGTGAGTGGAAAGCCCATTCAAATGAGTAATCGGTTTAGAAAAGCAACGAAAAAAGCCATCTTGGTTCCTGCACTTTGCAGTTCTGCCATGACGGCCATTTCGTGGCACTTAAGTCAATATTTTATTTATCAGTGAGATGAGAATTTTAAGCAGTATGGGAGATGTAATTAAAGGCATTTTAGCGATAGTAATTATCGTCTTTGTCTTCGGATTTGTATTCAGTTTCCTTTTCAAGGTGGGTGTAATCCTTTTATTAGGGCTTGGCATTCTTTACCTTATCCGAAAAGTGTTTATAGACTAACATGGGAGTATTTGATTTTTTAAAAAAGAAGCAGGAACCTGCCTATGATGTTACCAATCTGAGCGTAACAGATTTAGACGAGGGATTTGTATTTGACTACAACTTAAAAAGCTGGGTAGTTAAGGAAGTATATCAATACGACTGGGGAAAAAACATCTTCACTAAAGAATTTAAGATAGACGCAGGCGATGAAACGGCATTTCTTAGTGTCGCCAATGAAGGAGCGCTGAAACTCAGCATTAGCCAATCCATCAAGATACAACAACTGGGAGAAGGCATTCGCGAAAAAATCCGTAAGGCAGAAACGGCCCCTGAAAAGCTTGAGTTTGATGGTGTAACCTATTATCTCGATGAAGACTCTGCAGGCTACTTCAATGATGTTTCAGCAAAAAAGTCCGATTGGGAAGAGTTAGTCAGCTATGACTATCTCAATGATGAAGAAACATTGTGCCTGAATATTACCCAATGGGATGAACGTAATTTTGAGGCATCTGCCGGAAAAGTGATTCAGCATTTTGAGATTTCGAATATCACGCCAGACGCATAGTGCGCTCTGATAGGTTTTACTTAAATTTAAGTGTTAAACCTGGATGTATTACCAGTTTTAAGTCAAGACAAACGATTTATGAAATACGCCAAATTAACTGCCATTACACTCTTGCTTATTGCAGTGTCTAGTTGTGGTGGTCGGAAAGAAGAATTTATCAAGAACCCAGTCGATGATCTCGTAAGAGATATGCCAGCCGAAAGAGTTTTTTCCATTGCGCTTTACGACATGAACGTAGAGGGCAATTTCTTTGAAGATTACTACCATAAGTATAGAATCATTGAGGAAAAAACTCCAGGGCAACCAGAGGAAAGAATAACCGACTGGTTTCCTGTTTCAGAAAGCCAATTCAAACAACATGTAGATGACATGGGCATGGAGCTCGTATCTCGTGGAGAAGATGGCAAGCTTGTTAAAGAGGTGAGCCCGCCCGGATATAACAACTACGTGGGCAATGAGAAGTATGGCCAATGGACGCAAAGAGATGGCGGAAGTTTTTGGGAATTCTATGGTAAGTATGCATTTATGTCTTCTATGTTCAGGATGTTTACTTACCCCGTAAACAGGTCATATTACAATGACTACAGAGGTAATTACTACGGTAGAGGCCGTGCCTATTATGGACCAACTACAGGTGGTAGTTCTTACTATGGCACTAACAGTAACTACACGAAAACTAGCAGAACCAATTCTACTTGGAGCAACAATAAGTCATCATTTAAAAATAGGGTCAATAGCAGAACTTCTAGATCTAGCAGTTCTACCTCAAGGACATCCCGTTCCTCATCTAGGTACGGTAGTTCAAGTTCTCGCTCGCGAGGCGGAGGATTCGGTAAATAACCATCAACCCAGACTAACAACCTTATGCAATACTTAGACGGAATACTTTACTCAATCTTATACCTAGCCGCTTCCTTTATACTTTTCTATATCGGTAAAGTGGCTTATCAGCTTTTTCATCCCAAGATTAAAGTAGGAGAAGAGTTGGTTGAAAAGGACAACTTTGCCTTCTCAGTCGCTTATGTTGGTTACTTTATTGGGCTTGTTATTGCGCTTGGTGCAGCTGTATATGGCGAATCAAATGGCTGGCAAATCGACTTGATGGATATGGGCGTCTATGGCCTTTTGACCATCATTTTGATGAATGTATCATTGATCATTAATGACAAAATCGTTCTCAGCAAATTCAGTGTCAAAAAAGAAATTCTTGAAGACAGAAATGTTGGAACTGGCGTAATTGAAGGCGCAAATGCTATCGCAACTGGCCTCATTGTTTTAGGTGCTATTCATGGAGAAGGCCACGGTGTTGGCGGACCAATTGTTACGGGTATATTGTACTGGGCACTCGGACAGTTTCTGCTCTTTATTACGGCTAGAGTATATGATTTAATTACCCCTTATGACGTTCATGCCGAAATAGAGAAAGACAATGTAGCTGTCGGTATTGCCATGGGTGGAGCGATCATTGCCATCGCAAACTTGATCAGGTTTGCCTTGATGCATGACTTCGAGAGTTGGATCATCACGGTGGAAGATGTAGCGATTGATGTAGCTATCGGCTTAGCCTTCTTACCACTAGCTCGTCTGCTGACAGATAAGATTTTACTTCCTGGCAGAAAGCTGACTGACGAAATCGTCAATCAAGAAAAGCCAAATAATGGTGCCGCACTGATTGAGGCATTCGCTTATATCGGTGGATCAGTACTTATTACTTGGGCACTTTGACCCACCCCTAACCCCTCCCAAGAGGGGAATAGGTTGTGGAGAACGATGAAGTCTTTGCATAAAATACTAAAGTCATTATTTCTCAGATGAAATTCTCCTCCTCGGAGGAGCCAGAGGTGGGCCAGTGAAACGCAAAATTATTCCATACAACCCTATCCTAAAAGAACGAGCAAGAAAGCTTAGAAACAACATGACCATGGCTGAAGCAATGGTTTGGAAGTTTTTAAAAGGAAAGGGCGTTATGGGCTATGACTTTGATCGCCAAAAGCCAATAGATCAATTTATTGTAGATTTCTATTGTAAGGATCTAATGCTTGCGATAGAAATTGATGGCTCCAGTCATGATAGTACAGAGGCCCAAGAAGCTGACTTAGCAAGACAACAAAGATTGGAGTGCTTAGGCATCAAGTTTATTCGAATAAGAGACGAGGACGTAAAAGCAGATGTCAATTCTGCATACTTTATTATCAAAGCGTGGATTGAGAACTTTGAGGCTGAAAACAGCATTGAGCGACTTCCCGGAAGACTAGAAGATTAATGTCAAAATCCAACATACTCAAATTAGCACTATTCGCTACCGGGCTTTCCGGTATAGTGGCTGAGTATGTGCTTTCAACACTAGCCACTTACTTCTTAGGCGACTCGGTTTTCCAATGGACAATGATTGTTTCGATCATGCTCTTTTCCATGGGACTTGGCAGTAGAATCAGTCGATACATCACAGGAGACCTTTTGAAGACATTCATCTACATCGAGTTTATCCTATCACTTTTAGCCGCCTTTGTTTCAGTCATTACCTACCTCAGCTCCGCGTATTATGGAGACAATACAATCATTATCTACGGACTGAGCATTTTAATCGGCTTGCTGATCGGTATGGAAATTCCAATCGTGATGCGATTAAATGATGAACACGAAGAGTTGAAAATCAATGTGTCATCTGTTATGGAAAAGGACTACTATGGTAGTCTTTTAGGTGGTGTCTTTTTCGCTTTTATAGGCCTACCCTATTTAGGTCTAACCTATACACCATTCATTCTAGGCAGCATCAATTTCTTGGTAGCTTGCCTGCTCATTTACATTCTCTGGAAATCAATTGATAAACGCTTACAAAAGAGGCTCTACTTTTTAATTGCTGGTGTGGCACTTATCATTAGTGCGGGAGCTTTTTCTGCCAAAGGAATTATCGATTTTGGTGAAGAACTTCGTTATAAAGATAGGGTTGTCTTCTCAGAGCAAACCAAATATCAAAGGATCGTTATCACGCAATCCAAAGAAGCCTATTGGCTTTTTATCAATGGTAATCAGCAGCTAAGTTCTATTGATGAAGTCATGTATCACGAACCTTTAGTTCATCCAGTGATGGGACTTTTAAAAAAACCCAAGCACATCTTGGTCATGGGCGGTGGAGATGGTGGTGCTGTTCGCGAAATCTTAAAATACCCTTCGGTTGAAAAGATTACACTCGTTGACCTTGACCCTAGAATGACTGAGCTAGGGCAAAGCCAAGACTGGTTGGTGAGCATGAACCAAAACGCATTAAACAATGAAAAAGTAGAGATCATCAATGCCGATGGCTTCACTTGGTTAGAGAATAATCAAGATTACTTTGATGCGGTTATCATCGACTTACCAGATCCCAAGACTGTAGAACTGGGGAGGCTCTACTCTTACGAATTTTATCAGCTTTGCTATAATCATTTAAGGCCCTATGGGGTGATTACCACACAGGCCGGCTCGCCATATTATGCAGCTCGAGCTTTCAATTGTATTGACCAGACCATGACCGAAGCAGGTTTTACGACAGCACCATTACACAATCAAGTCGTGACTTTGGGAGAATGGGGATGGGTAATGGGAGTCAAAGCAGGCGATAAAAAAGAGCTAAAGAATGCGCTACAATCATTAGATTTCAAAGGCATATCAACTGAATGGATGAATAAAGAATCTATGACATTGATTACTTCATTTGGAAAGCGAGTTTTCCCAGATGACGATAAGCCTGTTGAGATAAACCGAATTCATAATCCGGTACTTTATAAATACTATTTAAACGGGAAGTGGGATCTTTATTAACTTAGATGTCGATTCCATCAAACCCATCGAAGTCACCCATATCAAACCAGCTGCCAGAATCACTCACATCGGCAACAGATTCAAAGGAGTCTACTTCACCAAACCCATCCATTTTAGAATCAAAGTCTAAGTCGGTGTCAAAGAGATCGGCTTCACCCGCATCGAGGCCAGCACTGTCAATTGACCCTAGTACATCGGCTTCTTCTCCAATTAGCGTAACGTCACTCACATGCATGTGGTGATCGTGCAACAATTCTGACCAAATGAAACTATAGAGCAAGATTTCCCCAAAGCCATAGTATCCATCAAATACCGGATCATAATCTCGAGTTGGGTTCTTTCTTCTCCCTTTGCTAATCGGCTTACGGTCCTTAGACTTCGGCATAACGATACGTTTGTCAATTTCGACCTTTACGTCATCCACCTTCATGTACTTTCTCACCCTCATGCCTAGGTCATTTACAAAAGTTTCAAAGGCCATATGCTGCGCGTTCACAAATCCATCCAAGGCATCTTGCGAAGCAAAACGTGTATTCATTTTGGCCTTTATACTCTCTTCTGACTCTCCAGGCTGAGCTTTGAACTCCTTCATCAATCCGTTGATCTTAATTTCAATAGGGTAAGCACCCACATCATGAGATCGGTTGATATTGATTTCCATCAGGTACACGAAGTTTTGATCTTCATGTTCTAGCACCAAGTAGAGCGTTTCAAAGTGATGCGACATGGCATCATTGATCGTTAATTCGTAATTGTCAATCGCCTCTTTCAAATCATCTTTCTTGCCTTCTTTGTCATAGTAGATGTCTATGTCATCATGAGACAAGCGGATGATATTGTTGATCTCCAGTTCCCAAAAGAGCCTGTTCAATTTTTGAAGCATTGAAACTGCCGTAAAAGTCTCTCTTTCAATTTTCTTGGAGGTGGCTCCAGAAGTGACGAAGTGCAAGAACTTCTTGAACATTTCATCAGGTTCTACGCGCTCAATTTTGGTTAATTGAGAAGGGTCTATGGAAAGTCTGGCACTGAAGTACATAGCATATTCTTTGAATTACACAGAGTATCAAGGTACAAGGAAAGAGGCGTTTCTACCCAATTTTCGTCAAGAGATATCTCCGTTTAAGCCGATCATTTGCCTAATAGTTTAGCCGCTTGAATGCCAGAGTCCATCGCTTCGAAAAACAAAGGCAACCTTGCATTATCTACTCCTGCAAAGGTCATATTTGGGTAAAGTCGATTATCATTCTTATCGGCAAATAGGTAACACGGTTCGGGAATAGGCATGGCATGACCCATTACTTTTATATGAACTTCCATAATTAACTCTGAAATGTCCATATCAAAATATTGATTTAAATAGCCCACAGTTTTTTCTGTGATGACCTGTTTATTGGCTTCAACGTTCTTCAAATCACTGCGAGACTCTGGTGGCAAACAATAATAGGCTGTGAGCACCCTATGTTCATTCTCTCCTGTTTCTTGCATATCGGAATCAACAAAACCCATAAAAGTCTCATCTTCCATGAGCATTTCATTTTGCCAAAAACCTTTAATCTTTAAATCATTCTTCAATACCAAATTAAGTACTAGCCATGGTGCATAAACATTGCCTTCAAAGAATTGAAACTGTTCAGGCATGATGTATTTGAGCGCATGTTTCTGGCCAGCGTAAATGACATTAGAGCTATGAAAAGTCTTTATAGTCTTTGTCGCGATGTCTATCACTTCGGTAACAAAACCGCCATCCTCGGAACGAATAGACTTAACCAAATGGCCGGTCAATAGCCTTTCTGCTGGCAGATTATTGGCCATTTTCTTAATAAAATAGCCATTACCGTCTGGCGGGGAAAACAAATCTACTACCTGTGTTTCATAAGGCCTACAGGTGAAATAATGGATTCCTGCCAAGGCAGAAACTTGTTCCGTTGTTCCTCCCCAATCATCGAGCATATGATAGTCTAAGCCACGCTTGAAGGCTGGGGTGAGCTCTAAATTTTCGTTTAAGAAGTCAAAGAATGTAACATCATTTAAGGCCCTTAGGTCTTCCGACACCAAAGTTGTTGGCATAGGCATTCTATTATAATATGGCCGAAGTAGTTTTTGAAATTGCTCTTTCAGTTCACCTTCCTGAAGCACGTCTGAGCGCATATTGCCATCTTGAAAACACTGATTCTTTCTAGGGTTGGAGATAATGTATTGGTCGTCTTTAAAAGACCAAGCGCCTTTCCAAGGTTGAAAGGTGACTATGCCGAGCGATTCTAAAAGTCTAAGGCCTTCCTCTCCGTAATTGGATGGATAGCCAAGATCATAATGGGCTCCTTGCGCGAAGGTGACTCCATCGGTGGTCATGGAAGAGGACGTTCCGCCCAAGTCATCAGACAGTTCGCAAAGAAAAAAATCGGTCACGTTCAATTGATTAGCAGCGCTCAAACCAGCAACTCCTCCACCAACTATCAATGTCTTTGTATTAATAGAGTTCGCCTTCGGAAAGTTCTGACTCTCAAAAATCAGATGACCTGTGTGAATATCCGTGTAAACCGTTATCGAAAAGCTACTGTCTCCCTCAGTCCAATCACATGATTGGAGAATTAATGGCAATGTGGCCAGTGACGATATTTTTAAAAACTTTCTTCTTTCCATTTTTCAAGGTAACACAGAGGTGCTCGGAGTAAAAAAAGTACCACAGAGCGTTAATGTCTACATTTTTATAATCTCAGTTAATAATTCTTTTGATACCATCTTTTAAGAGAGTCACGTTGAAATTAATGAGCAGACCCAACTTGTAATCACCTAACTTCAGATAAGTCAAAGTTTGTGCAAAATGGACATCGGTAAGAAACTCAACAGTCTTCAATTCAACAACAACCTGTTCCTCTACTAAGAGATCAATACGATATCCATGGTCAAGTTTTACATCTCTATAGACTATTGGCCTCGGAACTTCTTTACGAACATTCAAACCTTTGTCAATTAATTCAAAATATAAACACTCCTGATAGGCCGATTCCAAAAGCCCTGGTCCTAAGACCTTATGAACCTCAATAGCGGCACCAATAATTTGCTTTGATATATCATTCAATTGCATGTTCACTTCTTCTAAAACAATAAATACTCTAAACTCAGTATTTCTCGGTGAATCTTAGTGTCGCTCTGTGGTACTATTTACTTTAAAGTATAATTGCCATTCAAGTAGTACTGATAAAGCACTGGGTCCTTCATTGTATTCACTTTCAGATCGTTCGTTACTCTTGTTGGTTTACCAAAGCTTAACATCATTTGCATTGCCTCTTGATTAAGCCATTGGGTCTGGTATTCCTCAAAACTCGATTCGGAAAGTATTTCCTTGAGCTTTTCATTCGTACCATGCTTAGCTCCAATCGTCCACGACCATTCTCCCAAGGTCAAGATTTGATTGTGATAAGTGATTGGATAAAAGTCCGCAGACTTGATCGTTTTTTGAACCACTTCAAATGCCTCAGTAGCAAAATACGGGCTTCCGGACTGCGTTACAAAAAGCCCTTCAGAGGTTAAAGCTCCATTGATCAGCTGGTAAAACTCTTGCGTAAAATACTGATTGCGTTGTAGGTCTATAGGGTCAGCAACGTCTACAAAGATTAAGTCGAAACGCTCTGTTTGACTATTCAGAAACTGGAAAACATCGGCTTCTATGAACTGAACATTAGAACTGGATAAGCTATTTCCGTTGTACTCTAAAAACAGCGTCTCATTTTGAGCCATGGCCAGAAGCTCAACATCTAAGGACAGCAACTTAATATTTTGAATGCCTGCCTTTCTCAATTCATTCGCCAACATACCGTTCTCACCACCAATCACTAAAATTTCCTTGGCAGAATCAGCTAATGCTAGAATTGGATAAACGAATGGTTCATAAAATAGCCAAGCGTCTATGGAGCTAAACTGGTTTACACCATCAGCATAAAACCAATGGTTGCCTCGCCACTCGGTCACATCAATCGCTTGTAAATCTGTGGCCTGTGAGAAGACTACTTTATCGTGATACTTTGCCTGTCTTTCGAAAAATTTTGGCGAATCCAAGAGACTCGTCATAATCGTTAAAGTAAAGGCCAAAAGAACGATAAAAGAAGCACCGACCTTTGACTTCTTCCAATAAAAACTTGCCAGGCCTACCGCGAAAAAAACTGTAATCAAATCCGTAAATGAGTGCTCTCTTGAAAAGTAGCTGATCACAAAACCGATAATTGTGGTCGGTATCACCATCAACTTAACAGACCTAGGTGCATTCGATACAAAATCAAAGCGCATGATGGCTCCCATTGCACCTGCGAGTAAGATGAGGAGTAAGTAGGTAATAAATTGAGGAGAACTTATTTCAGAGTACAGCCAGAATTCGAGTTTCAGCCACCCTAAAGGAAGAATTAAAAGAATAAAAGCCCAGTTTTTAAACCAAGCCTTTTGAGAAAACAATCTCCAAAAAGCATAAAAAGAGGTGACAAAAAGGACTCCATAAACAGCCAAATCTATCTCTGGCTTATCATAAAAGTATTTGGCCAAAATCACAGGATATGCCAAGCACACACCTACTAACAAACCACCGTAAAGCAAAACTTGACCCTTGAAGATGTTGTTCATTCGTCCTTTTTTCCTTTCTTTCGATTGCTCAATTCTGACTCGAAACCTCCGGCTACGATACCCGCAGGTAGGGCAAAAAGCCCCACTCCCATTATGGCGATTACGGCTCCCAACACTTTTCCTAAGGCTGTGACCGGATAAACATCTCCATAACCTACAGTAGTTAAAGTAGCAACCCCCCACCACATGGTTTCCGGTATACTTTGAAAGCCTGGCTTGTCAGGTTCGTACTCGATATAGTACATTAAGGTAGAAGCAAAAATCAACATGATGATTAGAAGCGTGAGTGTTACCACCAATTCTTCTCTACGCTTTTTAATAACCGTTGTAATTAAGCCAAAGGCCAAAGAATAACGACCCATTTTGAAGATCCTGAAAAGTCTAAAAAGCCTCAGTACGCGTACTATTCGACCATCGGCATGGTTGATTAAGAACGGCAAGTAAAAAGGAATTATAGCCAATAAGTCGATGATTGCCTCGGCAGTAATCATATACCGAAGCCTACCAAACACTGGGTGCTTATATTTTTCAATAGCGGTACAAGCCCATAACCTAATGAGGTATTCAACACTAAAAACGATGACTGAAAAGATCTCGAAATATTGAAATACTATTTCATACCTGTCATGAATTGAATCTACCGTTTCGACAATAACTGCTGCTACATTTAGCAGAATCAAAGCCATAATAAATTGATCAAACCGTTTGCTGACGATGTCTTTTTCGTCCGCTTTGTCTAGCGTTCTAAGTATCTTTTGTTTGGTGGAGTTACTCATATCGGAAAGATAAAGATTTAAGAGGCTTTGGTCACTCTCAAAAATTCAATGATATTGAAATTTAAGTAAACTCTGATATTTCATGAACCCAGGTTTGGTGATCGGCTTGATAGCCGGATATTTTGCACTATTGGTAGTTGTAGCGAGGATCACTTCCAAAGGAGCCACTACAAGCACTTTTTTTACCGCCAATAAACAGTCACCATGGTTCTTAGTAGCCTTCGGCATGATAGGCGCTTCATTATCTGGCGTGACATTTATTTCTGTTCCTGGCGAAGTTGGGAATAGTTTCTTTTCCTACTTTCAAGTGGTGCTTGGCTACTTACTGGGCTACCTCGTAATCGCCAAAGTGCTTTTACCACTTTACTACCGATTGAATCTAGTTTCCATTTATGGATATCTAGAACAACGCTTCGGTTTCTGGTCGTATAAAACTGGATCCGCCTTCTTTTTACTTTCTAGAGCCGTACAAGCAGCGTTCAGGCTGTTTTTAGTTGCTATTGTGCTACAAACTGCCCTGTTCGATAGCTTCGGGGTTCCGTTCTGGGTTTCTGTCGCTGTAACTATTCTGCTGATCTGGGTTTATACCTTTCAAGGCGGCATCAAGACCATTGTTTGGACCGACACTTTACAGACTTCCTTTTTATTGATCGCTGTAGTTACTACCATCTTTATTATTACCAAAGAACTAGGCTGGGGTTTGTCCGAAGCGATCAGTGAAATTCAAGCAAGCGAGCTTTCTAAGACTTTCTATTTCGACTGGGGAAGTGCTAAATTCTTTCCTAAACAGTTCATTTCTGGAGCGCTGATTGCCATAGTGATGACGGGTTTAGATCAGGATATGATGCAAAAGAACCTGACCTGCAAAAGTCTGAAAGATGCTCAAAAGAACATCTTCTGGTTCAGTGTAATTCTAGTTATTGCCAATATTCTGATCTTATGTATGGGGGCTCTACTCTACTTTTATGCAGAGCAAAATGGCATTACCATACCGGACAGAACCGATGGTCTCTATCCACTTCTGGCCCTAAATCATTTAGGAACTTTTGCTGCTGTAGTCTTCTTGCTAGGTATAATTGCCGCAGCCTATTCGAGTGCAGACTCGGCATTAACAGCATTAACCACTGCGTTCTGTGTGGACTTTTTAAATTTTGATAAGAAGGAAGAGGCAGAGAAAAAGCGTACGCGTCTCAAAGTACACATCGCTTTTTCGGTCATCTTGTTTTTGATCATATTAGTATTTAATGCGATCAATGACGATAGCGTAATCAACTCTATTTTCAGAGCTGCTGGGTATACATATGGTCCTCTGCTTGGATTGTTTTCCTTCGGGCTATTAACCAAAAGGAGCGTTCAAGATAAGTACGTAATGATCGTTTGCATTATGGCCCCAATCCTTTCTTATGTGATCGATTTGAACACAGGAGGCTGGTTTGGCTTCTTTGTATTAGCGCTTAACGGTGCACTGACCTTCTTAGGCTTACTAATGATTTCGAAAAGGGAAGCGATTAACTCGTAATTCGCTTCTTCAATTTTACAGCGGCCATTTTTCTTCTTCTTCGCATGTTCAGAGATTCAACTGTTAAAGAGAAGAACACAGCGAAGTAGATGTATCCTTTAGGAATTTCTTGGCCAATACCTTCTAGCACCAACATGAATCCAATTAAGATCAAAAAAGACATGGCCAACATCTGAAGAGACGGATGCTTGTTGATAAAATTGCTGATTCTACCTGCGAAAGTCATCATCACAATCATGGCTAAAGTAACCGCAACTATCATAATCATCACTTCTGTGGTTAGGCCAACAGCTGTTAATATCGAATCGAAAGAGAAGACCATATCCAAAGCCACAATCTGAAGTATAACCTTACTCATAGAAGTAGCTACCTTCTTCTTTTCTTCATGCTCGTCAACTTCAAGCGACTCATGTATCTCCGTTGTACTTTTTCCGATCAGAAATAAGCCACCGACAATAAGAATTAGATCTTTGATGCTTATTTCATGTTCGAATGCAGTGAACAATGGCTCAGTAAAGCCAATGATCCAACTGATACCCAACAATAGGCCAATTCTCATCACTAGTGCCAGTAAGAGACCTAGGTTTCTGGTCTTAGTCTGCTGATGCTCTGGCAGTCTATTTGAAATTATGGAGATAAAAATGATATTATCTACCCCTAGAACAATTTCGAGAAAAGTAAGCGTAAGTAAGGCGATTATACCTTCTGAGGTCAGTAAGACTTCCATTTATTTAAAAAGTATTGTTGAACAATTCGAATAGCAAATATACGAGAATTAGAGGGCTAGTTCTTCAGTGGGGTCCCAATAGACCTCCTTCATGTTTTGAATTTTATCATTGACTATGATAACGCCTTCGGCTTCCAATCGTTCTTGCATAGGGTTGACCGTACCGAAATGATGTTTACCGGTCAGCACCCCCGCTCGATTAACCACTCGATGTGCTGGCACATCATCCATAATATGAGAGGCATTCATTGCCCAACCTACGATGCGAGCACTACCCTTTGATCCTAAGTAGTGGCCAATGGCTCCGTAACTTGTAACTCTACCTTTTGGTATGAGACGCACAACGTCATATACATTATTGAAAAAATTGGTATGATCTTTTGCCATGATTGAAGCTAATAAAAAAAGTCCCAACCAAAGGAAGGGACTTTAAAGTTTTGAATTTTCTTAAGCATTAACCACCACCGGCAAAAATGCCGAAAATGCCCATCATATTGAGCAATACTAATAAAATAACTAGCGGACAGACAAAGCGTATGAAGAATATAAATGCATTAGATGCAAAAGTTCCTGGTGTCCATTTTGAGCCTAGATCAATCTCAGATACAATATTCTTAATTGGCATTTTCCATGCTACATAAACACAAGTGATCAATGCCACAATTACGATAAAGAACGTACCAAAGAAGTAGTCCAAAATATCCATGAAACCAGTATAAGTTCCTCCGAATATGGTAACCTCCATTTCAGAGAAAAACGCTGAACCGCCCGAAGATAGTGCTGAAGGAATACCCACCAAGAATAATGCGATACCCACCGTCCAAGCAGACTTTTTACGACTCCACTTCTTTTCATCCATAAAATATGAAGCAGGTACTTCTAGCATGGAGATAGACGAAGTCAGTGCGGCTACAGTCAATAATAGGAAGAAGAAAGCTCCAATAATGGCTCCTCCTGGCATTTGAGAGAAAATCTCTGGAAGCACCTGAAACACTAAAGTAGGTCCTGCCTCAGGGGAAAGTCCGTAAGCAAAAACAGCAGGGAAAATCATAAAACCAGCGAGCAAGGCTACACCAGCATCCATAAAACCAACCCAGACACCACTACTTACAATATTAGCAGATTTAGGAAGGTAAGAACCATAGGTAATCATAATACCCCAACCTATGCTCATAGAGAAAAACGCTTGCCCTAATGCAGCCAGAATGGTGTTTCCAGTAATTTTACTGAAGTCAGGATTTAGATAGAAATCTACACCCTTCATTGCTCCTTCTAAAGTCAAACTTCTAATGGCCACAACGGCAATCAGGACGAAAAGCACAGGCATCAAAATTTTTGCAGCCTTTTCTATGCCACCAGAAATCCCTTTGTTAACAATAAAAATAGTAACCAAGGTAAATGCCGCCATTAACGGAATGGTTACGCTAGGGTTTGCAGCAAAATCAGCAAAACTTTCGGTTGAACCTGACAAGGATTTACCAATATACCCGATTGTCCAACCGGCAATAACCCCGTAGTAGGAAAGCACAAAGAAACTGACTAAAAGGGCTAATATAGCGCCTAATCCCATATAGAAAGGGTTAGCTCCAGTATCTTTGAAGGCACCGTTCGTGCTCTTCTTGGTGAATCGTCCAAAACCCATTTCTGTGAAAAGTAATGGGACACCAATGAGTACTACACAAATGATATAGACGAGCACAAAGGCCCCGCCTCCATTCTCTCCTGTGATATAAGGGAAACGCCAAATGTTCCCCAATCCGACTGCTGAGCCTGCTGCGGCCATGATGAATCCAAACTTGGATCCCCATTGCCCGCGGTTGTCGGAAGAAGCATTTACTGCCATAGGATTAGTATTTAAGGTTTAGTTGAGATTAAAAAATAACAGACCAATATATCTAAAATCATGGAGACTTCAACGCAAAATGCGTCAGACGGCCCTATGACAATTGATCGACTAAAATGCTGATCCCCTCTTCGAAAGAACGCGGTGCATAGCCGAGTTGACTCACCGCTTTATCAATCAAAAGACCCGTTTTTGGAGGTCGCTTAGCTGTTTGTGTAAATGTTGACGCATCGGCCTTCTCCATGGTACTCGTATCTAAACCGAAATAGGCGGCTGTCTTCAATGCCATTTCATATGGAGTAAGTAGGTCTTTACCAGAGATATTAAAAATACCTTCGGCTCTCTTCTCCGCGATCAAGTAACAGCCCATGGCCAAGTCTTCGGCCAACGTGGGGCTTCTTAGTTGGTCATCAACCACTTTAATGGTCTTGCCGTCTTCCAGGCTCTTCTTTACCCATAAAACAATATTGGTGCGACTCATGTCATGGGCTATTCCGTAAACCAATACGGTTCTGGCAATTGCGTACTTAACATTGGAGGCAAATAACAGCTTTTCAGCTGCCAGTTTACTCTCGCCATAATAGCTGATTGGATTCGCTTGCGCCTTTTCGTCATAAGGCCCGTCTTCACCATCGAATATGAAATCTGTAGATAAGTGAACAAGAAAGCTTCCTACCTTTTCGCATGCACCTATTAGGTATTCAACTGCATCTACATTTTGTTTCCAACAGTCTTCTCTCTCCGTCTCACATTGATCTACGTTGGTCATGGCTGCCGTGTGAATCACCACTTCAGGCCTATGCTTTTCGATAACTTCGAGGACTTCTTCACCATCAGTAATGTCCATTTGATCAAATACATAGCGATCTTCAGGGTAGGGTAGTCTATTATTACCTCTGGCCGTGGCAATCAGTTCGTCAGTTCTTGTGTCTAGGATAAGTTTTACCAACTTCTGGCCAAGTAGGCCGTTGGCACCGGTAATCAGTATTTTCAAAATGCTATTGCTTAGGGTAAGTTATGCCGTATTTCTTAGTGATTTCTGATTTACTCATGCTGATCACTTTTACGTGCATTCGAATATCTTCCAGCGGCCGATCTCGGTTATTTGTAGGCGTCTGGGCTATTTTATCAATGATATCGAGACCTTCAACCACTTTACCAAAGACAGTATACTGACCATCTAAATGTGGAGCTCCACCCGTTGTGGCGTATACTTCTTTAGCCCAGTCTGGATATCCAGGATCATCCTGTGGACCGAATTGATCTTCAATCACTTCTAATGAATTAAAAATTAAGGCACGTTGTGCTGCATTGAAGTCATAAGTAGAGTCTTCTCTAAATTTTTCGACATGGTAATTGTATTTCTCAGTCAATTCAGGGAAACGTTCTGAGTCTAGCATTCTTTGGAACAGACCTGAAAGTTTCAGGTATTGTCTTCTGTCGGCACGCACCGCAAGACCTTCATCATCGAATGTTTCGCCATGAACGATATAGAACTGTGAACCACTTGACTTCTTCTGGGGATTGCCGGCATCTCCAGTTCTTGCTGCAGCTAAAGCACCTTTTTCATGAATATACTTTTCGGCCATAAATTCAGCGGGTAGCATATAGTCGACACCTTCTTCCTCCTTACCAGTGGCTAAGTTTCCCGTCTGAATCATAAACTCGTTAATCACGCGATGAAATAAAACTGAATCATACTTTCCAGCTTTGGCCAGTTCTAAAAAGTTAGCCTTGTGCAGAGGAGTTTCATCGAATAACACAGCAGTCATATCTCCATAAGGAGTAGATATCACCACAACTTCATCTTGTTCTTGCGAACAGCTGAATGCTAATACCAAAAGTAAAAGAGAAATGCTTTTTAGTAGTTTCATAGTAAGGTCTTAAGAGTAGTGAATTTAAGGGACACAATTCGATATCCACACCCGTTCTTAAAATTCTCAATGAATCTGAGGAATAATTTTTTTAACTAGACACAAAAAAGGAGCTTCATATCAATGAAGCCCCTTTTTAATACTTTAATCAGTACACTTATTGCTCTTTTGGAGCAGGGTATTTATAACCATACTTTTCTTCAATCTCTGATTTTGACATGAGCTCAGCAGAAATAAACATTTGGACATTCTCAAAAGGACGATCTTCTCGAGTCGGGTTTCTTACCTCTACACTTGCCACTTTATCGATGACTTCAAGACCCGAAATCACTTTACCAAAAACAGTGTATTCGTCATCTAAAAATGATGCTCCACCAACAGTAGAATATTTTTCAATACGATCTTCGGGCATTGTGAATGTCATGCCTGTTTCCTCAGTTAGCCTATCCAAAGTGGACTCTACTACCGCTTGGATTGCTGCGTTGTCATTAGGATTGTCTGCAACTGCTTGTTGATATTCTTTAGCCAAATCACTTTCTGGCTTCGTTCTCATTAGCGTTTGAAATGCCTGTATGATCTTGCCTTGGTTATTACCCTCAAGCTGAGCTCTAGGCGTAACCGTACCTTGCACTATAAAAAACTGGCTACCGCTTGATGCTTTTTCAGGGTTCACTTGATCAGGCTGTCTGGCTGCAGAAAGTGCGCCTTTTTCATGGATTAAATGAGACATAAACTCAGCTGGCACGGTATACCCTGGGCCACCAGTACCTAGTCTCTTATCTAAAGTAGCTCCCTTAGATTCAGGGTCACCACCTTGAATCATAAAGCCATTCATTACCCTGTGAAATAACAGACTATCGTAAAAACCGTCATTCACTAACTTTAAGAAGTTCTCTTTATGCTTTGGCGTTTCGTCATATAGAATGGCTTTCATCTCGCCCATCTCTGTTTTTATGGTGATCAAATAGTCTTCACCCTTAACGGAATCGTTAGAATCGCAACCCGCGATAATTAACATTAGGCATAAAACACTTAACAATTGGAATACTCTATTTCTCATTTATCTGATTTTTAATCTCTCTTAAAATTCTTTCTCCGCCCGAAGATAATACTTCTGTCGCTAGTTCTTCACCTAAATCGGATGCTTGGTTAGAATGTCCTGACACTTTATGCGAAATTCTCTCCTCACCATTTAAGCTAATGATCCCTCCTTCCATCTCAAGGTGTGACTCATTAAGTGTCGCCATGGCGAAAACCGGAATGCTACAGCCTCCATCAACGGTCTTTAGAAAAGCTCTTTCCGCCAAAAGACATGTTTCAGTCTCTTTATGATTCAGTATAGTTCGAATGGCATCTGACTTTGCTTCTTCAAGACTGGCGTGTACTTCAATCGCTACACTTCCTTGTCCTACTGCTGGGATAAATTCATCGAAGGATAGCTCTTTGCTAATCATGCCTTCATACCCCATTCTATGGACTCCTGCATAAGCAAGCAACAATGCATCACAAGCGCCTTCTTCCATCTTACGAATCCTTGTCTGAAGATTCCCCCTTACCGCTACAGTTTTAATGTTAGGGTAGTATCGTTTTAGAGTAGCTACTCTTCTAGTGGATGATGTTCCCAAAACAAATGATGACTCTTTTGTCATCTCTAAGCCATCTATTTTACTGATGATGACGTCATTGGCCTTCTCTCGTTCCATAAACGCAATTAATTTAAAGCCTTGCGGAAGGCTCGATTGCATGTCTTTAGCACTATGAACAGCGATATCAATTTTACCAGTTGCGAGCTGCTCTTCTATCTCTTCGGTAAAGACGCCTTTGCTACCAATTTTAGCGATTGATACATCGAGTATTTTATCTCCCTTGGTTTCTATGGTGACAATTTCAGTCTCAAAACCAGCAGCTTTTAGCTTACCTTCTACATGGTAGGCCTGCCAAAGTGCCAGTTTACTTCCTCTCGTACCGATCCGTATTTTCATGAGGTTTTTAATTTCGATTTTACCCCTCTTTTTTTAGGCTGATTAGCTTCAATAAATTTGACAATCTCTCCTGCAATGTCCACGTCAGTTGCCTTCTCTATTCCCTCTAGGCCTGGCGAAGAATTCACCTCAAGAATTAATGGTCCTCGGCTTGATTGGAGTACGTCAACACCAGCAACAGAAAGGCCTAAAGCATTAGCAGCCTTTATAGCAGCAGACTTCTCCTTCCTATTTAACTTGACAATCTGGGCAGAACCTCCTCTATGAAGATTGCTTCTGAATTCTCCTTCGCCTCCTATCCTCTTCATAGCCCCAACCACTTGTCCGTCAACCACGAATATTCTTAAGTCCGATGCCTTAGCTTCTTTGATAAATTCTTGAACAATGATTCGGGCTTTGAGCCCATGAAAGGCTTCAATCACCGACTGGGCCGCCTTTTTGGTTTCTGCCAAAACAACACCCAAACCCTGAGTTCCCTCAAGAAGCTTAATAATAACCGGTGCACCACCAACATGATCTATCAGGCTCTTTTCTTCCTTTGAATAATTTGTAAATGCCGTTTTGGGCATTGGTAAACCTGCTCCAGATAGTATTTGTAAACTTCTTAGTTTATCTCTTGACCTCACAATGGCCTGAGAGTAAGAAGTGCTAAAGACCCCCATCATTTCGAACTGCCTTACCACTGCAGTGCCATAGAATGTTACTGATGCACCTATTCTTGGGATAATAGCATCAATATTATTCATTTTTTCTCTATTATAATAGACTGATGGGCCCTCCGACTCAATCACCAAATCACACTTTAAGTGATCAATTACGACTCCCTCATGCCCTCGACTTTCTATGGCCTCAATTAACCTCCTTGTCGAATACAAGTTTGGATTTCTTGATAGCACTGCTACTTTCATTTCTTAATTTTTTGCTTGTAAGAGAGGTTCTTTTGGCCCACGTCTACGATAAACTTATCTGTTAAAAATTTGCGACCAATTAGTATCGGAAATTTCATCTTGCTTCTATCCGCTAGGGACAATTCCACCTTCTTCTTTTTCCCGAAAAGAATAATTACAGTATCTATTATGTATCTACTTTCGGTAATTCCATTTGAACTTCTGATTTTCCGTTGTTCGAATGTGGTCGTACTGAATTTTCTAGCTTTCCTTTCATGAATTCTACTTCCTGAAATATAGAAAGTCAGTGTTTTTACACCGTCTATCGTTTTAACCTTGACGCGTGAGCAATTGATCGAAGACGTATACGCACCGGTATCAATTTTAGCATCAATATCTAACAGGTTAAGCTCGGGTATATCTACTTTATCCTGTCTCCCAATAGTGGTTAAATGCTCTTTCATTCTAATGCCTTACGCCCTGGCAATTTGGGCAATCGTAAGAGATAAATCAAGAAAGAGGATTTTAGGATTTGCATTTCTCTCTATGTGATACTGAGCTTCATCTAACTTAGGAGAAACCTCCATGATCTTATCCGCAGTAAATACTTTTCCGAATTTCTGTATGAAATCTTCCTCTTCAGCTGGTATTCTGCATATTTCTGTTGCTGCCGCTCCATAAATCAATGATTCCCTCATTAAGCTAGACCCAACTCCCAGAAGTTCTTTCTGAAATTCTTTCCCCTTTTTCTGGAATTCATCTGCCATTTTAATCAGCTCACTGAAATTATATGTGAAGCATTGCCTAAACCAGTTCTTAAAATAGTCTTGGGTTGCATTATCATCACCTCCCATCATTTGTACGGCCGTTCTCATACTTCCTTCGGCCATATAAGCAATTTGTGCTGCTCGCTCTTCTGAGATACTTTGAGAAGCAATGGCTTGCTTGATTTCCTCATCAGAAAAGGCTGGAACTATAAATTGCTGTGTTCTTGATAAAATGGTTGTTAATAACTTATTGGCATCATTGGAAACCATTAAAAAGACTGTCTTCTCAGGTGGCTCTTCAAGTATTTTTAGAATACCATTGGCAGCGTTAGCATTCATCAATTCGGGCAACCAAATGATCATGATCTTGAACTGCCCTTCAAAAGCCTTTAAAGACAAAGCCTTAACTATGTTTCTACTCTCTTGTCGAGGAATCATTAAGAGCTTGTTCTCCCAGCCAAAGTGACCACTCCAATCCGATACGTTACCATAAACGGATGATAATAGAAAGCTTCGCCATTCGGTTAAGAATTTTTCGCTAGTAGCATCCTCCCTTTTCAGTTTTGTAGTTGCTGCCGAAGGAAAGATGAAATTAACGTCAGGGTGAATGAATTTGGCATTTTTTTGACAAGACGAGCATTCACCACAAGCATCTTCGGGTGAGGGGTTCTCACAATTTAAATAATTGGCAAAAGCCAATGCCATGGCTAAGTTGGCACTTCCTTCTGACCCAGCAAATAATTGCGCATGTGCTACATGACTCGCAGCAACGGCTTCGATGAGCTTCTTTTTAGAAGATGATAAACCTGGTATATCTTGGAATCTCATTCCTTTTTCTCCCAAATTCTATATGCCGAAGTAGTGTCAAAAACGTTCAATAGGATGTTACGTTCTGTTTCATCCAATTCAATACCTCTTCTTTTCATAACAGCTTCTGCCACCTCATAAAACTTTCTTAATTGGAAGGTAGTCAATCCATTAGCACCACCCCAAGCAAATGACGGCACAAAGTTTCTCGGATACCCTGCTCCAAAAACGTTTGCTCCTACACCCACTACAGTTCCTGTGTTAAACATGGTATCAATGCCGCATTTGGCATGGTCGCCCATCATCAAACCGCAAAATTGAAGTCCAGTATTTGCAAACCGACCAGCCTCATAATCCCATAATTTAACGGCTGCATAGTTATTCTTTAGATTAGACGTGTTGGTATCTGCCCCTAGGTTACACCATTCCCCGATAACAGAGTTACCAAGAAATCCGTCATGCCCTTTATTAGAATAGCCGAAAATTACTGAGTTACTGATCTCGCCTCCTACCTTGGAATGAGGTCCGATTGTCGTATCTCCTTTTATTTTAGCGCCCATATTCACATGCGAACCTTCACACAGGGCAAAAGCACCTTTTATAATAGCTCCTTCATGTACTTGGGCATTTTTTCCAATATAGATTGGCCCGTCCTCCGCATTGAGAATAGCCGCACGGATAGTCGCTCCCTCTTCTATAAAAATATTCTCTAAGCCATACACTACAGTGTGCGGGTCAGTAATTTTAGCAGAAGTTCTTCCAGAAGTAATCAGATAAAAATCTGACCTTAGCTGTTCTTGGTTATGGGTGAAGATATCCCACGGTTTTGAAATCAAGCGAAAAGGTTGTTCGTACTGGATCGATTCAATACCCTCGCCATACTCAGCAAGTTCTACATCACCAGCCATAAGCTTTTGCCCCCGTTTTAAGGCCCTAACATTGGAAGTCAGAGCTGTATCTGGACATAAAGCACCATTGACTCGAATATTGGCACCATTTGAGGAAAATTTTGATGCGAGGTAAGTCTCAGTATGGAATCCAATACTAAAACCATAATGCTCCCATTTTTCCGAAATCTTTAAGATTCCGATTCGGATGTCGGCAACAGGCCTTGTAAAAGTAAATGGTAAGAGACTGCTTCTTATTTCTGCAGGATCAAAAAGAGTGATGTCCATGCACAAAAATAAAAAAGTCTCCTGCTTAATCGCATGGAGACTTCCTTAAATGAATTATATATCGTGTTATTATTTTTTCTTGTACTTTCTGTTGAATTTTTCAACTCTACCAGCAGTATCAACAAATAATTTCTTACCAGTGTAAAATGGGTGAGATGCAGAAGAAACTTCCACTTTGATCAATGGATATGTGTTTCCATCTTCCCACTCAATTGTTTCGCTCGAAGTCATAGTTGACTGAGTCATGAACTTAGTTTCGCTTGATGTATCGTAAAATACAACTGGGCTATAATCAGGATGAATGTCTTTTTTCATTACGCTAAAATTTACTTCCCTCAAAAAGGACTGCAAATGTAGTGACTTGCTGAATATTACACAAACATATTAGTTTTATAATTGAAAGAAATTCAAGTCTATCAGATTATAAAAGGTTTGAATCGTTGAAGTCGTTATCTTGTCACCTTGATACGCCTATGAAAAAGCTACTCATACTGTTCGTGTTTTTACTGACACAAGGTCTAATAAGTGCTCAAAGCACCTTTATTCCCTATAATAGAGATTATTATCATCTCGTAGATCGATTCCAAATCAAATACGGAAACGCTGATAACCTGCTCCAAACTACTTTTAAACCCCTAAGAAGAGTAGACCTCTCCAATTTTTTGCTCGGAATACAAGATAAATATGACTCGCTGTCTCCTCAAGACAAATTCAACTATCAGTATTTAATGAATGACAATTGGGAGTGGACAAACTCACCATACAATGAGAATGACAAGTCATGGTGGGACTTGATGTACACCAAAAAGTCTGACTTTCTTTATTATGGTGCTGAGAATTTCTCTCTTAGAATAAATCCTGTCATAGACTTTACCGTAGGCAATGATCCGGATGCCGCTAGCACGCTCTATACGAATACCAGAGGCCTAGAAGCCCAAGGTATGATTGATGACAAAATTGGGTTTTATACTTTTCTGACAACCACACAATTAGTCTTTCCTCAGTATGTACGCAACTCTATTATTTCAAAACAAGCTTTACCTAATGAGGGTTTTTGGAAGGCCGATGATGTTGTTTATGACCTAACACATGCTCGAGGATACTTCACTTTCAATGCTACAAAAAGCATAGACATTCAAGCAGGCTACGATAAAAAGTTTATTGGGCATGGTTTAAGATCAATGATATTGTCCGACTTCTCAAGTCCCTTCCTTTTCGGTCAGATTAATACGCGGCTTGGTAAGTTTCAGTATACCAACCTATTTGGACAACTAACGGCCGATATCATTTTTGCCAATAGACTTTCACCGGGGGATGGTAACTATCCAAAAAAGTATCTAAGCATGCACCGACTGGGTGTCAATATTACCAATTCGCTTGAGGTTGGTGTTTTTGAGTCCATTATCTCAGAAAGAGCAGACATTAACTATTTCAATCCTATTGTTTTTTATAGGGCCATAGAGCAGCAAGGAGGCAGTCCTGATAACTCGTTACTCGGTCTGGATTTTAGCTATAATCTTAAAAACAAGTTTCAATTCTATGGACAATTCATATTAGATGAGTTTGTCATTGATGCACTTAGAGCTGGCAATGGTGATTGGCGCAATAAGTTCGGAGTACAGCTAGGGGGTAAATATATAGATGCTTTTGATATTTCAACTTTGGACTTACAAGTAGAATACAATCTTGCACGACCATATTTTTATGCTTCGGACACTTCGGTCTTTAGCTATACCAACTACAGAAATCCATTGGCACACCCACTTGGTGCTAACTTCAAAGAGATTGTTCTTTCGGCTAGATACCAACCGATTAACAAGCTTTTCGTTACGGGTAAAATCATCCGAAGCACTTTTGGTGAAGATGAGAACGGGCTTAACTATGGAGGGAACCTCTTGAGTAGCACTGACGATCGGATTGGGAATACAGGAAATACAATAGGCCAAGGCGTGGCAACTACTAACACTTATGTAGAACTTTCTGGATCCTACATGTTAGTGCAGAACCTCTTTGTTGACCTAAGAACTATTTATCGAAACTTTGACAGCGCACTACCTAATCGGACCGCAAGTACCTTTATTACTATGCTTTCCCTAAGATGGAATCTTCCGCAACGCCAACATGAATTCTGAAATAATTATCGATAACTTGCCTCGAAATTCACTCCATGAGTACTTACGGTCGGATTATTTCATTTGCAAAACCTTATCATAGGTACTTCCCTCAGTATGTAGTCTTCGCGTTTCTAGCAATCATTTTTGGGCTTGCCAACCTCGCATTATTAGAACCTCTATTTACTGTAATATTTGAGACAAAAGGAGAAGAGGAGCTTTTGAAAATGGCTAATACAGAAGGCTTGAGTTTTGGAATGGATTATCTCAAAGCATCGTTCTACCAAAAATTCATTGAGTTTAAAGAAGCTAATGGCCCACAAGGAGCGCTGATTTATGTAAGTGTTATTATCGGCATTTCAGCTCTTTTCTCGAACCTATTTACCTATATCTCCAATGTAATCATGGGGTATATGCGTGCCGACCTCATTGAAAAAATTCGAAATAAGGTATTTAACAATACTTCTAGACTACACCTTGGCTTCTTTGCAGGGGAAAGAAAAGGGGACATCATGTCTAGAATGACCAATGATGTGCAAGAGATAGAGGTTACCTTAATGAGCTCCATAAAGGTGTTTTTTAGGGAACCTGCAACGATTATTATTTACCTTACCTTTCTTTTCATCACCTCTGTTCAGCTCACACTTTTTACTTTAGTCTTTTTCCCAATCATGGGATTGATCATATCAGAGATCGTAAAGAAACTCAAAAAGAAAGCCATTCTAAGTCAAGAAAGTCTGGGTAGAATAGTCAACCTAATGGACGAGGTCTTTGGTGGCATGCGCGTGATAAAAGCATTTAACGCTAGGGATTATGTAGGAGGGCTCTTTGAAAATGAAACAAGGACTTATAGAAAAATCAACGTGTCGATGGCACGTAAAAATGAACTGGCCTCTCCCATTTCTCAATTTTTAGGTATACTGGTAGTAGCCACACTCTTAGTCGTGGGTGGAAACCTAGTATTAAATGAAGAGACCAACCTAGATGGAGAAGGGCTATTAGTCTATATTATTGTCTTTAGCCAAATTTTAAACCCTGCTAAGAGCCTTTCTCAGTCCATTAGTAGTATTCAGAGAGGTCTGGCTTCTGCCGAACGTATCTTCAAACTGATCGATGAAAAGCCTCAAATTCAGGACAAACCCCAGGCTCAAATCAAACCCTCATTTGACTCAGATATCACTTTTAAAGAGGTGGGCTTTGTGTATGACAAAGAACCCGTCCTTACAGATATTAACCTCACCGTTGAGAAAGGCCAGACCATAGCCTTGGTTGGCTCTTCTGGCGCGGGCAAATCAACCTTAGCAGATTTAGTTCCAAGGTTTTACGATACTACGCTAGGCGAAATCAGTATTGACGGCATACCCATTAAAGACATTGAAGTAAATTCACTTCGAAATCTAATGGGTGTTGTTACTCAAGAGTCAATTCTTTTTAATGATTCAGTCGCCAGTAATATTGCCTTTGCCATGCCGAACGCCAAAAGGGAGGACATTGTCAAGGCAGCTAAAATTGCCAATGCGCATGACTTCATTACCGCATTAGAAAATGGTTATGATTCGACCGTAGGGGAACGAGGTGGAAAATTGTCAGGTGGCCAACGCCAAAGGATAAGTATAGCACGTGCCATCATGAAAAACCCTCCTATCCTAATTTTAGACGAAGCCACCTCTGCCTTAGACACTGAATCCGAAAAACTGGTTCAAGAAGCCTTAACAAACCTCATGAAGAATAGAACCTCCATTGTGATTGCACACAGGCTAAGTACTATTCAGCATGCCGACCTTATACTTGTTATGGAAAATGGTCACATTATAGAACGCGGTAATCATGATGAATTAATTAGTCAGAAGGGCACTTATCACAAGCTGATAAACATGCAATCTGTTTAGATTAAATCTTGTTTTTATTGACTTATATGCAATAAATGATTTTCTTCCGATAATCTTGATAAAATGAATAATCAACAACTGATCTTAGAAGAACTAAAAGAAGCAGCCAAGGTATTGGACCAATTCTTAAGTAACGAGCAAAATCTAAGTCAGATTGATGCTGCGGCCCAATTAATGTCTGACGCAATCCTGAACGGAGGAAAGATTTTCTCTTGTGGCAATGGAGGCTCGCATTGCGATGCCATGCATTTTGCTGAAGAACTCACCGGAAGATATCGCGAAAACCGCAAAGCTCTTCCGGCCATAGCCATCTCAGACCCGAGTCATATTTCTTGCGTCTCGAATGATTTCGGATACGACTTTGTCTTCTCGAGGTACATTGAAGGATTAGGCAAAGAAGGAGATGTTTTACTAGGTATTAGCACTAGCGGAAACTCTAAAAATGTACTTCGTGCTGCCGAAATGGCTCGTCAGAAGAAAATGAAAGTTGTGGCGCTTACTGGAAAAAACGGTGGCGAACTGGCCGATTTAGTAGACCTAGAAATCAGAGTACCTCACATGGGTTATGCTGACCGGGTCCAGGAAATTCATATCAAGGTGATTCATATTTTGATTCAAATGATAGAAAAACATACTATTGATTCTTAGCAAGGGTTTCGGAAGTGCAGTGTTTGGTGTTGATGCACAAATCATCACCATCGAAGTGAATATCGTAGACGGTACTAAATTTCATTTGTCCGGCTTGCCCGACAATGCCGTCAAGGAAAGTCAACATCGAATAGAGTCCGTTTTCAAATTCTTCAATTACCGTTTTCCGAGAAGAAAAGTCGTGGTGAACATGGCCCCTGCCGATATTCGCAAAGAAGGCTCTGCTTACGACCTACCCATTGCACTTGGCGTACTAAAATCTTCGGGTCAAATAAGTGCCGATGACATGGAACAATATGTGATCATGGGCGAATTAGCACTTGACGGTACCCTCAGACCCATAAAAGGCGCATTACCCATCGCCATTGAAGCTCGAAAAAAAGGCTTCAAAGGCTTTATCCTCCCGAAAGAAAATGCCAACGAAGCAGCCATCGTAAATGACTTACATATCATTGGTGTTGAGAACCTGATCGAAGCCAAAGAATTTCTAGATGGTAAAAGAAAAATTGAGCCCGTCATTTATGATACCCGAGAACACTTTTTCGAAAATCTAGATAAGTATGAGGCCGACTTTGCACATGTACAAGGGCAAGAAAATATTAAAAGAGCCTTAGAAATTGCTGCCGCTGGTGGACATAATGCCATTATGATTGGCCCACCTGGTGCGGGAAAGACAATGCTTGCAAAAAGGTTACCTTCTATTCTACCTCCTCTTAGCTTACATGAAGCATTAGAAACCACCAAAATACATTCCGTTGCAGGCAGGCTAGGCGGAAATGCGCAGCTAGTCACCCAAAGACCGTTTCGCAGTCCGCATCACACCATTTCTGATGTGGCTTTAGTAGGTGGTGGTGGCGTACCTCAGCCAGGCGAAATCTCATTGGCCCACAATGGCATTCTATTCCTAGACGAACTTCCAGAATTCAAAAGGACAGTGTTAGAGGTAATGCGCCAACCTTTAGAGGAGTGCAAAGTAACCATTAGCCGAGCACGCATTTCAGTAGAGTTCCCAACGAATTTTATGCTGATCGCCAGTATGAACCCATGCCCTTGCGGATATTACAACCATCCTGAGAAAGAGTGCGTTTGTGGTTCGGGGCAAGTACAACGTTACTTAAACAAAGTTAGTGGACCGCTCCTAGATCGAATCGATCTTCATGTGGAAGTAACACCTGTTTCATTTGATCAAATGACGCAAGACCGTAAAGCTGAGAGTAGCGCAGAAATTAGGGAACGGGTAATTAAAGCCCGAGAGATTCAGCAAGAGAGATTTAAAGGCTTAGGCATTCATTCAAATGCCATGATGGGCAGCCAAATGGTAAAAGAAGTTTGTCAGATTAACGATGCCGGACGTACACTGCTGAAGAGAGCCATGGAAAGACTAGGTCTTTCTGCTAGGGCCTACGATCGTATTCTAAAGGTCAGCAGAACCATAGCCGACCTTGCCGCTAGTGAAGAAATACGGATTGAGCACTTGGCCGAAGCCATCCAATACAGAAGTCTAGACCGCGAAGGTTGGGCAGGGTAGGCTTTAGGTCTTATATTTCGCATATGTTTGCCGAGCTTCTCACTTCTATACAAGCATTCGGGGACTTCTCCCTTGAAGACCAATCTCTGATTACCGAAAAATTCAAGGTTCAGACGATCAAAAAAAATGAATTTCTTCTTAAGCAAGGCGGAACAAGTCAATCGCTATACTTTGTAACTAAGGGTAGTCTTCGGCATTACAAAGACATTGATGGTTATTCAGAACTGACTATCAATCTCTTTATTGAGGGAGATTGGGTCTTTGATCATCATAGCTTTATTGGGCAAAAACAGTCTGAAAACTACATTCAGGCTTTCGAAGACACAAGCCTGCTTAAGCTCACGCTTGACTCTCTTCATGAGCTTATCGGAAATTCGCCCTCCTTTTTTAGGCTAGGAAAAATTCTAGAGAATACTGAAACGCCAAGTGACGCTGGTATAAAATCTCCCGAAGACAAATACCGTCTACTTTTGGAGCACTCACCAAAAATCATTCAACGCTTTCCTTTGAAATACATCGCTTCTTATTTGGGTATGACACCTGAAACACTAAGCAGGGTGAGGGCAAGAATCTAACCCTGATGCTTTATTGATTTCGATCAAGCAATCTGGAATACTATCGAGTCAATATTTGTGAGATAAAATCAATCTCATGAAAAATCAACTCGAAAAAAACGCAGGCATCTCATTGATCATTGGGTCGGTCTTAGGCGTCATTACCATGGTCATCCACCCTGTTGGCGGAAGCATTGATCACTTGATAAGCATCTCTACAGTGATCATTGCCAGCCATACCATTGCCCTCTTCTCAATTCCATTTTTAATGTTCGGTTTTTGGGGACTAAGTCGAAGGATTGGCTTTGACAATTCATTTTCCGTCTTGGCCCTCGTAACGGCAAGCTTGGGTCTGATAGCAGTAATGATAGCTGCAGCCGTTAATGGGATTGTTGTACCATTCTTTGTAGACAACCTAAAAGGTGCATCGCCAGAGAAAATCCAAACCGCAGAAATGATACTTTCATTTGGATTTTCATTGAATCAAGCCTTCGACTATATCTTCGTTGGCGGTATCTGTCAAGCATTTTTACTCTGGTCGATCGCTATCGTTAAAGGCAAAGTCTTTCCTAAATGGATCGCCTTTCTGGGCATTGCGCTTGGTTTAGGGTTTCTCATTGTGATGATCTCAGGCTTTGTTTTCTCAAACCTTCAGGGATTTAGGATATTCTTCTTCCCAATAGTGGCTTGGATGGTATCAGCAGGTATTTTGCTTCAAAAGGTCAAATAGCAAAAAAGCCCTTGTCCACAGACAAGGGCTTTTTAAATACCTCCAAATCGGTTTAAGTCGATTATTCTTTGTTGATCAATTTCTTGTTCAGGAAGAAGGATGCTATGAATCCAACGCCAAGCATTAAGAATATGCTAAAGAAGTATACCCCCCCGCTTTCACCTTGTCTTATCCAGCCTTGATTATACATTATATTTTCAAAGACGAAAGCTAGGCCTATACCAAAAGCTAAACACACAAATAATACTCCTAAAATCATTGTAAAGAAGTAGTTCTTCTTTCTTGGTTCAGCTTGAAATAAGGAAGCATCTGCTCCTTTGTCTATCAGTTGCGTTCTTTCTCTATGCCTGGTTAAGAGCCAGAAAAAGATAAGGCCTGCAAAGGAAATAACCAAAGAAGCCATAAAAAGAAATGCTGCAAATTCACCACCCATTGTTTTATCAATTTTGTTTCATTGGCTTTGATGCAAGTAACATGAGATAGGTTACACCAGACTTGAAAAAAACTCGAGGCCCTAAATATATGTATCTTCCTGTAACCTAATTTCAGAAGCCCTAGTCCAATGAGGAAATAATGAAGGAGAGTAATGAGCAATATGCTATGGAGTTAATTATCGCCAAGGTCAAAGCAGGTGATATGACGGCTTTTAATGTGCTCATTGACGAGCATAAGGCCATGGCCTTCACATTAGCACTAAAGCTGATGAAAAACCGTGAGGACGCAGAAGAAGTAGCGCAAGACTCATTTTTGAAGGCTTATAAGAATATTAAACAGTTTGAAGGCAGTTCTAAATTCTCCACTTGGCTATACACCATTGTTTACAATACTGCCTTAACTCGATTGCGAAAAAAGACACTACCGACCACTGATCTTGATTTTCATCAAGAAGAAAATCTCGCTTCATATAGTGAATCGGATAAGGAGTGGCATCGTTTACAAAAATCAGAACGCACGAGTTATATAAAGGAAGCATTAGATTTACTTTCCACGGACGATCAAGTGGCTATTACACTTTTCTACTTGAATGAGAATTCGTTACAGGAAATCTGTGAAATCACACATTGGGAATTGTCTAACGTAAAAGTTAGATTGCATCGGGCTAGAAAGCGCCTGCTAAAGGCCTTAGAACAACTATTAGATTCAGAGGTTAGATCATTATTATGAACGAGTTTAATCTTTCAGACAAAGAGTTAAAAGCGCTACTTCAAAATGAAGGACTTGAAGAGCCATCTCTAAGTTTCAATAGAAATATTCTAGAGCAAATCAAGGCTGAAGAAAAGCGAAGTACCTTTCTGGTACCCTTGTGGGTAAAAATCCTGTTTATCGTATTAGTAGTGAGTCCTCTGGCCTATTTAACTTTTGCCGCAGACGGGGTCAATCTCGGTATGGAAAAACTGAATGAGATTGAGATGCCTAACTTATCATTGAATATTGGCCTTAGCCCAACTTATCAATACATCTCATTGTTAGCAGTTGGTGTAGTTTGGATGGCATTTATCTTTCACCGGTTTCTCGATCAGCAGAATCAATCCAAGGTTAAAAACGGTTAAACATTTATTTCCAAAAACTTAATCCCCCATTTTCGTTTTTTGATAGACGAATGAAGCGATTGTTAACCGTATGTATGTTTCTGCTTTTGGCAAGCACTGTCTATGCGCAAAATCAACGCGACTTTTTTCTAAAAGGTCAATTGATAGATTCTACAACAAGAGACCCCTTGGCATTTGCAAGTATACTGGTTCTTAACAAAAATCAAGGAATCGCCTCTACACCAAAGGGCAGCTTTGAAATTCCCGTACAGGTGGGCGACTCAATCAAAGTCTCCTCTGTCGGTTATTCTGACTTTTACTTCCTTGTAACCGAAGAGATGGATAAGTCGGGTTATGTCCAAACCATCGAGATGATACAAGAGGCAAAAGCCTTAGCAGATTTCGAAGTATTTGAGTTGTCTGATAATTTCTATTTAAGAAGAAAGCTATTAGATACTATGGCCCCACCCATCAGGGGAATTGACGTCATGAATGTGCCATTAGGTGGCGCACCAAGTAAGTTTGTTCCGAATGAAAATGGCCAATTTCAACTCTTCTCGGTTGCTGTTCCCATTTTCCAAGAAATCAGTAAAAACCCAAAACAAGCGCGTATCATCAGAAAAATGGAAGAGGCGACTGCCTTTCAGTCTCAAAGGAAAAAGGAGCGCGCAAAGTATTTCAACAAGGACATCGTTAAACGAGTAACCAGAATTGACGATCGAGTAATTGATGAGTTTATGGAGTTTTGCAACTTTCTAGACGGAGAGATTCTAGGACGAAGCGAATTTGAGATTACTCAAAAAATAATGGTTAAGTATGATGCCTTTCTCAAGCGCTAGCCAATATACTTTTTGAGATTATCCCAGACGGTTTCAGCAACAATCCGATGCCCCTCCACATTTGGGTGAATACCATCGGCAAGGTTAAGTTCAGGCTCGCCTCCTACCTTGTCTAAAAGAAAGGGAATCAATTCAGTTTTATTCGCCTTGGCCACTTTTGCAAATAGACCCCTGAACCTTTCCGTGTATTCTTGGCCAAAGTTTGGTGGAATTTGCATCCCTGCCACTATCACCACTGCTTCAGGATTTTTCGCCCTTACTTTCTCGATCATCATGGTCAAGTTTTTTTCAGTTTCATCCAAACTCAACCCTCTTAAACCATCATTTCCGCCCAATTCAAGCACAAAAATGTCAGGCTTATTCTTAAGTATCCAGTCAATTCGACCGAGACCACCTGCAGTAGTTTCACCACTCAAGCCCGCATTAATCACCTGATAGGGCATTTTACTACTATCGAGCTTTTGTTGTATCAAAGCCGGAAAAGCCTGTTCTGTGGAGAGTCCATAGCCAGCCGTTATGCTATCGCCAAAAAAGACAATTCGCTTTTTTTCATCCTGCATAGCTGTAGCCAAAGACAGAAAAAGACTGAATAGCAAGAGGATACCTCTTTGATTATTGAACAATTGCCTATTAAACTTCATTAAATCATTAGTCAAACGAACCTAAACCGAGTAGATTCGTCTTGAATATATTAATCATTTGAATCTTGAATATGTCAAATATTCTTGAGGTTTCTAACCTCAGTAAAACATACTCTAGCGGAACAAAATCATTAACGGTACTTTCAGACATTAGTTTTACTATACAAAACGGTGACAAACTGAGTATTGTTGGTTCTTCTGGTAGTGGAAAAACAACTCTTTTAGGCCTCTGCGCTGGATTAGATAGGGCCTCCAGTGGCTCTGTTATACTCAACGGAATATCACTTGATGAACTCAATGAGGATGAAAGGGCATATGTACGAAATCAACATGTAGGTTTTGTTTTTCAAAACTTTCAGTTGTTACCTACACTTACCGCGCTTGAAAACATAATGGTTCCCATGGAACTAAGGCGGGAAAAGGGTATCAAAAAGAAGGCACTAGAACTTTTAGATCGTGTCGGACTGGCCGAAAGACATGACCACTACCCAACCCAACTTTCCGGTGGTGAACAACAACGGATTTCTATAGCCAGAGCTTTTTCTAATAATCCAGAGATTCTCTTTGCCGATGAACCTACCGGTAATCTAGACGAAGAGACTTCCGAAAAGATTGAACATTTGCTGTTTGAGCTAAACCGAGAGTCAGGTACTACCTTAGTTTTAGTAACACATGACTTGGATTTGGCCAAGAAGACAGATCGCATCATCAGACTAAAAGGGGGCATGTTACTGCAACCATCAGACGACTTAGCCACACAGAATGGATAAAAAGATTTCTGTTCCCGTTCAGAAGGTCGCTTGGCGATGGATATTTCTTATGGCTTGGCGCGATGCGCGCAAGAGTAAATCTCGTTTGCTCCTGTTTATTTCATCTATAGTGATTGGAATTGCTGCGCTTGTGGCCATTAATTCCTTTAGCGATAACCTACAAAGTGATATCAATAGCCAAGCAAGTGAGCTACTTGGTGCGGACTTAGAGTTGGCGAGCAACGATTCCTCCTTTAGTTATCCGGTCATTGAGGCCATGGCACATGAGGTATCCTATGAAAATAGTTTTGCCTCCATGATTTTCTTTCCGAAAAACCAGGAAAGCAGACTAGTAGATGTACGTGCTTTGGAAGGAGCATTTCCCTATTATGGAGCCATAGAAACAGCACCCATTGATGCCGAAGCAAGCTTTAGAGACGGAAGTCCCAAAGCATTGGTTGATCAAAGTGTTATGGTACAGTATAATGTAGAGGTGGGTGACTCTATCCGAATTGGCAGAGTACTATTCAAAATTGAAGGCTCGTTAATCAGCTCGCCTTCCCAGTCGCTTGGAGCCACATTAGTAGCACCTGCGGTTTACATCCCAATGAAGTATTTGGACGATACTGAATTGATTCAAAAAGGAAGTCGCGTGTATTACCGAAGGTTTTACAAATTCCTTGATCCACCGAATGATTTTGATATTGATGAGCAGATTCGTATCGACAGTGATTCGCTCAGGACTGCTAAAATTAGTAGTGAAACCATCCGAGAAAGAAAGGAAGAAACTGGGGACACCTTTGAAGATTTAGCAGACTTTCTAAACTTAGTGGCCTTTGTGGCCCTATTACTAGGTTGTGTTGGGGTAGCCAGCGCAGTTCACATCTACATCAAAGAAAAAATTCGATTGGTCGCTATCCTTAGATGCCTTGGTGCGAGTGGCCGCGATGCTTTTTATATCTACTTGACACAAATTGGCCTCTTTGGACTAATAGGCTCCCTTCTTGGTGCTATTGCCGGTACTTTCATTCAAACCGTACTTCCCAAAGTGTTTGCAGGGTTTCTGCCTGTAGATGTAACGATCGCGCTATCATGGACTTCCATTTTAGGCGGTGTATTGACAGGCGTTTTCGTTTCAATTCTCTTTGCCTTATCTCCTTTAATCGCAGTGAGAAGAGCTTCCCCCTTAATTACGCTAAGAGGCGTACAAGAGAGTGGAAAGAGAAAAATCGATAAGGCACAGTGGCTTATTTATGCCTGCATTTTCCTATTCGTGATTGGCTTTGCCTTTATACAAATTGGCTCCTTACAAGACAGCTTAATCTTCACGCTATTTATTGGTTTAGCCTTTGGTTTTTTAGCACTCATTGCCAGAATCAGTATGTGGATGGTCAAGCGATTCTTTCCGGATTCATGGAGTTATGTTTGGAGACAAAGCCTTGCCAACCTACACAGACCGAATAATCAAACCTTAGTACTGATATCATCGATTGGCTTGGGTACGGCTTTAATAACGACCCTTTACTTTATTCAAACGCTGTTGATCAACGAAGTTGAAATCACTACGAATAATGATCGTCCGAACCTGATGGTATTTGATATTCAAAGCCACCAAGTGGATGAAATCAATGATCTTGCTAAACAAAGAGGACTCCCAATTCTGCAGAGTGTGCCGATCGTTACCATGAGACTAAGCTCGGTAAACGGAATTACCTATCAACAAGTAGTGGAAGATTCTACCATTGAATTAAGGGGAGGTATGTTTCGAAGGGAATGGCGTGTAACGTACAGAGACAGCCTTATTGAATCTGAAGAACTGGTGAACGGGTATTTAAAGTTTCCCGAAGAGACTCCTGAGCAGTTTAAGGAGCTCACAAAAGATATTGTTTTGGTCAGCCTAGAAGAAGACTTTGTTAAACGAAACAAGATTGAGTTTATGGACACCCTAATCTGGAATGTTCAAGGCGTACCTATTATCACTCAGCTTGGCAGCACCAGAAAAATTGATTGGCAAAGGGTTCAAACTAACTTTCTAGCCCTCTTTCCGACAGGGGTTTTAGAGGATGCACCACAGTTTCATGTATTGATTACTAGGGTAAGTAGTACGGAAGAAGGAGCGCTATTTCAACGAGAAATCGTAAAACAGTATCCAAACGTTTCAGTCATTGATGTGGGCCTTATCCTCAATACAATTGATGAAATTTTGGATAAGATTGCCTTTGTAATTCGTTTTATGGCGCTCTTCAGCATCATCACAGGTCTGCTGGTTTTGGTGAGCTCTGTTATATTGTCGAAGTTTCAACGGATTAAAGAAAGTGTGCTGCTTAGAACAATGGGCGGTAGCCGGCAACAGATCCTCAGCATCAACAGTCTGGAATATTTCTTTCTAGGCAGCTTGGCTTCACTGTCGGGGATTTTATTGGCTATGCTCGGTAGTTGGGGGCTAGCTTACTATTCTTTCAATTCGACATTCGTACCGAACTTACTACCAATAGTGCTCGTCTATCTTGTAATCACTGGACTTACCATTCTGATTGGTCTACTCAACAGTAGAGGAATTATCAGCAAACCACCTCTTGAGGTATTGCGAAATGAAATTCAATAGTAGAATTACAACGATTAACCGATTGAATACCCGTTCGACTATTGACCAACAGACATTTGAAAAAATTTTGGTAAAATCACATTGGATTTAAAATGACAGCTATGAAAACTATAATGACATTAATATTGAGCGTATTTATGGTGGCGCAGTCTAGCGACCCTGCAAAAATTGCTGGTGATTGGGAAGGTACTCTTTCAGTACAAGGGCAATCGTTAAGACTGGTAATTCACATTAAATACGCTGACAATGAGCTATCTGCGACACTGGACAGTCCAGATCAAGGCGCTAACGGATTCAAAGTAGACACTATCACTTTGAAAGATGATAAGTTAAATTTCGCTATTAATCAGTTCCAAGGATCTTACGAAGGAACCCTTAAAGACGGTAAATTTGAAGGGAAATGGAGTCAGGGTGGACAAACCCTAGACCTGAATTTAGCTAAGCAAAAGAAGACCGGTAAAAGCTAGGCACTTCCTATAAAGCATGTTGTTAAAGGTTGGCGAATTCTCTATCTTTTGAATTGTCAACCTTTAATACTATGCGAATCAAATCCTACCTATTCGGGCTTCTATGCCTGATTATTTTCCCTATTTCTAATGCATTCTCGCAAATAGAGAGAGCCCCGGCCAGATCAGAAGGCGAAGGGCCATTCAATAGACTAATCATAAGAGGGGTAACCCTCGTCAACGGTAATGGTGCACCGCCCACTGGGCCAGTAGACATTATTGTCGAGCAAAACATCATCAAAGGAATTTTCAATGTAGGCTACCCTGGCCTACCCATTCGAGAGAGGGATCGTCCGAAAGCCAACCCGGGCGATCAGGAACTAGATGCCGAAGGCATGTACCTTTTACCCGGCCTTATCGATATGCATGGTCATATTGGCGGCACTGGTCAAGGCACCCCATCAGAATATGTGTTTAAACTTTGGCTTGCCCATGGTATCACCACCATACGAGATCCATCTGCAGGCAATGGATTGGATTGGGTGCTTGAGCACAAGGAAAAAAGCCTTAAGAATCAAATCACTGCGCCAAGAATTTTTGCCTATACAGGCTTTGGTCAAGGCGCCAAAGAGCCTATCTCAACTCCAGAAATGGCAAGAGAGTGGGTGCGCAATAATGCTAAAAATGGAGCTGATGGCATCAAATTCTTTGGAGCAGCACCAGACATCATGCAGGCTGCCTTGGAAGAAAACAAGAAACTTGGGCTTAAATCTGCCATGCACCATGCTCAAATGGACGTTGTGCGCTGGAATGTGTTGAATTCGGCAAGAGCTGGCCTAACCTCAATGGAACACTGGTATGGTCTTCCTGAAGCACTTTTTACAGATAGACGAGTCCAAAACTATAGCCTAGATTACAATTACAGAAACGAGCAGGATCGCTTTGGGGAAGCTGGCCGACTCTGGAAACAAGCGGCACCTCCATTTTCAGACCACTGGAATAAAGTGATGGACGAATTGATCGCTCTCGACTTTACCATGGACCCAACTTTCAACATATATGAGGCGAGCCGAGACTTAATGCGCGCCTACAGTGCCGAATGGCACCAACAATATACGCTACCATCACTTTGGGATTTCTATCGCCCTAGCAGACGCTCTCATGGCTCTTATTGGTTTGATTGGGGTACGGAACAAGAAGTGGCTTGGAAAGAAAACTACCGCTTGTGGATGACTTTTATCAATGAATATAAAAACCGAGGGGGCAGAGTGACTGCTGGGTCTGATTCGGGGTTTATCTATCAGTTATATGGTTTCGGATTTATCCGTGAACTTGAATTACTGAGAGAATCGGGTTTCCATCCTTTGGAGGTAATCATGTCAGCAACTTTGAACGGTGCTGAAGCACTTGGGGTCGATGACATGCTTGGCTCTGTAGAGGTAGGAAAGTATGCTGATTTTCTGATTGTAGAGGAAAACCCTCTCCAAAACCTGAAAGTACTTTACGGCACTGGCACCATTAAGCTCGATGATAACAATGAAGTTATCCGTGTAGGCGGTGTCAAATGGACCATCAAAGACGGTATCATCTATGATGCAAAAAAGCTTCTAGAAGATGTGAAGCGCATGGTCGATGAAAAGAAAAATGGTATGACGTTTAAACTGACCAATAAGTAGTATGAAAAAATTGAGCATATACGGATTAATAGTTTTTTTCTGCCTTTCGTGCGATCAACAAAAGAGTACGGAAACATATAAAGCAGACAAGGTTCAGGCCACTTCATTGTTGGGCACTGAACTGAGCATTCCTGATAGAACAGAGGCGCAGGAAAAACGATTGATGGATAACCTTAATGAGGCACAGTCGAATTACGACCAAGACGCGTCTGAAATGAACACCATTTGGCTGGGTAGAAGGCATGCTTATCTCTACGACTATAAGAAAGCCATAGCAGTGTTCACAAGTGGTATAAATACCTACCCAAACTCTTATAAACTATATAGGCATCGTGGACATAGATATATCAGCATTCGCGAATTTGACAAAGCAATAGCCGACTATGAAAAGGCTTATGAGCTTATGCCGAAAAACACGACCGAAATTGAACCTGACGGAGCGCCCAACAGGCTCAATATTCCATTATCTAATACGCAATTCAATATCCTCTACCACTATGGCTTAGCACTTTACCTGAAAGGAGATTTTGAAAAAGCAGAAGCCGTCTACAAGGAGTGTATGGAGTATTCGATCAATCCTGACTTAAGGGTTGCAACTACAGATTGGCTGTATATGACGCTACGTAGAGAGGGAAAGGAAGAAGAGGCTGCTGATTTACTGGCCACCATAGCCAGTGATATGGAAATCATTGAAAACGATAGCTACCTGAAACGACTCATGATGTATAAGGGAGAAATGTCTCCTGATGATTTACTGAAGGCCACTGGAGATGATGCCGCCCTAAGTCTAGCCACACAGGGTTATGGTGTTGGTAATTGGTATCTGTATCAAAATGATACTGCTAAAGCCAAAGAAATCTTCGAAAGAGTGGTTCAAGGTACTTCTTGGTCAGCTTTTGGCTATGTAGCTGCAGAAGTGGACTACTATACTTTGATGAACAGGTAGCCTAGCAAGGAAAAATGAAAACGGCTTCCTGTATTCAGGAAGCCGTTTTTTTGTGAGTTTTAACTTATCCTCTTCTTTTCTTCCCAGCTTGAATCTGGTCAGCTAAGAGTTTGATGCTCTCTTTTAGATACGCATCTTTCATGTCATCTAACGATCTGTCTTGGACTTTGTTTGCCTCAAGTTCGGAAAGCGAAGCTCCAATTTTAACACGAGCATCTCGCTTATTCTTTCTGTCTTCTTGTTCCTTCTTCCTTGTTTCATAGTTCAAGGATACCTCACTTATTGATCTATTCTTCTTTAACTCGTCAATGTCATATTGAAGGTCTAGCAAGGTTTGATCCTTTTTCAATCTTTCCTCATGTCGTTTTTTGAGTACTGATATCATATTGGCGTCTACATAATTCATGGGCTTAAATGGAGCTGATGCAATTTTATCCCATGGTAGAGCACTTGGCTTAGAACTTTCTCCAAATTCCTTCGCACTGTAAACGGAAGGGTACTCAATATCAGGCGTCACTCCTCTGTGTTGCGTACTACTACCCGTCACACGATAGAACTTAGCGATTGTGAATTTTAGAAGCCCTAGTTCTTCCTCTTCTGGTTGTCTTAAAAACTCCTTCAGCCCTCTTACATTTTGCACTGTACCTTTTCCGTAAGTCTGCTCTCCAACCACAATACCACGTTTATAATCTTGTATGGCGCCAGCGAAAATCTCAGAAGCCGAGGCAGAGAATCTATTGATCATCACATTCAACGGGCCATCATATGCCGTAGTCTTGTTATCATCATCATATTTCTGGACTTGCCCCCTACTATCTTTGACTTGGACCACAGTGCCACCCGGTAAAAACAGCCCTGTGAGACTAATTGCCTCAACTAAAGCGCCTCCACCATTATTTCTTAAATCCAGCATGATGCCGTCTACTTTTTGACTTTCCAGCTCTTTCATCAAGCGCTTGACATCGTTAGTTGTGCTTGTATAATCATCACCGCCTTTTTCGTAGCCATCAGGATCTAGATAGAAATCTGGAACAGTAATTACTCCTATGGTATAATCAGTACCATTTTCAGTGTACTGTACCACTTCGCTTTTAGCGCGTGCCTCATCTAATTTGATTTTATCTCTTACCAGAGAAACCTCTTTGGTTTCAGCTCCTGGACTAGCGCCAGCAGGTAATAATTTCAGCCTAACAAGTGTCCCTTTAGGCCCTCTAATCTGACCAGCAACTTCATCTGAACGCCAACCGATGACATCAATCATTTCGCCATCAGCACCTTGAGCGATACCAACTACTCTGTCTTCTTTCACTATTTGCCCACTTAAAAAAGCAGGGCCGCCAGCTCTTAAGTCTGTGATTTTAGTGAAGTCATTATCCTGTTGTAGTGTAGCTCCAATGCCTTCCAATGACTTGCGACTTTGCATTTGAAAATCTTCGGCATTTAAAGGATTAAAATAATTTGTGTGGGGGTCGAAGGCTTCTGTCACCGAATTCATAAACATTTCGAAGACATCGTTGCTGTTATACTTGGCTACATTGCCAATGAACCTTTCATATCGAGTAGTTAAGACCTCCTCAATCTTATTTTCCTCAGACCCACTTAATTTCAAGCCTAAAGCCTGGTTCTTAATGGTCTTCCTCCAGATTTCATCTAGTTCAGCTTCACTTGAAGCATAAGACTCTTTCTCTCTATCAAATGTGAGGGTCTCGTCTTTAGTGTAGTCGAACTTGTCTCCGACATGGTTCAGCGCATATTGTAGTCTTGCTTCAAGGCGCTTTTTATAGATATTGAATATATAAAACGCGGCGACTAGATCACCATTCTTGAGTTTGTTGTCAAACTCATACCTATACTTTTCAAAAGACTTGATATCACTGGCAAGGAAATAATTTTTATTCCCGTCTAAGGAAGAGATGTAGTTGTTCAGAATTACCGATGACAGTGAATCGTCTAAATCAGTTTCGCGGTAATGGAAATAATCCAAAATCTGGACGATTATTCTCGCTTCTTTTAAATGAGCCTCGGTAGGTTGTAGATATTGACTCGTATCCCTCTCAGCTCCCAACAATGGCCCTACAAATAGGATTGCCAATGGAAGCCACATCATCTTTCTAATCATCTTCATTTCAACGCGGTTTTTTCTTAAACGTTCTCCGAAAAAAGGATTTAAATGTAATGAAATTCACTCAAATCTCAGGGAGACGCTACACATGTAGTACAAGTATAATACCATAAGTCCACATAGTAGTTTCATCTTTATGATAGATGGATGTTAAAAAATGCTAAATCACTCGTAGCGCAAGGAATTTGATGGGTTAATTGTAGCGGCTTTTACCGATTGAAATGTTACTGTGAGCAAAGCAATCAAAATTGCAGCCATTGCCGAAATAAGGAACCAGAGCCAGTTTATCTCAACACGATATTCAAAATCACCCAACCAAGAGCTCATTAAAAAATAAGCGACTGGAACAGCCAGAATAACTGCCACTCCTATGAGTTGAGAAAATTGCTTCGACAAGAGTAATACAATACCTGCAATACTCGCACCTAACACTTTCCGCACCCCAATCTCTTTAGTTTTCTGCTCTGCAGTAAAAGCCGATAAGCCAAAAAGTCCAAGGCAGGCAATAAAGATTGCCAACCAAGTAAAGCTAAAGACAAGTTTTCCGAATCGCTCGTCAGAAGCATATTGCTGTCCAAATTCTTCGTCAAAAAACCGATACTCTAAGGGGCTGTTAGGAAATACCTCGTCCCATGAAGATTGGATATAGTCCATGGTCTCACTGACATTAGCCGAAGCAAACCTAACCGCCAGATTACCACCACCAGCTGGATTAAAGAACATAGCCAATGGCTCAATTCTGTGACGCATATTGGCAAAATGAAAGTCTTTCACTACACCAATCACGGTGCGTTCTTGTTGACCAAAAGTGATTTTTCTACCTACAGGGTCTTCCCAAGCCAGCTCCTTTGCCATTGCCTCATTAATTAATAAGGCTTGCTGTTGATCCGTCTGCATTTCTCTATCGTAGCCACGCCCCTGTATAATTTCCATGTCCATCAACTCCATGAAATTATCATCAAAGCCAAGTACAGAAATGATCCATGTATCTTCCTCAGGAACTCCTTCAGGCCGAACACCTCTCCTTCCAAAAGTACGACCGGGCATCCCTCCTGTCTGGGCCGTTTTGACGATATCAGGGTTTTGCTCCAGTTTATTGATGAATACCGGCATCGCTTGCTGCAAACTTGGATGCCCAACATTAAGGGTTACGACTTGTTCAGGATTAAAGCCTTTATCAATGTTACGTTGATGCTGTAACTGATCATAGACAATGGCTGTCCCAATGATCATAGTGATGGAAATGGTAAACTGGAAAATAACCAAGGACTTTCTTAATAAGACTCCTTTTGCACTGGTTTTGAATGAACCGCGAAGGATGCTGATTGGATTAAAGCCAGACAATAACAAGGCCGGATAACTGCCCGAAAAAAGACCAAGCAAAAGCACAAAACCTAAGGCCCCCAAAGCCCACTGCAGGTTGCTCAAGAAATAAATAGAAAGGTTCTGCTCTATGGGTAGGTTGATTAGAGTGCTGGTTAGCGTGACTAAGCCAAGTGCCAAAATAAACGAGACCAAACACAAGACTACCGATTCCATCATGAACTGATTAATCAACTGGCTTCTGATGGCACCGAATACTTTCCTAACCCCTACTTCCTGAGCCCTATTAGCCGATCGCGCTGTAGACAAGTTCATAAAGTTGAAAGAGGCGATCAGAATCACAAAAAGACCCACAGCACCTAAGGTGTAGACATAACTGATATCGGTTTTCTTAAGGTTATAATTTTCAAACAAGATACCGCTCGAATTAAGGTGGACATCTATTAAAGGCTGTAGGGTAACCTTAAAATTGTCGCCTACATCATTCGCTCGAATCAAATCCTCCATTTTCGTTTCCACGTTTTCCTCGTTACCCTTATCGGTCAATTGGACGTAAGTAACCATACTAATGCTATGCCAAGACCTTAGAAATTGGGCGAACCCTGAAGTTGTATCTGCCTGCTGCATGGAAACAACGACATCAAAATTTAGGTGAGAATTCTCGGGTACGTCCTCCATGATACCCACCACTTCAATACGTGCCTGATTACCAATATCTATTCGTTTACCGATTGGGTTTTCTGTTCCGAAAGTCTTGTCGGCCATAGATTTAGTAAAAATCACCGTATTAGGCTCGGTCAATGCACTTTCAATGTCACCATCGATTAGTTTAAAGTCGAAAACTTCAAATAGTGACGCCTCTGCATAGGTAAAATGCTCTGTGTAAATTCCTTGCTGCTCATAGTTGATCAACTGCCGACCTTGGGGCATCATACGAACACGTTTTTCTACTTCGGGAAAGTCATTCTCCATAGCAGGGCCAATGGCCGGAAGGGTGATACCCACTAAATTACTACTGACACCCAAAGCCTCATCAATTGTCAATACGCGGAAGATATCTTCTGACTTGGAATGAAATCGATCGTAACTCAACTCATGCTGTACGAATAGAAAAATGATGATACCACAGGCCATCCCTATGGATAGTCCTAAAATATTGATGACTGAAGTCCCTTTACTTTTCAGGAGGCTTCTAAGGGCAATCTTGAGGTAATTCTTAAACATGACCGAGGGTTAGTGTTTTAACAATTCTGAATTTCTATTTGACATACTTCGGATAATCGTATTCGTTACTTATTCTTTGGAAGAAATGGCTTTTCTGGCCAATTCTAGTGCGATATCTAGCGCTTCACTTTCATCAACTTTAATGTTTGGCACTATGCCTACACCCTCCCAATTCGTTTTAGTAATTGGATTGATGGCTCTACCCCTCGGCACATTCACAATGAAATCGCCACGAATGATACTTGGCCCACCAGGGTGCGCCCCTCCACCTGTCGTTTCACCGATGATTGTCGCTCGCTCTAAGTGCTTTAAGTTGTAAGTAAATTCTTCCGCTGCCGAGAAAGTATAATCGCTGGTTAGTATATAAATGGGAATGTTCGGCTTCGTTTCACTTGCCAACTTAGGATCTGTCCAAGTCTCTGAATAGCTGTCAGAAGGTCTCCAATAGAAAGTATTAAGATGCACAGGTTGGTCTCCGAAAAGATAGCTTGAGATAAACCGAATCATGCTTGGTGATCCACCACCATTCTTACGGAGGTCGAAAATGATAGCATCTGATTGAATGAGCTTATCCATGGCTGGTTTAGCCACATCCTCAGCTATTCCAATATCCATAAAGCCTCGAAGATCTAAATAGCCAATATTACCCGCTAAGATTTTTACTTCTTCAAAACCAAACTTACCATTGGCCTCAGGACCAGGGCCAAAATCTCGCCTTCTGATCGCATTGGCTCTTTCTTTATTATGCGTAACTCGAATGTGCTTGTCATTAATCACCGATCTTAGATCCTTCTCCAATGCCTCCGCAAAAGCAGATTCAGTCGTAAATTGATCATAGGCCTTTTCCTCAAATCTCTTCTTAATCAGTTCGTGCATTGCCTTCCCCTTATCAGGAAAAACGTAGTTACGGTTCATGATATTTGCTAGCCGATTAACTACTGCCTGTTTGTTGAAATCCTGTCCTATTGCTAAAAAGACCGAACTCACTAAAACTGAAATCAACATTAACTTCCTCATAAATTTTTTTATGTAAGTGCTTACGTTTAAATATACAATGAGGTTTCTGAATTAACACGCATTAACATTTTAATTGCTAAGTCTGATCATTTACGCGCTCAAACATTGATTTTTCGTCCAAGGCGGACTCTACACTATCTAAGTTTGAAAGAAGCTCACTTGCGGCCTCATTGAGTAACTCATCGTTGGCCATTTTAATCTGCTCCCAAGTTTTACTCATTTTCAATACTAACTCTTGGCCCTTGGCTGACAGTTTCAATAGTCTTTTGCGCTGATCTAAGGAATCCTTCCGTTCGCCAACTAGCCCCTTTTCAACCAATACATTGGCTACTTGATTAACGGCCGGATGCGTTTGTTTGAGCATAACTGAAAGTTCTGTAACGGCTAACTCCTCCCCTTCCTTCAGCGCATAGATCATCGCAAACCACCGAGGTTCGAAATCAAATGCCGATTCTTTATACACCTGCCCTACATCACGGGCTAACCGCTCACTGAGGTTTTTTAGGCGAGTAGCCAGCGCGAGGCTACCCAATTCTTCCAAAATATTTCTTTCCAATTACTTCTTCTTTTTTGGTGCTATAAATGGCACTCTCTCTGCACGAATTAGCTCAGTTAAATCTTCTAATCCTTTTTCAATCGCCTGTGCCTGGTTCATCACTGTATTGTATTTTGTTTTCATATCACCAACCCGCTTCTTTTGTCCATTCGTAATTGGAGGCTCTATGCCATCAATTGTTCCATAGATATGAAGTAGTTGTACCTCTAACTTATTCTCAAAGTTGATTACATCTTGAAAAGTCTTCTGCTTTGGCTGCACCATTTCGGCTTCGGAAGTATTAATCATTTCTAATACCTCATCGGCTTTTTCGTGAACTGAAGCGTAATCTTCTTTAGATATTCTAGCCTTCAAATCGTCAATCTGTGTGCGAATAGATCTGATGTCATTGGCCTTTTCTTGCAGACCTTCAATCATCTCTCTCACTTCGTTCAAATAAGATTGTTGGGTAGCATAGTCACTGGCTCCTGCTTCCCACCTTGGGTCTGGATTAACCTTAACGTTCTTTTCTACAACCGTGTCTCCGTAGGTAAATACCACTTTATAGTCTCCAGGGGCTATACGGTGTCCACCGGCTCCTAAACCAACGAACACGCCATCAACTCCTTTGAAGTTGGTCATTGATAAGTTCCAGTTGAATCGGTTCATTCCAGATTTCTTAGTGATCTGCTCTTGACGATCTTTAGAAGTACTAGAAAAATTTCTCACTAAATCTCCTTTGGAGTTCATCACCTCAACCTTCAATTCTGTTGAATCAACATCTTCTTTGATGTAGTACATGATGGAGAAACCAGGATATGGGTTTTGACCCATGGACTTGCTCCCACTTCTAAAAGCATTGTCACGAATCGCATTTTCGGGCTCATAAACATAGAAATCACTATTTGATGCTTGGCTCAGTTCATACAGCGGGTTCAAATCATCCATTACCCAGAAAGCACGGCCTTGGGTGGCGATGATAAGATCATTGCCATGTACCATCAAATCAGTGATCGGCACGATAGGTAGGTTTCTTTGGAAGCTATTCCATTTGACTCCACCATCAAACGACACATAGAGTCCTAATTCAGTACCTGCATAGAGTAAATCCTTCTGCTTTGGATCTTCTCTGATCACTCGAACGTGGGCATCTGCAGCAATTCCATTTACCATTCTATCCCAAGTTTGCCCGTAATCGGTCGACTTGAAGACGTGTGGCGTAAAATCATTGAACTTGTATTTATTGAAAGCCACATATACAGTACCCGGATCGTGAGGAGAAACTTCGATTTGGTTGATCATTCCGTCACCAGTATTAGGGATCGTAATTTCTGTCCAATTGGCACCACCATCTTTGGTGATGTGCAGCATACCGTCATCAGCGCCTGTATAGATCACATCAGGCGTATGCGGAGATTCAGCTACGTAATAGATGGCATGATAGATCTCCCCACCAGCCCCTTCATTGGTGATCGGCCCACCGCCCCAGTTAATTTTGGTGCTATCATTTCTCGTGAGGTCCGGGCTAATCTCTTCCCACGTGATTCCTCTGTTGGACGTCTTTAATAGTTTATTTCCCGCATGGTAAATGACTGAAGGATCGTGTTTAGAAGCGATGATCGGAGCGTTCCAGTTGAATCGATATTTTACATCCCTTGGGTTAGTACCTAATCCTTGGAACGGATAAGCCATTACGTCTTTCGTTTGCTTTGTCTTGGCATTCCACTCGTCAATAATTCCCTGATAACAGCCCGAATAGATATACTCAGGGTCTTTTGGATCGAATGCCGAGTAAGCACTTTCGCAACCACCGACTGAGAAGAAGTCATTATTACTAATACCTGGCCCATCCACACGCGAAGCGATAGAGACAGAACTATTATCTTGTTGCCCGCCATAAATGCGATAAGGGAATTGCATATCAGCATTCACACGATAGAATTGAGCAGTCGGCTGATTATCTTGTCTCGACCAGTCTTTTCCGCCATTGATAGATACATTCGCGCCTCCATCATTGGCATTAATCATGTATTGCGGATGCTCTGGATTTACCCAAACTTGATGGTTGTCGCCATGAGGCGTATTCAAATTCACAAATGTCTTTCCGTTATCTGTAGACTGCACCAACGGAGCGTTCATAATAAATACGCTTTCTTCATCGGTTGGATGCGCTTGGATGTGCATGTAATACCATGATCTAGCCCTCAACAAACGGTCAGGGTTAATCAATTTCCAATTTTTACCGCCATTATCAGAACGATAAAGACCACCCTTTTCAGCTTCAACAATGGCCCAAACTTTATTAGGATTCGCTCTAGAAACGGAAACCCCAATTTTGCCCATTACCTCTTTAGGAAGGCCTTTAGACAACTTCTGCCATGTTAGGCCAGCATCTACGGACTTCCAAATACCACTACCTGGTCCTCCACTTTGAACTTTCCAAGGGAATCTTCTATGATCCCAATAGGCAGCATATATGATCCTTGGATTAGTCATGTCCATGCTCAGGTCACTAATTCCTGAATTTTCATCTATGTAGTGTACTTTGGTCCAAGTACCACCTCCGTCTTCGGAGCGGTAAATTCCTCTGTCTTCAGTTGCTGCATAAGGACTGCCTTGAGCACCTACTATAACTACATCTGGATTATTCGGATCGACTACTATCTTTGAAATTTGTCTGGTCTTTTCTAAGCCTATATGGCTCCAAGTTTTACCTGCATCGGTCGATTTGTAAACCCCATCACCATGCGAAGTCATGACCCCACGCACTGGTGCCTCACCCATACCCACATATACCACATTAGGATCAGATTCGGCTACGGCTATTGCACCTACAGAAGCAGTATTGAAGAAACCATCTGATATATTAAACCAGCTTTCACCGGCATCATCAGTTTTCCAAACGCCACCAGTAGCACCCATGTAATAGGTCATAGGATCTTGCACTACACCGGCAACAGCGGTCGCTCGGCCACCGCGAAACGGTCCGATCAAACGGAATTCCATAGCATTATAAAGAGCGGTATCATAGGCTACACCCACAGGTTCTTGGGTTTTGCGCTTTCGTCTTTGTGCGAGTGAATCTGGCACAGCAACGAATAGAATTAAATTGACTAAGAGTAGAAACCGAAGCGTCTTCATTGTATTTTGGTTAAAGGTTGTGCCTCAAGATAGTCATTGCGGTCAGTAAAAACCAGCATCATTTTGCAGGCTGTTTTTGTATATTCGAGCAAAGCCCATTTGACATGAAAATCAAGAACCTATTTTATCTATTGCTAATGCTGTCAGTCATTAGTTTCAGCGCATGTGAAGAGGAAGATGATGATGATAATCAGACAATAGAAGATGTTATCAGATTTGAGCGCGCGGGCTCATCCATTCTAAAAGGGGTGAAAGTGCCGGGTGGTAAGAGTATGTATTTTGCCAGTGGTATTGTGGCTACAGAAAAGGATGAAAGCAAACCTGTTGGTGATCGTGAACGTTTTGGCGATACTTACGATCAAAGCGTTAGTGCATTGGAGAGAATTAATGCCTATCTAAGCGAAGAGGGCCTAAGCCTCAAAGACGTCATCTCTATGAAAGTATATGTGGCGCCCGATCCTGAAAATGATAATAAACCCGATTTTCAAGCTTGGTTTAAAGCCTATGGCGAATACTTCGGTAATGCCGAAAATCCAAATAAAGTAGCCCGGTCGACCATTGGTGTATACACTTTAGTTGACCCCAATAAATTTATTGAAATAGAAGTAAGAGCAGTTTATCCTTAATACTCATGAAACTTAAAATCACTTTTTTAGCACTACTCAGTTTGATCGCCTTCGGTATTGAAGCACAAACGTACAATAGATATGAGATGTCGTTTAATAACCGCGTGCATCACGAAGCGACCATCAAAGTTACCTTCTCTAAACTCGAACAGAAAGTATTAGAAGTACGCATGAGCAGAAGTTCTCCAGGACGATATGCTGTACATGAATTCGCCAAAAATGTATATAACGTAAAGGCAACTGATGGTAAAGGGAATGTGCTTGCAATTAGTAGACCGAATCCACATCAGTGGGATGTGTCTGGTCACAATGGTACGGTTGTTTTTGAATATTCGCTTTATGCCAACCGAGCTGGAGGCACCTACTCGGGCATTGATGAAACGCATGCTCACCTAAACATTCCAGCCACTTTTGTTTGGGCAAGAAACTATCGGCATAGGCCTGTTAGGGTGAAATTCAACTTACCACAAGGTTCTAATTGGAAAGTCGCCACCCAACTCAAAAGTGTAGGTAAAGACGTATATGAGGCTAAAGACAATTATTACTTTATGGATAGCCCTGTTGAAATTGCTGACCTCCATATGAGAGAGAAGAAAATTGATGGACAAAATATTCGCTTGGCACTTCATACACCTGCTACAGATGCTGAGGTAGACGCATACTTTGAGGAAGTCATTAAGATTCTTGAGCAACAAGCAGCAGTTTTCGGTGAGTTACCAAAATTCGATCATGGCGAATACACCTTCCTTTCATGCTATGTACCGAATGCAAGCGGTGATGGTATGGAGCATAGAAACTCGACTTTCGTAGTAAGTAATAAGCCATTGGATCGACCATTGGGAAATACATCAATGGGCACTATGTCTCATGAGTTTTTCCATGCCTGGAATGTGGAGAGAATTCGCCCAGCATCCTTGGAACCCTTCGACTTTGAAGATGCGAACATGAGTGGAGAACTTTGGTTTGCCGAAGGCTTCACAAGCTATTATACTAATTTGATAAGAGCCCGTTCAGGAAACATGACCAAAGAGCAGTATATAAATGGGCTGGGTGGAGCTGTCAGCTATGTGATGAACGCACCAGGCAGAAAGTATTTCACCCCGATTGAAATGAGTTATCGCGCACCGTTTGTTGATGCGGCCGCGTCTATCGATCCTGACAATAATGCCAACATCTTTATCTCCTATTACACTTATGGATCAGTACTTGGATTGGCACTTGACATGTCTTTAAGGGGTATGGATAATGACAAGAGTTTAGATGGCTATATGCAACATGTTTGGAAAACTCATGGTAAACCTGAGATTCCGTACTCTGTTAGAGACCTTGAAGCTAGACTAGCAGAATATGCAGGTGACACTTTTGCAAGAGACTTTTTTGGTAAGCATATTTTTGACAGTAAAATGCCTAACTATCAGCTTCTATTTGAAAAGATGGGCGTAAACTTTGAAGCTTCTAACCCCGGCCAAGTATCGCTTGGTGCGAACCTTCGCTTAGTAGATGGAGCGGCTGTGCTGACTGGCAACGCCTTGGTGGGCTCACCATTGTATGAGGCTGGAATAGAATCTGAAAACAAAATCATTTCCATTGCCGGCAAGCGCATGGAAGATGTGGAAGGAAGACTAGATATTCAGGAAATCCTGAGACAGTATAAGCCGGGTGATAGGATTGAAATATCGATAGAACGTTGGGGGCAACGTATGAACAAGGCCGTTACACTGCAAGCCAACAAGGACATGCGCAGCCAGTGGGACAGCAATGCCAATGCGGCCGCTCAGAAAAGGCGAGAGGATTGGTTGAGTAAGAAGTAACACATAATTATGACAGCACACAATTCAGAAATATGGAATATCGATCTTGCATCTGTTAAGCCTTCTAAGTTTATCAGAACAGAAGATTTTGAAAGAGCAATTGATTCACTTCATGAAATTCAACTTCTTCTGTCTAAAATGGGTCAAAGCCTCAAAGCTGATTCTTACAGTCCAAGAATACTCAGAGATAAGTATGAAGCTTATGCTAATCAATTCAGGAAATTTCTTGAGCAACTAGAGGAGGAGGATGAAAGCAAGTCGAACTCAGATATTATTCGCGAGAAAGAAGCAGCACTAAAAAATATCAGTGATTATCATGAAAGGACTTTTAACAAAGGAATGTCGAATTATAATGAGATTCTGGAAACGTTGGCCCTATCAGCTCCATTTGGATCTTTAGAAGAAGAAGATGTTAAAAAAGTCAAACTCGATATTAACACTACATTAAATGATGTTCTGAGTAGAAAAACAGAGATCGAAGGAATCTTAAAAGAAACAAGAAATAAACTGAAAGAGTCCTCCGTTTCTGATTACGCTATAGTTTTTAGCTTAGAAGCCAATAAAAATAGAATAAGAGCTAACTCATGGCTTGGAATCTCATTATTAGCTGTCATAATTTTGGTAGCAACAGTTGCTCAGTTTGTAGAAAACAATACTCTTCCCACTGAAATTATAAATGAGGAAACAGGTGAACTTATACGCTATAGTATTAGTAATGCGGTGCTAAAAGTCCTCATCTTTAGTTTGGAAATTTTCTTTGTGACCTTTTCTACTCGACAGTACGGAATCTTTAAACATCAGCAAGTACTAAACTCGCATAGACAGAATTCACTAAACTCATACAAGTTATTTGCTGATTCCATCTCAAAGGATGATGAAACTTCTAGGAATGCTTTGATGGTACAAATTGCCAAATCGATTTATGAGAATAATCAGTCCACAGGGTTTTTGAATGACAAGGAGCAAAGAGGAGGATCACCAGGGATTGTAGAATTAACGAAAATAATTGGGAAAAGTCCACAGTAAAAAAGGCGACCCTAGGGTCGCCTTTTTTACTAAAGATTACTCTTTTTATTCTACAACTTCTGGTTTTTGAATATTCACAAACTCAACTTCCTTCTCAGCATTCAGCTCTACGCTAACCACTGAATCTTTACTGATTGCACCAGATAAAATCTGCTTAGAAAGTTCATTGAGCACCTTACGTTGAATCACTCTTTTCAATGGCCGTGCTCCAAATTGCGGATCGTAACCGAGCTCTCCGATATAGTCTAGTACATCGTCCGTTGCTTCAATCTCAATACCATTTTCTTTCAGTAGCTTTTGGATAATTCCAAACTGAATCGCCACAATCTGTCGAATGTTGTCTTTATTAAGCGGCATAAACATGATGGTCTCATCAATTCTGTTTAAGAACTCAGGTCTCACCGATTTTTTCAGCATTTCAAAGACTTGATTTTTCGTTTGTTCAATCAACTCAAGTACATTGTCTTCATTGATTTTTTCAAAGTTCTCCTGAATCAAGTGCGCACCCGTATTGCTCGTCATGATAATGATGGTGTTCTTAAAGTTCGCAACACGTCCTTTATTATCAGTCAACCTACCCTCATCAAGCACTTGCAAAAGCACATTAAATGCATCTGGATGTGCCTTTTCAATCTCATCTAAAAGAATCACTGAATAGGGTTTTCTGCGTACCGCTTCAGTAAGTTGTCCACCTTCGTCATAACCTACATAGCCTGGGGGTGCTCCGATCAGTCTACTGACCGCATGGCGCTCTTGATATTCTGACATATCAATCCGAACCATGTTGTTCTCGTCATTGAAGAGGTATTCCGCCAAGGCTTTCGCCAATTCAGTTTTACCCACTCCCGTGGTACCTAAGAAGATGAAGGACCCTATCGGCCGCTTCGGATCTTGTAATCCAGCCCTGCTCCTTCTGACAGCATCTGAAAGTGCTGAGATAGCTTCTTGCTGACCCGCAACTCTTTTACCTAGTTCCTCTTCCAAGTGAAGCAACTTTTCACGTTCAGATTGTAGCATTTTAGCAACCGGAATCCCAGTCCATTTGGCTACAACTTCCCCGATGTCTTCTGCATCAACTTCTTCCTTCAGCAAGGTAGTAGCACCTTGCATTTCCTTCATTTTCAGCTTTAGGGCTTCCAAATTCTTTTCCGCCTCAGTAATCTTTCCATATCTGATTTCAGCTACTAAACCGAAGTCGCCTTCACGTTCAGCCTTTTCAGCTTCCATCTTATAACGATCGATATTCTCCTTCTCAGCCCTAATGCCAACGATGACGGCCTTCTCATTCTCCCATTTTCCCTTCAGCCCATCTCGCTTTTCGGAAAGCTCAGCAATCTCTTTGGAGAGCACCGCCTCTTTGTCCTTGTTCTTTTCTCTACGGATGGCCTCTCGCTCAATTTCCAGCTGCATGATCTTACGATTCATCTCATCCAATTCTTGTGGTAGCGAATCAATCTCAATCCGCAGCTTAGCCGCAGCCTCATCCATTAAGTCGATGGCTTTGTCTGGTAAAAATCTATCTGAAATGTACCTGCTAGATAACTCTACAGCTGCGATAACGGCATCGTCTTGAATACGAACCCCATGGTGGACTTCGTATTTTTCCTTGATCCCCCTAAGGATTGAAATAGCATCTTCCTGATTGGGCTCATCTACTGTAACGGTCTGGAACCTTCGTTCCAAAGCCTTGTCCTTCTCTATATGTTTTTGGTATTCTTTGAGTGTTGTAGCACCGATTGCATGGAGCTCTCCTCTTGCTAGTGCTGGTTTTAAAAGATTGGCTGCGTCCATCGCGCCATCTCCTCCACCCGCACCAATTAGGGTGTGAATCTCGTCAATGAACAAGACAATTTCTCCATCGGAATCTTGCACCTCTTTGATTACAGCCTTGAGCCTTTCTTCGAATTCGCCTTTGTACTTGGCGCCAGCTACCAGCAGCCCCATATCCAAGGATATCAAGGTTTTCGATTTAAGGTTTTCGGGCACATCACCGTCAACAATACGCTGTGCCATACCTTCTACTATAGCAGTTTTACCAACGCCTGGTTCACCGATCAGCATTGGGTTATTCTTGGTTCTTCTAGAAAGAATCTGAAGTACTCTCCTGATCTCCTCATCGCGTCCAATTACCGGGTCAATCTTTCCAGATTTTGCCAGCTCATTTAAGTTCTTTGAGTATCGTTCAAGCGATTGATATTTTGATTCTGCATTCTGATCTGTCACGCTGTTTCCTCCTCTCAGTTCTTTGATCGCCTCTATGAGCTCTTTCTTGGTAAACCCAACTTCCTTCATTAAAGCAGCGGTCTTTTCTTTTCCATTCAAAAGACCTAGTACAATATGTTCTACTGCAACAAACTCGTCTTTGAATTCTTTTAAGTAATCTAATGCCTTTGTCAAAGCAGCATGCGCATCATTTGATAAGTATGGCTGCTGACCACTCGCTTTTGGATAACTGGCCACTACCTCTTCCAACTTGGTATCAAGTTGTACCCTATTTATTCCCAACTTCTTTATCAGAAAGGACATCACGTTCTCATCCGATAAAAGGATAGCCTTCAAAAGATGACCCGGTTCGATGGACAGCTGTTGATTTCCGCTGACAATCTCGGCCGCTTTTTGAATTGCCTCCTGTGACTTGATAGTATATTTTTTGAAATCCATATGCTCTTAAATTCTTTACTCAGCTTGCGCCTCAACCGGTCTTCAACAAAGAATTATCCAAGTGAATAATTCGGTAATTATGGCTGCTTTTTCTTCATTACACATCATTAACCAGTCATTCTGTCACTCAATTGTAGGAATTGGTCAATAATTTCGTACTTTATCTATGCAAAAATTCAGGTTATGAAATATCCCCGACTCCTATTTATCTGCCTCCTTACAATTTTCTCACTCAACTTTACCTATGCACAAAATAATGGGTTTGAAGATTGGCTAAAAAACTTTCAGTCTCATCAGACGGAACTCCCGACTGAAAAAGTCTTTCTACACCTCGATAAATCGGAGTATACACTTGGTGAAACCATATGGTTGAAATCCTATCTGGTTGCGGGGGCAGGACATATCCCCTCTCCCTTTAGCCAAAACGTTTATGTGGAATTGATGGACGAGGCCGATCAAACGGTAAAGCGGTTGAAGTTAAAATCGAACGATGGATTATCTAAGGCAAGTATTGAAATAGGCAAAGAACTAAGCCCTGGTTTTTATTATCTCCGTGCTCACACTAATTGGATGAAAAACCAAGCCAGCGATTTCTTCTTCAATAAAAAAATCAAAATCCACTCCTTAAAAGTAGAGGATGTATTAACAGAAACACCACTAGACGAGAAGTTGGCCGTAAGCTTCTTTCCTGAAGGTGGAGATATGATTAGAGGCGTAGCAGGTAAAGTAGCTTTCGAAGTATCGGGCTTAAGTGAGAAAAAACTTCCATTAAAGGGCAAAGTATTCAATAGCAAAGATGAAGAAGTGGCCTCCTTCGAGACAACTCATGAGGGTTTGGGCCTTTTTGCATTACTCCCTATGGACAACCAATACTTTGCGAAAATTGAAGGTTTCGAGCAATCATTTGAGCTGCCTATCGTCAAACAATCAGGTGTAGCTCTTGCTGTGAATAATAAAGCCGATGACTTTATCAATGTCGTAATCAAATCAGGTGCGGCCTGTTCCGAATCGTTCTATCTTGTAGCCCATACGCGAGGCTACATAACTTACGCTTCCGAAATAAGATTAAAGAGCAACAGGGGTTTGGCAAGGATCGATAAATCGACTTTACCGAATGGAATTTCTCATATTACTCTTTTTGACAATACCATGAAACCTCTGGCTGAAAGGTTAGCCTTCGTCAATAATGTACAGCAGGGCCTTAACATTGATATTAGTACCTCAGACCCGCAGTATACAACGCGAGATTTGGCAGCCATCAATCTTAAAGTCACTGATCATGAAGGAAACCCTGTGCAAGGCTCTTTTTCTATGTCCGTTTTCGATTCTAAACTGGCGCAAAACGATCAAATAGACTATAATATCACAGCGAATCTTTTGCTTTCATCTGACTTAAAGGGCTACATCAAAAATCCATCCCAATACTTAAAACGAGACAATCAGTCGATAGCAAATACTGATCTATTGATGATGGTTAATGGGTGGAGAAGGTTTAAATGGAGCGACTTCAATTCGACCGAACGAGCACCAATTTACGCATTTGAACAAACCTTAGAACTAAAGGGGCAAATGACCAAATCCAATGGAAAACCCGTTAAGGATGGTAAGATATTTCTCTTAAATGCGGGAACCTTAGATAATAATGCATCGAAGTTTGTATTGGCAGATGAAGTTGGAAATTTTACGTTCGAAAACCTCACTTTCTATGATACCAGTCAAATGGCCATCCAAGGTTTTCAAAATGGAAAAGTCAAAAACTTCAAATATAATATTGACAACAGCTATGAAAAAGTGGCCTTGCAAAAGTATGTGACTAACCCTGTGGCTGACAACCCGGCTAGACTCCGAGCACTGAAAGAGTATGCTATCACTTCGATCAGAATCGATAGTACCTATCGAAAAGAGAATGGGGTAATTTATTTAGATGATGTCTACGTCACGGCCAGTAAGCGAGAGGAGCAATATAGAACTTTGAATTCTCAATATGGCAAAGGAGAATCTTACATCAACTTTGATAAGATGACCTACGAAGAGAAGAATGGCCGAGATCCTTTTACCTTGATGCTAGGCAAACTTTCAGGCTTCTCTTTGGCCAATGCTTCTGGAGGAAATGGTGGTGGCATTAGCATGGGTGGAAATATAGGGGGGCCAGGCGACAGTGGGGCTGCACTATTTAGCAGTCCTCCCGAGGATTTCACAACCGCCAATGACCCAATATTTAGAAAACCTACATTACGTCAAGGTCCATATCAAGGAACCCCATTGATATTAATTGACAACATACAAGTGCCCTACGCGGCAGTTTATGACTTACGAGCCACTGAGATAGACTATGTAGAAGTATATAAGAGCGGGTCAGCTGCTATGTTCGGCTCAAATGGATTTAACGGTGCCATTGCATTCTATACTTTAAAGGGAGATCGAATGTTCAAATCTTTAGCTCAAAAACCAGGTGTTGAAGTAATTTCAGCCAATGGATATCATGCTGCACGAGAGTTCTACACCCCTAAGTATGATGAATCGAACAAGCTGCAATTCATTCCAGATGAAAGGTCTACCTTATTCTGGGCACCAATGATTACTACTGACAGTGAAGGAAAAGCCCAAGTAGAATTCTATACGCACGATAAAAACTCAAACGTATTTATCGATGTACAGGGAATTTCAAAAACGGGAGTTAGTGGCGTTAGTTCTGCACAATTCTCGATCAGAAAAAATTTATAACACATTTTACTGTTAAAGGCAGTAAACAATTTTATCCAACAAGCAGTTTGTTCCAAAAAAGTATTTAATACTTATTTGGAAACTCTTCTCTTGCTTGATAAAAGGTATTTTTCAGCGCGCAACAATAGCCATAAAAATCCGAACCAAAGCAAAAAACCTCCGTTATTCTTCAGTGAAACCCTCTGACTATGAAGAACTTCAAGACCTCTATATTCATATTCCTACTTTCACTCACATGCTCTATCAGCCAAGCACAAAATGATGCTTTCCAAGAATGGCTGAGAGATTTTCAGAGTTACCAAACAGAACTTCCAACGGAGAAAGTGTTTGTTCACCTTGATAAGTCGGAGTATACGCTTGGAGAAACCATGTGGTTGAAGACCTATCTGTTAGCCGGGGCTGGACATATTCCCTCACCATTTAGCAAGAATGTTTATGTAGAACTGCTGGATGAGAAAGAGCAAATTGTTGAAAGACTTAACCTCCGTTCTGAAGATGGGTTATCAAAGGCAAGTATCAAGTTAGATAATACCTTGAGCCCGGGGTTCTACTACCTACGTGCTTACACTAATTGGATGAAGAACCAGGAGATCGATTTCTTCTTTAATAAAAAAATAAAAGTACACTCACTCAAAGTTGAAGAAACGCTTGAAGAAGCTGCAACCAGTGAAAAACTTAACATTAACTTTTTTCCAGAGGGTGGAGACATGATCAATGGACTAGCGGGAAAGGTTGCATTCGAAGTATCAGGTGTTGACTACAAAAGATTTCCACTGAAAGGAAAAGTGTTTAATAATAAAGAAGAAGAGGTTGCTAGTTTTGAAACAGTTCATGAAGGACGAGGATTTTTTACACTTCTTCCAGATGAAGAACAGTACACTGCCAAAGTCGATGGCTTCGAAGAATCTTTTCAGCTTCCTCAGGTAAAGTCTCAGGGGCTTACCCTTTCTATAAACAATGAAGCTGATGATTTCATCAATGTAAAGATTAGCACCAGCAACGAAAAAGGAGGCAACTACTATTTAGTAGTCCATACCAGAGGATACATCACCCATGCTTCCGAACTGCGGCTGAATTCAAGTAAAGGAGTTACGAGAATAAACAAAAGCACTTTACCCAACGGAGTCTCTCATATTACCCTATTTGATGGCGACATGACGCCCATGGCCGAAAGGTTAGCCTTCGTGAATAACGGAGAAGAGCTTAACATTGAGATCAGCACAAAGGATGCTACTTATACAACTCGAGATTTGGCAACCATAGACCTAAAAGTCACTGACAATCTTGGCGAACCTGTACAAGGCTCATTTTCTATGTCTGTCTTTGATGCAAAGCTGGTTCAAAACGACCAGATCGATTATAATATTAGGGCAAACTTGCTGCTTACATCTGATTTAAAAGGGTTTATCAAAAACCCATCACAATACCTAGGGCAAGACATCCAAGCAAAACGTCATGCTGATTTGTTGATGATGGTTAATGGTTGGAGAAGATTCAACTGGACAGACCTTGAGCTTAGCAAAAGAGAACCATTATATGCTTTTGAACAAAGCCTGAGTATAAAAGGACGACTGACCAAGCCAAATGGAAAGACCGTAAGTGATGGAAGAGTATTCCTTCTGAGCAATGACAATGAAGAAAACAACGCGTCAAGATTAGTCTTAGCAAACGAGAATGGAGATTTCCAATTTGACAACCTCGTGTTCTATGATACTACAGAAATAGCCCTGCAAGGCTTTCAGGGAAATAAGGTTAAACCCTTCAAATACACTATTGACATCAGTTATGAAAGAATGCCTCTCCAAAAATACTTTTCCGACCCAGTAGCTGATAACCCTGCTAGGCTTAGAGCACTAAAAGAATACGCCATCACAACTATTGAAATTGACAGCACTTACCGTAAAGAGAATGGAGTTATCTACTTAGATGATGTTTACGTAACTGCAAATAAACGTGAGCAACGATATAGGACTTTGAATTCACAATACGGACTAGGCGAATCCTATGTGAATTTTGAAAAAATGTCTTATGAAGAAAAAAATGGCCGTGATCCTTTCACAGTAATGCTTGGCAAACTTTCCGGATTCTCTCTCGGTAATAGTAGCGGTGGTAATTCTGGCCCTCCTGCAGGCGGTGGCCAAGGTAGTTTTACAGATTGGGCTACTTTAAACGATCCAATTTATAGAAAACCAACGTTACGTCAAGGACCATATCAAGGAACTCCCTTGATTTTGATTGACAATGTTCAGGTACCATATACTGCGGTTTACGATTTAAGGGCGACCGAAATAGATTATGTAGAAGTTTATAAGAGTGGTTCAGCTGCCGTGTTCGGCACCAACGGTTCTAATGGAGCCATTGCTTTTTACACCCTGAAAGGGGATAAGATGTTCAACGCACCATCTTCTCGGCCAGGTGTAGAAGTAATCACAGCCGATGGCTACCACACGGCCCGCGAATTCTACGCGCCAAGGTATGACGAATCAAATACACAGCAGTTCATTCCAGACGAGCGTTCCACCATCTTTTGGGCACCGATGATTACAACAGATATTGAAGGAAAAGCGCAAGTACAATTCTACACCCACGACAGGAACTCCAATGTCTTCATAGATATTCAAGGTATTTCTGAAACTGGAAAAACAGGCACTGGGGTTTCTCAATTTAACATTCGAAGGAACTACTAGGTTTTATAAACAATTGATAAAATAATTACGTCTACCCATTATTCATTATAATTTTCATGAGATCAAGAATTATACTCGTTAGCGTGATTCTTAATTTTATTTCCTTTTGGACTTTCGGACAAAGGAAGTCAAATATTGACCCAGCTGACCTCTTAACAACTTATCAAAACTCCCAACCCACGGAAAAGGTGTTTCTACATCTTAATAAGTCAGAGTATGGGCTGGGAGAAATCATATGGATTAAATTTTATCTAGTTGCCGGTCCCATGCACCTTCCATCACCCATCAGTAAGACGCTCTATATAGAATTACTGAATGAAGGTGGTAATGTGATGAAAAGGCATAGTATATACTCTGAAAATGGAGTAGGTCAAACCAGCCTTGAGATTGAAGACGATTGGCCTCAAGGCACATATTATCTTCGAGCCTACACTAACTGGATGAAGAATCAGGACGAGGAATTTTTTTTCAAGAAAAGGATCAATATCATTTCCTCGGACCTATCTGAACAATTCCAACCTCAACAACATTCTGAAAATCTATCAGTACGTTTTTTTCCTGAAGGCGGAAACCTTGTAAAGAATATTCAATCTTGGATGGCATTCGAGATTAAAGGGTTCCCGAAAACGGGAGTCATTGAGGGTAAAATTTTTGATCAGAACGATCAATTGATCCAAGATTTTAAAACCTCGCATGAAGGTAGAGGTAGAATTAAGTTCTTACCGCAATCTGATTCCTATTATGCCGTATTGAATAAATCCAATCAAAAATGGCCGCTACCCAAGGTTTTAGAGCTCGGTACCATTATGACTGTGAATAATACTAAGGATGATCAGGTCATAACCACTTTTATGACCAACGTACCAGGAAAATACGTTCTTCATGCACATACACGTGGTAGTTCAATTTATCAAAGCGAGTTAAGGCTAGATGGTAAAAAAAGTCGTTTAGTCATCCCAAAACATATCCTGCCCGAAGGAATCACGACACTAACACTTTTTAACTCAAACGAACGACCTATAGCAGAAAGACTCATTTTTATTAACCATCAAAAAGGACTAAACATCCGAGTCGCCTCAGGCAAAACAACATACAATAATCGGGAATTGGTGAAATTAGACCTCACTGTCAAAGACTCCAATGGAGTACCGGTACAAGGTCAGTTTTCATTAACAGCCTTGAATAATCAGGTTTCAAAAAATGACCAGCTTTATTATAATATTCGGTCAGACCAATTGCTCAGCTCAGACCTCAAGGGCTATATAAAAAAGCCAGCTCAATATTTTGAACGTTCTATAGAAGCCAGCCAAAATGCCGACTTACTCATGATGGTGAATGGGTGGAGAAGATTTCAATGGAATGAAGTGCTGCAGATAGATTCCCTTACACCAAAGTATATGGTAGAGCAAGGGTTAACTGTAAAAGGAAGGATATATCGTGATGGTAAAGACCTAGTAAAAAATGGTCAGGTATTTATGTTCACCAACTTAGAACCTAATGAATCAAGAGATTTGGTGACTACTAATGATAAGGGCGAGTTTGAATTTAATAATCAAGTATTTTCGGATACAACGATACTCACCATTCAGGCCTTTTATAAAAAAGGCAGGAAGAATATCAACCTTGCGCTGGATTCCATAGGTTATGAAGAAGTGGCCTGGACACCATTACAAATAGAACAAGAGGTGATTGAGGCTCCGGAGGAAATAACCCGGTTCAAAGAGTTTATGATAACAACCATTACCATAGACACTACTTACAAAAGAATAGGTGATGTCATTGCCTTGGGAGATGTAGTTGTTGAAGCCCGTGATGGTAGAGAAGCTGATCTGAATCGACAAATTAGTCAACAGGCAAACGCTATCTTTATGGCAGACATACCCTATGAAGAAAAGCTGGGTCGAGATGCTTATTACTTTTTGATAGGACGCGTTGGTGGTTTCTACCTTGGTGCTACGGGAGGTGGAAGTACTGAGTATGGCTCTGATATTGAAGTAAGAGTACCTATGATGGGTGTGGGTGTGAGGTATGTCTCTCCACCTGCGGTTATTATTAACGGAATAAAGAGTGAGTATCAAGATCTATATGGAATAGAAGCAACGAGAATTAAATATATCAGTGCCTCTAAAGCACCTCCTCCAGGAGTGATAATTGTATATACTTATAGCAGGTCAGAATACTACGCCTCAATCCCTAAAGGTCCAAGTTATTACTCTGGAACCCTGCCCGGTTATCACGTGTCCCGAGTGTTCTATAGGCCTATTTATGACGGAAGAGATGAGCCTTTCAGACCCGACTATCGAGCCACTATACATTGGGAACCAATGATTACAACAGATGCAAATGGTAAAGCCACTATCGCGTTTTACAGCTCTGATGATGTAACCGATATTGAAATAGATGTTCAAGGCATGAGCTTGAATGGGACTTCTGGGCATGGATCAGCAAAAATCCAGGTGAAAGACAAGTAATACACACTATTTCTGCCCTATCTTTCAGTTTTATAATCTGCCATGACCAGAATAAAACTTAAGCTTCCACAGACCAAAGTGTTTGAAACCTCGCTAAGCATCAGAATCTCCGACATCAATTACGGAAATCATTTGGGCAATGACAGTGTGCTGAGCTTAATGCACGAGGCGCGCTTTCAATTCTACAAAAGCCTTGGCTATACCGATGAATTGAGCATTGATGGCGTAGGGACCATTCAAGTAGATACTGCCATTCAATACAAAGGAGAAGGCTTTCATGGGGACTTGATAAAAGCAGAACTCTTTATAGGGGACCTATCGGCTAAGAGCATGGACCTCTATTATCGTCTATCTGTCGAAGGCCCTGATAAATTAATTGCCTTAGGCAAAACAGGCATAGCCTTCTACAATTACACCGAGAGAAAAGTGAGTAATATGCCTGATTCCATTGCTAGTACTTTGGCCCAATTCAAATCATATCCTTTTAACGATTAGTGCTACCTTTGCCGCATGAGTTCTGCAGCACCTGAAAAAAGAGACATTCGTCAAATTTCCTTAGAAGACATCAAAGACTTCTTTGTTGCAGAAGGGGAAAAGGCGTTTCGTGCTAAGCAAGTATATGAATGGCTTTGGAAAAAGTCGGCCAAAGACTTTGACCAGATGACGAATATCTCCCTTGAAATGAGGGAGAAGCTAAAGACACATTTTGATATTAAACATGTCAAAGTAGATCAAATGCAACGCAGCACGGATGGCACCATTAAGAATGCTGTAAAGCTGCATGATAACCTTATTGTAGAATCCGTTTTAATTCCGACCGAAAAAAGAATCACAGCTTGCATATCCTCACAAGTGGGTTGTAGCCTGGATTGTAATTTCTGCGCTACAGCAAGGCTAAAACGTATGCGTAATCTGAATGCAGATGAAATATACGATCAAGTAGTTGCTATCAAAGACCAAGGAGATTTATACTTCGAAAGACCACTGACCAACATTGTTTATATGGGAATGGGTGAACCTTTACTCAACTATAAAAGCGTGTTGAAGTCTATCGAAATGATTACCTCGCCAGACGGTTTGGGCATGTCGCCAAAGCGAATCACTCTATCCACCGTTGGTATTCCCAAAATGATTAAGCAACTGGCCGATGATGATGTGAAATTCAACCTTGCAGTGTCACTGCACTCAGCCATAGATGAATCTAGGTCTAAAATGATGCCGATTAACGAAAAGAGCAACTTGGCAGAACTGGCAGAATCACTTCAATATTGGCACGATAAAACTAACCGAAAAGTAACTTTTGAATACGTAATCTGGAAAGGCATTAATGACGATGAGCGTCATGCCAAAGCCTTAGCAAGATACTGCGGTAAAGTGGCCTCTAAGGTGAATATCATTGAATACAACCCGATTGACGATGGTGAATATCAGCAGGCTGCCCCTGAAAGTTTAGACATGTATCAGCACATTCTGGAGGCAAGAGGAATTGTCGTAAATGTGAGAAGAAGTCGTGGTAAAGATATTGATGCCGCTTGTGGACAATTGGCCAACAAATCTTAAAACCTTCGTACGGGTAACGAGTTTTGTAGTTGTTCTTTAAATAACAATGAATCATCCTTTTACTCGCATGGTAAAATTCATATTGCGATTGCTCTCTATAGCCATTCTATGTAGCAATGTTTACGTTCCACATCTTTACGCTCAGTCTAAAAAGGCAGATGACCTTACTATCTCATTAGAAAATTTTACAAAGGAATTTCCTCAGGAAAAAGTATACCTCCATACAGACAAAACTTATTATTCTCCCGGTGAATCCATTTGGTTTCAAACCTACATAACATCTGGCCCTGAAAATCAGCCAAGTTCACTAAGTCAACCGCTTTATGTACAGTTAATTGATAATCTGCAAAAACTGATTACACAAAAAGTTATTAAAACTACCAAAGGCTTTGGTGCGGGAGTCATCGATGTTACTGATTCATTAATCACAGGTAACTACACACTTGTCGCTTTTACCAACTGGATGCGAAACTTTGATGAAGATTTCTTCTTTAGAAAAAAAATCTCAATCATCAATGATATTCAACCTGAACGCGAACCTGTTAATACCGATAATGAAAAAACAATAGACCTACAATTCTTCCCAGAAGGTGGGAATTTGATTCAGGAAATTCCTTCCAAAGTTGCCTTCAAAGCCATTGGGCCAAACGGGAGAAGCGTAAAAATTACAGGTGAAATTATTGATAGTAAAGGCACGCACGTTGCGAACTTAGAAACAGCCCACGAAGGAATGGGCTTTTTTTACCTCACTCCTCTGCCAGGTGAAAGCTACTCAGCCAAGATCGAAGGAAACGAAAAGACCTTTGCCTTGCCCTTAATCAATGAATCAGGCTTGGCCATGCGGGTAGTTCCAACCGAAACGGATATACTCAAACTCACGATAACACAGAATGGGGCAAGCTCATCCACACCTCTCACCTTGTTAATACACCGCGAGGGTTCAGTTGTCTTTTCAGCCACCGTGGACGTCTCAAAAACTATGGTAAACCTGAACGTGCCTATTGGAGAATTAACTTCGGGTATTTATAACATTACACTCTTCGATGAAACCAATAACCCTCTTTTAGAAAGGTTGTATTTCGTTGAAAACGTAATCAATTACGTTACCATGACATCAGATAAAGAAAGCTATGGTACGAGAGAAAAAGTAAGCCTCAAATTAAACCTTGACTATACTGTAAGCGACACGTTGAATGCCGTCTTCTCGGTGAGTGCCTATGACATTGGCCAAGGCCTAGACAAAGAACCAGAGTCTAATATATATACCGAATTACTCCTCAATGCTGACCTTAAAGGAAACATTGAAAACCCTATCTACTATTTCAATGAGGAAAATCCAGAGGCAAAACAACATTTAGACCTTGTTATGCTCACCCATGGCTGGAGCAGATTTAAGTGGGATGAGGTACTGAACAGTTCAGATAAGCAACTTGGTTTTGAGGTAGAAACAGGCCTTAGTTTAAAAGGCATATCTGTGCGAGCATTTACCGACAAACCACAGCCTTCAAATATTTCGCTTATCAATAAATCAAAAATGATACCCGATATCATAGACCTCCAGAGCCAAGAAGACGGTGGTTTTTGGTTCAGAAATCTGGATGTCTTTGAAGGGGATGACATTATCCTAAAAGGTAGCTGGGAAAAGGGTACAAAGAAAAAACCACAAAACGACATCCAGTTTAAGATTGATAGTACCATCTACCCAGCACCTACAGTGCTCGCTGCTGCCTCTATTGAAACCATAAATGATAGACTCAACGCTGTAAACGAACGTTTCTTGGAGCAAAGGGCAACAAGAGAAAAAATTGATGCGGCCTATAATTTTGACCCAGATGTAAGGAGGTTAGATGACGTAATTGTCGAAGACAGCAAGAATGATATTATACGTGAAGACTTAGAGAACACTACTTTTGGTAGGGGAACAAACGCATACGATTTTACTACTCAAAAGAATTTGGCCGGTCCGGAGATTTTTGATGCACTCATTGGTAAAATTCCCGGACTCACCATAAGGATGCCTAAACTAATAGGTGACTCTCGAATCGTATTTTTTCGGAATATAGGAATAACCACAGTAGCTCCTCTTTTCTTACTTGACGATATTCCAGTAGATATACAACAAATTCAAATGATGGCGCCCGACCAATTCTATAAAGTTGTTGCCTTCAAAGGCCTGCCCGCCTCAGCAAGGTTTGGCAGTGCTGGCCTTGGTGGTGCTTTGGCTTTTTATACCAAGACTGGTGCCGGTTTAGTTGATGAGCGCTTTGAAAAAGAAGATGGACTTATCTCCTTACAACTAAACAACAGTTATCAGCTCACGAGAGAATTTTATAGTCCAAAGTATGATATTGAAAAACCAGAACATATAAAGCCGGACTATCGACTACTACTTCATTGGCAACCTATGATTCTTCTCGGGCCCGATAATAAAGTTACCCTAGAGTTCTGGACATCAGACCTAGAAACCACGGTTTTAATAAACGTTCAAGGGTTAATGGTAGATGGCACACCTGTATCCAACATTAAATACTTTGAGATAAAAAAATAACTCCTCAAGCCTACTCATAGGCGAGACAAAAAAATCTTACCTAATAAAGAATAAATTAAACTTTAAGGCATGAAATTTGTCTATCATTCAACCGGCTGAAAATAGACAACGATAAGCAAAGTATATGATCCCAAGATACCTCCTTACCCTTCTCATTATTGGTCTTTTCTCTCCAATAACAGTTCATGCACAGTCAAAGAATCTTGAAAATATTTCAAGTGCTTTAGAGGCGTACACTAAGAATCATCCCCAAGAAAAAGTCTACCTTCATACGGATAGAAGCTATTATGCCACTGGAGAATCTATTTGGTTTCAGACTTACCTGACAGCAGGTCCGTTAAACCTACCATCTCCTTTAAGCTATCCAGTATATGTTCAACTGATTGATGATCAAGAGCAACTAATTGATCAAAAAGTAGTACTTACACCCAACGGGTTCGGAAGCGGAGTCCTAGATTTAGCAGATACACTATTGGCTGGAGAGTACACCTTAGTAGCCTTTACCAATTGGATGAGAAATACTGGAGAAGAATTCTTCTTTAGAAAAGACATTTCAGTACTTACAAACACCTCTATTGAGGAATCCACCAAATTATTACCAAATGAAATTGATATCCAATTCTTCCCAGAAGGCGGCTATTTGGTCGAAGGGATTCCGACAAGAGTTGCCTTTAAGGCAATTGATGAAAATGGAAGAAGTGTGAATATAGATGGTAGTGTGCTAGATGAATCTGGCCAAGAAATAAATAGCCTAAATGTGATCCATTCAGGTATGGGCTTTTTCTACATTACTCCAGAGGCTGGCAAAACCTACAAGGCATTTATTTTGGGAACGGACAAGAGCTTTAATCTTCCTGAAGTCCAAAAGACTGGAGTTGGTATGCGACTAAATTCAATGCCAAATGATCTGCTCAAACTAACCCTAACGGCCAATAATATTTCCCAAAACCAGAAAAACCTATCGGTACTCGTGCACAGTAAAGGGTTGGTAACCTTTTCAGCATCAATTGACTTGTCTGGAACAATAGCACTCCTCAATATTCCCACTTCAGATTTGCCCTCTGGGATTTCACACCTCACGGTATTCGATCAAAACAATAACCCCATACTCGAACGATTATTCTTTGTTGATAACACACCTGACCCTATATCCATAGCGTCAGATAAACAAGCCTATAAAAGAAGAGAGAAGGTAAGTGTCACAATCAAACTGGATGATGTAGTGAGTGACACCCTTAACGGAATATTCTCCATGAGTGCCTATGACTTGGGCCAGACTATAGACAAAGAACCTGAGTCTAATATCTATACTGAGTTGTTGCTGAATTCGGATTTAAGAGGAAACCTTGAAAACCCTGCCTACTATTTCAACAAAGAGAACCCAGACGCGAATGCACATTTAGATTTAGTAATGCTAACCCACGGATGGAGAAGGTTCACATGGGATAAGGTTTTAGACAAGAAAGACGAGGCGCTTACCTTCGATTTCGAGCGCGGGCTGACACTCAAAGGCACAACCTACAGGGCATTTAGCGACAACCCACAATCGTCAAAACTTTCATTAGTAAATCTGGCCGAGACTATCCCGTCCGTGCTGGAAATTGAAAGCTCGAAATCAGGCGAATTTGAATTTAGAGACCTCTTTGTATTTGAAGGTGAAGAATTGATGTTAAAAAGTAGAAGAGAAAAAGGCAAGAAGAAAAAATTAAAGGACGATATTAAAATCGTAATCGACAGCAGTTATTATCAGGCAACTCCTTTTTCTAATATTGCGGTTGGTACTAAAGATAGACTTGGAGATGCAGAGAAGCAATTTTTAGAACAACGGAAACTACGAGAGAAAATTGATGCTGCATACGACTTCGATTCGACTGCTACACGCTTGGATGATGTGATTGTAGAAGCTGAAAGAGTAGATGCTACCGGCCAAGAACTTGAGAGCACTGTTTTCGGAAGGGGAACCAATGCCATAGACTTTACCAAAGGCCCTCCGATTTCTGCGCCTACTATCTTACAAGCGCTTGTAGGCAAAATACCTGGAGTGGTAGTCTCCGGTCAAAACATTACGATTCGCCAAAACGGAACCGCTGGGGGCACTCCGCTCATATTAATTGATGACGTGCCCACTGATGTGGAATTTGTCAATGGTTTCTCTCCAGATCAATTTTACAAAGTAGTGGTCTTTAAAGGTGTAGCAGCTTCCGCGAGATTCGGTAACGAAGGCTTCAATGGCGCATTAGCTTTTTATACCAAAACTGGAGCTGGAATAATAGACGAGCGCTTTGAAAAAGAAGATGGTCTAATCGCAACAAAACTTAAAAATAGTTACCAACAACCTCGGGAGTTTTATGCTCCTAAATATGAGATTCAACAACCGGAGCATGTTAAACCTGACTACAGGATTTTACTACACTGGCAGCCAATGATCTACCTAGGTGATGAAAAAGAAGCTACAGTTGAGTTTTGGGCCTCAGACTTGGAAACCACTGTATTGGTCAATGTGCAAGGCCTATTGCAAGACGGAACACCCGTATCAAAAGTGATTTACTTTGAGATAGAAAAATAAACCAGAAAGCCTTTGAAAGAGATTCTTTCCGAAAGTAGAAACATCTTACTCAATAAAGAATAAATCACACTTTCGGGCACAAAATTTGCTGTGGTGGGGTTGACCAAAGCTAGAAAAATGGCGGTAAAACAATTTGTCACCATCCTGAGTATCAGTTTGCTCTTCACTAACAACCTGTACGCTCAAAATAGAACCTTAGATTTAACATCAGCAGCGCTAGAAGGTTATATCAAAACACATCCGCAAGAAAAAGTATACCTGCATACAGATAGAAGCTACTATGCCGCAGGTGAAACCATATGGTTTCAAACTTACCTCACAGCTGGCCCACTTAACCTTCCATCTCCTTTAAGTTATCCAGTCTATGTGCAGCTCATAGATGAGACAGAACAACTCATTGATCAAAAAATAGTCCTTACGCCCAATGGTTTTGGAAATGGTCTAATTGACTTAGCCGATAGTCTCATCGCTGGCGAATACACCCTGGTGGCTTTTACCAATTGGATGAGAAATACCGGAGAAGAATTCTTCTTTAGAAAAGACATCTCAGTGCTAGGTAACCCCAAATATTTTGATGAAAGCCCAACTATATCGGAAGAGATCGATATCCAATTCTTTCCCGAAGGTGGCGATTTAATCGAAGGAATACCCACCAAAGTAGCCTTCAAAGCCATCGATGGAAACGGTAGAAGTATCGCGGTAGACGGAAGCGTAACAGACAATACTGGACTCACTATTAGCTCACTAAAAACGCAACATGCAGGTATGGGTTTTTTCTATATTACTCCCCAAGCCGGAAAATCCTATAGCGCGTACTTATTGGGGCTTGATAAATCATTTGACTTACCCAAAGTACAGGAATCGGGAGTCGGCATGCGACTAATCCGTATGAATGAAGAGCAACTGAAACTAACCATCACTGCTAAGGACAATTCCGAAAGCCAAAAGAAGCTTTCTATACTCGTAAATAGCAGAGGCCTGGTAACTTTCTCCGCTGAGCTTGATCTTTCAGGACCAATTGCATTTATAAACATTCCAACTTCAGACATTCCCCCAGGTATTTCGCATTTCACCTTGTTCGATGAAAACAATAATCCACTTTTAGAGCGATTATTCTTTGTAAAAGACCCAACCAATCACTTATCAATTAGTGCTGATAAACCGATTTACAAAAAAAGAGAGAAGGTCAACATTAAAATTGAATTGGACGCTATGATCACTGATTCGCTCAACGGCATTTTTTCAATGAGTGCCTATGACATAGGGCAAACGATCGAAAAAGAACCAGAATTGAATATTATGACAGAGTTACTCCTAAACTCTGACCTTAAAGGAAACATAGAAAACCCCGCTTATTACTTTGATCAAAAAAACCCAGAGGCAACTGAACATTTAGATCTAGTCATGTTAACTCATGGTTGGAGAAGATTTACGTGGCAACAGATATTAAATAATCCGGAAGAAGAACTTCCTTTTGACTTTGAGCGGGGCCTTACACTAAAGGGCACAACCTACCGTGCCTTCACCCAGAGGACACAGGCCACCAAAATATCCTTTATGAATTTAGCAGAAGTCATACCATCACTTGTGGAAGGAGAGACTTCAAATGATGGCCAGTTTGAGTTTAAAGACCTTACAGTTTTTGAAGGTGAAAACCTGATACTCAAAGGCAAAAGAGAGAAGGGTAAAAAGAAAAAGGAGAAAGACGATATCCAATTTCGGATTGATAGTAGTTATTACCAAGCTACTCCATTTTCAAACTATAAACTCGGCACAAAAAATAGACTTCTTGATTTAGAAAGTCGTTTTATGGAGCAAAGAAGAATTAGAGAGAAAATAGATGCTGCGTACGACTTTGACTCCTCTGCAAGAAGACTAGATGATGTCATTGTTGAAGCCAATAGGCTTGATATTACAGGCCAGCCTCTCGAAAGCACCGTTTTTGGTAGAGGCACTGACGCAATAGACTTCACCGAAGGTCCTCCCTTGGGGTCGACTAATGTTATTCAATCATTAGTGGGTAGATTGCCAGGCTTAGTAATCTCTTCTGACGGTAACATAACGCTTCGTCAAGGTGCGAGCAACAGGTCTCCATTTTTATTGTTAGATGACGCCCCTGTTCAACTTGGATTACTCCAATCCATGAATCCCAATGAATTCTACAAAGTGGTAGTTTTACGGGGTAGCGCAGCCTCAGCAAAGTTTGGAGCATCTGCCTTTGGAGGTGTCCTTGCGTTTTACACCAAAAGTGGAGCGGGTATATTCGATGATACTTTTGAAAAAGAAGATGGTCTCGTTGATTTCAAGCTAAAGCATAGCTATCAGCTGCCTCGCGAATTCTATTCACCGAAATATGACGTAAAAAAACCCGAACATATTAAGCCTGACTACAGAATTCTATTACACTGGCAGCCAATGATATTTATGGGGGACAATAGAGAAGCCACAATCGAGTTTTGGGCATCTGACCTTGAAACCACCGTATTGGTGAATGTTCAGGGCCTATTGCAAGACGGAACTCCGGTGTCCAAAGTGATATACTTTGAAATAGAAAAGTAAATGCTAGTCTTTGCTTGCGTTGAAAAGCTTTTGCTTCTCATCCTTGCTTAGGGCATCATAACCCTTGTCTGAAATCTTATCCAATATGGCATCAATTTCCGCTTGGCTAGTTTCTTGCGCTTTTGATGGCTTACGAGCCAAACCAGTTTTTCTTGAAGTTCTAGTACTGGTCTTCGCTTTCTCTTCCTTCCTATAAGACACTTTAATTTTAGGCTGTGGTTTAAAAAAGCTTTTTACCCAAATGATAAAAGTGACTATCGGTTTACTCCAGTCATTTCCTTTTTGAAGTTGCACCATACCAACATAGCCAACGAGCGCTCCACCCAAATGAGCAATCTCACCCCCAGCATTCGATCCTGTAGATTGTAACAAAGACACTATTACACTAAAAGCTGCAATAAACTTCAGCTTTACTGGACCAATCAAAATCAAGCTCACCGTAAAGTTTGGTTGAAAAGTTGCAGCAGCCACCACAATAGCCGTTACACCAGCAGACGCGCCCAACAGGTTTGAAAAAGGTACCGCTTCGGCAAAGAAAGGAAAGAGATTATAAATTAAGATGTAAAACAGGCCTCCGCCTATTCCGCCCCATGCATAAAAACCTAAGATTTTGTTCTGTCCCAAATACTCCGAAATGATTCTTCCGAACCAATACATCCAAAGCATATTAAATAAGATGTGAAAGAGTCCCTCATGGAAGAAAAAGTAAGTAATTAATGACCAAGGCCTAAAAATTAGCTTTGAAATATCTGCGGGTAAGGTAAGGTATTTAGCAAATTCGCTATAGATGCCCGCTTGATTTGATAGTGTCAACAAAATAGAGAGTATGCCCATAAAAAGGAATACCACCACGTTGATGACAATGATCTGATTTAAGACGTTTCCTGTCTTAAAGGCAATTTTAAAATCGTCTAGAATACTCTTCATCTGCTAATAGAACTTATTGCGTTCTTGCTTCCACAACCTCACTAAGAAATAGGCAATTAAGGCCCCACCAATATGGGCAAGGTGCGCCACGTTATCCCCTGGTGCACGCTGAAACTCGGAGTACACCTCGTAAAGGATATAAAAACCCACTAGGTATTTTGCCTTAATGGGAAAAGGTAAAAACAATAAGAATAGTTCGGTATTTGGGAAGAATAAGGCAAAGGCTGCCAAAATTCCAAATACTGCCCCAGAGGCACCCACCATATTATACCTGCCATATAAATTGTAAAGCTGCCAAGCATACCTTACTGAAGTTTCCTTTAGCCTCGAATCATTCTCATTGCGCGAATAGCTATCGACAAAATTGTAAATTTCAGGGTTCAGATTCTCTCCATGATCTACTAGTAATTGATTGAAGCCTTGAGAAGTAGGGTTGGTCACATAAGCCTCTACATCACTTTTTACACCTCGCACCTCCAGATAATTAACGCCTGTATAAAAAAGACCGGCACCGATTCCCGTTACCAAATAAAGAATCAGGAACTTTTTCTGACCTAAAAACTGCTCAAGAAGAGGGCCGAAAATGAAAAGGGCAAACATGTTTCCAAATAAGTGCATAATGCTTTGCGTACTATGCAGAAACATGTAAGTGATAAACTGATAGGGTTGGAACTCATCAGATAAAATAAAGTAAAGACCGAAATAATCCCCTAAATCAATCTTGATCACCATCTGAAGGACAGCAATACCAATATTGATAAATAATAATTGTTTTACCAGGGGTGTGAGTCTTCCAAACATAGATGCTAATTAAAAAACTGGGCTATCTTTTCCAATTCCAGTATAAAAGTGGTTTTTCGGCCACTCGGTGAGTAATTCGGAGTTTTACAAGCAAAGAGCTGATCAATTAACGATGACATCTCTCCTTGGGTTAACTCATTCCCCCTTTTTATTGAAGATCTTTTTGCAATGGCTCTTGCTATGTTCTCATCATTTGAAATACTGAGTTCAGACTTGTTTTGTTTGAACTGTTCGATAAAACCTTCAAAAAGCACCTTTTCATTGACCATCTTTAAGTCCGCAGGTACTCCGTTAATTACAATCGCATGGTTACCAAAATCAGAAAACTCAAAACCTATGGCGTTCAATTCTTCCTTAATGTCATTGACGAGTGAAAAATCAGCCGGATTCAACTCTAAGGTTTGTGGAAATAAAGATTGTTGAGAAGCTCCCGATCGTTGCTGCAATTGCAATAGAAACTTTTCATATAGAATTCGTTCGTGCGCTTCTTGCTGCGCAATCATCATCAGGCCAGACTTCACATGAGTAGCAATGTATTGTTGATGAATCTGGAAATAGGCCTTATGCTCTCGTGAAGCATGCGATATTCCTTCAGGTGAATTTGCTGCACTCCCGAGCGTAATAGTGCTCTGCGTCTCTGGATGAATCTCCATTTGCGCATTGTCTTGCTCCTCTTTGGAAATGTCTTGTCTCAGCCCTTCATAGAGTTTTTCCCATTGCCCTGCGCCTTGCTTCTTTTCGAAAGTCTTAAACTGTGTATAATCACGATCGGCTGAACTAATGCCACTTTTAGGTGGTGCCGATTGAAATGACGCAAAATTCACATCTTGATTAAAATCTATGGCTGGTACAATATTATGAGTACCCAAAGCTTGTCTCACGGCTGCTTTAATAATGGCATAGACTGTTCGCTCATCGTCAAACTTAATCTCCGTCTTTGTTGGGTGCACATTGATATCAATATGCTTCGGATCTATTTCTATAAATAGCGTGTAGAACGGATAGGTAGCGTCTGGGAGCAGGCTTTCAAAAGCCGTCATCACTGCATGGTTGAGATAATTACTCTTTATAAACCTATTATTCACAAAGAAAAATTGCTCTCCTCTGGTCTTCCTCGCAAACTCTGGCTTACCTACATAACCATACACCCGCATTACGTCAGTTTCTTCCTCACAAGAAGCCATCTGATCTTGATACTTCTTTCCAAAAATACCAACCACACGCTTGCTGAGCTTGCCACCTGAAAGCTTGTAGAGCTCCATATCATTTTGATACAACGACATGGCAATTTCTGAATTGGCCAAAGCCACTCTTTGAAATTCATCGACAATATGTCGCATTTCAACGGCATTCGACTTTAGGAAATTCCTTCGAGCGGGTACGTTAAAAAACAGATTTTTAACACAAGTGGAAGTTCCCTTAGGAGTGGCTATGGGTTCTTGCTTCTTAATTTCGGATGCCTCGATTTGAATCATCACGCCAAGTTCATCTTCTTCCCTACGCGATTTTAATTCTACCTGCCCCACTGCCGCAATGGAAGCCATGGCCTCACCACGAAAACCCATCGTTTTGATCGCAAACAGGTCATCAGCAGTTCTAATTTTGGAAGTAGCATGCCTTTCGAAAGACATTCTAGCATCGATATGGGACATGCCTTGGCCATTATCAACTACTTGAATGAGTGTCTTTCCAGAATCTTTAACGATTAGTTTTATATCAGTAGCGCCCGCATCAATCGCATTTTCCAATAACTCTTTCACCACAGAAGCAGGACGCTGGACCACTTCACCAGCAGCTATCTGATTAGCAATGTTATCAGGTAATAACTTTATGATATCGGGCATTCTGAACTTTGGAAGTTATTTTTTAAATCGCTTCCAAAGATAGAACGGAATATAGAGTAAGGCTAAATAAAATATGTCTGATCCCACATAAACAAAACCACCTGCGAACATCACCAATACAATCATGATCACGAGTCTTAACATCATGGTCTGACCCATACCATTGCCTTTGGCATGTTTCATGTTTTTGCGGAAAGAACCTGATATCTGTGAGTTAAAGCCTAAATCGACAGTATCATCCGTAAGGCCGAGCTCTGCTTTTATACGAGACGTTCTATTTTCAATGTCTTCTTTGATAGGGTCGTAGTAACGCGGAGTCACATGAAAGCGCTGATACTTCGTTTTTTTCATTAAACTCGGAAGATTTATCATATCACTACTCCTTTTATAACGTTCTTACTAATGTCCTAAAAATATAGTTTATTTACTTTTATTAAAAGTCAAACGCCTGTATGATGAAAAAAGTTATTGTGACGGTGTTGATGTTTCTGGTCAGTTGGAGCGTCATGAATGCCCAAAAAATCTACCAGAAGGCAGATACACAGGCACAAGAGAATTGGGTTGATAGCGTATTTAACGCCCTTACTCCAGAGGAAAGACTCGGACAGCTTTTCATGGTAGCTGCCTACTCTAATCGGGACGAAAAGCACTATCAGGAAATTGACAAACTCATTACTGAGCATGGCATAGGCGGACTAATATTCTTCCAAGGAGGTCCCTATCGCCAAGCACAACTCAACAACCGTTACCAATCAATATCAAAAGTACCTTTAGCCATTGCCATGGACGCAGAGTGGGGCATCGGCATGCGTTTGGACAGCGTCCTAGACTTCCCTAAGCAAATGACGCTTGGTGCGATCCAAGATAACAAGTGGATTTATGAAATGGGCAAAGAGGTTGCCAATCAATTCCACGCAATGAACATGCACATCAATTTTGCCCCCGTAGTCGATGTCAATGTGAACCCTAATAACCCCGTAATCGGCTACCGTTCATTTGGAGAAAATAAATTTGCCGTTTCTGAAAAAGGAATCGCCTATATGAAAGGTATGCAAGACCATGGTATCATGGCTAACGCAAAACACTTTCCTGGCCATGGCGACACCGATGCCGATTCGCATTACGCGCTGCCCTTAATCAAACACTCTGTGGAAAGAATGAGTGAAACCGAATTGTATCCTTTCAGGCAATTGATGAAAGACAGTTTAATGAGTGTTATGGTGGCCCACCTTCAGGTGCCGTCTTATGACGATCGGGAGAATATGCCTACTACCCTTTCTGACAAAGTGGTAACCGACTTGTTAAAAAAAGAACTCGGGTTTGATGGCCTTGTCTTTACTGATGCTATGAACATGCAGGGAGTAGCCAAGTATTACAAACCAGGCGAAGCTGACGTTAAGGCACTACAAGCCGGAAATGACATCATTCTTTTTCCATTGGATGTACCGAAGGCCATCAAACAAGTAAAAAAAGCCCTCAAAAAAGAGCAACTCAATCAAGCCTCGATTGACGAGCGCGTGAAGAAGATCTTAAGAGCAAAATACTGGTTCGGCTTGAGCAAGCCATCAATGGTCAATGCGGCAAACCTGACGAAACGAATTAATAATGATTATGCACAGCTGCTCAATCGCATTCTCTACCAAAAAGCAATTACCATTGTCGACAATCACGATCAATTACTTCCATTAATTGACTTAGGTGAAAAAAGTCATGCGTCTATTGCCATAGGCAAAGGCGACCCTAGTGAATTTCAGCGCATGCTAGATAAATATGCCAAATTCAGTCATTTGCCACTGGACTCACTCAATGACACTCGTCTTGAGGCCATTGCGCAACACGATCTAGTAGTTGTTTCTTATCACGGCATTACCAATGCCCCGAAAGATCAACATGGTGTTCTGGATGAAGAAATAGCCTTTATTAAAGCCTTACAGGAAAAGACCAAAGTGATTGTAGTGGTCTTTGGCAATGCATACAGCCTTCAGTATTTCCAAGGCGTAAAGAATATTATTTGTACGTATGAAGACAATGAGATTACTCAAAATCTAACACCTCAAATTATTTTTGGCGCCTTAAAAGCAGAAGGCAAACTGCCTATTTCAGCAGGTGATAGTTTTAAGGCAGGCATGGGTATTGAAACACTTGTCACGTCAAGACTGAGCTATGGCATGCCTATCGAAGTTGGGATGAGTATCGATTCTCTCCGAAAAATTGACGAGATCATCGAAGAAGCCATACAAAACAAAGCTACTCCCGGTGCCCAGATAATTGTTGCCAGAAGAGGGAAGGTCATTTACCAAAAGAACTTTGGTCATCAGACTTATGCAGAAGAAAAGCCAATAGACGATCACTCAATATATGATGTGGCATCAATCACTAAAGTTGCTGCCACCACGCAGATCATTATGAAACTGTATGAAGAACGAAGGCTAGACATTAATAAGCCAATTGGTTTTTACCTTGAAGACCTTCGTGGCACTAATAAGGACTCTTTGCTCATTAGAGATATTCTCACCCATCAGGCGGGTTTGAAGCCCTACATCCCTTTCTGGGAGAAAACGGTTCACAAGGGTGAACTAAAGGCGGAGTATTTTTCAGACGCATCCGGTCCAAACCATAATTTCCGTTTTCAAGAAAGTGACCTCCCCCCAGCACTGGCTGATTCCATTTGGCAATGGACAATAGCATCTGATTTAAGAGACTTGCCCAAAAACCAAACAAGACATGATTATCTCTATTCCGATCTTGGTTACACCCTCATGTACCATGTGGTAGCTGAAATCATTAAAGAACCTATTGAAACCTATCTTCAAAGAGAGTTTTACGGTCCTTTGGGTTTAAATCGCACCATGTATTTACCCTTAGAAAAAGGATATGGCAAGGACATAGCCCCGTCAGAGGTAGATGATTACTTCAGAAATACGATTGTTTGTGGCAACGTACATGACCAAAACGCCACGCTAATGGGTGGCATTGCTGGGCATGCTGGCCTTTTCAGTACGGCCAATGACTTGGCTATTCTCATGCAAATGAATATGCAAATGGGAGAGTATGCCAATAAAAAATACTTTCAGAACTGGACGATCCCCATTTTTACAAGTGCCCAATACATGGAAAATCGAAGAGGCCTTGGCTGGGATAAGCCAATTACCGGAACAGATGAAGGACCAACTAGTCAATATTCATCTGCGAGTACTTTTGGACATACAGGCTTTACCGGTCCGGCAGTCTGGGCAGATCCTGCCGAAGAACTTGTTTTCGTTTTTCTTTGTAATCGTACCTATCCCGAAAGTGATAACTTTAAATTGCTAGAAGAAAACGTGAGAACTCGAATCCACGATTTACTGTACAAATCTATTTTTGAACCTAAAGCAGACTAATTGGGTTTATGCTTACGTAGCGCGACATTTATTTCATGAAGATAGGAATTGTATGCTACCCCACCTTCGGAGGAAGTGGCGTGGTAGCAACTGAATTAGGCAAAGGATTGGCCAAAAATGGCCATGAAGTGCATTTTATTACATACTCACAACCGACCAGGTTGGACTTTTTTAACGAGAACTTATTTTATCATGAGGTAAACATAAGATCATATCCACTTTTCAAATACCCACCTTATGAGCTAGCGCTGGCCAGTAAAATGGTAGACGTTGTAAAGTTTGAAAAGCTAGATCTACTGCATGTGCACTATGCGATTCCACATGCATCCGCGGCAGTAATGGCAAGGCAAATCTTAAAAACTGAGGGTATAAACATCCCAGTAGTTACTACACTGCACGGTACTGATATTACCTTGGTTGGCAAGGATCCTTCTTACGAACCTGTAGTAACCTTCAGTATCAATCAATCTGATGGTGTCACTGCCGTTTCAGAAGACCTTAAAAAAGACACTTATAAACACTTCAATATCCTAAGGGAAATCGAAGTGATACCCAACTTCATTGACCTAACCAAGTTCAAAAGACAGCGCAAAGATCACTTCAAAACAGCCATATGCCCAAATGGAGAAAAGCTTATTGTTCACACCTCAAACTTTAGAAAAGTGAAGCGTGTGGATGACGTGGTACGCATTTTCTATAAAATATCAGAGACCGTTCCCTCAAGGCTGTTACTCGTTGGAGACGGACCCGAAAGAGGTCATATTGAAGCCCTTTGTCGTGATTTAGGTATTTATGATGAAGTCCGATTCTTGGGAAAGTTAGAAGCTGTTGAAGAAGTACTCTCTGTTGCGGATCTCTTCCTTATGCCATCTGAAAAAGAGAGTTTTGGACTTGCTGCACTCGAAGCAATGGCTTGCGAGGTACCCGTAATTTCGACCCGTGCTGGTGGTATTCCTGAACTCAATATTGACGGTGTGACAGGATTTACTTCTAAAATTGGTGATATCGAAGAAATGACGAAGAACGCGTTATACATTCTCAGTGAGGAAAATTTAGAGACTTTTAAGAAGAACGCCCTCACACAGGCAAAGAAATTCGACATTGACGTAATCCTTCCACTTTACGAAAAATTCTATGCGGATGTAGCAGCTACCATGTTAGCCGCTTCACAAGCCGTTTAGAATCGCTAAGAAAATGAAAATAGGTGTAGTTGGTTGTGGCTGGTTAGGATTGCCTTTGGCCGAAGCATTGGTAGCAGCTGGCCACGAAGTATCGGGCAGTACTACCAGCGAAGACAAACTCCAAATCATTACCCAAAAGGGAATAGAGGCTATACTGTTTCAATTGAATCCAATGCCTCAAGGAATCAATTTCAATAGGCTATTTCAGGTCGATTTACTTATTATCAATATCCCGCCTGGAAGAAAAAAGAACAAGCCAGAATTTTACGAAGAACAAATCAAGTACCTCAAGTATCAACTACAATCTAGCCCTGTTAAAAAGGTAGTCTTTATCAGTTCTACCTCTTACTACCCCAATACCAATGGACCCGTAACAGTAAATACACCTTTTGACCTCAATCAAGGTTCTTCAGAAGCGGTCGTCAAAGGGGAGCAACAGATATCTCAGATAGAGCAAGCGTTGATCATACTCCGATGTGGCGGGTTAATGGGGAATGATCGTATTCCCGGTAAATGGTTTGAAGGTAAGCCTACAAAGGGCGCTAATACCCCAGTGAATTACATTCACTTGGATGATATCATAAGCACTATATCTGGATTAATCGCGTACTGGCCAGCAGAGCATCAACACCGGGCATTGAACCTTGTCTCAGACCATCATCCTACCCGAAGAGAAGTACACGAGAAGATGTCAAAAAAATATGGATTTACCCCTCCTATTTGGGAAGAGCCATCCATTATCCCATCAAAATTGGTGGAAAGTGATTTTAGTAATATGAGCTTAAAATCTCCTTTGGAATTCTAAGCCTCAATCAATTCTAAAAATAATTCGCCCTGCTTCAGTTGCTGGTAAGCCTTAATTTGATTCAGTCTCTTTTTAACTTCAAGAAAACGATCATACTCTTGCTGAGCCATCTGAAAGCCTCTTTTGTAGGCATTGGGTGAATAAATCACCTTTTCAATTCTTCTAAATTTCATGGTGTCTGTTTAATAAACATACCACACCCGTTAATTTTCCCTACTCTGCAACACATAAGCATCAGAATAAAGTTCAAAAGCGGAAACTAGTATGCTCAATATATAGACGTGTTACAGTCCATATACACTTAGACCCCGTTGACCATTAAAAAGTAACAAGTGTCTATTCCTAGTATAAAAGCTTCCGCTTGAGAATTATTGCCATGCGGCCAATATTACCCCTACAATCGTATAGGCTATGATATGATAACCCGAATCAATTAACATGAGCTTTACCGATTTTCTAGCGAATAAATAGTTCATGCTAATAGAAGGAAACAAAAAGAAAATACCCGTCATAATACCATACATCGCCCCCATGTCAGCAGTCATTGTTTGTTCGCAGCCAGGTTCTGCCGGAAAGCCAAAAAAGAACATAGCCATACCTGCCGAAATGATCAATGCAAAAATGAATGCAGAGCCAAAGAGCTTCCCCATATTGGCACCCTTTATTTCCTCATCTGAAAGACCAACACCCTTCTGCCATGGTTTACCAAAAAGAGGTCCATACCAAATAGCACCAAGTGCAAAAAATGCGACCGCAGCAACCAATACTGCAAGCCAATTAATAGCTGAAAAATCCATAATTATTTGATTTAATTAACTTGATATAAAAAAATAGGTGCTAGTTCTTTAACTGTACACCTTCATAAAGATCATCTGCATGACCATCATTATCCCAATCTAAGTATCCGATAAAAGCGGCTTTACCATCTCGCCAATCAAAAAAATAGGCTGTGGTTTGGTTATCTTCTGTTAAGAATAGTGAATCACCTTTTAACTCCCATTGACCCTCTTTGCTTTGAAGCAGTTCACCCGATAAACTGATATATTCAGAAGTATACTTTCCATCTTGTGCATATGTGGTTCTAATGGGCTTTATACCCAAAACAGCTTCCCACTGTCCTTTCGGAACGCTAAAAAGAGAATCGACACTACCATCAAGCGCATCGATTTTTACCGACATGGACTCATTGAACCACTCACCCAATAACTGCGTCTTTTTAACACTCGATCCGCAAGATGAAAATGAAATTGCAAGCCAAAGAATAATTACTGCTGGATATACTCGCTTAAAAAATTGCACCAATGAATATAATAAAAATGTATTATATGCTGATAGTCAATCGGCTAGCATAGTTATCAAGTCATCTACCCCTGTAATCAACAACACATTATCAGGGTATTCTAACTCATCCATGAAATATGGATTTCCAGTGATTAGGATATTCTGTGAACTGAAAGCCTCAGACAATTGATAAATGTATGCTTGTGTATCAATCTTAGATGCCGGGGCTTTGATGAAAGTAAAAATCGTCTTCGGCTTAGAGATAGCGGTGACTTGTTGGAGATCCTTAAATGGAATATCCACACCCAAATAAATGCACTGTTTGCCTCTGTTCTTTAGTACATAGGCAAACAACAAGATCAACAAGTCATTGAATTCCGATTTTGGTAAAAACAGCAAATATTTTTCAGCATCGGAATTTGGAATAACTAGCCCGTCAATTGCGACAATGATCTTTTGTCGTATCAATTGATAGATGAAATGTTCCTGGGCGGTAGACACTTCCCCTGTCCTCCACATCACTCCTATTCTCTTCAAGAAAGGGTATATTACTTTTACAAGCGTCTCTTCAAAACTTCTTTGCAACAAGCTTGATGCTAAAATCTTTTCGAACCTCCGCTCATCGAGATCGAGCATAGCAATCACCAGCTCATTCACAATCGAATTGACCTGGTGATCTTCTTTTGTAGGATAGCCCTTATCAATAATGTCTCTCAAGTTTTCATTGAACTCATCACGCGTAAAAGCACAGATTTGAGAAATTCGAAAGCCATTCTCTACGAGAAGTGACACATTGAGCAAGTATTTTAGCTGCTCATCGTCATAAAACCTAATGTTTGTCTCCGTGCGCTGGGGCTTCAGCAATTCATAGCGCTGTTCCCAAATGCGAATGGTATGGGCCTTTATGCCTGAAAACTTTTCGAGATCTTTTATAGAGTACTTTATCACAGTAATAACTATATCTGAAAGATACGGAAAAGCCTAGCAAATAGATGAGATAATGATGTAAGTGGGCTTACTTTATCTTGAAATGAACCTTCAATTTTAAATTACTTTCCACGGCTTCGCCATTGTAGGTTGCAGGCTCCCAGCGCTTAAAAGACTTGATGACCCTAATCGCTTCATTATCGAAAGCATCTCCCATTGATTTCATAATTTTGAAATTCTTAGCCTTTCCCTGCTTATTAATGGTCCAGAAAACTTCCACATAACCTTCCTCTTGCGTAATGTCCTCATCATTTTCATTGACTGAAACACTTATGGGTCCAATAGGGTAATTGAGCTCTTTATCAATAAAGGCTTGAAAGCTACTAAAATCTGGTAACGGTCTCGCCTTGGTTTTCACGTCTACATTCTGAATGGAGTCTACTACTACCAACTGCTCTGGTACAGGAATCAATGTCTGAGATTCAGAAGAAGGCTCTTCAAGGCCCGCTTGTGAAATTGAATCAACTGATCTTACCAACGAATCGAGCGAGTTAGATTTAAAAAAACTAGAAATGGATGATGTCGAGTCTGGTCTAACTGAAATCACCTCCGTTTTTGGTTCCGGGGTGAAGTTCGAATCATCATTGCTACTTAAGGAAAAATCAGGGTTTACCACCATCAAGGTGGCAGTTGTAATGACCACAGCTGATGCCCCTAAGAGAAAGCTGCTGCTAACTTTAGGTCCTAGTTTTAGCAAGCTGAAACCAAGTTTAACCCCAGCCCAGATAGAAGCTCCCTTCACCACATTATCAAAGTTCATTTGACTTTTGATATTATCTGATGTTAACTTTTTTCCGCTATTTAAAAAATTGTATTTCACGATACGTTGCGCTTAAAGTGCTTTTTCAATCTCTTTAATATTCTATAGGTACGTGTTTTGGCGTTACCTTCAGTGATGCTGAGTATATAACCAATTTCAGCAAAGCTTTTACCTTCAAAAAACCTAAGTTCTATTAACTCAAGTTCTGCAGGTTTAAGCTTGTCCAATACCTCTGGTAACATCGCCAACCAAAGCTCCTTTTCATTTTCTTCAATCTCAATTTCGAAGACGATATCATGCGAAACGTAATTCTCAAGTGACACATGGCGTTGCTTTTTCTGAGCCCTGAAATAGTCATAGCAACTATTCAAAGCGATCCGTGCCAACCATGCCGAAAGCGGATATCCCTGAAATTTATAATCCTTCAGATGAGATAATGCTTTTCCAAAAGCCTCTGAGGTAATATCTCCTGCCAAATCAACATCTTGCACTCTTGAAAAGACTAACCTATAGACTTGTTCAAAGTATTTTTTATAAAGCGGTTCGAAAAAACGCTTGTCTTCCTTCGCTTTTTGTATCAGCTCAATCTCAGTGTAATCCGATATTTTAGACTTGGACAAAATCAATTTAGGTTATGACTTCAGCTTTGGATATTTTGGACTTAAAACGATTCGCATCCTAAAAGGAACATAGCAAGCTAATCTTTTTGGAATTAATACGTAATCAATTACCTAAGTACTTCATTTTGCGCTACATGGAATTCATGTATTAAAGTTTAAACCAATTTCTATATTAAGGTGTTCACAAGGAAACTATGAAGGGATACAGATTTTCAAAATTCATTCCTCAGAAAGCGCAAGGAGAATCCGCTTTCGATAATCTTTTGAATATATTTCTCCAGCTCATCAGTATCACCGGTGGTGACGTATCTGAAGCACTTTCTTGGTTGACTAACATTGACAAGCAATACAACATTACGGACGGTCAGTATGGTATTGGTGACTTCATAGATGACCTTAAAGACAAGGGATACATATCGGAAGATAATAAGGACGGAAAGTTTGAGGTAACCGGAAAAACAGGTCAAGAGATTCGGAAATCATCCTTAGAAGAAATCTTTGGGAAGCTAAAGAAAGCCGGAAAGGGTCAACACAAAACAAACTTTACTGGTATTGGAGACGAAGCTGGTACAGATAGAAGACCTTTCGAGTTTGGAGATTCTGTACAGCAAATTGCGATGACAGATTCCATTAGAAATGCCCAAATCAACCATGGCTTCGGAGACTTCATGATGACCGAGAACGATCTAGAGGTAATAGAAACCGAATACAAGACACAGACGTCCACGGTTTTGATGATTGACATTTCTCATTCCATGATTTTATATGGTGAGGACAGAATTACTCCTGCCAAAAAGGTAGCCATGGCCTTGGCCGAACTCGTCACTACCAAATACCCAAAAGACACTTTAGATGTTATCGTTTTTGGGAATGACGCTTGGCAAATTGAAGTCAAAGACCTGCCCTACCTACAAGTAGGCCCATATCATACCAATACAATAGCAGGTCTTGAACTGGCCATGGACATTCTTCGCAGAAGGAAAAATGCCAATAAGCAGATCTTTATGATCACCGATGGCAAACCAACCTGTATGAAAGTAGGCATCAAGTACTACAAAAACGCCTTCGGCTTAGACCCAAAAATATTTACAAAAACATTAAACTTGGCCACACAGTGTAGAAGGTTGAATATCCCTGTCACCACATTTATGATTGCCTCAGATCCGTATCTGAAGCAATTTGTACAGGAATTCACAACCGCCAATAACGGAAATGCCTACTACAGTAGTCTGAAAGGGCTTGGCCACGTAATATTTGAAGACTACAAACGCAATCGCAGAAAAAAATTCTAATATGAATTACAAAGAATTGACCACAGATCAATTACTATCTATAAAAACACTTAAAGAGCTTAAGGCAGCAGGCTATCAAAGTAAATCTATCAAAGATGAATTACGTGATAACTTGATATTACGCCTTGAAAAAGGAGAACATACATTCGAAGGTATTTGGGGCTATGAAGACACCGTAATCCCAGATATCGAAAGGGCGATTCTGTCCAAACACAACATGAACCTTTTAGGCCTCAGAGGGCAAGCCAAAACTAGGATTGCTCGACAAATGACCGAGCTACTTGACGAGTATGTACCCTATATTGAAGGTTCTGAATTGAATGATGACCCGATGCATCCGATCACACGATATGGCGAAGACACGATCAAAGAGAAAGGTGATGATACACCGATTGCTTGGCTTCATCGTAGCGATCGTTATGCCGAAAAATTAGCTACACCTGATGTCTCTATTGCTGATTTGATCGGTGATGTAGATCCCATCAAGGCAGCCACGCTGAAGTTACCCTACTCCGATGAGCGAGTAATTCACTATGGTCTAGTGCCAAGATCTCACAGGAGCATATTCGTCATCAATGAGCTCCCTGATTTACAGGCAAGAATTCAGGTAGCACTATTCAATATTCTACAAGAGGGCGATATCCAAATTCGTGGATTCAAATTGCGAATGCCCCTAGACATTCAATTTGTCTTCACTGCAAATCCAGAAGACTACACCAATCGTGGCAGTATTGTTACCCCTCTGAAGGATAGAATCGATAGTCAAATCATTACGCATTATCCAAAAAGTAGGGACATCAGCAAGCAAATCACCACACAAGAAGCAGACATCAAAGCCAACCAGAAGGATAAGGTGGTGATGAACGAAATAGCCCAAGATTTGATTGAGCAGATTGCTATTGAAGCCAGAGATAGTGAGTATGTAGATGAAAAAAGTGGTGTATCAGCACGATTAACCATTTCGGCATTCGAGAACCTAATTAGCGCAGCCGAACGCAGGGCTATCATTAATAAAGAAAGCCAGACATACATACGCGTTTCAGATTTTGTAGGCGTGATACCAGCCATTACGGGAAAAGTTGAACTGGTTTATGAAGGCGAGCAAGAAGGTGCTGGTATTGTAGCACACAACTTAGTAGGAAAAGCGGTAAGAACAATGTTCACCGATTTCTTTCCAAAACCTGATGACAAGCCAAAAGACAAATCTGATAACGCCTATAAAGCAATAGTATCATGGTTTGGTGAAGGCTATACCCTTGATTTAATCAACGACCTGTCATCAGCAGAATATGAAGCAGGATTGAATGCTGTACCCGGACTTTCGGACTTGGTAAAATCAAAACACCCTAATGCAAATAAGCACGAGCACCTCTTTCTAATGGAATTTGTGTTGCATGGGCTTGCAGAGTATAGTAAACTGAGCAAGACATCCTTAGATACAGGAACTAGGTTCAAGGATTTATTAAGCAGTATGTTCTCTATGCCAGATCTTGATGATTTGACAGAAGACGACTTAGAGTAATCAATAGGTCATAGCATGTTTCATAATGGATATTACCACCGTTCAAAGGTTAGTAGCCAAAGGAGAAGGGCATTTCTTAGAGTTTAAAAAGAAGGTAAACTTCCCCGAAAAAGTTGTTAAAGAAATTGTAGCATTTGCCAATACGAATGGTGGCAAACTCATGCTGGGTATTGATGATGACGGCACTATCTCTGGGACAAGAAACATTGACGGAGAAATATTCGTACTGGAAGACTCTATTAAGAAATTCATCAGTCCATCTATTCAATATACTGTTCATACTATCAAACTAAACCCCAAAAAAGGCATAGCCGTTTTTGATATCCCCGAGGGGAAAGAAAAGCCCTATTCAATAAAAGAAAATCCCAATGCAGCGCATGGTATAGTCTATGTTCGAAATGCAGATGAGAGTATCAAAGCGTCCAAAGAAATGAGACAAATTTTGCGGAAACGCAATAGCGATCGCGATGAAAAATTCAATTATGGCGAAAAAGAACAAGTGTTAATGAAGATGCTTGACGAAAGTAGTTTGATCACCCTTCAAGAATTCGCGACCAAAGCCGAAATCCCAAAATTCGTTGCCTCTAAAACGCTTGTAAAGTTAGTTCTAGCGAATTTGTTGGAGATTAAACCGAAGCCTGACGGTGACTTATTCTTTGTGAAAAGTTGACCAATAAAGGATTAGTGTCAGTCCTCTAGTCCACTTTTAAGTTTAACTGACTCTTCGTATTTATATGCACCATCAGCAATAAGTGCTAAAGTCTCTCTAGCCTTATCTGCCTCTCCTATTTGCCAATAAGCTAAACCCAGATACCACCGAATCTGCTGATAATACTTATTAGTTGAGTCCGTACCTATACCTTCAAATATTTCTATGGCTTGTTGAAACCTCTCGCTACCCAAAGCACTGACTGCCAGATAAAATTTCAGCTCATCGTCCAGATTGTCAATATTTTCTAGGAGCAGATAAGCCTTTTCATAGTCCCTCAAAGTATAGGCCTCTAGGCCTGCAGAATAATTTGTTGAATCTGAGTCTCTATAGGTAACCAATTGATCAAAGTGATCAAAATAATCTGAGAATTCTGGCTCACTGTTCGTGCTTTGCCAAATCAGTGTTCCAAATACCCCTATTAATACAATGGATGCCGCAGCTGCTAACCAACGCGGAAAAGACTTTTGTGCTTGGGATGGGTCATTCTCTTGATGAATTACTTTTAGCTCTTCCTTCAAAGCAGCACCTTCAATGATCAATACAGCCTCTTCATACTCTTCGACTGCGGACTTTAATTCATCAGCGCTTAATTGGCTACCATCTAAGGCCAGTACTTCAGAAGCCTCAATATCTCCTGCTAAATATCCCTCTAACAACGCTATGTTTACCTCTTTATTCATCTCGAAAGTCTGTCCTTTTCAGCTTATTCTTTCTGACAAAAGTCATTAATCTTTGCAAGCAACGATACTTTTTATTTCGAGCAGCCTCATTACTACTTAAGCCATAAGTCTCCATGATAGATTGCATCGACAGTTTATTATAGTAGAAGTCAATCAGTAACTTCTTACAAGTTGCTCCTATTTGTTCCAGTGCATCATGCATTGTGAGCCGAGAAGTTTGAATTATTGCTTCGTCATCAAAACTATAGCTCTCCTCTACCTCCAATTTGGATAGGTCAAATGTCCTTTTTCTTAATTTATTCAACCATAAATTTCTTGCAACTGCATACAAATAAGTCTTGATACTACTCTTGCTATGGAATTCACTACTCCGGACTTTTTGATAAAAAATAACCAGGGCATCCTGAAAGACGTCCGCAGCATCATCTTCAGAACCACTATTTCTAAGTACAAACTGCAGAATTGAATCATAGTGCTGCTTATAAAGGCACACTAAAACATCATTTCTCCCACTGATCTGAGACCCTTGTAACGCTTCAATGATACTTTCATCTGAAAAAACTCCGCTCACTAGGTAATAGTATTAATAATTAATTGCCTGTCTAAATTTATAAAAGCATCTGGAATGAAGTTTTTTGATTAGAACATCATTTCACTTTTCTCTAGCTAAAGTACCACTATTGCTAAGCAGATCAGTAAGCACTAATCATTAATTTTTATTAAAAAATCACCTTAACCAATTCATATCAAAAATCACTTAAGCCCATGAAAACCAGATTTTTAGTTATGCATAAGGTGCTATTTCTTTAATCAAAATCAGACCCAAACTGCTCTATTTTTAAAAATTCTGTAATTTTTTTGATGACCTTTTCCTGTTCCATGGTATTAACTACTAGAATTATGAAAGTATTATTATCAAATAAATTACTCTTAGCGTTTACGGGTCTTGTCTTGTTGACATGCATCTTTAGTTGCCAACAACCCAACAAAGCCATTCAACAGCAGTTGGAAGAAGCCCTGTTGTCAAAACCTTCTCCACTTGGGGAATTTCAAAATGCCAAAGAAGTAATGATGGTGGTTCCACGCACTGGATGTTCAGGATGTATTGGAATGGCAGATTTCTACTACAAAGAGGCTTCTTATGATACCGCAAAGATCCAATTTATCTTCACTAGAGTGTCTTCGGTGAAAACACTGAAAATCAGAATGGGAGAAGAGATTGTGGAAAAAGACTATGTCCATATTGATACTGAAAGAATTTTCTCGGCTCGGAAGCTAAATTCAATATACCCAATGATAGTTTTCTTAGAGAATGGAGAAATAAAGGATATAGAATTCTTATCACCAGATAAAAAGAACCTAATCAATGAACTCCGAGCTAAAATATCAGTCGATGAGACTTTTAGATAAAAAATAAAATCACATAAAGTAGACTCCATGAAATCACTTATTACAAGATCATCTCTATTCTCGTTATTAAGCCTTTTAGTAATAGCAGTGATTACTTCGAGTTGTGGAAGCACTGAAATTGTCGATGATTATATCGAACCAGAGTTGACACATACCTTAAAGAAAATTGGAGAATACGAGATTCCAATCGACAGTATGACAGCAACCAATTTCCTTCATTATCAATATGTGAAAGATGGTGAGCATGAGTATTTCTCAATCTTGAACCGAATCACTCAGGAAATCAACTTCTATGACATTAACGCTAAAAGATTAGCATTCAAAATTCCGCTGGCAATAGACGGGCCCAATGGTATTGGAAATTTGCAAGGATTTAATTCAGGCTATCATGTCCATAACCTTGATTCGATATTTGTGCTCAATAGGAATAGAAAGCAGTTTTTTTTAGTAGATCGTGAATCACAACTCCTCAATAGCTTCGATTCTTTTAGAGACAGATCATTACCATCAGCGGTGATAGCCCCATTTGCTCCGATGTTAGTACACGATGACCGAGCCATTCTACTCAACATTCAAGGTGGCATGAAGTATGACAAGAGAAATAAAAACTACCGATCAGACTATGCTATGAGTGTTGGATTAACGAATCGAGATAATGAGTTTTTCCTATCATATCCAGATGTTTTCACCACTGGAGTCTGGGGGTTTGACCTTCACAGAATCTCATGGACATTTGATTTAGAGGCGGAAAGAATAGCAGTGAGCTATCCTTTGGATAATCACCTCTATCTATTTGATTTTAATGGAAATCAAGTAGGTAGTGCTCCAGCTAGGAGTCATATAGTGAAGCCGGCTAAATCCATCTCAAACCGCCAAATGAAATCTAAAAATGGTCCTTGGGAATATTATTTAGAACAAGGGAAATATGGGCAAGTGTTCTTCGACCCAATTAGACGAATATTCATAAGAGACTGCATACCCGGTACATCGATCGAAAAGCAGAAAGAAGGAGTCTTAATAAGTGGTAGGCGCATAGTAATCCTTGATGAAAACTTGAATAAAACAGCTGAATTAAAGGAAGACTCGCCAGGTAGTCTTACCCTCTTTTTTAACGCAGATGGGATTCATAAATATGTTCCCACAAGAGAAGAGAATACCTTGAAATTTGAAATATATAATTATGTATTACTTAATAAATAAATGTTTAATCTAAATTAATTACAATGAGAAAGTTATTAAGCACAGTAATGGTTGCAATAGCAATGGTAGCATTGATCAATCCTTTATCAGCTCAGTGCGATTGGGATCCAGATCCGGAGACAACCACTTTTGGGTATTGTTTGGCAAATTTCATTCCTGGGGGAGGTGTAGAGTATTATTGCGACACATCTGTAGGTGAAATTCCTGATGCAGATTGTACAAAGTCATCCTTTTGGTATTGAATCAGTTCAACAGAGGCACCCCAGGGTGCCTTTGTTGCTTCATTCCTGCCGATAGATGAAAAATTTAAAAAAAACCTACTTTCCAGTCGACCGCGTTGGATAGAAAACTTCTATAATTATTGATAAGTAACAGCGGTACCACTAGCGGTAACCATGAGCATGCTGCTAGATTGCCCTATGGTTTCATAATCCAAATCAATGCCCACTACAGCATTTGCACCAAGCGCTTTAGCATGATGCTCTAATTCCATCATTGCATTTTCTTTTGCTTCGCGAAGTACCCGCTCGTATGATCCAGAACGACCACCGACTAAGTCTGTAATGCTTGCGAAAATATCTTTGAATAGGTTAGCACCAATAATAGCCTCACCGGTGATTACACCATGATAGTCTGTTACCACATGGCCTTCAATTGTGTTAGTTGTTGTAAGTATCATTCCGTTTTTAATTTTTAACAAAGAGTTTTTGAGTGACGTAGTCACTGCTAATTGTTCGTAAAACGACCAATCAAAGTTTGATGCTGCGGATAAGCGGATGACAAACTACTGCGATCGGCCAATTCGAAATCCTCAAATTCGAATCCCGGAGCCACTGTGCACCCCACAAGGATAAAATCCTGTTTCACAACTTCCGCTGCAAACCATGTTCCTTTTGGAATGACGACCTGAAGAGATTCACCAGCTTCAAGATTGGAACCAATATGCTTAGAGGTCAACACTCCTTCTTTTGAAATCATATGGATCAATGCGCTTCCTCCTTGGTGAAAATGCCAAATCTCGTCCGAAGCTAAGCGATGAAAATTCGAAACACTCTCAGTAGTAAGAAGAAAATAAATGGAGGTGCCAAAGACCCTTGATGAATTATATCGATCAGGAAGTTTACTTTCATGAAGTCGATCGGCTGAACGATAGGTTTCGTTAAAATAGCCCCCTTCAGGATGCGCCTGTAGTGCTAACTTTTCAATCCAGTATTCTGCATTTTTTTCACTCATAGTTCACTCATTAATTCAAGGAGTCTTAGTTGATTTCTTGCCCTAATAAAATTCTCATTTTCAAATGAGATTTTATAGTAAGCATCTCCATTTAAATAGTCCGTTAAAAAGCGAATGGCCATGATATAGGTCATATACACCCCACCGAAAAGAAGACTGTCAATTTCAATTTTAGTCAAAACAGATTTAGACTGAGAAATGAAACCTTGATAAAGCACTTCCAAGAACTCTTTTCTAACATCAATTTTACTCTCATCCAATTCATTTTCAGGAGTGGCTGAGAGTGTTGTTCTCATTAAATCTCCAAAGTCGTAAAGCACATAACCTGGTCCTATAGTATCTAAATCAATGATATATCTGAACTCATGGTTTGATTTTGCTACTAGACAGTTATTAAGCTTAGTGTCATTATGACACACTCGGCTTTGGAGCCCATCTGAAATCAATTCATCCATTTTCGCTTGAATCCAATCAAAATCCTCTGCCTTTTCAACAAGATTTTTACACAGATTCAGCCGCTTGGCCTGATCATTTTCAACTGCACTTTTCAGCTCTTCCAATCTCCAATTAAGGTCATGGAACTTAGGAATGCTTTCTCGGTAATCTTCGGGGTTTAGTCGATTAGAAAATGAAGTGAATTTCCCGAATCCTTCGGCAACCTTTTCTACTTCATCAAGACTAACAGCAGTTTCAGGTGCATAGGCATCTTCAATAAAATCCATTAATCGCCAATGGCCATCGTCACAATGGTAGTGATAATTGCCACTGTTGGTTTTATGATGCTTCACAAAGAGGCCGGAGTCATGATTAAGCAAGGCCCTTAAATTTGATTCGACTATTTCAGGTGACTGAAAAACACTTTGATTCAGTTTTTGAAGTAAGTATTGATGGTCGTTTGCTTTGACCAAATAGGAATCATTAATATGGCCCAAACCAAAAGGAGCAATCTCAGTGATTGCTCCTTTAATATTATATGCTTGAAGTGCCTGTAAAGCAGCTTCCATTATTTGACTTCTTCTGGGTAAAGACCATCAGCAATCATTTGCTTAATACCATTCACTACATGTGGTTTATCTTCTTGATAAGTAACCCCTAACCATGAAGCAGATGTAGGCACAACCTTAACAGTCGCTTTACCTTCTTTCATCAGATTATCTACCTCAACTGGAATAAAGCATTCTGCTTTAGGGTCTTCATTATTCGCTTTTACAAAGTCAATAAATTTCTCTTCAAAGAGCGGTAAAACTGAAGCCGGAAAACCCCAAAAATTCATGGAAACATAAGTTTTAGGATCTAAGGTATGTCGCTGTCCATCTTCTTCGTAAGAAATTTCATCTCCATCCTTACCGATAGCCAAGGTTTCCTTGATACCGGTCAAGTTCATATTTTCATCTACCTGACAAACACCTCTATTTACAGTACCATGATCTGAAAGGGTATTGACCAAACCATAGCCCATGATTAAATGCTCATCTTCCTTAAGCCCTTTGATCGCTTCTACGGCTTCACCGAAAGATTCGGTGCCATAATAATCATCTGCGTTAATTACCAAGAAAGGCTCATTGATGAGGTGCTTAGCGGCCAAAATAGCATGAGTAGTTCCCCATGGCTTCTTTCTCATCGATTCATAAGTTGCTGTATGTTCGGTATACTCGTTTTGGAAAGCATACTCCATCTTGATTTTACCCTTAAAGCGATCGGCATAGTGCTCGTCAAAAGCATCTTTCAAATCCGTTCTGATGATAAAAACCACTTTAGTAAAGCCTGCTTTAATGGCATCATGAATTGAATAATCCATAATGATCTCGCCATTTGGGCCAATACCGTCCAATTGCTTATTTCCACCATAACGACTTCCCATTCCAGCCGCCAATACTACTAAAGTCAAGTCCATATAATTCCTCCTAAAAAAATGAGTATTATTGTTCGTTCTATTTTCGCTCAAGATAAAAAAAATCAACTTAGTAAAACACTAAATATGAACTTAGCCACCCTCGATTGGATCATCATTCTGGTATTTTTTGCGGCTTTCCTTTTTATTGGTCTACTTCTCTCCAAAAAGGCTGGTTCTAGCTCCAAGGAATTCTTTCTATCTGGACGTAATATGCCATGGTGGCTACTCGGAATCTCCATGGTGGCTACAACGTTTTCTGCAGACACGCCTAACCTTGTTACAGACATTGTGCGCCAAAATGGTGTTTCTGGCAACTGGGTCTGGTGGGCTTTCTTAATTACAGGTATGCTCACTGTTTTTGTCTACGCTAAACTTTGGCGAAAATCAGGTGTATTAACCGATTTAGAGTTTTATGAGACCAGGTATAGTGGTAAAGAAGCCGCTTTCCTAAGAGGTTTTAGAGCACTTTACTTAGGTGTGTTCTTTAACGTAATGATCATGGCAGCCGTCTCCTTAGCGGCCATTAAGATTGGGGAAGTAATGTTTGGCTTGGAACCATGGAAAACAGTTGTTTACGCATCGCTCATAACAGTAATTTATAGCTCTTTAGGAGGCCTGAGAGGTGTAATTGTAACCGATTTCTTACAGTTTTTAGTGGCAATGGTTGGCTCCATAGCTGCGGCCATTTACATCATTAACTTACCAGAAGTAGGAGGTCTCACGGCCATGCTTGAGCGACCAGAGATTGCCTCTAAATTATCTCTCATTCCTGATTTCAGTGATCGGGAGTTATTCATTACACTTTTGGTAATTCCGATAGCCGTGCAATGGTGGAGTGTCTGGTATCCAGGAGCTGAGCCTGGCGGTGGTGGCTATATTGCTCAAAGAATGCTCTCTGCCAAGGATGAAAAAAACGCTGTATCGGCTACCCTCTTATTCAACATCACGCATTATGCGTTAAGACCTTGGCCTTGGATTTTGATTGCTTTAGCCTCTTTAGTGCTTTATCCAGATTTAGATTCAATAAGAACCGCTTTCCCACATATAGGAGAAGGTAAAATAGGCCATGACCTTGGTTATTCAGCGATGCTTTTAACTTTGCCCGCAGGCTTATTGGGAATAGTTATTGCCTCTCTTATTGCGGCTTATATGTCCACAATTTCAACACATCTCAATTGGGGTTCTTCTTACATTGCTTTTGACTTTTATAAGCGCTTCGTTAAGCCTGAGGCCTCAGAAAAAGAGTTAGTCAACGTGGGGCGAATTTCGACCGTATTGCTTATGGTTCTAGCGGGACTATTTTCTCTGTCGTTACAAAGTGCTTACGGCTATTTCCAAATACTATTATCAATTGGTGCTGGAACAGGCTCCATTTTCATCTTAAGGTGGTTTTGGTGGCGCGTCAATGCATACTCCGAAATTACCGGGATGGCCGTGTCCTTTGTTCTTGCTTTGCTTATGAGTTCTGACCTTAACTGGGGGCCTGAATGGTTGACTACCATTAGTGCTGATTACAAGCTTTTACTCGCTGTTGGAGTGACCACGGTAAGTTGGATCATTGTAACTTATGCCACCAGGCCGACCGATTACCAAACACTGGCAACATTCTTTAATGCTATCAAACCTTATGGCAGCGGATGGAATGGTTTTAAAAAGATTGCTGAAGAAGAAAATATCCCGTTAGAAAAAGAAGTTGGCAGCTTTAGTCGAGACATACTGGCCATGTTCCTAGGGATTATCCTTGTTTACAGTGCTTTGTTCTCTACTGGAATGTTCATTTATGGCAAAATGATGAATGGCATAATCTTATTGGTAGTTGCCTTAGCTGCGATTCTCATGTTGAGAAATACATGGCGCAAGCTAAAGTTCTAAAGCACCGATAAAATTAAATCCTTCATTTTCAGCGTGTTCAAAAAAGTCAGTCATTAATTAATCATTAAGGACCAGCCTGACGTTTGTTTGAGGTGATTTTTTCATAACTTAATTCAACGTTCTAATCATTTTTGATCACTACTCTATGCCGAGAGCTAAGAAGACCGAAAGGAAGATTTTTGTACTTGACACTTCCGTAATCCTATTTGAACACAATGCCATAATGAATTTTGAGGAGCACGACATCGGGCTTCCAATTACCGTGCTCGAAGAGCTGGACCAATTCAAGAAAGGCAACGACACCAAAAATTTTGAAGCACGGGAGTTTACACGACTCTTAGATAAACTCGCAAAGGATAAATCTCTTCAAGATTGGATTCCGTTGAATGGTAAAACCAGAGGTAGCTTTAAGGTAGTGATGGAAGCCGGTACAAGCGAGGGTGGTTTAGATGCAAATCATATTTTCGGTGAAAAGAAGAATGATCACCGTATCCTAAATGCCGCCTTAAGGCTGAAAGAAGAGAACCAAGATCGCAGTGTGATACTTGTTTCGAAAGACATTAATCTCCGCCTGAAAGCTAAGTCCATGGGGCTTCGAGCCGAAGACTATGAAACAGGGAAGGTTAAAAGTGTCGACTCGCTGAGAAAAGGAGCAATCGAGATAGAAAAAGTCGATTCGGACATCATCAATCACATTTACGAAAACGGTACCTTATCGCCAAAAGAGGTGCTTAAAAGCAATAAGTCTTTGGTCAACCAGTACTTCATTCTAAAGAGTGACAAGAACTCCGTGCTGGCTTATCACAATTCAACTGATGATGTCATCGAACGTGTTGATAAGCGACCGATCTCAGGGATTAAACCCCGAAATGCGGAGCAAACTTTCGCCATACACGCCATTATGAACCCTGACGTAAAGTTGGTGACCATTCAAGGCGTGGCGGGAACTGGTAAAACCCTTCTCACTTTAGCGGCAGCCCTAGAACAAAGACGAGATTATAAGCAGATCTATTTGGCGAGGCCGATCGTTCCGCTCAGTAATAAAGATATTGGTTACCTACCGGGAGATATCAAATCAAAGCTGAATCCTTATATGGAGCCACTTTGGGATAACCTGAAATTTATCCAGAACCAATACAAGGAGACAGATAAGGAATTCAAAGCCATTACTGAAATGGTGAACAAGGAGAAGCTCTTAATTACTCCTTTGGCTTACATCAGAGGAAGAAGTTTATCTAATATTTATTTCATTGTCGATGAAGCACAAAACCTCACTCCTCACGAGATAAAGACGGTAATTACCAGAGCCGGTGAAAACACGAAGATTGTATTTACAGGAGACGTGAATCAAATTGACACACCTTACTTAGACTCTCAATCCAATGGGCTTTCTTACTTGATAGATCGGGTTAAAGATCATCCGCTTTATGCGCACATTACCCTTGAAAAAGGTGAACGCTCAGAACTGGCCAATTTGGCTAATGACATGCTGTAGTTTCAAAGAAAGGTTTTTCAAGCCTGATGAGACCCTTCGTTCCTCAGGGAAAGAAGGTTTTAGGTGCAAGGTGATCTAGAACCTCAGACTAAAGACGGTCCCTTCAGAATCGGCAGAAACCGTAATATCGCCTTTATGGGCTTTCATAATCTGTTTTGAAAGACTAAGACCGATGCCATTCCCTTGTTTTTTAGTAGTGAAGAAAGGCACAAAGATTTCATTGATAATGTCTTCTGGTATACCCGAGCCATTGTCAGCTACTTCTATGTAAGTATGCTCTTCCTCATGGCGAACACTGATGTCAATTTGAGCGTTCGGTGATCCTTCCATGGCCTCAGCGGCATTTTTAATCAAGTTGATTAAGACCTGACCGATCAATTTTTCGTCTGCCTGAATAAAGGCATCAGTCGGAATTTCATTTGAGATATTCACTTTGACTGCACTCATCTCAGACTTGGTGAGTTGAACTGTTTCATTGATCAACGTGAAGACATTCACTTTACTAATTTCTGGCACTGGAGGCCTCGTATAATCTCTATACGCCTTCACAAATCCCAACAAACCTTGACCTCGCTTTTCTATGGCAACAATGCTCTTAAAGACATCATTCAATTCTTCTGGATCGAGTTGATCGGTCTTCAGTTTACCCTGGTCCTCTTGCATGATCATCTTGATGGCAGTCGTCAATGAAACCACGGGCGTTACCGAATTCATGATTTCATGCGTCAACACCCTAATCAGTTTTTGCCATGCGTCCATTTCACGATCTTCTAGCTCAGCAGAGATGTCTTGTAAGGATATTAAGGTATAGTCTTCATCTGCCAGCTTAAACGATCGGCTTACCACAGCGAGTTTGACATTGCTATTATTGGGAGATAAAACCTTCTTGTCACCGGGTTTTAAGGTTTCCAACTGCTCCCATAAAACTGTATCATGGTTCGCTAACTGGCTGATTTTACCCAAAGCAGGAACACTCAGAAGCTTTTGCGCAGCGGTATTCATCAAGTCTACTTTTCCATCATTCTTGAAACTGATAAGCCCTACAGAAACATGCTCGTTGACCAATTTTAGGTACTGATATTGTTCTTCTCGTTCCAGTGAAAGCTTCTTAAATGTTCTCAAGACATTGTTGAAAGCTACCTTCAGCTCATCCTTACTTTGTCCCCAAGCAAACTCATTATAGGCCTTATTAAAATCGCGATTGTCAAATGACTTAAAGAAGATCAGGAGTTCGGCTCGCGTGCTATTGATAAAGTAGAAAAGCAACACCATTTGGATAATGGTCAGTACACCAAAACCGAGTGGAGACATTGAAATTGTGGTCTCAAAATATGACCATATGCCAGCAAACATTGTCACTGCAATGAGCAATAGCCGAATGCCAACCTGAATGGAGAACCTATTGAAAACCATACTTCTCTAGTTTTCTATACAGCGTAGTTCGACCAATACCCAGTTCTTGGGCCACCTTGCTCATATTCCCTTCATTCTTCTTTATCACCTGCTCAATAGTAATTTTTTCTAACGCTTCAAGGTTGGTCGTTGGAATCATTCCGTCAGTTTTCATCTCTTTTCTAAGATTGAAATCTTCTGGCATAAGTTTCACTCCATCACTTAGGATCACTGCTCGTTCCACGGCATGTTCAAGTTCACGAATGTTTCCTGGCCAATGGTACTTCTTCAGCTTGTCAACTGTTTCTGAAGCGATGCTCGGCTCCCTCTGCGCGTACTTCTTGCAAAATTTTTGAATGAAGTGGTTTACCATTGGGCCAATATCTGCCAATCGATGTCTTAATGGTGGCAAGTCAAATTCAATGGTATTCAGTCTGTAGAAAAGGTCTTCTCTGAAAGTACCTTCATTAATCATTTGCTCTAGGTTGGAATTTGTAGCAGCAATAATCCGAACATCGAATTTTCTTGGTGCGTTCTCTCCAACTCTGGTCAGCTCTCTATTTTGAATAACAGTTAGTAGCTTCGACTGCATGGAAGCACTTAAGTTGCCGACTTCGTCTAGGAAAATTGTCCCTCCATCCGCTGCCTCAAACCTGCCCATTCTATCATCTCTTGCATCCGTAAACGCGCCTTTCTTATGCCCGAAGAGCTCTGATTCGAATAGAGATTCTGTAATCGAGCCTAGATCGACAGACATAAAAACTTCATTTGCTCTTGGCGACATTTCATGAATCAGCTTAGCCATCAGACCTTTTCCCGTCCCATTTTCACCTAGTAACAGCACATTAGCATCAGTTCGGCTTACCTTTTCTGCCATTTTTAGAACCTGCTTCATCTCGACAGATTCTGCAATCACTGAATCAGATTTTGCCACCAGATTTTGCTTCAAGCCTTGCTGCTTGGTCTCAAGTCTCTGAATTTCCTTTTCTGATCTGGCAAGCCTCAATGCATTACTCACGGAAACTTGGATTTTTTCATATTCCCATGGCTTTGTCACAAAGTCAATGGCACCCCGCTTCATGGCCTCAACCGCCAAAGACAGTTCTCCATAGGCTGTGATGATGATGATTTTCACTTGCGGATAGCCCTCATGAAGCTTTGAGATCCATTCTAATCCTTCTTTACCGTCATTAGCGCCTGGCGAATAGTTCATATCCAGTAGTAGTACCTCCACCTCACCAAGTTCTAATACTTTACTCGCCTTTTTAGGATGGTCTACACAAGACACCTTGCTAAACCTTTGTTTCAGTACAATCTCCCCAGTTAATAAGACATCTGGGTCGTCATCAATAATAAGGATATGCGCGTTTTCCTTCTGCTTCATAAGCCCAAGTTTAAAAAATGTTCCTGAGCGGAACATAAATCTGTTTCATATCGGAACAGTTTTAAGTGATATAAGTTTATATAAATCCGTAAACTACTGTTTTTCAAATACATACAATATTGGCATATGGGTTGAATCTATCCTAAACATGAAAAGAATTGCATTAACCATATTGTTTGTTTGTCTGATCTCAACAAGCCTAAAATCGCAGTCTAACAACGTACTCTCTAGCCGAGTGCAATTAGATGAGTATTTAAAAAACCAGAATTTCTCAGGCGCAGTATTAACTGTCAATTCGGAAGGTGATCAATTAGAAACAGCCATTGGCTTCAGTGACCTAACAGAATCTCAACCATTGGACGTTAATTCTAAATTCAAGATCGCATCGGTCACAAAACTATTCACTGCCGTAATTATCATGCAGCTGATTGACGAGGGTAAACTCACTTTGGAAACAACCGTCAATGAGGTGCTACCCGCCTATGAAATAACGAATGGCCACAAGATTGATATACAAAATCTAATGCAGCACACTTCAGGTCTGAAAAACGAGAGTAATGTTTCTTACCTGTCGAATTACAGTCCAGATAAATTGATCAACACCTTCGCCAAAAAGAAGGCATCCTTTAAACCAGGAAAGGACCTCAATTACAACAACATCGACTTTACCATTCTTGGTAAAATGATCGAAACCGTCACAGGCAAAAGCTATTTAGACAACCTCAACGAACGAATTATTTCACCCTTAGGAATGGATAATACTGGACTTCTTATCGGAAAAGAATTACCTGTAGATGTCATGCCGTCTTTCGAAATTAAGAAAGGGATGAAAAAGCCGGAACTTAATATTCACATCGAAAACTTCTGGGCTGCAGGATCTATGTTCTCAACGGTAAGGGACTTGTTAAAATTTTCTAACGCGCTTAAGACCGAAGAACTAATCTCGGAAACTGCCAAGGCTCAGCTTTTCAAATCTGTACCAAGTTTGGGTTATGTAGCCCTAGGTTGCTGGACATTCAATACGCCATTTGTAACTGGAAACCCGAAAGTGCTTGAAAGACGAGGTGGCATCCTTGGGTCCACATCGGTACTGATGACATCACTCGATGGACAGGAAACCCTTATCGTTTTAAGCAATACGAACGGCTTTGACCCAGACACTTTCGGTCAGTCTGACAACATGAAAGAGTATCTGTTCAAGAATTTATTCGCAGTTAACCATTAAATTATAACGCCATGTATAAGATTTACTTCAAAACGGCTTTTAGAAACTTGCTCAGAAACAGAGCTAATACGGGGATTAACCTCCTTAGCCTTACCATAGGGCTAACTGTGAGTATTGTAATCTTCACCTTGATTAAGTATCAATATACTTTTGATCACTACCATACGAATGCTGACCGCGTTTATCGCGTCAACTTTATAGAAAAAACCAACTGGGGTGCTAACTACGGTAGCCAAACACCAGAGCCGTTGCACAAAGTGCTCAGAAAAGACTATCCCCAAATTGAATCTGTGTCTAGAACCATTGGGCCAATTGAAACACGCGTTTTTATAGGAGAAGAAAAGTTTGACGAGAGTAAGGCCTTATTTGTTGATAAGCACTATTTCCAAATGTTCGATCAAGAATGGCTTCGTGGTAATCCTGAAGAAGCTTTTGCTGACCCGCAAGCTGTAATATTAACAGAGAGCACTGCCAAGAGATACTTTGGAGATGAGGACCCGATGGGTAAGACCATTGACTTTGTCAGAAGGGCCCAAGGTGTGGTGAGAGGTATAGTAGCTGACCCAAGGTTGAATACTAATCTGCCTTATACCATGTTGGCCAATGTGGAGATGATGCCGAAAGTGCAGGAGTTCTATGTGCGTAATAGCTGGAGTATCACAAGCATGGGAACCACTTGGGTATTATTGCCTCAAAGTGTCGACCCTGAAACACTAGCTAGTCAACTTGGAGAGATTGTAGTGAACAATCTTGGAGAGGAAGCCGCTGAAATTATCTCATTTGAATTAGGCGCACTTAAATCATTGCATACTGATGATAGATATAGTGGACTCAACTATACTATTCCGAATGATACAATCTATGGTCTGATCATTATTGCTTTCATTGTATTAGCTACTTGTATCATCAACTTTGTGAACCTCTCAACGGCTCAGGTATTAAAAAGAAGTCAGGAAGTCGGTATCAAAAAAATCATAGGCTGTGCTAGAGGTCAATTAGCTAATCAGTTCTTCTTAGAGCTGTCAATCGTTACTTTGATAGCCACCTTCTTCTCCATATGGATTGCAGAAGTACTTCTAAATGAAATCAATGATGCGATGTCGGTCATTAGTATCGACCTAAAGCTTGAAACCCTTTCTGTCATTTTCGCCATCGGGCTTGGGGCGCTCATCACTGTGCTAGCCGGTCTTTATCCAGTTGGTATGTTGATCAACTTTAAACCACTAGAAGTTATAAGAAGCAAGTTTACGCAGGTAAAAGGTAGCAAAGCAGTGGTTCGCAATACTCTGTTGACGATTCAATTTGTAGTTGCCCAAGTCCTTGTTATCTCTGTGCTCATATTCAATAGTCAATTCTCATTTATTAAGAGTAAAGACCTTGGCTATGAAACTGAGAACATTATTGGCTTTGGTAACTTCATTCCCGGAAGATATCAAGTAGACGCAGGATTGCTCCATAATGCCAAAAACCAATTAATGCAGAGTCCTTTTATTGAGAGCGTAACTTTCGGCACTGGTGGGCCTAACGCGATTAACCCATGGAATACTACTTTGGTAGATCCCGAAAGCACCGAAAGAATAGAAGTCAGCTGCGATTTTAAACATGTAGATATCAACTATGCTGAGTTGTTTAATCTAAAAGTCATTGCTGGTAAGTGGTTTACAGCAGCCAATTATCAAACTGAACTCCGTGAAATTGTAGTCACCGAATTAGCCCTAGAAAAATTGGGGTGGGATGATCCTGCCGCTGCGATAGGTCGCAGGGTGAATATCAATGGCTATTCGGATAATGCCATCATCGTTGGCGTCTTAGCGGACTTTCATACCGATAACCTTAGGAATGAAATCAAACCTTCGGTTTTTGAAGGAGACTACGCAGGATACAATCAAGGTTTTATCAAGGTAAAAGAAGGTTTCTACGCTGAGGCTGCCGAACAGTTAGACAAAGTCTCTGCATCTATGAACCCAGATTTTGTACCAAATTATAAAAGCTTTACTGATGAAATTGCCATAGACTACGAAATCGATAGAACGCTATTTGGCTTTATCAACGCTACTGCCATCTTGGCGATTGCCATTGGCTGTCTTGGACTCTATAGTTTAATAGCTTTTGTTGTTCAACAGAAAACCAAGGAATTGGGCATACGCAAAGTAGTAGGTGCCAATACCAACAGCCTTGTACTATTACTTTCAAGAAAATACATTTGGCTGATAGCGCTGGCCACAGTAGTGGCAGTACCCTTTGGCTTCTATGGCACCAAAGAGTGGTTAAACTCCTTTGTGTATCAGGTAGAAGTAAGCCCTCTTGTTTTCATCGGTGCTTTCTTGCTCACCATATTGATTGCTTTTGTCTCAATTGGCTACCGCGCTTACGCAGCAGCCACTACCAATCCAGTAAAAGCACTGCGCTACGAATAAAAACTGTTCTAAAACCAGTCATAAGGTGTACGGTATTCGTACACCTTTTTTTGTACGAAATCGTTCATTAATATTTAAATAACTGATTATCATATATTTAAATTTTATGGCACGGGCATTGGATAAAGAATGGCAGGTCAGTTAAATAAGGTCATAACTCAAAACAACACAAAATGAAAAGCCCAGAAGTCAACAACTCAACAAACAAAAGCCCAAAGGTCAAAAACTTAAGTGCCATCATTGCGATCATGCTTGCAGCGGTCACATTATTTCAAGCAAGCACGGTCAAATCTAACGATCTCAACAAAGAGGTTTCGGTAATGGAAGCTCAGCTTATTGCAGAAATTGAGCGGTTTCTAAGTGTAGAAGAATTAGCACTTGAAGAAGCCATCTACTTAGAAATGGAAGAAGAGGTTATTGAAGAAGTAAACGTTTTCGATTCCAGCGATAATTTAATCGCATCAGGCAATCCAGCAAACGATAAAGCATTAAGAAAGCTAGTAAATCAAGCAGATTACCTAATCAGTTTAGGTGATGAACAATACTACAGACTTTCTAAATAAGAGAAAACTATAGTACATAGTTAGGGTTAATTTTGGTTGTAAGGCCGGTCGCAAGATCGGCCTTCTTTTTTTGCTCCTAGTCAGAGATTTCGAATAAGTCTTGAGATGGCCACGACTTAATCATCTTTATGCCTTCTCTAATTGCCCAACGGCTGGTACCAGGAAAACTTCCTCTGCGAGGAGTGGTATTTGAAATAATCACCCACGAGTACCCGTTGACATCTCTGGTCAGCAGTGCAGAAGTTCCTGACAAGGTTCCAGTTCGCCACCAATGCTCCCCTTTAACACTTCTCCAGCCCAAAGGGTGCTGAACTCCACCTACCCCCTTAACCATCTTGTCGATTAGATCAGGGCTTAGGATATCTTCATAGCGTTTTGAGTAACCATCTACCAGCACTAATACGCGCATCAGATCAACTGCATTCGCAAGCCAGCCACCTGCTGGCCCCAGCATTTCAATATCATCGGCACCATAAGGCTTATAGACTTTCTTCCCTGAGCCGTTGAATGCCAACTGCTCATTGTCAGCACTATAATCGTAGTATTTGACTTCATTTTTCACCCGGTCTTTTTCAAAACTTCCGGCTATCCTCATTTTATCAATACCATTAGGCACCAGAATTTCATCTTGGACCCAATCTTCATAGTCATCACCCGTCACCTCTTCGATTACTCTTCCAAGCAGGGTATAACCAAAATTTGAATAATTGAATCTTGTTCCGGGTCGGTAAGGCAAGTGCCTTGAAATAACGAACTTAATTACATCATCAAACTCAATAGGATAACTCACTTTATCCATTTTATGAATCTTATGAGGAATGAACATGGGATCGCCATAAGTAATTAAGCTCCAACCAGCCGTATGGTTTAGCAAGTGCTTTACCTTAATACGATACACATTTTTATTCGAGACCTTGTCATAAGGCTTGCCCTTAAGGATTCCATTTTCTCCAAAAACATAATCGTCTAAGCCTATTTTACCATCATCGACTAATTTTAAGACAGCCATGGCAGTAATCAATTTGGAAACGGATCCGATTCTAAACAGGTGATAAGGCTCTACCATCACCTTTTGCTCTTTGTCGGCATAACCGAAGCCTTTCGCATAAACGAGTTTCTCGTTTTTAACCAAGGCAACTGTGGCACCAGTAAGTCTTAAACTGCGCATAGCTCTCTCAACCATCGAATCAAGTGGTTGAAAAGCGGGAAGATCAGACATTTCATTGGTAAGAGGTAATCGATCAGCTGTTGCCTCCTCAATTAGAGTCTCATCTTTTATTGCTCCGCCTTTATTTACTCCCGTAAATGAAAAAATAGCGACCAAGAAGCATAAGGCCATGATTAGCCTAGTTCGAATCTGCATTGTTATATTTTGACCTACCTGTTAAGACTACAAGTATAAGCAAATGAAAACAAAAAGCCGTCTCGACTGATCGAGACGGCTCTTGGGGTTTATTTACACTCTACTAATTAACGTCATTTAAATTCCAGTCGTAGTCCATAAATCTGACTTTGGCCTTTTCCTCTATTTGAACTTCAGTGTATTTGTTCAAAAATTCTGTTAGGGATTGCCCGTTTTTAAAGTCTCCTCCGAACCACGAGAAGATTTTGGACACTTCAACCCGCTGTGGTGTAATTTTGTTTCGAGTAGGATCGTTTAAAAATATTCGAGCTTGTTCATCAAGCTGAGCATCCAGTTTTTCAGCTGTAAAGGCTTCATTTCTGAGCACTGGACATGATATGGATGCACAGTTGACAGCAAAGTGAATTCTAGGTTCTTCAAAGTCCTTTCTTAAAATTTTATGTTCAATACGATCCAAGCTAAAATCTTCTCCACCTATCTGGAACCACTCTTTCGTCCAAACACTTCTCACGGTTGGTATTGAAAGCGTAGGGTTCAAGTCTTTTATACTTTCTACAGGGTAGTTGTCAACAATCAATTTTACAGTGAAAACATTGTACGCATTGATCCAAAAGGCAATTTTCTCCTTATCTGTCCAAGCATCAGTTGGTGGGTTATCACTTAAGTAGTCGGCATATGCATTGAGTTCATCTTTGTCAGCAATAAAACCTTTATAGTCTACCAGACCATTAACTCTTACGTGCTTGGCCAAAAGCTTAGTCCACTCATCATGGCTCGGCACAGCACCTCCGTTACCTGCAAAAGTGTTTTTAGCATTGGAGCAACCTAAGACTAGCAGCAAGCTTACTACTATAATACTGTTAATTCGTGTTCTCATGGTATTAGTGTTTGCCCCAAGTAAACCTAAGCACCATCAAAAAAGTTGCAGACTACAAATGTAATAGTCATCTATGGTCTGCTAGTTGACCTAATTAAACTTTGATTTAGAAATCAAAGCTTAATCCAAACGTATAATTTCTACCCATGGTGGTAAAGCCTACAACACCTACAAACTCTTCGTCAAAAATGTTATTGACCGAACCATAGGCGGTGAGCTTTTTGGCCAAGAATTGCTTTCTTAAGGCAATATCTACTAAGCTATAGCTGTCCAGCATATCGGTAGAAAAAGGAGAAATTCTTCGTTCACCAGTATAGTTGTATCGAATGTTAATTGATGAGGACTCAAAAGGGGTAAGCAAAACTCCCAAGCCAAACTTCTCTTTGGGAATTCTCGAAAACAAAGCATCGTTATTGGTGGCTAGTTTAGAATAATTGGCCGTAAAAGTGGCCTTATCAGAAAAATCCCACGTAAGGTCTGTTTCTATTCCTTGCACTTCTCTGCGGGTATCTAAATTGATATAGCTTCCGCCAATAAAGTTGCCCATATCATCAAAAGTTGATAAGAAGTCAATTGCGTTGTTTTCATCGCGTTTGAAAAAAGCAAAGTTGTAAGTCAGACCCTTTTTGCCATACAAGGCCGTTCCAAATTCGTAGCTGTTCGTCTTTTCAGGGGCCAGATTAGCATTACCGAAACCGGGTGAATTGATCTGGAATAAAGAAGGTGTGTTATACGCATTTGAAATTGAAAGAAATGGCTTAATCTGAAAGTCATCATTTAATTCAACCAACCATGATGGATTCACTGTGGTCATTAACTCATTGTCATAATCACTGTGTGTATTTAATCTTAAACCTACATGTAAGTTTAATCCCTGATCGCTTTCAAAAACAAAGGAAGCATAAGGGTCTATTATCGTGAAGTCACCTTCTTGATTCTCAGAATTGTCTTGCAGCCTTTGAACATTTACGCCAAAAAGCGCTTTGGCATATTCGGAGATCTCGAACTCATTGGTCTGATCAACCTGAAGGTTCTCTCCCTTAAAAGTCGATGGAAAAGCATTCTGAAATACGCGCTCATTGTCAATATAGCTCACACTCAATGCTGACTTACCATTCTTAAACTTGAATTGAGGCCTAATTCCAATTCTTAATTGTTGGTTGTCAGAAAAAGCATTCAACTCATCTGTAAAAGAGAAAGCATCAATATCAGCTCTGAAATCATCATAAGCTACAGTAAAATCTATGTCAAATTGCTCGCTTGCTTTATAGCCTCCTTTGAATAATAAATTTGTCTTTCGAAATCCATCCTCATCATAATTAACTGTTGGATCAGTTGCCTCAGCTGCCGAAAAGCCGTCATATGTAATTCGATTGAAAGAAAGACCATAATCGAAATCATTGCTCGTACCATTGACATTAGCATTAATACCAAATGCTCCGAAAGAACCTCCATTTACATCAATACTTCCCTGCAATTGCTTTCCCTGATTCTCCCTCAACTTGATGTTGATTACCCCAGCAGCAGCATTACTTCCGTACAAGGCACTCAACCCGCCCTTCAGCACTTCAATCGATTCTACTTGCTGAACTGGTATGTACCTTAGATCATAAAATAGGCTAATGCCTGTAGGGTCGTTCATTGGAACTCCGTCAATCAAAACGAGCGTATACTTACTACGGGCCCCGCGAACATAATATTCCATGTTAGTACCTGGTGCACCAAAATTTCCATCGGTCTGTAGTGCAGGTACTTCATTTAATAAATCTGCCACGCTCTTACCAGGTGACTTATCAATAAACTCTCTTGTAATCTTATAAATCGTCTTGCCTGATTTTTCGATAGGTGTTCTAAAGCGTGTTCCTGTTACGACAAATTCTCCTAAATCGGTCGTGTCTTTTTTCTCTTGTGCCATGGAAGTAAAACCCATGCTTAACAATATCAATAGTATTGTTCCCCTCATGCTAATGTTTGTCATCTTGTTTTTAAGTAGTTAATCAGTGTTGTTAGTGAATGAAATGATTTGTTAGTGTTAGAGACCTTCCAAATTGGTTCTTCAGGTGTGCCCAAAGCCTCAACTTTGCAGTCTGATGTAATGTGTTTTTGAATTCTGTTAATGGCGTTTTCTGTCCATTTTACGATCACAGGATCACCAACGACTTCAATATTGAAATCTTGACCGTGCCTTGTTTTACTAAACTTTCCCTTCAGGTAATCAAAGATTAGTTGTTCCGAACCGAAAGCCTTCTCTAACGATCCGTTTAGAATTAATTCTTCAGGTAATCCAGACTCAACCTTTTTATCAGGCATCACCAACCACATGTTATCGCAGCTTTCTATCGCCATATCAATTTCATGAGTAGAGATAAGAATCGTTTTACCCGTTGTCTTTGTAAGCTCCTGTAGTAAGTGGAAGATTTCAATGCGATTAGGTGAATCAAGGTGTGCAGTAGGTTCGTCTAACACAATGATTTCTGTGTCTTGAACAAGTGCCCGAGCAATCATTACTTTCTGCCTTTCACCGTCACTTAATTCTCCAATATGCCGATCTGCAAATTGAATGGTACCGGTCACTTCCATTGCCCATTGAATGAGCTCCTTATCTGAGTCGGTCAAAACACCCATCCAACTTGTATATGGGAAACGTCCTAAGGACACTAGCGCATAAACAGTGAGGTTACCGGGTGCTATACGATCGGTCAAAACGAGACTTAATGTCTTGGCCATTTCTTTGGCATTGATCTCGGTAATTGACTTTTCTTGAATGTAGACTTCACCTGCCAATGGCTTTTGAATTCCTGTCATGGACCGAATCAGAGTAGATTTACCCGAGCCATTTGGACCGAGCAAACAAGTAAGCTCACCGGTTTTGAGACTCAAAGTAAGTCCACTCAGAACCTCCTTGTTCTTATACCCAACGGTGAGGTTTTGACTCGTTAATATCGTCTTTGATAAATTCAATGAATCATTATTCATTTTAGAATGAAGATTTCAGGTTTCTACGTTTGACGATGATCCAGATAACAATTGGCGAACCAATCATGGCAGTGATCGCATTCACAGGCAAAACAGTGTTGCTTCCAGGCACTTGAGAAATGATATCACAGACGAGCATTAAGATGGCTCCGACAAGCACACAACTCGGAATAAGAATTCGATGATCCGAAGTATTGAGAAAACTTCTCGTTAAATGAGGTACTGCTATTCCGACAAACCCAATTGGGCCACAGAAGCCCGTAATGGCTCCAGCTAGAATACTGGTGACCCCGATAATTGCGAAACGTGACTTACGGATATTCAAGCCCATACTTTGGGCGTAGTCCTCTCCTAGAAGTAGGGCATTGAGTGTTTTGGACAAGGCAAATGTCATGATTACTCCCATCCCCACAATCAACCCTAGCACTTTCAATTGATCATTGGTTACACCACCGAGGCTTCCAAATGTCCAGAGGATGTACTCTTGAATCTGCTCAGGGTTACTGAAGTACTGCCAGATACTCACAATGGCAATGGTGATATTGGCCACCATGATTCCGACTATCAGCATGACTACATTATCACGGATGCGATAAGAAATGGCAAGAATAGCCAGTAACACCAAAGCTGCGCCAATAGACGCGGCAATCACCACCAACCAACTCCCTCCCATTCCAAGGGCACCTAAAGTAAAGGCAGTGGTAGCAGAACCTGCCGCCAGCATAACTGCGGCAACACCCAAGCTTGCGCCCGCGGTAATACCCAGCACTGATGGACCGGCTAATGGGTTTCTAAAGAGTGTTTGCATTTGAAGCCCTCCCACTGACAAAGCAGCACCTGCCAAAACCGCAGTTATGGTTCGGGGCAATCGAATTTTTAGAACAATGGACTGCCAAGCCTCATTGTCTACGGAAACTCCGAAAAGAATCTTAGCTACCTCTTTGATAGGAATTCTAACTGATCCCAAACCAAGATCTAAAAGCACCAACAGCATAACGGCAATGATCAGAAACATCATAGACCTCCACTTCATCAACCCTTTGCCTGAGTTGCTCGATATAGTCTTTACTTCCCTCAATGTCCTATTTCAGGCGGTTGTAATAGACTAATTGGTGATCTGGTAGTAGTTCAGGATGAAAAATCTTGATGTTATCCTTGAGAACAATGTGGGGATTCATAACGGCAGACTCGTAATAGTCGTTGCCACCACCTTCAGTATACCTACCAAAGATATTATAGACATTTCCATTCTTAAAAGATTTGAAATCAGCATATCGACTATCGGCTTGAAGAATCTCGTCTAAGGTTTTAGCCGTGCTCGGTACTAGCCAATAATCGGCTTTCAAGCCCTCTTCATATACGGTCTCAAAGTCTAATCTGAGGCTTCCTGTATTGTCACTATCCTTCCATGGGTATTGAACTTTTGCTAAGTCGAGTAAATAGTAAGCAAAACTTCGTCCGCCCGCGACAAACCATGCATCACCTTGAGCAATCCCTGTGATGGTTGTTGGTCCCATTTTTACTTCTGCCGCTACTTTTGCCAAAACTTCGTTAAACTCTTCCTCGATCTGACCGAACCGCTCATTCACTAAAGCTTCTTTGTTTAAAAGAGCGGCCAGTAGTTTCACCCATTCAGCGCGGCCGAGCAAGGTCTTTTCTTGCCAGTCTGCATTAAGGAGTACGGGAATTCCAGCATTTTCCAAAGCCTGATAACCATCATTTTGAGAGTTAGGAAAACCTACGCCCAGCAGTAGTTCGATCTGCTCATTAAGGGCAATTTCAGTATTTAGGGTACCTGAAGGCTCTAATTCAGCGATCTCCCCTGCGTTTACTAATTGCTTTACCTTTTCATTTGAGACATACTCTGCTCTTTCAATTCCTTTAAGCACTGGAAAGGCATCCAGTAATTCGAACATGCTCAAATGTGTGGTGGACATAGAGGCAAGTCGTTGAACTGGAATCTCTACAATCCTTTGAGACGCGTAGCCCTCAGGTTCCGGGGTTCCTTTTTGTACCAGCGCAAAGCGAACGGTATCGACAAAGTCATTGTAATGCCTAAAGAGCTGCACTTCCTTCCAGTTTTGATGATAGATCAGCGCGAAACCTATGGCGTGATCAATGGAAGTTTTCGTTTGAAAATAGTCTTTACTTGGATCAAAATCACCATCAGTTTTTCTATCAGATGTATTTTGACAGCCTAGAAATAGGGCAATAAATAATGCGGGAAGCCATGTCAGGGTGTAATCCGCCCTGCGATGGGTAATGTGGTTTCTCAGTCTTTTCATACCAGTAGCCTTTCCTCAGAAAGCGTCATAGTGATCAAAAACAAAGGCAGGTCTTCTGACTCTCCCGGTTTTACTGAGCCTTCCCATCCCGACATAATTCGGGGCAGTGGCAAAATTCAGCAAACCATAAAAATGGGTTTACAGCAGCTGGGACTGTTCAGGATTTACACCTGATTCCCTTTTAATTCCGAAGACGAAAAGTCGTTCGGAAACCTTTGGTGTTGCGTAAAGGTATGAAAAGTTTAGAGATTGATTAGTTTTTATTGATCGATACAAGCAGATCGAGAATTACTTTTTGATCACTTTAAAACGATCTGTCTTTTCTGAAGTCGTAATAAGAAGGACATATATACCATCAGCTGAGTCTATTAATTTCCGTCTTATCCAATTGACACCGTCTTGAATACTAAGCATTTGCCGATGTGCGCTTCGGCCACGCGTATCCAAGATTTGGAAAAGAAATTTGTCTTGGCGATTGATCGAAGGATCAATTAAAATCAACTCAAAATTATCACCATTTGTAGGGTTTGGAAAGAATTTCCAGCTAGGGGTTCTCAACTTAAATACTCTATCAACCACTACAGAAATAATCGGGCTGTATTCAAAACTTCCAGAAAAATCGACTTGTTTCAATCGGTAGAATAGGTTTCCTACCATATCCGGCACTTGATCATCTACATAGCCATAGCTAATGAGTGCATCGGTATCTCCGTTACCAGCAACGAAGTCTAAATCATCAAAAGTTGCTCCGTCAAGCGATCTTTGAACCACGAAATAGTTATTATCTACCTCTCCAGCTGTTTGCCAATTCAGTTCCGTTTGCCTGTTTTCATTTACTTTTCCAGTAAAAGAAACCAGTGTGACGGGTAGCGGAGATATGTTGTTAGTTACCGCCATGTAAATACGCTGATTACCGGTAAAGGTGATGGCTCTATCTCTAAAGTATGGGTTGCTTCCACTTTTGGTGGCAATGTTACTTCCAACATCCCAGAAGCGATCGCCAGCAGGAGTCACATTTGTATCATAAATGCTAATGCCCACATCATTGCCCAGCATAGGACCTTCTTCAGAACCGAACCAAGCCAACCGAATATTGACGGTAACATCACTTGAGTGATTGCTTAGTCTAATTTCCCATTGTGCTTGAACCACATTGTCGGTTTCTCTTCCTCCGCCAGTAGGTGGTGTATTATATGGCCCTCTTCTGATTCTATATCTGAATCTTTCGGAACCAGAACAACCAGAACAACTCAAAAGGATAGGGTAGTATGGATTGAAACCTGCTGGTATTTCTAAGTCTGTATTGTTGAGAAAAACTTCTATCCCAATCACATCGTCAGTATCATCATCATCCACCGGGTCGGTTGAAATATAGCTGGTGGAACTACCTCCTACAATATTGATCACATTACTTGATGTACCAAGGGTAACAAATGTCCCTGCTGCAAGTCTTACAAATCCTTCGGTAAGGGTCAGGTTATCTCTAATGGTAAAGTTCTCCTCAAAGTCTACCGTTCCAGAACCTGTTCTATTGATCGTGAAATCACCTAAGGTTTCTCCTCCTGGGGTGAAGTCTATCGTACCTAAATCACCCGTTCCACCTACAACAATATCTGAATCATTACTACCAGTGATGGTTCCTACACCACTGATGGTTCCGTTGAGCGTAAGTATGTTCGCTCCTATGGCTAATGTGCCTGCTGAAATATCCAACACCCCTGCTGTTGTCAAGTCACCTACCATTGTCTTGGCTCCACTGCCAGCAATTTCAAGGTTGTTGTAATCAGTTCGACCAGATACACTCTGCGCACCTGCCGCATTGTAAACAATCCTTGAAGTGCCACCAAGCGTAACACTACTTAGGGTGTTAGCAAATGAGGTTGCGGCCCCTCCCGATAAACCATTTGTGTTGGCAGTATTGATTGTTCCATTCAGTACTGCCGACCCTGTGCCTGACACTACATTATCATTTAGATCCAATGTAGTAGAAGCATTTTGCGTTAAAACTCCATTCACAGTGATATTGTCTTGAATGGATACATTCGCAGATGTATTCGAAATGATGAGGTTATTAAATGTCGTTGTACCTGCAGTTGTAATGATGTCTTGAGCCGTAGTGCCACTAAAAATAAATGTCCCATTGGTCGCATTGAAAGTGGCACCCGAATTATTGAAATCACCGTTCAGACTAGTATTTGTACTGTTAGTTTGGTTGATCGTACCGGAAGATATGTTCCATGTACCGGTAATATTAAGGTCTATATTTTCAAGGTTCTTGGCGCTTGTTCCCGTGAAAATCAAAGAACTAAACTCAACAGGTGTATTGAGCAAATTTCCATCATTAGTATCGCCTGTATAGTTAACGGTACCGGTAAATGCTGAAATATCTGCTGATGGAAAGCTAAAGTTATTGCTTGCAGTCGCTTCGAGCGATAGCTCTCCTGAACCCGTAATTGCACCAAATGTGTGACTCAATGTTTCGGCTAAGTTGAGCGTACCCTCTAGAGCCAATGCAAATGTACTTCTCGAATTAGTAGTGATAGTAACCTCGTGGCCCGAAAGAATGGTCACATTATTCCCTGAAGGTGCTGAACCTGGCAAAGCTAAAGGAGTATCCGTACCATCACTATTTAAGGTCCATGAACTGGCAAGTTCCCAATTGACATTACCCGCACCTGCAGTTGCGTTTCTACTGTAATAAACAGCAGGAGTACCGAATTCGGCCGTTAAACCTGCGGTATAATCGCCATCAACGAAACTGACCCCCGTATAAGTAATGGTATTAGCACCATCATCTACTAAGTCTTCTCCTCCACTTGGTGTCCATGAGCCTCCTACAACTCGTCCGGCAAAGTAAGATGCCTCGGCACCTTGGACATCTGTTCCGATATAATTAAAAACTAGGGTTGAAGTGACACCTGAAAGGCCAGTAGTTGATAATCTGTAATAATATAAAAGCTCCGTATCACCTGCATCTGTGGTCAAAGGGTGTGCCTCATCAAAAACAGCTAAGGTAACAGTGCCTGTTGCCGAATTTGCCGTAAGGTTTACATTAACGGGGGTGTAATCTGAGCCAATTCCTACTGGAAATGTAAAGTTACTTGCACTTGCAGGGTAGTTCTTGGTGATGTTATTATTGGATGCGGTTCGGATCATCTTTGAAGCTGAAAATCCTGTTCCGGTGATTGTGCTGACTTCTCCAAATGTCAAATTGTTACTAGCCATATCAAATACTACAGTACCATTGAAATCCAAATCTCCATTGATAGTCATGGCACTACCTACTGAAATTGTTCGGCTAGTTCCATTCAAGGTAATGTTGCCATAAGGCCCAGTACCTGTCAGGTTATGATCTGCATCTGTGAAGGAAATTCCTCCTGTGCCTACAGTACCACTCGTATGCGTTGCATTGTTGGTCACATTTCCAGTGACGTTCAGCGTACGTCCACCATCTTCCATAGTACCACTGGTTAAGGTCAAGTCTCCAAGAATTGTAGGATCATTAGCGCCAGCCAAGGTTAAAGTTCCTGCGCTTTTGTTGAGCACAAAATCATTGAAAGAAGAGGCTGATGTGAAAGTTGCTAATTGAGCTCCCGATCCATTAAAAGTGGTGGTATTGGAGCCTGCAGTATAGGTTCCCGAGTTGCTAAAGTCTCCTCCTATGGTTACGTCAAGTCCATTAGTATTAAAGGTACTGTTGCCATCAGAAATGGTCAGGTCACCAGCTAGGCTCATACCAAACACATCTAATTCAAGGGTAGATGTAACTCCTCCTGGATGTTCTGTAATCGTCAGATTATTCAAAGGAATATTAGCATCCAATGAATAGGCTTGATTACCTGTTGCCGAGCCATTGCCAAAAACTATCGTTCCTCCGGTAACCGATGAAGAACCAGGTCTCAAATGCAGGTCATCGAAAGTAGTACCTCCACCCCTAATAATATTCAGGGTGCTACTTCCCGACATGTTAAAAACACCGCTGTTAGCCACTTCAAGTTTAGCCCTTGTCGCCAAATTGGCCCTTCCATTAATGGTAACCGTTCCTCCAGACTGGGTATAAGTCAATGACCCATTAGTATTCACTGCGCTTCTTCTAATCTGTCCATTGACGAAAAGTGTTCCACCTTGAACATCAATTGTAGGGGTACCGATACTAGCATACTCAATATCGTTGCTGTTCGCATTGGCTGAGTTTCCAATATTGATTGTTCCTGTAACTACTTCCAACTCTCCATTTAAGGTCAAATCATTGGCATTGCTGGCGCCAGTACCAATATTGATGGTTCCACCATTGGCTGAAAGTGCTGCGGTAGATGGTATCGTCAGGGTAGTTGAAGAGGCTGTAATAGTAGCGGCTGTGGTCAATCTAAAAGTACCATTGGTGAGTATCAAACCTGGGTCTTGTGCTATCGCAAAATTGGATGATGTCACTTCCAAAATGGAGGTAGCTGAAGTTCCTTTGTCAACTTCAATGGATGCAAATTCGGTTGTGCTGCCAGCACCTGAGATGGAAGTATTGGCCGCAGAGGTGAAAACTGTTCTGATAAATGAGTCTGTATTGGATAAGTCTATTGATCCTGTATTCACAACATTTCCATGAATAGTCAAGGTCATACCTGTTGATGCCACAGTATTATTCATTCGAATATCACCTACCACATTTAGGTCACCTAAAACCGTAATATCCCTTGTAATGGCAGTCACTCCTTCTCGTATTCTAAAGAAACCAGACGCCTGAACTGTCAAATCCCCATTTACCGTCAAGTCTCCACCGGCATCAATTTGTGACGTCTGTACTCTATCAGTATCACTACCACTCCCTACAGTAAAGTCATTATTAACAGTAATAGATTGGTCTGGTAGCGTAATGATGTTTTGCGAGCCTGTGTTAATGGTTAGGTTGAAAAACGTAGCTGGAGAGATATCTGGAATTGTATAGTCCGTTGTACTGAGCGCATAATATTCCACAGTCCCACCAGATCCTCCCAAGAAGGCTGTAAAATCTCCCGTTGGAAAATATGCGCCTGCAATACGAAGTGTTCCTGTTCCGTCTGTTGTGCTAAACACATGTCCGGTAGTCTCTGCTAAGTTTAAGGTCGATCCTGAAGCAATGGTTAAAGCTGCGGCTTCTTTGGTATTTGCCTCTGCGGTTACTGTAAAGTTATTGGCTCCGCCATCTCCTATAAGGACTACATCTTGCGCTCCAGGTGTACCCGTTGCAGCAATTCCGCCATGACCGGCAGTAGACCAAGTAGCCATTGTACCCCAATCCCCATCTGCCCGAGCGTAATAAGTAAGTGGATCTGAAAATGCATCTGCTGCTGTGAATTCACCTTCGAAATAAGAGACACCGGTTACTGTAAATTGATCGCTTCCCTCAATCACCTGACCTGGGGTTCCAACATCACCAAGGTCTGTCCAACTAGCACCCAAGTACCTTCCTGCTCTATAAGCAGCATCACTCCCATTGGTTGGATAGTCATAAGCATGGGTCACCGTAGCTGAAGTCCATCCACTTTCTGATACCACCCAATAAGCACCAACTCCAGTATTGCTCATGCCTAGAATCGGATGATCAGATAAAACGGGTCGCACCGTAATATTTCCAAAACCACTTGCCGTAAAAGTGTAAGTGGCTGGTAAGTAATTCGTACTTGTACCTACGGGTATTACATACCCTGTAGCGTTACCTGAAAATGTTTTTGTGACTCCTCCATCAGAGGCGTTCCCTGCGGTTTGAATGTATCTCGCAGCCGTATGACCAGAGGTAACACCAGATGTACCTAAGGCTAGGTTATTGGTTCCTATGTTAAAAAGCTTGTCGTTTGAAAAAGTCAGCGTGCCATTCACTGTGACATTGGCAGACGTGGAGACCGGGGCAGCTGCTGCATTTGTATTCAACAAGGTCAGGTTTTGAAAGACACCTGAGCCGCTTCCAGAAATCTCTTGGGTATTGGTGCCATTAAGCTGAATGCTTCCAGATCCAGTATGGGTCGCACTGTTTACTACGTTTCCAGCCACCGCAACCATTTTACCATTATCATCAAATGTTCCACTGGTCAAAGTCAATTGATCTGTAACAGTAACCGTGGCGGGAGACGAAGCAGATAGGCTCAAAGTACCTCCGCTTTTGTTCATTGTAAAATCATCGAAACCAGTGGTGACTGTTCCTTCGATTGTCAATGTCTGTGTTCCCGAACCATTAAAAGTCGTGGTGTTCGTTCCCGGTGTATAAGTCGTACCTGAATTGATAGTGAAGTTTCCTCCTACTGTCAAGTCATCATTGTCCATATTGAGGACAACATTTTGATTAAGGATTAAGTCATTCTGAACTTGAAGATTGGTCAAATCAATGCCATCATCCATTGGCCGAATATCTCCGGTTGCTCCATCACCATCTTCCCTTCCGGTAAAATTGTAAAGCGGCCCAGGCAATGTAATACCGAAGTTATTCCCACCTGTTACCTCCGCGATGATTGTTCCTCCCGTCACAGAAAAGTCCTGTGCTCGAGTTTGGATGCTTATTCCTCCTGTAGTCGCATTCGGGTTACTTACTATTAGCGTGCCTCCACTCATTGTGAATGAGCTTTGTGCCTCGGACAGGTTGGTCGACTCCATGTCGAATCGTGCTACGTTAGAATTATTTCTCCCAACATTATTAACAGTTACCGTTCCCCCAGTCTGGGTATAAGAGGCTTTGTTGCCAGAAGAACCAGAGTTCGCTCGTCTAAACTGAGCTAGCGTCATACTACCTCCTTCTACTAGAATTTCAGCATTCCCGCGGTAATTTATGCCTGGTCCGTCTCCACTTGTAATTGAACCACTGGTTAATCGTAGCAAACCATAAATGGCCACACCTTGACTCGCTCCATTACTTCCAGTATCCTCAGTTAATGCCACAGTAGCCCCATCAATCCATAGACCACCATTGCTTGGAATATAGAAATGTCTAGTACCTTCGGTTAAAGAGAATATCTCAATATTGCTGTTTAGTTTTAGCGTACCCGTTCTTATCCATAAAGCTTTAGTTACGTCATTCGGATCAGCGACATTTTGGTTGGTATCATTCGTAGTTCCGTAAAGCTCAAAATTACCAGGAGCATCCGCAGACACTGTTAAAAGAAAGGTTTTGTCTGTACCCTTATTAACTACTAATCTATAGAAATCAGTTACTCCATTGCATATGAGTACATTATCAGCAGCACCTGTAAACGTTACGATGGCTACTCCAACGGAAGGGTCGACTGTATAATTTGGTGTTCCCTGAGCTGTAAACCTTACCGACCCATTATTTGTGAAGTCAGCACCAACACTGATCACGTGTTCTGTTAAAGCCGCTCCAGTCCTCATAATGATACTTGAAGTCGCATTGATAGAAACATTTCCTGACCAAGTGATGGTCCGAGCCGTGGCATCATCACCAATTGTAATGTCACTATCATTCTCTAAGGTGAAAGTGCCATTCACCGTAAGATTGAGTCCCAGGGTTAAATCAGAGTTATCAAAAATTAAGTTATTATAAGTTGTTTGATCACTGGTAGTCAGTGTAGCTGTTCCTGCATCATAATACTCAAAAGTACCTCCTGACACAGTAACAAAGTCATTGGTAGTCGTGGCTGGGAATTCGGCAGAACTTCGCATCAAGCCAGTACCTGTTAAGGTCGTGAAGGTGTGTCCATTAGTGGCGCCTAAATCCAAGGTTCCGCTAGCATTGATATCCATCGAAACCACATCAAAGTCATTTTCAGAAATGGTAACGGTTCTATTGATCAGAATCACGACATTATCAGCAGGGCTTGGTACGGCTGAATTGACCAAAGTTATTCCCGATGAATTGGTCGTCCAAGTTGCTGGGCTTTCCGCGTTACCGTTTTGGAAGCTGTAGTAGGTTTGGGCTGCAACAGTGCTTGTATTCGTTACGGGAGCTGATGTCAGCAGATAATCTGTCGGTCCAGTATTAAATTCATATGCAGCGAAGTGATAAGTTGTGCTCGCACTTAATCCACGAATGGTTGTAGAGGTGCCTGTTCCAATATAAACGACAAAATTTCCTGTGCCTATTTGCGTACCTGAACCAAACCTATCTGCAGTGTATGTGGTAGCATCAACCGGAGTTGCATCAACTGCCGTTGTGGCTTTGGCAAGTATGATGATATTGGATCCATTGCCTCTCGTCCAAGAAAGCGTCAAGGTACCAGAGCCCACATCTGAAGTAGCCAAAGCAGTGGCTTGGACAGTCGGTTCCTGCGCCATTCCCATAAATGGAACCAACAGTAAGAAGCAGTAGAGTATGGTCTTTAATTTTAGCAATTAATAAAACGTTGTTTAAGCATTAGATATAGCACAACGGGATAGGTAATTACTATCAGTGATTTTTTACTGAGAAATGATTTGCCAGCCCGGCTTATATCAATACACGTTAGGCGTGTTAAGCCCTATTTATAATGGGTCCTTTATTCCACATAAGAACCTATGGTAACGTCAGAAAAGTAGTGTTGATTTAGTTGAGATGTGAATCGTCAGATTCTTAACAAAAGTAACTAAAATCTAACTTTTATCTAATATTCAGTAAAAATGATTGACTCCCCTGACTGAAGCTCAAAAAGTCAGTAGCCTCGGCAACAGTTTCTATCTGTTGGGCTAGCTACTATTTACTAGAAGTCTCTAAAGTAAACGAGTAAACCTCTTTCAAGAAAAGAGGAGAATAAGCTTTAGAGAATAGCCCCAGTCGCACCACACATCTGACGTTTAACGTTTTATAACACCCGCCAACAATGAAAATCATCATTTGAGTTAAATATTCGTGTGTGGCATCAGTCTTAAGTCAAAACGGTGATTGATCGAGAATATCGATTAGAAGAAATCGCAGAGGCACATCGCTATGTAGACACTAGCAGGAAGGCGGACAATGTGTTGGTCAAATTGAAGCGATAGATCATGGATAAACGGGATAAATTAAAAAATCTTAGCTCCTCTACTAGATTGGTGTTTAACAATGATGAAGCTCCTAAAAGGAAAATAGAAAAAACAGCCCCATAATTAAGTGGGGCCCAGATGAAATTTTCCCAAGAATATAGGTGAGCTATAATAATGAGGCATAGCTATTAAAAAAAATTTCCAGGACAATCTACAGTTCATCAATATAATATGACAGTTCATCTTGATTAAATCTGTGGTGAGATATTAGGGGACTAATTTGGTCTTTATGAAATCTAGTCAATTGTATTCTATGTCTTGGCTCAGTCTCTACCTAAGAGGTCAGTCAATACGGTTTTATCAATTCGCGTTGATGAGCCTCTTACTTCCATTTGCTACTTATTCGCAAGGAGAACGCTTAACTACCAATAACTTGGATAATAAAAAGTCAAGCCCCGCTTACCTTGACATAGCGATGGGGCTAAATGTGTCAAGCTTTCGCGATTTTGCCACTTCACCACTGACCTACTCTGGGACACCCATCCACTTCTCACTGGGGCATATAGATTTTGATCATCAGAGAGAATCTAACATGACATTTTTATACGCTTTTGGAAAATACAAAAATCGCTTTAATGACCTTGAGTCTATCAGCAAAGTGAATACTATTTCTCTCAATTATTTGGAGCTATTTGAGCTAAGTTCACTCAGTAGTAGCCGGTTAAACCTCAAGCTTGGCGGACAATTCAGTGCTACGGCCAATATTCGAAAAAATGGAGTTTTACTAAATAATGGAACTGGCGTAGACATTATCGCCAATTTGCTTGGCACAGTGAAGGGTACACTGCACCTTAGAAAAGAACGAACATTTTCAGGCATGATCAGCATAGGTGCCATCAATAGTTCATATAGAAATGGCTTTGCCTACAGTGGGCAGTCTGCGCTCACCAATCAAGGTAGTTTATTTGATAGGTATCGACTAAGTTTTCTCAGGGGATACCGCCTCATAACGAACTGGGATTACACTTTTTACCTCAAAAATAAGAATGCTATTCGCTTATCATATCACTGGGATGCCTATCGAACCAGAGGAAATTATGATGAATTCGAAATGGCAATTCACACTATAAAAGTCGCTTTACTATTTAACTTAAAATGACAATCATGAGATTATTAAGCTCTACTCTTATTGTATTCATCTTACTCACCTCCTGTGAGGACCTCCTCTTCGAAGAGGATCTAGCAAGCACCGATGCACAGGTAAATTTTGACTACCTCTGGAATGAGTGTCATAAGAAATACAGTTATTTCGAACTGAAGGGGGTGGACTGGTACAAAGTGAAGCTAGACCATCAGGCCCTTTTGTACCCTGGCATAACACCGGACTCTCTTTTCAATGTGATGGGTAGTATGCTCAGAGCATTGAAAGATGATCATGCTAATCTTATTTCAAATTTCAATATATCTTCTTTCGGAACAGCCTACCTTGGGGCCGACAATTTTGACTGGAGAATCATAGTTGACAGTTACATTAGTCAAGATTATTATCGTTCAGGTGCATTGATCCATGATTTTCTGTTGGGTGAGGAGATCGCATATGTCCGTTTGCCTTCATTCAGGAATACCATTAGCGAAGACCAATTGGACTTTGTTTTAAATAGGTATAGGGATACCAAAGGACTTATTTTAGACCTCCGTGAAAATGGCGGGGGGTCAATCGCTAATACTTTTATTTTGCTCCGCAGGTTCGTGGACCAGGAAACATTGGTAAACTACTCTACCATTAAGACGGGGCCAGGTCCTAATGATTTTTCTAAACCAAAGCCCGTTTTCCTCCGTCCTTATGATGGTATGCGATACCTTAAAAAGGTGATTGTGTTAACAGACAGAGGAACCTACAGCTCTGGATCATTGACAGCACTAGCAGCTAAGGCCCTACCTAATATGATTATCCTTGGAGATACCACTGGGGGAGGTCTGGGTATGCCCAATGGGGGGCAACTTCCTAACGGCTGGACTTATCGTTTTTCTATTACACAGGCATTAACTTTAGATCATAAGCCAGATTATGAAAACGGAGTACCGCCAGACCTGCTTGTTCAGTTAGACTGGAATGATTTGAAAAAAGATGAAATACTCGAAAGGGCAATTTTAGAATTAAGATGAACGATTAAAGTCCTGTATTTTATTACAAGATGATTATCATTTCCGGTAGGCTTAACGCTAAAATCCAGAAGAAATATCCAAAGGGTCATTCCATTTGGTATTATCTTGTTGATTACGTCCTGAGGGTTTCTATTTATAATAGCAAACTGTCCTTTGTTCCGGCATCACCATTGGAGTTTTGGAAGTAAGCTTGCAATCAGTTTTTTCAGAAATATATCTTGGAAAAAAGGTGCTATTAAAGTTCAATTCCTAGGTCCGTTTTCCTTTTATCGTAATTCTGATTTTTACCCGCTTGCAGGGAGTGCTCCAAAGGAGTTATTTAGTAGCCTCGGCAAGAGTTCTCAATTATTTACGAATAAGCTGTAAAACAATCTAGTTAATAAACTAAGTAGACTAAATAATAATTGGTGTGATGATGACAAAACAGATGGTTTATTTCAGACTGCATATTCGTACTGTGAGTACTGTTTTACTAAACATTTTAAACTATTTTTTAATAATAGTTTAAAATAACCCATATATTCGTACTGTGAGTACGGCTAAAATATCTAAAATAAACCAACTTCTTCAAGCACAGCCCAGAGGAACTGTACTTCTTGCTTCTTGGCTTGTAGGTAAAGGTTATAGTTTTGACCTCCAGAGAAGATACAGGGAAAGTCAATGGTTGGAATCAATAGGATCGGGAGCAATGATACGTTCTGGAGATCATGTTGATGTATCTGGCGCTCTTTATTCTCTTCAAACTCAATTAGGCTTATCAACTCATTTTGGAGGTAAAACAGCATTGGCCATGCAAGGCAAGGCCCATCAATTAGAACTTGCGAGCAAAAGTGTTTATCTGTTTGGAGCCACAGGGGAAAACATCCCTGCTTGGTTTACTCAACACGACTGGGGGGTCAAAGTAGAGTATCTATCAACTAAGTTTTTAGAGAGCACATTAGGACTTATAGAATTTCAGACCAAAGAATTCACCCTGAAAATCTCCAGTCCGGCCAGAGCATTATTAGAATGTCTTTATCTCAGTCCAGAGAAACAAGACTTAGTCGAATGTTACCAGCTCATGGAGTCATTGAATAACCTTAGACCCAAACAAGTTCAGGCACTATTAGAAGGTTGCTCATCAGTAAAGGTTAAGAGACTATTCCTTTATTTGGCTGAAAAGTCTGGACATAGTTGGCTCAACTACCTCCAGCTAGAAAAAATAGGTCTTGGTAAAGGCAAGAGAAGCCTAGTCAATAATGGTGTTTATATATCTAAATATCAGATCACCGTACCAAAAGCACTAGAAAATGAAGGATCAGTATAAAAAGCAAGTTGATCTATTGCTCCAAGTACTGCCTGAAGTAGCTAAAGAAAGCTGCTTCGCCCTTCAATCTTTATTATCGGAGTAAACTAAGTCCTTATTCAAACTTTTACTGACGAATAACCAAAGTTCTGGTACAATCTTAGCAAAAGTTCGACCGAACGCGTTCGCGAACTCAAACCCGAAAAACGGCCGAACCAAAAGCACAAACTATCATTCAACTATTGGGATTCTTTGATAAAGACTTAAGGAAGGCATTAAGTACTTGATGAAAATATGTGGCCTCGGCAAGAATCGAACTTGCATCTAAAGTTTAGGAAACTTCTATTCTATCCATTGAACTACGAGGCCAGCAAATGCCCAAGAGGCTTACAAAGCTAATTAATAATAGGAATCCTTCAAGTAATTCGGAAAGATGACGAAGTGTCTCTTCTTTACTTTTTCCGTCAAAACAGCCTTGAACTCTTCCATATTCTTTTTCTCAATAGCCGAAATAAATACAGAGTCATTTTCGCCTTTCCCGATGTAGGTATTCTTTAATTCTTCAAGCGTTAAAGGCGGCTCTTCCATCTCTTCCGCGATTTCTGGATCAATCGTATTGAATTGATCAATTTTATTGAAAACCAATATTGTTGGTTTATCCACAGCACCAATGTCAGCAAGGGTTTCGTCAACGGTCTTCATTTGGTCTTCGAAGTAAGGATGTGAGACATCAACAACATGTAGTAAAATGTCCGCTTCAACTACTTCCGCCAAGGTAGATTTGAAGGATTCGATCAAGTGAGTTGGTAGCTTACGAATGAACCCAACTGTATCAGAAAGCAGAAAAGGTATATTCTCAAAGACCACCTTTCTCACCGTAGAATCTACTGTGGCAAATAATTTATCCTCAGCCAATACATCTGCCTTGGTGAGCATTCGCATAATGGTAGACTTACCTACGTTGGTGTAGCCCACAAGAGCAACCCTCACTACATTATGACGAGACTTTCGCTGAACAGCATTTTGCTTTTCAATTTTCTCGAGTCTCTTTTTTAATACAGTAATGGTATTTCTGATCGCTCTTCTATCTGTTTCTATCTCTTTCTCACCTGCACCTCCACGGGTACCCGTACCACCCCTTTGTCTTTCCAAGTGAGTCCACATGCGCGTAAGCCTCGGTAATAGATAGGTCGACCTAGCAAGTTCTACTTGGGTCTTAGCCTGAGCCGTTTGGGCACGATTAAGGAATATATCGAGAATCAGCAAACTACGGTCATAGATCTTGACTTCTAGTTCTTTTTCCAAGTTGCGGAGTTGTGAAGGAGATAAATCATCATCAAAGATGATCGTATTCACTCCCTCAGCTTTGATGTAAGTATTAATCTCCTCTAGCTTGCCTTTTCCGACAAAGCTGCGCGTATCAGGCCTCTCCAGTCTTTGAGTAAAAGATTTAACGACTTCAACCCCTAGCGTTTCCGCTAGAAAGGAAAGTTCATCAAGGTATTCTATCACCTTTTGTTCAGATTGATCCTGTGTAATTAGTGCCACTAAAACAGCAGTATCTTTTTCGTATGATCTTGTCTCGTATCCTCCCATAAAACAGGGTTCAAAGGTACGATTAATCGGAGGTAAAAGGAAATTCAACGGATTTATCAGTAGGTTGACCTAAAGGCTGAGGCATTCCTAAAAAAAGTCACAATCTTTGAAGTCATAAGCAACAAAAATGAAAATAATAGAGACAGGATTTGAAGGCCTTTATGAAATAGAACCGAAAGTTTTCGGTGATGAAAGAGGCTATTTTTTTGAATCATACAGACGAAACACCTTTCGTGAATTAGGGATTGAAGAGGACTTCATTCAAGACAATGAATCTTTTTCTGTCAAAGGAACATTACGCGGATTGCATTATCAATCGGCACCGCATGCCCAAGCAAAACTTGTTAGGGTATCACAAGGTAAAGTTTTAGACGTTGCTGTGGATATAAGAAAAGACTCTCCAACTTTCGGAAAACACCATACTGTACTACTAGAAGCCAGTAGGCATAATATGTTTTTAGTTCCCGTAGGGTTCGCACATGGATTTCTGGCACTCGAAGACAGCGTATTCTCCTACAAGTGTTCTAATTATTATAATAAAGAGGCTGAAGGAGGTATTCTTTGGAACGACACTTCGTTAGGTATAGAATGGCAGGTTTCAGATCCTATTGTATCTGAAAAAGATCAAGTTTTACCTACCTTTGGGACATATAAAGAAGCACCCGTATTTTGAGTATTCTCCCATTTCTTAAGAAATCAAAGCCCCCTCAACCTGATATCGGCTATATAAAAACCGATATCCACTCGCATCTGATTCCGTCTATCGATGACGGTGTCCAGTCCATAGAGGAGAGTCTTGAGATTTTAAAGGAAATGGAATCTCTGGGATATGAAAAAGTCATTACTACGCCACACACCATGGCAGGTTCTTATGACAATACACCCGATATAATCAATAATGGGCTCCTCAAAGTCAAAGAAGCTATTGACAAATCGGGGATAAAGATTCAGATAGAAGCCGCCACGGAATATTTTCTTGATGAAAATTTCATGGAAAGACTGTCTAACAATGAACCCCTTATGACTTTTGGAAACAACTACGTGCTAGTTGAAACGTCATTCATGAACCCTCCTCCACAACTTAAAGAAGCAACGTTTGAGTTAACCATGAAGGGATATAAAATGGTTTTTGCCCATCCGGAAAGATACCTTTACCTTTTAGAAAATAACCTACTACTTGAAGAGCTTATCGATAGAGATATAATCTTTCAGTTAAATGCAGTGGCCCTCACTGGCTGCTATTCAAAACCGGTAAAAAAGTTCGCAGAGAAGCTTATTGATATGAAAGTTCCTCGTTTAGTCGGCACAGACTGTCACAATATGGGACATATCCATTTACTCAAAGAAGCCACTCAATTGAAATATTGGAAAAAGCTTTTAGACCTAGACTTATTAAATAATTCACTCTAAATGAAAGTATTTATCACAGGTGCCACGGGTTTGGTTGGCAGTTTTGTATGCCGGCAGCTCCTAGACAATGGTCATAGCATTCGCGCAGTAAAGCGTAATTCTAGTAAAATGACATTGCTAGAAGATATCGAGACTCAAATTGAATGGGTAGTTGGTGATATGAATGATACTGACTTTCTAGAAGAAGCACTCGATGGTATTGAAGGCGTGGTTCATGCCGCAGCAATCATTTCATTTGACAAGCGTTGGGAACAAAAAATGTATAAAACCAACGTTTTAGGAACTGCAGACATAGTAAATACCTGCCTTAAACTAGGTGTGAAGAAATTTCTCCATATCAGTTCAGTGGCCGCCATAGGGCGTAAAGCTGGTCAAATAGAACTCAGTGAAGCCGATCGTTGGGAAGGAACAGAGTTTGATTCAGTTTATGCCCGTTCCAAATACCTTCAAGAATTAGAGGTTTGGAGAGGCGCACAAGAAGGTCTTGAAGTAAAAATTGTTAATCCATCCGTCATTTTAGGCCCAGGCCTATGGGGCCAGGGAGGAAGCACATCTGTCTTTAAGTATGCTTATGACGAAAAAGCTTTTCACCCTGAGGGCACTGTTAACTATGTAGATGTGAGGGATGTATCTGATGCTGTTGTACAGCTATTAGAATCAGACATCAAAGACGAGCGTTTCATCTTAAATGCCGGAACCCTCAGTTATAAAGAGTTTTTCGGGCAAATTGCCGAAGCTTTCGGCAAGAAACCACCTCAAAAAGTAGTCAAGCCGTGGATGCTAAAATTGGCCGTGGCCTTTGAATTTATTCGGTCAAGAATCACAGGAAAAGAAGCCATGATCACCAAAGACACTGCTATCCTATCAAGGTCGAATTTTCACTTTCAGAATACAAAAGTGAAAGACGCACTGAAATTTGAATTTAAGTCACTAGACGAAAGTGTAAAGTGGTCTGTGAATTTGTTAAAAAAGAATCATTCATTATAAAAATTGATAACTCTTTCTTTTTCAAGGAACTAGAAAGCTACCACTTCCCATTTCTGATAATTTATGCTAGCAGAGTGGTTTTAGAAATAGGTTTTGAGTACTTTAAATTAACCAACTGACATCAATGCAGGAAGATTATCCGAGTAGAGAAGAGGAACGTGGGCTAGTCAATAGATACGAGGAGCAACTCAAAAATCATACTTTCAATTTTTTTGACGTCACTGAGTATGAAACTATTATTCAGTACTACCTAGAACGCCTAAAATATGGCAAAGGGCTGAAGGCTGCACTTTTGGCACTTGAACAGTATCCATTTAGTATGGAAATCAGTTTGTTAGCTGCTCAATGCTACTTAGGAAAAGAGCAATTCGATGAAGCTCTAAAAGTCGTTGAAAATGCCGAAAACTTGCACCCCAATGATGCTGAGCTACTCACGGTAAAAGGAAGCATCCTTTCTATTCTTGGTGAATTTGACAAAGCCATTGAGGTATTATTGAGCACGCTTGATATTGCCGAAGACAAATCAGAAGTATACTATAATGTAGGCCTTACCTACCAAACAAATGGTAAATACATGGAGGCCATTGATTATTACAAGCAGGCCATCGAAACCAACCTTAATCATGAGAGTGCCCTATACGAATTGGCCTATTGTCTAGACGTAACTGGCAAACTCCAGGATAGTGTCTCCTATTATAAAGCATTCATCGATCGCGATCCATATTCATCTTACGCTTGGTATAACCTAGGCATTGTTTACAATAAACTCGAAAAGTTTGAGGATGCTGTGAAGGCCTATGACTATGCACTGGTAATTGATGACACCTTTGCCTCCGCATGGTTCAACCTAGGGAACTCCTACATGAACCTTGAGCAATACAAAGATGCGCTAGAAGCTTACAAAAACACCCTGTCTAATGAAGGGCCATCTTCAGAAGTATACTGCTGCATAGGTGCTGCCTATGAAAAACAAGAAGCATATGAATACGGCATCAAGTATTATCGAAAAGCATCGAAACTTGATCAATTCTATGAAGATGCTTGGTATGGGATAGGTTGTTGTTTAGCAGCACAAGACAAGTACTACGAAGCCATTCATTTCCTGAACAAAGCCTTAAAGCTAGACCCAGAAAATGCAAACTATTGGATGGCAGTAGCTGATGCTGAATTTCACATCGATAATATTGTAACAGCAGCCGAATCTTATCAAGAAGCTGCGATGTTAGAACCAAACAATTCTGACATTTGGTTAGAATGGTCATTTATTTACTACGATCAAGGTGAACACCAAAAGGCTATTGAATTGATGGAAAGGGCTTTAGAAGAATCTCCTGACGATTCTGACCTGCTTTATCGCATGGTAGTTTACCAAATCAGTGCAGGTCTATACAAGGAAGCATTTACTTATCTGGAAAATGCGTTAATTTTGGACTTTGAAAGTCACGAAGTCCTCTTCGAGTTCTTTCCAAAACTGGAAACTCAAAAGGCACTTTACAAGATCATAGATCAGTACAGAGAAAAAAATTAGATGCACTACTTTTTGAAGAATGTGCCCGAAAGGACACAAAAACCTAGAGAAAAAGGATTCACCATGGCCATGGATAAGGGCCTTAGCGTTAGAGAAGCGGAAGACTTCCTGAGCGTTTCAAGTGAATACGTAGATATTGTGAAATTGGGCTGGGCTACCTCTTATGTAACGCCAAGCCTTGACGATAAATTAAACATCTACCGCGAAGCAGGTATACCATTTTATTTCGGAGGAACACTTTTTGAAGCCTTTGTTGCAAGAGGACAGTTTGACGACTATCGAAAGATGTTGGACAAATATGACATGCCATTTGCTGAAGTTTCCGATGGTTCTTTAGAAATGGACCATGACGAGAAGTGTGAATACATAAAAAAGCTAAAGGGACAAGTAACAGTATTGTCTGAAGTTGGCTCTAAAGACGAAGAAAAAATCATTCCGCCATACAAATGGATTGAGCTCATGCAAAAAGAGCTCGATGCTGGTGCGTGGAAAGTAATTGGAGAAGCTAGAGAAAGCGGTAACGTGGGCCTTTTTAGATCTTCAGGTGAAGTTAGGTCTGGACTCGTTCAAGAGATCTTGACTAAAATTCCTTTTGAGAAAATCATCTGGGAAGCTCCACAAAAGGCACAACAGGTTTATTTTATTAAACTTATGGGTGCTAACGTTAATCTTGGCAACATTGCTCCTTCAGACGTTATCCCATTAGAGACAATTAGACTTGGCTTAAGAGGAGATACATTCAGTCATTTTCTTGACATGGAAGACTAATATGAGTCGCATTATCAATCAGCTTCTGCTCTTTTTAAAGGGTGTTGCCATGGGCAGTGCAGATGTCGTTCCTGGAGTATCAGGAGGGACCATTGCCTTTATAACAGGTATATATGAAACGTTGCTTAACTCGATTAAGAGCGTAGACTTAGAAGCACTGAACTACCTCAAAAAGTTTGAGATCAAAGCCCTTTGGGCCCATGTAAACGGTAATTTTCTTGTCGTGCTATTTGCTGGGATAGTAACAAGCTTTCTGTCCTTGTCAAAAATCATCACGCTATTACTTGAAACACAACCGATCCAACTTTGGTCATTCTTCTTTGGATTGATAGTGATATCTGCACTTATGGTGCTGAGGGAAATCAAAGAATGGAGTGTTGGTGTTTTCATTGCAATTATTCTAGGTGCGGTAGTGGCTTACTTTATCACCGCAGCAGTGCCATCAGAAACTCCGGATGAACCTTGGTTCTTATTTATTGTAGGTGCGGTGGCCATTTGTGCCATGATTTTACCCGGTATCTCTGGCTCGTTTATCGTGCTACTCTTCGGCAAATACGAATACATGATGACAGCGCTCAATGAAAGAAGGATAGTCGATATCTTAATCTTTGCAGCAGGCTGTCTCGTTGGTATTCTAAGTTTTGCCCGCGTGATCAGTTGGTTATTCAAGAAGTATCACAACATTACCGTAGGTGTGCTAAGCGGCTTTATGATTGGTGCGCTGAATAAAGTTTGGCCTTGGAAAGAAACCATTGAAACCTATGTAGACCGTCATAATGTGGTTAAACCACTCTATGAAATCAATGTAATGCCGAACGAGTATTTAGCCAAAACCGGTATAGAACCCCACTTCATTGAAGCGATTGGTTATGCTGCTGCTGGCTTTTTAATCGTGTTATTTATTGATCGCTTAGCTGTTTGGTTAAAGAAAGACTAGCATGAGAAAGTTTGGGCTCATCGGTTACCCCTTAAGTCATTCCTTTTCGAAAAAGTATTTTACTAACAAGTTTGAAAAGGAAGGGATCAAAGATGCCCAGTACGAACTCTTTCCAATTGATTCCATCGATAAATTGCCCAAATTACTGGCCGAGAATCCTGACCTTGTTGGAATAAATGTTACAATTCCTTATAAGGAAAAGGTCATACCATTTCTTGATGCCCTTGATCCAAAAGCTGAATCGATTGGTGCCGTGAATACCATAAAGCTAGTAGATGGTAAACTGATAGGCTACAATACCGACTATCATGGCTTTAAAGACTCACTGCTGAAATTCATAGGTTCAAAACAGATTCCTAAGACAGCCCTAGTTCTTGGAACTGGTGGCGCATCTAAAGCTGTACATAAGGCACTAGAAGATCTCGGAATTACTTGTCAATTCGTTTCCCGAAAACCAATCAAAGAACAACTTTCTTATGAAGACCTATTTTCCTCCACTGATCACCTTAACACCTTCTTACTGATCATAAACACAACTCCACTGGGCACTTCCCCGAATGAAGACGCCTTACCAGAGCTTCCCTATCATTTGTTGACACAAGATCACCTGCTGTACGATCTAGTGTACAATCCCATGAAAACAGCTTTTATGCAAAAAGGCATCGAAGCAAAGTGTTGGGTAAAAAATGGTTTGGAAATGCTGCACTGTCAAGCTGAAAAAGCTTGGGAGATTTGGAGTAAATAAGTCGGGAAAACCATTGACTTATCTTTCCGTACTAACTTCTTCCTAGTAGATTTAATGAATGGAATTCAAACTCACATCAGAATTTGAGCCTACGGGCGATCAACCCAAAGCTATAGCAGGACTCGTTAAAGGTGTAGAAGCCGGAGAACCATCCCAAGTGCTCCTTGGTGCTACCGGTTCTGGAAAGACTTTTAGCGTAGCTAATGTAATCCAACAAACGCAACGTCCAGCTTTAGTGCTGTGTCATAACAAGACGTTGGCAGCCCAGCTTTATGGCGAATTCAAACAATTCTTTCCTGAAAATGCCATTGAATACTTTATCTCTTACTACGATTATTATCAACCTGAGGCCTTTATACCAAACAGTAATCTCTACATAGAGAAAGATCTTTCGATTAATGAGGAGATTGAAAAGCTAAGGCTAAGCGCAACATCTTCCCTGCTGACCGGCAGACGTGATGTCATTGTAATTGCTTCGGTTTCTTGTATTTATGGTATTGGTAATCCAGATGAGTTTGGTAAAAACGTGGTTAGACTACAGGTCGGGGATACAGTTCCAAGAAATCAACTGCTTTTTGCGCTTGTAGATATACTTTATAGTAGGTCAGAAGTAGAATTCAAGAGAGGGAACTTCAGAGTAAAAGGTGATACCGTAGACATCTATATCGCCTATGGAGATTTTGCTTATCGCATCTACTTTTGGGGTGACGAAATCGAGTCTATTCAAATGATCGATCCTGCAACAGGAAAGAAAATCTCTGATGAGAAAATAATTACCATTTTCCCTGCAAACCTATTTGTAACAGGTAAAGACGTTCTTCAACAGGCCATTCATGAAATTCAAGATGACTTGGTTGAAAGACTAGATCAATACGAACAAGATCGAAGGTTTCTAGAAGCCAAACGTCTTAAAGAACGAACTGAATTCGACTTAGAGATGATGCGCGAACTGGGTTATTGCTCAGGGGTTGAAAACTATTCCAGGTATTTCGATCGTAGACAAAAAGGTCAGCGTCCCTTCTGCTTATTAGACTACTTCCCTGAAGATTATCTACTCATTGTTGATGAAAGTCACGTAACGCTCCCGCAGGTAAGAGCCATGTGGGGCGGAGATAGATCTAGAAAGGAAAATTTAGTGGAATATGGCTTTCGCCTGCCTTCGGCACTAGACAACAGACCTTTAAAGTTTGACGAATTTGAGGCGATGACCAATCAAGTCATTTATGTCAGTGCAACTCCTGCAGACTATGAACTTACGCAAACTGGCGGTGAAGTAGTAGAGCAGATAATTAGACCAACAGGCTTACTAGATCCAATGATAGACGTAAGACCGTCATTGAACCAGATTGACGACTTGCTGGAAGAAATTGACATTCGTGTCAAAAAAGAAGAACGTGTCCTCGTCACTACGTTGACAAAACGTATGGCTGAAGAGCTAACAAAATACTTGGAAAGGGCAGGTGTAAAAGTACGATACATTCACTCTGAGGTAAGTACACTCGATCGTGTTGAGATTCTAAGAGAGTTACGACTCGGTATTTTTGACGTGCTCGTTGGAGTCAATTTACTCAGGGAAGGGCTTGATTTACCTGAAGTCTCCTTAGTCGCAATACTTGATGCTGATAAAGAAGGTTTCTTGAGAAACCAGAGATCACTAATTCAAACCATAGGCCGTGCCGCCAGAAATGAAAACGGTAGAGTTATCATGTATGCTGATAAAACCACTGACTCTATGCAACTCGCGATTGATGAAACCAATCGAAGACGCAACATACAAATCGCCTACAATAAAGAGCATAACATTACACCAACCACGGTCAAAAAATCCAAAGAAGCCATTATGAGTCAGACGGGCATAGCCGATTCTAAGAAAGGCAAAAAGTCTTACTACGTAGAAAGCGAGGAGCATTCTATTGCTGCTGATCCAGTAGTAGCTTATATGGACAAAAAGGCATTGGAGAAAATGATACAGAATACGCAAAAGTCCATGGAAAAAGCTGCAAGAGAATTGGACTTTATCGAAGCTGCAAAAATGAGAGATGAATTGAACGAGCTAAAAGAGCTTATCAAGACTAAATAGTACACCTCAAAAGCTTGATTTCAATCGATTTCATAAGATTCGAATTCAACAGGCTATTTATTAACTCGATAATTCTCTATTTTATGTAAACAATCAATTTATGGGTAATTTTTTGACCCCATTAAAATCGAATTACACAAAATGAGAAAGCAATGGATTCCTGGGTTTACACTTTTAATAATTGTAGCCCTCGTTAGCCTCTTAGATATGCCTTCGGGCGAAGAGTTTTTAGCTGACCCCAATATTAGCGGTGCCGATACGGCATGGATGCTTGCAGCTACCGCTTTGGTACTGCTTATGACACCTGGCCTCTCATTCTTTTATGGAGGGATGGTCAGTCGGAAAAATGTTATTTCTACCATGCTTCAAAGCTTTATCTGCATGGGGGTAATTACCTTAGTGTGGGTAGTTGGAGGTTTCAGCCTGGCCTTCGGAGACTCTATTGGTGGATTTATCGGAGACCCCAGAACCTTTGCCTTCTTTAAAGGCGTAGGAGGTGCTACCCAAGCCGATTTAGCCCCTACTATCCCCTTTGTTCTTTTTGCCTTATTTCAAATGAAATTTGCAATTATAACACCAGCACTAATCACTGGAAGTTTCGCGGAGCGTGTAAGGTTTTCGAGTTTCATTCTTTTCATCATTCTTTTCAGTATTGTGGTATATAGTCCATTAGCCCATATGACATGGCATCCTGATGGCTTTCTTCGTAAGTGGGGTGTCCTAGATTTTGCGGGTGGTACAGTCGTTCATATGTCAGCAGGGTTTGCTGCCATTGCGGCAGCCATCATTTTAGGAAAGCGTAAAAACCATGGTGCTGTACATAAACCTGCTAACATTCCTTTTGTACTATTAGGAACTGGCCTTCTATGGTTTGGCTGGTTTGGTTTCAATGCAGGTTCGGCATTAGGCGCCAATAGCGATGCTGCCATGGCATTTGCTACTACTACTGTGGCTTCCGCTGCCGCCATGCTGGCATGGGTATTTTATGATGCACTGATGGGTCGTAAGATTTCGGGCTTAGGAGCCTCTATTGGAGCAGTTGTTGGCTTAGTAGCTATAACTCCTGCTGCCGGTTTTGTAACCATTGGTCAAAGCGTTTTCATTGGCGTAGCCAGTGCCATTGTTTCGAATGTAGTGGTCTACTATAAAAATAAAACAGGCATTGACGATACACTAGACGTATTTCCATGCCATGGCGTAGGAGGTATTGTGGGAATGATTTTAACGGGTGTTTTTGCCAAGGATGTAGGACTAATTTATGGAGACCCAACAACTTTCTTAAGGCATATTGCTGCAATTTTCCTAGTAGGTGGATTTACCTTCGGGGCCTCTTACCTACTTTTTAAAGTAACTAATCTAATCATTCCAATGCGTGTGAATGAGATTTCAGAAGAGGTTGGACTAGACATAAGTCAACATGGCGAAAGTCTCTCGAAAAGCAGAACGCCCGAAGAAATTGCCGAAATGATGAAAAAAGCTTCTTAAAAGAAATGATAAAAATAATTGTTACGGTGTTAGCTGTGATTAGTATTCCTCATTTCACTTAATTAGTCGTTATCTCAAAAGTTCTGATGCTCATCATACTACCTAAACGTTGATGGACTTGAGGTGGCCTAGACACCAACCACAATAATCCGAATCAAACATAAATTGAAAAGCCAGCTTTTATAAAGCTGGCTTTTCAATTCTTCGTCAAACAGTATGTGCTTCTTGAATACCCTTTATTTTAAGATGATCATGTGGAGCCTATTAATACTACTTTCGATCTATCAGCCCTTACAACTTTTCGAATAAAATCGCGATAGGACTTATACATTTCAGCATCAAACTTCCCGTCATAGATTTTGAGAGAGCGTGTATATTCCAAAATATTAGAACTCGGGTCAAATTCATAAGTAGCCAAGTACTCACCAAAATCTGAGGATAGTTTTACATCTTCAATATCAAATTCGAGGCGATAGCCCTCTGGGAGACTAATTTTTACAGTGTCAACATCCGCATATGCCGTACGGACGATAATTGGAGATACTCGATTCTCATCCTTGGGAGGATTAGCGTTCAGTTGATTTAAAATATTAGGCGTAAGAAATATTCTTTTGCCACTTTTTGACGCATACTTTCTTACGTTTAACGTAATCCACTCCTTCAAGAAGGGAATTTCCTGATTTCTATCTTCCTGATATCTGATCTCTCCGAGATCAAAAGCTGGTAAATCAATTGAGTTCAAAAGGTACTTACGTTGTTCATCTTTGCCCTCTTTAACGATTCCATATATCCAGTCGTACTGGAGGCCCTTGTAGGTAGTCTCAACTTCTGCAAGCACATTACCTTGATCATCAATTTTAAGATCTATCGTACGCTCTTGGGTATTGTCATCCGTAGTATATTTTGGTGTTTTCACTAAGACACCTTTACCATCATCAGTAATTAACAAACCGTGCCTATCATCAGTGAAGGAGCCAAGAAAATTAAAAGGGCTTGTTTGACTTGTACACTCCAACCAAACGGTATCCAATTCCATTGGGACAGCTAGAATAACGTGATTAGACTGTGGACTAGGAAAATCAATTTCCATGTCATACTCGTTTTCTCCCGCTTTGATTTTTACATAATTAGAAGTGATGCCAGCATATTTGAGAAGGCTATAAGTGTAATTGGTAAGTGCCTTACAGTCTCCATAACCATTGTTAATTACATCCATCGCGTTAAAAGGCTGCAACCCTCCTATTCCTAACTGAATGCTGACATAGCGAGTGTTCTCCTGCATAAAACTATAGATAAGGCGTGCTTTTTCTCGCGGATCTTCTACTCCTTCAATAAGCCTATCAATTTGCCCCTTGACATCATCCGAAATTTCATCCCTGCCAGCATTGAGTTTCGCCTGCCATTCTCCATAACCAGACCATGTCGAAATATTTCCAGCGTAACCCTCCATAGAGAAGTCAGAAAGTCCAAACATTGCCCTCGGAGACACTTTCCACACAGGTTCGCCTCGATACTCATTTTTCATAGGTTTCAAGCTTTTAACTTGCCAAACATATGAGTCTGTTTCTCCTGCGGTTTTAGTGGGTTCTTTCATCCCTTGCATCTCCTTAAACCTTACATTATATCCTGCCGGTGCTATAATTGTAAATGAAGCATCCTCGACACTTTGATTTTCTGTGAAACGTGGTACGAACTGAGGAATACCCAAAATCCCCTCAAATTCTTTTGTGAAAGAGTACTCTACAGTAAATGGATAATCGAATTCTTCAGGTTCATAATACTTAAGCCGATTATCATCATACAAAGAACCGGAAGAGGTAATATTGACATCCTTAATTTCACCTGACTTTACTCTTTTTATCTGCTTTCCATCAGCATCAAAATAGCTGATCTTTATGGATTTAAGCTTGGAGAGTTTATCGTAGCTCTCATTAAAAACAGCAAATCCGAATGCATCCGAATTCATAATGGTCGTGGCAATAGTTTCGCTGAAAGTAGCATTTTCAATGTCATTGATTTCGTAACGTTGCTCGCTCAGCCTCACAATAACATCCGCTCCTTTTCTAAGCTCAGGAGAAATATCGGACACTTTATACGCTTGAGCTAGGCTTAAGTTTGCAAGCGAAAGCAAGATGATTAAAAAACTGTATTTCATTATTGGGTCTTTTCTCTGAAAACGATTTGTTCTTGCTGTTTGCCAACAACCTGATTAAAGAGTTCCTTCAACGCTGGGTACTCTTCTGGCATATACTGAGTTTTTGATAGGCTTAATCTCACCATAATCTGGACCTTACCTCCTTGTTCACCAGCAATGAACATGTATTTCCCTCCCCTATTGGGTAAGACCATATTCTGTGACTTGGGCAACTCTTCAACCTCATAACCTTCGGGGATTTGTATGTTAAATACATAAGTATCCGCAACTGGAGCTGCTAATTCGACAGGAAATTTCCTGTCCTCTAACTTAAAAGGATTTTCGTCAACATTTTTAATCAATATAGGAGACATAAAAATCTTATTTCCTATTGCATTTATATCAGCCTCTGTTGTAAAATCATACGACACTTTGAGACTCTCATTCACATCGTCAACGTTCAGTACTTGCAGGTTTTCAATCTCACCTGTTTTATAATCATCAAGCCCATCTGACTCCTCATCAGCCTTTTCATTTTCCTCTTCATCCACGTCATTCTCTGACTTCTCCCTTTCCTTGTAGATAGTCGATCGCATATTGCTAGCAGAAATTCCGCTGAAATCAATTTCCATTTTACCTTCTAAACCATCCAAATCTTCGTTAAATGCGAAAGTGCCGGAAATTGTTTTAGAACTCATTTCGCTATTTTCTCTCAGGTTAACCCACTCACCAGCTAGTTCCTTAATCATGAAGCCTTCCCCATTTAACACCCTAGTGGGCAATACGTTATAGGGTCTAAATTTCTCCGTAGCATCCAAGAGAAGTTTTTTTCCATCTACGATCGCACAGACAATCATATAATTGAACTGTTTGACCAAAGGGATATATTTATTTAAGTATCCATTCCTTCTTGTGCTTAGAACTACCGGATAGACCTCAAAACCTGCCTTATTCAAAAATTGAGCTAGCGTGATATTAATATCCGCGTTATCTCCTTCTTCCGCTTCCCACAACTTCTTTGACCTATCAACAACTGCATACGCATATCTTTCATTCCACACAAAATGGTCCCTAACGTAAGCAAATATATCTTTTAGGCTTTCTAGATCATTTTTCCAACCCTTATCCTCCGGATAGATTCTCCTCAGCTGATTCGTATTTCTCATTGCCTTCCCGAGAGTTTCGGAGTCCCAAAGTTCTTCATTAATCGCGTCCCAGTTTTGCATGAAAGTTTCTGAATAGCCAGGTGCTTTAATTGCTTTAATCTCAAATTCAATTTTTGATCGATAGTTCTCAAGAGTAGAGATGTAAGGTTCTCGCTTTAAGGCAGGCACGTCTTCCATTACAATATGATAATGCTCTGGCGTAATATCCTGTCTAGAGGCGCGATGATAACCTTGCATGTTAGGCTGATAACTTCCATAACCAGGTATTTCAACCCAATATTCAGAGTATTTGACTGGGATAGATGTCTGAAAATTCCAGCTTGGCAAGTTTGCTAAGTTCCCAACGTTTTGCGTGTAAGTATACTCGATAATTGAGCCAACCTTAACATCTGGAAATGAAAGTTTCTTAGTTCTAATTTCATTATCCACTTTCTCATCGACCCACTCTTTCTTACCTACTTTGCGTGTTACTATTTTTCCGTTTACAATATTATGAGTAGCCGCTTCAATCTTTGCTGGGCGAGAGTCATCAGAATATCTAAGGGAAATATCTGCACGGCCTAAGGCACTTTCTTTCAAAATCTTTAGTCTCACGTGCACCTTCATTCTCATGCTGAGATTAAATTCGGTAAAGATAACCTCTCCCTGATCTAGCAGATAAACGGCCTCAGCTCCTGAATCTAATGGGTAAACCTGCATTTGAAGATCTTCAACTGAGACCTCCCCAAACTTGAATTCTTGGACTTGCGCACGAAGACAGAATCCAACGATTAAAACCACTAGGGTTAGCGTAATTTTTTTCATAAAATTTATTAAGGTTGAAAGATTAAGATAAGGATCAACATCATTCATGTCAAGGATTAGCTTTATCAATCAACCATAAAATTACTTCAGAAAATTACCCCATAAAAAAACCAACCCTAGTAGGGCTGGCATTTCAATTCCTTTCGAAGAATAGCGCTCGTTATTTTCCGTCAGCGTACCTTCTACTTACCTCATCCCAATTGATAACGTTAAAGAAAGCGTTAATATAATCAGGCCTTCTGTTTTGGTAGTTCAAATAGTATGCGTGTTCCCATACATCTAAGCCTAAGATTGGAGTTCCACCGCAACCAATGTTTGGCATCAATGAATTATCTTGATTAGCAGTTGAACAAACTTCTACCTTACCTCCAGAATGAACACATAACCATGCCCAACCTGAACCAAATCGAGTGGCTGCTGCCTTTGCGAAAGCATCTTTGAATGCGTCAAACGATCCGAATGCACCATTAATCGCATTGGCTAAATCACCCGTTGGTTCTCCACCACCATTTGGTGACATGATTGACCAGAAGAGGCTGTGATTGTAAAAGCCACCACCATTATTTCTTACAGCACCATTGTCCGTATGGTTTGCTAAAAGGTCTTCAATACTTTTACCTTCCATTTCTGTTCCGGCAATTGCGTTGTTTAGGTTATTAGTATAACCCGCATGGTGCTTACCATGGTGGATTTCCATTGTTCTTGTGTCAATATGTGGTTCCAACGCATCGTGTGCGTAAGGAAGTTGAGGTAGTTCGAATGCCATAATTGAATTGATTTAATATTTATACAAAAATTGTGATTCTATCTAAGCTTAGCAAAAAATTGCTTCATCAGCTTCTCACTTTCATCTTTTAACAAACCTGAAGCGATTTCTGTTCTTGGGTGCAGCAAATTTTTCTCGTTTAGTGCAAAACCTCGCTTCAAGTCGCTAGCACCATAGACAAGCTTTCCCAATTGTGCCCAGTACAAAGCGCCTGCACACATCACGCATGGCTCTAAAGTTATGTAAAGCGTACATTCATTCAGATACTTGGCACCCAAGGCATTAAATGCCGAAGTAATGGCAAGCATTTCCGCATGAGCAGTCACATCTGTCAATTGCTCCGTTTGGTTGTGAGCCCGTGCAATAATCCGCTTTTCGGCTACGACAACAGCACCAACTGGAACTTCACCTGCCTCAAAAGCAAGCTCAGCCTGTTTTAAGGCCTGTTCCATGAAATATTCATCCTTGTGGATACTGAGCTCCATTTTCACACTGGTTTTCATTGTAATATTAAACCCAATTGCTAAAACAATTACTAAATTTGCCACTCATTTTTAAAAGGTGTTGAGATGTTGAGATCACATACTTGCGGAGAGCTTAGAATTGCTCATGTAGGAAAAGAAGTAGTCCTTTCTGGTTGGGTACAGCGTATTAGAGATAAAGGTGGGCTCATGTGGATCGATTTACGCGATCGATATGGCATAACTCAACTCACTTTTGAAGAGGGAAAAAGTAATGCTGATGTAGTAGAACAAGCTAGAAAACTAGGAAGAGAATTTGTCATCCAAGCCAAAGGTGTAGTTGTAGAACGTTACTCTAAGAATGACAAAATTCCTACAGGGGAAATCGAACTTGAGATTACCGAACTAATTGTTCTCAATGCATCAAAAACACCTCCATTCATCATTGAAGACGATACCGATGGAGGCGAAGACCTGAGACTCAAGTACAGATACCTTGACCTCAGAAGAAATGAGGTAAGAGAAAAGCTAGCCTTAAGAAGTAAGCTGGCAATAGCCGTTAGAAATTATCTTGCCGAAATTGACTTCTTAGAAGTTGAAACTCCTGTATTGATAAAATCTACTCCAGAGGGAGCACGCGACTTTGTAGTTCCTTCTAGAATTAATCCTGGAGAATTCTACGCGCTTCCACAATCTCCTCAGACCTTTAAGCAATTATTAATGGTATCAGGTTTCGATCGATACTTTCAGATTGTAAAGTGCTTTAGAGACGAAGACTTGAGAGCAGATCGTCAGCCAGAGTTTACACAGATAGACTGCGAAATGTCTTTCGTTACAAGAGATGATGTGCTCGGAGTATTCGAAGGTATGACTCAACATTTATTCAAGTCGATAAAAGGAGTTGAACTTGGTGCATTTCCGCATATGACATATGCAGATGCGATGGAAAAATATGGTAGCGACAAACCAGACATTCGATTTGGAATGGAGTTCGTCAACTTGAATGCGGTGAGTCAAAACAAAGGATTTAATGTTTTCGACCAGGCCGAACTTGTCGTAGGTATTTGTGCAAAAGGGTGTGCTGAGTACACAAGAAAACAATTAGATGCCTTAACCGATTACGTCAGAAGACCTCAAATCGGTGCCAAAGGCCTCGTTTATGTAAAATGCAATGCGGATGGCTCATACAAGTCTTCCGTAGACAAATTCTACAATCAAGAAGATTTAAAAGCTTGGGCTGATGCCGCAAATGCTCAAGCCGGTGATTTGATCTTGGTTTTGTCTGGGAATACGAATACGGTTCGTAAGCAGATGAACGAGCTGCGTTTACACATGGGTAAAGCGCTTGGCCTGAGAAAAAGTGACGCCTTTAGACCCCTTTGGGTCGTTGATTTTCCTCTGTTAGAATGGGACGAAGAAACCGAGAGGTTTCATGCAATGCACCATCCATTCACTGCTCCGCTTAAAGAAGATATGGCCAAGCTTGACTCAGCGCCTGGCGAAGTTAGAGCGAATGCCTACGACTTAGTGATCAATGGTGTTGAGATTGGTGGAGGCTCTATCAGAATTCATGATAGCGAAATGCAGAAAACAATGTTTACACACTTGGGCTTTACTGACGAAGAGGCAAAAGCACAGTTTGGCTTTTTAATGGATGCCTTCGAATATGGAGCTCCTCCACATGGTGGTATTGCTTTTGGGTTTGACAGACTGTGTGCCATGTTTGGCGGTACAGAGACAATTAGAGATTATATAGCCTTCCCTAAAAACACTTCTGGTCGCGATGTAATGATAGATTCTCCCTCACCTGTAGCAAATGATCAGTTGAAAGAGCTTGGAATAGAGCTTAGTTAAGCAATGAGAATATGAAACTCTTCGTTTCATAGCATCAACCAATAGCTTATTTTGTAGTTTCGGATCAGTTTATGCCCTTGAAAGTACAGTTAACACCGAAGTTCTACATGCGTGCAAGCGTTACGATGGCCGTAATTATATGGATAATTGCGACCTCCATCCGTATGCTTGAGGTTTTATCGGTGAAAAGCGGTGTGGACTTAGAAATATCACGCTACATACCCGTTCTACTCCAGGACCTCTTTTACGTATTCATATTAATCTACTATAGGTTTAAAATTCGAGCCGTTGAAAGCGGTGGGTTTGTGGATTTGCTATGGAAGGTATTTGCTACAGGCTTAGTCACCACCGTTATTTCTCTATCAATTAGGCTGTTCTATGATTCTATAGAAGGTACAATGCTCGCAGAAAATGAGTTTTTGGATACTTTTTTATACAACCTAAACCGAGCCTTAATTTCTGTGTTCTTGATTTCAACCTTGACCGTTTGGAAGAAATTGATTCTCTACCAAAAGACAAGAAAATTAGTTGTCTACTGGAATATATTTGAGGCTGCTCTAGTCGCCTCCATCTTTTTCAACCTTACGGGATTTACCCTAGAAGAAGATCTCCTTTTTGAGGTTTTATTCGCGCTCATGGCCGTAATGGCTATCATTCTATCCGGAAACCTTAAGTGGGTAGCTTACTTAAATTTTAAGCAGAAATGGAAGAGCGTGCTCATCATTATACTGATCACCATTTATATTTTCTATTTCTTTACCTACCTATATGTATCTCCAGAAGAGGCCATCACCAACTTTAATACCATCGATGATCTGTTCATTATTGTGGTATTTACCTTCCTTCTCTTTTACAGTATTTTTTCCTTGCTGGTCATTCTCTTCAACCTACCTACCTCCTCGGTATTCGAGAAGAAGATGGAAGAAGCGATTAATTTCCAACGGCTAAGTCAATCGATCCAACAAGGTGAAAACGAAGATCAAATTTTCGATGTATTACTTAATTCATCAATGAATGCTGTATATGCGGATGCTGGTTGGATAGAAGTCAACCTTGATACGGATGAATCTAAAATCTTATCGAAACACATAAGCCGAGAGAATATAAATCAGGTCAAAGAACAGATAATGACTAGCAAGAACCGGTCGGTGATTAAGAATCCACTTGCCAATAATACAGATTCCGACAGGGTTTTAGTAGGGTTAAAAAAGTCAAATTATAAATCGGCCTTCATAGTACCCCTCACTATCCAAAACCAAGTAAAAGGTTTCATGTATCTATTAAATGAGGTATCTGACAACTTTAATAAAGAGATGATCAGTATCATTAACACATTCGCCAGCCAGGCGAGCGTGTCTATTGAGAACTTTAGGTTAATGGGTGAAGCCCTACTCAATGAACGATACAAAGAAGAGCTAAATATTGCCAAAAGTGTTCAGAGAGCCCTTTTACCGAAGGTATTAGATCACAACTCGGCTTTCTCAATACACGCTTTTACAGAAGCTGCCGCTGAAGTCGGTGGAGACTATTATGATACTTTTCAACTAAGTGATCACCGTTTCGCAATTGTGGTGGGTGATGTTTCAGGAAAAGGCACCTCTGCAGCCTTTCATATGTCTCAAATGAAAGGAATATTCCAAAGCTTAGTTCAGCTAGACCTATCAGCCGAAGAATTCTTAATTTATGCCAATACGGCATTGAGTAAATGTCTTGAAAGAACATCCTTCATCACTTTGACCTATTTTATCATTGATACTGAATCTAAGACATTAGAATTCTCTCGTGCAGGGCATTGCCCAACGCTATATTACGATAAAAAGAAAAAACAAGCCGAGTACTTTCAAGACAAAGGCCTAGGGCTCGGTATTATTAGAAACTCTACCTACAAGAACTTCATTCAGGTGAACAAAATGAGTTTCGATAAAGATGACATTCTGATCTTATATACTGATGGTATTTCGGAGGCTTCAAATGCAGCGCATGATGAGTTCGGTTATGACCGAATGAGGAGCTTATTACAACAAAATGCTCATTACGATCCAATGATGATTCAAAAGGTTTTCATCAGCAAATTGTATGAGTTTTGTGGAGGCAAAGACCTTGATGATGACTATACAATGCTCGTTATCAAGTTTAATTAATTGGCATAGAACAGTGTAAACTATGATTGAAATAAAGAAAGAAACCGAGAACAATTATCTCAATATCCTCGTAAATGGAGATGCCGATGCAAGCTCTTCTATTCACTTGGACAAAGCGATTAAAGAAGCAATGGAAGAGGGTCATCAGCGAATACTTATTGACTGTACCAACCTCAACTACATTTCTTCAGCAGGGCTGGGAGTTTTCATGTCTTACATCGAAGAGATCTCTGAAAAATCCATTGATTTCATACTATTCGGTTTATCCGAAAAGGTCATGAAAGTTTTTGGAATTCTGGGCTTGGACCAATTATTGACTATTAAAGAAAATAAAGAAGCAGCGATTGCAGCATTCAGTGAAGTATAGTTTCGACATACCAAGTAGCAAGAATAAGCTCCGCCTAATGCGTAAGTTTGTAACTGACGTATTAAAAGGCCATAAAGTCTCAGACATTGAGGTTAATATGATGGTCTTGGCTGTGGATGAAGTCTGTGCAAATATTATCATTCACGGCCATGCCTCCGATGAATTCAGCGAGGTAAAACTCGGTATTGATTTTAGGAATGGAGGTGTTTGGTTTGAAATCATTGACCAAGGAAACGCTTTCGATATTGTTAGTTATCAAGAGCCTCTTATTGAAGACTTAGTAAAGAACAAGAATAAGGGCGGCATTGGAATTATGCTTGTGAAAAAGATAATGGACGATATTGAATTCAAATCTACTCCTACTAAAAACACATTAACGCTTTTTAAAAAAGTAGAATACACTCAATAATCTCTGATATGAAAAGTGCTTTCACTTTACTGATCGGGGTGATTTGTTTTTACTCCACAGCAGCCTATCAATCAGAGCATCTAACCGTTGCTAGAATTGATGATCTTGAAATTAGTTCTGCGGAATTTCTATATGCCTTTCAGAAAAACCGAACCAACACCGAAAAGCCTCATATAGACTCATTAAGAGATTATCTCAATAACTATATCAATTTCAAGCTAAAAGTCATTGAAGCCAAAAGACAAGGATATGACACAATCGAAAGCTTCAAGAAGGAACTTCAAGGCTACTTGGCGCAAATCCGAAAACCCTATTTAGAAAACCCTGAAGCTGAAGAAAAACTCATTGCGGAAATACATAGGCGAATGCAAACTGAGATAAATGCCTCTCATATATTGGTTAAGGTAGATCCTGGAGCAACTCCTCAAGACACGCTCAAGGTTTACCAGTTCATGGATAGCCTCAGGCAAGCGATTAACTCAAAAGAGGAATTTGAAAACTTGGCAAAAAAGTATTCGCAAGACGGAACCGCTAATGTTGGAGGTAACCTTGGCTGGTTCAGTACTATGGATATGGTTGGCCCATTTGAAGAAGCTGCGTATAAAACAATTGTAAATAGTGTCTCCGAAATAATAAAAACTCAGTTTGGTTACCACATCCTTTTTGTAAATAATCAACGTCCTTCAAGAGGAAGACTTAAAACTTCCCACATTTTCTTTAGTAATCAAGTCAGAAGTTCAGAAGATGCTTTTGAGCTTGCATCCACCATCTATGACTCTCTTACCAACGGATCTGAATGGAATACCATGGCAAGAAAGTATTCTGATGACAACCGCACCAAGATGAATGGCGGCCAACTTCAATGGGCCAGAATAAAACAATTACCTGACGATTTTTTTGATATAGCCTATCCATTAGAAAGTATAGGTGACTTTTCGAAGCCAGAAAAGACACGTTTTGGGTGGCATATTGTAAAACTAGATGGTCAAGAACCCATTGGCTCTTTAGCCGAAAATAGAACTGGAATTGAACAGCAACTCAAACGATCTGGACGGAATACACTAAACAATAGTCAACTCCTCAATAAGCTGAAAGCTGAAAATAGTTTTACCCAAGATGGAGGTAAACTTTCTGAACTATTAAATATCATCGGTAACGGTAACTTGTCCAACGAGACGCTTTTAACACCGCTTTTCAGCTTAGGTGGTAAAAGTTTCACGGTCAATCAGTTCGTTCAAACCTTACCTTCTCAAAAGATCTCACTTAACAATAACATCATTCGGTCGCTCTACTTAGAATTTGAAAGGAAAAGTGTCATCAAATTCGAAGATTCAATTGCTCCAACCAAATACCCCGAATACGGTTTCTTGATGCGAGAATACGAAGAAGGGCTCCTTCTCTTCGAGGTCATGCAAAAGGAAGTTTGGAACAGAGCTATAGCAGACTCAATAGGCTCATTAAATTTCTATAACAATAACCTAGATCGGTTTAAAGTAGGTAAAAGAGCTTTAGTCAGCATACTTACCAGCCAAGACAAAAACCTTATACAAAAACTGATTCAGGCATCAGTCGGTATGACTTCTATTGATAACCTACTAGCCACCAGCCTAAATGATGAAGAGCTCTCGCTGTTAAAAAATGTAAAAAGAATAATTAAGGCTGATGAAATATCTAAGTTTGAGTCAACAGAATTAAAATCAGGAAGTTGGATACATAATCCCGATACGTCAGAATACTACTTCGTAGAAAAAATTATCCCTGCTGGCCACCTACGCTACGATGAAATAAAAGGCCAAGTACTGTCAGACTATCAAGATTACTTAGAACGCAAGTGGATCAACTTTTTGAGAAAGGAAAAGACAATAGAAATTAATAATGATGCATTAATTGAACTTTCACGAAATTGAAAATCAAGTATTTCTACATAGTGACCATTATTCTTTCTTTAGTCTCTTGTGAGTATTTAAGCTCCAACGATGACGCCAATTCAAACAATAGCAAGGAGTTAGTTGCAAGCGTAGGTAATTCTTTTCTATTCGAATCAGACATATCCAATCTAATTTCGATACAGACCTCAAGTGAAGATAGCACGCTTATCGTGAATCAATATGTGAAAAATTGGATCAAGAAAGAGCTGCTCGTTCAAGAGGCGAATAATAGCATAAAAGTCAATCAAGCTGAAATAGAAAGAAAAGTAGCCGACTATAGATATACTTTGTTGTCTTATGAATATCAGAAACTCATGGTTCAGCAATCTTTAGATACAGTGGTTAGCCCACAGGAGATCAAAGAGTACTATGAGGAAAACAGAGAAAATTTCGCTTTAAGACAAAACATTTTCAGGGGCCGGTACTTGAAAATCTCTAATGACGCTCCAAAAAAGAATGACGTCAGGCGATGGATAAAATCAAATAGGCCACAAGATGTAGAATCACTCAAGTCATATGCCTTTCAATTTGCTGATAACTACGCGCTGGAAGATTCAACATGGATTAAGTTTGACGACATCATTAAAAATTCACCTTTATCAACTGTTTCAAATAAAGTACAGTTTCTAAGGAGAAACAGGTATGTGGAAGAAGTGGATTCTACCTATCTTTACTTTCTTAAAATTCAGGAGTACAAAATTTCAGAAGAAGCTTCTCCGTTAGAGTTTGTACAAGAAGAGATTAGAAACATAATTCTTAACAAACGAAAAGTGGCGTTGGCTAAGGGATTGGAGAATGATATTTATGAACGTGCGAAGGAAAATGAAGACTATAAAATTTATTATTAAGGTCATTCTGATTTTGACCATCTTAGTACCTATCACGTCATTTGCTCAAGACGGGCAAATTGTAGATGAGATAATCGCTAAAGTTGATGACAAAATCATACTGAAAAGCGAATTAGAGGCAGCATACATTCAATTCTTGACTAGCCCACAAGCCCAGCAGTTTAATGGTGACGCTAAGTGTGTAATACTTCAGGGGGCAATCGAAAGCAAGATAATGCTAGTAATGTCTGAAATTGATTCTGTGGAGGTCTCTCCCTCAAGAATCGACTATGAAATTAACAGTAGAAGCCAGCAAATAATCCAGCGTTTTGGTTCGGAAGAAATCATTCAGCAGGAATATGGAAAGTCTTTGGATCAAATTATGGCTGAACTGAGACCTTCTATTGAAGAGCAAGTAAGAATTGAAGAGCAAGAGGCTAACATAGTCGGAAACGTTAGTGTTACCCCGAAAGAAATACGCAAATTCTTTAATAGGTTCCCAACAGATAGCCTGCCGCTATACTCCATGGAGTATCAAATTGGTGTGATCATGAAAGAACCAGAAGTAAGTGAATCCGAAAAAGAAAGGGTTAAGAAGAAGTTACTTGACATTCGTAATCGTGCACTCAATGGCGAAAATTTTGAAATCCTTGCCACATTCAATTCCGAAGGCCCCTCTGGTCCGAATGGTGGTAACCTAGGCTTCCAATCAAGAGGGTCTTTGGATCCTGCCTATGAAGCTGGTGCTTTATCATTAAAACCCGGAGAAATTTCAACCCCTATAGAATCATCCTTCGGTATACACTTAATACAGCTCGTTGAAAAGAGAGGTAATGAATTTCAAAGCCGTCATATATTAATTACTCCAAAGCCTAATAGCCAAGACATTGAAGACGCATCGCGTTATCTCGATAGCCTTAGAAACCAAATATTGGCCGACAGCATAAGTTTTGAAGAAGCAGCGAAACTTTATTCTGATGATAAGAGTACAAAGGTTACTGGAGGATTTTACACCGATCAGTTTGGCTCTTTAAGAATACCTGCCAAGGCACTTGATCCCGAATTGTTCTTTGAAATTGACAAGATGAAGGAAGGTGAAATATCTAAGCCACAATTGATTCAAGTAGGTTCTGATACGCAAGTGGCTCGAATTATCTATTTCAAGAAAAAGCTACCCCCTCATAGAGCAAACTTGCGAGATGACTATGAAAAGCTGAAAGCTGCAACAACTGAAATGAAAAAATCATTGATGAGGTCCGAATACATTCAAGAAAAAATGAAAGAAGTCTATCTTGAAATTGACCCGGTATACAATCGTTGCGGCATTATCAACAATTAATAAGCATGAGTGAAAAAACATCTGATGTCGCTTTAGCCGACAAATTCTTTGAAGATTTTAAAAGCCTCAAAGCCGAAATATCGAAAGTAATTATTGGTCAAGATGAGGTGGTAAACCTTCTTTTGATATCCGTTTTTTGTCAAGGCCACAGTTTACTAGTGGGTGTTCCCGGGCTGGCAAAAACACTTTTAATTCAGACCATTTCATCCGCTTTAGACTTAAGCTTTAAAAGAATTCAGTTTACACCTGACTTAATGCCTTCGGATATCCTTGGCGCAGAAACCATAGATAAAGACAGAAACTTTAAATTCATAAAGGGTCCAATTTTCGCCAACATCATTCTTGCAGATGAGATAAATAGAACTCCTCCGAAAACTCAAGCAGCGCTTTTAGAATCAATGCAAGAGTATTCAGTAACCGTTGCAGGTCAACACTTTGACCTAGAAAAGCCTTTCTTCGTTTTAGCAACACAAAACCCAATAGAGCAAGAAGGAACGTACCCACTTCCGGAAGCACAACTTGATAGATTCCTTTTCAATATTGCACTGGACTACCCTTCCTTTCAATCTGAAGTTGAAATCGTTAAAAACACTACTTCTGACATAAAGAATACAGTCAACCATATCCTAGATGGAGAAGCTGTAATGAATTACCAACATTTAGTAAGAAGGGCTCCTATTGCTGACAATGTGGTTGAATATGCAGTTGGTCTAGTGCACAAAACAAGAATTGATAGTGATAGAGCAACTGCCGATACAAAAGCATACATTGAGTGGGGTGCAGGTCCCAGGGCTTCTCAAAATCTAGTGATCGCGGCCAAATGCCATGCCATTATTAACGGAAAATACTCGCCAGATATTGAGGACGTTCAGGCTGTGGCCAAGCCTATATTGCGTCACAGGATCATCAGAAACTTTAAAGCTGAAGCCGAAGGTATTACTATCGATAAATTGATTGAGGGTCTCCTTTAATCGTAATTATAGAAGCCTTTTCCTGACTTTCTTCCATGATGCCCAGCATCAACTTTTTGTTGCTGAATACGAGATGGCCTAAACTTTGAATCTTGATGAAACGCATTGAACATGGACTCCGTGACAGAGTAGTTTGTATCAACTCCAATTAAATCCATTAACCTAAAAGGGCCCATCCTAAATCCAGAAGACTCAACTAGCCTATCAATTCCATTTACGTCACTAACCCCCTCTTCCAATACCTTTAGACCTTCTACATAGAAATGCCTAGCTACTCGGTTAACGATAAAACCAGGTGCATCGGCAGCCATAACGGGCGTCTTTCCTAGCCTCTTAGCTAGCTCAGCAATAGTGTTTGCAATATGTTCACCTGTAGCCACGCCAGAAATCACCTCTACTAGCTTCATGATATGAGCAGGGTTAAAGAAGTGCATACCTACGAATCTCTCTGGTTTTTTTAAACCAGCAGCAATTCGGGTTATAGGAATAGATGATGTATTTGAGGCCAGAATTGTGTCTTCACTATTCATAGCTTCAAGCTTTACAAAAAGGGTTCTTTTAATTTCGAGCTTTTCGATAATTGCTTCAATAATAACATCAGCAATTAGCATATCCTCTTGGTCGGAAACTGTAATTCGCTCTAGTGCTGAATCTTTGTCTGCCATTGTCAGCTTACCCCTCTCAATACCCTTGTCTAGATTTCGGGCTATAGTGCTCTTTGCTTTTTCTAGAACATGGGTATTCAAATCGTAGAGTACTACTTGATATCCGGCTAAAGCACAGATTTGAGCGATTCCTTGCCCCATAGTACCAGCACCCACGACTGCAATTTTCGATATGTCGTCAATATTCATCAAAGCGTATTAAATTGTTTCAAGAAACGAATATCGTTTTCTGTAAAGAGCCTTAGGTCTTTAACACCATACCTTAACATCGTTATCCTTTCAATACCCATTCCAAAAGCGAAACCAGAGTATTCACTTGGATCGATGCCACAGTTTTCCAACACACTAGGGTCTACCATTCCTGAACCACCAATCTCTACCCAACCTGTATACTTGCAAATATTACAACCCTCTCCATGACATATTTGACATGAAATGTCAATTTCTGCACTTGGTTCAGTAAAAGGAAAGTAAGATGGTCTAAAACGAATTTGAGTATCCTTTGTGAACATCTCTTTTACGAAATGATAAAGCGTCTGCTTCAAATCTGCGAACGACACATCCTTGTCTATGTACAAGCCCTCCATTTGATGAAAGACACAATGTGCCCTTGCAGAAATTGCTTCGTTTCTAAAAACTCTTCCTGGTGATAAAGTTCTAATTGGAGGCTTCTCGTTTTCCATCACACGAATCTGAACACTGGAAGTATGAGTTCTCAAGGCTATGTCTGGATTCTTCTCAATAAAGAAAGTATCCTGCATTTCCCTTGCTGGATGATTCTCAGGGAAGTTAAGTGCCGTAAAGTTGTGCCAATCGTCCTCTATTTCAGGGCCTGAAGAGACGTTAAACCCGATTCTCTCAAAAATCTGAATGAAACGTTGACGCGTAGCTGTTAAAGGATGTATCGAACCAAACTCAGACTGAATAGATGGTAGTGTAAGGTCTTGATGGTCCTCAGATGAATCGTTATTTGTATTCAACCCATCGATTAATTCCTGAAACTTCTCCTGTGCTAAGTTTTTCAGTTCATTAACCGATTGACCAAATGCCTTCTTTTGTTCGTTTGGAACATCTTTCATTTGAGCAAAAAGATCTCCGATAATATTCTTTCTACCTATAAACCTAAGCCTATACTGCTCAAGAGCATCAGTAGTTGATGCGCTAAAACTGTTAATTTCCTCTGTTATTTCTTTAAATCTATCGGCCATTTAGCTATCCCTTATTCAATAGACAAAAATAACAGTAGTTCACGATTAAATGAGTTGATACTCCTATTTTTGAAATAATATGAAAAACATACTTGTAACAGGTGGTGCTGGATATATTGGGTCTCATGTGATAGTAAGGCTTCATGAAGAAGGTTACAACCCCATCATTCTAGATAATTTTTCCAATTCAGAAAAATCAGTTTTAACAGGTTTACTGAAAATAACTGGAAAGGAATTTAAGCTCTATGAAGGAGATATTCTTGATAAAAAGCTCTTCGATCAAATCTTTACTGAGAATAAAATTCATGGCGTCATTCATTTTGCAGCTAAAAAGGCAGTTGGCGAATCTGTAGAGAAGCCTCTTTATTATTACAAAAATAATCTCTCAGGCCTAATTACTTTACTGGAGTCAATGACAAAAAATGGAGTAAGTGACCTCGTCTTCTCATCATCTTGTACTGTATATGGAGAGCCGGATGAGCTTCCTGTAACTGAACAATCGTCAATAAAACCCGCCAACTCACCTTACGGAAATACTAAACAAATTGGGGAAGAAATTATCCGTGATGTAGTAGAAAGCGATGTTAAATTAAAATCAATAGCACTCAGATACTTCAACCCGATAGGTGCTCATCCATCAAGTGAAATTGGAGAATTACCCTTAGGTGTACCGAACAACTTAGTGCCCTTTATTACCCAGACAGCTGCCGGTTTAAGAGACTCATTGACTGTTTTTGGTAACGACTATAATACCCCAGATGGAACCTGTATTAGAGACTACATTCACGTAATGGACTTAGCCGATGCCCACGTACAAAGTTTAAAGCACCTTGAATCCATCAAGGATCATGGTTACTTCGATTTTATAAATATTGGCACCGGAACCGGAAGCACCGTATTAGAAGTAATCCAGTCATTCGAAAAAATTGCGGGTCAACAGCTGAAATATTTCATTGGTGAAAAACGACCTGGGGATGTTGAGAAAATTTATGCTCAAGTAGACAAATCAAAGAACATTCTAAATTGGTCAACCCAATATACCTTAGAAGATGCAATGAGAGACTCTTGGAACTGGCAAAAAAAGTTATCTAGTAATTAACATCCAAACTCTGTCATTTAACGAATCAATATTACCTTTGAACGATAAACCAGCGAAAAGATAAGCCCTCGAAATACTTTTACGTCAAATAAATAACTATGAAAATTACAATAGTAGGTACTGGATATGTAGGATTAGTTACTGGAACTTGCTTCTCTGAAGTAGGCATTGATGTAACCTGTGTTGACATAGACCAGAAAAAAATTGACGGGCTAAAAAAGGGCATTATGCCAATTTATGAGCCAGGCCTTGAAACAATGGTTCTTAAAAATGTCCAAAAAGGTAGGCTTAATTTCTCTACCAGTTTAGAAGAGAGTATTAAAGATTCAGAAGCTGTTTTCATTGCTGTTGGAACACCTCCTGGTGAAGACGGTAGTGCTGACTTAAAGTATGTACTGACTGTTGCCAAGGAAGTTGGGCAGCATATGAATGATTATATCGTAGTTGTTACTAAAAGTACAGTTCCTGTTGGAACAGCTCAAAAAGTAAAAAATGCAGTCGCTGCTGCACTCAACGCAAGAAAGTCTGACCTCCCTTTTGATGTCGCTTCAAATCCAGAATTTTTGAAGGAAGGGGCAGCCATACAAGACTTTTTAAAACCAGACAGGATAGTCGTTGGAGTTGAGACCGAAAGAGCCCAAAAGATTATGGAAAAGCTTTATAAGCCTTTCTTGCTAAACGGTCACCCAACAATATTTATGGACGTCCCATCTGCAGAAATGACAAAGTATGCAGCAAACTCTATGCTTGCTACCAAGATTAGTTTTATGAACGATATTGCCAATCTCTGTGAGATTATGGGAGCAGATGTTAACATGGTACGCAAGGGTATTGGTAGCGACTCAAGAATTGGTACGAAGTTTATCTACCCGGGTGTTGGATATGGAGGATCTTGCTTTCCAAAGGACGTAAAGGCACTAATAAAGACAGCAGAAGAAAATGGCTACCCCATGCGCGTCCTCCAATCAGTAGAAGATGTCAATGATGCTCAAAAATCAGTCTTAGTTAATAAAGTGAAGAAACACTTTGGTAATGATCTATCTGGAATGACTTTCGCAGTTTGGGGCCTATCATTCAAGCCAAAGACTGATGATATGCGAGAAGCACCTTCAATTGTTATCATTAATCAATTGCGCGCACTAGGAGCAGAGGTTAAAGCTTTTGACCCAGTTGCTATGGAAGAAGCAAAGAGAGATTTGGGAGACACAATTACTTACACCAAAGATGAATATGAGGCGCTAGTTGATGCCGATGCGCTTTTGCTAGTCACTGAATGGCCAGAATTTAGAGTGCCTAATTTTACAGTCGTCAGCAAGCTACTTAAGAATAAAATCATTTTTGATGGCCGAAACGTATATGACCAAGATGAGATGAAAGAACTAGGTTATACATACTATGGCATAGGCCTTAAAGATAAGAACTCATGAAGAGAGTATTAATAACAGGTGCAGCTGGCTTTCTTGGCTCTCATTTATGTGATCGCTTTATAAAAGAAGGCTTTCATGTTATTGGAATGGATAACCTGATCACTGGAAGTCTAAACAATATAGAACACTTAGTACCACTGGAGCACTTTGAATTTCATCATCATGATGTTTCAAACTTCGTCCATGTATCAGGAGAACTTGATTACATCCTCCATTTTGCCTCTCCTGCCAGTCCAATTGACTACTTAAAAATACCCATCCAAACCTTAAAAGTGGGCTCACTTGGAACCCATAACTTATTAGGTTTAGCAAGAGTTAAAAAAGCGAGAATGCTTATTGCTTCTACCTCAGAGGTATATGGTGACCCATTAGTCCACCCTCAAGTGGAAGAATACTATGGGAATGTAAATCCAGTTGGTCCAAGAGGCGTATATGACGAAGCAAAACGCTTTCAAGAGGCCATTACAATGGCTTACCATACCTATCACAATCTTGAAACTAGAATCGTAAGAATATTTAACACGTATGGACCAAGAATGCGATTGAATGACGGTCGTGTTTTACCTGCATTTATTGGACAGGCTCTAAGAGGTGAAGACTTGACAATTTTTGGTGACGGTAGCCAAACCAGGTCATTCTGTTATGTTGACGATCAGGTAGAAGGTATATTCAGACTGCTAATGTCAGATTATCCTTATCCAGTTAATATTGGAAACCCAGATGAGATTACAATTAGTCAGTTTGCAGAAGAAATTATTAAACTGACTGGAACCAATCAAAAAGTAGTTTACAAACCACTACCAAAAGATGATCCAATGCAAAGACAACCAAACACCGACAAGGCTAAGGCAATTCTAGGATGGGAAGCGAAAGTCGGCCGAAAAGAAGGTCTGGAGATTACCTACAATTACTTCAAGTCTCTGCCCAAAGAGAGGCTTCATAAAACTGAACATAAAAACTTTTCTTCTTTTATTAAGTAGCCTTACAACCTTTTCATCGTTTCTAGAGTCTAATTATTATGGTCAGAATTAGACTTATTTTTTTATTATTTATAGCATATTCAAGTCTTTATAGTCAAGAGTTTGTCAATGACAGCAGTCGTTCTGTTGATCACAGCATCTTTTTGGAAAGTGGAATGCTTATTAGTGCCAAGGATAGACTCCCTTTTTGGCTTTCAGTGAACAATTCAGGTCGGTTTACAGTGGAATCTGCAAACTCGATCTACCAACTAATCGACTATCGAGGTGCTTTTGACCCATTAGAAAACTTGAGAGTTTCTTGGCAAATTGAGTCACTTATAAATGCTCGAGAAGATATTCAAGGACGGATCATCCTTGCTAACGTAGGTGTTGAGACCAAATTCTTGAAAATATCTGGAGGCTATCACGAAGAGTTATTTGGACTCAATGATAGCACGCTCTCTATTGGAAATCTCGTTTATGGAAATAATGCAAGACCAATTCCTAAATTTATCATTAGCACCAATGGCTGGCAAAAGGCCCCATTTTTTAAAAATCACTTATCTTTTCAAGCTTACTTAGCACACGGCCAATTTGAGCAAGAACGATTTCAGAGTGGTGCATTCCTCCATCAAAAATACTTTTACTTTAAAACTGACCTATTTAAAAACAAACTCTCTCTCATTGGTGGCTTACATCACAATGCACAATGGGGAGGAAGTAATTCACAAAATGAGTCTTCACAACCAATAGGACTGAAAAACTATATGAGAATTGCCATGGGCTCATCAGGAGGAAATGATGCCCTTTTAACAGATCAACGGAACGCTCTCGGCAATCATCTTGGTACATATGATATGCGAGGATCATTTGAATTCAAGAATTTCGTATTGAGTAATTATTGGCAATTCCTTTGGGAAGACAAATCAGGCCTAACTCCGTTCAATTGGAGAGACGGGTTAATGGGAGCTTCAATAGACTTCAAAAAAGGAGGAATTATTAAAAAGGCAGTTTTAGAAATTATCAGAACAAATGACCAAAATGCTCAAAAAGTAGGTGATGATGGTACACCTATATTCGAACCGGATAGTTTTTTTAACAACTCAGTTTACCGTTCTGGATGGTCATATCACAACGAGGTGATAGGTAATCCTGTATTCTTAATTCTTAATAAGGAGTCTATTTCGGGATCAAGGATAAAAAATAGTATCAATGCTATAAATATTGGAATCAGCGGTCAAGTTGGAAAGCTTGGATATCGGATAAACTATATTGACTTCAAAAACAAAGGAACAAAACAAGAAATCATTTCACCGTCTCTTAAAATTAAGGCCATAAACCTTGACCTAGCCTTCAGGCTATCAAAAACAGCAAATCTAAATGCTTTAATAAGCTATCAAGAAGCGAATTTTGGTTCGCAAAGAAATGTAGGTATTCAAATGAGCTATACTAAGAATTTCAAATTCTAACCTTAATATGCCTTTTCTTGCCCTTTGACAATACCGAGAATTGTGAGAAAGACGATCTTTATGTCTAATAGGAATGACCAGTTCTGTAGATAGAATCTATCCAACTTCACTCGTGAGTTCATTTGATAAAAATCATTTATTTCTCCTCTGTAACCCATAGCTTGAGCTAATCCCGTTACCCCAGGCCTAGACTCATGTCTCTTTGCAAATTTTTGAACACTACTACGGTACTCTTCATTTAAAGATAGTGGATGTGGTCGTGGACCGACAACAGACATTTGACCAAATAAAACATTCAGGAATTGAGGGAACTCATCAAGAGAAGTTTTTCTAAGGAAAGCACCAAAACGTGTCGCTCTTGGGTCATTTTTAGCTGCCCACATAGTGTCTGCCTCGTTATTCGGTATCATGGTCCTAAACTTAAGGCAAAGAAATTTTGAGCCATCCTTCCCTTCTCTGTACTGTTTGAAGAAAACTGGGCCCTTACTCTCCAACTTTATCATTAGTCCAAAAATTGGCCACATCCAAGACAACAAGAAAACAACAACGAAAAGAGAAAAAATAAAATCGAATGCACGCTTCGCAAACCGATTAAATAAGTAATCAAGGGGTAATCCGTTAATATCGATAACAGCTACACTCTCGTACCTTCGAAGTACAAATGTCTTTAGCAAATCAGATTTCAACTCTGGTAGTAGCTTTATTCGCTTTGCGTGGCTATCTGCAAATTGAATCAAACGGTCCTTAACTTTTTTGTCCAACTTATCACTGATATAAATAGCATCCACTTGAGACAAATCAATTTGGAAAAAATCTTTCAAGCCTCCAGCATGTGGGTAGTTAGAGTCAATACTATTCGTTTCATCAGCAGAAAAAATACTTTGGCATCTTAATCCATAATGTGGCTTTCGTAGAAATAGGTCATACAGCTTAAATCCAAGCGGATCATATCCTACTATGATTGTATTTCTGATATTCCCACCAAAGGTACGATAGCGATCAAGTACCAAGTGAACCGACACTCGGTATATCGTCAACCAAACAAAGAGCAACAAAATGAGCGACATTATAAAATGTCTATCGATTGCCTTTTCGGCCAAGAAAATCCACAAAAGGGAAATCAATGAAACAAAAATAAAAACGCTCGTAAATGCTCTTTTGAAAGTATTGTAGTAGCTAACAGCTCGACCAATTTTAAAATCGCGACTGACATATGATAAAACAGGCCAAATCGCGAGATAAGTAATAAAAGCGGTGGTATATGGCTGCAAAAGCTCGAATGAACCAAAGGCAATATAAAGGGACAAAAAGAACAATACAGTCACTATCAAGATTTCTCCTGTAATGAACAACGTTGGGAAATATTTATTAAAGCGCTTTTTCAACTCAATTTAAAAAATCTTCAAACTGAAAAATGAAATTGAATAAATGATATTCTGCAAAAATACGAAACCTCTCAAAGAATTCAGCTAAAAACAGTTTATCCTTTGGTTAAGTTGTAAATAATCGAAAATTCTGATCCAAAAAGGTTATATAAATCTCCAAAATCATAGGCTAGTCTAAGTTCAAAGGAAACCGGTAATTTCTCAAGGGCATCCTTGTATTGAAACCTCATTTGTGTGTAAAACTGTTCTTGCACCGGTCTGAAAACGTAATCAAAATCTGGGTTATTGACGACACCATTCCAAGCAAACCTTCCTTCATATAAACCCGCATAGGTCCCAAAATTCTGAGTGTAAGTAAACAACCCGTGATACCTCAATTTAGAATTTAACTTCCCATTAAGACCTAAGTGCACTGCTCTTATTCGGTTGTTAACAATTGCCACTCCATAGTCAGGATAAGAATCAAAGAAGTTGAGTGTTCGGTCAAATGTCAAAAACAAAGGGTTACCTATACCTTGTCCATGATAAGTCCAGCCAGACCGATAAAGAAAATTATTATAAGTGTCATCCCTTCCACCGAATTGATTGCCAAAATTATCATCCTCCGTCTGAATGAAATCCGTGGCATCTGGCAAGCCAGGTCCTCCTTGCCATTTAGTTTGGACATATTCCAAATATATCTTGTCAATAAAGGAATTTACACTTGGTAAATCCCACTCCAATCCAAGCAAATAATCTGTTAAACTGATATATTGAAGGCTACCAAAATCCTCAAATGGTTTTTGGTAGTTAATGGTCAACTTATGTTCACCTACTAATTGAGAAACAGTAGTTTCAACGATCCCTAAATGATTACCCAGTCCATTACTCTCCCCTGCAGTTGTACCATTAGGATTTGGAATTCCCGAGCCAACAAAAACTCTCAAAAAATCTGAAAAGCCACTTGGCTGAACTTCTCCTAGTGGTGAAACCCCTCCATATTGAGCAAAATGAACTACTCCAGATGCCGCACTCCAGCCAATTTCCTCTTCTAAGTCTAGTTTGAGATAAAAAGATTTTGAATGAAGTAATGCTTTTGAAATATATCGATCCTTCTCTAACCATCCGTGACTTAAATGCCCTTTTGTTTTAAAAAAGCCACCAGTCAAAGGAACGTTAATATAATCCTCAATTCCAGCCGATATCATAGGTATAGGTCGAGCGTTTTGACTTATTCCCATCGAACCACTAGAAATTCGATTTGCCAATCCGCCTATCTCTTTTTTCTCCCTTCCTACACTCACGTAAAGCCAACTGTAGTTCGTTTTTAGATAATAGGAACTTAATAAATCATTTCGAAATGAAAAACCCGTTGAAAATGAGAGCTTATCCGACATTCTATTTATGTAACTCAATGAACCTTCAGCAAACAGCCTCTGATCTTGATTTACTTCTCCATACCTGTTGTTAACTAAATAAAAGGGCAGGAAACCATCTGAAGAGCTCAAAACCGTCCCTACACTAATATTTATCGACAAAGAGTCATTTTTGATCTCTTGGGCATTTAAGTACTCAGGTAAAAAGGACACCGAAAGGAGAAGTGCAAGGAGACAACTTGTGACTTTAGAGATAATATGATCCATTCCCATGGTTTAAAATTAAGTTCTTTTCCAGATCAATTCACGTCATACGAAAAAATCATATATCTTTCCGAGATATAATTAAGAGTGATTTTGACACGACCATTGTATAAAAAATTATTGTCTTGCGGACTTTTAGTGACAATGATGCTGATTGCTACTAGCTGTGAAAAAGAACTCTCCAAAATCTCTGAAGTTTATTTCAATGATTTTGAGACAAATAATTTTGCAAATATATCAGGCAGTGAGGAGCTAATATCATTTGGAGGTAGTCACATATTGGGCAATTTTAATAATGAAGGATTTAATCTGAATCTTGACCGACTACCAGACCACAACTACCTTGTGATATCCATGGATTTGTACATTCATGACTCTTGGGATGGAAATAAAAATGAATTAAATCCCCCTAGTGCCGATCAAGATCTATGGATTTTAGAGATAGACAATGGTAAACTGGAAAAAGCTACAGACGATGTTTTTTATCAAACTACCTTTTCCAACGGACCCTGTATATCTTATCAATGCTTAACACAATCATACCCTAACTCATACCCATTTGTTAATGATCCTAAAGAGGGTTCAGCAGGAGTTAGACTCCCCGGGCTCTGCCACTTTAGTACTGACCCATGGGGAACAACACTTTATCGCTTCGAAAAATGGTTCAGGCATACGAATCAAGAAGTTTTAATAAGCTTCTACGACCGATTATTACAAACCAATTCGGCAAATCCAAAATGTGATGAAAGCTGGTCAGTTGACAACCTGAGCATCAAAGTGGCTACAATTGAATAATAAATATGAATAGAAGGTTATTGTTACTCATTATTGTGCTAGTATTTGGCACAGAGCTAAGGAGTCAAACACTGCCCGTTGGCAATGGCATTCTAGATCGGTATTTAAGGAGACAACAGTTACTTGGAAAGTTCGACAGCACTTTTTCATTTAACTACCGACCCATTGTAGTAGGTGAAAATGGCGTTCTGGAAATTCAGAATGATACTATTTTGGCAAATTATTTTAGCCCGAAAGCCAATATTTTAAAAGGTGCTGGTCATGTTAGGCTGTTATCACCCGAGTTTAATATTCAATACGACAAGAGACATCCTGATAGTAGAAATGATGGGGCAATGATCAGATCTAAGGGCTTGCAATCGCTCATGAGTGTAGGTGTATATGCACAACTCGGCCCTTTAAGTATTCAACTCAAACCCGAGTATGTTGTGGCTGAAAATCTTAGGTTTCCGGGTTTTCCTAGCAATCACTTTGATAATGTTTGGGCCAGTAGATATGTTTTTTGGAATTTTATCGACACGCCCGAACGTTTTGGTACGGCTACCTACTCAAAGTTCAACTGGGGCCAGTCAAGCATTCGTTTAAACAAGTGGGGCTTATCCTTGGGTCTGTCTACTGAGAACCTTTGGTGGGGACCAGCAATAAGAAATAGCATTATGATGAGCAATAATGCCCAAGGGTTTCCTCATCTGACATTCAATACACAACGCCCCATAAAAACTCCTATTGGTTCATTCGAAGGTCAATTCATAACAGGCCAGCTTGAAGCTTCTGGATTTACACCACCTGCAATAACGAGAAGGGCTAGACAAGTAACCCTATATGTACCAAAGGTGGATGACTCTAGATTCTTTCAAGCCATTACCATGTCATATTCACCCAAATGGGTAAAAGGTCTATCACTTGGGGCTACAAGATGGGTGCAACAATACTCTGAATTAACAAAATCTACTGGCCAGTATTTCCCGGCCTTTGATCTTCTTTTCAGACAAAATGAAAGAGATGAATTCGGAGTCGAGCTGCAACAAGATCAGGCAGCAGGAATTTTTGGAAGATGGGTATGGTTTGACTCCAAGGCAGAAATCTATTTTGAGTTCGCTAAAAACGATGCAGCGTTTAATTTAAGGGATTTATTAGTAGACACTGACCATTCAAGAGCCCTTACTTTTGGCATGAATAAATTATTCGAACTCCCAAAAACTGATCAGTTTGTTCAATTTAACTTCGAGTGGACACAAACCTCTCAAACTGAAAGTCGACTGATACGAGACGCAGCCAGTTGGTATATTCATAGTCGCGTAAGGCATGGTTATACGAATAATGGTGAAATTCTCGGTTCGGCTTTAGGCCCAAGTGGAAATGCTCAGTACCTAGAAGTATCATGGGTCAATGGAATAAACAGGATTGGAGGAGCATTAGAACGCTATGTTCATAACAATGACTTTATGCAGGTGGCCTTTGCAAATACTCTAGACTTCACTCGATATTGGGTCGACTATAATATCCATGCCTTTATCGATTGGAGGTTTAAGAAATTACTTTTTAGTGGGTCTATCTATTACACAAAAAGCCTGAATTATGAATGGGAATTATCTTTTGACCCAAATGGCGTTCCCGATCGTTTTTTTCCAGATACAGACGCGGATAACTTCAATATTGACCTAAAGCTGTCCTATTTATTTTGAACAATACCACTAACGAAATTCTACCTTCTTTAGCCAAGAATCATGAATTTCTCTAAAGGTAATTTCAAGATTCTTTGTAATAGCCCAATTAGGGAAATGGCTCTTCATTTTCGACAAATCTGATATATAACAAATATGATCACCAGACCTATTTGAATCGCTGTAAGTATAGCGCATTGGTTTTCCCGAAATAGTCTCTATCAATTTAAAAGCCTCAAGAATCGAGATTGAATTTTCTCTCCCCCCACCTATGTTGTAAACCTCTGCTGACCTTGGCGCCTTCAAAAACTCATCAATGAAGTGCACAACATCATAAGAATGTATGTTATCTCTAACTTGTTTGCCTTTGTACCCAAAAACAGTATACTCCTTTTCAACAACATTGCACTTAATTAAATAGCTCAAAAAGCCGTGTAACTCTACCCCGCTATGATTAGGGCCTGTGAGACAACCTCCTCTTAAACAGCAAGTCGGCATATCGAAATACCTCCCATATTCCTGTACCATCACGTCTGCAGCTACTTTCGAAGCGCCAAATATTGAATGCTTGGACTGATCTATTGAAAAGCTTTCTTTGATACCATAGAAATAATCCGTGTCTTGATAGTCCCATCTTGTTTCTTTCTCTATTAGATCTAAGGCATTCGGAGCATCGCCATACACCTTATTTGTAGACATATGAACAAATGGTACATCAGTGGCATACCCGCGTAGGCCTTCAAGCATATTTAAAGTCCCGACAGCATTAACATCAAAATCGTCAAATGGTCTTGAAGCCGCTAAATCATGACTAGGCTGAGCGGCAGCATGTACAATGGCTGAAGGCTCCGTTTCATGGATAAATTGTGAAACGGCCTTCCGATCCCGAATGTCTATCGAATGATGAGAGTAGTTTTTGAATGAATCCTCAAGTCTTTTGGTATTCCAAGTTGTATCACCTCCTTCTCCAAAAAAATCTGCCCTCATATTATTGTCAATTCCAAAAACTTGCCAGCCTTTGGCGGAAAAATATGCTACTACTTCACTTCCTATAAGACCTGCAGAACCTGTGACAATCAGTCGTTTCATAAAGAATAATTTAGACTTAGGACTCAGTGTGCCCTTCTTAGAAAATACTTGTGCTTAATAAATTTGAATATAAATAGGCTATTGGTAATAAAGTACCGTTTCGCCAATCTTTTAGGCTCTTGTATCAGTCTAAACAGCCACTCCAAACCTAGTCTCTGCATCCAAGATGGGGCTTGTTTAACTGTACCCGCATGGAAGTCAAATGCTGCGCCCACGGCCATCATCACCGCATTCACCTTACCCTTATGATTGGCCACCCAAAACTCTTGTCTTGGACATCCCCTTCCAACTAAGACTACATTAGCCCCACTGTTATTGATTTTAATAATATCCTGCTTGTCTTCCTCTAGCGTTGCTTCTCTAAAGCGATCAATATGAATACCACAGATCTCAACTTGTGTAAACTTAGACTCAATGAAATTCTTGAAAAGTTCAAGGGTCTTTTCAGTACTGCCGTAGAGAAATACTTTTAGGCCTTTTTCATTGGCCTTTTTTAATACCCAAAGAGTTAATTCGGGACCATATACCCTATCTCGCATTCCTAATTTGTAGAAGCTATTAAGTGCCCAACGTACTGGTTGCCCGTCTGGAACTATTAAATCGATATCATTAATCACACCTCCCAATCTCAAGTCAGAAGTACTAGTTATCAATCCGTGTACCGCCAGTGCTGAAACCCCAAAGCTTTCTCTAACTTCTGCTTTTTCAACAATTATATCAGAAGCTAATTCATAGTCAACATTGGCGTAATTTGGTAAAAAGAGTTTATGACGTGTATATTCAATCATTCCTCCTCTTTATTACCTCCGAATAAATATTGATCAAATTTGAGTAAGCTACCATGTCGCTGTACTTTTCTTTATAGATATCATAACCACCTGCACCGATCCGCCTACTTAATGATTCGTCATTAAGCCTATTTGTAGCTAAGACGAGTTTATCAAAAGAGTCATAGAGTAACCCAGATTCTTCAGAAACAATCATTTCCTTCATTGCTCCATGATTTCTGGCAATAACTGCTTTTTTCAGAGACCAGGCCTCAAGTATAGTCATAGGCATTCCCTCGTACATTTTAGATAAAAACAAAATAGCCTTTGCGAGGCTCATATATTTCATCAGTTCTGCTCTTTTTAGTTGGCCCAAATACTCAACATTTTCGTACTCTTCGAAAATACTAGGATCAATGCAATAACCGGCAGCCTTAAATTTAATATGAGGACATGACTTCGCCAGCTCGATGAACTCATGGAGTCCTTTTTGCTCCTCTAGTTTACCTGCAAATAGAAAAAAATCTTTGTAAAGTGACTTGATCTTTGGCTCAAGAACAAAGTTAGCTTTAACAGTAAGTCTCGACTCATCAATACCTCCAGCCTTAAACTTAGATTTGGCAAATTCTGACAAGCAAATAAATGTATCGACCTGCTTATTCCAAGTATCCCTTTTTCTATGGTATTCCAAGGCGTCACTCATAAGGCGGCTTTGAACAAGAGAACCATTGTAGCACTTATTCTTAACCCCCTCTTTCAAACCATTAGTGACGCAGTCCTCACATATCCCTTCATCTCGATAGAACAGAGTATTTAGACATAAAAGTCTATAGTTATGTAACGTCTGTACAATTGGGATGCCGTGTGTCTGGGCCACCCTCAGAACTATTGGAGTAATTATTGGAAATAAGTTATGACAATGTATTATGTCTGGTTCAGTCTCACTTAACACTTGATCAAACTCCCTTGCAACAACCTTTGACCCTCGTAGTGATATACCCAGTTCGACCTTTTTAAAAAAACTAGATTTTTTTAGATCAGTATTTGTCTTTAAATACTGAAGTACTTCATGACCATGAGAAGTTAGAAGTTTAAACTCTTCTTCCACTACCGAATCATCCCCTGTCAGGTTTTGATATTGATTATGAACTTGGAGTATCTTCATACTACGTTAGTGAATTTTGCATTTTTCTATAAGCCAAATGAGCATCTTCTACCTCAACATCATTTACCTTCGGGAACCCATAATTATGAAGGTCCTTTCCAAACTCATGCAAATTACCACCAATACCATACACGGCAATTTGACCTTTATTTAATGCGTAAATAGGGTGAGTTGGGCCGTAAATAATAACAGACGGCACATTATAAGTTCCAGCAACTTGTTCTCCAAAAGAGCTAACCCCAAAAAAGAAATTGGAGTGTTTAATTAACGAGATAGATTCGGATATACTTAGTTGCCCTCTCAGATCTATAGTCCCTTCAACCTTGGCTTCAGATTCAATTCCAATTTGATAAATATCATCAAAGTCTATTGATACCCGGCTCACAAGTCCTTTCCATTTATCATTGGTCCAATTCTTCTCAGGAAACCATGCGCCTGCCTCTGGTTGAATAACAGCGAAGTTTTTGTTTTTAATTAGGTCGGGGAGAATACCTCCGTTGGGAATCGGCTCTTCATTAATCTCGTTGATCAGATCTTGCTTTGAACCAACTCCCGCCATTTCTGCCATCACTTTCCTAAAATGAGTATCTGAGGTCTTAAACCAACTAAGGTCGTGATGACCATAGGAAAGCCTTATGATTGGAAAGGCCTTTGGTCCAAACCGCACGTTACTGCCAGTTTTATATATTGTAGGAAAGGATACTGATAAGTTGATCTGTGTGTTTGGGTTTTCCCTTTTGAATTGAGAAATGATTGCGGTACTCATAATTGCATCGCCAATACCACCATCACGGACAAAAGTAATTCTCTTTCTAGAGATGAACTTAAAATAAAAAAGTGATAGCCTACTCACCAAGTAATGACGTAAAAAGGCAATCTTTTCTCTTAAGGGGTATCTTCGGTTAGAATACATTATAACTAAGACAAAGATAGACTCTTCTTGAAAGAAGGTTTTCTCCGTTTACCAGAAATAACACTTTGATATTTAGTTTCAGCGTTTCCAATCAACCACCAGGAAAAGAGCGCTATGTAGATATATGCTTCAGCGTTAGCAGTAAATAATGGCAGCAAAAGGCCAAATTTAACGGTACATGCCATGAAAGGGATAACAGCATCTTCCTTGAGTTCTACTCGTCTATAGGCCCTCCAGCTATTCCTAATTCCGATCATTAGCATTGAAACGTAAAGTATCAACCCTGTAAAGCCAAGTTGGACTCCATAGATTAAATATTGATTCTCCCCACCTACTTGTAAGTCACGTTCTACCCCACCTGCATTGCCACTTGTAGCTAACCCAATACCAAATGGGTTATTTATCATACTTTCTACCCCTTGTAACCATTCAATAATGTGAGTAATACTAGATGAATTTTGAAATGTCAGTGTGTCTATAACAAAATATTTAGCATCCTCAGAAGCGAATAAAAAGATGTAAAAAACAGAAATTAAGAGTAACACAAACAACCCCGTAAGCAGTTTGTAGTACTTTAATAAGAATGCCATAAAAAGCAGCATTAAAAAAAATGCAACAAAGGTAGCTCGAGAATAAGTAAAGAGCACACAAATAAAAGATATACCTAACAGCAGAATGTACGACAACTTATTAGGCCTATGTTTTACAGAAAGCATCATAATGACTCCAAAGGCAACCGGAATCAACATAGAAGCTGCAAACTCCAAGGGATTTGCAAAAAAGGATCCATACCTTGGAATACCCCCTTGGGCTTCAAAAGTATAAAGCAAACCATAGATTCCTGCAGGGTCAATATCCTTTATCCCTTGATTATATTTAACATACCCTATAAGACTGTGGAAATGAATACCAAAAAATTGCTCAGCACTACCTAGAATAAAAGCTAAAGCTGTCATTCCCATTACTACTTTAAAGATAGTTTTAACCTTACTAAAATCTGTTTGGATTTGTCTACCTAGAAAATAAAAAATACCAATCAGTAATATGTTTTTGAAATACACAGCCTGACTTAAAAAAGAGGCCTCTCCTATTCCCAAAATCACATAACTCAATGATAGACTTAAAAAAGTAAGAAATAGTTTGTCTAGCAAGCTCAAACTCCAAGCTCGCAAAGCACCATCCTTTCTTCCAAAAACTACCATTAACCCCGTTAAAAAAACAAGCGCCTCCTTAGAGTATTGTAAAAAGCTGATCAAGATAGCCGATTCAAAACCATTATAAACAAGGGCTAGAAAAACTGTATAAACTGGGAAAAATATGATCACATAATAAATAAAGAACTCCATCTCACCTCTCAGTATCCGACTAAAACACAGGGCATAGAAGGCTAGGTACAAGGCCAATATAATAATGGAGACAGCTATCATTTATTAAAAATACTCTGATTCAAAAGTGCTTCTGATTTGGTTTTTAGTAAAAACCAATGTGCAAGAAAACTGACAAATTCGGTCGCTAACAGGGCTATCGCCAAACCATAACCGCCATAATAATAACTACCAAGGAGTGAAACCGAAACCATGAATATTGCCGTTATCCAAGTAGCTTTAGCCAGTACATCTTTATGCTCTGCAACTAATATCCTGATCATATTATTGATATTCAAAGTACTTAGAAATGGTATAAATGCAAGCAAACGCAAGACGTTTGAACTATATGTGACATATTCTCCACCCACAACCCTTATTATCCAACTTGACGCAATACAAACAAAAACCCCAATTGAAAAAGTCAGTATAAGACCAATCTTGTAGGACTTTTTCAAATAAGCATCGAACAAAACCTTATCCCCACTAAAAAGTCTAGAAGCGTTTTGTAGAATTGCCTGAATGATAAATGTAGGAATCATTCGTAAGAGAAAGGCGACTCTTTGTGCTAAGGCGTATTGCCCTATTTGAAAATCTGAGACAAAATTACTTAGAATAACAAGTCCACCATGAATAGACACATGCCCAGCGATTGTGGATAAAAAAAATTGAAAGTTGTTCTTTAAAGACAAGCCAACTTTAGACAAGCTCGCCAATCGAAAACGTAGCGCCTGATTTTTGTATAAGCCAATAATCAAAAAGGTATTAACAATCAATGCACTGATTCCAAAGTAGAAGTTGACCATCGGTGCGTCAACCTTATTATGCACTAGCGATAATATCAACCCCAAGTAACAAAGCTTTGAAACAATATTCGCTCTGGAAATCCAGGACATCTTGTCCAAACCTTGCAAAATTACCATTGGAAACACTGCTTCATTGAATAGAATTATCGTGGAGAATAGTAGGATTTGGTCATATGCTTGAAAAATTTCTAACCAATGAATAAGTCCTAAAACAATCAAAAAGAGTGCTGAACTAATTAACAAGCGGGTTGTAATCAACTCGTTCACAAAGCCTTCCATTCCCGCTCGGTCAGACTTTAACAATGCTATTCGCTTAGGACCATTCAGGTGAAAGCCATAGTTGACCAATATCGAGAAAAGCATGATTACCGTTAAACCTAAGTTAACCAGACCATAATCCTCTTCTCCTAAAGTTTGAAATAGGTAGGGGGTGACTATTAGTGCAACTAGCACATTGGTACCCTGATTAAAGGCTAAGTGAAAAAAATTCTGAAAAGATGTGGCACGAAAAAGTACCGATATATTGAAGATTCCTCTTTTCAATTTTTTTCTCCTTTTATACGAGTTCTAAATTAATCAGTCATGGGCCGCTCCGCCATGGCAGAAGTGATTATATTTTTCCCAGTAAAAAAAAGAACCATAATAAGAACACCCATGAAGCCACCTAGAACTAGGGTTTTCAATAGCTTCCATCGATTGTTTTCTAGAGGAAGAAGAGGCGAGTCAATTACCTGAATCAATGGCATTTTGTTACGCTGAGAGATTCTAGCTAATTCAAGCTGCTTTACAATTTCTTGATAGACTGCCCCGTTGACTTGAACCTGAATAAGTGCTTTTTGGTAGGGGACTTGAGAAGTTTTAAAAAGAGGGTTAGGGTTTGGAACGTCTTGATCCAATTGTGCCAGTAGCTCTATAGATTCATCAAAGACACGCTTGACACTATCGGTTTGATTAGTTAATATTTCAAGATTATCTGATGCCTTCTTTGTGCGAGTCTCTGCATAAAATTGATTTACATTTTTTACATGCACTTCATTGAAAATCTTAGCAAGGTTTTCATTTTTACTCAAAAAACCGACTTCCAAGATACTAGCCTTACGATTTGGCTTTTCAACGTGAAGCAAATTCTCTCTAATTAATTCAATTGAAGCGATCAGTACGCTATCCTGCGCTCTAGTAAACTCATGGCGCGGTAATTTAAAATCACCAATACTAATCCCCTTTTTTGCCCATGAATTATCGAGTTTATGGGTTTCAGCAAACAACTCAATAACTTGAATCTCTTGGTCTTGAATGTTCTCAAAGGATAAAAGTGTTTTTTCAAGCATTCGATGAGAACTATACAGCACTTGGATATTATCAATTTGGAAAAGGGGACTGTTACCATCTGTTAAGCCGCCTAGACTCACCCCGGCAAGAGAAGCAAATGAAGATAGTTCTCCTAGACCTTCGCTGGCATTTTCCAAAACAAAAGAGGTTTTAGCAAAATACACTTTGGGCTTTAAGTAGTTGTAAAGAACTGTAATGCCCAAAAAGAATAAAGCACCAAATCCAATAACACGCCACTTTGAAAGAATGAGTTTAAACCAATCTCTTATGGATGTTATCAAATAAGCTAACGAAACCTTTTCTTCCTCGATAAAATTTGAATCCCTTTTCATTAATAATCAAAACTTTAGCAATGTAATTAAAACTTGACTAATGATCTGAACACAAAATCAAGGCTAGTTACGGTTCTAAACTTTACTGTTTTTATAAACACCGAGAGACTTTTCCAAATCGGCTCTTTGTTGAATGAGTTTATTAATTTCCTCATCTCCTTTTTGTTCATTGGTTGCCGCATAAAGCGCTCTTGAGCGTGAAGGTGCACCTTCAGCCGGGTTAACTAAATAATAAATAGCTATCGAATTTCTCGAATGACCTTCTGGACAACTTACTGGCTTTGTTATTCCATGCCAAGAATTACACGTTGTATCAAAGAGTATTGCTCTATTAAACTTTACTTGTGTTTCTTTTATCAACTCCTTCGGCTGACCTGTTTCCTCATTATTTGACCAAAACCCCAAATCTCCTCCCCATTCAGGAATCCAGTCCTTAGACAAGTAAATGATTAGGTTAAGCTTCCGCTGTAGTCCTAATTTGGGATGAATACTGTAATCCAAATGTGGATTCAATTTACCACCGCTGGCATGCATATGCCAACCACCACCATGAAGACCATGATCTGCATGTAGGGATAATCCTAGTAAACTACTAAACGCGTCTACGACTTTTTTCGAATTCAAGGCTTGTAGAAACTGATAGGTCTCTGGAGGATACGCATTCCAATCATTTAGTGCCTTTTTTACCTCTAAAGGGTTGTTATATTCGAATAGTCGATCGTCATCCTTTTTTGGAAACTGATGGGCAAGAGAGTTTGCAAAGTCCAAGGGTAAAAAGTCATCAATAATCAAATGAGGAAAAGGTTGTCCTTGACGGAACTCCTCTTGACGGTCTAGAATATTAGAAATATTAAGGAAGTCTTTCTCCACAATCATCTGTATTTGTTAATATAATATTTATGCCTTAAAGCTTCAGGATTCATCGGCTTCGTAATTCCATGAAAGAATCCATGTATAAAAGCCTTGAGCTTTCTATATCGCTTTTTATATAGAAAGTATCCGCTATACCCAAAGAACTTAACAACTTGATAAGCATAGGCAGTGAACCAAAAAAGGGGCTTAACATGTCTACGCACAAAGAATATATGGTTTCTGTTTGCTAAGTAATGAAAGAACGGCTTCAAAACTCCTTCTTTTGATGGTTCATCTGATTTCATTGCCATACCAACCGCGTGATAAACAACAGACTTGGGGCAATACCATAGTTTATATCCTGCCTTTTTGATTCGAAGTGACCAATCTACATCATCGTAGCAACCGTAGAAATATACATCACTTGTAAGGCCAATTTTTTCTACAACATCAGCACGGACAAGAAATGCACAACCTGTGATCCAATCAACGGACATATCATTGTTGTAAACCTCAGAATCTCTCTTGTCTAAACCTATAGTTGGTGATATCATGAAAACCTTATTGAACCTTCCCCCAGCGTTCCAAATAAGCTGTCTGTCATGCTCGTAAAATATTTTGGGTTGCACAGCCCCGATGCTTGGATCTTGAAAAAAGGGTATTAGTTCCGATAGAAAGTTTGACTCAACGAGGGTATCGTTGTTTAGCAAAAGAAGGTAATCAATGCCCTTATCGAGGGCATATTTTATGCCTTCATTGTTACCTCCAGTAAAGCCTAAATTATCATCATTCTCCACATAGTCGACCCACTGGTGAATAGCTTTCAATTCCCTTAGTGAAGTATCGTTAGAATTATTATCAACCACAATAACTCGCTTATTCTCATAATCTATCTCAGACAGAGAATTCAAACAGTCATTGGTGTATTTAAAAGAGTTCCAATTAATGAGAATAATGGCTACGCTTGGCTGGCTCATATCTAATCCTGTAATCTGATTTTAGTCAATCAGTGGGTGCTTCGTTACCTTTTTAATTACTCGAAATTTGACTAATCACTAATGCCAGCGTGGCTAAACCACTTGTAACAGCAACAACATCTTGAATCCTTAACGGAATCTTAAGTGGTCTTGCAGGCACGATTATTTCTGCTCCACGAGCTGCCTTTGGATAAAATTTGAACCACAAGAATCTCTTTGTCCTCGACACTTCACCATTTGCATAAACAACATATGTTCCATTACGCTTAGCTCTATTGTCAAATCCACCAGCGCTATTTATGTAGTGCTTTAAAGATTTGCCCTCTTCAAATCTTACGGTAGTAGGATACAGTAGCTTACCCCTTAACCGAATGGTTTCAGTCTTCTTTGGAATTATTAAAACATCTCCCTCTTCTATTAGTAAGTCAGGGGGAGATCCGGGGCTTCTCAAAATTTGATCAAGCTTTATACCAATAGCCTCAGCCTGCTTGAATGAAGCATTCCCCAATAAGGAATTCTTTTCCAGAATTTCCTTTAGCCTCTCTCGTTTTGCAAAATTCGACAATGATTGATTGTTCTCATTCTGCTCCTCAAGTCGGGCAAGGTTATCTTCTATTCTTGAGATCAGCAAATATTCTGACTCCGTTAGAGTCTCTGGCTGCATTTGTAATCGTTCTTGAAGTTGAAGGAGGTCATCTATTTGTTGCTCAATGTCGGTCTCTTCTTCAAAGAATTCAGTCCTGCGGATTAAGGTGGCGCCTTCTACGAAGGCATAGTTATTCAACCCCCCTGCTCTATTAAGTATATCAGAAATCCTTTCACCATGGTTCTTGATGGCATACTGACCAGGATAAACTACTTGCCCCTCAACACTGGCAAATTCTTGTAAATGAAAGTTAGGGTTCCTCCTTATCTGGACGTGATCAAATGGTTCAAGTCTTATAGGGTTAGCATCTGATTGGTTCAAAAAATCTAAGTCAGCATCTTTGACGATAACTTCGGAGAGATCAAAATTATTTTCAACTTCGTCTGTAACTCTCCTCGTAATCTCTATTCGCTTACCTGTAGCAGACTCTTTAAATCCTCCGGCAAACAATATGATATCCTTTAACGTCATTCCCTCAGAAAAGGCAAAGACTCCAGTGTTATTCACTTCTCCAGAAATTTCAACGTAGCGCTCAGCAGATAAATCATTTTTAGAAAGAATGTTCAAAACATCTTCTTTTTGTAATTTGATATCTGCTGATTCTCCGTTCAGAAGCTTACCTAAATCGAAAGAAAGGGTCTCAGTATTTAAATCTGGTGTGGTTCTCAAGATATAGGCCCTGCCTAAAAAAGCGTCTGGCCTGATACCTTCACCATTCTCAATAATGCTTTTAACAGTGGTCTCACCTGAAATGGAAAAGTTGCCTGGCCTGAAAACAGCACCTTTTACAATTACCCTATTCTTATATCTATTCAGTACTTGTCCAACCTCAAAAATATCTCCCGGCCTAGGAACAAAAACTTCAAATTGATCGTCATTCACATCAGCTATTACCCTTTCTCCATCGACTATCCTATTGACCTTGATAGCTTTTGAATACGCGATTTCCGAAAATCCACCAGAGTATTCTAACAACTTTTTAAGTGACTCCCCTCTTGTAAGTTCAAATCTGCCAGGTGTCTTGATTGCTCCGTTTAGTGTTACCCTATTAGTATAAGGACCAACAATAATTACATCCTCATTCTCTAAAAGAATATTTTTCTTGCTATTACCATTGACCATAAAATCATAAACATCGATCGAAGTAGCCAGCTTACTCTCTCTATAGACCTTTATTTCCCTCAAAGTTCCTTTTTCAGTAATCCCCCCAGCCGTGTAAAGGGCATTAAAAACAGAGCTAAGTGAACTCATGTTGTAAGTGCCTGGGATTTGCACTGCTCCTACTATACTAACCCTAATAGTCCTGAGTTGACCAACAGATACGGACAAAAACGTATTGGGATTTAATCCTGTCAATCCTTGATAGACAATTGCCAATTTACGTGACACTCTGGCTTTGGCTTCTCTAATAGTCAGTCCGGACACGCTAATTGGGCCAACATTTTCCAAAAGAATATTACCATCTGGATTCACCTCTGCTTGATAGTAACTCTCAGACTGCCCATAAATATCAATGAATATTTCATCGCCAGGCCCAAGTTGATAGTTCTGTGGAGTCGGAACATTCAAGCTACTTTGAAAAGAAAGGAAAGAACTGTTTTTAAATACACTCAAGCCAAAGATATCAGATCTAAAGGTGCTGACTTTGTCTATTGAGTCTCTATATGTATTTCTTAATCGACTATCTTCAATAGGTGACGATGAAACGGAAGCCGCACGATTTTTTTTGAAGTCTCCTATCCTCGAGCTGAGCTTCGAAATATCTTGGACAGAAACCCCCTGAGCCTTTGCAGCCTGAAGAAGATCTTCCTGAGAATATCCAGCAGCACTTGCTCTTTGAATCAAAAGCTCCAATTGTGTATCAGAGAGTTCTGCCATATTGATGGAAGAGAAGTCTGGTAAACCCTGTCCAAGCAACATTTGAGAACAAAAAACAAGGACTAAAGCAAGAGTCCATTTAATATTATTACGCATAAGTCTTCGCTACAAATCCTTCGCAAGATAAGATATAATTGGATAAAAGAAGGTTTATGTGGAGTGAATGGGGCTAACCCGCATTCTTAGAAATAGAAACGACTTTGGCCTCGCTTCTTTGAGCTCTGTTGCGCTCTTTGAGTTCTTCTTTCCGTTTATCTATAGCAGACTTAAAGATTAGTTCAAGGATAGTCCCCAAAGCGAAAACTGTCACGAGAAGTGCAGGAATCACTATTGCATCAGAAAAATTCTTCAGGACAAGGGCGAGTAAGACAAATACAATATTCACTGTAACAAGAATACCAGTGGACTGTGCATGATTGCAGCCTAACCTCAAAAGGATATGGTGGAAATGAGTCCTATCCGGGTGCATAGGAGATTTTCCCTTGGCAACTCTTTTTACAAAAACCCTCGCTGTATCAGCTAATGGCAAAATCAAAATGGCCATTGCAGTTCCAATTGATCCACCAAATGAAAAATCACTAGAACCTAAAGCCGAATTTGTATCAATAAACTTTATGGTAGCAATAGACAAGAAAAAACCGATTAGCAAGGAACCCGTATCTCCCATAAAAATTTTTGAAGGTGCCCAGTTGAAGTTTAAGAATGCTAAGAGTCCTCCAGCAAATGCAAATGAAATGAGAGCAAAGGAACTCTGGTTATTAAGAAAAAACCAAGTCCCAAAGAAGAGAGACGCTATTACACCAACAGAGCCCGCTAGCCCATCAATTCCATCTATTAAATTATAGGCATTAGTGATTACTATGATAGTAAATACCGAAAGCATATAGCTTATGACTACAGGAACCTCATCAATACCAAATAATCCATACAGTGAAACAAGCCTTATCTCACAAACTGAAACAATAATAAGAGCTGCTGCAATCTGACCAAAAAGCTTCTGAAATGCTCTTAGGTTAATCAAATCATCTCTAAATCCAATAATAAACATTATAGACAGGGCACTTAAAACATACTTCGTTTCCCTCAACACCTCAAAAGGAGCCCAAATCAAGATTGCTATACAGAAACCTATAAAAATGGGAAGCCCTCCCATTGCCGGAGTACGTGCTGTATGTATTTTTCTTCCCCCCGGGTCGTCTAAAAAATTTCTCCGCTTAAAAAATTTTATGAAAACTGGGAACATTAAAAATGTCACTAGAAAAGAAGTCCCACCAACTAAAAATATTTGTTCCATCCGATATGTTAATCTCAAATATAGAAACTAAAAACCTTAATTAAAATCTAGGTTTTGGAGGAAGCGTCTTCCAAATTCGATAATGGAGATTCGAATTTGGGAACAAAATGACCCAAGCCGTTAAGGATATTATTGTTAGATCATTGATGAAAGATGCATTGTTTTGATACCATATTTCCAGCTCACCCTTATATGGTGCTATTACTGCCTGATAGAATACATGAGGATCTTCAGGGCTATTGGATATTAACTCTTCTTCATCCCTAAAGACAATTGAGCCAATACCTGTCAAGCCTGGAGGCACCGCATAGATAAAGCCTCTGATGTCTTCTGGATAAGCATCGTATGTTCTGTCTACAAGTGGGCGCGGGCCAACAAAACTTATATCTCCCAACAAAATATTGAAGAGTTGAGGTAGCTCATTGATTTTCGTTTTTCTCAAAAAACCACCCATTGGCGTTACACGAGGGTCGTTCCTCAGAGTAATCATACCAGTACCAAGATTCGGGCTATCTTTAAGCATGGTAGCAAACTTGAGTATATTAAAGTATTCATTTTTATACCCAATACGTTTTTGCTTATAAAATATATATCCCTCACCGGTCAATCGAAGACCAATCATTACAGGAATGAAGAGTGGCAATAGAATAATTATTGCTACGAGTGAGACTATTATATCTAAAAGTCTTTTCAAAAATCTATAAAACATATCTACATACTTTGATCAAGGTTTTTGCCCTTCTCGATGTGGTCAAAATTCGGCAAGTAGTTTTTTAATATACTCACTACTCTGGCTTTTGTGAGCTCCTTTAGGGTAAAAACCTGTTCCAGTTCGGTGAAAATTGTTGCCAATTCTTCCAGTGACTTCTTTGGAATACTTTTTATTACTCCCAAGCCAGAATAGGTATTTAAATCAAGTTCCTCATCCTTAGTGTAGAACTCTTCAAATGACTTCTCTCCTGAGGTGTCTGACTTGAAAAAATAAACTGGATAATGAGTAGATCCATCATTAAGTACTTTGGCCTTTGATCTTGCCTCCAACTCAGATTCACATTCATCTGTTTCAAACCCAACCTCCCTTAACAAACTTACCGCAATAGACGAGAAGGTTTTCATATTCTTACCATAGTCCAACTTTGGGAAAAATATTTCTCCTGATTCTCCTAGAAGACAGGCTAGGAGACAAATCTGGCCAGACTCTTCCGGTGAAACAAAGTATCGCTTTATATCTAACGGACTCGACAGAGGTTGCTGCTTCATCAATCTTTCAATGAAACCAAAGGGCAAACTACCATTGGAGAACGCCACATTGGCAAATCTGGCTGTAGTTATCGGAATCTTCTTAGAATAGGCAATGATCAAATCCTCCATCAATTTTTTAGAGGCCCCCATTACATTCACAGGATTAGCCGCCTTGTCTGTAGAAACGCAAAAAAAGTGCTCCGGTGGCCTCTGAACTAATAGATCTAGAAGTTTTTTTGCTTTCAAAACGTTGTTTTGAATCATTGCCTCGATTGAAAAGTGATCTTTCTCGCTTCTCACATGCTTATGAGCAGCAAAATTGGCTACAATATTGAATGTATCCGAAGACAAGAACATTTTTTCAAATACCGAATCTGAAAAATTAATAGGATAAGTTTTCATATCGTCCGGCACATTTAAATCAGTGGAACTTCTGATATCTCTCACCAACTCCGTTAGTCCATTTTCGTTGATATCAACGACATATAGCTTACTAATGTTAAATTTGAGAAGGGCTTTAATAAATGAAGAACCAATGGTCCCTGCTCCACCTATGACTAATGCAGACTTATTACTAGTCCTTTCATCCAATAACGTATGAAAGGAGACCAAATCATTTTCAAAAAGACTCACTGTCCTTTCTGTAACATGATCACAAATGAATTTGTCTATTTTTAAGAGTTTGCCCATTTAAAACTTAATTCTCTGTCTTTACAAAATACAATTCAAATTTACCAAAACCTTTCTTGGTTGCCAACCAATAGTATCTCTAGCTTTTCTAGAGTCAAAGGTCAAGTCACAAACCATTTTAGAAACCAGAGAAGAATTGACTGGTAGGAACTTAACTAAATCTCCGATCCATCCTAGAGGCGTAGCAACAAAGAGAGGAAGGTTTAGGGGCATTCTGATCCCCAACATACTGCAAACGACTCCCGTAAGTTCTTTAAAGCTTGGGTCATGCATGTCAGTAAGGTTAAAAATACCATCAATGCCTATAAGTCGGGGAATCAAGGTTGCAATGTCATCAGCCAACACCATGCTCTTTCTTGCTCGTCCACCTCCAATATTCAGATACCGTTTAGCCTTCATTGCTTCTATCATTTTTGCAAGATTACCTACAGGTCTTGACCCAACGACTAAGGGTAATCTCAATATAACTAGGTTAATGTTTTGTTCATCTGCCCATTTTGTCAGATAGGCTTCTGCCTCAATCTTACTTCGAGCGTATGGAGATTCTCCTTTTAGAGGAGCATTCTCTGTCACTTTTGTTCCTTTCTCTAGTCCATATACACTTACTGAGCTAATAAATATGAATGACCTTATCGGAACATTCATTTTCTGTACTGCTTCGCATAGGTTGATTGTACCCCGAAAGTTCACATCAAAGAAACTCTGATTTTCTACAACGTTTTGTGGTACCATATGTGCAAGGCCAGCTGCATGAACAACAACATCACAATCTGGTAAACTGGGAATCTGACCTAGAATATCAGCAACCAAATTACTTTCTTCACTTCTTCCTAGAGTGATGACTTGAGACTCTTTTTCTAAATAGCCCTTTATTGCGGTTCCTAAAAAGCCACTGGCGCCAGTAATTAAGTAACGTATCCTATTCAACTGGTTTTGCTAAGTTTTTCAAGTGTTCTAAGAAAGTTGCAGCAAGTTTTTCTTGCCCGAAGTGCTCTTCAGCCACTTGCCTTGCCAAAGTTCTTATTTTCAAATCATCCTTTTTAGCCTCCAGCCTTATTAAAAGTTCGGCGAACTCAAAAGGATCATCTGGATTGAGTGTGTACCCAACATTATATTCGGATAAGAAATCTTTCATCCAGCCATTCGTATTCTGAACTACAGGTACTCCTGCTGCCAAAGATTCGAAAAATTTATTTGGAGAAGAGGTGTCTAGAATTGCCAAACCTTTCAATGGCACCAATGAGACAAGCGCATTCGACACGTACTGTACTAATTGCGTCTTTGGCATCAAATTCTTGAATACCAAGTTCTCTACTTTATTGACTTTAGCCATTTCCATAATTTCGTCCTTTTGTTGGCCGTCACCAACCATAAGGATGACTATGTCACCTCTGCCTTGCTCATTTAAAATTTTTGCAGTTTCATATAGCCAAATTGAATTGTTTACAACCCCAATATTACCAGTGTAAATGGCATATGTTTTTGGAGCAAGATCAATTTTGCTAGGATCAGTTGAAGAAGGGTCAAAAAGCTTCAAATTTGCTGCGTTGGTTACGGATATAACGTTCTTGTGATTGTGATGTGCCTCAATATGATTTTTCATACCAGGAGAAAGAGAAACAATAAGTTTCGAGTTTCTGTAACAGAGTTTTTCAAAAAAGAGTGATACTTTAATAATCCATCTGTTCTTGATTACTCCCAATGCAATGGCTCCTTCAGGCCACAGGTCTCGAACTTCAAACACCAAGATTCTCCTTCTGAACCAACACGCCAACAAACCAGGCACACCAACCGTGATTGGTCCTGAAGAGGTCACTACAACATCGGCTTTCAAAGTCAGAGCATAAAAACACGACAAGACAGAATATGTTAGAAAGTTCAGGATTCTCTTTGGAACACTATGCTTATTGTTAATGGATACATTAATGATTTTAACCCTGATTCCTTCGAAAATCTGAGTCTCTAAGAATTTACTTGCTTTTAGATCAGATTTAGCATAGATACTGGTCACCACTGTTACTTCATGGCCTTGCTTCACCCATTCTCTGGCAAACTCATAGACCCGAGTACCCCAAGCCCCTTCTGGAGTAGAGAAGTATTGATAAAAATAAAGAATTTTCATTTCAGTTAGTTAGAGCTGCTCAAGCACATCTATTATTCGACCAGATGTCTTGCCATCCCACAGTTCGGGTATACTACCCTTTTTCCATTCACCGGCCAGAAGCTTTTCCATTGCGGGCGCGAGGGCTTTGGGGTCTGTCCCTATCAACTCATTTGTACCCAAAATACATGTCTCTGGTCGTTCAGTGTTATCCCTCAAAGTAAGACAAGGCACTTTCATCATTGTAGTTTCTTCCGTAATACCTCCTGAGTCTGTGATTACTACCTTCGCTCTCTCCACCAAATAATTAAACTGTAAATAGGGTAAGGGTTCAATCAACACGAGCCGCTCATGGGTTATTCCCAATTGTTCAAAGACTTGTGCTGTTCTGGGATGAATAGGGAAGATAATCTGAAGATCGCCAGAATTTTCTATGATGGAGAACATGAATTCCTTAAGCTTATTTTCTTCATCAACATTGGCCGGACGGTGCATTGTCATTACAATATATCCCTCCTTTTCCAATTTCCTTTCTTCCCAAACTTGTGGAGCGACAAACCTAGGCATGTTCTTTAGTAGTGTATCGATCATCGTATTCCCCACGAAAAACACATTCTCGATATTTACCCCGGATTTCAATAGGTTCTCATTTGCCGTAACGGAGGTAGTAAAGAAGTAATCGGTGATACTATCTGTAACCATTCGATTGATCTCTTCAGGCATACTTAAATCAAAAGAACGAATACCAGCCTCAACATGTGCCACCTTTATGTTCAGTTTCTTGGCTGAAATGGAGCACGCCATAGTAGATGTGACATCTCCTACTACCAAAGTTAAATCACACGGATTCTCGAATAGAAGTGCCTCATATCGAACCATAATTTTAGCGGTTTGCTCCGCCTGAGTACCAGAACCAGACTCTAGATTCACATCGGGATGGGGGATATTGAGTTGTTCAAAAAAATCACCTGACATTTTCTTATCGTAATGTTGCCCAGTATGGATCAGTCTAAACTTCAGTTTTGAGCCATTATCTTGAGCTTGTTGAATTGCATGGATTATCGGTGCAATTTTCATGAAGTTAGGGCGAGCCCCAGCAATAATATCAATCAGCATATCGAATTTCTATTTGGTTTGATTCACTTGGTTTCAGTATTAACCTTCTTGCTTGCCTCAAACGATTGAAACTACAAGCATATTCGTAACTCTCAAGTGCAAAAGAACGAAAGCCCACCAACTTAATCCTTATATCATCAGCGAAAATGTCATCTCCTGAAATCTTCAGTTGAACATCAGGATGAAAATGAATTGCAGAAACTGCACAATCTATTATTGAACTGCCTCCTGACAAAATATCGTGAACACAAATTGAATTCTCATTGAGGTCAAATTTCCGTTGAACTGCTAAGCCTCTACTTTTAAAACCAGTATGTTCAGCTTGAATTTCGAATGCAGAATCCAATAACACATTCACCTTTGCGCGTTTGGCTACTCTAAAACCTCCCCAAACATCAGAGGAGTTAATGTTGTCTAATGAAATACAATTATGTGAAATGGTTGACCTTTCGAGTTGTCTTCTCTTATTCTTGTCATAAGTCGAAATTCCAACATCAACTATTAGCGGTTTATTATCAACATTGAGCACAAAGTTAAGCTCATCAGCATGGGCATGACCTGGTTGATAGGATGGACTTACCTCACCAATATCTACAATTAACTCAACCTTTTCATTTTCCATTTTTCGATACCCTGAATCCGAGAGGATGACATTTCCAGATTTCCATTCAATCTCTAGTAATTGTGCATATTCCATCAACTCCTTAGTGGTAGGTGCAATTCCCTTTGTTGCATCTTTCAAGTGAGGGATTTGTCCGTTCTTAAAGGTGATATTGCTTAACCATGATAGCATGGACGCGGCAATTTTAATAAGATCGGCAAGAAACTCATTCGCTTTCCAAGCGTTGTTTCTGACTAAATTGATTGTATCTAACAACCTAAAAAGTATAATCTGATGATACATTGGGGATCTTTCAAAATGCGCTCCATCTAGTAAGATCTGCTCTTTTAATTGTGATAACAATAGTTGTTTAGCCTTGCTGTAAAACTTGTCGTTTTGAAAATAATATGCTCCAAAAAAGAGTGAAAAAGCATTTTCTAGTAAATGATTTGCCAAAATATGGTACTCTACATTGGACTCAAGAATTTTAAACTGCTTATAAAGACACTGGTCAATTTCACTGTCTCGAATGTTGTTCATTGAAAGAAACTTTACCCAGTTAATCCCCCTTAAAGAGATAGGATAAGGTTCTAGTCCACCTCTTAAGTTATCATAGCTTTTGCAATAATTTTTAATGAGCCTTCTACCTGAACCAGAATCGACTTTCAGATAGAAAAGAAAATCAAAATAATGCAAATTGTAGTTCCACAGTTTTCCTTTTCCATCAAAATTCCAATCAATCTTTCCTGTAAATTCATGAGGCAGGTTTAAGAATGTAAATTTCACCTTACTATCTCCAAACCATTCAATGTCAGTTGCCTCTGGATTGAAAGGGAAAGATGCAAACTCAAGTCGACACGAGGCTAGTTTATAACCCTTTAGATTGCCAAAAGAAATAGGATCTTTGACCCTATTCCTAATCTTATAATATATTTGATAAACAACCTGAACCCATTTTAAGTGGATAACGGTGTTAGTTATCAATTTGAGTTTAATCCACATCTACCCAAACTCCAGTCTTTAAACTTTTTACTGCTAGAATACTGGCTTTGCTTACGTTAATAATTTCGTTAACAGGGATAATAGGATCGCCTCCTTTTTTAGCAAACTCACTTAAACACCTGAATTGCTCAACATGCCCTTTGTCTTGTTTTGTTCTTAATTTACCGAAGCCTGTAAGGCCATAGCCTTGAGTTATTCTAAAATTATCGCAAACAAATGTTCTTTCTTGAGAATAAACCTCAATGCGTTCTTTTGAATACGACTTCGAACCATTCGCAAAATAATTTATCGTCCCATTTGAGCCATTTTCAAACCTTAATAGTATTGATGCATTGTCTGTGTTTTCTTCTGGGTTTTTGCCCATGGCATTCATGCAAACCGAAGTTACAAGACTTCCTGTCAGATATACCAAAAGATCTATGTAATGACATGCCTCGCCAATGATTCTACCACCACCGATCTCCATATCATGAATCCATACATCCTTCGGAATGGAACCAGCATTCATAGTAGCACATATATTAATTGGTCCACTTGATTCTCCTAGTGCTTTCTTTATTTTCTCCATATGTGGAGAAAATCTTCGGTTGAAGCCAACCACTACCGACTTCTCAGATTTCTCGGCTTGGGCAATAATATCATCAATCTCAGTAAGCATTAAAGCCAATGGTTTTTCAACGAAGACATGCTTCCCAGCCTCTAAACAAGCCAATGCCATAGAAGCATGAAGATTATGCCGTGTTGTAATCAGCACCAACTTGACCTCATCGTCTGCCAATATTTCTTTGTAGTCACTAGTGGCAAAATTGACTCCGAACTTGTTCGCTAGTGTCTTAGCACTTAAGCCCCCGGAGCTAGCAATGTATTTAACTGGGGTGTTATTTTTCTTTAAGGCAGGCAAAATCATAGCATTGGTAAAATTGCCAGCCCCAACGATTCCCAATGTGCCACCTTTTCCTTTTCCTACCTTGACCTCTACCTTCCTCGTTGGATTTTTGTCTTGATCATTATATACTAAAATTGAAGCTACTGATTTAGATGTGCCTATACTTCCATATATCTTATCAAAATCAGCTAATGGTACTTCTTCTGTAATCAGTGGGTTAACATCTAGCTTTCCATTCGCAATTGCACCTAAGACTGTTTGAAAATTTCTCTTTTCTGTCCAACGCACATAAGGGAGCGGGTAATCTTGGCCTTTTTGCTCGTAGTTATCATCATAACGACCAGGTCCATATGAGCAAGACACTTGAAATGTAAGCTCCTTTTCGTAAAAATCAGCTCTAGAAATATCTAAGCCAATCACGCCAATAAGTATTATGCGACCTCGTTTTCGACTCATCTTTGCCGAATTAGAAATTATGTCGTTTGTTTTATTTGAAGCAGTAATAATCACTCCATCAGCACCTACTCCATTAGTAAGGTCTTCCACTATTTTTACTTGATCAGCCCCAGCACTGAGGTTCACAGCTTTTATTCCTTTAGCCTTAGCAATATCTACTTTGGTTTGATCATAATCAAAGCCAATCACTTCGCAGCCATTGGCCATCAGTAATTCAGCGGTAATTAAACCTATTAAACCAAGGCCAATTACGACCACTGTCTCTCCCATGGTTGGGTTAAAAAGACGTATTCCTTGAAGACCAATGGCACCCATTACAGTGAATGTAGCTTCATTATAAGAGACACTATCTGGAATTCTAGCTACTAGATTTTCTGGAACACAAACAAATTCGGCATGATTACCGTTCGAAGCCACCCGATCACCTACCTTGAACTCTTTAACACCTTTACCTACAGCAACGACTTCACCTACATTACAATAACCCATAGGTAGAGGCTGGTTAAGTTTATTAAACACCGATTCCAGAGTTGGTGCTAATCCATCAGTCTTAATTTTATCAAGCACCATTTTCACTTTATCTGGTTGTTGCCGAGCTTTCGAAATTAAGTTTGCTTTGCCGAATTCAACAAGCATTCTTTCGGTGCCGAGGGAAACTAGACTACGTTTAGTTTTAATTAATACTGTCCCTGATTTAACTAAAGGTGCTGGTACTTCTTCTAATAAGGTATCTCCAGACTTCAGGTCTTGAATTATTTGCTTCATTCAACTTGTTTTTTGTAAAGTGAGTACTTTTGAGTTTCGTTAGGGTAATTAATCAAAACAGCTCTATATTTGCCTTTAAAGACAAAAAGGCTCCCTGCGGCCGCTCCTACTGGTCCAAATTGTTGAATTAAAGATTCAATATCACTTAAACTTCCTGCACCTCCTAAAAAGGTAATCGGCAGGTCCAATATATCTCGCATTCGGGTATTAAGCTTCATGTCATAACCCATCATAGAGCCATCATTGTCAATTGAATTAATCACAACCTCCCCAACACCAATGGATTGTAGTTCCAAAGCAAGATCGAAGGGATCCCATTTCTCCTCTTTCCTCCCGTTTAGTGTAAAGAGTCTGTATTTCTTCATCAAACCAGATTTCTTAATATCCAGTACAGCTACAACACTTTGTTGTCCAACAGCCGAAGACATCTCCTTCACTAGACTTGGCTCTTTGATTATAGAGCTACTTATAGCCACTTTTTCTACGCCTAAATTAACAAGTCGTTGGGCTTGCTCTGGGGTTTTTATTCCTCCCCCATAACATAGTGGCATTCTAGACTCAATAGCCAAGCGTTCAATCAATGCGAAGTCGGGTTCAAGTCCATTCGAAGATCTATCGATGTCAATTACCATTAACTCATCAACTTCTTTCTCATTGAAAATTCGTACTGCATTCAAAGGATCCCCAACATACTTTGGGTCTTTGAATTTTACGGTCTTAACAAGGCCATTATTCTGAATCAGAAGTACAGGAGTAATTCTAGATCTTAGCATTAGATTTTAGAAAAGTTTTTGAACACCTCTATCCCATTTTTATGACTCTTTTCAGGGTGGAACTGTATACCTATAATATTATTCTTTATGACCACACAATTTATTCGGCTGCCATAGTTCACGGTTGCCACTACGTTTTGCGGTTCTTTGGTTTCAAGGTAATAGGAGTGTAAAAAGTAAAACCCCCTCTCAGGGTCAACATTCGCTAAAACATCAGAATCCTTTTCTAAGACAATACTATTCCAACCCATATGGGGAAGCCTAGGCTTTCTATCAAGGGTCGTAGCATCAATCTGTTTAACCGTCCCTTTAATCCAACCAAGCCCATCCTCTATACCTTCTTGACTAGATTCAGCCATGATCTGCATACCTACGCAAATCCCAATAATTGGTATTTTTTTTATCAAAACTAGATCATCTAAAACAACACGTAGACCTGATGAATTTAATAATCGCATCGTTTGGTCAAAAGCACCTACCCCAGGAAGAATCAAGTGACTCATTTTTTTCAACTCTGCTGGATCTTTTGAAACAATATATGACTGATTCAAACTTTTGTAAATGTTAGCAATTGCCTTGACATTACCAGAGCCATAATCAATGATTCCAATCATCGCTTACCTCCTCTTACTAAGCCAAGCTTTCGCATTAAAGAAGCCCCAAGATTGTAAATGCCCTCTTGATTTTTATAATCTCTGTAAGTTTTGTTAGGGCCATCAAAACAGTCTTGTAAGTCATGCACCGTCATATCCAGCTTATTAGCTACATACTCAAAGTCATGCTTAATGTTTTCGACATCATAAGGCTTTGATTTAAGCTTTTCAAGGGCCTCATTTCTAGTCATTTGACTTGTGAGAATCAAACTGGCATATTGAACTTTTCGAACATCAAATCCAAACTTCTCAGGTAACCAATAGCTTTCGTAAAATCTTGTAAACCTGGATTCAAAATGTTTTTGAGGGTATTCTTGCCAGCCAAATCTAGATTTTAGTAATTCAACAGCCTCCTCTTTAATATAAGGCATATTATTCAAAGGAGTGACTACCTTAATCTTCTTAAAGTATGGTAGATAAACTTTATGCCAAAGGATGTTAGTTAATGGGAAATTCTTCATTGTGCGTTCACCAAACTTCTTATGAATATCTCCTATTTGTATTGAGTCTGATTGGAAATACATCCACTCTTTTGGGTTTCTAATGCATTCTGTTGAATAATTAGCTCCAGTAAGGATGTGCTTAATCTTATACTTGTCAGCAAATTTATACATGGTTGCAAAAAAGGAATGATCTTGAGGAGTGTCAATATGAGGTACCCCAGACCTAAAAAAAGCCCGCTGTAAATCCTTCATTTCCTCCCAATCGATAACCTCTGTAAACAAATCTAAGCCTAGTTGGTCAACCATTACCTCTATATTATTCACTGCTTGTTGAGAGTTCCAACCTGCATCAACATGGAAAACCAATGGACGAAGCCCTAACTTTTCAACCGCCAAATATAGCAGATAAGAGCTATCAACTCCTCCACTCATTCCCATAATACAATCGAAATCTTTTCCCTTTCCCTCTTTTTTAATTGATTGAATGGTTTTCTCCATCTCCTTAAGCCCTTGTTCATCAGTGTGCCAATTCGGCTTAATATCTTCAAGGAATGTATTACAATGATCACAAACTCCATTTTCATCGAAAGTGATCATCGAGTCTGTAGTGTCCATAACACAATTAGTACAAATTTGATATTCAGTCATTTTTTTTTGAATAAGGCATTAATAATAAATAGACCATGAACAATGAACCTAACAGATCATTTCGTAAGTATAGCGACTTCACCGATTTGTAGAGTTCATTTTTTGAAAGAATCTTATCAAAGTTTTCAGGATAAACCTCATCTTTTTTGATCTTTCCGTAACGAGATTTCAAAATTAGTTTCGGATAGTATTTTCTAAGCATGATATTCTCTACTTCTTGCATCAGAGAGTCTTTAACCCTGCCATCCAAATACGATCTGAACAATTCAAAAAACTCCGTGACGTAAACATCACTGAAATTTACTTTATGGTCAAAAGAAGAGTTATCCGGATAGGTACTTACTATTTTATCCTCGGTAAGGAAAAACTTATTCCCTTTTTTTAAACAATTCAATACTACATGCAGGTGTGCAAAATTTCCTGTTAGAGGAACAGAATCATCAAAATATGACATATTAATAACAAAAGAGGACATCAAACGAAACTGCAACATAGTTCGCATGAGAAACTCTTGAATGGACACGTCCTCAAACTCTATTTCTGTCCTCAATTTCTTGTCATCCTTCTTTGAAGGAAAAGCAGTCATGAACACAAGATCAGGCTGCTCCTGAGTTACGAGATCCGTAAGCTTGGCCAGAGAGCCAAGCGTCATAAAGTCGTCATCACCTAGAATGATCACATACTTTGTATCACAATTCCTGAAACACAACTCAAAGTTCTTAGTCCAACCCAAGTTTTCAGAGTTGATATTATAAGTGATATCCAACCCCTTTTCAACCCACTTCTTGACTATATCCGATGTATTGTCAGTACTAGCATTATCATGAATTAATACTTTTGAAAACGATCCTCTTTGTTCAAAAAGATAGCTAAGGTTCCTGTCTAAAAACCCCGCTCGATTATAAGTAGGAATTGCTACTGTTAAACTCATTATATATAAGATTTATTCCATCCGTTAAGGAAGTTTCAGGTGCCCAACCCAGTTCCATTAATGTTGAAGCATCTGAAACTGCAGACTCAATTTCATTAGCTCTTTGTGGTAACTTACCAAATAATAACTCTGACTTTGATCCCAGTACTGCATGAGCCTTTGTTACGAACTCACGGATTGTCGTACCCACTCCAGACCCAAGTTCAAATTCTGCAAAATTAGACAATGTAGTATAAGTATTCAGAATTGTATCATAGGCCTTGACTACATCATTCACATAGATAAAATCTCTGGTTTGGCTTCCATCAGTCAGTTCTATCTGCGCTTCATTGCTTGCCATTTTATGAATTATTGAATTCACAAATTTAGAGTCTTTATCATTCTCTCCATACATATGAAAAAGTTTCATGTTGATTATTTTGAAATTATGCAATTCCGCAAATCTGGGAAGCCAATTTCTGATCTGACTTTTTGACAAATTGTATTCCTGCAAATAGTTGTAACCCAAATAATCTGATGAGAATGTGTCAGTATTAACAAAAAGCTTAACTCCGTATTCAGAAGATAGAGTCAGCAGTCTCAAAGGCAATGTCAGGTTAGAGTCTATGAGGCTTGTCAGGCCCTCTGCCTCATTTACCTTGTAACTCGTGGCTGTATGAATGACCACATCTATTTCGTGTTTTTCGAATACATCTTTTAGATCGAATTCCTTGGTGCTAAACTGAGTGAAATTGTGGTGGTCTATTGACAGGGCGGCTGACCTATACACGCCAATCACTGAATGACTGGCAAGAAGGTATTTTACTAATCTTGAACCAAAAAAACCAGAAGTTCCTGTAATTAGGATTTTTGCCAAAATTTTTAATTTTTAATGAGGGTAGGATATTAAAGTAAACTGTCTAAAAATCAAGCAAATCCTGAGTAATAGTTCACTTTGAAGTCTTTTAATACTCTGGTTAGCTACGGAGATATTTCTTCATTTGTTCTTCTGTGATGTCTCTGGCATTACCCCCAGACATTACTGTCTTGTTCCATTCTACTATCAGCTCAAGAGTGGTATCTATGTTCCACTTTGGTTTCCAGCCAAGGCGCTGCTTTGCCTTTGAACAATCAAGTTTCAAATAATTTGCCTCATGCAGATTAGCCACTGAATTAAAAGTATAGCCAGCTCCATCACCCCAAAGCTCACACAAAAACTTAGCAATCCATTGAACATTCTGCACATCAAGATCTTCGGGCCCAAAGTTCCATCCTTCTGCAAATTCATGCCCCTCTGAATACAAACGTTCCGCCAACATGAGATACCCACTAAGCGGCTCTAACACGTGTTGCCATGGCCTAGTAGCCAATGGGTTCCTAATTACCACTTTTTCCGACTTCTCAATAGCCCTCATAATATCAGGTATAAGTCGGTCTACCGACCAGTCTCCTCCTCCAATAACATTACCCGCTCTTACCGAGGCCAGTGAAGCCTTGTTTTCTCCATTAAAAAATGATCTCTGGTAAGCAGATGTAATAAGTTCAGCGCAGCCCTTACTGCTACTGTATGGATCATATCCACCCATTGCCTCATCTTCTCTATACCCCCAATACCACTCACGGTTTTCATAGCACTTGTCTGTTGTCACATTGACTATAGCTCTTAAATTATCACAGGCACGTGCCGCCTCCAGAACATTAACAGTACCCATAACATTCGTTGAATAAGTCTCAACAGGTTGCTTGTATGAAAGTCTTACCAGAGCCTGAGCAGCCATATGGATCAATACATCCGGGTTGAAATCCACTATGCTTTGCTTGACCTTAACTAGGTCTCTGATATCCCCAATTTCACTCTCGATACCATTAGAAACACCTGCCATTTCAAAAAAATTCGGATCAGTATCGGGTTGCAGAGCAAAACCTTTGACATTTGCACCCATACTTTTAAGCCAAATCGCCAACCAACCTCCTTTGAAACCTGTATGACCCGTAAGAAAGACACGCTTTCCGCTCCAAAATTGAGGGTTTACTTTACTATTCATTTCCATAGTTTCCAAGGAGCCTTATCGTTATTCCATAAATTTTCCAGAAGGCTCTTTTCCCTCAAAGTATCCATTGGCTGCCAAAAGCCATTGTGCTTAAAGGCCATGAGTTGGTCATCTTTAGCCAGACTCATCAATGGATCTTGTTCCCAGACCGTAGAGTCATCTTCAATATAATTCAGCACTTTATTAGATAGTACAAAGAACCCTCCATTAATAAAAGAGCCATCTCCTTTTGGCTTTTCTCTGAATGATAATACTTGATCTCCGTTAAATTCGAGGGCCCCAAATCTGCCTGGTGCTAAAGTGGCTGTTAAAGTGGCTAATTTTCCATGGCTATTATGAAACTCAATGAGTTTTGAAATATCAATATCAGCCACACCATCTCCATAAGTAAAACAAAAAGATTCCTCGTCTTTCAGGTGCTGTGCTACTCGTTTCAACCTGCCTCCCGTCATAGAACTTTCACCAGTATCAACCAGCGTCACTTTCCAAGGTTCAGCTCTTTTCTTATGTATGAGAATTTCATTATTTGTCAGGTCATAAGTAACATCTGACATGTGCGTGAAATAATTTGCAAAGTACTCTTTTATCATATACCCCTTATATCCACAACAAATGATGAACTCATTCACACCGTAATGGGAGTATAACTTCATAATATGCCACAAAATTGGCTTACCTCCTATTTCGACCATAGGCTTAGGTTTTAAATGAGTTTCTTCACTTAATCTAGTTCCAAAACCACCTGCAAGAATAACTGCTTTCATTATTGATATACTTATTTATTCGTTCAGAGAAAATACATTAGTGGAAACCACACTAAATATAGCTCCCAAGGTTGTTCCACACAGTGTTGGTGTGGGGTTTTTATTACTATGTCTAATTAATTTGACCAGAAAGTCCATGCAACACTCATGGAACTTCACTGAACTCGGAGAGATCTTTTTTAAATAAAAAAGTTCCAAACCAAATACCAATTTTATTAATTTGTCAAATAGAGACTACACCGAATTAGAAGATTTCAAGGCCTTACAATTGATAAAAGATATCTCTTCAAACGTAGATGAAACAGCAAAGAGCTTAAAAGAATGACTGTTAAGGTCTGCTATAATCTGCTTGGTCCTCTCAATACCATCTTCAAAAAACCTCTCATGAAACTCCACCAAGATTTGTCCAATTTCTATGTCGGTTTTCAAAACACTAGTTAGAACCTCGTATTCAGCACCCTCAATGTCCATTTTGAGAACGTCTATTCTCTTATGCCCTAAAAGCTCTGCTGTGTCTTGAATTGACTTCATCTCAACAGTCACTTTCTGCCCAACATCAATATTCTCCTGATTAATATAGCTGCCGGAAACATGATCTTGATTCTTTGGAAGATAAAAATCGACAAACCCACTCTTTGCGGATAACCCAAAATCATAGAACGCAAAGTTTTCATTATTCAATTTAACGTTTTGCCTGACATATGAGATAGATTTAGGCGTTGGATCAAAGGCAAAAACCTTACAACCATGTGTATCAATTATACTTAAATCAAAAGAAATATCCTCACCAATTCCCACTGAATAAACTATTGAATCTTCGTTCAATAAATTCGGGTGGACAAAAAAACCTCCATAGTTATTTCCATGCCAATGCTTATTAATTCTTATTTGTCTCTTGAAATAAGGTTTAGGCTTTAGGAGTTTATAAAACCAGTATCTCAGTTTAGACTTGATTAAGTTTTTCATCTTAAATTCATTAAAATTTGACTTCGTGTTTAATGAGCGGCCGGTTTGTGTCAAAGATCTTACTTAAAGTTTATCTCCAATCGTTATATGATGAACAAAAAACATCTCCTCAATTTCTACTTTGGCTTATGTAACATTCCAAATAGAGCATTCGCTTTTTAATCATTCTCGACTGACATTCTCTTAAGGCCATCACATACTGCTTTGGCCATACTCATAGAGTCGAATTGAATTTCTGGTATAGTACTACCAATCAACTCCTTCTTGGCCCTGGTTATATAAGATACAAAGGTGGAAGTATTATTATCGGGCAGCAAATACCCATTGACACCATTCTGTATAATGTCACGTTCCACGCCATCGGCCTGATGAACCAGTACAGGAATACCGAAACCCAGAAGTTCCGAAATGATTACGCCCCCTCTGCTCGGTACAACCAACAAGTCTACAGCCGAAAGGTAGTCTGACAAGCCTTCGGCTATATGGCCTGGAGCCAAAATTGAATTGGTAGTTTCAGCCAGAGACTGAATTTCCTTCAGGCGTGGCCCGCCTCCAAGAAATATCAAATTGACTCCAAAATCTGCAAACCGCTGTATATCAATCAACTTCATTGGGTCTTTATTAGGATCCAGTGCTCCAAGAAAAAGTAATGTAATATCATCGGGTAGGTTCAATAACTCCCTAGCAGTCTGCTTGGGTATTTTAGATTCGCTCAGGCTTTTGAACTTCTCTACTCTGCCCACATTGGTGACCACTGAAATCTTTTCAGGTTCGTATCCTAGTTCAATCAACCCCATTTTCCCGTAATTGTGATAAAGAAAAAAATGATCGAAAAAACCACGCATATACTTCTTGAATCTCTCCGCCAAAGATTTTGAGTCATATTCCTTCCCTGGTATACGAATAAAGCACCAATAACCCAGTTTGACCTTACGATCAAATAACAGCTTGTAAAAAACCGCAGTTACATACCCTATGACGTGACTTTCTGCTTCACACACTATCCGTTTTGGTTTTGTACGAAGGAAAAAGAAAAATAACCCTATGTGCCATGTCAATGTTCTTCCTAATATGTTAAAATGAACTGTTTTCATCTTTTTCAGATTAATCCCCCTCAAATCCTTAGCGTTCTTTACTTTGGAATTTGGAACGTCCTCACCAATCACCATCAAAATTCTCGGATTGATAGATTGTAAGTTCCGAAATACGTTAACCCGATATGTGGGAATTACCCTTTGTAAGATGAGTGAATCAATCATGGCTGTTGTTAAAAAAAATCTTCATCCAAATTTTAATCACCAGTATTTTATAGATGATTGAAATGTTGTTAAAATCCTTTGCATAGAATTTGTCGAGTAATTTATTCAGCTTTTGCTGATCAAAAAAAGCGAAATTATCTACCTCATACAAAACTTCCTTAATACCCAGGTCATCTCTTAAAATTCTGTCGGTGGGAGAAATAAACCCTAATTTCAGCTTATTGTTATATGTTGAAGAAGGAATTATATCCTTGACTGCTTCTCGCAACAAGAATTTGTTTCTGGCACCATTCAGGAAATAGTTCAAAGGAAGCCTCTGCACATACTCTACCAGCCGATAATCCATAAAAGGAAACCTTGACTCAATCGAATGTGCCATAGACAGCGAGTCACCATAGTGTAAAAGGTTTACCAAGCCTGAAGAATGCATGTCGGTAAGAACATCATCTTTCCTCTTTCTCTTCTTAAACTTAAGCTCTTGGCCAATCACATCTACTCCAAGACTTTTAATCTTAAACCTGAAGAAGCCTTTTTTAACTAGAAATGCATTAACGAAAGACTTAACCATTTCTTTTAGAGGGTATACCTTGGAAAGGCTTCGTATTTCGGAGAAAGCACTTCCAATTTTCCCCAACTTCAATTCATGCCAGAGATAGTAAGGCATGAATTCATATACATAACCTCCAAAGAGCTCATCAGCTCCTTGACCTTCCAGCAAAACACGTCCCTCCTTACCAATTTCGGAGTACATCTGATCGACTGAGACAATAGCCTGAGAAGAGTGAGGCTCACCGATCTGCTCAATTACCCGAAAGAGTCGTTTCAAATAATCAGAATAACCCAGCTCTATAAACTTTGGTTGAATACTAAGTTCATCCTTAATTTTTTCTATAAAGGACGCTTCATTCAGCTTCAAGTCTTCAACAAACAAAGACCGCTCTGATTCGCTAAAAAGGCTTTCTCTAGAATAAGAGGTAAAAGTTCTCACTTTACCCTGATCAAGCTTATTGAAAATGGCTACAATGGTGGTAGAATCCAAACCAGATGTAATCGTAGAAAAGACCTGAACATCACTTCTGAGTCTAATCCGAACGGAGTCGATTAATAGCGCTTGTACTTCTTCCTTTGCCTTCTCAAAAGGCACTTTGCTATCTCTTTTTCTTGGATACGACCAGTAACTATCCCTTTTTAATACCCTATGGTCTTTGACAATCATATAATGACCTGGTAACAGTCTGTCAATTCCATCAAAGAATGAGTCCTCTCTTTGACCACCAACCCCGCTAAGGAAAAACTCTTGGAGCGCCTGGAAATTTGGTTTTCTGAGTTCAGAAAAATAATTAAGCAGTGGTCTTATCTCCGAAGAAAAACAAAAGAACTCGTCACATAGGGAGTAATAAAATGGCTTAATCCCAAATCGGTCCCTTGAACAAAAGAATGAACCATCTGCCGCATCATGTATTACAAATGCCCACATGCCGTTGAACTTTTTGAGAGCGTCTTTTCCCCATTCTATATATGCTTTTAGCACCACCTCAGTATCTCCATCCGTGGTGAACTCATGACCTAAGGCCACTAACTCATCTCTTAACTCGATGTAGTTATAGATTTCACCATTATAGCTTAGGGTATATTGGGCGAATTTAAACGGTTGATTACTGGCAGGGTCCAAATCAATGATTGCCAACCGCGCATGACCAATAGCCGAATTACTTGTCACTAGAGTATAGTCACTAAAGTCAGGGCCCCTGTGATTTAGCAAAGCTAAAGAGCTCTTGAATCGACCTTCATCCAAGTCGCTAACACTATCTACTCCTAAAATTCCACACATAAAACCTCTCTTCTCTTAAAAATCAATTCCAAAAATTCCCTTTGCATTATCCAGAAGCTTAGGCCAAGTATAATCTTGTTGAACCTTTTTTATGTTCACAACACAGTTAGTATGAAAAAAAATAGAATCTCTTTCAAAAAATTCATAAAGCCATGAAGAATCATCACTCTTCATAATTAAAAATCCCAAATCCCCATAGCTATCTGTAAATTCCCTGGCTGGGTAAATATATTCAGAAATAAATGGTATCCCGTTTGCAAAACAGTCACATAAATTGCCGCTTAATTTTGGCTCAAATTTTGAGTTATGGGATAAAAAAATATACCTGCAACTTAGAAGGGCTTTTAAGTATTCACCATTATCCATAAAATGATTAACAACTCTTACATTTGGTAACTCACTCAAATTTTTAAAAAGCACATCACCCTGATTTTCTACGTTGTACAAAACGTAATTAAACTTGTGATTTATATCGAACTTGATAAGCTCAATAAACTTGTCTAAAGGTTTATCTCTTTTAACTGGACCAAAGAAAGCTATAGTCTTTGAATGTATGGAGTACTCGGATATACCAGAACTTCTTCCTATTAAGTGATACTTCTTTTTGTTTAATTTTTTGCTCACAGAAGAGCCAAAAAATTGACTCACTATTTCAAATTCCTTTTCTGAATGGCATATAATATTATCCACCCAACGGAAAATTATTTTCAGAAGTAGAATTAAAACGAAATTAGACCTTTGAATTCTCCCACTAGATATGTTATTCGTCATCACTAGGTAAAAGCAATTTTTTCCAAAAGCATTTTTTAATAAGAATATGATTAATGATAACTCATCAAATCCTTGAATCACGATTCTTTTCCGATTAAAGTTTGGGCTTTTTATAACCTTCCCTATCAAATGAAATCGTGCACCAATTTGAGATAAGAAGCGGACCCCTTTTAGAACTCTTATGCCTTTCCCCCAGTTTTCATCTCTTTCTACTTGAAAGTTTTTTGAAAATTCAGAAGTATAAAGCACTGGGTTTAAACCAATATCAGTGCAGCATTTTAGCCAAAATTCATCATCCAATATTAAATGACCGGATTCCTTACCTTCCATTAAATAGTTAAATATTACGACATCATTGTTCATTCTTAACCAAATTCTTTAAGTGCTTTTTAATACGAATAATCGAAAATAAAACAGAACCTATTTGTACAAGAAGAATCGTAAGCATATAATCTCTGAGAGTTACATTCTCGGGTAGCAAATAAAGTATGAGAAGCAAAATTAGACTAAAGAAAACAGAGACAATTAGGAACTCCTTATACTTATCAAGCCCAATCCAGCAATTATTAACTAGAGAAAGAATACTTATTGAAACAAAAAAAATACCTATTAAAGGTATTAAGGCCTTTAGCTCAAAATACTCTGGTCCAAAAAGTAAGTCTACCAGTGTATTACCGAATATAAAAAGTAAAAAAGCTCCAATCCCAATCGGAAGAGTCGAATAGACCAACCATTCCTTAATGTTTTTGTGAACCATATTAATATCTCTATTACCAATTGATTCAAACAAAGGCATACGCCATACTCTCTCTATTTGAGACAAAAAAATAGTAACAACAACCGTAAGTTGCATACCAGAAGAAAATACTCCAAGAGCTGATAGCCCAATTTTATCTTCAATAATTATTTTACTCAAGCCTCCATACGCAAAGGCAGAGATCGCAATCATCACTAATGGTAAGTTTGACCTCACAATTTGTATAAGTTGGTTTCTTGAAATGAATTGAAATTTTGAGAGAAGCCTACGATGATTCCAGAATTGAAAACAGATGCTAGTCAAGGTTACAAAAAAATACACCATTACAATCGATAACAGTTTCAGGTCTGTTATAAAACTAAGTAAAACTATCACAGCTACATAGGTGAGCCTCTCAATTAGAAAAATCAGAGCATACTTTAAGTTTGTTTTCTGAATTTCATAAATGTAAGATGTATTTAAAGAAGCAATATTAATAGACAATACTCCTATTAACACCATAAAATCATTTCTCTTCCAAATCACAATAGACAGCAGTGTCGCTAAGAACAACAAAATCCGTAAACTCGTTATTTTGTTAAAAACATCTTGCACTGACACTCCTCGGTAAATCAAAGCTGGGGCAGTCTGATCAGTGGAGTAGTTCGTAATAATTGTCAAGATTCCAGCAACCGCTAAAATATAAGAATATAGGCCATAGTCTTCAGTGCCTAAGTCGCTAGCCAAATATATGGTCAAACCATAAGACGCAGCCGACCCCAATAGACTTGCTTTAGTAAGAAATGTAAGAGTTTTTAGACTCTCAGTAATTTTTAGGTGCGGCAAACAAAAGGATCATGAAGTTAGACAATGAAGCGCCTCTTTATCGGAGCTTGCTATTAGCATCTCATAAGTCAAAAAAGCGATGAGAATTAATCCAGGTGTAGAAAATGTGCTACATGAAAACAAGACAAATAGTACTGGACCAAAAATTCTTTGTACTGCAACCTTGGACCAAAAATTTCGAAATATCAATAAATAGTAAAATACTATTGACAATAGTCCGAATCTCAGTCCTAGATCAATCCAAGTGTCATGAAGATTGTAGAAGTATCGATTAGTCAATTCTTCGATACTGAAAGCCGTGTCGTTGGCACTTACGAAAAAGAATTCATTTGTTGGATCTGCTAAACCAGAACCAAGACCAGAACCGAACAAAATATTAAAGAGGCCCCTTTTAAAAAAGAGCAAGTGTTCTGTATAACGCGCTGGATCTATTATTCTCAATTTCTCATCCCAACCACCTTCACCTGCTAATTGAACGAACACTCCAGTGGCTTTCAAAGACTCTGGAGCAAAATCTAAGCTATTAAAGATTAATATTATACTAGAGCCTATCAGAACAAAAATGATTAAACCTTTTAATGAAAAAAAGCCAGATGAAGCTAAGCTAATAATCGTGGCAATTAAGAAGGAAATTAAAAGCATTCTTGTACCAAAAGACACCAAAATAACAGAAGTAATAAAAAAGATTAATATGGCCAACAATTTCTTCTTTTGAACCATGAAGTAAAAGAATGGCAATGTAAGTAGAGCCTTAGTAGAATTGTAGCTTAAGTATTCAGAGCTCATACTTTTAGGTATTAAGCCAATATTCAGAAGTTCTGAGAGTAAAAAAGCTGTTAAGCCTACAACTAATAATTTTAGGTCCAACGAAAAATTGACTTTTCTCCCCGTACAAAAAGAAAAGAGTAGAACCACAATAAACAAATCTCTGACCAAAGTGGACCAGTCTAGTTGATAGTCGTCAAACATGGAGATTGAGAATGGAACTAACAGAAAAATAGCAAGTAAAAATAACCCCTTTAAATCAACGGACCTTCCAAAAAGTTCACTAATGGTTAAAAGATATATTGGGTATCTAACCAAACCAGGAGTAATATTGTAAACCTCGCCTCCATTATCTACGCTTAAAAACAAAGAAAAGATCAATAAGGATAGGCTCAGAGGTTTATTCGAAGTCTTAAGCATGATAGCTGCTAAAAAAATAGGCAAACATGCATAAGCATATAAGCTTGGCAGTAGAAGCCTCTGAGCACCTAAAACTCCAAAGAATATAATTAGCCCATATTGATATGCTCTACTCTCTTGTAAAGAGAGAGCAGTAATCCTTACAAAACTAACAATCATTAAGTGGTATCGGGTGTTGATTTCTGCCAATTCAAATACTCAGAATAAAAATCATTCCAATTTTTAAAGGAAAAAACTTAATCATAAAATAGCTTCATTTACAATATGTTAGGTAATTCTCTCATACTTAAACTTAACTAGACAATTGAATAGATAACTCTCAAGAAGAGTGTACCTCAACCATCAGGCAAACTCCACACCGTTATCCATATTGACTAATGATTTAGCTCTGCATTCTTGCCTAATTGATCAAAATCAGAAAGAGTCATTATCTTTACCAACTCCTTAAAAGTTGTCTTTGGCTTCCAACCAAGTGTTTTTTCAGCCTTTGAATAGTCTCCGATTAGCAAATCCACTTCGGTGGGTCGAAAGTACATTGGATCGACATCCACTACTAGCTTGTCTGAAGATTTCAAGAATCCTTTTTCGTTAACTCCATCTCCTTTCCAATAGATAGAATCACCCAAAACGTTAAAAGATTCTTCTATAAACTCCCTAACAGAATGTGTCTCGTTTGTAGCAAGAACAAAATCATCTGCCGCCTCGGCTTGTAACATTCTCCACATACCCTCCACATATTCAGGAGCATAGCCCCAATCTCTCTGGGCATCTAGATTGCCGACAGAGAAGCTGTTCTTTAATCCTCGAACTATACTAGATACGTTCACCGAAATTTTTCGAGTCACAAATGATTTACCTCTTCTTTCACTTTCGTGATTAAACAAGATGCCATTACTGGCAAATATACCGTAAGCCTCCCTGTAATTAGTTATGATCCAGTATGCATATAGTTTTGCAACAGCATATGGACTTCTCGGATAAAAAGGTGTTAACTCATTTTGAGGAATAGCTTGAACCTTGCCATACAATTCAGAAGTAGAAGCCTGGTAGAACTTAGAACTAACCCCTACCTGTTTGATCGCGTCCAAAAATCTCAAAGTGCCAACAGCATCGACTTCAGCTGTATATTCAGGTGTCTCAAATGAAACATGTACATGACTTTGAGCACCTAAATTGTAAATCTCATCGGGCTCACATTTCTCAAGAATTCTGTTTAGACAACTAGAATCCGTAAGATCCCCATAGTGTAGGAATAGAGTGTTAAAATGGATTTCTTTATTATCTATCAGATGTTGAATCCTTTCCCTGTTAAAGGAACTACTCCTCCGTACAATTCCATGCACTTCATATCCTTTAGCCAGCAAAAGTTCCGCTAGATAGGATCCATCTTGGCCAGTTATGCCAGTTATTAAAGCCTTTTTCATACTTTGTTTATATACTTCTTATAATTAAAAATAATGTCAACTCGCGGGGCCTAACTTAAAAAAATACTGCTTTAAAAAGCAATGGTTTTATAAGGCCTGTCGCCATTAATTAAATTGATTGTCCTATTTTTGAAAACAGCAGTCCAAAACTTCTACTGGCGTCAGAGAAGAATAAACATACCCATTATATTTATAACTTGATCAACTCAAATTTTGGAAGAGGAAAGATCAAAGTTTGGCCCTTTAAATCTTCTTGTGATAGAAAAAACTCTTTGAAATGCCAAGGTAATACTAGTAGATAGTCGGGGTTAGACGCCAGAACCTCCTTCTGAGAGACAATTGGAATAAGAGTCCCTGGAGTCAAACATCCAAATTTATCTGGATTAACTTCAGCAACTGAATTTACAAGATTCTTATCAATACCATAATATTGCAGCAAGACGTTTCCTTTTGTAGAGGCCCCTAGAATACTCACTGTTTTCCCAAGCTCTCTTTGTTCATGAAGAAAAGACATCAATTTGTTCTTCTCGAACTCAATATTTCTGTTAAACAACTTGAACAATGAGCCATCGAACAGACCGCTAGCTCTTTCCTTATCTAAAAGAGCTTGAATCTTTTCGGTTTTGGATTTGTTCTCAGAATCTCCTCTACATGCCACAACTGAAAAACTACCGCCATTCACATCATTAAACTCTACATCCATTAATTTGAGCCCTGCTTGATTAAGAATATATTTTATAGAACTTAATGTATAGTATTCAAGATGTTCATGACATATGGTATCGAACGAATTCATTCGTAACATAGTTAGCAAATAACTTTGTTCAAAAATCCACACCCCATCTCTCGAAAGTGAACTCTTAACATCTTCGGCAAATTTAACAGGACTCTCCAAGTCATAGAACATTGAAAACGAAGTGATAACCTTTGCTTTCTTATGACTTAAGTGATCCTGTATAATTGTTTTATCAAAAAATTTAGGAATCCTTTTTATATCACCTCTGTAAAACCTTCCAAACTTCTTGGACGAAGGATCAACACCTACTAGGTTGTACTTACCCTCAGGGTATGAGTTCAAAGTTGTACCATCATTGCTACCGATATCTATTATTAAATCATCTTGCTCCAGGTCAAATTCTTCTTGTATTTTGTCAACCTTCGCTTGCAAGTGTAAAACCATACTCTTATTAAGCCCAGAGCGATAACCATAGCTATCCCCATACATTTCTTCGAGATCATAACTATGCCCGAGTTGAACTAATCCACATCCACCGCTTGATGTTTTACACACCATGAGTTCTAACGGTCCAGAAGTTATGTTTTCTTCTATTGACCTTGGAAACCTGCCGGTCAAAAACTGCTTGCCAGCATCAAAAACCCGTTCCAAATCGGAACTATTACAAACTCGACACTTTTCTAATTTGGTAACTTCACTCATTTCAATTCTGGTTGCTTTAAGTAAGACTATTCATTATTAAATATTATTGATTGATCCATCAATAAAAACGTGATAATTCTTGGGATCACAAATCTGAAAAAATTCTATTAGACATTTTTTGTTGGCATGTGCTTCTCCATCAAATAACTTGCTTGGTTTGATTTTTCGACATTTACGGAATAGCCCATTTTTAAATATAGCCTTTGTGCTGCATAATTGTCAATATCTACTCTCAAACTAATAACTCTAAGCCCTCTATCAATTGCCTCTTTTTCCAATTGACGCATCATAGTTAGTCCCCAACCCAGTCCAATGTGCCCATCTGATACAGCAATCCCTAGCCATAATTCATCTCCTTCCTCTTCTAAATGACCATAAGCAACTATATTCGACTCATGTTTTAAGAGAAGCGTTACTTCGTGTTTTTCAATTACCTGCAATGATCGAGATTGAAAGTATCGAAAATTCTTACTTCCAACTTTCAAGTTATCAAGGAAGCTAGACAAAATATCCAATGACTCAGGAGTATTCGTAATTGGAATAAACTTTAGAGTTCTAAACTTACTATTCTGTGCGATTAAATCAAGAAGTTCACGACATACTGTATTCACTTTTTCGTCAGTTACACTACCATTAGTCGGTAACACTATTATATGTTTAGATATGTCTTCTGAAACTATGGTGTGAACAAAGCTCCGATGAGAGTGATAAGGTAGAGTCGCAGCTGGATAGAAGCCAGGTCTTACTTCAATATTTCTTTCCAAGAGTAACTCAATTAACTCATCTCTCGAAATATCTAGTTCTTCAAAATCAATCTTAATAGCCGTTGCCCAGACTTCATTCTTCGAATATTCAACAGCACTCTGAAATTGCACGGCCCAATGCTCTGACAAAAGGCGTTTGTACAATTGATAATGATAATCCTGTTTCCTCAAAATCTCTTCTCTTTGCTCTATTTGTGCTAATGCTAATGCACATAAGAGATTGGACAGCCTGTAATTATTTCCTGGCTCAAGGTGATAATAATGTTTTTCTCGTCTTTCTAGTCCATGGCTTCTATATAACTTTGTTCTATTAAGTAAATAATCCCTATTTACCAATACAACTCCCCCTTCTCCACAGGCAATGGTTTTAGTGGCATGCATACTAAAGGTAGCAATGTCTCCATATTGTCCGAGATACTTTTCTCTATACTTACTAAACCAAGCCTCTGCGCAATCTTCTATTACCCATATCCCTTTATGTTTTGCCCATTCACATATTTCCTCAATTGGTGCAGCCATACCATAGTTGTGAACAACAACAATCCCAACAGTTCGCTCCGTAACAACTTGTTCAATTGTTTCAATGGACTGATTCCAGCTATGCCCGTCAACATCGCAAAAAACGGGATTCACACCGAGCTGCAAAGCCACATTCCCTGCCGCTTGAAAAGCAAACGCAGGAACAATTACCTCATCATCTCCTGAAGGACCCATCACTTGAAGTGCCAACTGTAGTGCCACAGTCCCGTTACTCACAGCAAAGGACCTAGAACCTGAAAAAATTTCGTCTAATGAACTTTCCAAGTTAGAAACATACGCACCTCCGGATACCCACCCGCTTCTCAAGGCTAACAATAAATATTCCTCTTCATTCCCAGCTGGGAAATAACTACTCCAATTTATCATTCAAGTCAATTTATAAAATCTTTCTGAAGCCATTTTTGTTGTTAATCCTCTAAGGACATCTTGAGAAGGAGTTTAAGCTTTGGATCTGATATTTAAATTCATGTCTATTTAATTACAAATGTTACCGAATGATCTAATTACCAAATACCACTTAAATATCGTTCCTCATATTTTGGGAATACCCAAAACGAATCCAGACAATCCAACCATATTTAGGCCTATTTAGCTTCTCCCGTTTTATAAAATCCTATGTATTTCTTGACAACGAGCTTAACTGTAATCAGGATTAATACAAAAATCAAACTAGCAAAAGAAATTAAAATAATAGTCATTATTCTACCTGACCCGACCTGTTCAAGGGGCAATACAGAAGGCTGTAAAATCATAAAGGATGGCTCAATCTTTTTTGATGAAATTTTAACCCTCTCAAATTCTTTAGACACCTCCGATAGTAATTCATATGCCAAATCAAACTCTTTTTCAAGTCGATCTTCCTCGATTCTCGATCTAGACGTTGTTAGATTAGAATTTTCGTCTTTAAATTTTGCAAGCGTCTCCTGAGCATTTTCATACTGCCACCGCTTCACGTCATTCAAAGAATCCAAGAAATTCATCTCAGATTTAATTTTTTCCAACTTATACTCCTTAATTCGGGCTTTCAGAGAATTCATTGCATTGTCAGCCAAATCTCTTGACACAAACGGGTCAAATGAATCAAAACTGAGGCTTACTATTCCATCTTGCTTACTTACATTCAATGAAAGTTTAGAACGAAGATACTGTATTACTTCATACTCCTTGGGAGTAAAAGATAGTGAGTCTTTGGGATAGATTGGAGAAGGTTGATCATTAGAAGAGTTCAATAATATACTTGGTAAGTCAATTGTATATTTCTTGATCTTGTTTAAAGGCAATGTCTTATAATCCTCAAAATAAAACTGATTAAACGATTTTGAAGTACCCGCTTCTGTCAAAACATCCAATTTCATAACTTCCAGTAAATATGGAGTTGACGATAGAATCTCTGGATAGATTGCAGCAGGAATATCATCACTCTTTTGAGAGGAGCCAACATTTATCCCAGCCAAGCTAGCCAAACCACCCAATCCGGACATATCTAATCCTCCTGAATCGGATGACCTTGGAATCAATTTGATAGTAACTTCAAAAGATCGCTTATTCAAAAAAGTGTAAGATAAACCTAATGTCAAGGATATTAATAGGGAAATAATTAAAAGTCTCTTCGACTTAAATACCTCTCTTAAGAACTCCTCCAATGTAATTTTCATAGCTATTACTTTGTAATGGTTGACCTTATCAAATGGGGATTGAGTCATCTACTCACTAATTAGTCAAACGAATCGCCTGTACAACAACCAATCCAATGGTAGCCAACCCTGATCCTATTCCTATCCAAGCTTGTGCACTCATTCCATTCTTCTCAGGTTTTCTACTCACAAATATTGTTGAACCAGCCTCAACCTTTGGATACCTTTTAAACCATAAGAATCTCTTCACACCTTTTCGCTCACCATTTGGATATTGAACATAACTACGCCCCCTTTTTGCAGTTTGCAGAAAGCCCCCAGATTGATAGATGTAATCTTTAAATGAATAAGAATCATCAAATCTAATATTCAACGGAGATGTGACCTCACCAGCTACACGTACTGTTTCAAGTTTACCGGGAATAGATATCACATCTCCAGACCTAACTATTAAATCATATTTGGAACCAGGTAATGCAAGTATTTTATCCAAATCAATAGCCACTGGCTCTTCCTCAGCAATTTCTATATCTTTTATTAGTGAGTCTTGTTCGCTAATATCCTCGATTAATTCTTTTTTAAATTTACTTCCTACTCTGTCACTATCACTATTAGCAGAGGCCTTATTGGCAATTTTATCAAGACGTTCAATTAAGCGCTTCTCGCTTATATTCTTCAATTCTGTTTCATTATTCAAAACCTTTTGCCTTAACTGTTGAAGATATTCTTGACTAATCTCATCATTTGACTTGGTATCCGAAAATTCCGTCTTTCTAATTAGAATTGCGCCTCTTGGATCTGCATACTGATTAATTCCTTCAGCTCGTTTTAAAATATCTGAAATTCTCTCGTCTTTTCGACTTATAGTATATAATCCAGGTGCTACAACCTCTCCTTCAACAGTCACTTGTTGTTGCACCGTATACCCCGGAGACTTTCTAATATAAACTTGATCGAACGGTTGAAGAACTATTTCATTTCCCTGTCCATTTATAGACAAATCCTGATCTACAGATAGTCTTATTATTTCGGCTGTTGTATTTGCGCTACTATTCTTGTTTCTTCGAGATATTTCCACTAAAGCACCTGTTGCTGATTCTTTAAGCCCTTGGGCCAGTACAATCAAGTCCTTCACCGTCATTTCATTAAAGTAAGGCCACACACCCTCTTCTTGTACTTCTCCAGAAATTTGAACTAGAAACTCTTCTCTTAAATCATAAATCGATGTAATTCTCACCACATCTTCCCTCAACAACCTAATATCTGGGATTGCTCCTTCTATAAGTGCTCCTAAATCAACTGGAATTATGGATTGAGAAAAATCTTCGCTCGTTCTATAAATTGTGGCTCTAGTCAAATACGCATCTCCTCTTAGGCCCTCTGCTTTGCTTATAAGTTGTTTAAGGGTAAGGCCTTCTGTTAATTGATACTCGCCCTCTCGCAAAACGGCACCATCAATTATAACTCGATTAGAAAATCGATCTAAAATTGGACTAACCTCAATTAAATCTCCGTCAATAGGTATGAAAGAAGGGTAGTTATCCATTTGAACATCGATCATCTCTCTTTCCTTATCCCCATTACGTTTAACGGTTATAGTTGATTTAAAAGCAGAACTTGTGAAACCACTCGAAAAACTCAATAAATCGTCAAAACTCTCGCCCTCTTTTAGTTCAAATATACCAGGCCGTTTGACTTCACCATCTAATTCTACCCTAGACTTAAATGGTTTCACAATAATCACATCTCCGCTTTTTAACTGCACGTCACCTGACCTGATACCATCAGTTAAAAAGGAATAGATGTCAATTGAACTGATCAACTTATTATTTCGTACTAATCGAATATCCCTAAAAGTACCATTTTCAGCGGGACCACCAGCCACATGCAGTGCAGTATAAACTGTCGCTAAGGATGGTATAGCATAAATACCGGGTTTGGCAACCTCTCCAACCACATTCACGTTAATTGTACGAATATTTCCGAGACTGACCTGATAAAAAATGGTTTGTTCCTGACCATTAAATGACCTCAAACCACTGTTAATTTCACTTAATCTATCAATAATCTTTTTTGACGCCTCTTCAATCGAGAGCCCATTTACATAAATAGGACTCAAATTATCAGGTCTTATAATTCCTTCTGGGGAAACCTCATACTCTAAATATTGTTGAGTCGCTCCCCACAAGTCAACTATTACTACATCTTGAGGGCCCAATTGATAATCTTGCGGTGTTGGAATATTAAGATTAGGAGCAAAGGTTAAGTCCTGGCTTTGAAACAAATCAAATCCAAATATTTTCTGTTGCTTCTCCGAAAGTACAGCCCTCTCCGATCCGGAAATTGAACCAAAAACGTCCTCCTTTACCAAAGACTCAGTAGACCGTCTATTTGTTTTTTCAGGCGTCCCTTTAGATTGTGAATTTATCAACTCACCCTTCAGAGATTCCACACGTCTCCTCAATTTTGAAATCTCATTTTCCGAAACCCCTCTCTGCCTCGCCAATACCTCCAAGTCAGACTGAGATAAACCTCTTTCTTCAGCTTGTTGGATATATCCAAGAATTTGCTGATCGGAAAGGTCATCTACACGAACTGACTTCAAATCTATTCCTCCAAGGCCCTGAGCGGAAGTAGGATATACGTCAATAAAAATCAAGACGATCATAGAGAGAAGAATAATTCTCAATTTCGCAATCAGGCCATAAAACCTTGGTGAATCATTCATGCTCAATTTTTTTGAGTAGGCTTTAAATATCAAACGCGGCAAATATAGTGCTTTTCACAGAGTATTCAGAACAGATAATTAGCTCACCTTTTTAAGATGACCCAAGCCAATCTCAGCTTGTATTTCTATACCAAGACTGTCAATTGTCAAATATGCCTTATTTCCTTGAACGCGCCTTATTAAACCATTTTGACCACATAAAGGACCAGAAAAAACTTCAACACTATTTCCCAATTGGAAATTTCCATATTGAGTTTCAGCTAGTGGGAAATCCTCTAGAAAAGACCTAATTGCCAGAATTTCATGATCCCGTACGATCGCTGGTTTTCCAAGCCAAAAGACATTAGAAACAACCCCCTGGTCCTGCAAAATTTCACTTCTCGCTTGTTCATTTACTTGGGCAAAGATGTAAGAGGTAAAAACAGGTTCCGAAACTTTCTTTTTTCTATCAGACCATTGCTTTACTATGGTTCTTGTTGGGCAATACACTTCAAAACCATTTTTGGCCAGTCGCTCCGCGACCTTTTTCTCGTTTCGTGGCTTGGTGTAAAAAGCGGTCCAATATGTATTCAAATAATCACTCATGCCAAAGCAATAAATTATGGTCTTGATCTAGATTTAGCGTATCGGCCTCTTCTTTAGCATAGATTAAGTATTGAACTTTCTTTGATATCAATTCTTCTGCCTTGCTGATCAACTGTATAAGGAAATGCCTATCGGGATTACCAATGATAATAAGGCTTATAATATCAGATTGTTTTCCCAAAGCCAAATCACCTGTTAAATACACTTTATTTAAATCACCAAGTTGTTCTATCACTTCGTCAATGACTTCTTGAAGCCCTGTATATTTTAAAAGAATCTTTCGTATCTCTCCAAAAAGAGGATACTCATTGTTGACTTTAAACACTTTTTTATTCCCAACATGATCTGAAGAGAGCATTCCCGCCTCCTCAAACCTGTTTAACTCAATACGAACGGAGTTAGTACTTTCATTAAATTCATCTGCCAAACCTCTCAAATACGCTTTGGAACCAGGATTCAAGAAGAATTTGAGCAATAGTTTAATACGAGTTTTAGATGATATTAGTGCTTCGAGCATCGTATACAGCTTCGCCCTGTCAGTCACACTACATGACTTACTAAAACGAGTTGCAAATTTACTCGTTATTTGTTAACTACAAATTAATAAATAGAAAATCGCATAGTCTTAGGAAAAAAAAGGCCCAATGTTTAAAGAGCAGGCTCGACTCATTCAATTAAAAATGTCTAGAGCTTGATCTCCCTATCAACAATCAGGATGAGGCCAAGTATTCAAGTACACCATTGATAATTATCAGTTGCTGCGCTTCATACATTTCAGTATGAATTGGAAATGATATTACCCTTGAGCATAAGTCCTCCGTGGTTGCAAAATCACCCTTCTGATAACCAAAATAGGCGTATGCTTTTTGCAAATGATTGGGAACTGGATAATATATCATGGAAGGAATGCTTCTTTCTGATAGGAACGTATTCAACCCATCCCTATCAACTCCATCTGCTAGTTTTATGGTGTATTGATGAAATACATGTGTTGAAAATTCTGAGCGAAGTGGAATGGTTACTTTATCTGACTTTGAAAAAGCCTCGTCATATCTATCAGCAACTATTCTTCTTGCTTTATTATACTGATCGATATATTTAAGTTTCACTTTCAAAACAGCCGCTTGCATAGCATCTAACCTTGAATTGACTCCTATTGAATCATGATAGTAGCGTTTACTCTGACCATGGTTGACAATCATTCTTAGCTTAGCAGCCAAATCATCATTATTGGTCATTATAGCACCACCATCTCCATAGGCCCCTAGGTTCTTTGAAGGAAAAAAAGATGTTGCTCCTGCGTGACCTATAGTTCCAGCCTTAGCTCGACTGCCGTTAGAAAATGTATAGTCCGAACCTATTGCTTGTGCTGTATCTTCGAAGACTTTCAAATTATGTTTCTTGGCAACAGTCATCAACCTCTCCATTTCCACGCATTGACCATATAAATGGACAGGGACTATGGCTACCGTATGCTCGGTGATTTTACTTTCTACATCTTCGATATCAATATTGAATGTATCAGGATAAACATCCACAAAAACCGGCTTCAAGCCTAAGAGTGCAATTACCTCCACTGTGGCTACATAGGTATAAGAAGGAACAAGTACTTCTGCTCCTTTATGGAAGTCATATGCCATCATAATAACCTGAAGCGCATCAGTACCATTAGCACAAGGAATCACATGTTTTACCTCTAAGTATTTTTCCAGGTCAGCCTGGAATTCATGAACGGCTGGCCCATTGATGAACATGGCACTATCTAAAACTTTGTCCAGTTCTAGCTTTATTTCATCTTTGATTTTGGCGTATTGACTGACTAGGTCTACCATCTGAATATTTCCACTCATTCTAACCTATTAAACTTTGTAAAACGTTTTGTACCAAGACACAAACTCTGTAACACCTGTTTTCAATGAAGTATCTGGTTTATAGCTAAAATCATTAATCAATCCACTCACATCGGCATAGGTTGAAACCACATCACCTGGCTGCATCGGCATAAAAATCTTTTCCGCTTTTTTACCTAAACATTCTTCTATTGTAGTGATGAAATCCATCAGTTTTACGGGCGAGTTGTTTCCAATATTATATACTCTGTATGGAGCCTTAGAAGAACTAGGATCCGGATTCTGCCCACTCCATTTAGGGTTTTCAACAGCAGGTATATCATTAACTCGAATTACTCCTTCTATAATATCATCTATGTAAGTGAAATCTCTGGACATCTCTCCATTGTTGAAGACTTTAATAGGCTTGCCGTTTAAAATTGCATCAGTGAACAAAAAATAAGCCATATCAGGCCTGCCCCAAGAACCATAAACAGTAAAAAATCTTAATCCACTTGTAGGGAGTCCATATAGATAACTGTATGTATGAGCCATCAATTCATTGCTTTTTTTGCTTGCAGCATATAGGCTTACTGGGTGATCCACATTATTGTCCAATGAAAATGGCATTGACTCATTCAAACCATAAACTGACGAGCTACTGGCATAACTCAAGTGTTCAATCTTATGATGCCTACAAGCCTCAAGGATATTTACAAACCCAACAATATTACTGCTAACATAAGCTCTAGGATTTTCTAGACTGTATCGAACTCCTGCCTGAGCAGCTAGGTTTATCACATGAGTAAATGCCTCTTCTGCAAATAGTTTATCCAAGTTCTCATCATCCTCAAGCTTTAATTTAATGAACTGGTAATTTGAGTTTTTCGAACTTGGTACAAGCTTGTTATATTCAATGGTATCTTTAGAAATGCCACTATGACTAAGCCTCCCAAGTTTCAAGTCGATGCTGTAGTAGTCGTTGATACAGTCAAGACCAATCACAGTTTCTCCCTTCCTCATGAGAGCCTCAACAAGGTGAAAACCTATAAATCCAGCCGCTCCTGTAACAAGTATTTTTTTCATCTATAACCTAGCGTCTACAATCTCTCTTGGTAGAAAGGACTTAACATCAAATATTACTCCATCATTTTTCTTAACTGCATCATAGTCCAAACCCTCAAACTCTTGATGACTTACTGCCAAGATAACGCCATCATAATCAGAAAGATTAATTGCATTTTTCAGCTGCAAACCAAGTTCGTGCTTTACCTCCTCATTATTGGCCCATGGATCATAAATATCAACTTCGACTCCATATTGTTTGAGTTCTTCATATATATCTACTGCTCGAGTATTTCTTATGTCAGGACAATTCTCTTTGAAAGTAATACCCAACATTAGACACTTGCAACCACTTATCCTCTTACCCTTTTTAATCAGAAGCTTGATAACCTTCCCTCCAATAAACTCGCCCATCGCATCATTTACTTTTCTACCTGAAGAAATGACCGCTGGATAATATCCTAACGACTCAGATTTTTGCTTTAGGTAATATGGATCAACCCCTATACAGTGACCTCCAACAAGACCTGGTTTGTATTTTAAAAAATTCCATTTTGTACCAGCAGCCTCAATTACATCAGTGGTGTCAATCCCCATTCGGTCGAACATCAATGCCAATTCATTGACGAAGGAAATATTTATGTCTCTTTGCGCGTTTTCTATGGCTTTTGAAGCCTCTGCCACTTTCATAGAAGTCGCTAAATGAGTACCCGCGGTAATAATCGACTGATAGAGAGCATCTACTTTGAGAGCAATGGTAGGTGTAGAACCTGAAGTAACTTTCTTTATCGTAGTCAGAGTATTAACCTTATCTCCTGGATTTATTCTTTCTGGAGAATAACCACAAAAGAAATCTTTGTTAAATACCATACCAGAAGCCTTCTCTAGTTCTGGAACACAATCCTCTTCGGTGCAACCTGGGTACACGGTTGACTCATATATTACGATATCGTTCGTCTTCAGAATTCCACCAATCATTTTACTAGCCCCTAATAAGGGAGACAAGTCAGGCCTATTATCTTTATCTACCGGAGTAGGGACCGTGACTATGTAAATATTGCAGTCAGCAATCTCTGATAATTCATTGGTGTTGTACAATCCTGGAGAATTATCTGTACCGTTTAAGACAGACTTTAATATATGATCCTCAACCTCTAGTGTATGATCATGACCATTATTCAATTCTTTAATTCGAGGTTCATTGATATCAAAACCAATGACCTTATATTTCTCAGCGAAGGCTACTGCTAAAGGCAGACCTACGTATCCTAAACCTATAATTGCGATCTTATCAGAATTCATTTCTTTCTAAAAATTTTCGCTAAAGTAATAGAATGAAAATTGGGTTAAAACATTCTCAGCACGAATGTTAACTTTGAAACTGAAGATGAAGGGTAGTTTAGTCACACTTATCAAAAAAGAATTCCTCTCGGAATGGCGTCAGCGCTATGCGCTTAATGGTATAGTGCTCTATTTGGCTTCTACCATTTTTGTGGTGTATATGAGCTTTAGGCTAAAAGCTGGGGCTATTGATGAACCAACTTGGAACGCGCTGTTCTGGATAATCATTCTCTTTACAGCAACCAATGCTGTTGCCAAGAGTTTCATTCAGGAATCACCAGGCCGACTTTTATATTATTACTCTCTGGCCAAGCCGGAAGCATTCATCGTCTCCAAAACCATCTACTATTCAGTCTTAATGATTTCCATGGCTTTTGTTGGGCTATCCTTTTATAGTTTGGTGATGGGCAGCCCTGTGGCAGATTTAACTATGTTTCTGACGGTTACTTGTCTAGGTTCTATCGGGCTAGCCTCGGCTTTGACGATGATTTCAGGAATTGCTTCAAAAGCACCCAATAGCAGTTCTTTGATGGCCATTTTAAGTTTTCCGGTACTCATTCCACTTTTATTGATCATTATTAAAACTTCTAAAGCGGCCATGGATGGGTTAGATAGAGGCGTTTATCTTGATGACATGTTGATTCTTGTCGCTATTAATGCAATCATCATTGCAGTATCTTATTTGCTATTCCCTTATCTTTGGCGCAGCTAAAGATGACCGGGTTGGGTATTGTATCGTACAATCCGTTAATCATATAAAACAGACCCTAAAAATCTGACATGAAGAAAGTCTGGTGGAAAGTACTAGCCGTACTCCTTATCCTATACACTATCATAAGTGGCCTGTTATTGGACGTGCCTAGGTTGGCAATTCTTAATGAAACCATTCGAAACCTGCACTTTCATGTACCGATGTGGTTTGGAATGATCATTATGCTCACTGGCTCAGTGGTCTACTCAATCAAGTATTTAAGAACCGGCAAATTAGATTTCGATCTGAAATCTGTGGAGCTAGCCAAAGCAGGAATTCTTTTTTGCATCCTAGGCCTACTTACTGGTATGCTCTGGGCTAAGTTCACTTGGTCGGAATGGTGGAGCGGAGACCCCAAGCAGAATGCTGCCGCAATTTGCCTTTTAATTTATCTAGCATATTTAGTCTTAAGAAACTCCCTCCAAGACGAACAACAACGTGCTCGAATTAGTAGTGTGTACAGCATTTTCGCCTATGCCGCTATGATACCATTGTTGTTCATACTCCCGAGAATGGCAGAAAGCTCTTTACACCCAGGAAATGGTGGAAATCCTGCGCTAAATTTCTTCGATTCGGATGACCAACTGAAAATGGTTCTCTATCCGGCCGTTATTGGTTGGTCACTCATGGGTGTTTGGTTGGCAGAATTGAGAGTTCGGTATAAAAGAATTGAAAGGTCACTTGAAGAAAATTGAGATGAAGAAATTAATTATTGTACTGTTATTGTTATTGAGTGTGCCATCCTTCTCACAAGTAGACTTAGATAAGGTCAAAGCAGGTGAAAAGCACGAAATCACACAGTCAGACTATGAAAACAAAGGGGTTGACATGGCCGACAAGATGCGTGAAAATGGTAAAATCTATGTAGTCGTTGGAGTCATTGTCATTATCTTTTTGGGCATCACTTTCTATGCCGTTAGGATAGACAGAAAACTCTCCAAGATAGAAGGAGAGGTTTTTGGTGAAAAGGTTAATTCTTAGGCGTTTGTGTCTTACTTTTGCCCCAGAAACTAAAACGAGGAGATTATGAAAAAGTCAAGTCTAATTGGAATTGTTGTAATCGCTATAGCGATAGCCGTTATAGTCTCCACTTCGAGTAGTGCAAGCGCCTATGTCACTTTCGATGAAGCCTACACTATGTCAGAAAGTGGTAAAACCGGATCAATTCATGTTGTTGGTGAACTGAAGAAAAATAGCGCGGGTCAGATTGTTGGTGTTCAGCCAAGCCCTGATAGGCTGACTGTAGAGTTCATACTTGTTGACGAGAACAAAAAAGAGCAAACGGTTTTCCTAAATAGCCCAATGCCCTCTGACCTTCTCAATTCAGAAAAAGTAGTAGTCATAGGAGGTTACAAAAACGATAGCTTCATGGCAGATAAGGTACTTTTAAAGTGCCCATCGAAATACGAAGAAACTACACTTTAGCACTTCACATTAATTTCCTCCTAACCAAAACCCATAAAAATTGGAGACCCAAACAATTAACCTCGGTATTGGAAATGCGGGACACATTTTTGTCATCATTTCATTTGTGGCTTCAATTCTGGCGACTTTCGCCTACGGCAAGGCTGCACTCAACAATGAAATAGGAAAAGACCCTTGGGTTAGCTTCGGAAGAAAGGTTTTCATTGCCCATGGTATCGCGGTAATAGCAACCGCTGTGACGCTCTTCTTAATTATCTACAATCATAATTTTGAGTATCACTATGCATGGAGCCACTCTTCTGTAAACTTAGCTGTTCACTACATGATCGCTTGTTTCTGGGAGGGTCAAGAAGGTAGTTTCTTAATCTGGACACTCTGGAATGCACTTTTAGGCTTTGTATTGATAGGAACAAACAAAAAATGGGAAGCACCAGTGATGACCGTTTTCGCTTTGGTTCAGGTCTTCCTTACCTCAATGATTTTGGGAATAGTAATTGGTGATTTTAAGCTGGGAAGTTCTCCATTTATTCTCCTAAGAGATGTATTGATTGATCCTAGGTTCCTAATCAACCCGAACTTTGTGCCTGAAGATGGTACTGGTTTGAACCCACTATTACAGAATTATTGGATGGTCATTCACCCACCGATGACTTTCTTAGGCTTCTCTCTAACACTAGTCCCCTTCTCCTTCTGCATAGCAGGACTTTGGCGTAAAGACTTTACAGATTGGGTTAGACCCGCCTTGCCCTGGACCATTTTTGGTGGGGTAATCCTCGGTACCGCAATTATTATGGGTGGATACTGGGCCTATGAAACCTTAAACTTTGGTGGATACTGGAACTGGGACCCAGTTGAAAATGCTGTATATGTACCATGGCTAGTACTGATAGCCAGCATGCATACAATGATCGTATTTAAGAAAAGTGAGACTGCTTTAAAGACATCAATTGTTTTAGTGATTTCCACTTTCCTACTAATACTTTATGCAACGTTCTTAACCAGAAGTGGAATTCTAGGGAACGCTTCAGTGCACTCATTCACAGATTTAGGCCTTTCAGGGCAATTGTTGCTTTACATGTTCGTATTCATGATTGGAGCAATTGTATTGGCAGTCATCCGCTGGAAACATATACCAACCTCTGAAAAAGAGGCATCTACATACTCTCGTGAATTCTGGATTTTCATCGGTGCTTTAACACTTTGTCTGATGGCATTTCAAGTAATAGTGCCGACATCTTTCCCTGTGTTCAATTCAATTATTGAAGCATTCGGTGGACTATCTACTCTAGCACAACCTGCTAATCAAATAGAATTCTATTCCCAATGGCAGCTGTGGTTTGCGGTTGGGATAGCCCTTCTATCAGGTACAGGACAGTTTTTCTTTTGGAGAAAAATGGATAAAAGTCAACTGAAATCAGCCTTAGCATTTCCAATATTGATTGCGCTAGTACTATCTGCAATCGTCTTTACAACCTCTAAAATTTATAACCCAAGCTACATCATTATCCTTATTGCTGGAATGTACTCCATCGTTTCAAATGGAAAAATTCTTCTGGGCTTGTTCAAATCAAAAAGCTACAAACTAACCGGAGGTTCTGTGGCGCACATCGGCATCGCGATGATGCTGCTAGGGATTATGTTCTCCGAAGGGTATTCAAGAGTTTTGTCTAAGAACTTAACCAGAAAGATTAGCAACGATCTAACGGAAGAGCAGAATAACAATATGGTTATTCTCTTTCTGAACGACCCAAAACCAGTGGCTGGTTATCAACTACTTTATAAAAGTGAGGGGCTCAGCGCAAGAGGAATACCCGGCTATATCAAAAAATCATTTTTGGCAGAAACAAATGATCCTCATTACAAAGTAGCCATCCGACCCATAATTCAAGAGGGTGTTAAGTATGCAGCTCTTGGTGATACACTCTATTTTAGGACACCAGAGAACACCTACCACGAGGTTGAATATACTTCTTTAAGTTCTGGGAAAAAGTTCACGCTGCACCCTAGAACCCAGAAAAATGAAAACATGGGTCAAACCATTGTTTCACCTGATATCAAGAAGCAATGGAACCGAGACATCTATACCTATGTGGCATTGAGCAATGATTTTGAGGATGAGTTTACCCAATGGAGTGAGAAAGAAATTATCGAGGTAGACTCCATCGGACAGAGGTTCTTTATCAATGACTATGTAGCCATTTATAATGGCTTCGAGAGGATTCCAAGTGTGCCTTTTGCAAACTTAAGTCCCAAAGATGTGGCCGTCAGAGCGAATATTACAGTCTTTGCTGAGGGTGGAAACAATTATACACTCCAACCATTGTATGTTATTCAAGATAACTTTGAGCGGAAGCGTACTCTTATGAATCAGGAGATTGCTTCCAGACTTACATTCGAGAGTATTAACCCTCAAGATGGCTCGGTCCAGTTTGGTATTCAGACTGCGCAAAAAGACTATATCATCATTCAGTCATTAGAGAAACCACAAATCAATATTTTGTGGATAGGAACCGTGGTCATGATCATCGGTTTTATCATAGCGACAAGAAGACGTTATGTTGAGTTTGTCAAAATGCGTGACAAAGGCTTGGCATAAAAGCCATTTCCGTTCTATTGTAAATTGACTAATTTGAGTTGAAGCTAATTCGACTCTAATGAACAATCGTAGATCCTTTATTAGGAAAACCTTTCTGACTGCTGGAACCCTATCCATTGGTTCATTATTCCAAAAATCCATCGCTGCAGATATTGCTGAAGCATTTCAGGAGTTAAATACATTAAGTCCCGTAGAAGCGGCCCAGAATGAAGAGCTTTGGACCAGAATTCAGCAAGCTTACACTACCTCTAACCAGATTATTAATCTAAACAATGGAGGTGTGAGTCCTCAGCCGAAGGTGGTTCAAGAGGCTGCCAATCGTTATTATACTTATGCTAATGAAGCTCCCTCCTATTATATGTGGAGAATTTTAGACCAAGGTAGAGAGCCTCTTAGAGCAAAGCTTGCTGCCCTTGCTGGGGTCCGCCCTGACGAGTTAGCCATCAATCGTAATACCACCGAAGCCATTAATACAGTGATCTTCGGTTTGAATCTCAAAGCAGGCGATGAAGTGGTTCTAACCAAATACGATTATCCAAATATGATCAACGCTTGGAAGCAGAGGGAAAGACGAGACGGAATCGTTTTGAAATGGTTGGACTTTGACATTCCGATGGAATCTAACGAAGAGGTAGTTCGGAAGTTTAAAGATGCTATTTCCCCAAGAACTAAAGTTTTTCATATTACACAAATGATCAATTGGACGGGACATATTATGCCGGCCAAAGAACTTTGTGCACTAGCAAAGGCCAATAACATTTTATCCATTGTTGATGGAGCACATACGTTTGCCCATCTCGATTTCAAGATATCAGATTTAGGTTGCGACTTCTTTGGCACCAGTCTCCACAAATGGCTATGTGCACCTTTTGGTACTGGCATGCTCTATATTCGAAAGGAGAGAATTAAAGATGTTTGGCCACTCCTTGCCTCTCCAGAAGATCAAGTTGATAATATTAGAAAGTTTGAAAACATTGGTACTCGATCTTTTGCCATTGAACAGGCCATTGGATCGGCAATAGACTTTCATAATGCAATTGGCGCAGCCAGAAAGGAGGCTCGGCTCAAATACCTAAAGCAGTATTGGGTAGATCAAGTCAAAGGTGTTGACAAAGTCAAATTCTACACTAGCACTAATCCTAGTCATAGTGGTGCCCTTTTCAATTTCGGAATAGCAGGTATGGATGCTGGGCCAGTACATAATTCACTTTTTAGTACCCATAAAATACATACCAGTCCTATAAAATGGGAAAAAGTAAATGGTCCGCGCATCACTCCTCATGTGTATACTAAAAAGTACGATTTGGAAAGGTTAGTCGAAGCGATCCATGTGGTGTCAAAAAAATAAAAACTCATCGATCTCATTTTTGACTAAGATGCTTCATATCATCATTTTACCTTAAATTGTATAAAACGCATGCAATGTCACACTCATATGCCAAAGTTTGGCTACACGTTGTCTTTAGCACAAAAAATAGACAACAACTCATAAATCCTGACCTAGAAAAGAAGCTTTTTGAATTTCTCAATAAAGAATCAGACAAGCTCGAATGTAGATTGAAAGCAATCAATGGAATGCCCGATCACATTCATATGTTGATCCGAATTAGTCCTAAAGTTGCAATTGCAGAAATAATCAAGCAACTAAAGGGCGCAAGTTCATATTGGGTGAATCATGAAGAAATGATCCGTGAAAAGTTTAGTTGGCAAACTGGATATGGTGCTTTTTCGGTCAGTGAATCTCAATTGATCAAGGTTGAGAATTACATTAAGAATCAAAAAAATCATCACAAAAAGCGCTCATTCCAAGATGAATACACAGAATTTATAAAGGTTCATGGGCTTAATGAAGAAAATGGTTAAAACCATTAATTTACATGGGCAATACCATAGCCCAAGGTTTAAACCTTGGGCTGAATTATCCACAATAACCAATTAACCATTTTAATGGTTTAAAAATGAAAAGCCAAAGAATCGCTATTCTCGGTACTGGAAATATTGCCTGGCATTTGGCCCGAACTTTCGAAAATAAAGGTCACATCATTAGCCATATCTACGATCGTGATATTAACAAAGCGGAAAAGTTTGCTCTGGACTATTTTAACGCATCTGTAGGCGATGCTCTTGATATGTCTTCGGTCCAAGCTGATCTTTTCCTAATGGCTTTGTCAGATGATAGCATAGAAGAAGTCTCACAGCAATTAATCCTTCCTCATGGGGCAACTCTTGCACATACCTCTGGCACAGTTGCACTGAACAGTCTTGGTTATGCGCAAACCCATAACATTGGCGTATTCTATCCCCTTCAAACCTTTAGTAAAGGAAAAGCCATAGACTTTGAAGACATTCCCATTTGTATTGAAGGAGAATCTGATGAGACGGTTGATTTATTAAGAACCATCGCCAACGACATTAGCCATTCAGTGCATTTGATCTCAAGTCAACAGCGAAAGGTGATTCACCTAGCTGCCGTCTTCGCATGCAATTTTACAAACCACATGTTCACTTTATCAAAAGGGGTTTTAGAATCGAATGATCTAGATTTTGAGATACTTAAACCGTTGATTGTAGAAACCCTCAATAAGTCGTTTGATATCGGACCAGAAAATGCACAGACTGGTCCTGCGAAACGAGGAGATATGGAAACACTCGACCGACAATTCGAATCCCTTTCGAATGATCCTGAAGTGGCAGAGCTTTACAAACTTATTTCTCAAAATATTATTGATTTCTACGAAGAATAGGACATCTTTCACTTTACTTAATTCCTCATTAAATAAAATTTATGGAAAACCCTGAAATACCTCAAAAAGCACCCATTAGACTAGAAATGGAAGCCGGCACTTACTTTTGGTGTACTTGCGGAAAAAGTACTTCTCAACCCTTTTGTGATGGTTCTCACAAAGGATCATCTTTCAGCCCTGAAAAAGTCGTACTTCCAGAAGCCAAAACCGTTTCATGGTGTGCTTGTAAGCATTCTAATAATGGAACTTTCTGTGACGGAACACATAAATCTCTTTAAATAAGCGGGAACAGGTTTAGCTTTGTACCGTACATACCAACGATGCAAGGCAAACGCAAGTCGTCTTTAGTAGTTAACTACCTGAAACTCATAAGAGGCTTTAACCTCTTTATGGTTGCGCTTACGCAATATTTGACGGCAATATTCTTGGTGGCCGGTGCTGAAAACTGGTATCAGGTACTCACTGACAAAGGGTTTTTTCTACTCGTCTCTTCTACAGTGATGATTACAGGAGCGGGTTATCTCATTAATGACTACTATGACGTAAAAATTGATCTAATCAATAAGCCCCAACGCGTTATAGTAGGAAAAGACCTCAAACGTAGATGGGTAATTGCAGGCCATACGGCATTAAACCTTGGAGCGGTAGCGATCGGGTTTAGCCTCTCGATATCAATTGGCATTATCAATTTTGCTGCCTCTTTCCTGCTCTGGCTGTACTCTAATCAACTCAAAAGACTACCCTTTATTGGCAACCTATCCATTGCTTTATTAACAGGAACAACACTGATTTTAGTAAGCGAATACTTTGGCGATAAACAATACTTAATACTTTGTTATGCGGTTTTTGCAGCATTTATCACGTGGATACGGGAAATTATCAAAGACATTGAGGACATGAAGGGAGACGAAAGATTTGGTTGTAAAACCTTACCGATCGTTTTCGGAATACCAAAAACCAAATGGATCATCTACTTTATAGCAACTGTTTTTTTAGCCACCGTTTTTCTAATGATCAGTCACATCTCGCTGATTCTTCCGATTACTCTCTCCTTTGCATTAATTTTTCTGATCTTTGGTTTGACAAAAGCCGACACTGTAAAAGCTTTTAACCGACTTAGCACATTGAGCAAACTAATTATGCTCCTTGGTGTCATCAGTATGATTTGGATATGAGTAAAAAGAAAATCTCCGTTTTCGCCTCTGGTAGTGGTTCTAATGCCGAAAAATTCTTCGAGTTTTTTCAGGAAGATCCAGAAATTGAAATTGTCTCCGTTTTTACAAATAATAAATCCGCAGGAGTTATCGAACGCGCTAATAAGTTCTCTATTCCTTGTCATATCTATAACCGCACTTACTGGGAAAGTGGAGACACAATAATAGGTGTATTGAAAGAAGAGCAGGTAGATTACATAGTGCTTGCGGGTTTTATGCTACTGATTTCTGATAAGTTAGTGAAAGCCTATCCAAGAAGGATTTTTAACATTCATCCTGCTTTATTACCGAAATTTGGAGGGCAGGGAATGTATGGCATGAATGTACATAAGGCGGTTAAAGCTGCCGGAGAGTCCGTATCAGGAATAACCATACATTATGTGAATGAGAATTATGACGAGGGCCAAATTATAATGCAAGCCTCCTGTAACCTTAACAAGGGTGATTCAGCAGAAGAAATTGCCAAAAAAGTATTGAAATTGGAACACGAAAATTATCCCAAAGTCGTAGGTGAAGTAATTCATAAATCAATATAAAATTCCTAGTTTTGCGACTTCGGTTATTACCCCTCCAACATGTCGCGACTAAAAATCAAATCCGCTTTATTATCAGTCTTTTACAAGGATAATCTAGCTCCAATTATTGACCTGCTAAAGGCAAATGGAGTGACTATTTATTCAACTGGCGGAACACAAAAATTTATTGAAGATCAAGGTGCAGATGTTGTGCCTGTCGAAGATTTAACAAGCTACCCCTCAATCTTTGGAGGTCGTGTGAAAACCTTGCATCCAAAAATATTTGGTGGAATTCTTTACAGAAGAGACCATGAAGGTGATCAGTCACAGGCGGAAGAGTTTGAGATTCCAAGCATCGACTTAGTGATCGTTGACCTCTATCCTTTTGAAGAAACTGTAGCTTCAGGTGCGCCAGAACAAGACATCGTTGAAAAAATTGACATCGGTGGCATCTCTTTGATCAGAGCTGCGGCCAAGAATTTCAAAGACGTGCTGATCGTTTCTTCTAGAGAGCAATATCCGGCAGTTGAGTCTCTTTTAAGAGAGAAAGACTGTTCAACAGATCTTTCTGACAGGCGTAAGTTTGCAGCAGAGTCTTTTGATATTTCCTCGCATTACGACAGTGCTATTTTCAATTACTTTAATCAAGAAGAAAGACTTGATAAATTCAAAGTAAGCGAACGTACAGGAAAGCAACTTCGCTATGGCGAAAACCCTCATCAGGAAGGACATTTCTTCGGCCCATTAAACGACTTATTTGATCAACTCAATGGCAAGGAGCTTTCATACAACAACCTTGTCGATATCGATGCTGCAGTTTCCTTGATCGAAGAGTTTGACGATAGTGAAAATGCCTTTGCCATTTTAAAGCACACAAACGCTTGTGGCATGGCCACAGGAACTGATGTGAAAGACGCTTACTTAAGAGCTTTCGCTGCAGATACAGTGAGTGCATTTGGAGGCGTATTGGTTTGCAATAAGACTGTCGATCTGGCTGCTGCCGAAGCAATGCACACGTTGTTCTTCGAGGTGTTAATTGCTCCCGGCTTCAGTGACGATGCACTTGAGTTATTGAAAGGCAAAAAGAATAGAGTCCTATTGGTAAAAAAGCAAAATTTGACTGCTCAAAAACAATTCAAGAGTCTATTAAACGGAGTAATTGTTCAAGACAGAGATTTGGTTTCTGATAAAGCCGGAGATTTCAAATTAGTAACCAAGACAGATGTAACTACTAGCCAGAAAGAGGCCCTAGAATTCGCTTCAAAAATCTGTAAGCATACAAAATCTAATACAATTGTTCTTGCAAAAGATGGTCAACTTTTGGCAAGTGGTGTTGGCCAGACATCAAGGGTAGATGCATTGAGACAAGCTATTGATAAGGCTAAATCTTTTGGCTTTGATTTGAATGGTTCCGTGATGGCATCAGATGCTTTTTTTCCATTTCCTGATTGTGTAGAAATAGCACACGGAGAGGGAGTTTCTGCCGTTATACAACCCGGTGGTTCCATCAAAGATGAACAATCGATTAATTACTGCGATGAACACGGCTTAGCCATGGTGTTTACAGGCACCAGACACTTCAAACATTAATTTACATAGCACAGGAATTAATAAGTAATTCGTTACCTTAGTTCCTTAATTTAAACACAAGGAGACTAGCTTAAATGGGGTTTTTCGATTTCCTAACAAGTGATATTGCTATTGACCTTGGCACGGCAAATACACTTATTATTCACAAAGACAAAATTGTGGTGGATGAGCCATCTATCATTGCGATAGATAGGAACACCAACAAGGTGCTTGCCATCGGCAGAGATGCGATGAACATGCACGAAAAAACGCATGATAACATCAAAACTATCCGTCCGCTTAAGGATGGGGTAATTGCCGATTTTGAGGCTGCCGAAATGATGATTAAAGGTATGATCAAAATGATCGACCTAAAGAAAAGAAGCTTTATGCCTTCTTCTCACCGAATGGTCATTTGTATTCCATCGGGTATTACTGAAGTAGAAAAGCGTGCAGTTCGAGATTCAGCGGAACACGCAAATGCTAAAGAAGTTTATATGATTTACGAACCAATCGCTGCGGCAATTGGTACTGGAATTAAAATTGACGAGCCAGTTGGCTCAATGATAGTTGATATCGGGGGTGGTACTACTGAAATTGCGGTGATCGCTTTAAGTGGAATTGTTTGTGATCAGTCTATCCGTGTGGCGGGAGATACCTTCACCAAAGATATTCTCGATTACATGAGAAGGCAGCACAACCTACTGATAGGTGAGCGCTCTGCGGAAAAAGTTAAGATCGCAATTGGTTCAGCCTTGACTGAATTAGATGATCCGCCAGAAGATTACGAAATCAGAGGTAGAGACTTAATGACAGGTATTCCTAAGGTAATTAAGATTTCATACTCTGAAATTGCCTTCGCTCTCGATAAATCTGTTTCGAAAATTGAAGAGGCCGTACTTAAAGCCTTAGAGATATCTCCACCAGAACTGTCTGCTGACATTTATGATAGAGGCATCTATTTAACAGGTGGTGGCGCAATGCTTAAAGGCCTAGACAAGAGATTGGCCTTAAAGACAAAACTACCTATCCACATTGCTGACGATCCATTAAGGGCAGTAGTAAGAGGAACGGGTGAGTCTTTAAAGAACATCGAAGCTTATCGTACAGTACTAATGACTTAAGAATGAATGGGTCAGCTACTGGCATTTCTAGTTAAATACCGAGCATTCTTCATCTTTCTATTTCTGGAGTTGATATGCATTTCGCTCATTGTCTCTAACAATGACTATCAGCGAAGTGCTTATTTAAAATCGTCAAGCAATATCATTGGTTCAATTACTGAGTCTTCCGACAACGTTGGCGACTATTTTGGTCTGAAAAGGGTAAATCGTGAGTTGGCTCAAGAAAATGCTCGACTCCGAGAACTATTGCTAGCCACCTCAAAAGTTTCACTGGATTCCTTAAGCAATTACACCATAGAGGCTGATTCTACAGACTCTATGGTGTATGTACTAAGACCTGCTGAAATCGTGAGGAATAACATTCGCTTAGCCAACAACTTTTTCATGATCAATAAGGGTAGTAAAGATGGCATTCGAGCAGAAATGGGAGTGATCAGTCCGTCAGGTGTGGTTGGAAAGATACGTTCGGTCTCAAAGTATTATGCAGAAGGCATCTCACTACTGAACACACGGAATTCCTTTTCGGCTAAGCATGAGAAGTCAAATAGAATTGGAACCGTTCAGTGGGATGGCATCGATCCTCAAGTGGCGAAGCTCCTTTTCATTACGCCAGACGTGAATATGCAAGTTGGAGATTCAATTGTGACCTCAAGCTTTAATGCGGTCTTTCCTAAAAACTTACTGATTGGCACTGTTAAGAGTAGTAAACGAGATGCCAACAATACCTATCTCAATATTGAGGTGAACCTTAGCGTAGACTTTGGAAAGCTTTCATATGTATATGTTATTGAGAATACCCGTAAACCGGAGCAAGATTCATTGAGTAACTCTAACCAAATTGGTATTCAATGAATAAGAGCATTATTACATTGATCCTCAGTTTAGTAGTTCTAGTACCTCTTCAGGTTTTAGTCTTCAGAAACTTCGTGTTCTTTAACCTAGGTTTCTGTTTTATTTATCTGCTTTTCCTTTTGAGTCTACCTCGGGAAGTCAGTATTGGGCTCGGAATGCTCATTGCTATTATCATAGGTATTATAATCGATCTGTTTTATCAGACCATAGGTATACATGCAGCAGCTGGCGTGCTTTTGATGTTCTTAAAACCGTATTGGCTCAATGTTAATACACCTAGAAGTGGTTATGAGGTAAATTACCTCCCTATAGTCCACAATTATGGCCTTGGGTGGTTTATTGCTTACTCCTTACCCCTCATTTTAGTCTACTCATTGACTGTACTGTTTATAGAGGCCGGTAATACGGGGCTCTTCTGGTTCGTTTTATCCAAAGCATTGATAACTACTGTAGTTACACTTTTTTTTGTGGTCATAGTGCAATATCTTTTCTATTCAAAAGCGCGGTAGGTTATGTTAGAGAATAGACGATACATCATACAAATTTTCTTCATATTCATAGGGCTCGTCTTTTTAGCTCGTCTCTTCGCATTACAGGTGGCTGACGATACCTATAGAACCAAAGCCGAGCGCAATATTCTTCAACGGATTGTCGAATACCCCTTCAGAGGCCTGATCTACGACCGCAATAATGAGCTAATCGTTTACAATGAGCCGATTTATGACTTAATGATAGTGCCCAGAGATGTTTACATCGCTGACACAACTGAATTCTGTAAAATTTTCGAAATCACTAGGGAAGAATTTAACGAGAAGATCAAGACAACACGAAGGTACTCGACAGTAAAGCCTTCTATCTTCCTAAAGAAAATCTCTCATGAAAAGTATGCTCAAATCCAAGATCAACTCTACAAGTTCAATGGGTTTTATGTAAACCCAAGAACGGTTCGCAGATATTCACAACCTGTACTTGCCAATGAACTTGGTTATATCGGAGAGATTAGTCCTTCTCAACTAGATAAGGATACTACGGGTTACCAAGCAGGAGATTACATTGGTATCACAGGCCTCGAAGAATACTACGAGCCTGAACTCCGCGGAGAAAGAGGAGTTAGTTATAAAATGGTAAACGTGAGGGGCATTGACAAGGGCTCTTATAAAAATGGCGCCATAGATACCGTATCTATCGCGGGTAAAAACCTGATTAGTACCATTGACCTTAAGCTGCAGGCGTATGCCGAAAAGCTATTGGCCGGCAAAAGAGGTAGCGTAGTAGCCATAGAACCATCGACAGGTGAAATACTCGTTATGGCCTCTGCACCTTCATATGATCCCAATTTGTTGACGGGCAAGTACCTAGGAGAGAACTTCGAAAAAATCAGATCTGATACTACTTCTCCACTTTTTAATAGGCCGATTATGGCGACTTATCCCCCTGGGTCTATTTTCAAAACGGTTCAGGCCTTAATCGCTCTTGACGTTGGAGTAACTACTACTGAAGAAAAAGTTAAAGTAGACCTCACTAAAATTGGTGATCACGCCCCCGCTGGAACGTACGATATTACAAAGGGACTTAGGTATTCATCAAATAATTACTTTGTAGAGATCATGAGACGCTTGATAACACGAGGAGAATCTTCTAACTACTTTGTGGATAGTAGACTGGGACTTGAGAAATGGACAGAGGCAGTAAAAAAATTCGGCTTTGGCAGTAGGCTTGGGATTGATGTGCACGGAGAAGCTACTGGCAAAGTACCAGATGTGGAATATTATGATGGCGTGTATGGAAGAAGTCGCTGGGCTTATAGCAACATTCAGTCTCTGGCCATTGGACAAGGTGAAATGCTTGTAACACCTTTACAGGTTGCCAATCTGGGCGCTACAATTGCCAATAGAGGATATTACATAAAACCTCATTTGATAAAAGCAGTCGAAGATAACGGGGTAGTCGTTCCTTTCGAACATGAAAAAGTATATGTAGGTAAAAAAACGGCATATTACCCAGCAATCATTGAAGGAATGGCGCAAGCCGTTAAGCAAACTGCACCGCGTGCTATTATCAATGACATTGAAATCATTGGTAAAACAGGTACTGCTGAAAATGGTGTGAAAGACGAAAGTCTTGATCACTCGGTGTTTATGGCCTTTGCACCTAGAGAAAACCCTCAAATCGCCATAGCTGTCTATGTAGAGAATTCAGGAATGGGTGGACGCGCAGCTGGAATGACAGCAAGCCTTATTATCGAAAAGTTTTTACGTGGCTACATCAAAAAGAACTGGTGGAACAGAGAGGCCTATGTCTTAAAAGGTGACTTTATAGACCCGGACAAGGAGGACAATTGAGCAGAGAAAGTGGTTTTTTTGCGAATCTGGATTGGCTTACGGTCTTTCTCTACTTTATCCTAGTAACCCTAGGCTGGTTCAATATCTACGCCTCTGTGTATGATCCTGTACAAGATTTAAGCATACTAGACTTAAGCATTGACTCTGGTAAACAGGTGCTTTGGATCGGCTCTTCACTTATCTTAATCATCATTGTTTTACTGCTGGATTTTAGAATTTATGAATCTGTGGCACCATTGCTCTATGGTATTTTCATCATACTACTCATCGCAGTGGTAATCGTAGGTAAGGAGATCAATGGAGCAAAAGCATGGTTTCAGTTTGGTGCTTTTAGGTTTCAGCCTTCTGAACTCACAAAGTTTGCGACAGCCTTATTACTAGCACGGTATGTATCTACCAATAGTGTGAAGCTCTCTGAATTTAAAAGTCAGATGACTTCATTTGTCATCATGCTCTTTCCGGTCTGTCTCATTATGCTACAGCCAGACCTAGGCTCCGCACTCATTTTCTTCTCTTTTCTTATTCCTATTTTTCGTGAGGGCCTGCCGCCATTGTACTTAATTGTCGGTTTATCAATAGTGGTCATTGGTACACTTACCATAATATTGAGTATTTCTACTATTGCCATCATTCTTGGCTCAGTAGGCTTAATCTGGGTGTTAGTAACCTCCAAATCTCTAAAAAACATATTGCTCACCTTGGTAATAATTGGGGCGAGTATTGGGTTCGCATCTGGTTTTGAATATGCATTTAATAACCTAGTGCCTAAATACCAGAGAGATCGAATTCTAATCGTATTCTATCCTGACATGTTGGATCAACAGGGTGCCGGATACAACCTTAATCAATCAAAAATTGCCATAGGATCTGGTGGTTTTTCGGGTAAAGGCTTCTTGGATGGTACTCAAACTAAATTTGATTTTGTACCTGCTCAAAGCACCGATTTTATCTTCAGCACCTTGGCGGAAGAACATGGCTGGCTGGGAAGTGCCTTTATTATTGCCCTCTTTATTGGACTAATGATGAGGATACTCTTTATTGCGGAACGGCAGAAATCTCAATTTGCCAGGGTCTATGGCTATAGTATAGCCGGCATTATCTTCTTTCACTTTACGATTAATATTGCCATGACTATTGGCTTATTCCCCGTTGTCGGTATACCACTACCTTTCTTTAGTTACGGTGGCTCCTCACTATGGTCTTTTACCATAATGCTCTTTGTCTTGCTCAAAATTGACATGCACAGAGCACAGGTGTTAATGCGGAGTTAATTACGCGAACCTTCTTTCTAAAACACCCATAAAGGCCTCCACTTCTTCACTATCCATATCCCAACCGGTATTAAATGCATTTGCTCTGTTCAAAGCATCCGTAAGGTTTTCGGCTTGGTCTACACTGGCAAAAGCCTCTTTCATCTTGGCGTTATCGCCCCCAAAAAGGTTATTCTGAAACATAAACTTTTCATTGAGTGTCAAAGTAGCCTCAATCGATTGGTTCATTTTACGCTGAAGCTTTTCTGCCAAAGTCATTCCCTTGCTCTGAGGGTCAAACTTATCGTTAATCGTAACTGGCTGATCAGTTCCAATTTCTGCCTCAATTGAAACAGGAACCTTAGATGCCTCCACTTCGGCAATGGGCTTTTCAATAATTGGCTCCGGCTTCGGTTCTTCTATCACCTCAAAAAGTTGGTCAATCCTACTTTCAGCATTCAGCTTTTGTAAAAAATCATTCACGTCAACCGCCTCAACCTGTGATGCGTCAAGGCTGTCATATGCAATTAGAATACTAGCCTTCGTATCAAAGTCACCGATTCGCTCAATTAGCGTTTTAAAAAGGTCTCGATTGGTTTTTATGTACTTGATCTGAAGCCGGAAGTCTTGTGGCTTATTAATGCGATCCAATATGCTTTCCAAATATCCCTTAGGCTCAAAAGCGATTAAAATGGAATCTTCAATCGCCTGAACGAGTAATGGAGTCAAATGTGATTTATCAATGCTTATGTGGTTAGAAAGCACATTCATGAATGCTTTCAAGGCTTCCTTAACCCTTTCGTGATTAAAGTCGAAATAAGGACTCTCGAGCCGCTCCACCTCATTTCTCCATTGATTGAATAGAGAACGAATAATGAATGAGTTTACCTGTCGCGAATTGGTCAATGATATCAATCTTTCACCATCAATCTTGTCAAAAGATTGAAAGGATTGATCGACAATATCTTGACCAATTAATTCACTGATTTCACCAACTGCTTCGTGCTTTAACTTGTAGCGCATCGCTTATTTCTTTTGATTTGTAAATTAAGCATTATGCCCAAAATCCTGATTCGAAATCTGAACAATAAAGTCATCATTGCTAACGATGATTCATCCACCATATTGAATGCTATTCATAAGGATGGTACAGATTGGATGTATGCTTGTGGAGCTAAAGGTAGATGTACAACTTGTAAAATGGTTGTACATTCAGGTTTAGATTCCCTAGGAGGGGATACTGAAGCCGATAGTAAGTTCAGGGCATTGGGTAAATTAAAAGATAATGAAAGGCTGGCCTGTCAGAATAAACCATCTGGAGATTTGGAGATCAGCGTGGCTGAAATCAACAAGTTTCCTCACATGAATTATACAGACTAAAATGTTTTTAGAACCTCAATCTAAAATATCAGGAGAACACACCTCAGGAAGTATTGAGGTAATCTGTGGTTGTATGTTTTCTGGTAAAACGGAAGAGCTGATTCGTAGATTGAGGCGTGCTACCATTGCCAAGCAAAATGTTGAAATTTTTAAACCAGCATTAGATACAAGGTATGATAGCGAAGATGTAGTGTCTCATAATAAGACATCCATTCGTTCTACGCCTGTTCAATTTGCATCAGACATTCTTTTACTAGCTGGCGACAGCGAAGTGATCGGCATAGATGAGGCCCAGTTTTTTGATGACCAAATTGTAGATGTCTGCCGAAAACTTGCGAACAGCGGTAAACGTGTGATTGTGGCTGGTTTAGATATGGATGCAGCTGGCAAACCATTTGGCCCTATGCCCTACCTTCTGGCCATTGCCGAGTTTGTAACAAAACTACATGCCATTTGCGCCATAAGTGGTTCATTGGCTTCGTTCTCTTACAAACTTACAGCCTCAGAAAAAACGGTAGAGCTAGGCGAAAAAGATATTTATGAGGCGCGAAACAGGAAATACTTCTATGAAGGACAAAAACAAAAGCTGGACAAAAAGGAGCAATAGCGTTCTGCTGGCGATTGGGTTTCTCCTTTTAGGACTTCTTTCTGCTAAGCCATCAGTGGCGCAAGACAACGTTCCTATCCTAAGTTGGCGCACGCATTTCAGTTATTCAAATGTAAAGCAAGTCACTCAAGGTGATAATAAAGTCTTTGCGGCTACAGATAATGCCATCTTCTTCTACGACTTAGAAGATAATAGCGTAAATCTCATCAATAAAAACACCGGCCTTTCCGGTGTAGGCATCAGTACCATCACATTCGATTCGGAAAACGAGCAACTAGTAGTAGGTTATGAGGATGGAAATATCGATTTCTGGTCCAATGGAAATGTTACTACAGTATCCACCATCCGAGAAGCTGAAACTACCAGTACAAAACGACTCAGAGACATCAAAAAAATAGGTGACAGGCTATATTTCTCTGGAGACCTCGGAATAATAGTTTATGACCTGTCTCGCGAAGAGATCACAGAAACCTACCAAAACTTAGGCCCTTCAGGTGAATCATTGATAGTTTATCAAACTGCCTTTGCCAATGACAGCATTTATGCCGCTACCGCCAGTGGGATACTCTCTGCAAGTCTAGCCACAACTGTTAACAGGCAAGACTTCAACAATTGGAATAGAGCATTAGTAGGTATCCCATTTCAGCATATTACCCAGTTTAGCAATTCAATTTTCGCTAGTGCGGATGGTGATATTTTCGAATATGCTTCAAACGAATGGACATTTAATCAAAACTTCAACGAACACATTAGGTCCCTTAACCTGACCAGCACAACCGATCTTTTTGTGCTCACAACGAGTGAACTTTGGCAAATAGATGAAACCGATGTATCAAAGTTGGAAGAGGCCTCTAACGGTCAAAATTTCAATGACTTTATCTTCTCAAACAATCAAGCATGGTTGGGTTCGTCCAACCAAGGGCTTTTACAATTCAATGCCTTCAATACCCCTCCCAACGTTATAATGCCCGTTGGCCCCGCAGCTGATGTTCTGACAAAACCAACATCATTCCGAAATAGCATTTATTGGGTTTCTTCAGGGCTCTCTTCAAACATATCCGAATTCAGTTTGGCTAATCAAACCTGGAGCAGTTTTAGCCCGAAAGATGAAAGTGGTAATGCTATTCTCAACCTTTCTGACATTGATTTTGGTACTGTTAATGAGCGTAATCTATTGGCACCGATATTTTCCTCTTTCGAGCAAGGCATTTTTTCAGGTGGAAATAATTCCGACAATTCAGTCGACCTACTTCAAGTCTTTTCAAACGGTACACCACCTACCGAAGAGGCCGGTTCCTTTAATATTTCATCCATCGCTTCTCAAAACAACGAAATACTTTGGCTCTCTACTCAAAATCGGGCTAGGTCACTCTATGCCCTAAACACCACCTCCAACGAGTGGACTGGTTTCACCCTCACCTCCTCTCTCGCTCAATTTCCAGTGGACTTATTCATCGCCCCTGATGGAAACAAATGGATGACCATTGACCCCTCTCGCGGTGGTGGAATTATCGTTTTTGACGAAGTATCAGGCAGTCAAAGAAGTCTTAACACAAATGGTGGACAGGGAGGATTACCCGGTGCTGAGGTGACCCACATGGCACTAGACCAAAATCAATTTCTCTGGATCGGTACCAATCAAGGCATAGCATTTTTCCCTAACCCTTCAATAGTTCTTGAAAACCGATCGCTTACCGCCAACGTACCCATCTTTGAGAATCGATTACTTCTCCGTGACGAGTTCATTACCCAAGTGGCAATTGATCCTGCGAATCGGAAATGGTTCGGTACTAAGAACAATGGATTATGGCTGTTTAGTGAAACTGGCGAGGAGCAGATCTATCATTTCACTGTTGACAATAGTCCACTCCCCTCTAACGAAATCATATCGCTGTTCATTGATCCACCTTCTGGTGAAGTCTTTATAAGTACCAATAAGGGCACTGTTTCTTTTAGAAGTGATGCCACTGAAGGTACTGATCAGCATGTCAATGTTAAAATTTATCCTAACCCAGTCAATCCTTCGTTTCAGGACAATATTGTGATAAATGGTCTGGCCAATAATGCTTTCGTAAAGATTACCGATGTTTCGGGGAAGTTAGTTCGAGAGATGCGCGCAAATGGAAGTACTTCTCTCTGGAACGCACGTGATACCCGCGGATCTAGAGTAAAATCGGGTGTCTACCTCGTTTTTAGTTCAAACTCAGCAGGTACTGAGACTTTTGTGGGTAAAATTGTAGTGATCTAATGCTATATCACACCAAAGGAATCGTCTTCAGCGCGATCAAATTCAAAGAGACTTCCATTATCGTGAAAATTTTCACGCGTGATTATGGCATGCAGTCTTTCATTATTAATGGTGTAAGAAGCCAAAGGTCAAAAGGAAAAATAGCCATGTACCAACCGCTGTCTTTGCTTGATTTGGTGGTGTATCAAAAGCCTGGAAAGGACATTCAGCGTATCTCTGAAGCTAAGTTTGCAAAGACGTTTTCTCAAATCCCTTTTGACCCTTTTAAAAGAACCATAGGCATATTTATAACAGAAATTTTTGGGAAGATTTTAAGGGAAGAATCCGAGAATTCAGACATGTTCGATTTCCTTTTTCACTCCCTTGAACTATTCGATCATTTGGAGAAAAATGTCTCAAACTTCCATTTGCAGTTACTGCTTAAGGCAACTCAATATTTGGGTTTCGGTCCTGGAAATGCAGAGGACTTTATTCATCAGCTGAGTGAATCAGGATTTCATTTTAGCACGCTTTCTGGTGAAAAAGGGTTTATCAACCAACTCATCAGTGATGACTATGGCAGTGAAATCAATATGAATAATGACTTTCGTAGAGAAGTACTGGATCACATTATAAAATTCTATCGCATTCATTCGGGTAACTTACGCGAAATCAAATCTTTGAGTATACTCAAAGTAGTTCTGAGTGATTAATTCTCCTTTATAATTATTAATTTCGATCTAAACCGATAGAAAGATGAGCACTAAACTTTACGATGAAGTTCCCTCGTTAGACCTTGCCGATTTTACGAGTGGCAACCCAGAAACAAAAGCCGCTTTTGTTCAAGCCCTTGGCGAAGCCTATCACAACATCGGTTTCGTAGCCATCAAAAATCATGGCCTGACGGATGAAATGACATCCAAACTATACACTACAATTCAAGAGTTTTTCCGACAAGCTGACAAAGTAAAGCAACAATACGAGGTGCCAGAATTGGCAGGTCAGCGTGGATATATTGGAAAGGGTAAAGAACATGCAAAAGGCAGAACTACGGGTGATTTGAAGGAATTCTATCACATAGGGCAAAACGTTACCGATGGTGACGCCATCAAATCGGAATACCCTGACAACATTTGGCCCGAAGAACTCCCTGAAATGGAAGCAATTGGGCTCAATGTTTATAAGACCTTGGAGGCTACTGGAGTCAAGATGTTACAGGCCATTGCCCTTTATCTTGGCCTAGATGAAAACTACTTTGACAGCAAAGTACATAATGGCAATAGCATTTTAAGACCAATTCATTACTTCCCTATAGAAAACCCTGAAGAAGTCCCTGCCGATGCCGTAAGAGCTGCAGAACATGGAGACATCAATCTCATTACACTTTTGATGGGGGCCAGTGCCGATGGCTTACAAGTACTCCGAAGAGATAATAAATGGATACCGATCACAGCCCTTCCCGATCAAATTATTGTCAATGTTGGGGATATGCTTTCGAGACATACGAATAACAAACTTAAGTCGACTATTCACCGTGTGGTAAATCCGCCTAAAGAAATGATGAAGACTTCGCGATTTTCAATCCCATTTTTTATGCATCCAAGGTCAGATATGGACTTGACTGTTCTAGATAGTTGCGTTGACGAGGATAATCCAAAATTATACGATGACATTACTGCCGGCCAGTTCTTACAACAGCGCCTTGCTGAAATAGGACTTAGCAAAAAGTAACCCTTAATCATGGCGATTAAGAGAATTCGATATTTCATTTTCCTTAAGGATGTCATGCTACTAGCCGTAAGTGCTTTTGGCGGACCTCAAGCCCATGTCGCCATGTTTATAAAGGTGATGGTTGAAAAGCGTGGTTATCTCACTGAAGGAGACCTTATTGAACTCAATGCCCTTTGTCAGATACTTCCCGGACCCACCTCTACTCAAACAATTACAGCTATTGGTTTTCGGATCGGAGGTGCAAAGCTAGCATACCTCACGCTATTGGTTTGGATGATGCCGGCAGTCACTATTATGACTACTGCAGCCATATTGATCAACTCCTACCAGACAAAGAATCTCACCCTTGAGTTTACCAAATTTATTCAGCCAATGGCTGTAGGATTCATTAGCTATGGGGCTTTTACAATTGCCAAAAAAGTAATTAATACCAAGACAGCCGTCATCCTTATGATATTGTCTGCCATAGTCACATATTTCATTACTACCCCAGCTGCATTGCCGATAGTCCTTGTAATAGCGGGTTCATTGACAGCTTTCAAATACAAAAAACAGGAAATCGCTATAAAAGAAAAGGTCAAAATTAAGTGGGGAAACTTCACCCTTTGGGGTTTAGTTTTAGTCGCTGCGGCATTGCTAGGAGCCTTCTCTCAAGACCGTTTTGTACTCCTATTTGAAAATTTCTACAGAAACGGAAGTTTGATCTTTGGAGGTGGACAGGTGTTAATACCTTTTCTCAACACAGAGTTCGTTGAATTCAAAGGTTACCTCTCGTCCGAGGAGTTTCTGTCGGGTCTTGCTATGGTGCAAACAGTACCTGGTCCAGTTTTCTCTGTGAGCTCTTTTGTAGGAGCCCTTTCTGTTAGGGACCTAGGCATTGGTGGGCAAATCTTAGCTGGGTTTATTTCGGCATGTGGAATTTTTCTACCTGGCACCTTTCTGATATTCTTTGTGATTCGCTTCTGGGATAGTCTTAAAACCTATCGGGTAGTAAGAGCATCTTTAGAAGGGATCAATGCTGCTAGCTCAGGCATGGTAGCTGCCGCTGCCTATATACTATTTCAACCTATTCAAGGCTCAATAATGGACGTATCCGTAGTGATCGGAACATTTCTCATATTGACTTTCACCAAAATTCCTCCGCCCTTTATAATTCTTGCAGGGCTTTTAGCTGGTTTTCTCATTTGAGATAATCTACGGAAAGCTGATTTTTGGTAATCTGAACCTCGCAACCTGCGCCCAACATTAAGGCATAGTTTCTTACTTCATGACCTGACTCTAAACCAAAGGCTACTGGAACATTTAATGCAGATAGATATTCCATGACAATCTCTTCGGTGCTTTTACTAAAGTAGCACTGCTCGTCTGAAATATTACTAAAGCTTCCTATCACAGCTCCTGTGAGACCATCTAGCTTTCCAATGCGCTTTAGCTTGTTCATCATCCGATCTATACTATACTTGGCCTCACCTACTTCTTCCAAAAAGAGTATGTTACCGTCAGTCTCTATCTCATTAGCCGCTCCTATCGATTCACATACCAAGGATAAATTCCCTCCTACAATTTTGCCAGAACATCGCCCATCTATTGTAAATAATGATTCCAGTAGCGGGTAGTTAATGCTTAGGTTTCCAAAGAGTAAGCTCTTCAGACTATCATCTGACGCTTGGTCTTTTCCTATAGTCACCCCTACTGGGCCGTGAATGCTCGGAACATCCAAAACACAGGACTGAAGCAAAATGCTAGTTAAATCACTAAAGCCCACAAGCCATTTAGGATTGGCTAAATATGAATTGAAATCGATTTGATCCAGAATTCTTGTAGTCCCATATCCACCTCTCACAAATATGATAGCACTAATTGAGGGATCATCGATTGCCGCTTGCAAGTCGTGGATTTTTTCATCGTCCGTACCAGCAAAATAGCCTGATTGACGATGAACACTTTTAGCCACTTCAACTTTCAATCCCCAACTTTCAAGTATCCCAATGCCTTCTGACAAATCGCTTTCAAGTCGCTTCGCAGTTGCCACAATGGCAACCGTATCTCCTCTAGTAAGGCTTCTCGGAATATTCATTAGGCCAAAATAAAAAAACCTCTTCCAAGGAAGAGGTTTAATTGTGATTTTCTATTGTCCCTTAGTTACCGTTTCCAGTAGCTACTTGCTCTGCAGGATTTGGAGTTTCTGGCATTGCTACGCCTAATTTTCCAAATACTTTTTCAGTAATGTTAAGACTTTCTTCTGCCGCTAAAACGATACCATCATTTGAAGATGTTCTCATGTTAAGAATGATCGCAAAACCTAATTCCTTTCTTACCTCTTCAATAGCTGTTTGCACTTTAGTAAACACAGGGTTCATTAAAGTTGCTTCTTTGGCAGCAAGTGATTGTTGGGCTTGAGCAGACCATGTCTGAAAATCCTGTTGCATTTTTTGAAATTCAGCATCTTTTTGCTGAAGTGCAGTTTGGTTCGCATTGGGCTGTTGCAACATTTGTTGAAGTTCAGCGTATTTTCCTTGCAAGGTCGATTGTTTTGCAGAAGCTTGAGTGCCTAATTGCTCTTCAAACGTCTTTACTTCAGATCTAATTCCTTCCATCTCAGGCATGTTATATACTATAAAGTCGATATAAGTATATCCTACTTTAAAATCCTGAGCTTGAGCAGCACCATACATAAAAAGTGCTACTACCATCACCAATAATTTACGATTCATGATTCCTCTATTTTAATGTTTCAGTTTTCTTGTTCTAAACCTAATTCTAATAATACGAACTCTGTATAATCATGGACACGGTTTGTATAGATCATGCCAATGTTTTCGGCCTTATCGAATATATAATCCAGTCCATATTTTCTAGCGACTACCTCTACCGCTTGGTTTACTTTATTTCTTAGCGGTAATACTAGTTCGTCAATTTTCTTATAGTAGAGTCCGTCATATCCAAAGAGCTCGGTGTACTTTTTTAGTGCCTCTCCTTGCTTATCTTGGATCAGCTTTTCCCTATCTTTTTTCATTTCAGGAGTCAGAAGTACTTCGGTTGCTCTTAGCTCCGCACGCATCTTTTCTAACTCATCATACAAACTCCGTACCTCTTTGTCATAAGTGCCCGCTAGCGCCTCTATTTCTTTCTGCTTTTCAGCATACTCTGGCATTTTTGTTAGCACAAATTCTGAGTCAATATGCCCTATTTTTTGAGCTACAGCCTTTTGAGCAGGCGCAAAGTTAAAGATTAATGCTAGTATTACTACGGAGGAAAAAACTTTATACATATTATCTGATTTGTTGTCCAATCGAGAAATGTATCTGGTTCCCACCCGTAATAGGAGCTGCAAAAGAAGCATTGTCTGTATCAAACCCATGAGCCCAATCTATACCTAAAAGACCAAATGCTGGCAAGAAAATTCTCGCTCCCAAGCCAGCTGATCTAAATAGTCTTCTCGGTGTGAACTCAGAGAAATCGTTCCAAGTATTTCCAGCTTCACCAAAGGCCAAAAGATAAATAGTAGATGACGGTTTCAATGACACAGGATATCTTAACTCAGCAACGAATTTATTGTAAACAACCCCTCCTCTAAAACCCGTATTTCGGTTTATAGGAACGATACTGTTGTCTTCATATCCTCTTAACGCAATTATATCCTGCCCTATTACAAAATTATTACCTCCATTCAAACCATTACCTCCTAGGAAGAAACGTTCGAATGGTCCTGAATCAGTTCTGTTCGAATAAGTCCCTATGAATCCCATATGGGCTCTTGCATTGATCACCAACTTATTGTTGAGTGGTACAAACATTGAGAAATCTAACATCCACTTGTGGTATTCCACAAATCTATAGCGTTCGGCATCTGTGATGTCACCCTCAAATTTACCAGGGTTTAACAAAGACCAAGGAGGGGTAGCGTTTACAGAAAGTGTAAACTGAGACCCATATTTAGGGAAAGTTGGATTGTCTATGTTGCTTCGAGAAATGGTGGTATTAAAGGTTAAACTATTAGATTGTCCGGTAGAAAAGCCTAGGGTATTTCCGAAGTTAAATACATCGAAGAATTGATAAGAGATACTGTTTTGTATCTGGAAATAATCATCTGGCCATCTCAACCTTCTACCCAAACCAATGGTGAAACCAGTGGCTTTCAAGAACCCTAATAAGTCGTTATTGTTAAAGTTGATCGTTCTATTCGAAGTTCTACTTAAACTCACTGAGAAGTTATTCGGCTTTTTCCCTCCAAGCCATGGTTCAGAAAACACCAAGCTCGTACTTCTAAATCTTCTACCGTTTGACTGTAGTTGAAGTGATAATTTTTGTCCGTCTCCACTAGGATAAGGCCTCCACTTGTCCCAGTCAGGTATATTTCTAATTGAGAAGTTATTTAATGAAAGCCCAACAGTACCCACAAAACCAAATGGCCCCCCAAAACCTCCTGATAATTGAATCTGATCAGAAGATTTCTCTACAAGGTCAAAAACAATATCTACCGTGCCATCAGAAATATTTGGGATAGGCTGCGGGTTGATCTGCTCTGGGTCAAAATAGCCTAACTGTCCTAGTTCCTGTATGGTCCTAATCAGTTCCTTCCTACTATACTTTTGACCAGGGAGTGTTCTAATTTCTCGTAAGACCACATGATCACTAGTTCTATTGTTACCTTTTAATATTATTCTCTTAATGGTGGCTTGCTCCCCTTCATTAATCCTCATCTCTAGGTCGATAGAATCATTTTCGACCCTTACTTCAACCACATCAAGACTAAAGAATAGATAACCATTATCAGAGTATAAAGAGTTAATGTCTTCGCCACCTGGGCCCGCAAACTGTGTATTCTCGTCTATCTTTTCTCTATTGTAGATATCACCTTTCTTAACATCCAGTTTTTGTGTAAGATACTCGTCAGTGTATTTAAAGTTTCCGACCCATGCAATGTCCCGAACATGGTATTGGTTTCCTTCGTCAACCTTAATCTTTAAGTCAATGAAATCTTCATTCACTTTAGAAACTTCATCACTTATAACTTCCGCATCTCTATAACCCTTAGAGTTATAAAAGTTAATTAATGATGCTTTATCCTCTTCAAATTGATCTTGAATAAACTTAGACCCTTTTAGAAAATTCAGCTTCACATTATCGTTGATAAACTCTTTGAAGTCTTTCTTAGAAACTGTGTAAGACGAATCTACATAGTTTCTAACGGCATTTGGGTCAGCCTTAAAAACCTCATCAAAAAGCTTAGAAATAAGCCAAAAACGTGGTTTCTCACTTGTCTTTTTTAAGGTTCTTTTGAGCCTCTTATCATCAAAAGACTCGTTCCCTTCAAAATAAATTTTGTTGATTTTTACCTTAGACCTCTTGTCAACTTCGAACTTAAGCCGAACACCATCAGCCGAAGCAGAATCCTTTTGTTGAATAGTCTTAACGGTGGTATTGAGAAACCCTTTTTCAATGAAGTATTTACGAATTACAATTTCAGAGTTCTTAATAAGGGCTGGACTAGCAACCTTACCTATAATTCCAATTTGATCCTTTATATCTGTCTCCTGGGTCGAGTTTGTTCCTTCAATCTCAAATGCTTGAATCCTAGGTCTTTCAGCAATTCTTACTTCAATAAATGCTCTATTACCATCAGTTTTTGTCAACCAAAATTGAACATCTGCAATAATACCTTCAGACCATAATTTTTTAATGGCATCAGAAATTTGCTGACCAGGGATAGGAATTTGATCACCTACTTTGATACCCGAAAAGGAGATAAGTGCCTTTTCACTTAGGCCCGTTAGGCCGTTACCATTAAGCCCAGTGAATTTAATATCAGCGATTTCAAATAGTTTCGGATTTGAGTAATCAATCTGAACACCTTCTCCAGCGTTCACCCCATATCTATCTTGGGCAAAAAGGCCAACACAAACGACCAACAGCATGACAGCTACTAATATTTTTCTCATCTGCTTTCTCAACTCTTTAACTGTTCGCTTGTCATTCCGAATCTCCGTTCTCTTTCCTGATAAGATACCAAAGCCTCATATAAATCATTTTTTCTAAAATCTGGCCACAGTGTATCCGTGATGAAGAATTCTGTATAAGCCATTTGCCAAAGCAAAAAATTACTTATCCTTTGTTCTCCGCTTGTTCTTATCAACAACTCAGGATCAGGAATACCTGAGGTGTTTAAATATTTATCTATTAAACCTTGATCAATATCTTCAGCATTAATTTTCCCTGTACTCACATCCAAAGCAATCGCTTTTGACGCCTGGGTTAAATCCCAGCGTCCACTATAACTCAATGCCAACACTAGGGTCATATTTGAATTCTTAGCAGTCTTATCCATCGCCTCTTTCAACTCCCTCTGGCACTTTTTAGGCAAACTATGTGTATCTCCAATAGTCGCTAGCTTTATGCCATTGTCCATTAATGTTTTCATTTCTGAACTCAAAGTAGACACCAAAAGCTCCATCAGGGCTGTTACTTCAAATTTCGGCCGTGACCAATTCTCTGTAGAAAATGCATAGAGCGTTAAATACTTAACTCCCAATTCGGCACAACCTTCAGTTACATCGCGCACCGCTTTAATCGCATTTTTATGTCCAAATACACGTGCAGCACCTTTTTTCTTAGCCCAACGACCGTTTCCATCCATTATGATAGCCACATGTTTGGGGAGAGATTCTGCCTTGATTTGTTCCTTCATTCTACCAGCTACTCAAAAATCAACCGCGAAGGTACAAAAATGGAATTGGTTTTTAAATGTCCTAATGAACTCTTTCTCAGAGATTAAAAGAATGGTTTTGGGCATACAATTCTGAAGAATGTATAGCTGAGTGAGAATCCGGTGAAAAACATCACATCGTCATCATTCGGGTTACCTCCGCGATAGTCCTTTAAATTCGGAGTTGCTAGAGATACATTGTCCAATGCGTCAGAATTGGTCTTTATAGCAGAAGCCGAAATGCCGAGGGTCCAACGCCTGTCTAGTTTCACTTTAATGCCAACACCGACCGGTATTCTAAATTTCAATCCGGAACTGTATATGTTAGAGAGTTGATCTTCTCCTTGAAACCGATAAAGTCCCACACCAAAAAATAAATAAGGTGTCCAAAGCTGATCGAGCTTAGGGTTTCTATAGTCAAGAAAGTGATATTCAAAGAGCATATCTGTGTTCACAAATTCTCCTTTAAAAGAAGCTCTTCTATTTGCTGAAAATACGTCAAATGCTTCATCATCAGCACCTTCTAACTGTCCGGCCCCAATCGAGTATCGAATACTCAAGCCATCATTAATATGCTTTCTGATAAAAAACTGACCTCCTAAAGAGCTGTTACCTAATTGATAACTTCTTGCTACGTCTCCTAGGTAGTTATAACCTCCAACTTCCATTCCTATTTCTGTGTTTTGCCCTTTTACAGGCTTAGAAAAAAAGAATAGAGATAAGACTACTAACCCAATAACAGATTTAGTCAGTTTATCCGTATGATATGAATGCAAGCTAGATAACAAAGTAATAACGTTTTTCAGGGTGCCAGTTAAATATTGTTAACTCAATTTCTGGCATCGAGGCCCCAGTTTAATTTGTGGCGCAAGGTATCAAAATACTTATGGTTGTTAAAACGAACGAGCTTGGCCTCAAATTCTTCTCTCCTAACGGAAATTTTCACACTATCGTCTACACTTTGCGAACGAGAGTCAAGTGAAACCATAAATTCCTTCGATCTACCTTCTATTTCGAAGGTAATGACACTTTGGTCTGAAACGATTATCGGTCTAACGTTTAAATTATGAGGGCTAACAGGGGTAATAATAAAATTCTTCAGACTGGGATGAACTAAAGGTCCTCCACAGCTTAAAGAATACCCTGTAGAACCCGTTGGTGTAGAAACAATAAGACCATCTGCCCAGTAAGAATTTAAATAGTCACCATCAACGTAGGTATGAACAACGATCATTGATGATGTTTCTTTCTTTACTATGGTCAATTCATTTAAACCAAAATTATATGGTTGAAATATGTTTTGATTGGAATCAACATGAATTAATGACCTTGACTCAATAGTCAAATAATTGGCAATGAGTCTGTCAAATATGCTTTTGATTTCATCTCTGGGTGTGGTGGCTAAAAAGCCCAAACGACCAAGGTTAATACCTATGATTGGAACTTCGGATCTACTTGTGTAAGTAATAGTGTCTAGGATAGTACCATCTCCCCCAAGGCTAAATATGAAGTCAAAGGAAGAAAGGTCTTCCCCGAGCTCAAAGGTTTTTAGACCTCCTGTATCGAATCCTTTTTCTTTTAAATCTAATTGGTAACTCCTCGAAACAGCTGCCTCAATATTGTGTTGTTTTAAAAGCTGAAAAACATCACTGATACAATCCTGTGCTTCAGGGCCTGTACTTTTACCATGTAAAGCGATTCTCATAAACGAGTTAGATGTTGAGATAGCGCATTAAAAGATCGAACCTTTCCTGATCGTTTGACTTAATTTCTTCTTCTTGAAACCTCCCTATTATTCTGTAGCCAAACCTCTCTAAAGAAGCCGTAATGTGCGAAATCTCAGTCTTATTCAGCTTTAAAGTCACGCGGAGCATAGCGGCATCTTTCGGATCTGAGTTAACAGTGCTACTGAGAATCCGCGCATTTTCTGCCTCAACTAATCGGCTAATTTCGGCCAAAGAATAATCTCTTTGATTCATTAGCAAAACTAGGATGGCCCCCGGTTCTTGAACAGCCGTAGACTCTGCGAAGGCATTTATTGTGTCTTCTAACGCTATTACCCCTTGAAAAATACCCGCCTCCGACAAGACAGCGACCATTTGAAATTCAAATTCTGTAGCTGCCTTTATGACATCATAAAAATGCTGATGCTCCATCACAAAACATTCCTCACCATCTAGAAAGTAGTCACGAATGAGTTTTTTTGAATCGTTCTCTTCAAGAATAATTTCTTCTGTAATAAAGCCGAGAAATTTTCCTTTTTCAATTACAGGTAAGTGATTCGCGCGAAGCTCTTCCATCCATACGATAGCCTTGTGACCATCGTCAGATGGTTTTAAAGGTGGAATCATATGGTTTATTAATTCAGATGCTACCATTTTTTATTGAGCTTTCAGCTAAAACGAAGTCGAAAGCCATTTAGTTCTTAACGAATCTTTAGTGATACTAAACAATATTATAAAATGTCACCCAATTTCTAAGCATTTCTAAGCCATATTGTGTCAATACTGCTTCAGGGTGAAATTGAAGCCCCCAAGCCATTAATCTTGGCTCGCTTTCGAAAGCCATCAATTCATTTGACGCAGTCATTGCAGTAGCACGTAACTCCCGTGGCAGACTTTCTACTATCAAGGAATGGTACCGAACTACTTCAAACCTAGATGGAAGGTCGTGAAAAGTATTACTTTCAGATGTCAAAATTTCTGAGATTTTTCCGTGCATGGGATAATCAGCCTTCACCAACTTACCACCAAAAAATTGGGCTATAGCCTGATGGCCAAGGCAAATTCCTAACATTGGACATTGCCCTAGATAGGATTCAACGACTGCCATTAGATTTCCTGCAACGCAGGGGTGCTCTGGACCTGGGGAAAGCACCACTCCACTATATTCAAAAGACTGGATTTCATCAAGTGTACAATCATTTCTAAAGACTTTTACCTCAACACCCAATTGATTAAAATAGTCTACCAAATTATAGGTAAACGAATCATAGTTGTCTAGTAAAAGTATCAAACTGGGGATATTAACACTTTGATTGACTCCAGCATTTCTTCGGCAAATGGAAGAATCACATCGAGCGATGCGATAAGGTTAGGGCCTAATTCAGCCAAAAAAGGATAAAGCACCAATTCTTCATCCTGCCCTGGCAATTCGATACCGAAGTTATCGGTGAGCCAAAGGATAATGCTCAAGCCAATTGCCCACTTTACTACACCTACGATCGCGCCAGCAAACTTATCGACACCTCCCAGTAGCGTCATATCAACCATCTTTTTAACCAGTTTACCCAGCATATTCACTAAGAGAATTATAGCTATAAAGATTACCAAGAAAGATATAAATGGAAGCAAATGGTCTACTCCCTCAAAATACTCGCTTAGGTAGGTCATACCTAACTCCATTAACTTAAAGCCGCCAATAATTGCAAGTACAAAAGCAAGTATACCAAAGAGTTCTAACAGAAGGCCCTTTCGAAAGCCCATAACAGCGCCAAAGACTAAAGGGATTATCAATATGACATCCATTGTCTTCAACCTACCCGACTAATAATGACTTTACAATTCCTGAAATGGTCTTCCCATCGGCTTTACCTGAAAGTGCTTTCGAGGCCATTCCCATAACTTTACCCATATCCTGAGGGCCAGATGCTCCGACTTGCGCAATGATCTTTTCCAACTCAATCCTAATCTCTTCTTCTGATAGTTGTTGAGGAAGGTATTTTTCGATGACCGCAATCTCAGCTAACTCTACACTTAAGAGGTCTTCACGGCCCTGATCCTTATAAATTTGAGCAGAATCCTTTCTCTGCTTGACGGCCTTCATCAACAATTTTAACTCTGTCTCAGCCGAAACAGAACCCTCGTTACCTTTTTCTGTCTCTGCTAACAGGATCATTGACTTGATGGCCCGAAGTGCTTGGAGATCACTTTTTTGTTTCGCCAACATGGCAGTTTTGATATCAGACTCGATTTGTTGTTTTAAGCTCATTTCAGAATAATTTCGATTTTTTTAATCATTAACTTGCACACAAAGTTATGCAATAAAGGGAATTTGAATGACTAGACTGAGTGTTAACATTAACAAAGTAGCAACACTGCGAAATGCACGCGGGGGTGATAATCCTAATGTAGTTCAGGTAGCTAAAGATGCAGAACGCTTTGGAGCGGAAGGAATAACCATACACCCAAGGCCTGATGAACGCCATATTACAACCAAAGATGTCTATGACCTGAAAGAAGTGGTGACAACGGAGTTTAATATTGAAGGCTATCCTGATGATCGTTTTCTTAAAATACTTGAAGAAGTGAGACCTCATCAAGCAACGCTGGTTCCTGACCCTCCACATGTACTGACCTCAAATGCAGGCTGGGACACAATAACCCATGAAAAAAAGTTGACGGACTTAATCAGTCAAATAAAGTCGATGGGTATTCGGACATCAATATTTGTGGAACCAAGCATTTCGATTATCGAAGGTGCCCATAAAGTCGGAGCAGATAGAATTGAATTATATACGGAGATGTATGCCACTGGGTATCGAGACAATCCAACCCGTGCCGTTACTCCTTATAAAGAAGCGGCAGAGAGAGCAAATGCATTGGGTTTAGGAATAAACGCAGGCCACGATTTGGATTTGACCAATTTAAAATTCCTTAAGCAAGAGCTGTCTCATTTAGACGAGGTAAGTATAGGGCACGCCCTTTTCTGCGATGCGCTTTACTACGGCCTTGAGAATACCATTCAACTATATTTACGGGAATTAAATAAATGATGCTTAATTATAAATCGTTCGGTGAAGGCAAACCACTACTAATCCTTCATGGCCTTTTCGGGTCACTAGACAACTGGGTAACCTTAGGAAGGAAATTTGGAGAAGATTTCAAAGTCTATTTGGTAGATCAGAGGAACCATGGTCAGTCCTTTCATAGTAGTGACTTTTCTTATGACCTAATGTCGGAAGACCTTTGCCAATTTATGGGAGAACTTGGTCTCCCGAAAGCCCATGTAATTGGACACTCAATGGGAGGCAAAACTGCCATGGAGTTTGCTCGGAAATATCCAGAAAAAGTAGAAAAGTTGATCGTGGCAGATATCGGGCCCAAGTCTTACCCAGTACATCACAGCCAAATCATCAAAGCGTTTTATGCTATCCCAATCAATGATCTTTCTTTTAGAAAAGAAGCTGATGATAAACTTAGCAGTTTGATCACCGATTTCGGGGTTAGGCAATTTTTACTCAAAAATTTAAGTAGAGAAGGCCAAGGATTCAAGTGGAAAATGAATCTCGATGCTATTGCCGCGAATATTGAAGAGGTAGGGAAAGCATTAAATCAAAATGCATTAATAAAAAATGAAACATTGTTTTTGAGGGGTGGCAACTCTGATTATGTGCTCAACGATGATTTTAACCTAATCCACTCCGTTTTTCCAAACAGCAAAGTAGACACCATTGAAGATGTAGGACATTGGCTTCATGCTGAAAAACCAACAGAATTCTATAACAAAGTGAGCGAGTTTTTATCATAGCATGAGCAACGGACAGGTCTATATTATTCCAAGCGTAATCTCTGAAAACACTCAGGAAGAGGTTATTCCATCTCAGGTGACAAAGGCAATCTTGGCTTGCGATTTCTTTCTAGTTGAAAATGTCAGAACTGCCAGAAGGTACATCAGCTCATTAAAGTTAGGCTTAGTCATCGATGATTTACAATTCGAGACACTAGATAAAGACACCTCCTTTGAAGACTGTATTGATCTAATCCAGCCAATCTTGGAAGGAAAAACAGCTGGAATTATCTCAGAATCTGGGTGTCCGGGAATCGCTGATCCTGGGGCTAGACTCATTCATATGGCGCACCAATTTGCCATTACTTGCATACCACTTGTTGGCCCCTCGTCCATATTGTTAGCCCTCATGGGAAGTGGGTTTAATGGACAATCTTTTGCCTTTCATGGATATTTGCCAATTGACAAAAAAGACCGTCAACAAAAAATTAAGGCGTTGGAAAAAGAGTCAAAAGAAAAGGATCAGACTCAAATCTTTATGGATACACCCTATCGCAATGAACAACTATTGACAGATATCTTAAAAGTAGCTCGTAAAGATAGTTTTCTCTGTATTGCACGGGATGTTACAGGAGCAAAACAGCTTGTGCTCACCAAGTCAATAGCCAAATGGAAACCTGGTGAAATGGCCTTGAATAAAATCCCTACAATCTTCTTATTGTACGCGAATTAGACCATCTTAAAATAAGTTTTCTTTATTCAATTCATCCTTCTATTTTTGTGCCCTTAAAACATTTATAGTATGCCTTACTTATTTACATCCGAATCAGTTTCAGAAGGTCACCCAGACAAAGTGGCGGATCAAATATCTGACGCACTCATTGACAACTTTTTAGCCTTTGACGCTGATTCGAAAGTTGCTTGTGAAACACTAGTGACTACTGGTCAAGTGATTTTAGCAGGAGAAGTTAAATCCAACACTTATTTGGATGTTCAGAGAATTGCTAGAGAGACAATTCAACGCATTGGATATACCAAGGCTGAATATCAATTTGATAGCAAGTCTTGTGGTGTGCTATCTGCTATTCATGAGCAGTCTGATGATATCAATAGAGGTGTCGATAGGGCTTCTAAAGAAGAACAAGGAGCTGGTGACCAAGGAATGATGTTTGGATATGCTTCGAAAGAGACAGAAAACTATATGCCATTGGCCTTAGACCTTTCTCACAAAATACTTCAAGTATTAGCTGATCTAAGAAGAGAGAATACAGACATCACTTATTTAAGGCCTGATGCTAAGTCTCAAGTGACCATCGAGTATTCTGACGACAATACACCACAAAGGATTGAGGCAATTGTGGTTTCAACACAACACGATGATTTCGATACTGATGAAGTTATGTTGGCAAAAATCCGTAAGGATATTGTTGATATCCTTATCCCAAGGGTAAAAGCACAACTTCCTGCACATATCCAGGCATTATTCAATGATCAAATCAAATACCATATTAACCCTACGGGTAAGTTTGTAATTGGTGGGCCTCATGGAGATACTGGTTTGACAGGTCGAAAAATTATTGTAGATACCTACGGTGGAAAAGGCGCACATGGTGGTGGTGCATTCTCAGGAAAAGATCCTTCCAAAGTTGACCGTTCTGCAGCATATGCGACACGTCACATTGCCAAGAATCTTGTGGCTGCTGGAGTAGCTGACGAAGTACTCGTTCAAGTGTCTTATGCTATTGGTGTTGTAGAACCTATGGGAATATTTATTGATACTTATGGTACTGCTAAAGTTGATATGAATGATGGCGAAATAGCTGAAAAAGTGTCTCAAGTATTTGATATGAGGCCTTTTGCAATTGAAAGTCGTCTGAAGCTTAGAAACCCAATGTATACGGAAACTGCCGCTTATGGACACATGGGTAGAAAAAACGAAACTGTTAGTAAGACATTTATAAATTCTAGTGGTCAGCCAGAAACATTCGAAGTGGAACTCTTCACTTGGGAAAAGCTTGACTATATAGATAAGGTAAAACAGGCATTTAGTCTGTAAAAAATAAAAGGCCCCGACTAGTCGGGGCCTTTTATTTTAGTGCGATACTACTTTTTCCTTATGCTTTTTAATCTGCCTCCTAAGTGCTTCAGCACAGTGGTCAGTTGCCGCCTCAAACGAACCATTCGTCTTATTAGCAAATAATTGATCTCCTGGTACATTCAATTTGATTTCAACCGTCTTATTCTCAATACCCTCATTATTGAGTTTAAGTATTACTTCAGCATCAATAGTCCTATCATAATAGGTATCCAACTTGTCTAACTTCTTTTGGATAAAGTCGATGAGTTTAGTATCTGCATCGAAGTGGATTGATTGAACTTGTACTTTCATAATTCTAAAATTTAAAGGGTTAAACTTATGCTTTTGGATGAGCCTGATCAAAGACAGACTTCAATTTTTCTAATGAGTTGTGCGTATACACCTGCGTAGCCGCAAGGCTACTGTGGCCTAATAAATCTTTTACCGCATTCAAGTCAGCTCCTTTATCCAATAGGTGTGTAGCAAATGAATGACGCAACGCATGGGGACTTTTCTTATCTAATGATGATACTCTATCTAGATACTTTTTGACCGTTCTATAGATCAACATAGGATATGCCTGCCCTCCATCTTTGTTTACGATCAAATATGAATTATGATCATGAGAAAACACATGATTTTTCTCATGGATATATCTCATAACCAAATCGTAAAGTGTTTTGGATATTGGAATCACTCTCTCCTTATTTCTTTTCCCGAGTACTTTGATAGTCGATTGACTTTCATTAACGTCCGAAACTTTTAATCCGAGCAGTTCCGCTAATCGAATACCTGTGCCATAGAGCATCTCTAAGATCAATTGATCTTTTTTTCCTTCGAAGGATTCTGAAAATTCAATGTTATCTAAAAATGCAGAAAACTCTTGTTCATCAGCAAAGCCCGGAAGCTCTTTGCTCATTTTAAGAGACCTAATTTTAGCCGTTGGATCCTTGGTAATTAAATCCCTCTTTAATAAAAACTTAAAAAAGGATCTAAGACTCGCAATCTTTCTATTCACTGTCCGAGGCGAAATGGAATCATCCATTAGAGACAAAACCCATGACCTAACCATCAACTGTGTAGCATCAGTCAATTGATGGATATTGAAATTGTCTTGTATGAAAGATTGAAATTGAACGAGATCGTTTTGATAGGAAATGACAGTGTGCTTACTGTAACGTTTCTCGAATGATATGTATTTCAGAAAAGAATTTACCATGCTAGCACTGTGAATTTCACACAGTACTAACATAGTAATTTAAAGGCAGAATAAGAATGCCTTAGTAGTTATCTTTGGCGTACATCTTTTGCTTGTAGGCCGCCTTAATCTTTTCAGTTCTTTTACTGACAGAAGGCTTCTCATACGCAGTCCTTGATCTAAGCTCTTTAAGTACTCCAGTTTTCTCGAATTTCTTCTTGAAACGCTTTAAAGCTTTGTCAATTGACTCGTTTTCTTTTACATTAATGATGATCATAATATATTAAACACCTCCTCTCAATTCGGACGGCAAAGGTACAACCTTTTCGGAAATACAATAACTATCAGGGAAAGAAAGAATAGGCTCTTTTATTTTACTTTAATATTTGGCGCGCAATTACAAGTTTTTGAATCTCTGAAGTACCTTCTCCAATGGTACATAACTTAGAGTCACGATAGTATTTCTCAACCGGGTAATCCTTAGTATATCCATAACCACCAAAAATCTGAACCGCTTCTGTAGCACACTCTACCGCACATTCCGATGCATGATATTTAGCCATAGCGGACTCTTTAGTCATCGGTTTACCCTCATTCTTTAACTGAGCAGCTTGATGCGTCAACAATTTGGCCGCCTCAAGCTTTGTTGCCATGTCAGCCAATTTGAAAGAAATACCCTGAAAATTAAAGATCGGTTGATTAAACTGCTCTCTTTCTTGAGCATACTTTAAAGATTCATTGAAAGCCCCCTCAGCAATTCCTAAACTTAGCGCAGCAATGGAAATTCTTCCACCATCCAAGATCTTCATTGCTTGAATGAAACCTTCTCCTACTTTTCCTAGCATGTTCCTCGCTGGAATACGACAATCTTCAAAAATCATTTCTGCAGTCTCAGAAGAACGCATACCAAGTTTATCTTCTTTCTTACCAGCCTTGAAACCTGGGGTACCTCTCTCTACGACAAAGGCTGTCATACCATGCGAGTCACCCGTTTCGCCTGTTCGAACAATTACCACAGCAACGTCTCCCGACTTGCCGTGTGTAATCCAATTCTTGGTTCCATTAATTACCCAATCATCACCATCTTGCTTAGCGGTGGTTCTCATATTTCCAGCATCTGACCCAGTATTCGGTTCAGTTAATCCCCAAGCGCCTATCCATTCAGCGGTAGCCAGTTTTGGTAGCCATTTTTGTTTCTGCTCTTCGGTACCAAACTGCAAAATATGTCCAGTACAAAGGGAATTGTGAGCCGCAACAGAAAGTCCAATACCTGGGTCTAGCATTGCAATTTCAGATACAACGGTGATATATTCATGGTAGCCAAAACCAGAGCCTCCATACTCTTGTGGCACCAAAACCCCCATTAAACCTAACTCACCTAATTTCTTAAAAACTTGGATAGGAAACTCTTGATCATCGTCCCATTGATTTCTAAATGGTGTAATCTCTTTATCCCCAAAATCCTTGATCATCTGCGCAATCATTGCTTGGTTCTCGTTCAAATCAAAATCCATTTCTCTTATAGTTTGTGGAAAATTAGTCAATTAACTTTTCCAAACAAACGTTTGTTAGGCTGAATGGTTAACCCAATATTAGATTCGGTTATCTAATGAAAATAGGTACTCATCGAAGTAGCGTTTCCGTTTGAAGTCTTAATTTTAGCTTTGAAGAAAAACAAATCATGAAGAGCATATTAATTACCGGGGGGGCAGGGTTCATAGGAAATCATCTTGTACGACTGTTTGTGAACAGCTATCCAGATTATCAGGTCATTAATCTGGACAAACTCACCTACGCTGGTAATCTTGAGAACTTAGTAGATGTAGCAGAAAAAGCCAATTATAGCTTTGTCAAAGGAGATATATGTGATGCTGAGTTCATCAATCAACTTTTCCATCAACATCAATTTGATGGAGTCATCCATCTAGCTGCTGAGTCACATGTAGATAGATCTATTTCTGATCCAATGGCCTTTGTTAATACCAACGTGATTGGCACAGTTAATCTCCTGAATGCCGCAAAGGACCTTTGGAAGGATAATTATGAAGGTAAAAGATTCTATCACGTCTCTACAGATGAGGTCTATGGTTCTTTAGGAGATGAAGGGTTCTTCTTAGAAGACACTTCTTATGACCCACAGTCTCCCTATTCAGCATCAAAGGCAAGTTCCGATCACTTTGTAAGGGCTTATGCGAACACATATAAACTCCCAATTGTTGTTTCCAATTGCTCAAATAACTACGGCCCTAATCAGTTTCCAGAAAAGCTGCTGCCCTTATGTATTCATAACATAAAAGAGAATAAGCCTTTACCTATTTATGGTAAAGGTGAAAACATAAGAGACTGGTTATTTGTGATTGATCACGCCCGAGCCATTGACGAAGTCTATCACAAAGGTAAAATTGGAAGCACCTACAATATTGGTGGCGTCAATGAATGGAAAAACATCGATATCGTAAAACTACTTTGTGACATCATGGATCGTAAACTCGGCAGGCCAGAGGGCAAGTCTAGAGAACTAATCACATTTGTGAAAGATAGAGCTGGCCATGACATGCGATATGCCATAGATGCTAGTAAAATTAAAAATGAGCTAGGCTGGGAACCATCACTTCAGTTCGAAGAGGGCCTTGAAAAAACCGTAGATTGGTATCTTGAAAATACGGAGTGGCTACAAAATGTCACCTCAGGTGCTTACCAAAAGTATTACGATAAACAATATCAAAAATGAAAGGCATAATCTTAGCAGGAGGATCAGGAACAAGGCTTCATCCCTTAACAATTGCCATTAGTAAACAGCTAATGCCTGTTTATGATAAGCCGATGATTTACTATCCATTATCCATTTTGATGTTATCAGGCATAAGAGATATTCTAATTATTTCTACACCTCACGACCTCCCCCTTTTCAAACAACTTCTTGGAGATGGTAGCCGAGTTGGCTGTACTTTCAGTTATGCAGAGCAGCCAAACCCTGAGGGACTAGCACAAGCCTTTATAATTGGCGAAGATTTTATTGGTGATGATAAAGTAGCCTTAGTATTAGGAGATAATATCTTCTATGGCTCAGGGCTGCCAAAGCTTTTGCAAAGCAATACAGACCCAGATGGAGGAGTCATCTATGCTTATCGCGTAAATGACCCTGAAAGGTATGGCGTTGTGGACTTTGACGAAGATATGAATGCCCTTTCAATAGAAGAAAAACCCGAAGAGCCAAAGTCCAACTGGGCCGTTCCAGGGCTGTACTTCTACGACAATAAGGTGGTAGAAATCGCTAAAAACCTTAAGCCTAGCCCAAGAGGCGAACTAGAGATAACCGATATTAATAAAGCCTATTTAGAAATGGGTAAACTAAAAGTCAGCACCATGGACAGAGGTACTGCTTGGCTCGATACTGGAACAATAGACTCTTTGATACAAGCGGCTCAGTTTGTTCAGATTCTAGAAGAAAGGCAGGGAATAAAAATCTCTTGCATTGAAGAAATTGCCTATCGGATGAAATACATCTCCAAAGAGAAGCTCATTGAAATCGCAGAGCCACTAGAAAAATCGGGATATGGGGAGTATCTTAAGAAGCTAGTTACTGAGTAGTTATTCGTTATATAATACACTCATTAGAACCGAGGCAACCTTTCCGAGGGTTTCTCTACTTATATTCTCCATATTATCTTCAGTGGTATGCCAAGCTGGAGTGAAAGAAGCCGTTCCTTCTCTATAGTCAATAATGTCTATCATGGGAATTCGTGCAATGTTATTGACGTAAACATGGTCATCAATAATTCCATTGCTAAACCCGTTTCGCTTCACGAACATTGAACTATAGCCCAATTGTCCTGCAATTCCCCACACCTTATCTAATGTTCGTCCGGCATTTTCTCTAGAAACAGAATCGTAAAAGAAGGTAGCATTAGGAGCACCTACCATATCCAAAAGAATACCGTAGTAAGCCGTATAACCAGCTTGATGCTTATTTCTACTCCAGTGTTGAGAGCCCAAACACCACCAAGTATCCTTATCAGCGGGTAACTGCTTCCCCGCTTCATCACTATGTTCTCCCCAATCTTCACCATCAAAAAGTATAATATCTATCCCTACATTGGGGGCTTGATTTTCACTTAAGAGACGAGCTACTTCAAGTAAAACACCAACACCACTACCTCCATCATTGGCACCATCAATGGCAGCATATTTATCTTCATCATTCCGGTCTGCAAAAGGACGAGTGTCCCAATGCGCAGCGAGTAAAATCCGTTTTTTCTTCTCGGGGTAAAAAGACGCAATCACATTGGTCAGCTCTACTTTCGTCCCATCATATATATAATCGGTGAAGTTTTGCATAGTAACGGTGGCACCATAACCCTCAAACTTTTGCTCAAACCAAGCCGAAGCCTCTTTATGAGCTTTTGAGTTAGGCACTCTAGGCCCAAAATCAACCTGTTTTTGTACAAATGCATAAGCAGAGTCAGCATTCACCACTGGGGCAGGCTTGAGTTCAACTTGTGTTTCTGATTTTCCTTTGGAACCGTTATTTTCTCCACAAGAGAAGACAACAACAATCGGAATAAGTATTAGTAAAGACTTTGTTAATCGCATAAGACACGTTTCAATCTTAAAAATAAGAGCCTTTTTTCATAAAAATAGGATTCGCATTCGTATTTGATAAGAAATAAAAAACACCTATTTTTGCAGTACTTATTTGGAAATATACCAGAGGGGACCTTTAAGTCCCCTCTTTCTTTGTACAACTATGGACATAACATCAGAGATAAGAGCCCTTGCAGAATCCTTCTTGAAGGATGAGAGCTTCTTTATTGTTGATGTAATATCAAAAGGAGTATCAGGAAGAACAAAGCATTTAATCTTGCTTGATGGAGACAATGGCGTTTCAATAGACGATTGTGCCTCAATCAGCAGACAAGTCTCTTACCAAATTGAGGAAAGAGAATTGATTGAAGATGCTTTCATTCTTGAAGTATCATCTCCAGGTCTTGAGCATCCTTTAGCCTCTGAGAGGCAGTTTGCGAAAAACGTAGGAAGAAAACTGAAGATAGTCTTAGTTGACGGAACAGTGATCCAAGGAAAACTGGAAGGTCTCTCTAAGGAAGCATTGGATATAGAAAAAGAGATAACTGAAAAGAAGAAGGTGAAACTTGAAAAAGCATCTATTCCTTTCAATACAATAGAAAAAGCAAACGTGATCGTGTCATTTAACTAGAGAAAATGGACAGTGTAGTATTAATCGAGTCATTTGCAGAGTTTGCAAAAAGCAAGAATGTAGACCGACCTACTATGATTAGAATTCTGGAAGATGTTTTCAGAACGATGATCAGAAAAAAATATGAAGTAGACGATAACTTCGACATTGTTATCAACGCAGATAAAGGTGATTTAGAAATCTGGAGATTCCGTGAAATCGTTGATGACAACTCAGAAGATATTTGGGATCATGACAAAATATGTCTTACCGATGCACGCAAAATCGAACAAGATTTTGAAATCGGTGAAGAAGTAGCTGAAGAAATCAAACTTATTGATTTTGGTAGAAGAGCAGTTATGACAGCTCGTCAAACGTTGATTCAACGCATCAAGGACCTTGAAAAAGATATCCTGTATCAAAAGTATAAAGACCTAGTAGGAGAAATTATTTCGGCAGAAGTTTATCAGATCCTGAGTCGAGAAGTACTTTTAATAGATAATGAAGGCAATGAATTAGCCATCCCAAGGAACGAGCAGATTTCTAAAGACAGGTTTAGAAAAGGTGAGTCTGTACGTGCTATAGTGGACAGAGTCGATATGGTGAACGGAAGTCCGAAGATTATCCTATCCAGAACTTCCGGACAATTCCTTGAGAGACTCTTTGAAAGTGAAGTACCTGAAGTATTTGACGGCCTAATTACTATTAAGAAAGTCGTGCGTGAGCCAGGAGAAAGAGCAAAAGTTGCAGTTGAATCATATGATGATAGAATTGACCCTGTTGGTGCATGTGTAGGCATGAAGGGTTCAAGAATTCACAGCATTGTTCGTGAATTGCAAAACGAAAATATTGATGTTATCAATTTTACTGATAACATGGAGTTATATATCTCTAGAGCCCTTAGTCCGGCCAAAATTTCTAGTATGAAAATTTTGGATGACGATGGCCGAGTAGCAGTTTACCTTAAACCTGATCAAGTATCTCTGGCCATTGGTAAAGGTGGACAAAATATCAAATTAGCATCTAAGCTAGTAGGTCTTGAGATCGATGTGTTCAGAGAGCTTTCTGAGTACGAAGAGGAAGATGTAGATTTAGATGAATTTGCTGATGAAATTGATAGCTGGATTATTGATGAACTTAAGCGTATCGGATTAGATACTGCCAAAAGCGTGTTAATGCTAGCGCCAGAAGATATTGTAAGAAGAACCGAACTGGAAGAGGAAACGGTTAAATTCTTGTTTGAAATCCTTAAAAAGGAATTCGAGAAGTAGTAGATTTTATAAAAACCTGAAAAAAAGGGATATTTGAGTATGTCTGAAGAAAAAATGATGAGACTAAGCCAAGTGGCAAGAAAACTCAATGTTGGTAGAAATACCATCATTGACTTTCTATCTGCTAAAGGCCACTCAGTCGACAGCAGCCCGAACGCTAAAGTTAATGGTGAGCAGTACAGTTTGCTCGCTAAGGAGTTTGCTGCCTCTGCCTCTGAAAAAGAGGAAGCGTCTCATCTGACTATTGGTAACAAGCATGTTGAGGAACTAGCTCCTGTAGTTTCGACTCCTCCTGTTAAGGAAGAGCCTAAACCACAGCGGCCAGTGACTCCGGAAGCTCCTAAGGAACAGCCTAAGCCTGCAGCGCCAAAAGTGGAGGCTCCTAAACCACCCGAAGAACCTAAGGCTGAAACACCTGTGCCTCCGGTAGTGGAAGAAAAGCCAAAAGAAGAAGAGGTCCCTGTCAAGAAAGAGGAACCGGTAGAGGAAAAGACTGGCCTCAAAATCCTAGGAAAGATTGATCTAGATAAGGATAAGAAGAAGCCTGCTCCTAAACCGAACGCTGAGAAAGCTCCTGTTAAAGAAGAGCCTAAAGTTGAAGAAAAACCTGCCGAAGAAACTGTCCAACCAGACAAGGTCATTGAGGCAAAGGCAGACTCTCTCAGAGGACTCAAAGTCGTTGGAAAGATTAAATTACCAGATCCTCCGAAAAAGACTAAACCTGAAGACAAGAAAAGTCAAGGTGGAGACTCTAAGAGACCGCGGAAACGTATACAATCCAAGTTTGAGCGCACTAATAAAGGAGCTACTCCAGGACGAGCTGGCAGTCCCCCTCCTCGAGGTGGTGGTCAACGTGGAGGCAGCCCCAACAGAAATAGAGTACCAAAAGAAGAGCTTACGGATAAGCAAATTCAAGAGCAGATAAAAGAAACGCTCGCTCGCTTAAGTGGCGGTGGTAAAGGAGGAGGCAAAAGCCGATCTAAATACCGTAAAGAGAAGCGTTCTGCTGTTGCTGAAGCAGCAGAGGAAAAAATGCTTCAAGAACAGCAAGAGAGTAAAATCTTGAAACTTACTGAGTTCATATCAGCAAGTGACCTTGCTAGTCTAATGGACGTATCTGTTAACGAGGTTATCTCTACATGCATGTCTTTAGGCATGTTTGTGTCGATTAACCAAAGATTGGACGCAGAAGCGATCACCATTATATCTGATGAATTCGGATATGACGTTCAATTTACTTCAGCAGATGAAGATGTTGACGTTATTGAAACTGAAGATGAGGCCGAAGATTTACTCGACAGAGCGCCTATCGTTACAATCATGGGTCACGTTGATCATGGTAAGACATCCTTACTTGATTACATACGTGAAGCAAATGTGACAGCAGGTGAAGCTGGTGGTATTACACAGCACATTGGTGCTTATGATGTAATGACTAAAGACGGTAAGAAAATCGCATTCCTTGATACTCCAGGTCACGAAGCCTTTACAGCGATGCGTGCACGTGGTGCAAAAATCACGGATGTAGTAATTATCGTTGTAGCGGCTGATGATAACGTGATGCCTCAAACTAAAGAGGCAATCAATCACGCTCAAGTTGCGGAAGTACCAATTGTAATTGCGATTAATAAAATTGATAAACCAAACGCCAACTCTGATAAAATCAAAGAGGAGCTTTCTCAGATGAATATCCTTGTTGAGGATTGGGGTGGTAAATATCAATGCCAAGAAGTGTCAGCTAAAACTGGACAAGGTGTTGAAGAGCTATTAGAGAAGGTATTGCTTGAGGCAGAACTACTTGAACTGAAAGCTAATCCGGATAAAAATGCTGTAGGAACAGTGATTGAAGCATCACTTGATAAAGGTAGAGGCTACTTATCTACAGTAATGGTACAAGGCGGAACAATGAAGATTGGAGATGTTGTGTTAGCAGGATCTCATTTCGGAAAGGTGAAGGCCATGTATGACCATAGAGGAAATCGACTTGAAAAAGTAGGACCAGCTACACCTGTTCAAATGCTTGGACTTGATGGAGCACCTCAGGCTGGTGACCGTTTCAATGTAATGGACACTGATCGTGAAGCACGAGAAATTGCTAATAAGCGTGAGCAGATCATGCGTGAGCAGAGTGTCAGAACTAAGAAGCACATTACGCTTGACGAAATTGGTAGACGACTTGCTGTTGGTAACTTTAAAGAGCTTAACGTTATCGTGAAAGGTGATGTGGATGGCTCTGTTGAAGCATTGAGTGATTCATTACTGAAGCTTTCTACAGAAGAAGTTCAAGTCAATATTATTCACAAGGCGGTTGGACAAATTTCTGAATCTGATGTATTGCTAGCAACAGCATCTGATGCCATCATCATTGGTTTCCAAGTAAGACCATCTGGCGGTGCTAGAAAAATTGCCGAAACTGAAGAAATCGAAATCAGGCTATACTCCATTATCTACGATGCTATTAATGAGCTCAAAGATGCTATGGAAGGTCTGCTTGAACCTACTGAGAAAGAAGTTATCACTGGTAACATTGAAGTGCGTGAAGTCTTCAAGATCTCGAAAGTTGGTACCGTAGCAGGTTGTTACGTAACTGATGGGTTCGTTAAGCGAAACAATCAGATTCGATTGATCAGAGATGGTATTGTAGCCTACACAGGTGACATCGGACAATTGAAGCGATTCAAAGACGATGTAGCTGAAGTAAAATCAGGTTACGAATGTGGATTGAGCATTAAGAGCTTTAACGACATTCAGGAAGGCGATATCATTGAAGGATTTGAAATTCAAGAAGTGAAGAGAACGCTGTAAGCGCTCAAATAAATCTAAAAAAGGCCATTCAAATTAATTTGAGTGGCCTTTTGCTTTTAAGAGCTTCTGATTTTTATTTCACTCCAATTTGTCAGAATAGACTAAATTGATGAACGCTTTTGAAGAGATGAAACTCCCATACAGGCCTAAAACTTAATCAAATGAAAAAACTGTTTCTATTCGTTGCACTAACTATACTCTCTACCAATAATGTTCTCGGTCAGGGTAAGCTTTTCATTATTGGAGGTGGTTCTAGACCCTCACCTCTTATTAATGCCATGATTGATGAATCAGGCTTGAGAGCAGGTGGTTATGCAATAGTGTTACCCATGTCTTCTAGCCAGCCTGAAAGTGCTATTGAATCAGGAATCAAGCAGCTAGTAGAAAACGGAATCTCGGCAGCTGTAGGTTTCAATTTTCAAAAAGGAACTACCCCCTCTCAAAATCAAATTGACTCACTCAGTAATGCCAGATTAATCTATATCTCAGGCGGTAGTCAGAGCCGATTCATGAGTGTCGTTTCGGGCACAGTCATTGAAAAAGCCCTTTGGGAGTGTTATCGAAAAGGAGGTATGATTGCCGGCACCAGTGCAGGAGCCGCAGTGATGAGTGAAAAAATGATCAATGGAGATCAAACTCTTTATCCTGATGCTACCACTGGGTTTAGGGTAATTGAAAAAGGCAATACTTCACTTTCTGAAGGTTTGGGCTTTATAAAAACCGCTATCATTGACCAACACTTTGTCAAACGTAGCAGGCACAACAGATTGATTACTCTAGCCATTGAGAACCCTAAGCTTAAATGCATTGGCATTGATGAATCTACCGCAATAATGGTCTTTGGCAATAAGGCAACGGTTTTTGGCGATTCGCAGGTACTTGTTTTTGATGGCTCAAAAGGCAAACGTTCTGATAACGACATAAAATTAGGAATGAAAGGCATCGACTTGAATATCTATGTAGCAGGTGATGAATTCAGATTGAGATAAGGACAGTGTAGAGTAACTTGTTTACTCGGTTTAAGAAGAGTCTCGTGTAAATACTATGACTCAACTTTATAATTCAGGCTGCTATATGCAAAACATCTTACTATTAGCAATACTTCTAAACGCACTGGCCTTACTCCTTGGCCTGATAAGCCCGTGGCGTGCACTCTGGTGGATGAGCAGGCAAAACCGTCTCCTTGTCATTAAGTATTACGGAACCTCTTTCCTTATCTTAATTAGCCTCTATCTTCTCGCATAAGACCAGTTGTTTTCCGCCTTGGTCAGTGGTACCAAAAAGGTATTGACTTCCTCCCTCTTTCAGTCCACTCTTCTGTCTTATTTGAGCCACTGTCATGGGAAAGTTTCTAATAGTAATATTCGCTTTCATGGTAGGAAAGTGTTTTTTTAAGGCCTTCTTATTTAATGAGATTTTTTCAATAACTCGGAAAGCTCTACCAGGAAAGGATGTTACAAATTCAGTTGAAGTATAAAGGTGTGAGTTCACATGTAGCTTGCTTAACCCAAATGCATTGCCAATTGACTTAAACCCTCCAGCTTTCAGAATAGCGGCATTGGGTTCATATAAATACTCTTGAACAACCTCGTATACTGAATCTGATTGCTCCTCAGCATCATAGGTAAAATCGAATTGTTGCTTACCTGACTTTAGCAGGTTCACGCATTGTATTTTTGGCTTTTTACTCCACGCTTTGTCTAATAAGAACAGTAGCTCTTTTACTTCATTGCCAACTGCCAAAATATGTACTTCTGAAACAGACTGTAATTGATGTATCGCTCCCTTGATATCTAGCAATGGGGAAGTCTTGATCATCACCTGTTTGGATTTAGTCAAAAGTGATGGCAGCATCTCAAGAACATTTGGCTCACAATTTTCTAACCTGACCACCTTCTCATTCTGATCTCCTCTCCTAGCCGGATCTAAGTAGATGAGATCATAAGTATCACTTTGTGAGAGTACGTCCTCCGCATTGGACTGATGAATGCGATAACCTTTTAAGCCTAGTTTTTCAAAATTGTGTTTTGCAATGTCCGTCAGTTCAGCTTGTCTTTCTACATAATGACTTTCCAGAAAACCTTGAGAGAGGTACGTAAAATCTACCCCAAAGCCTCCAGTGAGGTCTAGCATACGCTTGCCTTTGCTCAAAAGACTCTTTTTATACCGAGCGGTATTTTCTGAAGAACATTGCTCCATTGATAACACGGAAGGGTATACAAGGCCTGCAGTTTGGAACCATAAAGGCAGTTTTGTCTTGGCCTTACGTTTAGACTGTATTTGTTCTACGATTTGTTTCATTGGCCAATCTGGGTAATGATTAGCCTTTAGCATTAGCTGCGATGGGTCATCATAAAGATGCTCCTCGATAAAGTCTTGAATTTCCGGTTTGGTAAGCTTATCGATCAAACGGTGTGCATTTGCTTCTGCAAGTATTCTACTATCTGTACAGCATTAGTCGCTGCTCCCTTTCGAAGATTATCGGCCACAACCCACATGTTTAAAGTGTTAGCCTGACTTTCGTCTCGCCTCAACCTCCCCACAAATACTTCGTCCTTTTTATGAGCCGTCAAAGGCATAGGATAAAGGTTCTTGCTCGGTTCATCTTGAAGAATAATTCCTTCAGCATTGGCCAAGATATTCCTTACCTCACTTAAGTCAAAGTCTTCTTTAAACTCAACATTGATTGATTCGGAATGACCTCCCATAGTAGGAATTCGGACAGTGGTTGCTGTAATAGCAATGGTGTCATCACTGAAGATTTTTTTAGTCTCGTTAATCATCTTCATTTCCTCTTTCGTATAACCGTTCTCTTGAAAGACGTCAATATGAGGCAATACATTCAGATCAATCTTATGGGGGTAGCACATCTCACCATTCTCGCCATTGCGTTCGTTCATCAACTGATCAACCGCGGCCTTTCCTGAACCAGTAACCGATTGGTAGGTAGAGACTACAATCCTCTTTAGGCCGTATCGCTTGCGCAAAGGTTCTAAGGCAACCACCATTTGAATTGTAGAGCAATTAGGGTTTGCTATAATTCGGTCATCAGCACTCAGCTCGCTAGCGTTGATCTCAGGAACTATCAATTTATGGTCTGGACTCATTCTCCATGCCGAAGAATTATCAACTACAGTAGTGCCCACTTCGGCAAATCTTGGTGCCCACTCCAAAGAGGTTCCTCCACCTGCCGAGAAGATGGCAAAATCTGGCGCAACCGAAACGGCTTCCTCCAAGCTAATTACTGTATATTCTTTACCCTTAAATGTCTTCTTTATGCCAGCCGATCTGGCAGATGCTACCAGATACAATTCATCAAATTGAACATTTCTCTCCTCCAAAACTTCCAAGATTTCGCCCCCTACAAGCCCTGTCGCTCCGATTACAGCAATTTTCATTTCTAATGTGTTATCCTTTACCTAATTTTTTTGTCAGCATAATTCAATGTTATTATATTAAAGTAATAATAAATACACATGAAGTTTACGCTGACCTTACTATTCGTACTGTGTACAAATATACTGTTAAGTCAGATCAACAGTTTTCCGCACACAGAAAGTTTCGAGCAATCGTTTAATACCGGTTCAAATATTGAATTTATACCCAACTGGAAAGGGAATACCGTGGCAAGCAGAAACAGAATATTTTCTGGCACCGAGCCCAGAACAGGTAGTAGGTCTCTGAATATGATACCCACCTCAAGCTTTAAGGCCACCCTTGAGCTATCGCTAGACCTTACCCAAGTCAATAATGCAAAAGTATTATTCTACGCATTTTCAAAGCAAAACGGATCCTCCTCATCTAGTAGACCTACCCTACTAAGTTTTTCAACCTCAACCGATGGAGGGAATACCTTTTCGCCAAGCGTAGCAATCGGAGATGAAACGACATTCCCCAACAATGATTCAACTACCTACACGCAATACGCATATGAACTACCAACAGCGGCCAGTGGCCAACAGCAGGTAATCTTGAAAATCATTGCAGAAAGAGGTGATGGTGCAGGATCAGCTGCAGAATTAATTATCGATGATTTCTCTATAGAAAGCCAAGTCCTTCCACTTATACTTCTCTCTGCGAAAGCAGAATCACAAAACTCAGTCTTGTTAGAGTTTAATCAACCAGTGACGAGCACTTCTGCCGAGCATATTGAAAACTACGTGACTGACAACAGGATTACCATTAACGATGCGTCACTGGTACAACCCAATAAGGTAAGGCTTAGTACATCTGACCTTACGAATGGACAATATCAAATCACCGCCACCAATATAGTAGATGTTGCCACGGAGGCGCTGTCAAATAGCCTTACAACTGAATTCGTCTTTATCGAAAGCCTTCGGGTCACTGAAGTAGTTGTTCTTAATAAACAGACGATTGAAGTGGCATTTAACCTGAGCTTAGATAAGGCTAGCGCAGTGAACCGTGAAAACTATTCCTTGGATTCTCAAATCGGACAACCTTTGGCCGTAAAGTTCAATGAACAAATTAAAAACACCGTGACTCTCACCTTACCTGTTGATCTGTTGGAAAACGGTTATACCCTAGTAATTAATGACATTCGCGATGCATCCACCCTGGCAATTGCTGATAACCTAACCTCAACGTTTAGCTACCTTCCTCTGAAAGTATCAGGTGTCAAGGTAAATTCACCAACAGAACTTCAGCTTATTTTTAATCAAAAAACAGAGGCCACAAGTACCCAGTTATTGTCAAACTATGCTTTCAACTTTGGCCTAGAACCAATTCTTCTTAGTCAGTCCGACAGTATCATTAACCTGCAACTTAACCGTCCTTTGGTGAACAACACATATGCTATCACCATTAATCGGGTAACCAATTTAAGTGGCAATGCCGTGGCCGAAAACATCCTTTTTCAAATCAAGTATGAGACTCCAACACTACCTCGTCAGATATTGATAAATGAAATTTTTGCTGACCCTTCGGGTGAATATGAACCCGATCCGATTGTACTGCCGAATGATAGTCGCGATGAATACATAGAGCTTTTCAACAATTCACTTAATGCCATTGACATCAGTGATTTTCAACTATCTGGGGGAACTATTGGCGATTTCGTACTAGAACCTAAGGACTACGTAATACTCACCGCGAATAGCAAAGTTGATTTATTTCAGGAGTTCGGTGATGTAATAGGTGTGTCATCTTGGAACGCTCTAGGTAACAACGGAGAGCAAATTATACTTACTGACAACCTAGGCAATATCGTAGATAGCTTGACTTATGATCTTTCTTGGTACCAGAATCCAGATAAGGCAAAAGGAGGCTGGTCCATAGAGCAGATTAACCCAAACCCTTCCTGCATAGGAGCGCATAATTGGAGCAGTTCCACTTCCTTAATAGGAGGAACTCCAGGTGAAATAAACTCAATTTACGACCCCGCCCCAGACAATATTGCTCCGCAACTAATACAGCTGGAGGTTATCAATGACAGTACACTTCAGGCCAGCTTTAATGAAGCCATGGATTTGTCAACTTTAAATAAAGATTACATTACCGTGTCGGGTGAGCTTTCGATTGATAGTGTAGTATTAGAAAATGGGCTCGGTACTTTGATTAGTATCCAGCTGAAAACATCTTTTGAACGCGGATTTGAGCATAACCTCCACCTGTCGGAAATTAAGGACTGCTCGGGAAATGCAATGCAAAACACCTCGTTCAGTTTCTACCTGGGAGCAAACCCGAATCAGGATGAATTGATCTTTACAGAAATAATGGCATCACCCTCACCTTCCCAAGGGCTTCCGGCCGTAGAATACCTAGAATTACTCAATACTTCGGGTAAAATCATCTCCCTTCAAAACATCATAATGGCCGATGCGACTTCCTCAACAGTACTTAATGCATATGATCTCGAGCCCAATGAATATTTGATCTTGGCACCAAACAACTCAGCCGATGAATTCAAAGAATACGGTAACGTACTTGGTGTAAACAACTGGTTAGGCTTAAATAATGGTGGAGAGAAATTATCAATTTACGATCCTGAAGGGAGTCTCATTCACTCTGTTCATTATTCTGACAGCTGGTACAGAGATGTACTAAAAACACAAGGAGGCTTCTCATTGGAAATGATTGACACTTCATATCCTTGTACCGAAGCATTAAACTGGATAGGGTCAGCCAACCCGACAGGTGGTTCACCAGGCTCAAGAAACTCGGTTGCAGGTGCTAATCCAGACCTCTCAGGCCCCCAGATCATTCAAGCCGTAGCCATTGATGCATCCACAGTAGAAATCCGGTTTAATGAGCGATTGAATGCTACGGGTATCGGACCTAATAATTTCTCGGGAACCCTCGGGCTCAGTTTCATAGCATCAACAGTTAAAGAAGATCAAAGATCAGTACTACTCACTACCCTAGAAGATCTTATTGAAAACACGCGCTATCAAATTACTGCCAATAACATTGCAGACTGTAGTGGAAACTTGATCAATGCTGTTGATAGATCGGTAGAATTAATTATTCCCGCAGCTGCAGAACCTTCCGACATTCTCCTTAACGAAATACTATTTCACCCTAAAACAGGCGGAGTCAGGTTTATAGAGATTTACAATCACTCCACTAAATACATTAACCTAAAGGATTGGAAACTCTCTGGAATGACCAACTCGAGGGTTATTTCCGAAGACAACCTATTTATGGCTCCTAGGACTTACTACACCATTACCAACGATGGCAACATCCTGTCTACCCAATACCCTAACACAGTGCTCAATAGTGTAATCACATTAAGTTCAATGCCCAGCCTTCCCTCAGACCAAGGTAGCGTTACGCTTTCCACATCTAACGATCTTGTGATAGACTCATTTGCCTACAGTGATGATTACCATTCAGCCTTATTAAGCGATAATAGAGGGGTTTCTTTGGAGCGCATTCGATTCTCCGAACCCACAAACAATGAAAGCAATTGGTTTTCGGCTTCCTCAACGGAGTATTCGGCAACACCAGGATATGAGAATTCTCAGTCGAAAAGCATCGCAACAGAAAATGATGAGGTAAGCATTGAACCAATCGTTTTTGCTCCAAATTCTCCCAGAGGGCCCCAGTTTGCCAGCATCAATTATACATTTCAATCAGCTGGTAATACCCTTAACACCTCAATAATTGACGCTGAAGGCAGAGTAATAAAGGAGCTAGGTCAAAATGTTTTGGTAGGAAAGGAAGGGTTCCTGACTTGGGATGGTAGTACCAATCAGTTAGGACAAGCTAGGGTTGGTTATTATATGGTTTTGACAGAAGTCATATCACCTAACGGTAACATTCGGTACTTGAGAAACAAAGTGGCCATTGGGTCAAATTTCTAGCTTGGGATTTCGGTTTGTCTACTGAGATTTACACTATCCAAATATTTCGTATGAATTTTGGCCAAATAGCTAATATTTATTGCGTACATGTTAGCTATCCTAAAACTTTATAACCTATATTATGGTTAAGACTACAATAACAATCTAAGAGACTACTGAAATGAATTGCTTAATCAATGAAACCGTGGATCGCTATTTGCGAAGGGGTCGGAAAGTTGATGTCATTGCCCGTTACATGCGTATGCGATACCGGGTGAGTATAGAGGCATCTGCACTGACCAAAAGAATGCAATTAATGAAGATCAACTACTAAGGCAAAAAGACTCCAATGGAGTCTTTTTCTTTTTTACACAACACGTTTTGTCAAAATGCGTGTACTCAGAATATCTTTGCCTTGTAAAGTGTTTTTTACCAAACGAATGTTTGCAAAGTAATACCATCAAAAAACATCTTATTACTTTGCAAATGAATAGCGCAGCCTTATTTTAGCGCAAATTTTTTTCTCAACTAATCTAAGCGAAACCATATGAGCACTGCAGAAAAGACACGATATTCTGAGAATGAGCTACAAGAGTTTGAAGCACTCATCATTGAAAAAATAGATAAAGCAAAAGTTGAATTGACTGAGCTTAAGCGCTCCTTAGCAAAGAGTGGAGACTCTGGTGATGACATCAGTAACAACTCTACAAAGGTGCTTGAAGATGGTGCCGATACCATGGAAAAAGAAAACTTAAATCAGCTTGCCGCTAGGCAACAGAAGTTTATCAATAACCTCGAAAATGCTCGAATTCGCATTAAAAATGGAACTTATGGCATTTGCATTGACACGGGGAAATTAATCTCGAAAGAAAGGTTGAAAGCCGTTCCGCATACTATGCACTCCATCGAAGCAAAACTTTCGCAACGAAAGTAGTGGACTTTTTAGTTCAGCATATAGAAGCATTGATATTCTGTGCTCAAAAACCTATTCGTTTAAACGAATTGAAGGATTGTCTCTCCGAGATGTTTGAAGCAGATGTTCCTGAAAAAGACATTGAGCTAGCCATTGAGCAGCTTATGGAAAAGTTTAGCAACGACACCTTCTCCTTCGAAGTAGTAAAAAGTGGTGGTGGATATCAGTTTCTTACCAAACCCTCTTACCAAACCAGTATTGGCATTTTATTGAAACAACAATCAAAAAAGAGATTATCGACCTCGGCATTAGAAACACTGTCCATCATTGCGTACAAACAACCCACCACGAAATCCGAGATTGAACAAATCCGCGGAGTAAATTGTGACTATTCGGTACAGAAACTTTTAGAGAAAGAATTAATAGAAATAAAAGGCAAGTCTGAAAATGTTGGACGACCGATCCTTTACGGTACTTCAGACAAATTCATGGACTATTTTGGAATCAATGATTTGAAAGATTTGCCTACCCCAAAAGACTTCGCCAACCCAGATAATGAAATCGGTTCTCCTGAAAAAGAGGAAGAGGCTCCAAGCCCTGAATAATTAGCTATCTTTGTCGAAATCCAGTAGTGATACTGCATCCTTATGACAAAGAAGAATTTTAAGCCCAAAAAGAGACGAAGTAATACCAAGGTTGAAAAAAACCCAGATTATAAGCACAAGTCTCTGCAACAACCCACAGAACAGACTGAAGCCATAAGGCTGAACAAGTACATTGCTAACGCAGGCGTATGCTCTAGACGAGAAGCCGACAAACTCATCGAGAAGGGAGAAATAACTGTTGATGGCAAGGTTAATACGGAGCTAGGTTACAAAGTACAACCTGGCCAAGTGGTAGTGCACGAAAAGAACGTACTCAAGCCAGAAAAACAGGTCTACGTTTTGCTCAACAAACCGAAAGGCTTCATTAGCACCACATCAGATCCTGAAGGCCGTAAGACGGTCATGGAGCTAGTATCCAAAGCATGTCCTGAGCAAATATTCCCAGTCGGTAGGCTGGACAGGACTACTACCGGACTGCTATTATTTACCAATGATGGCCAATTATCAAAAAAGCTCACCCACCCGAAACATAAGATCAAGAAAATTTATCAAGTCACTTTAAACAAACCAATCACTAAAAGTGACTTTGAGCAAATTCTTGATGGGATCACGCTAGATGATGGAAAAGTAATTGTTGATGACCTTGCTATAGTAGAGGATGACAATACTACCCTCGGTATAGAAATTAACATAGGAAAAAATCGCATCGTCAGAAGGATTTTCGAACATCTAGGTTATTCCGTAGAAAAGCTAGACCGTGTAGTATATGGTGGCCTCACCAAGAAAGACCTACCACGCGGTAAATGGCGCTTTTTGAACGAAAAAGAGGTGCTTTGGCTAAAATAAAATAGTATGCATGCATACTATTTTACCTTTGATTATTATATTAGCAAGGCTTATGCAAACGATTTCGGGGCATGAAAATAAAAAAGCCTCTCAAAAAGAGAGGCTCTTAGCGTGGTGCTGAGTGGATTCGAACCACCGACTCACGGATTTTCAGTCCGATGCTCTACCAACTGAGCTACAGCACCCCGAAATGGAGCACAAAAGTATATAAAAAGTTAAACCGTGCAAAACATTTTTGATAAATTCAAAATTCATTATTAAGACTAACACCTACTAGCGTATAAAATGGAGTTTCTACCTCAAATAGCCTTTCTAGTTGTCGTTGCAACAGCGTCATTCTTTTTGTTTAAAAGAATAGCGCGAATTAGAAAAAATATCTTCTTAGGGAAGCCTTCGGGTAGAACCGATAGAAAGCCCGAAAGGTGGAAAACCATGCTCCTTGTAGCGTTCGGTCAGCAAAAGATGTTCAAGCGCGTAGTACCAGCATTTCTGCACCTTTTGATCTATGCGGGCTTTCTAGTCATCAACTTAGAGGTTTTAGAATTCGTCATTGATGGGATTGCTGGTACGCACAGGATTTTCGCTCCTTATCTAGGTAGTTTTTACACCGTGTTGATCAATGTATTTGAATTTTTGGCCGTTGCCGTACTATTCTCATGTTTCGCCTTCCTGATTCGAAGAAATGTGATGAAGGTTAAACGCTTTTCGGGTGAAGAAATGCGTAAATGGCCAACACTTGATGCCAACCTCATTCTTGTCATTGAAATTATTTTAATGTTCGCCATCCTTACAATGAATGCGACCGACATGCTCATTCAAGGACAAGATGATCACTATGCACAAACTGGCACATTTTTCTTTAGTGGCTTCCTAATACCTCTTTTCGAAGGCATGAGTGTTTCCACACTCATCTTTGTTGAACGTTTTGCTTGGTGGTTCCATATAGTCGGAATTTTAGGTTTTGCGATTTATGTTACCTACTCCAAGCACCTCCACATCGCAATGGCGTTCCCGAACACTTGGTATTCTAACCTTGAGGAAAAAGGTAAAATCGACAATATGCCTGTAGTGACTAATGAAGTCAAAATGATGCTGGGCATGCCAACTGAAGTTGCCAATGAGCCTGCTGCTGAAATTGCTCGTTTTGGTGCTAAAGACGTCAACGATTTGAGTTGGGTAAACATTATGAATGCCTACTCTTGTACCGAATGTGGAAGGTGTACTTCTCAATGCCCCGCCAATATGACGGGCAAAAAACTCTCGCCACGAAAAATTATGATGGCTACCAGAGACCGCGCTGAGGAAGTAGGAGCTAGTCTTGCCAAAGGAGGCAAAGGTTTAGAAGATGGTAAGTCGTTGCTCGGTGATTACATCACGAAAGAGGAAATCAACGCCTGTACCAGTTGTAACGCCTGTGTAGAAGCTTGTCCGATTAATATCGATCCGTTATCGATCATCTTAGAAATGAGAAGATACGTCTCAATGGAAGAATCTGCAGCTCCGGCTTCGTGGAACGGGATGTTCCAAAACATAGAAACGAGTTTCTCTCCGTGGAAATTCGCCCCAACCGATCGTTTTAACTGGGCTAAAGACTTAAAAAAGGAATAATAAGGTTGCGAAAAGCTATTCTCATATTGCTCTTTATCCCCTTCGGATTATTCGCTCAGGAAAACTTTACTCAGAAGCTTTCGGATGCTGCAATTGCATTGACAAATGACGCTGTCACATATGATCCTAGCTACTTTTCAATCGACTATCCTAACGGTGATGTCCCAAAAGAGAAAGGAGTTTGCACTGATGTGGTTATTAGAGCCTATAGAAAATTATCGATTGACCTTCAAAAGGAAGTTCATGAAGATATGAAGGCTCATTTTAATGAGTATCCAAAAATTTGGGGGCTGAGTAGTACCGATAAAAACATTGACCATAGAAGAGTACCTAATCTCATGAAGTTTTTTGAGCGACATAGTACTGTCAAAACCATTTCTTCAAAACCAGAAGATTATAAACCAGGTGACATTGTGTGTTGGAACTTGGGAGGTGCCACAACCCACATTGGAATTGTGGTAAATAAAAAATCAACTGATCGTGAGAGGTACTTGATTGCTCATAACATTGGTAATGGACAGGAGCTATCTGACTGCTTATTTTCTTACAAAATCATAGGACATTATTCTTTCAAGCGATAATTAAAAAAGATGAGTGATAATATTAACCAAGTGCCAACCATGGCCGAAATGACGGCCAAAGGAGAATCTCCAGAAGTATTATTTTGGGTAGGTTGTGCCGGTTCGTTTGACGATAGATACAAAAAAGTGACGCTAGCTTTTATCAAGATATTGAATAAAGTAGGCATCTCTTACGCTGTATTGGGGGAAGAGGAAACATGTACTGGCGACCCAGCAAGAAGGGCAGGCAATGAGTTTCTTTTCCAAATGCAGGCCATCGCCAATATTCAAGTATTAGATGGCTACAATGTAAAGAAGATTGTAACTGCTTGCCCTCACTGCTTCAATACTTTGAAAAACGAGTATCCAGAATTAGGTGGCAATTATGAGGTAATTCATCACTCCACTTTTCTTCAGCAATTGATCAACGAAGGAAAAGTTGGCTTGAAGGGCGGTGGAGAGTTTAAGGGTAAAAAGATCACTTACCATGATTCATGTTATCTAGGTAGAGCAAATAATATTTATGATGCCCCTAGAGAGGTTTTAGAGGCACTAGATGCAGAATTGGTCGAAATGAAACGTTGCCGTACCAAGGGCTTATGCTGTGGTGCTGGTGGAGCTCAGATGTTCAAAGATGCTGAACCTGGTAACAAAGAAGTGAATATTGAACGTACGGAAGAGGCCATAGACACTGGTGCTGACATTATTGCAGCTGGCTGTCCTTTCTGCATGACTATGATGCGTGATGGCGTGAAGTCAAAAAACAAAGAAGAAAGTGTTGAGGTAATGGACTTAGCAGAGTTGATTGCCAAAAACGAAGGACTTTAATTAACAGAGGCCTCGACTAGTCGAGGCCTCTGTTATCTCTCCTCATCAAAAGTTCTTAGAGCTTCATAAATACTCCCAAGGAGTAAGAAGGGGCTGCTAAGACTCTTCTACCAGCAGCGGCAAAGCCAATATTTCCTGAAATACCAAACTTATCATTCAAAGAATAATTGACCTCTGGGGTAATGGCCAAATACTCAATATTGTTTGAAAATATACCGTTAGCAGGTGTCTCCAGATCGCTTCCATTGTTTAGGGAATTAACACTGATCACCTTTAAAGCCGCATTCCATTTAGGTGCTATGTTATAGCCTACCTCGATGCCTAGCCTAAACTCATCACTAAAATTTTCGCTTCGATTATTGTAGGCCACTAATGTGTTGACGTACCCTTTTCCACCATTGAAACTTCTACTGGCCTCTACACTTAGCATCACATTGAGCTCTCCATCGCCTGTCTGAAGAATCTCGGTACTACCTCCGCTTGGGTTACCGAAGGGTAGGCCCAAAGTTAGACTTGCGCTCACCACAATTGGCTTATTGACAATCAATCCATATTTAAGTGAAATATCAAAGTCACCTAATGAATTCACGGCATCACCTTCAGCCAGTAATATTCCTGAGGTAGACACCTGCTCATTCAAGGTTGCTCTGGAAAAAAAGGGTATGTAGGCCGACACCCCCAAGCGATCGGTAACACCATACTCGCCATAGATGCTGCTAATAAAAATACCTGCTGTTGAGATATCGATAATCTCTCCGCTGGGTGAGTAATATTGATTGGCTTGTAGCACAAACTGACTCAATTTAAAGTACCCTTTACCTTTTGGCGTTGGCCAACCTCCACCTGCAATTGCGCTACTCGTTATGAGTGTAAATAAACTGACCGCTATAATCTTATTAATGCTTCTCATCTCTAGTTGTCGAATTGTCCTGTTCCAAATGCTACACCGAATGGTTTACAATAAACAAGCACATGGTTGTATGTATCTAATTGTGCAGCCGTACGGCTAATAATGTATGTCTGGGTTCCTGAATTTTGCATCAGTTGGCCAACCTCTACCCCTCCCGTGGTGCTTGTTGAATTATTACTGAGGTAAACAAAAAGGCCCGGCCCTCTAGAGGCTACAAAATTAGAAGAGAAGGTAAGCACTAAGTTGTCTCCATCTTCCGCTAGGCTAAAATCTCCACTAACATTGTAGTCTCTTAACCCAACAAAACTGCCCATTCTTTCGGCTGTTGTCAAAGTGGTCATTGCGCCTACGGAAACCATAACGGAGTCTCTTGCAGTCCCAGACATCGCCATAATCCAAACATCGCCTTGGGAAACACCGGTGGCTAATCCATCAGTTGTAATAGACATGATGGCCTCATTGCCAGATGTCCAAATGATTTCTGATGACTCCTGTTCTCCCATTTCATTAAAGAAGTCCGCCTCAAATTGAAACGACTCCCCAACACCAAGCGTCTCTAGTCTATCATTGATTGATAGCTCTTGCGCTACTATTATATCCTCCACTATATCGGTGCCAATACAACCGATAAGCCCAGTGCCAATCAATAGCATCAGGGTGTATATCCTTAACTTTTTCATATTTGATGGTATGGCAGTTCAAATGAAAATGAAGTGCCTTGATTTAGTTTACTTGTTAGTTTAATAGTGGCGTCATGGATTTCAAGAATCTTCTTTACGATCGCCAAGCCCAAGCCAGTATTATTTTTATCCAACCCAATTCGCTTATCTCCGATATGATATCGATCAAATACAAAAGGGATTTGCTCTTCTGGAATTCCCACTCCTGTATCGCTCACCTGAATCTCCACCGCATTATCTAGCTCATTGGTCCTAATGGTAATTGTTCCACCTTCAGGCGTAAACTTGAGCGCGTTATCAATCAAGTTCTGCAACACCCTTTCGATCAAAGCAATATCAGCATTCACGAGATCTACATTATTAGAAATAACAGATTGAATCAAAACACCTTTCTTTCGGGCGAGTATGAGATATTTCTGAACTACATCTTGCAGCAACTCATTGACGAAGAACGGTTCCTTCTTAGGATGCACTTGTTTTGATTCCAGTTTAGATAGCTCAAATAGCTCCGAAACCATGGTTTTCAGCTTCTCTGTGCTCTCTAGGATTATATTCAAGTATTTGTCTCGTTCGGCTGGCGCTAGATTATCCTTCTTGATCATTAGTGTTTCGATATAGCCATGAATTACCGCCAGAGGAGTCCGCAGGTCATGACTTACGTTGCCTACGAGTTCTCTTCGAAGATTTTCCATTGACTTAAGGTTTTCAATATTCCCCACAATGGTATCGGCCATCTCATTAAAGGCTACACCAAGCGTATTGAACTCTTTACCAGATTGTGTTGCAATGCGGGCCTCTAAATCACCGTTTTGAAATTTTCTTACCGTATCTATTATGCCTCTTAGGTTCTTGGTGATGAACCAGATCGCAATTAGACCTACTATTAAAGCCGCAATCAAAATAGCCAACATGGTGCCTCCTCCTAGTGCTGTGATATAATCACTCCAAAGATGGGAGGCCACCTCATAGTAGTCTTCCCCGGCTAATACCACATAAACGTAGCCCTGTAATTGATCTCCATCCATGATGGGCGCAGCACTAAAAATTTGTTCTTCTCCTGGTTTTCTGGGGTCATCGCCCATTACACAGACTTCTCCTTTTGTTAGGATAAATTGATTGATAGGTGCCAGACTAACTTCAGTCAATTTTACCTTTTTGTAAGGGGCTACATGGTTCAGAATTACACCTTGGTTATCTAGAAGATATACCTCAATGCTTGGATTCACGGCCATCATGTGGTGCATGATGTCATCAGTGGCCGTTTCACTCAAATGCCCATCGATAAATGGTTTCACCTCTTGGATTATGCTTTGGGCTATGTTGGCATTAAGCCTTTGATTTCTTTCTAGATAATACTTCTCACTGGTAGAAATAGACAGGGCAATGTGAAAGGCTCCTACCAACACCAGTAACACTAAAAAGGTGGCCGATAACTTCCAAAAGAGACTTATGCCTCCAGTCAAATTCTTTGCGTCACTACTCATTAACTTTGATTTAATTCGTCATTGAATCTATAGCCCACGCCCCAAGAGGTCAGAATGTATTTGGGAGTAGATAGATCTGTTTCGATCTTACTTCTTAATCTATTGATATGAGAGTTTACCGTATGCTCATAGCCTGCAAACTCATAGCCCCAAACCACATTTAATAAATTCTCTCTGCTGTAACTCTTACCAGGGTTCTCGGCCATTAGGGCCAATAGGTCAAACTCTTTAGGTGTAAGATCAATGCGCTCATTTCTTAAAAGCACCTTCCGCTTGTCTTTATCTACTACCAACGCTCCGAAGCGTAAAATCTCTCTAGATACAGGTGCTTGATTTGATTGAGTTTCTGTCCTTCTTAAAATAGCTTTCACCCGGGCGGTCAATTCTCGAATGCTAAAAGGTTTTGTCAGGTAGTCATCAGCACCCATTTCTAAGCCCAGAATCTTATCAATCTCCTCAGACCTTGCGGTTAGCATTAGAATGGGAGTCTTTAGTTTCGAAGCCCTTAATTCTCTACAGACCTCTAGTCCATCCTTTCCTGGCAGCATAATGTCTAGGATAATAAAGTCGAAGGCCTCCGTTAGAGCAATTTCCAGAGCTGTATCTCCCCTATTAGCAATCAGGGTCTCAAAGCCCATATCCTTCAAATGGATCTCTATAAGTCCACTGATATCGGCATCGTCTTCTACTATGAGTACTTTCTTATTCATGATAATTGACAAGATTCGTGTTCTTTCATCACAGAAGTGTCACAGAAAAATTAACTTTTTAGACGTCAATCAAATCTTTCTGCCTTTCGGATGGTTAATAGAAAACAACTATTGGGAATTTTTGTCCCAACTAATTGGTTGCAAAAGACAACCACACGACATTTGAGAAATAATAGTAGGTTCAATATTGACCGACCAAACAGTTACCCCCTATGTTAAGCCCGTTTGAAGAACTAAGTGCCGAATCAAGAATATGGATCTATCAGGCAGACAGAGCATTGTCTAATGAGGAACAGCAGACTTTACTACTTGCCTCTGAACAATTTCTACAGCAATGGGCAGCACACGGTCAATCTTTACTGGCCTCTGCCACCATCGAGCATAGTCATTTCCTAATTATCGCGACTGACGAGGGCTTTAATATGGCCAGTGGATGTTCCATTGACAGTTCTTTCCGTTTTGTTCAGGAAATGGGTGATAAGCTTAATGTGGGTTTTTTCGATCGGGCCAATCTAGCTTTTTTGAAAAATGACAGCGTCCAATTTGTGAAGATGAACGATTTAAAATCTGAGGTTGCGAATGGACTGATCCAGGGCAATTCATTGTTCTTCGACAACAACCTCAGCACTAAGGGTGAACTTGAAGAAAAATGGATCGTTAAGGCAAATGAAAGTTGGCTCAATAGATACTTTCAGACAGCAAAAAGCGTATTATAAAGTAGCATTTCGCTAATTTACACTCAATGAAGAAGTTAAATTCATTACTATTTATAACAGCTCTAGTCTACTTGAGTAGCTGTGCTACGCAAAAAACTAACTTTCTGGGTGTTCAAGAAGCACCAAAGAAAACTGTAGCTGCACCAAGTAACCCATCCATTGGACCTAGTCAAAATGCTGCGAAAATCATTGCTGTTGAAAAAGAGGATGATAAAACGCCCAAGGTTCTTAAAAGCTATGTGGAAGATCAAAACTATGCACAAGCTATTGAAGACTTCAAAAAAGAGTTAGAAGAAAATCCTGATGCTGGTGACATTAACTACTACACCGCAGAGTCTTACCGAAAACTAGGAGATCCTAGATCATCTATTCCTTATTATGCTAAAGCGGTTGCAGCAGGATTTGATAACCCTGAACTGGAACTCAATTACGCACTTGCACTAAAAGCCAATGAGCAATATGACGATGCCAAGCAAGTACTTGTCAACTACGCCAACTTTGCCACCATTGAAATCTATAAAGAGCGAGCAGAACAGGAAATCAAGAACTTAGATAAGCTTGACAGCATTAGTCTGTATGTCCGAAATGTAGACGTGACGCCTCTCGATAACATCAATACTGCACAATCGGAGTATAGCCCAACTTTCTTCAAAAACGAACTCTACTTTTCAAGTACTAGGGAAGCTGAAACATTTAATCGATATAACATACCATTCAGTGACTTGTACAAAGTAAGTCTTGAAGGACTAACGCCTGATGCCTCTACCCTTAGTGAACTGCCAGACACTTTTAACTCAGCGAATGTTAATGAAGGATCAGTTGCTTTTGCTCCTGACGGCAACACCATGGTGTTTGCTAAAGGAAATACTGATGGAAAGAAAAGCAGAAGAAGTGTAGACTTGTTTATTTCTTATAAAAAGAATGGCAAATGGAGTACGCCTGTTTCCATGCCAATTAACAGCCCTGAATATTGGGATACATCACCTTCCTTTAACCAAGCAGGTACTACTATGTACTTTGCTTCAGACAGACCAGGTGGTTTTGGAGGTTCGGATATTTACAGAGCAACCCTAAATGACAGGGGTAGATGGGCCAATGTGAGCAACATGGGGGCATCGATTAACACTGCTGGGGATGAGGTTTTTCCTTATGTAGCACCAGACAACAAACTCTACTTTGCTTCAGATGGACATGCTGGTTTCGGAATGTTAGATCTTTTTTCAGCTGAGAACAAAGGTGGTGTAGTGACCATACAAAACTTAGGCCCATCGTTCAATTCATCTGCCGATGATTTTGGCTTGGTCTATTCCGATTTCCCCTTTGAAGGATTTTACACTTCTAACAGAGTGGGTGGTCAAGGTGGTGACGACTTGTACAGCTTTGTAGATAATTCAAGTGACTTAAAGAAAATCACCTACGCGCTACGCGGAACTACTTACCAGCGCAATGAGGATAGCACTCAAGTAATTTTAGGCGATGTTCGTGTGAAATTATTAGACGCAAATGGTGAAGTTGTTGACGATGTATTAAGTAGTCGAGGTGGTTCGTTCAGTTTCCCGATTGATCCAGAAAAAGATTACACCCTCCTCGGTGAGAAGAACGCGTTTTTCCTTTCAAGAAAAATCTTTTCGACCGTAGGTCAAGGCATAGCGCAAGAAGACTTGGTAGAAAGGTTTACTGAAAAAGTATTTAACGAAGACGTAACGCTAGACCCAATCGTGCTTGACGCTGTGATTCTACTTGAAAATATTTATTATGATTTAGCCAAGGCAGAAATCAGACCTGATGCTGCATTAGAATTAGACAAACTGGTTCAGCTACTTAACGATAACCCTGAAATCAAAATAGAGATTAGCTCTCATACCGATTCGCGCGATGATGATGACGCGAACATGGACCTTTCACAAAGAAGAGCTCAAGCTGCCGTGGATTATATCATTACCAAAGGCATTGCTAGAGAAAGACTAGTAGCTAAGGGGTATGGAGAGTCTTTATTAATTAACGGCTGTACAAATGATGTTGAATGTTCGGAAGAAGAGCATCAAAAAAATAGAAGAACAGAATTTAAGGTGATCAACGTGGATCAAAACTAGTATTTCACGATAACTTTGAAGTTAAAATACATGAGAGGCCTCCTTATTTGGAGGCTTTCTTATTTTTGTGCCATAAATCACTGAAGATGAACGACCGATACATGCAGCGCGGGGTATCAGCCTCAAAGGAAGATGTGCACAATGCCATCAAAAACCTTGACAAGGGACTCTTTCCAAAAGCTTTCTGTAAGGTAGTTCCAGATTTTATGGGAGGCGATGATGCCTACTGTAACATCATGCATGCAGACGGAGCAGGAACTAAGTCCTCACTAGCCTATATGTACTGGAAAGAGACTGGTGATATCAGTGTTTGGAAAGGCATAGCGCAGGACGCCATCATCATGAATATTGACGATTTACTTTGCGTTGGTGCTACTGACAATATTCTCCTCTCCTCAACAATCGGTAGAAACAAGAACCTAATTCCTGGTGAGGTTATCTCTGCCCTCATTAATGGAACAGAAGAAGTACTTCAGATGCTTCGCGATAACGGGCTAAACATCATCAGCACTGGTGGCGAGACTGCCGATGTTGGCGACTTAGTGAGAAGTGTGATTGTTGATAGCACGGTAATCGCTCGTATGAAACGAGAGGATGTTATTACAAACGAAAAAATTAGACCCGGACAGGTCATTATTGGTCTTGCCGCTTATGGACTAGCTACATATGAAACCGAATACAACGGGGGAATGGGCTCCAACGGGCTTACTTCGGCAAGACATGACGTTTTCGATAAATACCTCGCTGAAAAGTACCCTGAAAGCTTCGACCCAAGTGTACCGAGCGATTTGGTCTATTCAGGTACTAAGCAGTTAACCGATACTGTCGAAGGTTCACCACTCGATGCCGGTAAACTGGTGCTCTCTCCTACTAGAACATACGCTCCGGTAATGGTCGAAATTTTAAAGAAATTCCGAAACCAAATCGGAGGCGTTATACATTGTAGCGGTGGTGCCCAGACTAAAATTCTTCATTTCATTGACAACCTGCACATCATCAAAGACAATCTCTTTGAAATACCCCCACTTTTCAAATTGATTCAAGAAGAAAGTGGCACAGATTGGAAAGAGATGTACAAGGTTTTCAACATGGGTCACCGCATGGAGATTTATGCAGACGAGGGTATTGCTGAAGAGATAATTTCCATTTCAAATTCATTCGGTATTCCAGCTCAAATTGTAGGTCGAGTTGAGGCCTCTGACAAGAAAGAACTTACGATAGAAACAAGTTCAGGGAAGTACCAATATTAGGCTGTACCAGCTTAGTCAACACAAGCAGAAAATCAGAAATAAATAGATTCGAAACGGGCTTCTTTTAACCCTTGTTTCACTTGATTGTACACCAATCAAGTAGGCGTCTTTTCGATATCAGATATGGCTAAGATTTCTCCATTTTAAAACCTCAATAATCATAACAATTGGCTTGCAAAAAAATACATGTGAGTTGGGAGTTCTTTTATACGAACAACATTTTTTTGCCTTTTTCCCGCTCTATCGCACATTTTCCCAAAATGGGAATAATTTTTCTTTAAGACTAGTTGTAGATTCATAAAAAAGTGCGATTTTCGCAGCCCAATCAACAATCAGAGCTCTCTGGCACGATCTTGACTAATGGTTATACTCCATTGGAAAAGAACCGTGAAAAAACTACACGAAAAAAACTTAAAAAATTTCTCAGCATCAAGGGGGGTATTCTCTTTGATGGGGTTATACACATTTATTAAAGAGGTGAAGGTCTGGGGACTTTCAAGAGACACTACTATTATCAAAATAAAACAACCCATAGGCTGGCTGGGCTGTCTGCTCATGCTTATACTATCCGCTACGCTTCATGCGCAGTCGGATATTACTGCTATTACTATAAGTAATGTGTCAGCAACAAGCTCTACTGACAATGTAACCTCTCCTAGTGACGCCTCTAATGCGGTTAGTGCAAGTGCTGCCTATGCACTCAACTATGGTTCTGGAAATGACGCGAGAGTTACATCATATACTGTTGGTGGCCTTACCTACAATAACTTTGTTAGCCCAGATACTTTAATGTTACGAAGAGTTTCTTCTTCAAGGCTCGTCAACATTTGGTATCAGGATAATGGGGTTACCGCAAGTGTGGTAACCATTCAACCAACCAAAGTAGCTGAAGCAGACGCCATCTATCTTTCCGATGCGCTAAATACCGGCTATGATAATATTCTCGTAAATGAAGATGATTTAGCAGGCGGTAGTATTGAGGTAGAAACTGAACGAGTAGATGTCATTTGGTATTCAGGCATCCAAACACCTGATCCAGACGAGGCAGTTTTCCCAATTGTAGAAAGAGGAGGCAATGACAATATAGTTGTAGCTCCTATACTTTCTCTCGATGCCAATGGTGACCCAGCTTCTTACGGTACGGCTATAGGTATTAGTGAAAATGATTGGCCAGGAGTTGGTCAAACCTTCACTGGGTATATTATTTTAAGACGTGAAACGGTTGGTTTAGACCCTATACCTCTTTTAGATATCGGTAGTCAAGTTGTTCAAGGCGTAGCCATTAGTTTTACCAATTTCGATGTTGTAGCAGACCAAACTATATACGGTTATTCCATCTTTCCAGCAGATGTTGTAGACGGTTATACTTCTGGCACTGCTCTAAATACTACACCTCCTGAAGTAACCATCGACAGTGGTGTCGACTTAACGGACATCACTACATTTCCTACAACTACATTATCATCAGATTCAGGACTTGATTTGGTGGCAGGAGTAGCGGCTGGCGTAGCCAGTGCTGGTAACCTTATCATTCCAAATAAAGGCCCCGGAGGTTATAAAGCAGCACTTTCTACTTGGCTAAAAGCCAATGAGGATGCTGATGTAACCACTTCTACCGAAGGCTCTACTGTTACTGATTGGCAAGATCACTGGATTGGAAATCATGATGCTACTACTGGTGTAGCTGCTCCTACTTATAGAAGTACAAGCAGTGCTATCAACTTCAACCCGACCGTTGACTTTACGACTAGCTCAACCAGCTTAACCATAGCCAACAACACAGATTTTAATACAGGTACTTCATACACCAACAAAGGGTTAAACTTTGCCTTTAGAACCAACACCTCTGATGTAGCTACCCGCCAAGTGATCTATGAACAAGGAGGTAACACCAGAGGAATCATCGTTTACATTGAAAGCGGCAACCTACATACCTCAGCCTACAACAGAAACAATGATGGCGCAGGCTCTCCTTGGAACAACGCCACTAACATTACCACTGTAAGTACTGCCATTGTAGCTAATACTGAATACATTTTAACACTTGAGCTTAATGGCAACAGCGGAACCACCGGTACATTAACACCTTACCTTAATGGTGCAAGTTTTGGAACACTTTCTAGCGTTGGACTGCTCTTTAGTGATACTGATGGCATCGAGTTTGGCGGTTCTGACGGTAGCACACAATATGCTGATGGCACAAGTGCCAGCACCAACTCGTTTAGAGGAGAAATCTCTGAGTTGATTTATTGTAATGAGCCTGGCTCATTCACAGCCACCCAACGAAATAGAATCGAGAGTTATTTGGCCATAAAATATGGAATAACGCTCGACCAATCAACCGCTAAAAACTATGTCAACTCTGCCGGTACGGTCATCTTTGATGCCACCAACAATGCCTCACTCGGAGGCTTCCTTGAATACAACAATGACATTGCTGGCATAGGACGAGATGATGACTCTGAGCTGGATCAGCCTAAGTCTAGAAGTGAAAATTCCGATGGTATCGTGATTATCGATCGTGGTGCCACCATCGGCACAGATGACGCTTGGTTGATTTGGGGCAATGATAATGCTGCTCTAACAGAAACCACAGCACTGACTATGCCAGATACCATTGACGCAAGACTCAATCGGGTGTGGAGAGTTTCCGAAGAAAAAGAAGTGCAGACTACATCAGTCTCTTTTGACCTTACTGGGCTGGGATTAAGTTCTAATGCCGCTGACTTTAGTTTACTCATTGCGGGTAGTAGTTCAGCCGCTGACTTCAGCAGCGCTACAGTAGTTTCGGGTGGAACATTCAATGGTAATATTATCACCTTCACAGGTATCGACCTAGAAGATGGGCAGTACTTTACACTCGGTACGGACTTTGAAACTTGTGCTCCTGGAGGTGTAGAAGCAGATTTGGCCGTCTGGTTTAGAGCAGATGTTGAGGTTTTCAATACGGGAACTACCCAAGCAACCAACGGACAAAATGTAGCCACATGGGCTGATCAATCATTAAACACTAATAATGCTACTGAAGCCAATGGGGGTGGAACACCTGATGAGCCTACTTTCCAAACAAGTGGAGAAAACTTTAATCCAACTGTAAGATTTACCGACCCAGGATCTACCAACTATTCCTTCCTGACGACTGCAAGTAGACCTGCACAAGACGATATGTCTTTGATAGCCGTCTTTTCAACTACGCAGACAGATGCCGGAGCTGAACATTGGCAAGCACCAGCTATTCTAGGTGCGGACCATGGTAATACTGGTGCTAACTATGCGCTAGGCCATAGTAACGGACGAGTACTTGCCAAAATAGAAAATGGTGATGGTGTTGGAGCACAAAGCCCAGTTAGTCCATTGTATAATGACGGTGTTACCAGGATCGCTACTGCAACGAGAGTGGTTTCTGGAAATACAGAGCTTTATATCAACAGTGAGAGCATTGCCACTGATGCGTCAGACGCTACAAGTTTAACAGCCCCAGATGCCTTGGGTATTGGTAACCACGAAGCATCTTCCACTGCCACCCAATTTGCCGGAGATATATCCGAAGTAATCGTTTTTTCTGACGACCTGACATCAGATGAACGCAATAGAGTAGAGACATACTTGGCCATCAAGTATGGCATCACTAAAAACAGTGCAGATGACGGCACCACAGGCGCTGTAGATGAAAGAGACTACAGAGACGCTGAAGGCACAGTAATTTGGGACTTTACTGATCAGTCTTCAGGGTACAACAATGATATCGCAGGCATAGGCCGTGATGATGCCCAGTGCTTTGAGCAAAGACAGTCTTCAAGTATTAATTCAGATGGTCTGGTAACTATGGGGCTTGGAGGAATTGCAGCAACAAATGCCGATAATGCTAACTCATTTACAGCAGACAACAGCTTTCAGGTTTGGGGAAATGACAATGCAGCTACAGCTCAAGCAAGTGCAGAAACAGTAGATGTACCGGGCATCATCACCGAACGTATGGACCGAATCTGGCATGTTCAAGAAACTGGAACAGTAGGCGCTACAACAGTCACTTTTGATTTAACTGGCTTGGGTTATACAGGTACTTCGGCTTCAGATTTTAATCTAATTACATCAAGTTCTTCTACCATGGCCAGTGGCACGATTACCCCTGCGGCCTCATTCTCAAGTAATACTGTGACTTTCACAGGTGTAAACTTTAGCGATGGAGACTTCTTTACCTTAGGTACAGCAAGATCTAGTTGTAGTCCTGGAGGTGTGGATACTGATCTTTATGTATGGTTGAGAGCAGACGTTGAAGCTTTCAATACAGGTACTACACAAGCGACTGATGGTCAAACTGTAGCTACTTGGTCAGATCAAGCTGGTAATGCAAATGCCACGACAGCCGGAACTCCACCAGCATACAGAAACAACACAACGGACAACATCAACTTTAACCCAGTCATAGATTTTGACGGTACTAACAATTATCTAACGTTCGGAAATCTTCCAAATATTAAGTCTGGTGCAGCTAATGGAGGAGATTATACCTTAATAGCCACCGGTATAAGACAAGACGATCAGACCAACTATATTCTTGGCTCTCCTGGTGGAACAACCAATCAAGATCTTCATTTCGGGTATAGAAGCAATACACAAGCTACTATTGCACACTGGGGTAACGATTTAAACCTAACAGTGACTGCCTTCAACGCTCCACAAATCCCTTACTTAATGCTAGCAGAGTACGATGGAACTAATCGTCTCATTGAGGAGACCAGAGATGGTGTATTGAGGAGAACCACCGAGTTAGAGTCAGTAGATTTAAGTGGTACAAAAGACGTGTACCTTGGCAGAAGATCGAGCATATACTATAATGGATTAATCCCAGAGGTTATCATCTATGATAATGATATAACCGATTTGCAAGAGCAGCAAGTGAGCTCATACTTGGCCATTAAGTATGGATTTACATTAACCAACGACAATGATAATGATGCGACTACTGGAGAGACTATCTCAGGCTCTGTAACTGAAGGAGATTATGTATCCTCTGATGGCACAACAATAGTGTGGGACTTTTCTGCCAACTCAACCTATCACAATGATATCGCTGGTATCGGTCGCGATGATGCTTCTTGCTTTAGCCAAAAACAATCAACTGCGGTAGATACTGATGACATCCTAACTGTCGGTTTAGGTAGTGTTGCTACTGACAATATGAGCAATGCCAATACCTTTACCGAAGACAGAGATTACTTCCTTTGGGGAAATGACAATGGCGCTACTGCTGAGGCCAGTAAAAATATTGTTGACGTACCGAACTCTGTTTCAGAAAGAATGACTCGGGTCTGGAAAGTTGAGGATACGGGTACGGTTGGTGAAACAGAATTACAATTCGACCTTACTGGTCTTGGCTATAGCGTGGCCGATGCCACAGCATTTACGCTTCTGGTTGGAAACACAGCAACCATGGCCGATGCTACCGTAATAACGGGAGGTACCTTAGATGGAAATATCTTGTCCTTTACAGGTGTAGATTTGACTGATGGACAATTCTTCACCATTGGTACGGGCATCACCATTTGTGGACCTGGTGGCGTAAACACACAAATAGCACTTTGGCTGAAAGGAGATGCTGAAGTATTTTCTGATGCCGGTACCACTGCAGCAGTTGACGGAAACGATGTGCAGCAATGGAACGATCAAGGTACAGCTAACCTCAATGCCTCTGAAGTAGATCTAGGGGGTGCGGGCCCAATCGAGCCTACCTATCAAACCAATGAGATCAATTCAAACCCATTGATTAATTTCAGCGACCCAAGTTCTAGCAATAACGCATACCTGCGGACTGGTGCTGCTTCTGCAGGAACTGTCAATGATGATTTTACACTGATTTCCGTCTTTAGAACTGGACAAACCTCTGGAGCTGCCAATGACAATGTAAATTCTCCTGCCCTGCTCAGTACAAGATCAGGATCTGGTCTCGACAATGCCATCGGTATGGAAAACGGTACTGTTTGGGTGAATGCAGATTCTGACGCTGCTTTTGAAGTTGAAACAACAGGTACTTTCAATGATAATTTGCCCCATATTGCAATGGGCATAAGAGATATCAGCTCAGGTAACTTAGCCTTATATGTAGATGCCGCACAGCTAGCATCCGAAGTAGGAATATCGACTAGCTTAACCAATGCCGATGGTGGATTTGGTATCGGAAACCATTTTACCTCTGATGTTGACGCTCAGTTTGCTGGTGGTATCGCTGAAACCATCGCCTTCAACCAAATATTAACCTCAGACGAAAGAAATAGAGTAGAAAGTTATCTCGCTATTAAATATGGCATCACCCTTAACGGGGCGGATGATGGAACCACAGGAGGGGTAGATGAAAGAGACTATCGCGCTGGGGATGGTGGAACCATTTGGGATTTTAGCGGCAAGACTACTTACTCCAACGATATCTTCGGTATCGGCAGAGACGATCTTTCTTGTCTAGATCAAACCCAGTCTCAAAGTGCCAATAGCGATGCCATGGTAACCATCAACAATACCGGAGGGTTCGGTGTAGATGACTCTTGGTTAGTGTCTGGTAATGATGGTGCGGCCATTGAAGCTACCAGAAACCCAGAAAGACCTGCGACTATTAATAGTAGGCTTAATAGAGAGTGGCAAGTCCAAGAAACTGGAACTGTCGGTACTGTTGAATTAACCTTCGATCTATCAAGCGTAACAGGCACCGAATCAGGCAGTAACAACCTTACTCAAACTCGATTGATGGTAGATGATGATGGTGACTTCTCAAATGGAGGAACCACGCTGATCTCTCCTAGCGCAACCAACGGTGGTAGTAACACAGTGACCTTCAATGTAGACTTCACAGATGGTCAATATTACACTTTAGGCTCGATTGAAAGCGATGCCTTACCGATCACTTTAATCTCTTTCGAAGTCAATAAGTATAAAGATGATCAAGTGAAACTAGATTGGGTAACAGCCTCTGAAATCAACAATGCTTTCTATACGATAGAAAGAAGTACTGACGGAGTGAACTTTGAAACAGTTGCCAATATTGATGGTGCTGGTAATAGCAGTAGCCTACTCTACTACACCTTCGTTGATGTAAATCCGATCAACGGAACTTCATTCTACAGATTGAAGCAAACTGACTTTGGTGGAGAGTTTGACTTCTCGGAAATCAGGTCTGTCAAAGTTGAACGACAGTTTGATGCCAGTTTCAGTGCCTACCCTAACCCGGTAGTTCAAGGAGACAAATTGAAAATCTCATATACCGTAGAAAACGATCAGGCCCTAAGATTGACAGTGCTCAACACCAGAGGGCAAGTGATTCTTAATGAGAAGCGTGATGTCAAAGTATCTGAAGACTTCTTCGAGCTAGCAACAAGCCATATGAACAAAGGCATCAATCTGATCAGAATTCTGGATCAGAACAATAATATGGTCACCCTTAAAGTTATCGTCCGATAAAAAGACGTTTTCAAAAATCGCTACAAACAACAAATTCGTATATATGAAATGCTTTCTTCTGTATTTTAATTAGAGATACTGGTACTTTTCTTCTAATTGGAAGGATTTTGTCTACGATTCATTGGCAGTTCGAGTAAAAAGTCGATTTTTGCAGCCCTAACTACAGAAAATACTTCTCTCACCTTCATTTTTATTTCGAAGATGAGTGCTAGTTCTACCAAATTCATCTAAGCACTTCTCGCTATCAAAAAGAGCATTCTCTAAGATAGGTTTAACACCATTTTTAAAGACGGTCTAAGACCCTCTACCAAAACACTCGTATTATTAGACTAAAGCAACCCATAGGCTACCTGAGCATTATGCTCATGTTTGTACTGTCTACTTCGCTATTTGCGCAGTCAGATATTACTGCCATAGCCGTATCTAATGTTAGTGCTACCAGCTCTACTGACAATGTAACCTCTCCGAGTGATGCCATTAATGATGTTGACCCGAGCACCGCCTATACGTTGAATTATGGTTCGGGAAACGATGTAAGAGTTACTTCTTATACCGTAGGTGGGGTGAGCTACAACAACTTTCTTAGCCCTGATACATTACTCCTTCGTAGAATTTCAACTTCAAGACTGGTTAATATTTGGTATGAAGATAATGGTGTGACAAGTAGCGTGGTTACAATACAGCCCACCAAGGTAGCAGAGGCCGATGCTATTTATTTGTCAAACGCTCTAAATACCGGTTACGACAACATTCTAGTGAACCAAGATGATTTAGCTGGTGGAAGTATAGAGGTAGAAACTGAACGGGTTGATGTGATTTGGTATTCGGGCATACAGACTCCTGATCCTGCCAAAGCCGTATTCCCAATTATTGAAAGAGGTGGAAATGACAATATCATTGTGGCACCCATTCTATCTTTAGATGCTAATGGAGATCCTGCCTCGTATGGCACCTTGGTTGGTATTGGCCAAGATAGTTGGCCAGGTGTGGGTCAGACCTATTCTGATTATATTGTCCTTAGACGAGAATCAGTCGGAGTTGATCCTATTCCCCTACTCGATCTTACATCACAAACCGTTCAGGGAGTTGCCGTAAGTTTTACTAACCTAGGTGTTGCAGCTGACGTAACCATTTTCGGTTACTCTATCTTTCCTGCTGATATTGCTGATGAGTTTACCACTGGTTTAGTAACCGTACCCGTTGAGCAGGGAGATATCTTAACGACCGGTACCATTGGCGCATTGAAAGCGGGAATAGTACTCACCGACATCACTACTTTCCCCACCAATACCTTGTCATCTGATTCGGGCCTAGACCTTGTAGCTGGAGTAGCGGCCGGTGTAGCTACTAGCGACAATATCATCATTGAGAATAAGGGCCCTGGGGGCTATAAAGCAGCGCTTTCTACTTGGCTAAAAGCTAATGAAGCCGATGATATAACTACATCAACTGACGGCTCTGGTGTACTCGATTGGCAAGACCACTGGATCGGAAATCATGATGCTACCGTTGGAGCTGCACAACCTATTTATAGAAGTACCTCAAGCAGTATCAACTTTAACCCAACCGTTGATTTTGATGGAGCTAAGAGTTTGACCATTGCCAATAACACCGACTTTAACACCGCTGCTTCTTATGCCAAGAAAGGAATCAACCTAGCCTTTAGAACCAACACAACCAACGTAACTGATAGACAAGTACTCTATGAGCAAGGCGGTGCTACACGTGGTATTAATGTCTATATCAGAAATGGCAACTTGCACATATCATCATGGAATAGAAACAATGATGGAGCTGGTTCTCCTTGGAATAATAGCACCAATGTAAGTACAGTGAGTACGACTGTCACAGCAAATACAGAATATATTGTGACACTTGAACTTAGTGGAAACGCGGGTGTTTCTGGTACGCTAACGGGCTACTTGAATGGGACAAGTTTTGGATCAGTTTCAAGCGTAGGTTTACTATTTAGTGATACGGACGGAATCGAATTTGGAGGTACAGACGGCACTACTCAGTATGATGATGGAATTAATGCCAGCGCGGCCTACTTTAGAGGTGAAATATCCGAGCTTATTTATTGCAATGAACCCACCGCGTTCTCTACTGCCCAAAGAGATAGAATAGAGAGTTACCTAGCCATCAAATATGGAATTACCCTAGACCAAAGCACGGCCAATAATTATGTAAACTCTGGGGGGACTGTCATCTTTGACGCGACCAACAATGCTTCTCTTGGAGGCTTTCTTGAATACAACAATGACATCGCTGGAATTGGTCGCGATGACAATTCAGAATTAGACCAACCCAAGTCTCGAAGTGAAAATACTGATGGTATTGTGATCGTAGACCGAGGAGCTAGCATTGGCACAGACGATGCTTGGCTAATCTGGGGTAACGACAACGGGGCGCTTACCGAAACATCAGCGTTAACGATGCCGGATACCATTGATGCTCGGCTTAACCGAGTTTGGAGAGTGGCTGAAGAAAAAGAAGTTCAAACCACCTCAGTTTCTTTCGACTTAGCAGGACTTGGCCTTAGTTCAAGCGCAGCTAGTTTCAGCTTGCTCATAGCAGGTAGTAGTTCGGCTGCTAACTTTAGCAGTGCTGCTGTGGTTACAGGGGGCACTTTTAACGGAGACGTTATCACTTTTACAGGCGTGAACCTAGAAGATGGCGAGTACTTTACATTAGGCACAGATTTTGAAATTTGTGCTCCTGGTGGAGTAGAAACTGATTTAACCCTATGGCTGAGAGCAGACGTAGGAACAAATACCACTACGAATGGAGCAGATGTAACTTCTTGGCAAGACCAATCTCTTAGTGCAAACAATGCCTCAGAAACTAATGGTGGAGGCACCCCAGTAGAACCCACTTATACCTTAGTAGGGGACAATTTTAATCCGGCTATCGCATTCACAGATCAAGGATCGCAAAACGCTACCAACTCATGGCTCACAACTTCTGCCAACCCAGCGACTGATGACATGACCTTGATTGCGGTTTTCTCAACAACCCAAACTGATGCCACTGGCTTTGATCAGACTTTCGATGCTCCGGCATTCATTAGCAATGAAGATGGTGGTGGCGGTAATCTTTATGCACTCGGTCACTCAGCAGGGCGTTTACATGCCAGTCTCTTGGCCGGAACAGACTTTGGTGCCCGATCAACGAGTACCTATAATGATGGCGTTCCGCATATGGCCCTCTCTACTCGGGTCACATCCGCTGCTGCCGGATCTATTCAAATCTATCTCGATGGGGCAAGTGACGGGTCGGCTGCATCAGATGTTAACTCGCTTAACAAAAACAATGGTATTGGTATTGGCAACCACCTAAGAGACGATTTTTCTTTTTGGGATGGTCAATTTGAGGGCACTATTTCCGAAGTAATAGTATTCTCTGATGATCTGACATCAGACGAAAAAAACAGAGTAGAGACGTACCTAGCCATAAAATACGGTATCACCAAAGTTGCGGCAGATGATGGCACTACCGGTTCTGTGGATGAAAGAGATTATAGAGACTCCGAAGGGACAGTAATTTGGGATTTTACAGATCAATCCTCTGGTTACAATAATGACATTGCAGGGATTGGCCGTGATGATGCCCAATGCTTTCAGCAAAAGCAGTCTGCCAGTGTCAGTGCTGATGGTATCATTACCATGGGCCTTGGTAATATTGCCACAAGCAATGCAACAAATGCCAATTCATTCACTGCAGATAATAGCTTCCAAATTTGGGGCAGTGATAATGACGCCACCGCCCAAGCAAGTGCCAATACTTCTGACGTACCGGGCATTGTTACTGAGCGTATGGAACGCATCTGGCATGTCCAAGAGACTGGCACTGTGGGTGAAACAAGTATAACTTTCGACCTCACAGGACTTGGTTATACGGGTACTTCGGCTGCTGATTTTAACCTAATTACTTCAAGTACTTCTAACATGGCAAGTGGTACAATTACTCCAGCTGCTTCATTTGCAGGCAACAAAGTCACATTTACTGGGGTCAACTTTAGCGATGGAGATTTCTTTACGCTCGGTACAGCCAGATCAATCTGTGGACCAGGAGGGGTTACTACCAATCTTGAATTATGGTTAAGAGCAGATGTAGAAGTTTACAATACGGGCACTACATTGGCCACCGATGGTCAAACTGTTTCGGGATGGGATGATCAGAGCTTAAGTGCCGCTAATGCAACTGACGGTTCGAGCCTGACTACTTTTGAAACCAATACCATCAACTTTAACCCTGCAATTCAATTTAGTAATGACGCCACTTCACTTGAAGGGTCATTCACTACCGCCACAGCAGGCATTACCATGATTACCGCTGCATTTGTGAATAGTGCCTCTGTGGCCAATGATGCTGTTTTTGAGATGAGAATAGGAGCAACGGCCACTACGGGTAGAGGCTTCCTAAGCAGTAATAGATATGGTTCAGTAGGTTCATTTTCTACGAACTTGAAAGAAGATGAATGGGCCATTTGGTCAGTAGATCATCCTTCTGGAAGCACAGCAGACGTTTATCAGGATGGAGCCTTAATTAACAACGACCACAATACCGATGTTTATGACGCGTCAAGTGGCACCTATAATTACACATTAGGAGACGATGATAATGGAGGTAATGACTTCGAAGGTTTTTTGGGAGATGTTATTGCCTTTCAGGGTACAATTACCCCTACTCAAAGACAGCAAATAGAGACTTACCTCGCCATAAAATATGGAGTGACCATTAATCAAACCAGTGCCACAAACTATATCTGGTCAGACGGCTCAACTGTACTCTGGAATGGCACGACCAATGCGTCTTATAATGAAGATATAGCCGGTATTGGTAGAGACGATGCCAGTTGCTTTAGCCAAAGGCAATCAAAAAGTGGTAATTCGGATGCAATTCTCTCCATTGGACTTGGCGAGGTGGCCTCTACCAATGCAGACAACATCAACACTTTTACCGATAATGGAGACTACCTAATTTGGGGTAATGATGGTGGCGCTACGGCCGAAGCCAGTAAAAATATTGTAGATGTACCAAATGCGATTTCAGAACGAATGACGCGGGTTTGGAAAGTAGATGATACTGGTGCTGTTGGTGATACTGAATTACAGTTTGACCTTACTGGTTTGGGCTACAGTGTAGCAGATGCTACAGCATTTAGCCTATTGGTTGGCAACACTGCCACTATGGCTGACGCCACCGTGATATCTGGCGGTACACTCAATGGAAATGTTTTATCCTTTACTGGAGTGAACCTAACGGATGGGCAATTTTTTACCATTGGAACGGGCATAGCCATTTGTGGACCTGGCGGGGTCAATACCAATATCTCACTTTGGCTGAAAGCTAATGCGGGAGTCTTTTCTGATGCTGGAACAACACCTGCAGTTGACGGCAATGATGTGCAACAATGGAACGATCAAGGTACTGCTAACCTTAATGCTTCGGAGGTTGATCTATCAGGATTAACACCTATTGAACCTACTTTCCAGACCAACGAACTCAATTTCAATCCCGTCATCGATATTACTTTTCCAGGTTCAAACAACGCCTCCTACCTAAGAACAGGAGCACCATCAGCAGGTACAGTGAATGACGATTTCACACTCATTTCAGTATTTAGAACGGGCCAAGCAGCTGGAGCACCTGATGACCATGTCAACTCACCAGCGCTAATTAGTACAAGGTCAGGCTCAGGCTTAGATCATGCCATGGGCATGGAAAATGGTACCATTTGGGTCAATGCCGATTCTGACAATAATTTCGAAGCTGAAACATCAGGAACTTTTAATGACAGCTCACCTCATATAGCAACAAGTACCAGAGACCAAAGTACTGGCGACTTAGCCATTTACCTTGATGCTGCATCAGCTGCGACAGCAACGGGAATAAGCACCAGCTTAACCAATGCTGATGGTGGTTTTGGTATCGGCAACCATTTTAGCCCTGATCCGGAAGCCCATTTTGCCGGAAACATTGCTGAAACCATTGTCTTTAATCAAACCTTGACCTCAGATCAGAGAAATAGAGTAGAATCTTATCTGGCTATTAAATATGGTATCACCCTTGCTGGTGCTGATGATGGTACTACAGGGTCTGTTGATGAAAGAGATTATAGAGCTGGTGATGGTGGAGCCATCTGGGATTACAGTGATAAGACTACTTACTCCAACGACATCTTCGGTATTGGTAGAGATGACCTTTCTTGTCTTGTTCAAACCCAATCAAAAAGTGAGAATAGCGATGCTATAGTTACTATCAACAACACTGGAGGTTTTAGTGTAGATGACTCTTGGTTAGTATCTGGTAATGATGGTACGGCCATTGAAGCTGCAGTGAATGATGAAAAACCTGCAACCATTAAGAGTAGGCTCAATAGAGAATGGCAGGTGCAAGAAACTGGAACTGTTGGCACAATCGAATTAACATACGACTTATCCAATGTTACTGGTACCGCCTCTGGCAGCAATAATTTGACACTGACAAGGTTAATGGTAGATGATGATGGAGACTTTGGTAATGGTGGAACGACCTTAATTTCTCCAAGTGCCACCAATGGCGGTAGTAAAACGGTAACCTTCAATGTGAACTTTACTGATGGGCAGTACTATACTTTAGGCTCCATTGAGAATAGTGCACTACCTATTACCCTGATTTCATTTGAGGTCAATAAGTACAAGGAGGATCAGGTAAAGCTAGACTGGGTAACGGCTTCTGAAATCAACAATGCTTTCTATACCATCGAGAGAAGTACCGATGGAGTAAACTTTGAAACTGTTGCAAATCTTGATGGTGCCGGTAATAGCAACGACTTACTTTACTACTCATTTGTAGACGCCAACCCAATCAATGGCACCTCATTCTACAGGCTGAAACAAACCGACTTTAGTGGAGCATTCGATTTCTCTGAGATTAGGTCTGTTAAAATAGAACGGCAGTTTAAAGCAAGTTTCAGGGCATATCCAAACCCTGTAACCAAAGGCGATAAGCTCAGCATCTCATATACTGTAGACAAAGACCAGACACTGAACTTGACTGTACTCAATACCAGAGGACAAGTAGTACTAAGGACTAATCGTGAGGTGCTAGTATCTGAAGCGTCTATCGAACTTTCTACAAACCAAATGAGTCGAGGCTTAAACTTGATTAGAATACTAGACCAAAATAATAATGCTATCACCCTCAAGGTGATAGTGAAATAGTAAGAATCGTTTACAAGTACCTATATTCATTTAGTCATACACATATACTAAAAAGCGTTTTGAATCATTTTTTAACTTCTATAGACTAAAACGGAAATCCCCCTCTCTTAAAATTCTTACAATAATCTCTTTCGGGTATGCTAACCCAATTATTGAGAATCGTCAACGTATTCGGACATTTTATGGCCTCGCCAAAGTTTTTTTCTTCTTCAATAGCGTGTAACTATTGGATTTTTATAGTACTATTACAATAATATTGAGCCCGCTGGCTTAACACCTAAACATCGCGGTAATAAAAACTAGACTTCACATAGCATCTCTATGCTTTGTGCTGATGCTTGGCGTACGCCAAAACAGCAGTGCACAGTCCACTATTACAACCATTGCTACCTCTAGCACTGGGGCCTCCACGTCAAGCTATACCGCAACCTCTCCTAGTAATACAGGCAATGATATTGATGCGTCAGAGGTTTTTACTGTGAATTATGGGCAAGGAAACAACCTTAGTGTAACTTCTTATACCGTCAATGGCATTGGTACTGCATTTAGTAATTTCCTTAGACCAGACACTCTTGTGCTTAACAGAAGAGTGCTCAGTGACAGACTGGTTAACATTTGGTACGTGTTAGAAGCCGGAAACGAGATTAGTGACAACGCGGGTACAATTGGAGATCCTGACATCGTAAACATGGATGCAGATCAAGTTCCTGATGCCGATGCAATATACTTGTCTGGAACTATCAACAATGGTTATGACAACATTCTAGTAAACGTAGATGATCTCGCCCAAGGAAGTATACAAGTGGAAACAGAGCGAGTTGACATCATCTGGTATCAAGGCATACAAACCTCGGAACCAGATAACGCTGTTTTTCCCGTTATTGAAAGAGGTGGAAATGACAACGTTGCAGTAGCAGCTATAACTAGTCTTAACACAGACGGAACACCCGCCTCCTATGGCACACTGATAGGAATTCCTGAAACTTTTTGGCCAGGAGGAACAAATGGGGTCTCCTTTGATGACTACCTCATCTTAAGAAGAGAAACTGCTGGATCAGATCCGTTACCTCTTTTAAATATAGGTCCCCTTGTTGGGCAGGGTGCGCAACTTGTGCAAGGCGTGGCTGTCTCATTTACAGAATTAGGTATTTCTGCTGGCCAAAACGTATTTGGTTACTCCATTTTTCCGGCAGACGTGGTAGATGGTTTCGTGACAGGAACAGGAGATGTCTTAACAACTGGTAGCCAAACAATAGCTGCAGGAATAACATTGACCGATATTTCAACCTTTCCTTCAGATACAGAATCAGGAGATTCAGGGATTGATTTAGTGGCAGGAGTTACTGCAGCAGTAGCCAATGATGATAACTTAATAGAAACGGTAGGCCCTGGGGGTTACAAAGCAGCCCTAGCCACATGGTTAAAAGCTAATGACGGTGCCTTTGTAAGCGATGGAGGAGCAGCCTCTACAGAAGGAACAAACGTAGGCTTTTGGGAAGATCAGTCAGCAGGGAATCATGACTTTATAACCTCTGGTACTGCGCCAACCTTCAGAAGTTCTACAAGCAGTATAAACTTTAACCCTACTGTAGATTTTATAGAGAATGTTGAAAGAGCCTTAGCCACTGGCAATAACGAAGCCTACAATGTAAAAGCAAGTAATACAGGTTATGAACGCAAAAGTATCAATATAGCCTTCCGCACCAATGCCAATGACATTACCACCAAACAACAATTGTACGAGCAAGGAGGAGGCACCAATGGACTTGGGATTTATATCAGGGCCGGAAACCTCCATTTATCGGTATGGAACCGAGGAAGTCAAGCACAGGGTGACTGGAATGATGATGGTAGCGGTATAGAAACTGTCTCCACCAGTTTATCCACAGACACAGAATATATTGTTACACTTGAATATGAAGGTGATGGTAGTGGCTCGTACGGTGGTACTGTTACCGGCTACTTAAATGGTCAATCTATAGGTGTATTATCAAACCCATTTGGTCAAGGAGTAGGCCTGCTGTACAATCATTCAGGTGGAATTGAACTAGGAGATTCTGATGGATCACGTTATGATGATGGTGGTACTTCGGCTACCTCCTTTGAAGGTGAGATCGCTGAGTTCATCTACTGCAATGAACCAGGATCACTACCACTTTCACAGCGAAGAAGAATAGAAAGTTACCTCGCCATCAAGTATGGCATCACACTAGATCAGTCAACACCTATTGACTACCTCAATTCCGATGGAACAGTCATCTTTGATGCAACCAATAATGCTTCCTTAGGCGGATTCTTGGAGTATAATAATGACATAGCAGGAATAGGAAGAGATGACAACTCTGAACTAAATCAACCAGCCTCTCGAAGCGAAAATGCAGGGAGTGTTGTAACAATTGATCGCGGTGCTACAATCAGCACAGACGACTCTTGGTTAATTTGGGGAAATGATGGTGCGGCACTAACAGAAACGTCCGCCCTTACCCAGCCAGACACCATAGACTCACGCCTCAATCGCGTTTGGCGAGTATCTGAAAGAAAAGAAGTACTCACTACCTCTGTTTCATTCGATATTACAGGACTCGGGCTAAGTACTAGTCAGAATGACTTTAGCCTATTAATAGCCTCTAATAGCTCTAATGCAGATTTTAGCAATGCTACAATAGTCTCAGGAGGTACTTTGGTGGGTAGTACACTTACCTTCACCGGGGTAGACCTTGAAGATGGTCAGTACTTTACTTTAGGTACTGAATATGTAATTTGTTCTCCAGGTGGAGTAAAAGACAATTTAGCGCTTTGGCTCAAAGCCACAGATGAAGTTTTCAATACTGGAACGACACCTGCCACCGATGGACAAACTGTTCGCACTTGGGGAGATGCTAGCCTTGCCGGCAATGACGCCACAGACCCATCTGACCTCACTACTTTCGAAACAAATACCGTAAACTTTAACCCTGCTATCTCATTTAATAATGATGTCACCTCACTGCAAGGCTCAATCACTACAACTAATGCGGGGCTTACAATATTTACAGCTGGCTTTATCAATAGTAGTTCAGGTCCAGACGATGCATTGTTGGAGTTGCGTGGTGGTACATCAGACGACCGCAGTTTCTTCATTAACTCTCGCTACGCGGGTAACAACGCCTATTCTAGCAACCTAAATGAAGACAGCTGGAACATTTGGTCAATTGATCATCCTTCTGGAACCACAGCTAATATTTTTCAAAATGGTGCCAGCTTTGAATCACCGTATACCACTACGTTATCTGATGCTGGTTTAGGAGCATATAATTATACATTGGGTGACGATGATACAGGAGGGAATGATTTCGTAGGGTTCTTAGGTGAGGTTATTGTTTATGAAGGCACACTTTCTGTCTCCGACAGACAAAGGGTACAATCTTACCTAGCCATTAAATATGGTATTACTATTGATCAAACCTCTGCCACAAACTACGTGGATGGTAATAACAATACAATTTGGGACGCAACTACAAACGCCACTTACAACAATGATATTGCTGGTATAGGAAGAGATGACAGGTCTTGCTACGAACAAAAACAATCTCTTAGTCAAAATGCAGGTAGTATCGTGACAATGGGCCTTGGTGCTATTGCAGTCGATAACGCATCTAATGCAAACACTTTTGATGATAATGGTGACTTTTTAGTGTGGGGTAATGATGGAGATTTTGCCGACCAAGCTAATGCTAATACCAGTGACCTTCCGGGAAGTGTCACCGAACGCATGGAACGCATTTGGAAAGCTGAAGATACTGGCTTGGTCGGGGCAACAGAAATATCATTCGATCTCACAGGGTTGGGTTATGGGACTAATCTAACTGATTTCCAACTGATCATTTCGAATAGTGCCACCATGGCTTCGGGTAGTACCACCCCAGCGACATCTTATGACGTGGGAACCAATACAGTCACATTTACAGGTGTAGATTTAACCGATGGACAGTTCTTTACACTAGGAACCGCCAGAGACCAATGTGGGCCTGGTGGTGTAACTTCAGATTTATATGTTTGGCTTAGGGCTGACTTAGGCACTTCGACAACAACGGACAATACAACCCTAAGCACTTGGTCAGACCAAGGAATTACTGGCACCGATGCAACGGCTGATGGCAATCCACCATTGTTCAAAAACAATACAACTGATAACATCAATTTTAACCCTACAGTCGATTTTGATGGTACGGATGATCGGCTGAGCCTAGGCAACCTCGCCAACATTAAGTCTGGAGCTACCAATGCTGGTGACTATACATTATTAGGCGTTGGGCTTAGACAGAGTGGTACGGGAGTCCAGTATGTTTTAGGTTCTGAGGGAGGGACAGGCAATCAAGACCTACACTTTGGTTTTAGAAGTAGCACTCAAGCTACAATAGCACATTGGGGAAATGATTTAGATGCTACCATCAACGCCTTTAACTCACCTCAAGCTCCTTATCTAGTATTTGCTGAGTATGACGGATCAGAAAGAATTATTGAAGAAATAAGAAATGGAGCCATTGGTAGAGCTACGGATGCTAATACAACTGACATAGGCGGTACCAAAACAAATTATGTTGGAGACTTAGGTACTGTAGGAAACTACAATGGACTCATTTCTGAAGTCATAGTCTTTGAAGACGACATTACGGACTTAGAGAAACAACAAGTAATCACTTATCTCGCCTTAAAATATGGCATTACACTAACCAATGACAATGACAACGATGCTACTACCAATGAGATAATCACAGGAAGTATTAGAGAAGGTGATTACGTATCTTCTGATGGCACTACAATTATCTGGAACCATGCTAACAATTCTTCATATGCTAACAACGTAGCAGGAATTGGCCGAGATGACGCATCTTGTTGGGCACAACGACAATCCAGAGCAGAAGATACTGGCGACATTCTTACGGTAGGTCTGGGGACAGTTGCCGCAAACAACGCTAGTAATATGAATTCATTTACCGACAATGGAGATTACCTAATATGGGGAAATGATGGCGCTACTACTGCACAAGCCACAGCTGAAACATCTGATATTCCAGGTTCATTGGCTGAGCGCATCGAACGCATATGGAAAGTCCAAGATACGGGTGAAGTTGGTGCCACAGAATTACAATTCGACCTCACGGGCTTAGGTTATAGTGTAGCTGATGCCTCGGCTTTCTCCCTATTAGTGGGCAATACAAACGTTATGGCAGACGCGTCAATTATAACAGGCGGCACCTTAGACGGAAACATACTTTCATTTACCGGGGTCAATTTAACCGATGGACAGTTCTTCTCAGTCGGTACGGTCTTTGAAACTTGTGGACCAGGAGGAGTAAACACAAACATATCAGTTTGGTTCGCAGCGAACAAAGAGGTCTTTTCAGACGCTGGTACTACCCCGGCAGTAGATGGTGCCAATGTAATCCAGTGGAATGATCAGAGTTCTCCAGCGATTAACGCATCTGAGATAGATCTTGGCGGTGGTGCAAGTGCTGTTGAACCGACTCTACAAACTAACGAGATGAATAGCAACCCTGTGATTCAAATTACCGACCCCAACTCTAGTAACGCATCTTATTTAAGAACGGCTTCGACTGCTGTAACTGGAGACTTCACGCTTATCTCTGTATTTAAAACAGGGCAAAGCTCCGGTACAGATGAAGATGTGCTTAACTCTCCAACACTGCTCAGCTCAAGAAATGCTGGTTCATTAGATCATGCCATGGGCATGGAAAATGGTACCCTCTGGCTACACGCAGATTCGGATAATGGTTTTGAAGTACAGAGCACAAGTACCTATAACAACAATGAACCTCACTTTGCCACAGCTACAAAAAGCGGAACTGCATTGAGTCTATTTGTAGACGGCCAAGCCGATGGAACAGGAACAGGAACAGCCACGCTCACCAATGCCACGGGTTTTGCTATTGGCAATCACTTCAACTTCGATTTACAAGCACAATATGCTGGTGATATTGCAGAAACGATTGTCTTTTCATCGGCACTTGATTCTGATCAAAGAAATCGTGTAGAAAGTTATTTAGCCCTGAAGTATGGCATTACCATGAACGCTTCTGATGATGGTGGAACCGGTGGTGTCGATGAGCGCGACTATAGAGCCGGAGATGGAGGAGTGATCTGGGATTTCACAGGGCAAACTTCAACTTACTATAACGATATCTTTGGAATAGGCCGAGATGACCTTTCCTGTTTCGAACAGATACAATCTAAGAGTGAAAACAGTGATGCCCTTGTAACTTTCGAACAACCAGGAGGAAGTTTCTCCGCAGACGATTCATTCATTATTTCGGGTAATGACAACGCGCCAATCGAACAAGAAGGGAACAGCGAAAGACCAGCTACAATAAAGAGTAGACTAAACCGAGAATGGAGAGTTCAAGAGACAGGCACTGTTGGCACTATTGAGCTTACTTACGACATATCTACGGTTACCGGACCAACGGGAGTGGGTACCAACAACCTGACCCAATTAAGGCTAATGGTAGACGATGATGGTGACTTCTCGAATGGAGGAACAACCTTAATTTCACCCTCCTCAATTGACGGTTCTAACGAAACAGCAACTTTTGAGGTAGACTTTACTGACGGGCAATACTACACACTAGGCTCCATTGAAGTGGCAGCGCTTCCAATCAACTTAATTTCTTTCGAAGCCAATGTTTATAACCAAGACCAAGTAAAAATCGAATGGACAACGGCCTCGGAAGAAAACAATGCATTCTATACTATAGAAAGAAGCATTAATGGAATTGACTTTGAATATGTTTCCAGCATTGATGGTGCAGGAAATAGTAACAATTTGCTGTTCTATTCTTATGTAGATGTAAATCCGATCACAGGCCTATCTTTCTACCGACTAAAACAGACAGATTTCAGTGGAGAGTTCGATTACTCTGAAATTAGGTCTGTTAAAATAGAAAATCATTTCAAATCCAGCTATAAGGCATATCCTAACCCTATCAATAAGGGTGACAAATTAAAAATCAGCTACACTGTTGAACGAGATCAAACCTTATACTTGACAATTCTAAACACTAGAGGGCAAGTAATCTTAAGAGAAGAGAAAGATGCACTGTTAAGGGAAGAATTCATTGAAATCTCTACTAGCCGAATGGATAAAGGCTTAAATCTGATTAGAATTCTTGATGAAAATAATAAAGTAGTTACACTGAAAGTTATAGTTAGATAAACACAAGCCTACCACCACAGTTCTATTTTAACCGAATACGGTACTGCCAACACATACCTACCAACCCACGATTCACATCCATAAAAGCGCATTTCAAAATATTTTTTCTCTATCATCTCAAGATTGTATCGCCTCAAGATATTGATATAATTATAATACTTTGCTTGCGATACAATTCATAAAAGACCTCCTCCGCCCATTTAAATGAGTTTTTTTTAGATAATTCCTTACTATAGACAAAGTATTCTGATACAATTATTGTATTATTGTGGCATTACAAAGCTGAAAGGCTTAACACCTAAACATCTCGGAGATTAACACTAGACTTCACATAGTCCTTCTATGCTGTGTGCTGATGTGTGGCTTACGCCTAAACGTCAGTGGTCAGACTCTCTTCCTCGCTATAAACAGCAACAAGCCCACTATTCCATTTCTATCCTTAGGTAAATCGCTTAGCTATTTAGCAAACGAGCGGATCCTCAAGTTAGGAATTCGCTCGTTTGAAATTGGCCTTTCAGCTTTGTGGGAGGGTATTTCTTCATTATGGTGTAGAGTAAGTCAAGGAATCCGGTCATGCTTGATAAGCATTAAATAATGGAGATAAAACTACCATATTTTTCAAAACATAAGAGCCCCAATTCGATTAGGGTTGATAATTCGGTGGAGTTATCAAACGCTGGTCGGCTGAGCTTATATGCCTTGAGGGTAGTATTCATTTGCCTACTGCTGATATCGGTATCGTTGCCTTTAGCTGCACAAACAGCGATTACAACAATTAACGCCTCCACTTCGAGTTCTATCAGCAGCACAAAAAATGTTACCGCACCTGCTGATGCGGTAGTCGCGGTCAAAGCCTATGATGTCACATATGGTACGGGTAATTTAGAACCACTTAGCTCCTTTGTCGTGGGTGGATCTACTTACAGCAACCTAATAGGCCCTGACACGGTAATTCTTCAAAGGCAATTTGTAGGTGATGAACAGCTCACGATATTTTATTCAAGAAGCTCATTTAATGATGTTCCGACTCCTGGTACCATCGGTATTGAGACAACTGGAGTAGTAGCCGCAGATTCTCTCTATTTACTATCCGCTTTAAATGCAGGGCTGACCAATGTGCTTTCCAACGTTGATGACGTTTCAGCAGGTTTTGAAGTAGAAATTGAGCGAATTGACTATATCTGGTTTCAAGGCATCCAGTCTTCTGAGCCTACACTTTCAGCATTTCCAATATTTGATTTGGACGGTAATGATAACGTGGCTATCGCGGCTATTACATCCTTAGATGCCAATGGAGAGCCTGCTTCCTATGGGCAAATAGTAGGTGTTGGGGATAATGTCTGGACTGGTGGTAACATTAGCATTGGAGACATTACTGTATTTAGGCAAGAAACAGCTGCACTCGACAACCTTCCGTTTCAAAATTTTAATGGCCAAAACGTAGAAGGCATGGCGGTTACATTTGACGATTTAGATATAGGCGTTTCAGAAAGCTTTTATGGCTACTCCTTATTTGCCCCTGATGTTGTTAATGGTTTTGTATCGGGAAGCACATTAGGAGCTGGACCTCACTCGCCAGCGGCAGGCATTACTTTGGCAGATATTTCAACTTTTCCAGACGATACAAAAAGAAGTGATGCGGGATTAGACTTAATCATTTCAGCTTCGGCAGCGGCATCCGTCAATGATGCCGTAATCGAAACAGTAGGCCCGGGTGGCTATAAAGACGCCTTAAGAACTTGGTTAAAGGCTAATGATGGGGCATTTGTCAGTAGCGGAGGAGCCGTTTCTACTGAAGGAAACAGCGTTGGTTTCTGGGAGGATCAATCCGTAGGAAACTACGACTTTACTACGCTGGGTACAGCACCTACTTTTAGAAGTAGTACCAGTGCCATCAATTTTAATCCCACCGTGGATTTCCTAACCGGATCTGACACTGGTTTACAACTTGGAGATAATGCCGATTACAATGTAGGTGGGCCATATACAAGAAAATCCATCAACATAGCCTTCCGCACCAGTACAACTATGGCTGGTAATGAAACCCGACAGCAAATATTTGAAGAAGGTGGTGGAACAAATGGCTTAGGTATATATATAGAAGATGAAGTATTATATGGAGGAATTTGGCAGAGGGGTCAAACTAGCAGCATTGGGTCGCCTTGGAATAACGCCACACCTACAAGCTTTATCAGTACGGGTGTAAGTGCTGATACTGAACACATTTTGACATTGGAATTTGATGGAGATGGTAGTGACAATACACCCCCTTATAATGGTTCTGTCACACTTTACTTAGATGGACAAAGTTTTGGTTCATTTAGTGCCGCAGGCTTATTATATAACCATGGAGATGATATAGGCTTGGGTGACATAGACGGAGGTTCTAGATACCATAATAACACCACTGCGGCAAGCTCTTATCAAGGCGAAATTTCAGAATTCATCTATTGCAATGAACCTGCCAGTATCAGTCTATCTCAAAGACAAAAAATAGAGAGTTATCTGGCCATTAAATATGGCATCACACTTGACCAGAGTACTGCTTTGAATTATGTAAACTCTGATGGTAATATTATTTTCAATACTACTAACCCTGCAGCTATTGGTGGTTACTTTGAATACAACAAAGATATAGCTGGTATCGGAAGAGATGATGCTTCTGAGCTCATTCAGCTCAAATCTAAAAGTGAGAATGTCAATAGCATCCTCACGATTGAGCGCGCTGGGAGTATTGGCAACAATAACACTTGGTTGATTTGGGGAAATGATGGAGCCGCTACTGCAGAAACTGATTTACTCACTACACCCGATACAATTGACCTTCGCATTAGCAGGGTTTGGAGGGTAGCAGAGACGAATGAAGTTGGGAACACTTCGGTGACTTTTGATTTAGACGTATTAGGTCTCACTGGTAAATCCGCAAGCGAACTGAGTTTATTGGTTGCGGGCAATGGTTCAGGAGCAGACTTTAGCGCAGCAACGGTGATTTCTGGAGGAGTAATCTCTGGAACGGACATTACATTCAGTGGGATCAACCTTGCAGATGGACAATACATTACCTTAGGTACTGAGTATTTTGCATGCTCTCCGGGTGGTGTAGATACCGACCTTTACGTATGGCTCAGGGCAGATATAGATGCTTTTAACACAGGAATAACACAAGCAAACGATGGGCAAACCGTAGCTACCTGGGCAGATCAATCTGGATTTGGCATCAATGCCGTTCAAGATGGAAATGCCCCCCTTTTCAAAAACAACACAACAGATAATATCAACTTTAACCCTACGCTCGATTTTGACGGAGTTAATGACCGACTAGACCTCGGCAACTTGGCTAACATCAAGTCGGGTGCACCGAATGGAGGAGACTACACACTTATGTCAGTCGGAACGCGACAAAGTAGTGGCAACACACAGTACATCTTAGGCGCTCCGGGAGGAACAGGCAACCAAGATTTACACTTTGGCTACAGGAGTAACACTGTCGCTACCATAGCCCACTGGGGGAATGATCTTGATGTGGCAGTAAGTGCCTTCAATTCTCCCGGTACTTCTCCGTTTCTTCTGACTGCCGAATACAATGGGGTCAATAGAGTAGTAGAAGAAACTCGCAATGGAGCTTTTGCGAGAAATTCTGAAAGCGAAACCGTAGACCTGCAAGGTGCCAAAACCAATTATATAGGAGACGTAGAAAGCTTAGCCAATTATAATGGCCTCATTTCAGAGGTGATTGTCTTTGACAATGACGTTACGGGCTTGCAAAAACAACAAGTTTACACATACCTCGCTATCAAATATGGCATCACACTAACTGAAGATGCTGATAATGATGCCACAAACAATGAAGTTATTTCAGGGAGTGTTAGAGAAGGAGATTATGTTTCGTCAGATGGAACTACTGTGATTTGGACCTATGCCAATAACACCACATATCATAACGATGTGGCAGGTATTGGCAGAGATGATAGATCTTGCTATGAGCAAAAGCAATCGCGCAGCCAGAATTCAGGAAGTATTGTAACAGTTGGTTTAGGTACAATTGCAGCAGACAATACGTCAAATATGAATGCCTTCAATGATGATAAGGATTATTTAGTTTGGGGTAATGATGGAGATTTTGCGGACCAAGGGAATGCCAATACTAGTAACCTTCCAGGTAGTGTCACCGAACGCATGGAACGTATTTGGAAGGTAGAAGACACTGGTATGGTAGGGGCAACATCAATCTCCTTTGACCTTTCCGGACTGGGCTATAGCACAAATGTCAGCGACTTTCAATTGATTATCTCAGACACCAATGTGGGCGGTGATTTTTCTGGTGCTACTACGGTACCAGCTGCTAGCTACGATGTGGGTACAAACACAGTAACATTCACTGGTGTAGATTTGACGGATGGACAATTCTTTACCCTAGGAACTGATCGAGACGTATGTGCTCCGGGAGGTGTAGAGGCTGGTTTACTGCTATCATTGAAGGGGGATGTAGGCACTACCGGTACCGGGAACGTAACCGCTTGGGCTGACCAAAGTACCAATAGTTTTAGTGCAACCGCAACAACAGGACCTGAACGCTTAAGTAATGGCATAAACTTTAACCCTTCCCTTCAGTTTAATGGAACAAATGAGGAAATGGTCATTAGTGGAGGAATTTTGGGTACATCTTCACCCAATGACCTAGTGGTATTCGCGGTTACTGAGGTAAACACTGTACAAAGTAGTTGGCTGTTTTTTGAGCCATTGGCAAGTAGCGGACGTTTCAGTGCACACCTACCTTGGAGTGACGGTAATGCCTACTATGATTATCCAAATGCAACAGAAGGTAATGGGCGGATAAGTGAAGCATGGGGTAGTTCTACTGGAACTCCTCACCTCTGGACTCTTTTCTCAAGCACATCTACCCTTGCGACAGCTTCAGGAAATGCCAACAAGGCGATACTCCGAGATGGAACCGTGTTAGATACCAACACATCAAGCATCACAGGAACAGGCATCAATGGCAATTTCAATATTGCTTCGGGTGGCGGTAGTGCTTTCTACGCAGCAAATATATCTGAAATATTGATCTACAACTCTGCACCGAACGAACAAGAACTCGAACAGATACAAACTTACTTCGCAATTAAGTATGGTATTTTCAAAAATAGTACAGACATAGGCTCCACACTTACCGTTGACGAAAGTGATTATTTTGACGCTAATGCAACCGTCATTTGGGACAGATCTTCCAACTCAGATTATCATCAAGACGTAGCAGGCATTGGCCGAGATGATGCCTCTTGTCTTAATCAGAAGCAATCTTCAAGTGAAGCTTCTGACGACATTCTTACGGTAGGACTAGGAGCGATAGCAGCAGACAATGCTTCCAATGCAAATTCCTTTGCAGACGATGGCGATTATTTCGTTTGGGGCAATGATAACGAAGCTACTGCTGAGGGAAGTAAGAATACCGTACATGTCCCTGGCAATGTATCCGAAAGAATGGCTAGGGTATGGAGGGCTCAGAATACTGGTGATGTAAGTAATCTAGAACTTCAATTCGACTTGACTGGTACTGGTTTTAGTACTAGCGATGCCACGAGATACTCATTGCTCGTGAGTAATGAACCCACTATGGCCAGTGCCTCAGTAGTTGTTGGTGGTTCATTCAATGGTGACGTACTCTCCTTTACAGGAGTAAACATCGCAAACGGTCAATATTTTACCATAGGCTCAGACTTTGAAACTTGTGGGCCAGGTGGAGTGAATGTCGGCATTGCACTTTGGTTGGCTGCCGATAAAGAAACTTTCTCTGACGCGGGTACTACGCCTGCAGTTAATCTAAGTAGCCTTCAACAATGGAATGATCAAAGTGCACCGCCTAACAATGCCACTGAAACTAACCTTGGAGGGGCCGGACCTGTACTACCGGTTTATCGTACTGAAGAGTTTAACTTTAATCCAGTCATTAGATTCTCTGACCCTAATTCTTCCAATGCCTCTTTTGTAAAAAATACCACAAATGATGTAACAGGTGATTTTACTCTAATCTCTGTTTTCAAAACAGGCCAAAGTGATGGTACTGCCAACGATTTTGTAAATTCCCCAGCGCTGATAGGTGCTGACACTACCGCATTTAGCACCGACTACGGGCTAGGCATTGAAAATGGAAACATTTTTATAAAGGCCAATACCACAACTGGATTCGATGCAGAAACCACGACCTCCTACAATGATGATGAGATTCATTTCGCACTAGCTACTCGAGTTCAATCTTCTGGTGCGGTCTCCATATTCGTTGACTCCGAGTCTGCTGCCAGCGGGACTGGTACCACAGGAGCAATTAGCACACCAGCCAACTTTGGAATTGGTAACCATGGTGATCCTAATATCAATGCGCAATTCTCTGGAGACATTGCAGAAACCATTGTGTTTAGTAAATCATTAGATGAAAATGAGCGAACAAGAGTCGAGTCTTATTTGGCCATAAAGTACGGAATCACCAGGGTAGTTACTGGGCTTTCAGAGGCAGCTGAAGACTACTTAGCAGGTGATGGTGGTATCATTTGGGACATTGATGGTCAAGGCGTTACCTATCACAATGACATCTTCGGAATAGGTAGAGATGACCTATCTTGCTTTGAGCAGATTAAGTCGAAAAGCGAAAATGCCGATGCCCTTGTTACTTTTGATAATAACGGAGCCTTTGCCTCGGATGATGCTTGGTTGATTTCTGGAAATGATAATGCACCAATTGAACAAGTAGGAAACAACGAAAAGCCCTCGGGAATAAAAAGCCGATTGAATAGAGAGTGGAAGGTGCAAGAAACTGGCACCGTGGGTAATGTCAGACTTTCATACGATCTTTCTACCGTTACAGGCCCTTCTGGTATCGGAACAAATAATTTGAATCAAACACGATTGATGGTAGATGATGATGGAAATTTTGGCAATGGTGGAACAACGCTCATCTCGCCTATTTCAATTGACGGTACTAATGACATTGTCACTTTCGAAGTAAACTTTACAGATGGTCAATATTATACGCTTGGATCTATCGAAATCGCAGCACTACCCATTACTTTAATTTCATTCGAAGCCAAAGTTTATAACCAAGACCAAGTAAAAATCGAATGGACAACGGCCTCGGAAGAAAACAATGCATTTTATACTGTAGAAAGAAGTACTAATGGAATTGACTTTGAAGCTGTTTCCAGCATTGATGGTGCAGGAAATAGTAACAATTTGCTATTCTATTCTTATGTAGATATAAATCCAATCACAGGCCTCTCTTTCTACCGACTAAAACAAACCGACTTTAGTGGAGAGTTTGATTTCTCAGAAATCAGGTCTGTTAAAATAGAAAGTCAGTTCAAGGCCAGCTATAAGGCATATCCTAACCCAATAAATAAGGGTGACAAATTAAAAATCAGCTACAATGTTGAAGGAGATCAAACCTTATACTTGACAATTCTAAACACCAGATGGCAAGTAATTTTAAGAGATGAGAAATATGCGCGGTTAAGGGAAGAATTCATTGAAATCTCTACTAGCCAAATGGAGAAAGGCTTAAACCTTATTAGAATTATTGATAAAAGTAATAAAGTAGTTACACTGAAAGTCCTAGTGAGATAGGCGCTCATAAACGGCAGAGAATACCGATCCTCTTCTAAAGAACGCTAATTTTGTAGGAATCAAGTCGATGTCCTTAATCCGCTCATGAATGTTAATGAGTTCATTGGCTTCTAATCGAGACGCGATCTTAAAGAACACATGCATGCTCTGGATCAACAGTTTTTGATGCCAAACATTGGTAGGATAAAAATCTGTCACGAAGAGTTTTCCTCCTGAATCAAGAAGCACTTTCAAGTGTGAAAGAATAGTCCCAAGGTCTTTGGAAGAAAAGCAATCGAGGAAAAAATTAGTGATAACGAAGTCATACTGTCCGTTCACCTTACGAACATCCTCACAAATTAACTGAACATGATTCCCCTTAGAAACACGCGTTTTGGCTCTTTCAAGCATACCTTTTGACATTTCTACATAGTCAATCTGCAAATCAAGACCCTCAGGAAGTAACTCTAAAATCTTACCGGTACCTCCGCCTACGATTAAGACTTTAACCTTAGGCTCAAGCTCGGTGAGAAAGGCGGCTTGCGCACGCTCTAATGACCTCCCGAAAACCATTTTCGCCAAGAAATCATAAACAGGTGCTATGGTATTGAAATTATTGCTCACAAAAGTGCTAAACCTGGAAGAAAGAAAATACCGTCCCCAATGATTCGATAAAGATTATACCTTTTGAGAAAAGTAGGCGCTTGGATTAAAAGCAATAGTGTAAGCGACATGGCTAAGATCATGAACTGTGCTTTGTTGTCATTAAATCCAAAACCTATACAAACCACAATGATGAGTTCGTTGATGACTGACGCTATACCAATCCGTCTCTTTGTTGATTTTGCCCCCCTATTTAAGGCAATTGATGCCATCCCTTGCTTATTATCAGCCTCCATTTCGAATAATGGAAATAACATGAGGTTGACATAGGCTAAAAGGAAAAACTGTACAAAGAGCACCAAAGACAACCAGTCCCAAGTTGATAGCATACTCACTGGTCCGATGAAAATACCCGCCACGTAGACAAAGGCAGCAAAGAATTCCTTTTGCCGATGTAGCTTACTGACTCTCAGGTAAAGAAAGTAAAAGCCTGTTAAGGCAACCAAGCCAAGACCAAGCTCGATGGTTTGAAGTGGTAATTGGAAAGTGTTGTAAACACCTATGGCAAACAGCAATCCTGCTAAAAATAGTATGGGCTTAAAGTACCTCTGATGGAAAGCATGTCTAGGGTTAATGGCGGTCCCTTCTACGCGATAAGCATCCCATAGGTGGTCAGCTGTATAGATAAGCCAAATGGCTATTCCTAAGCCAATGCCCATTTCATTGGACATTTCAACCCCAAAAACCTGAGCAAGATAAAAGCTTGAGATCACCGCACCAGCAGTAATATCCAAACTTAAATTCTGTACAAAGGCTATGATCTTTTCCATAAAAAAACCCCGACTAAAGTCAGGGTTCAATATATCTAGATTCGATTAAATATCTATTAATCAGAAGCCAAGGCCTCTGCACCCCCAACAATCTCAAGGATCTCTTTGGTAATAGCTGCCTGACGCGTTCTGTTATAAGTCAATTTCAATTCCTTCAACAAGTCTGCGGCATTATCTGTCGCTTTGCCCATGGCAGTCATACGTGCACCATGTTCAGAAGCATTAGACTCCAATACTGATTTGTACAATTGAATCTTCAATGACTTAGGAATCAATTCTTCTATGATGTAGTCCTTAGACGGCTCATAGATATAATCTGTATTGGTGGTATCGCCTTCTTCTTTCACTAGCTCTACAATCGGTAAAAACTGCTCAGTTCTTACAATTTGTGTCGCCACATTTTTGAATTCGTTATAGACTAGCACTACTCTGTCGTACTTACCTGAAGCAAAACCTTCCATAGCGTCTTCAGCAGCAGCTTTTACGAGGTCGAAAGAAAGATTACCAAAAACCTTCCAGTGCTGGTCGTTCACGTTATTACCCTTCTTCCTGAAGAAGTCGAATGCTTTTTTACCGATAGGTAGAATGTCTACCTCAGCATTAGCATACTGCTCATCGGTCAAAGCATTTCTCACTGCTTTGAATACGTTGGCATTAAAGCCACCACATAGACCTCTATCTGAAGTCACAGGGATAAAAAGCACACGCTTTACATCTCTTACCTCAGTGTAAGTATTCATACCTTCCTCTGAACTACCAGAAGAAACATTAGCGAGTAGGGCTCCTAACTTTTCAGAATAAGGGCGTAACTGAACAATTTTGTCTTGCGCTCTTCTCAACTTCGCAGCCGCCACCATTTTCATGGCTTTGGTGATCTGTTGTGTAGAACTGACCGAAACTATCCTTTCTTTTACTTCCTTTAAACTTGCCATAGGCTATTATTAATGGGCTAGGCCCTATTCTTATTAGTATTTAGAAGTCAACTCTTTCGCTACCTTAGTTAATGCTGCAACAGCATCATCACTAAGTTTTCCAGCTTTCAAGTCATTCATTGCGTCAGCTTGAGTAGCTCTCAAAACCGTAATGAATTCTCTTTCGAATTCTCTTACCTTATCAACAGGTACTCTGTCAATTAAACCTTTAGTAGAAGCGTAAATAATCGCTACTTGATCTTCTACAGCGGCAGGAGAGAATTGTGCTTGCTTCAAAATCTCTTGGTTTCTTCTACCTCTATCGATAGTCAATTGAGTAGCAGCATCAAGGTCAGAACCAAACTTAGCAAAAGCTTCCAATTCACGGAACTGTGCTTGGTCTAGTTTCAATGTACCCGATACCTTCTTCATTGATTTAATCTGGGCGTTACCACCCACTCGAGATACAGAGATACCTACGTTAATAGCAGGACGTACACCCGAGTTGAAAAGATTAGTTTCCAAGAAGATCTGACCATCAGTAATTGAAATTACGTTGGTTGGGATATAGGCAGAAACGTCACCAGCTTGTGTCTCAATGATTGGGAGGGCAGTTAATGATCCACCACCTTTTACTTTACCTTTCAAAGACTCAGGCAAGTCATTCATTGCCGATGCAATGTCATCGTTATCATTGATCTTAGCCGCTCTTTCTAATAATCTTGAGTGAAGGTAGAATACATCACCAGGATATGCTTCACGTCCCGGAGGTCTTCTTAGAAGAAGAGAAACTTCACGGTAAGCTACAGCTTGTTTAGACAAATCATCATACACTACTAATGCAGGACGTCCTGTATCTCTGAAGTACTCACCAATGGCAGCACCCGTAAATGGCGCGAAGAATTGCATTGGAGCTGGATCAGCCGCAGAGGCAGAAACAACCACTGTATAGTCCATTGCACCACCTTTTTCAAGGGCCGCAACGATACCCGCAACAGTAGAAGCCTTTTGGCCAATCGCTACATAAATACAGAATACTGGCTCGCCAGCATCATAAAATTCTTTTTGGTTCAAAATGGTATCGATTACCACAGCAGTTTTACCTGTCTGACGGTCACCAATTACCAATTCACGCTGACCTCTTCCGATTGGAATCATTGAGTCAATCGCTTTGATACCTGTTTGTAATGGCTCGTTTACCGGCTGACGATAAATTACACCTGGTGCTTTACGCTCCAATGGCATTTCGAAAGTCTCGCCTTCAATAGGACCTTTACCATCGATTGGGTTACCCAAAGTATCCACAACACGACCAACAACACCTTCACCAATGTTTACAGAAGCAATTCGACCAGTTCTTTTTACTGTATCTCCTTCTTTTACTCCTGCAGAATCACCTAAAAGTACGGCACCTACATTGTCTTCTTCCAAGTTAAGTACCAAAGCATTTAAGCCGTTGTCAAACTCTAAGAGTTCTCCTGACTGTGCTTTAGATAATCCGTAGATTCTGGCTACACCATCACCTACTTGAAGTACTGTTCCTACTTCTTCTAATTCGGCTTCTGATTTGAAGTTAGAGAGTTGCTCTCTGAGTATTGCTGATACTTCATCAGGTCTTACGTCTGCCATTTTATATTACAGTTAATGTTTAAATCTTATTTAAAATGCTTTCTCGTAATAGTTCTTTGTGAACTCGAGTTTAAGCGCTTTCAATTTTGAGCTTACTGAATCATCGATCTGACGATCACCAATTTTCAAGATGAAACCACCAATTAGGTCTTCATCAATCACTTGTGTTAACTCTACTTTTTTACCAGATATCTGGGTAACAATACTTTCAAACTCCGCTTTAGTCTTAGCATCAAGCTCAAAAGTAGTTGTAACAGTTGCTTCTTCAACTCCCTGATTGAAATTGTACTGGTGATGAAACTCTACAGCGATTTGATCGAGGTACATTTCTCTGTGTTTCTTAGTCAGAATTTGAAAAATAGCGAGTGTTAAGTCATTCACTTTACCTTCAAATATTTGATTCAAAACAGCCAGTTTTTTGTCATGCGTAATGATGGGGCTTTTCAGCATCAACAATAAATCTCTATTCTCTTTTACAAGATTAGAGAACATGAGCATGTCTTTATTCACTTGTTCCAATTGACCTTTTTCAACCGCTAGGTCAAGCAAGGATTTGGCGTATCGGGAAGCAATTCTATATTCAGACATTCGTCAGAATTAGTTTAAGTTCAAATCTTTTACGTACTCGTCTACCAAAGACTCTTGCGCTTTTTTGTCGCTCAATTCTCTGCGAAGTACTTTCTCAGTAATCTCCAATGAAAGTGAAGACACTAGCAACTTCACCTCTGATAATGCTGCTTTCTTCTCGTTTTCGATTACTGCTTTGGCGTCTTCGATCATCTTGGAAGCGATCTTGCCAGTTTCTTCTTTAGCTTCTTCTTTGATGGTGTTTGCCGCGGCCATTGCTTCTTTTAACATCGCGTCACGCTCTGATCTTGCCTCAGCCATTAATTTGACATTGTCGGCACTCAAAGCTTCCATCTCGGTTCTCGCTTGCTCTGCAGCAAGTAAAGCTCCTTCAATAGTATCTTCTCTTTCTTTCAGCCCATTCAAAATCGGCTTCCATGCAAATTTACCTAATAGAAAAATCAGCAATAAGAATGCGATTGATTGGAAGATAAATAGTCCGGTATCTGGTATTAAAATATCCATGTCTCTCTTTTTTAAAAGAAAAGCTTCAGGCCAGCCTAATGCTAAGCCTGAAACTCTTCAAATACTTCTTAAAGTTTATCGATGATGCCATCGTTGGTTGCAAGTAAGAAACATGCAACAACACCGAAAAGCGCAATTACCTCGATAAGTGCAGCAATAATCAACATACCAGACTGCAATTTACCTGCAGCTTCAGGTTGACGTGCCATACCTTCCATAGCAGAAGCACCAATTTTTCCGATACCAAGACCTGCGCCTATCGCAACAAGACCAGCACCAATACCAGCTCCCATAAGGGCATAACCAGCAGTTAATAAAATAGATAACATAATTGTATTTGTTATAAATGAAACAATGGTATTCGTACTAATTAATGATGACCGTCATCTACTGCCTGACCGATATACATCGAAGAGAACAGTGTAAACACATATGCCTGAATTACAGCCACCAATATTTCAATCAAAGTGATGACTACAGAGAAGAGGGTTCCTACAACTCCGACAGCTACACTATTTAATATAAACCCTAAGCCCACAATACTTAACACTACAATGTGGCCTGCCGTAATTGAAGCAAACAAACGAAGTGTTAATGAAATAGGCTTAGTAAAAATTCCAATAATCTCCACTACAAGAATGATTGGTCTCAATGCCATCGGTACCCCTGGAGTGGCGAAAATATGCCCCCAGTACGCTTTCTTACCGTTAAACTGTGTGATGAAGAAGGTAAACAAGGCTAAACTCAAAGTGACTGCGATGTTACCCGAAAGGTTAGCAGCACCTGGCGTAAGACCTAATAAGTTGTTATACAGAATGAAGAAGAACATGGTCAATAAGAAAGGCATAAAGCGCTGGTACTTATCTTCTCCTATGTTAGTCTTCGCTATATCATCTCTAATAAACACAATGATGGGTTCGAATAGGGATTGAAGTCCTTTGGGTGCAGAGACACCCTTTTTATATCGTTTAGCAATTGTGATGAAGGTGATGAGCATTAAGAAGACACTCAAAAATAGGGAGGCTACATTTTTTGTAATGGACAGGTTTAAGAAATCAGACTGTGCTTCATCATGACCTTCTGCAGCTGGGGCGGCATGTGCAGCATCCGCTTCGTGACCCGCATCTTCACCATGCACACCGGCTTCTTCATGACCAGCACCTGCTCTTACAAGTTTGCCGTGTGAAATCATATAACCATCATGTGCTATTGGCTCGTGATGCTCATCATAAAAGTTTGAAGACATGAAGAATTTCAATTCGCCATGATCATAAATAATCATGGGAAGAGGGATGGTAACATGGGTATGACCAATGGTCACAATGTGCCATTGATAATCATCCGCAATGTGATGCATGATGAAGTCGGTACCGCCAGCTTCCTCTTTTGGGTCTGCACTGTCAGAAGCGGCTAATAAATTTGAACTTATAGAAATACTGAAAACCGTCATTAAGAGGCTTATGATCAGTAAATTGGGAAAGTGAGTTCTTTTATTTTTCATCATGTCTTTTCGGCCTCTGTCGAAATCGCGCGCAAGTTAGACAGAATGCTATATATTTCAAATACTAAGTAGAATAAATAGGCAGCGAAAAAATTGGCTACCCAAATCACCCTATTTTCAATTCCAACAAAGAGTACAATACCCACAAAACCCATACTCAGGAGCAGTCTCAAAACCGTCAAACCGAGAAACAAATTCGGCCTGCTTTGGGCGTCCATGTTTCTAATTCCCCAGTCGCCAATAATGACGACTATTAAACCAAGAATGGCAGAAAAGATGATAATTGACCAGACTTTCTCGTGAATAAATTGCTGGGTACTTTCCATCTGCTGAAGTCCATAAACGACTCCGGCTAATATGACCGAAACGATCAGCGAGATGAAAATTTGCTTGCCCCTGCTTTGCATGCCGCAAAGGTAGGTAATTCGTTCTTAGTTCTTCGTTGAAAGTTCTAAGTTTCTAAAGAAGGGTGTAAACTGACAAGGCTAGTTTTTAGGAAGAGATTTATAGAGCATATAAATGGCTCCTGTGGTACCAATGAGAATCATAAGGATGATAAATAATGGCTTTCCATTATTCCAAGATTCGTCCATTCTGAAACCTAACCAACCACAAATACCGATGGTAAGAAACAATTGGATACCCAACTGAGAGTATTTCAGGTAGTCGTTGGGGTTCTTATTCTTCATAATCTCAATTGGCAATATATTTATTAAGAACAGCCTCCAAGCTCTTGTCCATGGGTCCCGGGGCATTTTTTTCAACAACCCGTCCTTCCTTATCAAAGATAAGATAGCGTGGTATAGCTCCTATTTCTAAGTTTTTTCTAAACTCCGAAGCTTGATGATTCAAGACCAAGTAACTATGTTCGTATTGAGCAATGCCATCTTTGACACTGGCACGCCTCCAAGCTTCTTGTCCCGTATCAATTGAAAAATATAGAAAGGTGACACCCTTGTCCGAATATTTATTTTTTAAAATTAGTGAGGTCGGCATGGCTTCTCTACAAGGCGGACACCAGCTTGCCCAAAAGTCAACATAAACCACCTGACCCTTAAGATCATTCAATAAGCCTGTAAGCATTGATGTAGATCCATCGTCTCTCAACAGATTGAGCCCTATTTTGCTTTTGACCAATTCATTTTGACTCAATAAAAAGTTACTTGAGAATGATTTTAAAAAGAGGCTATCCTCAGGGTACGCATTCTGATAAGTTGTGGCATAGTTAGAAATCGTTTCATAAGACTCATTTTCATAGACCATGCGTTCAAGACAAAACTTCCTAGCTCTAGCGAGCATCGGTTCTTTAAAATGGTTTTGCAGCGAGTCATATGCTTTTGCATATTCGATATAACTACGATTTGAAGTTCTTTTTAGGCCTCCTCTTAATACGCCCTCAGTAATGTAGGTGAACAAATAAGTAACCCCATATATACTTTGCATCATGAAGTCCTCATAAAAAAATTGGCTATTCAAAAAGGTAGTCATATAGGCCTCGTCTTTCTGCTGTCTTGCCAGATAAGATAGTCTTCCAAAGATCCTTCTGAGCTGAATCTCCTCCTTAAGACTCAATGATATATAGCCCTGATTTTGGCCTTCACTATTTACCTTATTCAGTAAACCATTAGCCTCAGCATAGGCGGCCTTTGTAAAAGCCTCAATGACTTCTGGGTTCTCCTGACTAAACTCTTTCTGGAAAAAGATGGGATAAAGGACCATCGTGGAATAGGCATTTGAGACTGGCATCATTCCATGAAGGCTATCAGTCAGCACTAATTTTGAATAGACTGAGTCTTGCAGGAGTGACAGCTTACTAATCAGTTGACTTTCATATCGATTAATCAAGGCATCTTCAAATGTTGAGGTCAGCTTAAATTTTCCTTTTACAAGGTCTACAAATAATGAATCACCAGGCCTTACCACAAAATCTTGACTAGATGCAGCCTTACTTTCTACGGTAACCAACTTTTCTTTATCTAAATCTAAAATGAGGGTGTCTAACTTTTTGGAAACTACGTATTGCTTCTGAATCGTGTCATTTAAACCCAATTGGAGCTTAAAGCGAAGCAAACTATCCGTAGCATTATTAATGACTATATGAACGGACTTCGGTTGAACTGCTGGTAGTTCTGGAATTTCTAAGTGCTTAGAATTGCAAGCGAGAAGTGCACAAGATATTAGAAGGAGGGCGAATTTAAGTGAGGATGCAGGACTCATTCTTAATACAATTCTTCAAGCACAAACAGAAAGTTACGAACTAGTATAACCATCCTTTGAAGGTAAAGAATAGGATCAACTAATCAAATAGTTAGTGTGATCGATGCGAAATTCGCAAACCACTCAAAGAGTAATAGGCGTTAGGCCCTTTTGACTATTTTTTCTGAGGCTCGGCTTTGTGGTAAGGTAATGACAATGTCTTTGGCCAAATGCCCCATTTTACAACCACCATTAAAGGTAGCTCCTGGCTCTACCACCAACTGATTCGTTAAAATATCGCCATTGATGACGGCTGTTGGCTTCAAGATCAGCAATTCTGAAATCTCAATATTACCACGGATCTTACCAGCCACTTCACCAGACCTTGCCACTACATTTCCGTCTACATAAGCATCAGGACCCATGACAAACTTAGCCTTGGCTTTGGCGTTGCCAAATACTTTACCCTCAACCCTAATGTTACCGGCAGATTCGATGCTGCCTTCTAATACCGTTTCCTTACCAATGATATTACTCGTTTGGCTAAGTTCTTCTGACGCTTTTTTCTCTTCTTTTGAAAACATGGTTCAATCTGTTTGGTCTGATTAAAAAGAAATGAATTCTTCCGGATTTACGGCCGAACCATTGTACCACAGTTCAAAGTGCAAATGTGGACCGGAAGTCAGTTCTCCTGTATTTCCGATAATGGCTACGATTTCACCTGCCGTAATAAAGTCGCCCACCTCTTTAGTGAGCGTTGAGTTGTGTTTATAGATTGAAATTAAATTCTCTCTGTGCTGCACCGCAATTACATTGCCTTCGGACTGCGTCCAACTGGCTAAAATTACGGTTCCATCAGCAATGCTTTTAACGGGCTCATCCTTTTTAGCAACAATATCAATTCCATAGTGTTCGGACTGCGCATTAAATGGTTCTGAAATATAACCTGTGATTGGCGAGAAAAAATAGAGCTGCCTTAGTTCATCGTTTTCAATCTCTCCTGTTAAACCAAAGTCTCCTCCCCTTTCAAACTCTGCCTTAAATACAGAATCGGTCTCTTCTAATCGCTGTGCATTGCTTGGTTGGCGCGGTCGAGCGGCCTCTGCTTCTGGGAGCTCATTGGAAGTAACATCGCCCTGCATGATTTTTTTGAAGCTTGAGATAAATTGGTCCCTGTTCTCAAGTTCTTGATTCAATGAGTCTAGAGAAATACTCATTTGTACCAAGTCTTTACGCGTTTCCTGTTCAGCGTAACGTGGATCAAACCATTGCGCCAAAACTGTATTTACCAAGTAGATACTAATAGTGAGCACCACCAGAAAGGCAAGAAAACTGAAGAAGGCTATCTTCGCATAAGTAAACTTATAGGTGGCCTTTTCAGAAAAGTCTTCCTCATTCTGAACAATAAAAATATGTCTGGCATTTAACCAGTTAGAAAGTGTTTTCTTGAATCTTGCCACAATAAAAAATCAAGGGAAACAAAAATATTGATTAAAACCTAACCAGATACCTTTTATTGTATTAATTGCGCCTTATTCTTCGTTGCTATTCAGAACTTACTCTGATTTGAAAATCAACAATTTACATATCACAAGATTTTTTTGTCTTCTCCTTGTTGTGGCAGCCGTGGGCTGCAACTCAAAAGGCTATCAAAACATGAATGCCCGCTACAATGGGTATTTCTATGCTAACCAATATGTCAACGAGGTTTATCAAAGGCTTGAGGATGACTACGATTACAATTTCAATGACATTCTAAAAGTGTTTCCTGACATTGACTCTAGCACCGTTCAAGGCAATGAAGAAAAGCTAGACGATGCTTTCAAAAAAGCTTCTCAGGTTATAGAGTGGTATAAAACAAGCGACTGGGTAGACGATAACTACATTCTAATCGGAAAAATCAGGCACCTCCGCAGCCAGTTTCAATATGCCGTTGAAACATTTCAGTATGTAAATCAAACCAGTAAAGATGATGGCGCTCGACAGGCTGCGCTCATCTCCTTAATGCGCACCTACATGGATATGGGTGAAATGGACAATGCTACTGATGTATCGAATTACCTGACATTAGAAGAGGAGCTCACCCCAAAAAACAACCTAGATTACAAAGTGCTCCTCGCCTATTTTCACCAAAGGCAAGGCAATGAAGCGGGTATTGCCACTGCCTTAGAAGAAGTGAACGAATTGATTTCGAATCGCGACCAAAAAGCAAGAACGAACTTCATCTTAGGCCAAATTGCGCAGAAGCGTGGTGAAAACGAAAGCGCCATCAAATACTATGATCTAGCGCTAAAAGGAAACCCTCCCTACGATTTAGTCTTCCATTCAGCCTTAAATAAAATGGCGCTGACTGATTATTCGAAGTCAAGCCCTGACAAAATTGCCAAAGTGTATAAGACATTTGATAAGATGCTCAAGGATGGGAAGAACTTAGAGTATCAGGATAAAATCTACTATGTAATGGGGCAGCTAGAGGAGCAAAGAGGCAAATTGATGAATGCCATTACGAACTATAGAACTGGCACTCAAGTAGAGCAGCCTGATGACCGCCAGCAAGGATTAAACTTCTTGAGGTTAGGACAGATCTATTTTGACCCTTACGAAAACTACCAGCTTTCCAGTCGGTACTATGACAGTGCCATAGCCAAATTGCCGAAAGACATCGAGAATTATGAAGTCATTGAAGCAGAACAGACGGTTCTCAAAGATTTTGTGACACAATTAAACACCATCGCACTAAATGACAGTTTATTATCACTCTCCGAAATGAATCCGGTCTCTTTAGACGCCTTTTTAGATCAACACTTACGTGCCGAAGCTGCCAAGCAAAAAGAACTCGACAGGAAAGAGAGAAAGGGCAACCCAATTGACTTAGGAAACAGTAGCACAAATACGGATATTTCTGATGATGATACTTGGTACTTCTACAACCAAACGGCCATTAGCCAAGGTGAACAAGAATTCAGAAGGGTTTGGGGAACCAGACAGCTTGAAGATAATTGGAGACGATCAAGCAAAACATCCATTAAAATAGGTCTTGATCCCAACCTTTTGGTTGATACTGGTGCAGAAACTAATGAAGGGAATAGAGGTGATGACCCAGAAGAGGGCGGCTTTGATGCCGAGAAGCAAAAACTACTTGAGACCATTCCGCAATCGGCAGAACAGAAGGAGTTAGCGAATGCCGAAATTCAAGAAGCTTATTTCAATCTGGGTAGGATCTACCGATTTGGGCTTAAACGTGATGATGAATCGGCAGTGAGTTACGAGACGCTATTGAGCAGGTATCCAAAAACCGAGTTCAGACTCGAAACCCTCTTTGCCCTTTACACGCTTTTCGAAATACCTGACCCCAGTCGAGCAGATGAATATAAGCGGCTGATCATTGCCGAGTTTCCAGAAAGCCTAACGGCTAAAGTATTGGTTAACCCGAATTACGTTCAAGAAAAAGAAGAAAGAAATCTGAGACTTCAACGTCTGTATGCAGACGCCTACGCTAAATATGAAGCAGGTAATTATGTTGAAGCTGACCAAATGCTTAAAGCCGCATTGGCTTCATTTGAAGATGTAGATTTCTTGCCTACAGTAGAATTATTATCGGCCATACTGAAAGCAAAGACGGAGGGACTTTTTCCATATGAAAAAGCCTTAGAAGAGTTTACAGCTAAGTATACCGAAGGGCCATTATTCGAATATGCTAATGGATTAATATCTAGTCTAAAGCCTGCGAAAGATGAGATATTATCAGACAGAGGGTTTGACTTTAGTGAGGACTTCCAACAGCAGCACTTAGTGGCCATCACCATAGATACCAGCTTAAACCCAGTCTCAACAGTGAAAGAACTAATAAATACCCTTAACAAAGAAAAGTTTTTAAACCAAAGACTTTCTATTGGCAACCTCTCGTTGAAAAAGACGGAAGGAATGGAAATACTTTATATAAATTCTTTTAAGACTAAATCTGCGGCTGAACGTTACAGAGACGTGCTTGCTGAAGTCTTCGCTGAAGGTATTAATCAAGAAGACAGTAATTTTCATAATTTTGCTATCTCTATCGATAACTTACAGTTCTTATTCGATAGTGAGAAAATTGACGAGTACTTGATTTTTCATGAGAAATTTTACCGATAGATGAGCTTAAAGAGTAAAATCACCCAAAACCGACCTTTATTAAAGAAGTTGATAATCGCAGCTTGGGTAATTTTCGTTTTGGCCATCATAGGCCTACCTACTTACATCTGGGCAGTTAGTTCTAACATGAACAACTGGTTTGGAGAGTTGCCTTCCTATTCGCAATTAGAAAATCCGGAGCAGAACCTTACCTCAACACTTTACACCTCAGATGGTGTTCAATTAGGCTCAGGGTACTTTAGAGACAATAGAAACCCGGTTACTTATGATCAATTAGGAGATAATCTGGTCAACGCGCTATTGGCTGCGGAGGACATTCGTTTTGAAAAACACTCTGGTATTGACCTAGAAAGTATGTTTCGAGTAGCTTATGGAGTACTCACCTTCAACAGAAAAGGCGGTGGAAGTACTATTAGTCAGCAGCTAGCCAAGCAACTTTTCTCTACACGTGTTTTGGATGCAAGAGACAAAGGAAAGTTTGAAGGAAAAAGTAGAGTTCTTGACGAACTGATCTACAAAACCAAAGAATGGATTTTATCCGTCAGGCTAGAAAAATCTTATACCAAGCCAGAGATCATGGCGATGTATTTTAATACCGTGGAGTTTGGCAATAACGCTTACGGCATTAAGTCTGCCGCAAAAACTTATTTCAATAAACTTCCTAGCGAATTAACCGTCCCAGAGGCGGCAGTCTTAGCCGGTATGCAAAAAGGAGTAACCACATATCGTCCGGATGTCAATCCTGAAAGCTCAAAGAGAAGACGAAATATCGTCATGAGCCAAATGGTTAAATACGACTTCTTGGACCAAGCCGTTTATGACACTTTAAAAATAAAAGACATAGAACTGACGCTAAAACAGCAAGATCAGAATGCTGGACTTGCTCAATATTTTAGAGGCGTTGCCGGAGGCGACTTAAGAAATTTAGCCAAAGAATTAGGCTACGATCTATATGCTGATGGCTTAAAGATTTACACCACCATTGATAGTCGAATGCAAACCTATGCTGAACATGCCGTGGACAGTGCCATGCGAATCTTGCAACATCGTTTTGACTCGCTGTTAACCACTGAAGATAGAAGCCTCTGGATTGACTCCAAGAACAGGGACATTGAGAACTTCATGGAAGATAATGTAATCCCGAGAACCTCAGCTTACCGCAACCTTGTAAAGCGATATGGAGAAGAGTCTGACTCCGTTGACTACTATTTGAATATGAAGAAAAAACTCACAGTCTTTTCTTGGAATGGCGACATTGATACAGTCATGAGCTCTATAGATTCAATGCGATACTATAAACAGTTTCTTCAAGCAGGGTTTATGGCCACTGATCCTAAAACTGGTGCCATTAAGGCCTGGGTGGGCGGTATTGAATATTCTCACTTTCAATACGACCATGTTCGCTTAGGAAAGAGACAACCCGGCTCTCTCTTCAAGCCCTTTGTTTATGCTACAGCTGTTGAGCAAGGCTACTCTCCATGTTTCACATTTAAAGATGAGGCCGTCTCAATCGATATTCCTTTCCAAGATGAGCCCTGGAGTCCGCAAAATGCGGAAAACAGATTCAGTGGTGAGGACATGACACTAAAAACAGCTATGGCGAAATCGGTCAACTCTGTAACGGCAAGAGTTATGGAGCGGGTAAAGCCTGAAAAAGTAGTGGACATGACTAAAAGACTCGGCATCAAAAGTACCATTCCTCCCTATTATTCTATTGCGCTCGGAACAGAAGTAGCCTCTTTGCACGAACTTGTTGGCGCCTATGGAACCTTCGTGAACAAAGGGGTACATATCGAACCATATTATGTAAGTAGAATTGAGGATAGGTTTGGAAACGTGATCTACAACGAACCTCCAAGAAAAAGCAGGGCTATTGGTGAAGATGTTGCCTATGTCATGCTCAACATGTTACAAGAAACCGCTAAAGCTGGATCAGGAAGAGGTCTTTCTATCAACTATGGTCTTGTAGATGCAAGACAAGAAAAGAATAATATGGGTGCTAAAACGGGTACCACACAAAATGCCTCAGACGGTTGGTTCATGGCCATTACCAATGACCTTGTCGCTGGCGCTTGGGTAGGTGGTGACGACAGAGCCATTCGTTTTAAATATTGGGCTAATGGACAAGGGGCAAGAACTGCTATGCCTATCGTTGCCCTATTTATGCAGCAAGTTTATGCCGACAGCACATTAGGCATCGAAAAATCATTCTTCGATCGGCCGGCTGAGCTAAGCATGGAGATTGACTGTCAAAAGTTTACAAATATTCTCAGCACATCTGATAGCACCATCATCTTTGATGACGAGATTTATTAATTTCGACCCATGGAGGTCGCACGTTTTAATCCGTCCGAAATATTAAAACTACCTGATAGCCCAGGTGTCTACCGCTATTTCAATGAAGATGGCGTGCTCATCTATGTTGGCAAAGCTAAAAGTCTTAAAAAACGTGTTTCCAGCTACTTCAATAAAAATGCGGGAGTCAATAGAAAAACCCGTAGGCTAGTTAGTGAAATTAAGGCCATAGAGATTACACTTGTCAACTCAGAGTTTGACGCGCTCTTACTAGAGAACAGTCTTATAAAACAAAATCAACCCAAGTATAACATCCTGCTTAAGGATGATAAGACCTTCCCCTATATCTGTGTATCAAAAGAGCGTTTCCCTCGCATCTATAGTACAAGAAAGTTCATTCCCTCTAACGGAACATATTACGGTCCTTATGCCAATGTGAAAGTGATGAACAACGTGCTTAGGTTAATCAATAGCCTTTTCACTTTAAGGAGTTGTCGTTTTGATCTGTCTAAAGAAAATATCGCCAAGGGTAAGTTCAAGATTTGCTTAGAATATCACATTGGTAACTGTAAAGGGCCTTGTGAAGACTTGCAAACCGAAGAAGACTATTTAAAAGATATAGACCAAGCCATTAATATCCTCAAAGGAAACTTGTCTGTCCCCAAACAATACTTCAAAGAAAGGATGGCCTCTGCCGCGGAAGAACTAGCCTTTGAACAGGCTCAAAAATTCAAGGAAAAACTTGATATGGTTGGCCTATTCCAATCGAAATCAATTGTTGTGAGTCCTAAGATTGCAGACTTGGATGTATTCACAATTATCTCTGACGAAAAATGGGCCTTCGTCAACTACTTACGGATTAAGAATGGTACCATCAACCTTTCCCAAACTTCTGAAGTAAAGAAAAGGCTCGATGAGTCTGATGAGGAAATCCTGATGTTGTTGTTAATCCAACTAAGAGATCAGTATCAAAGCAGTGCGAAAGAAGTTCTAGTCAACAAACCAGTTGACTTTGTATCTGACAACTTAAAGACGATCCAACCTCAAATCGGAGATAAAAAGAAATTGATAGATCTTTCATTGAAAAACGCGCTCTTCGCCAAAAAAGAAAAATATGCCTCTCTAGAGAACGTAAAGGATAAAGGGAACCGGGTTTTAAAACAACTTCAGAATGATTTACAGTTAAAGGAGTTACCCACGCATATTGAGTGTTTTGACAACTCAAATATTCAAGGTACCAACCCTGTAGCCTCCATGGTATGTTTTAAAATGGGTAGACCTTCTAAAAAGGATTACAGACATTATAAAATAAAGACGGTTGTTGGCCCTGATGACTTCGGCTCTATGAAAGAGGTGGTTGGCAGGCGATATAAACGCCTTTTAGAGGAAAATGCTCCCATGCCTAAGCTTATCGTTATCGATGGCGGTAAGGGTCAATTAAACGCGGCATGTGATGCTTTGGTAGAATTAGGCCTTTATGGCACCATACCGGTCATAGGCATTGCCAAACGTTTGGAGGAACTCTATTTCCCAGGGGATCAATTCGCACTACACATTGACAAGAAGTCCGAATCACTTCGGCTGATTCAGAAGCTTAGAGATGAGGCCCATAGGTTTGCCATTAACTTCCACAGAGATCTCCGAAGCAAAAACAGTTTCAACTTCGAACTAGAAAATGTAAAAGGGCTTGGGCGTGTTACGGTCAATAAACTCATGAAAGAGTTTAAGACCATAAGTAAAATTGAAGCGGCCAGCGAAGCTGAATTAATTGAGCTTGTTGGCGATGCTCGAGCTCGATTGATTAAGAACTTCTTTCAACAAAAAAAGGAAGCTAAATAGCTTCCTTTTTCATTTATCGTTAACAATCTCTAGTATTCCCAGAGGTTATGCATTTTCTCCAGCAATTCGAAACGCTTCTTCATGGCTTGCTCAATAATTGAGTAGTCATAATCAGCCTTTCCGTATAGTGTTTGAATATTATCATCTCCGATATTCTGGAACTTAGTAATGTAAGTGCTGAAAAGCCTCAGGTCAAAGGCATGCGCAAAGCTCAACTCTTTGTTACGAGGATTTCTATCGTTATACCAATAAGCAACATCCTTATTACTCTCTCCATACACCTTATCGACATATGCCTTAAACTCTTGGTACTTGATTCTTACAATTTCACGCTCAGAGCCATCAACGGATGCCTTTGGTGGTGCGATCAAAGTAATCGAAACAATATCCCACTTGGCTAAAGACTGATTTCTATCAAACAGCAAATCCTCTTCTAGAAGCAATACATCTAAATCCCCTTTGTTAGAAGGGTCAAGTGGCTTCGCAGAAGAATTTCTTGCAAATTCTCTGTCAATAATTGAATCAAGCCGTGCTGGTGAATAATCAGCAAACTGCCCTCCATTTCTCAGTTTTAGTTCAGCTCTATCAGACGCTCTAACATTCTCATCATAATTACCCTGATCGGTAGAGAAGTCCTTTAGGTTATTATTAAAGTCCTCTTCAAGAAGAATATCTTCCTCGTTAAAGCCTTTAGCTCCCGCCTCAAAAGTGGCATAAGGTGTAATACCCACTATTTGATCTAAGGCTTCGTTTTGAGCGTTGTAGTATGCCTGAATACCTTCTAAGATAATTTTAGAAACACGAGACTCTTTAGCATTCCAATTAGAATTCTGCTTTTCGTTAAAATTCATTTTAGACCAAAGACGAATGCTAAACATTACATCTTCATCTCGAATAGGGCGAATAGAAAATTCGTTGTTCTGCTTGCGAGCACTATTAAGCCCTGCAACCTTGGTGGTACTTTCTATAGTTTTCAAAAACTTAGCCGGATCCACTCCTGTTCCTTCTTCTTGCGCTGAGACTAGTGTCACAACGAAAAACATCAGCAAGGTAACAACTCGTATTTTCATGATATTCTTAGTTAATATTCATTGTTTTACTATCTGAGTATTGAATAGGAATCAGCTTTTCAGCATAGTTGATTCTGACAATCTCTTCAATAGAAACGACTATTCTGTCTCCTGATTGCATTAAGTTTCTAATCGCACTAAGATCTACTCTATTGGTAGGGCCATTAGTAGCAATTGGAATGCTCCTCTTTCGAGTTTTGCCCCTTGAAAGAATTACCTCTCCTTTGCTTACTAAGAACGTTGCATCTTCTGGAAATCTTTCAGCAAAATCAGGATCGGCAGCTAATACAATTTGAAGGTTAACCGGCATCTCATCCAAACCAGAATTCGCATTATACGCTTGGTTATTTGGTCTTACATCAAATGTAGGATTTGGTACTCTACGCGCCTCGAATTGTCGTTGGCCTATGTAAAGTCCAGCACTAGATACGTCAATCTTAACTTCTCTCTGCTGTGGATCTATACTCACTTGCCCTTTTTGTGAACCTTGCTTATAAGTTCCACCAGTCACCTGAAAACTAGGTTGATATGCAGGGCCTAATGCAGGCACGTTGATAGTCAGGTCATTCGAACAGTCGAGGTAAAGTACCTCCACAGACTGAGAGCGAACATCAATTACTGGTTGTGCTACATAATACTCATGTGTAGTAGATCTCGTAATTTGTTTTCCTGTACCATCATCAGAAGTTATTTCAACTTCAAAAGATTTTTTGGCTATACCATTTGCATCATATTCTGATTGTGCAGCAGATGTCTTAACACTGTATAAGCCTCTACCGTTTACCACATCAACATCTTGACCATTTATTTTAACACCAGGGCTTAAACTTGAGTTACCCAAGGTTAAAAATGCCTGTGCCTTGAAATCCAAGCCAGCAGTTACAATGTTAGATTCTGGCAAAACAATTGCCTGCGCATAATCAATGCCAGCAAATTCACCATCTAAAAACTCGTCTTCACTGATCTCAATATTTGTCTGACCGTTAGATGAAACACTCGGTGTTGTCTGTGGCGTATTTGCCACCGCATCGTTTGATGCTTGAGGTTGCTGCGGTCTTGGTGTTGCAGCGGCTGCTGACAGACCTCCTAATGATTTTATATCATTAGGTTTTACAGAAACAGCAGTACCTACCAAAGATTTTAACTTGTTAAGTGCCACAGCCTCTTTACTATAAATTTGATTTTTGTAGAATGTTAGCTGTGCCAAAACAGAGGCCAATGGTGCTTTATAGAAATTAAACTCTGAGAACCCTTTCTTTTTCTCCTCTTGGTTATTCTCATAGAATTTGATTCCATTCGCATCGATGGCGATAGTTTTCATCCATTCTGGCGTCATAGCACCTTTACCAAGAGCGCTAACAGCAGAATTAACTTGCCCAGGAAACGCATCCAAAACAGCTTTCAAAGAATCACCGTAGTGCCTTTCATAAAGAAAGTTGGAAGGCTGTTCTATTTTTTTAAGTGTAGCACGCTTGTATAACTTAGACGTGTCACCTCCTGTCGTCTCAGCGCCAACATCCATCTTCATTTGATCAATGTAAGCAATCACACCTCTTGTGTAGTCTCTTACATTTTTCGCTGTCTTCTGTACGGATAAGTCACCTTCTTTATTTCCTTGATTTTCTACACTCGTTTGAATGTCTCTCAGAATCGTCTCATTGTAATCAAGAAGTGAAACGTTGGAAACCTCCAATCCACTTTCCATCAATACAAACTTCTCAAGAACATTGTCCTTAATCTGTAGGGCCAAAAGAGCTGTAAGCACGAGATACATCATGCCAATCATCTTCTGCCGCGGGGTTTCTTTACCTCCTGCCATTATCCTTCAGCTTAAGAGTTAGTCTGTTTCATTGCAGATAACATCGCACCATATACTTTATTGAGCGAAGTCACATTAGAATTCAGTTTAGCCATTTGACCTTGGAATTCTTCCGTCTGCTTGGCTGTATTCATAGCTCCTTTGATCATGGTTTCCATGTTAGAAAGGTAGCCCTTCATGTATTTTGCTACAGACTCTGTATCTGCCAATTCTGTTTTGTATGCCCCACTCAAGGCTTGTAATTGCGTAGCTGCATCTTTCAACTGGGTTTGGTAAGCCTCAGTCGCTGCTTTTAATTGGGTCTGATTAGCACCAGAGCCTTTTACTGTATTGGCTACTTCACTGAATGCTGTAGCGGCTTGTGCAGAAGATTGGTCAATCTTCGCCAGGGAAGCTGCGGCAGTTTTAGCATTCTTAGCGTACTCTTCAGTAGCGACAGATGCATTAGACATACTTGCCATTTGCTTAGCGTTGGTTGCCAAGTTGTCCATTCCTGCTTTTAGGTTTTGTAAACCTTCCTTATTGAATGCAGCTTCTTTGAGCATTTTGGATAATGAGATATCGTCCTTGCCTTGGCTATTATTACTTTCGCCACCTTTTGAGTGATCATAAAGCAGTTTTGTATAGTCTGTACTTTTTGGTTCGAATGCAGAGAAAGCGAATATCAATGCTTCTGTACTAAGGCCTAATACAAGCATTTCCGTGGCAAAGGGCCAGCCCTCAAGCTTGAACATGGCACCTATAATTACAACCGAAGCTCCTAAACCATAGATCTTCGGCATGATGTTGCCATAAAAGTTATTAACGAAATTACTAGCCATTTTTTTTCTTAGTTAGGTTGAAGTTTAATTATTATTCTAGGTGAAATTATTGTTGGCCAAGGTAGTCCATGGCACATCTAAATCCGATTGAAGCCGAAGCTACATCACGGTATTCAAAAGATCTTGTTCCTGTTTGTAAGTAAAACGATACATCATTCCAAGCACCGCCCCTCACTACTTTCTTACCAAAGTGTGGGCTATTACTATCAGTTTCTGGATTGTAAGTAAACATTGGGTTCAAATCCCAAACCAATGGGTTGTACACTGGAGAAAAATCATCTCGACACCACTCGGCTACATTGCCTGACATGTTGTAGAGATTAAAAGGGTTCGGTAAAAAGGCATTTACTGGTGCAGTATATGGATACCCATCATCCGCGTAAGCGCCTCTGCCTGGTTTAAAATTGGCTAAGAAACAGCCATCCTTATTTCTCGTATATGGATTACCCCAAGGGTATTTTACAATCTCTCTACCGCCACGTGCAGCGTATTCCCACTCTGCTTCTGTTGGTAGTCTAAAGTTTGGATATCTTGTTTCTATCGGGCTTGTGTCCACAAATGTGCTTGCTGCGGCTCCGTTAGCTGGACCTGCCGGCCCTACAGCACCAAGTACTGGACCTGCATCAGCTGCTGCGGCAGCTGCTTCTCTCTCACTTTTCTTACCTCCAAATGAGAAAAGGCCTCCACCACCTTCATATTTTATCTGTTGCCCATTATTAAGGTTAATGGTTCTCCATTCTGCAAACTTCTCAGCAGCTTCCCAGCTTACGCCAACAACGGGATAATTATCAAAAGCAGCATGCTCCCAATAATATTGTGTCATTCTATCGGCATAGTGGTAAGTGAACTCTTCTTCCCATACTTTAGGGTTAGGCATTACCGATGCAATGAGTGTAGCATCCCAATACCTGTCGCCATTTTGAGCAAGTTCAGAAACGTGATAAAGGAATTGACGGTATTCGTTATTAGTGATCTCTTCCGCATCCATAAAGAATGGGCTGACCGCAATTTGTCTATTCGAATTAATTTGAGAGGCAGCTACATCTTCATCGGCTTGGCCCATGTAAAATGTTCCTGCAGGAATGGCAACCATTCCATAAGGTAACTCTTGATACCAGCCACCTCTATCTAAAACGCCAAGTAATTGACCTTCATCCAGAAGTTTTTGATCTTTCCCCCCTCCTGCTAAGAAGCCATCGAACATGCTACAACCAGCGGTGAAGCCTAGTAATAACACTATCATAAGACCCAATACAGACTTTCTCATCATAGTCAGTTTTTATAGTTTCTCTGGCCATTTACCTCCTCATATTCTGCCAGAAGTCCGCTTAAAGCGCGAAAATTAATATTTTATTGTTAGTAATCCGCTGAGACATAAAAAATTTCGTCTTTTTAAGTCTCTGCAAAACTTTTGTTTAGTAACGGTATCTCGGAGTTCTTATGATGTTTCTTCCAAGATTTCTTACCCTACTCTTAGACTTAAACGTGTAAATGAGCATTACTTCTTGTGAAGTAGGCTCTTTACTCGATCTGTCTGTCAAAACAATGTCGACTGCATATGCCAACGATAAACTTCGATCCTTTAGTACTTTATATCCAATCATTGCCGAAGCTGATTCTGATTGTCGATAAGATACCCCACCCCACAATTGGTCTTTAAAACGACCAATAACGCTAAAATCCCAGTTGTAAGAATCTAATCCTACAGACCTAAATAATAAAGTTGGTGTGATTGTTAGTTCGGGCGTTAACGCGTAGTCATACCCTACTGTCAAATAGTAGTGTCGAAGTAATTGATTGGCTATTTGATCTTGACCGAAGTCGAATTCGGGTTGAATTAAGTGATTTGTACTGAAACCACCAAAAAAATTTCCATTTCTATAAAGAATTCCAATCCCAAGGTCAGGCCTTAGTTGAGACTCTTTGCCAGATAAATTACCCACACCGTCCCGTGGATCTACTACTACAATCTCATCAAAGTCTATGCTACTTGAAAACATTCCAACTTTTAAACCTAAGCTCAATGACGCTCCATTTGGGAGGTTTATGAAATAAGATCCTGAAACTTGCAACTCTAGATTTGACGAAGGGCCTAAATTATCATTGACCACATGAAAGCCCAAGCCCCCATTCCAAAGACTCGCGCTGCTATTATAGCTTATCATTTGCGTGCTTGGAGCACCGCCACTATTTATAGTACCATCATAACCAAACCACTGTGATCTATGAATTGCCGTTAAGGTATTACCATTGGATAAACCTGCGAAAGCAGGGTTATAATAGAGCTGATTGAACATGTAATGCGTAAACTGCGCGTCCTGCTGCGCGCGAACGCCCAAATGACAACATAAGCAAATGATGGTAAGCAGAAAGGCTCTTGTCATAATGTGGTAACGCGAAATATATTCCATTTATTTAAACCGCGCGAATATATTACAACAAAACTAGCTCGTGCCCTTATAGGTTTCGCTAATCTTAAAGTTTGTTCGCCTTCTTAATATACAGTTCTAGTGCTCCTGTCATGGATGGAGCGTTCGGTTGAGGCGCTTCAATATCCAATACAAGACCAGCATCCGTAGCTGCCTTAGCAGTAGTAGGACCGAAGACGGCCATACGCGTATCTTTTTGCTCAAAGCCAGGGAAGTTCACAAAAAGTGAATTGATTCCACTCGGGCTGTAGAACGCGATGATATCATAATATACATCATCTAAATCAGACAAGTCGCTTGCAACCGTCTCATAGATGACTGCCTCAGAAAACTCGTAGCCATTATTTTCCAAAAACTTTGGAATATCATCCTTACGAATACTTGAGCAAGGAAATAGATATTTCTCGTTCTTATGTTTTTTTAATATTTCTATTAGGTCTTCAGCAGTTCTAGAACCTGTGAAAATTTTTCTCTTTCTAACGACTATGTATTTCTGAAGGTAGTTAGCAGTCTGCTCTGAAATACAGAAATACTTCATATCCGCAGGAATATCAACCTTTAGATCATTACAAATAGCAAAGAAATGATCAACTGCATTACGACTTGTAAAAATGATAGCCGTATGCTTTAAAATATCAACCTTCTGCTTTCTAAACTCTTTTGCGTCAATAGGATCTACTTGAATAAAAGGCCTGAAATCAACCTTAATTCCGTATTTCTCTGCAAGTTTATAATATGGTGATTTCGGATCAGACGGCTTTGGCTGAGATACAAGTAAACTCTTAACCTCTTTCAGCCTCTCCTCAATGATGCTATTAGACATATACTTCCCTACTTTTTACCCGAATTTGGCGTGTTACGTCAGTAATTTAATCCCAACAATAGCAGGGATGATTTCTGTGCTGCAAAGGTAAGAAAATATATACAACTTACTATATACCTTAAGTTGTTCTAACTTAATAAAGATGTTTAACAACCTGTAAAGCAAATAGATGAGAGCTCCAGTTATTATGGAGTTTATCATCCACTCGGGTAATACATAGTTACTATAAATCACTAATGAACATACTATCGTTAGCGTTAAAATAAAACAGTTATTGAGACTCTGCACTTCTTGAAAATGTCGGCTCATGCTTACTGGTAAGTTAAAAAGCACCCCCACTGACCAAATAAAAAGATACTTCAATAAAAAAATCAATTGAATAATGAAGGTAAGCACTAGCCAGATGAGCAAGCCTTCTCCAAAGCCAGTTGGTATGAGTAAGCTAAAGGAATCTAGTCTTCCCATTTGCGTTAAACCGTAGGTTAAAATCATCAAAACAAAGCTCGTTGAGGCCGATAGGATAATTGTGAAGTAGAGGCTTTCGGTGCTAAGTAGTCTCATATTCGAACCGAACTCATCTTTCAGTTTGAAGTTCAATAGCTTTGAGAAATCATAAACGGTCGAGAACATTTTTGGAAATGCCATCCTTGATACCGCATATGTGGCTAGTAAGATCACAGAAATAGCAATGGCTATATCACGAAACAAAAATGAGGATGTCTCCATTTAGGTATCCATAATTAGAATCGGGTAGTAAAACCGAAGTGAATTTTTGATTGATTAAAATTTAGACCTCCTGTACTTTCAGAAGTGCCCAAAGCATAAACAAAGTTAAAGATACCATTGCTGGTGGAAAAGTTAATACCTACACCAAGACCTAGTGCAAATTCATTTTTATCTCCCATTTGATCTACAAAATCACTTCTTATAAAACCAATGTCTGAAAATATTGATAGGTAAGAAGACTCATCAAAAAACACCCTAGGCTCAATGGTTGAATAGGCATAAGTAGTTGCGAAGAAAAAGTTTTCGCTAAAACCTCTGAGCGTGTTTAACCCTCCCAAACGATAGGCATCGTTTTGAAAAAGCTGATCATTTGACAATAGCCCTGCCTTCAGCCCGGTGTATAGAATTACTTTCGCACTAGCGGGTAGGTAATGATTAAAACTAAAGTCGTATTGGTATTGAAGCGTCTTTAAATCAACCCCTCGATATAGTTCGGCAGGCAGGTCAATGTTCTGATCAATTGTTTTATTACCTACAGAAGCAGAAAAAGTCATGCTTAAGCCCCTCCTTGGTAAGAAAGAGTCATCTAGGTCGTCTAAGTAAAGACTTAGCCCATAGCGTGTTAGTCCAAAATCTACGATATCCGGTAGGCTAGTCGCATTGGCAAATTGAGCTGTGGCCAAAAGGTCCGTATTTCTAAAGTCTGTGAAAAAACCGATGGTTCCATTGGCGGCTAAATTGAGCGATAAGTCAACTCGAAAATCTCTGCGGGTAAAAGTGCTATCCTGTTTCAAAAACTCAAAATCCGTATCTACAGACAAAGGACTTCTTAAAATATTTGGATGAAAATAGTTCATGCGAATCGATTGCGTCTCTTCACTTAAACGTCTCCAATGAAGACCAATTCTCTTACCTGTGGCGAAAGGGTTATAAAGTTCTAAGTCAAATTGTCCCGTGATCAAAAGTCCGTTATCACGACTCGTGTTGGGCAAAAAGCCAATAATTCCATCAATTGTATTGATGGGCCGCTTATCTAAATCAAGCGTAATTTTGGCCTCACTATTTTGAAAAGACAATTCAGGGCTCTTTACCAACCTGATATAGGGTAACCTTCGGAGCTTACTTAATACACCATCAACAACTTTTTGGTCGTAGGTATCTCCCATACGAACCCCTAAGTATGCTGTAGCAAAACGAGATTTTAGAATTTTCTTGCCACTGATATGTACCGAGTCGAACCGAATGATAGGCCCTGTATCCAAATCAAGCGTAGCGCTAAGCTGATTATTACTTATTCGCAGCGAGTCATATTTGAGAGACGCGAACGGATAGCCGTTTCTTTCGGCATAGTTGAGCATACTGCTTTCAATTTTTGAAATTTGCCTAATGTCAAACCGCTGCCCTTCAAAACGAGCTGCTCTGTAACCAGACTTACGCAAGACACTCTGTTCTACATTTCCTGCGCTTAACGAAAGCCATTCAAAGGGCTCACCTGGTGTTAAGAAAGCTTCTATTCGACCTCTTTTTGATAAAATCGTGTCTATCTTCGCCAACAGGTAACCGTCCACATGGAGTTGTCTTACGAGAGATCGGGTCGTTTGAATTGCCCCTAAAGAATCAATTGGGTTTTGACTATAGTTATACTTACGAAGCAATGGCTCGTATTCAGGGGCAGTTGTAATCCTAAGCTCCAGTTTTTCTTGTGCAAAAGCTGAATGAAAGATTAAGAAATTAATGCCGAAAACGACCAATAAGACACAGCGAAAGCCTGACATTTATTAGGTTTGATTTTAAAATAACGAAACTTTGGCCGGATTATACATCCATATCCCTTTCTGTAAAAAAGCATGTCACTATTGTGACTTTCACTTTACCCAATCTGTTAGCCAAATCGATGAAATGGTCGATGCGATTGCAGAAGAATTAGTGATGCAAAGTGACTTTCTAGGAAAGGATACCATTTACACCATCTATTTCGGAGGTGGTACACCTTCCCTCCTTGAAGGCCCTCATTTAAAAAAGCTCATGAGAATTATTCAACACGAATATGCCTTATCGAGTAACCCTGAAATTACGCTAGAAGCTAATCCAGATGATTTAAATGACGAAAAGCTATCTACCTTCTTCGATCATGGCGTAAACCGTTTGAGCATAGGTGTGCAATCGTTTAATGACAAACACCTAAAATGGATGAACCGCCAACATACCAGCAAAGAGGCCATTGACACATTTCATTTGGCGAGGGCCAAAGGTTTCGAAAACATAAGCCTGGATTTAATCTACGCCTTGCCTGAAGAAAACCACGATAATTGGCTTTGTGATTTGAAGATGATTACAGAATTAAGACCTGAGCATATTTCATCTTATTGTTTAACCATTGAGCCGCAGACTGCTTTTGGGAATTGGTTAAAAAAGGGAAAGATCAAAGCGATTGATGACGACTTTGCTGCCGATCAGTTTGAAATCCTTTTGGAAACTATGAGTAAATATGGTTACGGTCAATATGAGATTTCCAACTTTGCCCAGCCGGGCTATGAGTCGCAACATAATAGTGCCTATTGGAAAGACGAAAAGTATTTGGGCATTGGCCCATCAGCACATTCTTATAACGGTAAGTTCCGTAAGGCAAATGTGGCTAACAATGCAAAATACCTGAAGGGAATTGGCGAAGGGGAAATCCCTTTCCAAGTGATAACACTTTCGCCAGAAGACCAAGTCAATGAATACATTCTTACATCCCTTCGGACCAAATGGGGTTGTGACTTAAGTCTATTAAAAACTAAGTACCAAGTTGATTTACTCAGCAAGCAAGAGCACTATTTGAACAAGCTGTCAAGTCAAGACTTAATTTTTGAAGATCAGGGTTTTCTGATCTTAACAGACAGCGGGAAGTTACTGGCCGATAAGATTGCCGCGGATTTATTTATTGACGCTGACTAGTTTCACTTACTCTCCATCTCTGACACAAAAGCATCAAACTCTTCTTTTGAATATTGAGGAAAAAACTCTTCAAAAATCTCGCGGATAAAGTCTGGTGCTACTCCCGCAGAAGAGTACTTCTCAATAAGTCTAAAGTCAATCTCTTTAGTTTTTACAGGACCAAGTTGATCATTAATTTCATCGAGAATTTCTTCAGAAGCAGCTGCAACTCTTCTGAGCATACCTGTTCTATCACGAGCAAATCCTGTGAATTTGAAAAAAGTAAAACGGTTCTCAGCTTTCATATTCAAAACTTCAGGTGAGTTTTTATCTAAAGCACCTGAAATAAGATTATAGCGCATCCCAAGGTTGGTCATGAGTCTTTCAACATGTTCTAGTTTTTTTATTTCACCATAGAGTCTTGAGAGCTTATCGTATAAGTCAAAGCTAACTATGTCCGTCCCTTTCTGGTCGAGCGCGTATTCTATGATCATGAAGTTGTACTGGGGTTCTATGTATCGCCAACCGTAATAGTTGCCAACTTCATTAATGTCGAAAAGGGAATCCCATTCCTCAACTTTATTTTGTTGGAAATCAGCAAACCGGCCAAAGCTGGTTCTAAACTCTTCCAGTTCCAGTTTCAACCCTACGAGTACCTTCTCCTTTTCCTTATCGATCTTTTTATCTTCAGCATAGCTTTGAAACACAAAAGCGAGGTATACACCAATGAATACAATCAGTAATTCAAGGAACAGCCATTTGGCTTTATCACCGATTTTAAAAAGCTTACGAATGAACATTGCACATAACTTTGAGATAAATATTGAGTAATTTCAATCTATTGCCAAATGAGAGCCGATGAATCGGTACTTTAGGCACCCCAAAAGGAAATAAATGAAAAGAAGATACTCACCAAATAGTAGAAAAAGCGAGCCTGAAACGGTTGGCACTGCTATTAGTGAAATGCTCAAAGCTTTTAGGATTGAAGGTAAGTTTTACGAAACAGATCTTATTAATTCTTGGGAGAGGGTAATGGGTAAACCAATCGCTACCCGAACATCGAAAATCTATATTCGGGATAAAAAACTCTTTGTTCATATCTCATCAGCTCCGTTGAAGCATGAACTTAACATGTCGAGAGACAAAATCTTGGTGATGCTTACCAAAGAGCTGGGACAACCCATTGTGAATGAGGTGATCATCAAATGAGGGGATTCGCGATAACAAAAAACGTCATCCTGAAATGATTTCAGAATGACGTCATGAAACGGCTTACTAAAACCGCCTTTCCTTTAGTTCTTCTTAATCTCCTGATTTAAATCGCTCTTCTTATAGCTCTCAGGAAGTTTAGTGACGGTAATGATATTCTCTTTGGTCAAATATTTATTCGCTGCTGCGACAATGGCCTCTTTTGTAATTGCATCTGCGCGTTCATTCCCTTTGAGAATTTCTTCGAATTCATCGCCATTATTAAGGTAGCTACCCATCGCGTTAGTCCAGAAACCATTTTGCTTAATGGACTCTTCAAAATTCTGCTTTCTAGCAGTGATGATTTTTTGAAGATCTTCATCTGAAAAGTCTCCGTTCTTAATCTTTTCAAGCTCATTAAGAGCAGCCTGTGTAAGTGCCTCAACGTTTTCGGGCTTACATGGGAAAGATATAGAAAAAGAGAATTGAGGGTCTGGATATCCGCTTATTGAGGCATTCGCTCCAGCACCGTAAACACCACCCATTTCTTCTCTTAGGGTTTCAATCATTTTGTTTGACAAAATACCTGCGATTGCATTCATCAATCCATTGGATTCCAAATCATACTCGTAATCGCCTGAAAGTATGATGTTAACTTGGCTCTTGTCATCAACGCCTACGTAAACGTTTTCAGAAATCTTACCCTTTCGAGGGCTCAAATTAATGTTCTTATAGATTTCATTAGATCCTGAAGCAGGTAAACTGGCGATATACTTTTCAACAAGAGGCTTAAACTTGTCCATCTCTATATTACCGACAAAAACGAACTTAAAGTTGCTAGCATCGGCAAAGCGCTCTTTATAAATGCTCAAAATCCTATCTAATTTGATTTCATCTAATAGTTCAGGAGATGGTACGGCTAACCATGGGTTATCAGCACCATACATGATTTTTTGCATCTGAACTGAAAACTTGAAGTCAGGACTTGATGTAACATTTGCGTATAGGTTCTTGGTCCTTCCTAACCAGCTGCTGAAAGCTTTCTCATCTTTTCTGGCAGTAGTAAACTTGAGGTGTAGCATTTGCATAAAAGTCTCAAGGTCTTTAATACTTGAGAAACCTGAAACACTCTCATCATATAGGCCAATACTTGCATTGACTGATGCCGTTTTACCGGTCATAAATTTATTGAGGTCGATGGCATTAAACTCACCAATTCCCATTTGACTTACCACCTGACCTGCCATCTGAATGGTCATAATCTCACTTGCATCGTAAAGTGACCCTCCACCAAAACTGAAGGCATTCAATCGAATCTCATCATTCTTAAAGTCGGTAGGCTTTAGATAAAGCTCCACTCCATTCGAAAGCACCATTTCAGTAATCCCCGTTACTTCATTAGTAGATTCCGAAACAACAGAACCTGCCTTTGGAAGTTCTGTGAGAAGGCTGCTTGCCAATTTCTCTTCGGCATAAGGCTGTATAGAATTGTCATCCTTAGCATTGTCAAGTATGGCCAATAACTCGTTTTCCGTAGGGATTTTATCAGCGTTCTCTGCCTTTGCATTAATTTCAATAGTTCTATTATCATTCGTAATCCACCCCTTGATCAGCTCATTGATTTCTTCAAGCTTAATGGTAGGAATGACCGCATTCAGGTTATCTAACCTTTGTTGCGCATTTAAAAGAGATCCTCCACTGAGGAAGTGGTTTACATAAGTATCTACCATCCTCCAAGACTCAGCCTTATCGGCTTCTTTCACACTTCTTTCATAACTGTTACGGTAAAGGGCGATTGTTCTTTCTAGTTCTCCTTGGGTAAACCCATATCTACGTACACGCTCATTGGCTGAAACTGCAGCTTTTAAACCTTCTTTGAATTGGTCGTCTTTTACGCTGACATAAATGGTATATGCAGACTTTTCATGACCAAGTGTTCCGCCATATCCGCTAAAACTAAACTGAAACGGTGGGTTCTCTGATTGCACCAATTCATTCATACGTTGGTTAATCATATTACTGAATAAGCCTCTCATTACGCCTTTTCGGAAAGAGGCCAATGTGTTTTCAGTCTTTGTTGTTCCCTTTTTAATGAACTCAACACTAATTGTATTACCCGTGGCTTCTTCATCGCTGGCTACTGCTATTCTAGTTCCTTCAAAATCAGTCCTTGAATAATAGACGCGTTCCCGAGGTTTCTTTGGTCCCTTTATTTTACCGAAAAGGTTCTTAACCTTTTCTTCCATTTCCGCTGCGTCAAAATCGCCAACAGCTACTAATGCCATTAAATCAGGTCTATACCAATCTCTATAAAACCTCTTGGCTGCATCATACTCAAAGTTTTCAAGTACCTCTGGTTTACCAATTGGCAAGCGTTCGGCATAACGCGAACCGGCTAAAGTAACAGGCCAAACCTGCTGTCTCATGCGCTCGGAAGCCCCTAATCTCAGTCGCCATTCCTCCATTACTACTCCTCTTTCTTTATCTATTTCTTCATTGTCGAAAGTGGCCTGATGTGCCCAGTCACTGAGTACTGTAAGGGCTTTATCCAGGTTAGTAGGATTATCGGTAGGAATAGGCAGTATATAAACTGTTTCGTCAAAACTGGTGTATGCATTCAAGTCTCCACCAAACTCAAGCCCCATTTTCTGTAGGAAGTCTATGAGATCATTTTTCTGAAAGTTCTTCGTGCCATTAAACAGCATGTGCTCTGTAAAGTGAGCCAGTCCTTGCTGATCGTCATCTTCTAAAATTGAACCTGCTTTTATCGCTAAACGAAATTCTACTCGTTTTTCTGGAAGTGGGTTTTCTTTTAAATAGTAAGTGAAGCCGTTGTCAAGCGTACCTATTTTAACTGTTGGGTCTAATGGTAATTCTTGAAACCCCAAAACTGACGTTGGGGACAGCAGTAGTATCATGGCAAACCAGCCAAGAAGGTATTTCGAGTTCTTCATGTTTTTATCTTTTTACAATTGGAACACCAATTTATTGGTTAAATATTTAAAGCAAAAATATTTCAACTTAATTCATGATATATTAATATCAATTAACCTACTCTTGCTGATCTTTGAGAAAACGCTTTTGGAATATGAGTATGACAAATACGCCTATAAAAATGGCGGCATCGGCAATATTGAAGATAGGCCATAGTGCTACTTTCTTACCTCCCCAGACTGGAATCCAGTCGGCTAAATAACCCTCCCAAACATCGAGATAGAGCATGTCTATGACCTGACCGTGAAACCAAGGAGAAATCACATCATAGGGGGCATTGTCTAAGAAAACTCCGTAAAAAATACTATCGATCACATTTCCTACGGCCCCTCCCAGTATCGCAGCAATGCACCAAAGCAGGCCTGCGTGGTAGTTCTTCTTAGCCATTCGGTATAATACTATGCTAATGACTACCATAGCGAGTATTCGGAAAATAGTCAGGCCAAGCTTTCCGTACTCAAAACCAAAGCGAAGGCCAAAAGCCATTCCCCGGTTAAGGATGTAGTGCAGTTTAAACCAGTTGCCAAACACACTAATTTCACCGGCTGGCCCCATGGCCATGTTGAAATGCACCAACAACTTTACCACCTGATCGATGACAATTACTCCTAGGGTTAAAAAGAAGTATCTAAGGTGCTTCAAACTTAAACTTATCTCACAGAAATGGTAAGATCAATTTTCCAATCATCTATTTCTACCTCTTGGGCATTATCAAGGCGATCTACAAATACTAGACTAAGTGCCTGAGTTTCTTCGCATATATAGTCTTTATTAGCACTTAGAGCCTCATTGATAATGGTTTCGTTGTTTAAAACGATCACGTCAATCTTGTCTTGTACGTCTAATCCTTGATCTTTTCGCAAGTTTTGGATTCGATTTACCAAGTCTCTGGCTATTCCTTCTTTCCGCAATTCGTCAGAAATGGTAATATCTAAAGCAACAGTGGTTTTACCTTCGCTGGCCACTGACCATCCTGGAATATCTTCACTACTGATTTCAACATCCTCTATGGTCAGCTGAATCGCTTCACCATCAATGGTCAAATCATAATGGCCCGTCTTTTCAATGTCTGCAATATCTTCTTGACCCCATTGGTTGATGGCACCAGATATCAATTTCATTTTAGGACCAAACTTCTGGCCTAATGCCCTAAAGTTCGGTTTGATTTTCTTTACCAAAACGCCCGATGTGTCGTCCAAGAATTCAACAGTTTTGACATTGACCTCAGACATGATCAGGTCGGCAACAGCTTCTACATGATGCCTTGTGTGTTCGTCCAAAACAGGAATCATGATCTTAGACAATGGTTGTCTTACTTTGATCTTCTCCTTCTTACGAATAGAGTGTGTCAAAGAAGAGATGGTCTGTGCTAAGGCCATTTGTGTTTCTAAATCACCATTAATACATGCCTCATCAGCCACTGGGAAATCAGCAAGATGCACTGATTCTGCAGTATCTAGTCCGCTTACCGCATTCAAATCTCGGTAGAGGTTTTCCATGTAGAATGGCGCTATTGGTGCGCCAACCTTAGACACAGTCATCAGGCAAGTATACAGTGTTTGATAAGCCGCTCGCTTGTCGTCATTATACTCACCTTTCCAGAACCGTTTCCTGTTTAAACGAACATACCAGTTACTTAACTCATCAGCCACAAAGTCCATGATGGCACGAGCCGCACGTGTCGGTTCGTATTCGTCATAAGCAGCATCCACTGTTTTAATCAGCGTATTCAGTCTGGAAAGAATCCAGCGATCACTTTCCGGTCTATTTGCTAAGGGTATAGCCGCTTCTTCAAACTTGAACCCGTCAAGGTTCGCATAAAGGGCGAAGAAGTTATAGGTATTATGCAGTGTGCCGAAGAACCTTCTTTGTACTTCGCCAACACCTTCAATATTGAATTTTAAATTGTCCCAAGGGTTTGCATTGGAGATCATGTACCAACGGGTGGCATCTGGCCCGTACTCCCCGATCGTTTTGAATGGGTCTACTGCATTACCCAATCGCTTAGACATTTTATTGCCTGCTTTATCAAGCACCAATCCATTGGCAATTACATTTTTGAAGGCTACACTGTCGTGAAGCATTACGGCCAAGGTATGAAGCGTAAAGAACCATCCTCTTGTCTGATCTACACCTTCTGCAATAAAGTCTGCCGGAAAGCTCTTTTGGAAGATGTCCTCGTTTTCAAAGGGATAATGCCATTGCGCATAAGGCATGGCGCCAGAATCGAACCAAACGTCAATTAGGTCTAACTCGCGGATCATCTTTTGACCAGAATCACTGACAAGGATAATGTCATCAACATATGGTCTGTGTAAATCGAAATCATCTGAAATCTGCTCGTTCATAAAACCAGCATCTACTGATTTTTGAACCTCCGCCTTCAATTCAGCAATCGATCCGATACACTTTTGTTCTTTCTTGTCTTCTGAAACCCAAATTGGTAATGGTGTTCCCCAGTACCTTGATCGGCTAAGGTTCCAGTCTACCAAGTTCTCTAGCCAGTTACCAAAGCGGCCTTCGCCTGTAGAGGCTGGCTTCCAGTTGATGGTTTTGTTCAGTTCAACCAGCCTGTCTTTGTAAGCAGTGGTTTTGATAAACCATGAATCTAAAGGATAATAAAGTATTGGCTTATCAGTACGCCAGCAGTGAGGGTACGAGTGCTCGTACTTCTCTACTTTAAAGGCTCTATTTTCTTCTTTCAGTTTGATTGAGATCAATACGTCCAAAGACTTTTCAGGAGCTTCTCCTTCTTTATAGTATTGGTTCTTCACATACATGCCAGCAAAGTCCGTGATCTCATCCACATACTTTCCTTGCTTGTTCACGATCGGCACATCCTTACCTTCTTCGTCTTTTACGAATACGCCAGGCATATTGTATTGAACTGAAGTCTTGAAATCGTCTGCACCGAAGGTTTTAGAAATATGTACAATACCAGTTCCGTCTTCGGTAGTTACAAAGTCACCAATCACTACGGTAAATGCTGGCTTTTCTAATGGAATGTATGGCATCAATTGCTCATAATCCATTCCTTCCATGTCTCTTCCCTTAAAGGAATCGATCACTTCAAAAGGAATTAGTTTGTCGCCAGCCTTATAATCTTCAATCGCAATATCTTTTGCTTTTTCGCTGAAGTAAGCCCCTAAACGTTCTTTTGCCAAAATCACGTTGATCGGCTCAAAAGTGTACTGGTTGAAAGTCTTGACCTTCACATACTCAATACCTGCTCCAACAGCCAAACCGTTGTTTGCTGGCAATGTCCAAGGCGTAGTCGTCCATGCAAGGATGAAATCGTTTTCAGTACCCGTTACCTTAAACTGAGCCACCATAGAGGTGTCCTTAATGTCTTGGTATGTTCCCGGTTGGTTGAGTTCGTGTGAGCTCAAGCCCGTTCCTGCCGCTGGTGAATACGGTTGGATGGTATAGCCTTTATAGATCAGGTCTTTGTCGTAAAGCTTCTTGAGCATACTCCAAACCGTCTCTATGTACTCTTTTTCGAAAGTGATGTAAGGATTATCTAGATCGACCCAATAGCCCATCTTTTCAGTTACGTCATCCCAAACGTCTTTGTAACGCATTACCGTTTCGCGGCACTTCTGATTGTATTCATCGACAGAAACTTTCTTGCCGATGTCTTCCTTTTTAATGCCTAATTCTTTTTCAACCTGAAGCTCTACAGGAAGGCCGTGGGTATCCCAACCACCTTTTCGTTTTACCTGAAAACCTTTTTGCGTTTTGTATCGACAGAAAATGTCTTTGACGGTTCTCGCCATGACATGGTGAATGCCTGGCGTTCCATTAGCCGATGGCGGTCCTTCAAAGAAGGTAAAAGTCGGGCTACCCTCTTTTTCAGAGACTGACTTTTCAAAAATTTCATTGTCTTTCCAGAATTGAAGTATGTCTTCACCAACCTTCGCAAATTCTGGTTTCTTGTACTCTTTATACTTACTCACTTTAATTCCTTTCGTATTACCTATCGGTAGAACCCACAAACGGGTCGTCTTTCTTAATCAATAAATTATCTGTGTCTATTTCTTCGTCATCATCTTCAATGTAGAACTCATAATGTTCTATCAATGGATGAATCTTTTGGTTTCGCTTTCCGCTATCAAATACCATCAATAAAGAGGGTAGCAAAGTAAGGTTGGTAATCATTGCAAAGAATAATGTCAATGATGTCAATAAACCTAAGGCGACTGTTCCTCCAAAATCAGAGAATACGAAAATTACAAACCCGAAGAACAGAATGATCGAAGTATAAAGCATACTCGATCCCGTTTCTTTAATACTGTTACTAATCGCTACTGGCACGAAAAAGTTCTTCGCGAAAAGCTCTTGTCTATATTTTGCTAAAAAGTGAATGGAGTCATCTACTGAAATACCGAAGGCTATGCTAAATATCAGTGCCGTGCTCGGTTTAAGAGGAATACCAAAGAAGCCCATAATGCCGGCCGTCATGATCAATGGAACAAAATTTGGAATCAGCGAAATGATGATCATTCTGATATTAGCGAAAAGAATGGCCATGATTACCGCGATAATACCGAAGGCCAATAACAAAGAGAACCGCAAATTCTCAATCAAAAACTTATTGCCTTTGACGAACAGTAGCGTAGAACCCGTAACTGCCGTATCTACACCCTCGTCTGCTCCAAATACTTTATCAATCTCGGGTTGGACCACATTCGTGATCAGAGAATCCATTTTCTGAGACCCGATGTCAGCAATCTTCAACGAAACGCGCATGACCTGACCTGTAGAGTCTACGAAGGAGTCGAGTAAGCCAGCATCTCCATCCCTATTACTCAAATAACTCAGAATTACATTCCTATCACTTGGGCTCGGAAGCCCATAGAATCTTTCATTTCCATTATAGAATGCCTGCCGGACTGCTTTGGCGAACGACACGATGGATATCGGTGAAGAAATATTCTCCAATGGTTCGAGGGCCTGCTCGAGGCGATCAACCTTCCTTAAGTTTCGTGCATTAATGGTTGACTTTGGTTTTCCGAAATCAATGATGATTTCCAAAGGCATTACCCCGCTGAAGTTATTCTCAAAGAAATAAAGGTCTTGCTTGAGTTCTGACTTTTCTGGAATATCATCGACCATGTAAGCAACCGAATACAATCTTGTCAAACCAATAATGGCGACAGTAATAATGACTGCGGTGACCCCAAATACACGATAACGATGTCTGTGTACTATCAAATCTAACAAGCCCAAAAACTTACCAACTGCTTTAAACTCTAAGTGCTTGAGCTGATTTTTCTTTGGTCCTGGTAGGTAGGAAAGTATACCCGGAATCAGGATAATACTGACGACAAAAGTGGCGAGGATATTAATACCTGCAACCAAACCAAATTCCTTAAGTAGTTTAATGTCTGTTGTAACCAGTACTAAGAAACCAATTGCCGTTGTAAAATTCGTGATGAAGGTTACCATGCCGATCTTCCTAACCATTCGGCTCAGTGCCTTGGGCTTATTACCGTGCTTGGCATACTCTTGATGATACTTATTAATAAGGTATACCCCATTTGGTATTCCTATGACGACAATGATAGACGGAATCAAACCCATCAGAATCGTAATGTTGTAGTTCAGTAAGCCTATTGTACCTAGTACCCAAACCACCACCACACTGATTACGATTAGCGGAACTAATACTGAAGTGACGGATCGAAAAAACAGAAATAGAATAACAGCAGTGATACTCAAAGAGAGCACAATGAAAAGCCTTAGCTCTACATTCGTCTTCTGCTGCATGATGGTACGCACGAATGGCATACCAGAATAGTGTAGGTCAATGCCAGTATCTGCAGCAAACGCCTCTCCTATTGCCTTGATTTCATTGACTATATCGTTTCTTCCAGCCGAATTCAGCACTTCCCTCTCCATGTTGATTAGGATGAGTGTTGCTCCATTTTCCGGGTTCAACAATTGACCGGCATAAAACTTCAACCCTAAAGCCTCCTGCAGTAGTGCATCTAGCTCTTCTTGGCTCTTTGGAGACTCCTTCATTAGTGGCTCCAAATCAAAACTTCGGTTGTCCTGATTCTTAACAATCTTTTGCAGTGCTGGCAGGGAAATAACGTTGCTAATGCCTTCTAGGGCTGCAATCGTTTCACTTAATTCCTTATACTTATTGAAATTTTCTAGCTGAAATAATGAGCTATCTTTTGCTCCAACCACTAGAATGTTTCCATCCTCTCCGAACTTCTCTTTGAAGTTCATGAAGTAGCGAAAGCTCTCATCTGTACTTGGTACGGCAGTATTGAAATTGAATGCCATCTTGACATTCCTTGCCTGATAACCCATGAAGGCAGTAAACAGGAAGATCGAGATGATCAATATAAGCCTGTGTTTCAGTACAATATGGGGGAGTTTAGACCACATTTTTGAACAAGAGGACAAAGGTAATATTTTCCCCTATCTATCATATTCGAAAACACTCTTATTAATAGGTATAAAAATGTGCTATCGCATACTCGGTAATGAAATACCCATAAGTTTTCGGTAGAGGCTCATGGCATTTGAGTCAGTTAAGCCAGAAATATAGTCTAACAAGGCCCTCAACGCTGCATATGTATCGTTGGAACTCTTAATTTCTTCCTTCAAATCAATAGGTAAAAGACGAAAAGCAATGGACTGCTTCTTAGACATGCTCTCCTTGCTCAAAATGGCGGGAACAAAAGACTCCAGTAATCCATTCAGTACGTTAAACCCTGCTGCTTCTATTTCTACCACATGCTGCGCCCGATAAATCTTCTCAATAGAAACCTTCTTAATTTGTACCAATGCCGCTTCTGCTTTGATGACATCTGTTAAAGAAACATCATATTCACCTGATAAGATTTCCGCTTCATTATCTAAAAAGTAAGTAGCGCTTTGCTCAATCAATGCACCAATACTCATGGCTCTGAGTAAGGCGATCTGTTCCGCTTTACTCTTAATAGCATTCAGTTTTGCCGCATTAAATTTTTCTCCGATTACCTCGGCATATAAATCGATTGTCTCCTTTTGGCTAATAAGGCCAAGATTACAACCGTCCTCTAAGTCAATAATGTGATAACAAATGTCATCGGCTGCTTCCACTAGAAAAGCCAATGGGTGTCTTGACCATTGGGCTTCTGCCAATTGGTGCAACTGTAAATCCTGCGCCAAAGATTTGAACACTTCGGCTTCTGAGTAGTAAAAGCCATATTTCTTTTGACTTCTTCTTGGCTTAAATTGATCAGTGACCTTTGAAGGCCGAGGATATTTAGTAAATGCAGCAAGTGTCGGCTTGGTCAAACGTAAGCCTTGGTAGCCAGATTTATTAAGTAGTCTAAAGCCTTGCGCGTTACCTTCAAAGTTGATAAGGTCAAACCATTGTTGCTCAGTAAAACCTGTTTCTAATATGTCTTTGTTTGTCACAAAGTAGTCCGAAATAGCATCTTCTCCGGAATGACCGAAGGGAGGGTTTCCAATATCGTGTGCTAAGGAAGCAGAGGCTGTAATGAGGCCAAAATCGTTTGCACTAAAATGAGGTCCTAGTTCAGGGTGTCTTTGTAAAATCACCGCTCCAACAGATCGCCCTAAAGACCTACCCACACTGGAAACCTCAAGACTGTGTGTCAAACGATTGTGCACAAAATCATACTCTGGTAAGGGGTGAACTTGCGTTTTATCTTGAAGTTTTCGGAAAGGATGAGAAAATATAATTCGATCAAAGTCTCGGTCAAATACCGAACGATCTGAATCCTTATGATGCGATTCTCCACTATCTAAGAGTATTTTCCAATCCATTGCTTAATTCAATTAAAGCATGAAATTAGACATCCTCTCCTATAGGACAAATTATTACCCTCAATAGCGTGGATGAAAACCAAAAATAGCTTAGTTCCATTTCTACTAATATCATGGTTTTTGTGTCCTTGTTAAGCTCAAGTGATAATTAACATGGGCTTAACATGGGACTATAAATCTGTGAGTTAGGGTAACATAATCTTTGTTCTGCCTACAAAAAGCCCAATTTACTGCAAACGTTTGCGTTAATTTTAGGTTAAGTCGGCTATGAATTACCCCTCAGTAATAGTACTTTAAGCATTCGATTGCACTTTTTTGGCCGAATTCGGCCTGAAATCAAGTAAATTAAAAATGATTGTATGAAAAAGTTTTTACTAATCCTACTTGTTATGTCAGTGGGTTTCCAAGGGGCTCTACTGGCTCAAACAAAGACCGTTACCGGTACGGTTACAGGGGGGGATGACGGCTTAGGCATCCCACGTGTAAACGTAACGGTTAAAGGCACTCAGAGAGGAGAGGCTACCAATTTAGATGGTACTTACTCTATCCAAGCAGCTGCCAACGAAACACTAGTTTTCTCTTTTGTGGGTTACATCGCACAAGAAGTTCTAGTGGGTACGCAAAGCACTATTAATATAGTGTTACAACCAGACTACGCTGAATTAGACGAAATCGTAGTTGTGGGTTATGGATCTCAAGAAAAGAAAGAGATTACAAGTGCTGTAGCCAGCATTAAACCTGAGGATTTTAACAACGGTAACGTTGCTAATCCTACCCAGTTGCTTCAAGGTAAAGTTGCTGGTCTTTCCATTACAAGACCAGGTGGTGATCCAAATGGCGGTTTCAACATCCGCTTAAGAGGTATCTCAACTTTCGGTGGTAACCAATCACCACTAATTGTATTAGACGGTGTTCCAGGTGCTGACCTTGCAAACGTTGATCCGAATGACATTGCATCTATTGATGTATTGAAAGATGGTTCAGCAGCTGCTATTTATGGTGCTAGAGGTTCTTCCGGTGTTATCCTTATTACTACTACTAAAGGTAATTCTGGTGACGGCTTGACGAACATCTCCGTCAACACATTCGCGAGTATCGAGACAAAAGCACTTAATAAATTTAGAGTATTAAACCCTACTGAATTCCTTGAAAGAGGTGGTACGGACTTCGGTTCTCAAACTGACTGGGTTGATGTTATTACTCAAGATGCTTTTTCTTATGCTACTAACGTTAGCTTAAGCGGATCTTCAGGAGGAACTTCATACCGAGCTTCTGTTAACTACAGAAATAATGAAGGTATTGTAAAGGGTTTCAAAAATGAAAGACTCAACACTAGGTTAAATGTAACGCACAATGCGATTAATGATCGTTTAAGATTGAACGCGAACATTAACATTACTAATGGATCATTCGGAGCAAAGAATAATCAATTATTTGATTTCGCGCTGACTTATAATCCAACAGCACCAATTTTTGACGATGGTACATTAAGCCAGAACAGTATTGGCGGTTACTTCCAAACACTTGCTTCATCTGACTTCTTCAACCCTGAAGCATTAAGAAGAGAGCAAAACTTCTCAGGCGATAACAAAACGATCTTAGCTTCTTTTAGAGGTGAGTTCGACATCACCGATGATTTGACAATTGCAGTTCAGTACAATCAAGATAGATCAAATGGTATAAACAGTAATGTTTGGTCTAAGTCTGATTTCGCATTTGGTGCGCCAAATGGCGGTGTAGCTAGCAGAACTACTGACGATAGATTCACTGAAATTATCACTGGTACATTAAACTACAACACTGAATTGACAGAAGGTTTAGATGCAACTTTCTTAGTTGGTCTAGAGCGTCAAGAAGTAACCTTCCAAGGTTTTGGTTTACAAACACGTCAGTTCCTATTCGATTCTTTCGGTGCTAACAACTTAGGTGCTGGAGCTGTCGTAGTAGGTCCTAATACGAACTATTATTCTTATAAGAATGCCAACGTACTTAACTCAGCTTTCTTTAGAGCGAACTTCAACTATGAAGGTACTTACTTCCTTTCTGGTAGTGTTCGTTCAGATTCTTACTCAGGATTTGGTGAAAACGAGAAGACAGGTTATTTCCCAACTGTATCTGCAGGTGCTGAACTAACTGAAATCGCTGACCTAGGTCCAGTTTCTCAATTGAAGTTTAGAGTTTCTTACGGTATCACAGGAGCCCTTCCAGGATCTTCTGATCTAGCATTACCTGTAATTAGAAACGGTGGTAGAATTGACTTGGATGGTGACGCAAATACTAATGATGATGTATTTATCGCACCAAGACAGGCTAGAAACCCTAACCCTACTTTGAAGTGGGAAACTAAAAAAGAGTTTAACGTAGGTTTTGACTTCGCTCTTTTTGACGGTAAAATCACTGGTACTACTGATTACTATACAAGAAATATTGAAGACCTTATTTTCAATATTACTGTGCCTATTGGAGCTCCAAACCCATTTGATGCTGGAAACTTCAATACTGTAGGAACTACTGCTGTAAACCTTGCTGATATGAGATCTGCTGGTTTCGAATTTTCTGCTCAGTTAAACGGAACAAAATTGGGTCCTGTATCTTGGACACCTTCTTTCAACTTCACTATTTATGACAAAACAACAATTGAATCTCTTTCAATTGGTGATGGCTTAGGTTTCGAAGAATTAAGAGGAGGTAACTTAGGTTCTCCAGGTCAGAATAACACACAGATTATTCTAAACACTGTAGGAGAGACATTGGGTAACTTTGTTGGTGCTAAATTCATTGGAATAGATGAGAATGGCCAGTACGTTTTGGAAGATGCAAATGGAGTAAGAGGTTCATCTGCTGCTGATTTCGGCTTAGCTGATTTAGCTGTTATTGGTAACGCGCTTCCTGATGCTGATTTTGGTATCAATAACTCTTTCCAATACAACAACTGGGATTTCAATTTCTTCTTAAGAGGTAGTTTTGGTCATGATCTTTACAACTCTTTCAGAAGTTTCTATGAAAATCAAGATGCAAGTACAAGTGCATGGAATAGTGTTGTAACTGACAAAACTCCTGTAGTTACTGCTTCTCCTACGTTCTCAGACTTGTTTATTGAGGACGCATCCTTCATCAGATTGGATAACTTACAGTTGGGTTACAAAGTACCTTCTAACTCTGACTGGATTGAGAACATCAACGTGTACTTTGCTGCACAAAACTTGTTTACAATTACTAACTATTCTGGTTTAGATCCAGAGGTTAGGTATACTGACGGTGGTAATCCACTTGTTCCTGGACTTGAAAGAAGAAATACTTTCATTCCTACAAGAACATTTACCCTCGGTGTAAAGTTGAATATTAAATAATTTAGAAATGATTAGATATACTAAAACGACAATTCTTGCTGTGGCGCTACTTTTTGTAGCAGTGGCTTGTGAAGAACCGGAACAGGAAATTTTCGATGGTGTAACTCCAGAGGAACTAGCGAATAGCACAGAACCTGCTCTGATTGATGTGTTGAAAGCATCAGCTTATCAACGTATCATTGGTACATGGGGAGGTCACAACTCTTTATGGTCGATGCATGAAGTGGCTTCTGATGAAATGGCAATTGCCCATAAAGGAGCTGACTGGGAAGATGGTGGTCAGTGGTTGAGAATGCACAGACACCAGTATAATGAGAACGAAGAATCAATCAACAATGCTTGGGCATATTGCTACACTGCAATTGGTGATATCAACCTTTTGATTCAGCAAAACCCTAATGTGACGGCACTTGTGTCAGAACTTAGAGTGTTACGCGCATTAGTTTACTTATGGTTAATTGATGCATATGGAAATGTACCGATCGTAATTGAAACAGATACCGATCCTACGCCTCCTACGCGTTCAAGAGCAGATGTATTTGCTTTCATTGAAAGCTCAGTGTTAGACAATATCAGTGAATTGTCTTCTGAGAACACGAAAACTACTTTAAATGAGTGGTCTGCACGTGCTATCTTGGCAAAACTATACCTAAACGCAGAAGTTTATACAGGTTCTGCCAGATGGGCTGATGCTGAGACACAAATTGACGCAATCATGAACAGTGGTGTATTCAGTTTAGAGAATAACTTCTTTACTAACTTTGTAACGAACAATGAAGGTTCAAGTGAAAATATCTTGACTTTACCTTACGATGAGAACAATGCTTCAGGTTTTAACCTTGCGCAAATGACAGGTCACTACTCTACTCAAGCAACATTTGGTTTGAGAGATTCTCCTTGGAATGGTTATGCTTCACTAGAAGAGTTCTATAACTCTTTTGATGCTAACGATGCAAGAAGAAATAGTTTCCTTGCAGGTCCTCAGTTTGGCTTAGATGGTAGCCCATTGACTGATGATAATGCTGAAGCAAGTGACCCTGATGGTGCTCCACTTAACTTTACTCCAGAGATTAACGAATTAGCTCCTAATTCATTAAGACAAGCTGGTGTTAGAGTTGCTAAGTTTGAGTACAGAGTAGGTGCAACTCCTGAATTGAGCAATGACTTCCCAATTTTCAGATATGGTGATATCGTATTGATGAAAGCAGAAGTTAGGTTCAGATTAGGCGATGCAGCTGCAGCTGCAAACTATGTAAACCAAATCAGATCTAGAGCAGGTCTCGCAGACGTTGGTACAGTAGATGCTGACGTACTTCTTGCTGAAAGAGGTAGAGAAATGTTTGCCGAAGGCTACAGAAGATCTGACCTTATTAGATTTGGAAAGTACAACGACCCATGGTGGGAAAAAGGTGCCTCTGCGGCAACTGTGAATATCTTCCCGATACCACAGATTCAGAGAGACGCTAATCCTGACTTGGAACAAAACCCAGGATACAACTAGTATTACTTTATCATAATCATTGAAAGACCCCGCCCCGAGCTTCGGAAGTCGGGGTCTTTTTTTGCCCTATATTTTACATCTTTGTACATGTCAAAATACGTTTTAATAGCCTTTTTGATTTTATCGATCTTCAGTTGTAAGGAACCGGCTGAGACTTCCGCCCTATTTCAAAAAGTAGATGCGAGTCACTCTGGAATATCTTTTGAGAATCACCTCGAATACGATGAAAAACTAAATGCGTACACGTACAAAAATTTTTATAATGGTGGTGGAGTATCAATAGGAGATATCAATAATGATGGCCTTCCAGATATTTACTTCAGCGGCAATTTAGTTGACAACAAACTCTATTTAAACAAAGGAAATCTTCAGTTCGAAGACATTACTGAAAAGGCAGGCATTGCTTGCGAAGGCGTATGGTCATCTGGCGTTTCTATGGCAGATGTAAACGGTGACGGCTTCCTCGATATATTCGTTGCAAAATCCGGACCATTGGAAGGTGAAAAGCGATACAATCAGCTATTTATAAACAATGGAGATCTCACCTTTACAGATCAAGCCCAAGCCTATGGCATAGATGAAATTGGGTTGTCCATACATGCTGCTTTCTTTGACTATGACAGAGATGGTGACTTAGATTTCTACCTACTTAGTAACAGTACCAGATCAGTAGGAGGATACGACCTAAGAAAAGGCCAAAGAGAACAAAGAGACCCAAGTGGGGGAAACAAACTCTACAGGAACGATGGTAACAGGTTTACCGATGTCAGCGAAGAAGCTGGCATCTATGGAAGCTCCATTGGTTTCGGACTTGGCGTAACCGTTGCCGATGTCAACCAAGACAACTGGCCAGACTTATTCGTCTCCAACGACTTCTTTGAAAGAGATTATCTTTATTTAAATAACCAGGACGGATCATTTACCGAATCACTCACAGACCTAATTACCGAAACCAGTATGGGGTCGATGGGTGCCGACATAAGCGACCTAAACGGAGATGGATATCCTGAAATCTACGTGACGGAGATGCTACCAGCCAGTCAAGCAAGAGTAAAGACCAAAACCGTCTTCGAAAGCTGGGATAAGTATCAGGCTAATATTAAAAATGGCTACCACCATCAATTCACAAGAAATACGCTCCAACAAAACCTAGGGCTGAACCCCAATAACTCCAACGAAGTACTTTTCAGTGAAATAAGTCGACAAGCAGGAGTCCATGCAACAGATTGGAGTTGGGGAGCATTAATGTTTGATTATAACAATGATGGGAAATCCGATGTGTTTGTAGCAAACGGAGTTTACAAAGACCTTACAGATCAGGACTACTTAAACTTTTATTCAAATAACACCTTAATCTACGAGCAATACCGAAAGGACAGCCTTGTAGCAACAAAACTGTTGGATGCTATACCATCTGTACCATTGACAAATCATCTTTTTGAAAATCAGGGAAATTTTCAATTCATCGATAAAGCTGTCGAGGCAGGCTTAAATGACAAGGTCTTCTCTAATGGTGCCGCCTATGGCGACCTCGATAATGATGGTGACTTAGATCTAGTTGTTAACAACATTAACAGCCTAGGGCTTGTCTACCAAAACCTAAGCGTAGAAACAACTGACAATCATTATCTTCAAATTAGCTTTGACTACAAAGAGGCGCATCAATTGTTTGGCACCAAAGTTTCGCTTTACACAAAAGACACAAAACAAGTCATGGAATACCATCCTGTTAAAGGATATATGTCTTCGATGGATCATTTGTTACACTTTGGCTTAGGTAAAGAAAGCGACATCGACCGATTGGAAATCATCTGGCCAGATGATACAAAATCTGTTATCACTCAGGTCCAAGTCGACCAGAGACTAGTTTTATCAAAGAAAAAACTCGACAGCGAACCCCTAGCGCAATTATCAACAACCAACACCCTTTTTACAGAGCTAGAATTGGACACTAAAATTACCCATCAAGAAAATCAATTTTCAGATTTTGATAGAGATCGGCTTCTATTTCAGATGAGTTCTAATGAAGGCCCTGCAGCTGCAGTGGGTGACGTTAATGGAGATGGCTTGGACGATTTGTTTATAGGAGGTTCAAAAGGATTCGCAGCCAAATTATATATTCAAAAAGAAGACGGAGACTTTAGCCTAAGCACTTTTAGCGAAGACTTAATGTCCGAAGATGTTGATGCACACTTTGTCGATATTGATGCTGATGGAGACTTAGACCTACTCGTTGCCAGTGGTGGATATGAATTCGGAGCCAGAGACATTCAATTTCAAGATCGCCTGTATTACAACGATGGAAAAGGAAACTATAAAAGAGCACCTAGAGCCAGTTTTCAATCGGTCAACGAAAGCTCTGGCTTTATAGCACCCATCGACTTTGACGGAGATGGCGATTTAGACATTGTGTCTGGCACAAGAAGCATCCCCTTTGCTTACGGGGTACCCGGTAGCCTCCACCTATATGAAAATAAAGGGCAAGTTTTTTCAGAAGTTAACCCCAAAAAGAACCCCTCCTTTCAAGAAGTAGGTCTCATTACTGATGGTATAGTGTCAGATATAGATCAGGATGGCGATCCAGATATCATAGTTGCTGGTGAATGGATGCCGATCAAAGTATTCCACAATGAAGCCGGCACTTTTAGTATGAAAACCCTGAGTAATTCTGAAGGCCTTTGGCATGACATTACCCTAGCAGATATGAATCAAGACGGAATGATTGATATCATCGCGGGCAATCACGGACTCAACAGTCGCCTGAAGGCAGATACTGACCACCCCATTACAATCTACACCAATGACTTTGATCAAAACGGAAGCATTGAGCAAATTATAACGCAGTACGAAGGCGAAAAAAGCTATCCCATAGTCTTGCTTCCCGACTTGGTAAAACAACTACCCAGCCTCAAAAAGAAATATGTGAAACATGAAAGCTACAAAGACCAGGAGATTACTGATCTCTTTGACCGAGAAATGCTTGATAAATCCATCAAGCACTCCATCAGTCAATTAAGCTCAAGTATTTACTATCAACAAAAAGACGGAAGCTTTAAGCAATCATCTCTTCCAGCAGAAGCACAGTTTTCACAAGTATTCAGTATTCTGCCCGAAGATGTTAACCAAGATGGTCTAATAGATTTGTTAATTGCTGGCAATCAGACCAGAATGAAGCCCGAAATGGGTATCAATAATGCTTCTTATGGCTTAACTTTACTTAACCTTGGCAATGAGAAGTTCGAAGCACAAATGCCCTCTCAGTCTGGCATACTCGTGAGGAATGACACACGCCAAATCAAAAAGATCAAAATCAATGGCAGTGATGTGTACTTATTCGTGAGAAGTAACGACCAGAGCATTGCCTATAAAAAGACAATTAATGAATAGAAGACAGATAAGTGTCAGCCTGATGGTTTTAATACTAATAGGCCTATACACAAGCTGCACTCGAAAATCCGAGTATCAAAAGCTAGTTGAGACCGAGTTAAGTACAAATATCCGTCAAGACAGCCTCTTTTTAGGTATCAGCCTACAAATGGAGTCGAAGGAGTTCTTTGTGCATTGTTGGGAAATGAACAAAAGTGGCATGTTGACCAATGGCGTAGGCAATCAGATAAAATATGATGCAAGCGATTACTTTAACTCAGACGTTTCCATGCACTTTTATCCAAAATTTATCGATGGCAGTATAATCGAAATGCCAGTAGAGTTTAAATACGACAATTGGGCTCTTTGGAACGAAGAGCTCTCCGTTGAAAACCTAATGGATGAGGTTTTAGAAGTCTTAGAGAATTGGTACGGTGATGGGTTTATAAAAATGGTCAGTGAAGATGGAAGCCAAACAGTCTGGGTGAAAGTAGATGGCAATAGGCGCATTAGAGTTTACCGTCAAAGCATTTCATCAGTGGCCGTTGTCTTTACAGACCTCATTAAACTAAACGAAGTAAATAGCGAAAAGTCTTAAAGTTGATTCATGAACGCGCTAAGGAATTCATTTTTTGGTCTAATACTCATAATTGTAGCTTGCTCTTCTCCCGAGCAATCAGGCCCCTCTCTGTTTGACAAAACTGAAGCCAATACCTCAGGCATCACTTTCGAAAACGAACTTTTATTTGATGAAGAATTCAACATTTACACCTACAGAAACTTTTATAATGGAGGTGGAGTTGCCCTTGGCGACATTGATAATGATGGCCTAATTGACATATACTTTACAGGCAATCGCGTATCAAACAAACTCTATCGCAATTTAGGCAACCTAGAATTCGAAGACATAACTGACCCAGCCGGAGTATCAGGACAAAAAGCTTGGAGTACCGGTGTTAGCATGGCCGATGTTAATGGTGACGGCTTTCTTGATATCTACGTTTGCAACTCTGGAGACATCTCGGGTGACGACAAGCAGAATGAACTGTTCATTAACAATGGTGACGGTACATTTACTGAAAGTGCTGAGGCATACGGCCTAGCCGATAAAGGCTTCTCTACACATGCCGCTTTCTTTGATTATGACCGCGATGGAGATTTGGATGTCTACTTATTGAACAACTCTTACAAAGCCATTGAAAGCTTCAATCTGCAAAAAAATGAAAGGCCGATAAGAGACGAAGTTGGAGGTGACAAACTCTACAGAAATGACAACGGAAAATTTATAGATGTAAGCACAGAAGCTGGCATTTATGGAAGCGTAATAGGTTTCGGACTAGGCGTTACTGTTGGAGATGTCAATGCCGATAATTGGTTAGACATTTTCATTTCAAACGACTTTTTCGAGCGTGACTATTTGTATATCAATCAAGGTGACGGAACCTTTGACGAAGTACTGGAAGAAAGTATGAGGTCAATTAGCCAAGCTTCTATGGGAGCAGATATGGCAGACATTAACAACGATGGCAACCCTGACATCTTTGTGACGGATATGCTTCCCGAACGCGATATTCGACTCAAACAAGTCAGTACTTTCGAAAGCTGGGATCGCTACAACTACGGAGTACAAAATGGCTACTACCATCAATTCATGCGAAATATGCTACACATGAACAATGGCGATGGCACCTATACAGAAGTGGGACGCTTAGCAGGAGTAGAAGCAACAGACTGGAGTTGGGGAGCCTTATTTTTCGACATGGACAATGATGGTTTAAAAGACCTCTTTGTGGCCAACGGAATATACCAAGACATTACAGATTTAGATTACCTCAATTTTGCCGATGACAACGAAACGAAGGTCAACGCAATCCAACAAGAGGGTGTTAACTATAAAAGTCTCATTGATCCTATACCAATCACACCAATTGCAAACTATGCCTATCAAAACAATGGAAACCTAAAGTTCTCAAACCAATCGCAAAAATGGGGATTAGGAGAACCCGTGCACTCTAATGGCTCAGCTTTTGGCGACTTAGACAATGATGGTGATTTGGACTTAGTGGTGAATAATGTGAATGCCATATCCAACATATTTGAAAACAAAGCGAGCGAACAGTTAGCATCAAATCGTTACCTAAAATTTGAATTAAAGGGCAAAGACCAAAATACATCGGCCATTGGTACTAAGATTAAAGTCAAAGCAGGTAATCAGCAATTCTACTTAGAGCAAATGCCCATACGTGGCTTCCAATCTACCGTAGACCCAAGACCGAATATGGGCCTAGGGGCTATTGGTATGGTTGATTTAATTGAAGTCATTTGGCCCGATGGTACAGTTACATCCATGAAAAATGTACCAACAAATCAAACCTTGAAATTAGCTTGGGGAGACGCCAAAGAGGTCACTCAACCTGCTAAAAGCCCAGTTAAGCCGATATTCACAGAAATTGACGGGAATAAAATCATTGACTTTCAACATGAAGAAAGCAGCTATGTGGATTTTGATCGTGATCGATTAACCTATCACATGCTTTCAAATGAAGGCCCACACCTAGCTTCTGCAGATGTAAATGGCGATGGCCGAGAAGACCTATTCATTGGAGGAGCGAAAGGCTTTTCAAGTGTAGTTTATCTACAATCGGCAAATGGAACTTACACCAAAACTGATCAAGAAGATATACAGTCCGATAAACTCTCTGAAGATGTAGATGCTACCTTTTTAGATATCGACAATGATGGTGACCAAGACCTTTATGTAGCCAGTGGAGGTAATGAATTTGGTGTAGGCTCAATGCAACTGGCCGATCGGCTATACCTGAATAACGGTAAAGGTTCATTCAGTAAAGCCCAAGACCCAATATTAAGTGCTAACAAATGGAGCACAGGAACAATAGCCCAGAGTGATATTAATGGTGATGGATTCGTTGACCTGTTTGTGGGGTCAAGGCTGAGACCTTTCCTCTATGGCGTACCAGCACCAAGTTTTATTTACCTAAACAATCAGAAGGGAGGCTTCGAAAATGCAACAAAACAGATAGCTCCAGACTTAGACAACTTGGGCATGATTACAGATGCTCAGTGGAGCGATATCGATGGAGATGGTGACCAGGACCTTATTGTTGTGGGAGAATGGATGCACCCAACAGTTTTCCAAAATGAACAAGGAAAACTTACCAATATCTCTCAAACAGCAGGTACTACCTCATTTAATGGATGGTATCATACCATTGCACCAGCAGACCTAGATGGCGATGGCGACATTGATTTTATTCTGGGTAACCATGGCTTAAACTCTAGGTTCAAAGCATCATCGACTGAGCCAATTAAGCTCTATGTGAATGACTTTGACCAAAATGGAAGTGCAGAACAAATCTTTACCCGTATAATCGATGGGAAAAACCTTCCCTATACTTTAAAGCATGAGTTGCAAATGCAAATTCCAGCAATCAAGAAGCGATACCTCAAGTATGAGTCCTTCAACGATCAGACCATGGAAGAAATCTTCACGCCAGCCCAATTAGAAAAAGCCGTAGTGTCTGAGGTCAGTCATTTGGCAACATCTATTATGATGAATAATGGCCATGGTACGTTTAGCATAAAAGAACTTCCAGTTGAAGCACAGTTTGCACCCACTTACGCCATCAGTACCGCTGACTTTAATGGCGATGGTATAGTTGATATACTCCTTGGCGGAAATCAACATAGGGTTAAACCACAGGCCGGGCGATATGATGCCAACTACGGAATCTTATTATTAGGTGACGGCAAAGGTGAATTCGAAACCATTTCCAGAGCAGCAATAGGCCTAGCCATTGACGGAGAAGTGAGGGACTTTCTCATTCGAAAAGTTAACGGTCAAAACATACTGCTTGTGGCCATGAATAATGAAGCCATTAAAGCCTATGAGTTTTAGGCGCATGCGGATTCGGCTATCCATTCTATTTTCATTCATCGTCATTATGGGTTGTTCCGTAGACAAACCCAAGCCTCTTTTTCAGCTATTACCATCGAGTGAGACGAATGTCGATTTTAAGAATACGGTTACCTCATCTCAAGACTTCAATATTCTCGAATACCTCTACTTCTACAACGGAGGTGGTGTGGCTACAGGAGACATTAACAATGACGGACTAGTAGACCTTTTCTTTACCGCTAACCAAGAAGCCAACAAACTCTATCTCAACAAAGGAAACTTACAATTTGAAGACATTACCCAGTCCGCAGGTGTAGCAGGCAAAGGCACTTGGTCTGCTGGTGTAACGATGGCTGACATCAATTCAGATGGCCTTTTGGACATCTACGTATCACAAGTAGGGGATTACAAAGACGCCCAAGGCCAAAACGAACTTTTCATCAACAATGGCGATAATACATTTACCGAAGCTGCCGAACAGTATGGCCTAGCATTCAAAGGATTTTCTACCCAAGCCACATTCTTCGACTATGATCGAGATGGCGACTTGGACATGTACCTGCTCAATCATTCTATCAAAAATCCTGAAGTATTTGCTGATGCACAAACCCGATACAAGGCCGATCCGGGAGGTGACAAATTCTATCAGAATCAAGCAGCGCAAGGCAAATTGGCCTTTGTGGATGTAACCAACGAAACAGGGATTTACTCAAGCACTATTGGGTTTGGTCTAGGTGTGGCCGTTAGCGATGTTAATGCTGATGGGTGGCCTGACCTCTATGTCTCAAATGACTTTACCGAAAATGACTACCTCTATATAAATCAAGGCGATGGCACTTTTAACGAGGAGCTCGAACAAAGAATTTCACATACCAGCCGGTTTTCCATGGGCAATGAAATTGCCGACCTAAACAATGACGGCCTCGGTGAAATCATCACTACAGACATGCTACCTGCTGACCCTGAAATATGGAAAAGGTCCGTTGTTGAAGACAAATCAGAGGTATATAAAATCAAATTGAGCTATGGCTACGGACACCAATATGTTCGCAATACCCTACAAAGCAACTTGGGCAACGGTCAGTTTTCAGATCTAAGTCTTTTCACCAATACGTTTGCCTCTGATTGGAGCTGGTCTCCCCTCATTTTTGACATGGACAATGATGGCTTCCAAGATATCCACATCACCAATGGGATTTATAAACGCCCCAATGACCTGGACTACTTGAACTATCAGTCCGCTTCAAATGATGTGCGCCAAAGGAGTCAAGACGAACTCGAGGCGTTCTTAGTAGAAACGCTGCCTACCGTAAAAATCTCCAATTATGCTGGCCAGAACCTGGGGAATTTCAAAATCAATGACATTGCTGACAGCTGGGGTTTAGATCAACCCTCCTATTCAAATGGTTCTGCCTATGCCGATCTTGATAATGACGGAGATCTTGAATTGATTATCAACAACATCGCCCAAGAAGCCTTCATCTATGAAAACCTGAGCCAGACGAATAACTACTTGAAAATTAACTTTAAAGGTTCAACGCACAACCCCTTTGGCATTGGTGCAAAAGTTCAATTGCACATAGGCGATCAACTCCTCGTTAGAGAAAATTTCAACACTAGGGGATTTCAATCAAGCGTTTCTCCTATCCTTCATTTTGGACTTGGCGCAAATGTTAAGGTCGATGAATTAATAGTAACATGGCCTGATGGCAAGACACAAAAGATTTTAAACCAACAGGCAAATCAAACCATTTCGCTAGCGTATGCCAATGCATCGCAACCAGGCGAAACAGTCCCAAAAACAGAAAACCCTTATTTAGAACCCGTTGCTAATCCCTTTAGCTATGTGCATTCCGAAGACGTATATACCGACTTTGATCGTGAATATTTAATCCCTCGGCAGTTCAACCACGAAGGTCCTGCATTGGCCGTAGCCGATGTAAATGGAGACGGACTAGATGACATGTATTTCGGTGGAGCGAGAGACCAAGCGGGAGCACTTTGGATTCAAAAAGATGATGGAACATTTCTATCTACACCCTCACCTATCTTCAACCAACTGGCTAAGGCCGAAGATGTGACAGCAGCTTTCTTTGATGCTGATGGTGACGGAGATCAAGACCTATACATCAGCACTGGCGGCAATGAATTTGAAGAGGGACAGCTTTTCTCTTATGACCGCCTATACTTGAATAATGGCAAGGGCAATTTTAGTTTTTCTCCGGCTGCACTTCCACAAATCGGCTCCCAAGGAAAAACCATTGCTATAGTAGACGCGGATGGTGATGGCGATCTCGATGTCTTTGTCGGGTCGAACATAGTATCTGGGGCTTATGGTAAAAATCCTCAGCATTACCTGCTCATCAACAATGGAAGGGGCTTATTCAAAAACGAAATAACCTCCCGCCTTATCGGAAGCGAAAAGTTAGGTATGCTGAACGCTTCTCAATGGATTGATTATGATCAAGACGGAGATCAAGATTTACTGTTGGCAGGAGAATGGACACCCATACAATTATTTGAAAATGATGGTAAAGGAAAGTTCTCCGCTATTTCAATCGAGACATTTGACAAATCAAACGGATGGTGGTACAGCTTAAAGATAGCGGACATTAACAAAGACGGGCTACCTGATATAGTAGCAGGCAACCTTGGACTAAACACAAAGCTAAAAGCCTCTGCTGAAGAGCCCGTTAGTCTCTACCAAGCTGACTTTGATGGAAACGGTCAGTCCGACCCCTTCGTTTTCCACTATCAAAAAGGAATAGAATCTCCATTTGCCACGCGTGATGACTTAATCAAACAAATGGCAGCAATCAAAAAACTTCACCCTGACTATAAAACATATGCTCAAATGGAGGGTCCTTCGGATTTGTTAGGGCGTGGTTTTAAAGAAAAAGCTACTATAAAAAGGGCTTATACCTTCGAATCCAAAGTGTTTTTGAACAAGGGGAATGGAGCTTTTGAAGCCATATCACTACCTCAAGAAGCACAGTACTCCCCTGTAATGGATATGGTCATTGGTGACTTTAACAAGGACAATATTTCTGACTTACTCCTATTCGGCAATAATTATACCTTCAGAAACGACTATGGTCAGGCTGATGCAAAGCCAATCACGCTTTTGCTTGGCAGAGGCGATGGAACCTTCAAGCATGGAAATGACCAGTCTATCAACCAAGCTAGCACTTGGGGAGAATACCGGTGGGCACATAAGATTAAAATAGGTGACCAACCTATGGTCATTGCTGTGAGAAACAATGACAGCCCAAGCCTATTCAAGGTTAACTAAACTAGCCATCAACCACTCAAAAAGTCGTCAACATAGTATTGATATTCAATGCTTATATTGGGATTACTATGACCATAAGAAAATCCCTACCAACCCTTCTATTCATCTCTGCTGTTTTAGCCTTTGCAGGCTGCAAAACTCAAGAGTATGGCTTTACAAAGAAAGATGTAAGAAGCGGACAGAAATTAGTAGGCCTTGACTTTGACAAGGAATCTGTCAATACCATGTATCGATACTTGGGTAGAAATAAAGTGGGTTATGACTCTCTCCGAAAGTATGAAACAAGTAATGAAACCTTTCCTGCCCTAATTTTCGACCCACACCCATCAGGTTTCGAAGCCCCAGACTACAATACGGCCAATAACCAATGGGCAATTCCTGAAAACATAGCACTACCCTCTTCCGATGAAGAGATTGCCTTTATGGGAATACTTGAACTAGCTAGTCTGATTAAATCGAAAAAAATATCCTCAGAGCGATTGACAAAAATATATCTAGATCGCATCAAAAAATACGATGCCCAGTTGCAAAGCGTCATCACCATTACGGAGGAATTAGCCTTAAAACAGGCTCGAAAAGCCGATCAAGAAATTGCGGCCGGAAACTACAGAGGCGTATTACATGGTATTCCTTATGGTGTCAAAGATTTGATGGCTGTCGAAGGGTATCCAACCACTTGGGGTGCCGCCCCTTACAAAGACCAAATGATCAACTATACTTCTACAGTTGTTCAAAAACTAGAAGCAAAGGGTGCTGTTTTAATCGCTAAACTAGTCTCAGGTTCATTGGCCAGAGGCGATGTTTGGTTTGGCGGCAAGACCAAAAACCCTTGGGATTTAAAGCAAGGTGCTAGTGGGTCTTCTGCGGGTTCAGGAGCTGCAACATCCGCTGGACTAGTCGCATTTTCACTGGGTACAGAAACCCTCGGTTCAATCACTTCGCCTGCGACTAGAAATGGCGTGACGGGTCTGCGCCCAACTTACGGACGTGTAAGCCGATATGGCGTCATGAGTTTAAGTTGGTCGATGGATAAAGTAGGCCCACTTTGCAGGTCTGCAGAGGATACAGAAATTGTCTTTAATGCCATTTATGGTAAAGACAAAAATGATCCAACCACCAATACAATCGGGTTTAGTAAATCTGACAAAACACCTGGCCAACTCAAAGTCGCTTACCTAAAAAGTGATATTGAAGCAGATTCTTCCGACCAAGGAAGAAACCTTTGGACTGCACTGGAGGCCTTAAAAGAAATGGGCGTGAACCCCGAATCAATGTCACTACCAAATAACTATCCGTTCAATGTATTTGACATCATTTTAAGGGCAGAAGCAGGAGCCTTCTTTGACGACCTTGTGCTGTCAAAAGGCGTTGACGAAATGGTAGAACAACATTACGGTTCTAGGGCTAATTCGCTAAGACAAGCCCGGCTCATTCCTGCCGTAGAATACCTACAAGCCAACCGTCAAAGAAGACAATTGATTGAAGAAGTCAATACCCTCTTTAAGGAATATGATGTTATTATCGCACCAACCTCAAGAAGCAGGCAACTGTTTATTACCAACCTCACGGGTCACCCTGTCATCAGTGTGCCTACAGGTTTTGATAAAAGGGGGCGTCCTACTAGCATGACCTTAATCGGAAACCTCTATGACGAGGGAAGCATTCTAGCCTTGGCCAAAGCCTATCAAGCAATGACCGATTTTGACGAAAAACACCCTCCTCTTTTCTATAACATGGAAACTAAGTAAACATGAAATTCAAGCATTTCTATTTTGTAGCAGTCATCTTACTCATCAGCGCTTGTAGTAGCCAGCAAGATTTTGATCGAGAATTGGGAGTAGTTTCAGCCTTTTCAGAGCTGGTAAATGCTAGGGTAAAGCAACTTGCATTAAGCTCTCCCATGTCACCAGATGAGATGGAAAAATTCTATCCACTGGCAGTTGAAGCTGCTGCAAAACATAATGTTTCTGTGACTAGAGAACCTGACTTAATCAAGACCGACCTCTTTCCAGCTGATATTGCCGAAGGCAAAGAAGTGCTATTGCTACATCAAGGCAATACAAAGTATGCCTATGACCAATTAAAGAAAGATCAAGAAGCCTTGCTTACAGCAAATAATTATACGGTGGCTGAACGTCAGGAAATATCAAGAAGGTTTGGACGATTACTCAGTTATTCCCCTAGAAAAATCAACAAGCTGTTATCAGAAAATACGAATTATAGCACCTTGGATGACTTTAACATTCAAGCGACAAACGTCTTTCTTTATTATAAAGATCTTGCAAAGGCTACTGCCTTTTACACAGAAACGCTCGGCCTTGAACTACTAACCGAATACGATAATGCCAGCGTGCTCAAAATCACGGATAGTGCACTGCTCATTTTAGTGGATGCAGCAAAAGGTATGCACAGTGCTGATGAACCAAAAACGGTTGCATTGGCCTTGCTCACAAATCAACTGCCGGAGTGGTATGCCTACTTGCAAGAAAAAGGAGTAGAAATCAAATACACCTACAAACCCCAAGAAGGTGGCCCTCATGATGGTTTCGTAGCCATAGACCCGGAAGGCTATCTGCTAGAATTTGAACTGTTCAAACAGCACAAAGAGAACGAAGCCTTTGTTCCTTATCTAGAGCAAAACGAGGAGTCTCTGACTTCAGTAACCTACAACTCAAAGCAGCTCAGCTTTCACGGTGCCATCACTTGGCTCTATTACAAAGACATGCTTGCCATGCAGAATTTTGTAGAAAACACCTTCGGCTTAGAATTAGTCGCTGATCAGGGTTGGACAAAAATCTATCGCGCCACTGATACCGGATTTATTGGCCTGGTAGACGAAAGGCGAGGCATGCACAAGTTTACCGAAGAAAAAGCAGTAACTGTCTCTTTCATTATCGAAGACCTCAACGGATGGTATGATTATGTGAAAACAAATCAAGCCTTCGAATTAAGAGAGGGCGCCTTTGAAAAAGAGCCCGATGGTAGGTACAAAGCCTTTGTTGGTTTTGATCCAGAAGGTTACTTCCTAGAGTTTGATAAATTCTTCGATCACCCGGATAATAAAAAATTGATGCCGCTTTTTAAATAGCATCGTTGCCATTTCCATAGCGTCTCGCTAAAAGAATTCGTATTATTATATTCTGAATCCCGTTTATCTTGAATGGGTTACAATTGAAACGCGCTAAATAATCCTCTTATGAAAAACCTAATCGCCAGCATGCTTATGCTGTTATCGGCAGTAGGCTTTGCTCAAAACTATGATCAATCTCCTTGGCATATTCCTGCCAAAAACATTGACCCTAATAATTATTATGGCATTACTGTCGGTAATGGAATGGTGGGAATCGTGTCGTCTGCGCAACCCATGCATGTTCAAGATGTGGTACTGAATGGTGTCTATGACAATTATCAAAGAGGGCGTGTTTCTAATATTTTGAAGACATTCAATCACGTCAACTTTGACCTAGACATTGATCGAAAACGCGTTGGTGGTGATATGGTAACCAACTACCAACAGGTCTTGGACATGAAGAAGGCCATCCTCACAACGACTTTTGATATTGAGGATTTAGCTTCAGTAGAACACCAAATGATGTCACTAAGGCAACTGCCTTTTACAGCCATGGTAATTATGAAAATCACGGCTAAAAAAGACATCCTGATTACACCCATGAGTGTGATGGAAGCACCTGACCACTTGACAGAAGTGAACCAATTCTATGCGCAAATTGATAGACCTCACGTGTCTTTCCCATTAATGACTTCGGTGGGTAAAAGCCCCTCTGGATCAAGCACAGTTGCCGCTTCATCTACCTTCATCTTTCCTGAAGAACACGGCCACGAGCCGAGAGTGATTCATGAAGACTGGGACTTTAATCGCCACTGGGCCAAGTTCGATAAAGAGTTAAAAGCAGGTGAAACTTATACTTTCGCCTTAGTAGGTTCTACCCTGGCGAGCGAACACTTTGCAGATCCCCACAACGAAGCGGAAAGACTAACCATCTATGCAAGACTTGAAGGTATCGATCGCCTTTTGGAAAGACATGTTGCTTCTTGGGATGAGTTATGGGAGCGTGATATTATCATTGAAGGTGATCTACAATCTCAAAAAGATGTACGATCGGCACTTTACCATCTTTATTCTTTCGTTAGAGCCGGCACCGCTTATTCACTTTCACCGATGGGCCTTTCTGGCTTGGGCTATAACGGTCACGTTTTCTGGGACACCGAGTTATGGATGTATCCTCCGCTACTTATGCTACAATCAGACATGGCAAAATCGCTACTAGAATATCGTTTTCAAAGATTGGAGGCCGCCAAGCAAAACGCCTTTGCCCATGGCTATAAAGGCGCTCAATTTCCGTGGGAATCGGCCGATGATGGTTCGGAAGATACTCCTGTTTGGGCCTTGACCGGTCCATTTGAGCATCACATTACGGGCGATGTGGGTTGGGCTTTTTGGAAATACTATCAAGTAACCGGAGACAAAGAATGGCTTAGAGATCGCGGCTGGCCAGTGCTGAAAGAAGTCGCCACTTTCTGGACGAGTCGTGTAGAAAGAAACGGCCCAGGTCAGTACGACATCAAAAATGTAATTGGTGCGAACGAATGGGAAGAGAATATCGACAATAATGCCTTCACCAATGCGATCGCTAAACTCACCCTCGGCTATGCCACAGAAGCCGCTCAAATCTTGGGAGAAAAAGCCGATCCAGATTGGGCAAATGTTGCCGCCAATATTCCCATATTGAAATTTGACGATGGCACTACGCGTGAAAACGCAACCTATACGGATGTAATGATCAAACAGGCGGACGTCAACCTTCTTTCCTATCCGCTACAATTCTACTCAGACAAAAAGCAGATTGAGAAAGACTTGAAATTCTATGAAACTAAAATGTCTCCTGATGGGCCGGCTATGGGTTTCTGTGTACTCGCCACCATTTATGCACGCCTTGGTGACACCAACAAGGCCTATGAAGTTTGGACGAATAGTTTTAGACCAAATGGAGTTCCTCCATTTGGGGTTTTGTCAGAAACAAAAGGCGGAACCAATCCGTATTTTGCGACAGGTGCTGGAGGTATGTTACAAACCGTGCTGGGTGGTTTTGGCGGCTTAGACATAACGAACAAAGGGATTGTCCAAGGCAAGCAAAACCTTCCAAAGACATGGAAAAGCTTAGAGATAAAAGGGTTTTATAAAAAATGATCGTCTATTCCTCTTAATACTAGTGCATTAGCTTGCAGATGAGAGGAAGAACCACAAAATTTGTGGAATAAACCAGAAATGTTGGAAGTGATGAAGAAGTACTTTTTAATCCTAACCCTAAGCTTACTCGTGTTCACAGCCTGTGACTCAGGAAAGGAAGAAATCTCTATTTCTGCCGATGTCTATCACGACTCGATGGAAAAGCTTTCGGAGGTAATCGTTCACGATATTTTTTCTCCTCCAGTAGCAAGCCGTATTTATGCTTATCCAAGCATTGCCATGTACGAAATCTTAGCCCAAAACAATAGCGAATACAAACCGCTTGCTGGTCAACTTACAGAGATGACCGCCATTCCGAAACCGACAGAGAACGTAAGTTATGAATTGGCAGCGCTTGAGGCCTTCTTGAAAATCGGAACTCAACTTATATTCTCTGAAGAAAAAATTGATGCCTATAAGGCCGAGCTTTACAAAGACTTAAGCAAAGGCGTTAAAAACTCCTATTTTGATGCATCAGTCGCTTATGGCGATCAAGTCGCTGCCCACATTCTCGCTTGGGCCGATGGTGACAATTATAAGCAAACCCGAACCTTTCCTAAGTTCACCATTACAGACGACCCTACAAGATGGCAGCCAACACCTCCTGGCTATTTGGAGGCAATCGAGCCTCACTGGACAAAGATCAGACCTTTTGTGATTGACTCCGCTAATCAATTCGTTCCGGAAAGGCCGACACCATTTGACATGGCCAAGGGAAGTCCTTTTTATAAAGAAGTAATGGAGGTTTACGAAGTCGGAAACAGCCTTACGGAAGAACAAAAAGAAATTGCTTCCTTCTGGGATTGTAATCCCTTTGTGATGAACGTTACGGGTCACGTAATGGCCGCGACTAAGAAAATTACCCCCGGTGGTCATTGGATCGGAATCGTAAAGATTGCTTGTCAAAAAGAAGCAACTGACCCAATGAAAACAGCAGCAGCTTACGCGCTCACATCGGTAGCTCTATCTGATGGCTTCATTAGCTGTTGGGATGAAAAATTTAGAAGTAACCTAATTAGACCAGAGACACTCATCAATAAGCACATTGACGAAGAGTGGTTGCCTCTTTTGCAGACCCCTCCATTTCCCGAGTATACCAGTGGCCACTCTGTAATTTCAAATGCTGCCGCAGTTGCTTTAACTTCTCTTTTCGGAGATGATTTTGCCTTTGATGATGACACTGAAGTGAAATATGGCCTAACCGTTAGATCTTTCACTTCATTTATTGACGCCTCGGAAGAAGCAGCCATTAGTCGAATGTATGGCGGTATCCACTACATGCCAGCCATTGCCAATGGCGTTACACAAGGAAAAGCACTCGGCAAATACGTGATTGAAAAGTTAACGTTGAAAAACGAAAGCCTAGCGCAAAACGACTAAGGAGTATTATTAAAGTCTTGAAAGCCAGCATTAAATGCTGGCTTTTTTATTGCCCCATAACTCCCTTTCGTAGTCAAAGACTATGATTTTCCCCCCGAAGTCCTTATAATTATATGTTGCGAATGACCCTCTTCAACTGGTCCTCGCGACAAAACTGAAACGCGCTTTTACTGAACACTCCTCAAGGCTAAAAAAGGAGTAATTCAGCAACCTTAAAAACAACTAATGGAAAGTATTGGATTGAATACTATCGACTATGCAATCATAGTCGTATACCTCGTGGGAATTGTTTGGTATGGAATTCGAAAAGGAAAACAAGAGAGTTCTGAAGACTATTTTCTCGCTGGCCGAAACATGGCTTGGCCCATCGTTGGTATCTCGCTTTTTGCCGCAAATATTGGTAGTAATACACTAATCGGATTGACCTCTGACGCATTTAATACAGATGTGGCGGTCTACAACTACGAATGGATGGCTGCGGTCGTCCTCGTTATCTTCGCCATTTTCTTTCTCCCCTTCTATCTTAAATCTAAGGTATATACCATGCCTGAGTTTTTGGAAAGACGGTACGATACGAGAACACGGTACCTGTTTTCAGGCATAACCATTGTCGGTAATGTAATTATAGATACTGCTTCGGGCCTTTATGCTGGTAACCTAATCCTTAAAATAATTTTTCCCGGAACTCCCTCTTGGATTATCATAGCATTACTCGCTTTTGCTGCAGCTGCCTATACCATTCCAGGTGGGCTTTCTTCCGTTGTGCATACAGAGGTTATTCAAGCGGTGCTACTAATCTTCGGATCAGTACTTGTTACTTACTTCGCCTTTAGCGAAGTGGGTGGATGGAGAGCCATGATTGATGGCTTAAACGAATTGAAAGCAGCAGGTGCTATCGAAAAAGACGCTGGTGAAGTGCTGAGTCTCATACGGCCAGCATCGGATAAATCCATGCCATGGCCTGGTTTGCTCCTTGGGGTACCTTTACTTGGCTTCTACTTCTGGGCAAATAACCAATTTATGGTGCAGAGAGTGCTTTCTGCCAAAGACCTTAACCATGGTAGATGGGGAGCCATTTTTGCTGGACTATTGAAGTTACCTGTGCTTTTCATCATGGTAATTCCAGGAGTACTTGCGATACTACTTTTCTCAGATACGGATATCAGCTTCTTAAATTATCAGATCCCAGTAGCTGGAGGCTTTGAAACTTGTGGCGCACTGGCAGACTGTCCAAATATGACCTACCCTGTATTGATCTATTCATTACTTCCTACAGGTGTATTAGGCTTGGTAATCGCTGGATTGTTAGCGGCCATGTCATCTAGTATTTCGGCTACCTTGAACTCTGCCTCTACATTGATCACGATGGACTTTGTTCAAAAATTAAAGCCGGGCATTAGTTCTAAAGGCTTAGTAAGAGCCGGTCAGATCGCGACCGTTGTATTGGTAATTCTTGCGGCTGCTTGGGCGCCAATGATCGAAACGTTTAGATCCCTATGGACATACTTACAACAAATCTTAGGCTTTATCTCACCTCCGATTGTTGCTGCTTTCGTAGTTGGACTATTTAGTAGAAGGTCTAACGCCAACGGTGGTTTTTGGAGTTTAGTGATTTCTTACGGACTCGTTCTGGTATGGATAGCCTACTGCTTCTCTACATTTGGTGGCATTAGCACAGAACAGACAGGTGTACACTTCTTATACATTGTGCCAGTGCTCTTCGTGATTGCAGTGACCATTAACATTGTGATTAGTTCTATGTCTCCTGCCCCTACCGATGAGAAATTGGAGGGCATGATTTGGAGCAGACAGATTTTCAGAGACGAGACCAAAGAATTAGAGGGCCTTCCATGGTACAAAAACTATAGAAACCTGTCTATAATTCTATTGATTCTGACAGCCATAATTGTGCTTTGGTTCGCATAATTTTAAGTAAAAAAAAGCCCTGATTAGAGTGTTTCTAAATCAGGGCTTTTTTTACTTTTTCACAATTGGTTCTATGCCAAGAATAAAATACTTTAGTCGCCCCAATTTTAGCCTATTGATACTGATCATTAATGTATAACCCTTCGGCCCATTTACTCTTAAAACAAATCCTCCCTAAGCTTAAAAAAGAAGCAGGGAGTAAGCCGATCGCTGACTTTGAAAGAAGGTATGTCGCCCTTTTCAGTGACATTTATATCCGTTTTCAAAAACTCTATGGTCAGCATGAAAATGCCATGGATGCTTTCGAGCAACTCAGTACAAACATGCTCCAAGGCTACTTAAAAAGGCCACAGTATTTAAAGAAGTCTGACGAAGAAAGAGAGCAAAACCCCGGTTGGTTTAGAAGCCAAGAAATCACTGGCATGATGCTCTATGTCGATCGATTTAACAAAGACTTAAATGGGTTGATAGATCGCGTAGATTACTTCGAAGAACTAGGTATCAACTTCCTTCACCTGATGCCGCTTCTCGAGAGTCCAAAAGTCAAAAACGATGGCGGCTATGCCGTGAGTGATTATCGTAAAATCGATAGTCGTTTTGGCAGCAACCAAGACTTTAAAAAAGTTACTAAAGCGCTCAAAGATAAAGACACTCTGGTAATGCTCGACTTTGTGGTGAACCATACAAGTGATGAACATGCTTGGGCCAAAAAAGCCAAAGCCGGAGACAGAGGCTTTCAAGACTTTTACTACGCTTACGAAGATCGTTCTGTCCCTTACATGTATGATCGATCCATGCCAGAGGTATTTCCTGAAACCTCGCCTGGAAATTTCACCTTCAATGAAGAAATGCAGCGATGGGTGATGACGGTTTTCAACAGTTACCAATGGGATTTGAACTATACGAACCCATATGTTCTGGTGGAAATGATTGACAACATTTTCCATTTGGCAAATATGGGTGTTGATGTGTTCAGAATGGATGCAGTCGCCTTTGTTTGGAAGCAAATTGGTACCGCTTGCCAAAACCTGCCACAAGCACATCTCATTCATCAGCTATTTAAATTGTGCGCGCAAGTAACTGCTCCAGGGGTTGCCTTTTTAGCAGAGGCAATTGTTGCTCCCACAGAAATTGTCAAGTACTTTGGCGACTCCGAGGTATGGAGTAATGAGCACGACATGGCCTATAATGCCACATTAATGGCCTTGTTATGGAATTCACTTGCAACCCGAAGCACACGCGTGATGAAGGCGAGCCTTAGAGACATTCCAGCAAAACCACCGGGTACTACTTGGCTTAACTATGCCCGCTGCCATGATGACATCGGAATGGGGTTTGAAGATCGTCACATTCAAGAATCGGGGTTTGACCCAGGCCCACATCGGCAATTCTTAACAAAATTCTTTACCGGAGATTTTCATGGCTCTTTTGCCAAAGGCATGCCGTTCATGTACAATCCTAAAACCGGTGATGCAAGAATTTCAGGTTCACTGGCTTCTTTGTCAGGCCTTGAAGAAGCAATCAACGAAGAGAATAAACTTGGCATTCGAAGGGCGCTTGATAGAATCAATTTACTGCATAGCATTATCCTTTCTTACGGTGGCATTCCTGTGATTTACTCAGGTGACGAACTCGCTACGCTCAACGATTATGACTTCTTAAAAGACGAATCGAAAAGTGATGACAATCGTTGGATCCATCGGCCAGCAATGGACTGGAAACGAGCCGAAAAGCGAACTAAGAAAAACACACCCGAAGAAAATGTCTTCAGCGCACTCAAACAGATGATTGAGGTAAGAAGATCGGTAGCTGAATTTGCAGATGAGAACAACACTCAGCTGATTGAGGTTTCGAATGAGCACGTTTTCGCATTTCAAAGAACTTTTGAAGACTCAAGCACCCTCGTTATCGCAAACTTTAAAGATTCGGACCAAGAAATTTACCCGCACCTTGTTTTCCCTCAAACCCAAGTCAATCCTTTTAAAATGATTGATCGCATCACTGGTAAAGCGGTGAAAACATCAGAAGGAAAACTCAATCTCAAGCCCTACCAATTCTATTGGTTGACAAACAAATAAGCCTCATGACAAAAACCTGGTGGAAAGAAAGCGTAGTATATCAAATCTACCCGAGAAGCTACAATGACTCAAATAATGACGGCATTGGAGACATTCCAGGAATCATCCAAAAACTTGATTACATACAGTCTCTTGGTATAGATGTGATTTGGCTATGCCCAGTTTATGAATCGCCAAATGACGACAATGGCTATGATATTTCGGACTATCGAAACATCATGAACGAGTTCGGCTCCATGACCGATTTTGACGAACTACTTAAAGGCATTCATGACAGAGGCATGAAGCTGGTGATGGATTTGGTGGTCAACCACTCGTCTGATGAGCACCATTGGTTTGAGGAATCTAGAAAATCAAAAGATAATCCGTATCGCGATTACTACATCTGGAAGCCCGGTCAAAATGGAGGTCCTCCTACAGATTGGGAAGCCTTTTTTGGGGGTTCGGCTTGGCAGTATGATGAAACAACGGAAGAATATTACCTCCACTTATTTACCAAAAAACAACCAGACCTCAATTGGGAAAACCCAAAAGTGAGGGAAGAGGTCAATGACATCATTCGCTATTGGTTCGATAAGGGAGTAGATGGCTTCAGAATGGATGTAATTTCACTTATTTCGAAGCGTTCGGACTATGCGAATATGGTTTCCCCTGTTTTCGAAGAAGTGATCGCCAAGCAATACGCCAATGGCCCTCGGATTCATGAATTCCTTAAGTCTATGAATCAAGAGGTGCTCAGCCAATACGACATCATGACCGTTGGTGAGGGACCGGGCATCACCTTAGAACATGGGCTTGACTATGTTGGAGAAGACCGCAAAGAGCTCAATATGGTCTTTCATTTCGACCACATGTTTTTAGACATGGGTGAGGGAGGGAAATTTGATCCCATTCCATATTCCCTTGAAGCATTCAAGAATGTATTCAATCAATGGGACGAAAAACTAGCTAAAGGAAATGGTTGGGGAAGCATCTTTTTAGGCAATCATGACTTTCCGAGAATGGTATCTCGCTTTGCGTCAGATGGAGCGTATCGAGAAAAAGCAGCTAAGTTGCTCGCTTCTATGTTGCTTTCAATGAGAGGAACTCCCTACGTATATCAGGGCGATGAACTGGGTATGAGTAATGTGGCTTTCGACAACCCCGAAGACTATAAAGACATAGAAACGCTCAATTATTTTAAGTCCCTTGAGGCGGAAGGCAAAGCGCCAAAAGACCATATCCATAACGTCCATAAAATGGGGCGCGACAATGCCAGAACGCCTATGCACTGGTCTGATAATGAAAACGCGGGCTTTTCAGAGGTAACCCCTTGGATAAAAGTCAACCCGAACTATCCTGATATCAATGTCGAAGATCAGGAGAGGAATACAGAATCAATTCTCAACTTCTACCGAAAGATGATTCAGTTCCGTAAGGACAACCCAACCCTTGTGTATGGCGATTATGAGTCAATTCAAAACAATCATGAGCAGATTTATGCTTACCGAAGGTGGGATGATGTAAACGAGTTCTTAGTAGTACTGAATTTCTCAGGTCAAGAAGTAGACTTCGATCCGATCATCACAGGATTAGAGCTTTTGGTTTACAACTATACCGATGCTACAGAAGACCTACTGATGCGACCATGGGAAGCCAAAATCTTTAGGGTAAATGATTAATCAGTATCTGGCACAACTCTAATTTTCAGAAAAGTCTGATAGTCACGCTCGTCCTGATAGGTTCTTTTTACCCATATGAAGCCATTTTTATCTCCAAAGTAACGGTAGCCTATGAGCCCCAAGTCCCACTTTATCTTACCTAGAAAACCATCAGAATTTAAGAGTAGCATGTCGTTACTCGCATATTTCTTTTGGAGTTGTTTGAGCTCGGGAGACTCAAACCAATTGGGTATTTTCATTACCTGAGTGAATTCTGACTCTGGAATTCTTCCAAAGACATTAACAACAAAATTCTCTTTCATCGCATAAACATTGGCCACAACTTTCCTCAAATCAGGAGCAGTCTTTGAGCCAAAAGCGACAGGTTCAGCAATTGGCCAATAAGGCTCTGGAAGTGCTATAGTCTTTTCAAGAGTATTGGTGAATACATCCATGATATAAATATTCATATCCGCCTCATAAACTATTACAAACTTGCCTTCTCCCAAGTAGTCCATCACCGGGTAACCACTACCGAGATACTTTCCTCCTTTACGATAAACACTCTCCACGGGCTTTCTGAAAACAGGTTTTGCATTATCGTTCTCAAAATCTAGATTAAAAACCACATCCACGCTGTCCTGATATTTTTGTGTCTTGCTGGAAACACCTCTTTCTCCAGGAATTAATGCCACAGCTCCCTTTTTATCATTTTTTTCATATCCGATGACCCTCTTAGGAGAATAATCCATTCTAAGCCAACCTGCAACTTCAACAGGATAGGGCATTCTTTGTAGCCGTTTACCCGCTTTGGAAAAAACATAAAAGTGAGTATAACCGAAACCTATCACTTGATCCTTTCCATAGAAAGTCCATCCAGTACTCCTATCGCCCATGTAGTTTGGTCCTTCTATAAATGGATCAAAACTGGATATCAAATTACCTTCTTCATTGACTACCAACATCTGCCTTTGTTGTTCATCAAACAAAAGCAACTCATTGGTAGCATCATTGATCGCTTCAATATTGACTTCCGAAAATCTTTCAAACACTACTGAATCGACTAGCTCCGCTTTGTAATTGATTTGGCCTCTTTCACCAACAGACCCCTTATCTGATGATCCACAGGAATAAATGATACTTACTAACAAAACAAAAATTGAGAATTGAGAAATGACCTTGTTCATTGACCTTGTATTTATAAATTGTCAGAAGATAAAAAGAATTTGAAACATGTCAGAAAAGCTTTGGGGAATTGATTTGGGTGGTACCAAAATCGAAGGAATTGTATTAAAGTCAAAAGAGGATCCAGAAGTATTGGTTCGTCAAAGAATCGATACAGAAGCGGACAAAGGCTATGAACATGTAGTCGGTCGCATTAAAATGCTCATTGATCAATTGGCTAATGAAGTCGGTGAAAGACCCAAAACCCTCGGCATGGGTACACCCGGAGCCATTGACCCTCCTACGGGGCTTCTTAAGAATAGCAACTCTCAATCGATCAACAATAAGCCCTTTCTGAAAGACCTTGAAGCGCTTTTAGGTATACCGATAGTGATGGCTAATGATGCTAACTGCTTTGCGCTAGCAGAAACTCAGATGGGTATTGTACCTGAAGTTGACCCTGACGCCAAAGTAGTTTTTGGAGTCATTATGGGTACTGGTTGCGGTGGTGGCGTTGTCGTAAATGGACAAGTCATTAACGGAAAACATGGTATTGGCGGAGAGTGGGGTCACAATTTTCTGGATGCCTCTGGTGGCGATTGTTACTGTGGTAAATCTGGCTGTACTGAAAAAATTATCTCTGGAACAGGCCTAGAAAACTATTATGAAGAGATTACGGGAACGCGAAAGCGCCTCAAAGAAATACTACCAGATGCTCGGTCAGGAAAAGACCCTAATGCAGTCAAAACCTTGGACAGATTAATCCACTTTTTCGGCTTAGGGATATCAACCATTATCAACGTCCTCGACCCTGATGTGATCGTACTTGGTGGTGGTGTCGGCAACATTGAAGAACTCTATACACGCGGAGTAGCCGAGGCTGAAAAATATGTGTTTAACCCAAGACTGGAAACCAAAATTGTGAGGCCAAAACTAGGCGATAGCGCAGGAGTTTTTGGTGCGGCTTTCCTAACAGTTTAGATCAACCGTCCGACCACTTTGAGTGGTCAGACGGTTCATAGCCACCTCCTTCCATCCCCAGCGTAGATCCGTCCTGCTGCCCCGAAGTTTCGGGGTAATTCAGCATCTATGGCAATAGACCCTAAAACATGTTCAGGGTGACGAGTTTTTGATCTTCGATCAAGGCAACCGTACGACCGCTTTGAGCGGTCAGACGGATAAACTTTACCAAAACATTGGTTGAATAATACTATAATATTTAGTATTTAACTACTTTTTTTAGTTTACTAAATTTAGTAGTCAATGTATAAAGGAAGAGGAGCACAAGTTCAGGTAAAAAACAAGTTCTTATTGCATGAGTATGTACAAGAGCACCTGGAAGGAATAGATGAATATGATCAGGATGCGCCTCAGACCAAGTACATCAAAATCTTTCCTAAGACCATCGTCAATAAGGTGGAGAGCCCAGATGTCGGGATGGAATATTCCCTCAATCCTTATCAAGGTTGTGAACATGGATGCATTTATTGCTATGCCCGTAACTCCCATGAGTACTGGGGTTACAATGCCGGTCTTGACTTCGAGCGCGTCATACTTTATAAAGAAAATGCCCCTGAACTTTTAGAAAAGCAGTTTCAAAACCCAAGATGGAATCCAAGAACCATAGTACTTTCTGGCAATACGGATTGTTATCAGCCCCTTGAGAGAAAACTCCAAATCACGCGAAAGCTCTTAGCCATATTTCTCAAGTATAAACACCCTGTGGGTATCATTACCAAGAATGTCATCATCTCGCGAGACATTGATATTCTTGGTCCTTTGGCCGATTTGAATCTTGTAGGCGTTCATTTTTCACTCACCTCATTAGACGAAAAAGTCAGGAGAAAGCTTGAGCCAAGAACCGCCACAGCCAAGCAAAAACTCAAGACCATTGAGGCATTGACAAAGCGAGGAATACCCGTGAGCATTATGATCGGGCCAGTGATTCCTGGCTTAAACGATCATGAAATTCCTGCTATCATGAAATCCGCGGCCAGTGCCGGTGCCCGAGGCGCTGGGTTTACCATGGTTAGGCTGAATGGCCAGATAGGAGAAGTCTTTGAAAACTGGGTGAAACAAGCTTTTCCAGATCGTGCAGACAAGATTCTAAGTCAGATTAAAGGGGCACATAATTGGAAGCTCAATGATAGCCGCTTCGGCATGCGCATGAAAGGTGATGGGCGAATGGTACAGTCCATTCATCGCATGTTTGAGCTAAGTAAGGCCAAATATTTTAAGGATATTCCGCACAGGCCTTCTCTTAAAACAGATTTATTTGTTCGAACAACTAAAGGGCAATTAGGACTATTCTAGTTGCGAGTTGCGAGCTCTTAGCTATGAGAAAAACGCTCGAAACTCATCACTCGAGGCTCAAAGCTTTCTAAGTAGGCTTTCCATAGAAGTAGTCTCTTTCAATTTGCCTTTTACTTCGTCAATAGACACTCTGATTTGAGATAGATCATCTCTGTCTCTAATGGTTACCGTATTATCTTCCAAAGTTTGGTGATCTACCGTTACGCAATAAGGAGTTCCGATAGCATCTTGTCTTCTGTAGCGCTTACCAATCGCATCTTTTTCGTCATACTGACAGTTGAAATCAAACTTAAGCTCAGCCAAGATCTCTCTCGCTTTTGCAGGAAGCCCAGATTCTTCTTTCTTCAACAATGGCAATACCGCCACATGGTAAGGCGCCAATGGAGCAGGTAATTTCAATACGGTTCTTTCACTCCCGTCTTCCAAGGTTTCTTCAGTAAAGGCACTTGAAAGTATGGCCAAGAACATACGGTCTAGGCCGATAGAAGTCTCCACCACATACGGTACATATGACTTATTCTCCACTGTGTCGAAGAACTGCAGTTTCTTACCTGAGTGCTCTTCGTGTGCTTTTAAATCAAAATCTGTTCTCGAGTGAATGCCTTCTAATTCTTTAAAGCCCATTGGGAAGTTGAATTGAATATCGGCAGCGGCATTGGCGTAGTGCGCCAAGTTCACATGATCGTGAAACCTGTAGTTTTCTTCACCTAATCCAAGTGCGTTGTGCCACGCAATCCGTTTAGCTTTCCACTTTTCGTACCATTCAATTTCTTCGCCTGGCTTTACAAAGAATTGCATCTCCATTTGCTCAAACTCACGCATTCTGAAAATGAACTGACGGGCAATGATCTCATTTCTGAAAGCTTTACCAATTTGCGCTATACCGAAAGGAATCTTCATTCTTCCGGTCTTCTGCACATTCAAAAAGTTCACGAAAATACCTTGAGCCGTTTCAGGTCTTAGGTAAATCGTATTTGAATCCTCAGCAACAGAACCCATCTCAGTAGAGAACATCAGGTTGAACTGACGTACGTCTGTCCAGTTTTTAGAACCAGATACCGGGCAAGCTATTTCTAGGTCTTCAATAAGTGTTTTAATATCAGCTAGGTCTCCGCTCTCAAAAGCTTTGCCCATACGCTCATTGATTCCATCAATCTTAGTCTGATTTCTAAGCACATTAGGATTGGTGGCCAAGAATTGTGTCTTGTCAAAAGACTCACCGAAGCGCTTTTCGGCTTTAGTTACTTCTTTTTCAATCTTAGCCTCTACTTTGGCGATGTAATCTTCGATCAAAACATCGGCACGGTAACGCTTTTTTGAGTCCTTATTATCGATCATCGGATCGTTAAAGGCATCTACATGGCCAGAAGCTTTCCAAGTAGTAGGGTGCATAAAAATGGACGAATCGAGACCCACAATGTTCTCATTCATCTGAACCATTGCTTTCCACCAATACTGCTTAATGTTATTCTTCAGCTCTACGCCATTTTGCCCGTAGTCATACGCTGCACCAAGTCCATCATAGATTTCACTTGATGGAAAAATGAAGCCATATTCCTTTGCGTGACCCGCAATCTTTTTGAGCAAATTATCTTCGTTCTGTGCCATGCGGCAAAGATATGGAAAAGGGATTCAACAAGTACAAGACATGAATTAAAAAAGGAAATGTGCCCAACAAATAACATGAATTGACATCTGCCCGTTTCAATTGTCTAAATGGGTATATTTACAGCAAATGTCTAAGCGGGTTATCTACATTTTAGGAGCAGTCATTTTTGTACTGCTAGCAGTTATCAGTGTTCAGCAATATATGCTGTACAAGACTAAACAATATAGTCCGGAGTCAACAGCGCAGTATACAAGTAGTGACGTGAACATTAAAGTGACCTATAGCAGGCCCTCGAAAAAGGGCCGAGATATTTTTGGAGACCTTGTTCCCTACGGCAAATGGTGGAGAACCGGTGCCAACGAACCCACTGTCATAGAAGTTTCTCGCGACATCGTTTTTGGTGCAGATCAGCGTTTACCTGCTGGAAAATATTCTTTAATTTCTATACCAGATGCTTCCACTTGGTCTGTGATTTTTAACAGCCAAATCCCTGATTGGGGTACAGAATATTACCCCGAGAGTAATGTTGTGAATGTATCCGCAAAAGTAGAGCTCCTTCCTGATGTGGTAGAGTTATTTACCATTGATTTTACCGAGAAGAACGGTACCCCAGCACTGATTTTGGCATGGGACCATACCAAAGTAACCGTCCCCTTTAACATACTATAAACGAAGCCCTAAAAGGACCTCCGTCAGATCATTTTACTATTGAGATTAAACCTTTGTCTCAATAGTATATCCAAATGCTGTAGTTAAAAATAAAAAGTTATGAGGTCAATATTAAAAAGCACACTTATCCTTATTGTTATCTTTTCAGCGGGTCAAGTTATGGCTCAGAACAGTAACAAAACGCTATTGCAGACTGAGCAAATGGCAACCAAACTTGGGCTTTCAGATAAACAGAAGACAGCACTTGATAAGGAGTTAAAAACCAATCAAGAAAAGAGAAAAGCCACCATGGAAAAAATGAAGGCTTTGAGAGAAGAAATGCGCAGAGATGCCTTTGTAGAAAACCAAGCGCGTATGGAGCGAATGAAGAGCATACTTACCCCAGAACAATTTGAGAAGTTTCAGCAACTTCAAAAAGAGGGTAAGGACAAAAGACAGCATGTGCGCGGCCAAAGACAAGGCCAACGTGGACAAGGAAACGTTAGAGGCCAGCAGAGAGGTAATGGTCAACGAGACTTCTTTGGAAGGTCGCAGCAGGGACGTGGCAGAATGATGTTAAGAAAACGTGCCCAAGAAAAAGAACTGCAAGAGAAGAAAGAAAAAGGTGGAGACGGAGGTAATTAGGCCTTCAGTTATAATTAATAATATACTAATCCACGTCATCCTGCCCCGAAGTTTCGGGGCAGGATGACGATTGACTCTTTAAAAACCTCCTCCAAAGGAAGAAAAAAGGCTTATTCCGATTGACTACTTATCTCCAATCTGATTCACTTTTTGGGCCCATTTTTCCTTCCACACTTTTCAACAAAGCTTTCGAATCAAACACTTTACCTCCCTTGATCACCTTTTGTACGTTTCTAGTGTTTGTGATCTGAGTAAGTGGATTTCCATTTACCACAAAGGCATCGGCCAGTTTAGCAACCGAAATGCTTCCCAGAATGTCGCTTTTTCTGAGCGCCTCGGCACCGTTGATGGTGGCAATTTTTAATACTTCAGCATTCGGGATACCGATAGAAGCCAAGGCCTCCATTTCTCTATGCGCGCTAAAACCAGGAATGTACTCTCCAACTGATGGATGGTCTGTTCCTAAAGTGATCTTGCCTCCCTTATCAAAATACTTCTTTACCGTCACCTTTTTTACATCGAAGATTTTTTGGAACATGCCCAGCTCTTGACGCGTTTCTTTAGTGATTTCAAAAGCATATGGCGTAAGGTATTTGCGCTCTTCATGCCAGTAGTCATACATTTCTTTGCGATGCCCATAATAGCCATAGGCAGTTAATGTGGCATCGAAGAAAACCCCATTGTCAATAAAGTGATCAATCTGTTTGTCGATAGCCGGATCATTAACATCTAAATCTTGCAAGGTGGCATAGGCAGGCTGAGTATTTGGTAGCGCATCACCGCCCAAAAAGTGTTCAATCCGATCGATACCCATGTCAATGGCATCTCTTGGATTAACTGTATTTCTAAAACCAGAGCCTAAGTGGCCTGTCACTGGCAAACCATGTAAATGGGCTCTTTCAATCAAGGCCTTAAGCAATACCGGAGATATTCCTTTGGCTTTAAAGCCTGAAACTCCGAGCTCTGCCCACTTATCAACAGTGGCATAAATATCCTCTATAGTGGTTCCTCTATTCCAAGCAGGAAAAGCTGTTCCGAAGTATGGGCCAGAGCTATGGATACGTGCACCGACCTTCTCCCCACGATCAATCTTTCTTCTGGCCTCTAGCATCACCTGAGGTTGAATTTCACCTCCTGGGAAAGTGGAAGTAACACCATTGGCCAAAAATATGACTGGGTTGGCTTCTACCTCATCTCTTCTAACTCCATCAAAAGTCACGCGATAATGAGCATGCAGGTCAAAAATTCCTGGCAACAGATACTGATCATCACTAAGAGAAAGTAGTTCGTAACCTTCGGTTGAATCTAAAGCTTCATTCACACGAACAAATTTTCCGCTACGGATAGCTATACCTTTGTTCTGAATCATCTCACCAGATTCCACATCAAAATAAGATCCTCCTGTGATGTATAGGTTCTGAGCAGAAAGCGTAACAATGATTAATAATGAAAAAACAGTGTAGGTGCAACGAGCAATCAAGGTTCTCATGATTCAGGATTTTTATTCAATATACTGGCTGTTACCCAAAAGTTCTGGAAAGAATTGACAGGAGGTAAGACTAAACGCCTCGCTATCGTTCGAATCGAAGTGCTACTTCCTCTAGGCTTTTGTTAGAACCAACTACCGTCAGGGTATCACCAAGTCTCATTCTGGTATAACCATGCGTAATGATGCTCTGACCGCCCCTGTTTACAGAGAGGACGATCACATCAGAAGGCAATCTCAAATCTCGCAATGCCAAGCCACGCAAGTTTGGGTTTTGCACCTCGACATCCATTGTGTCTTGGTTTTCTTGCATACCCAAAAGTAGTGTTGCAGCTTGTGGCGACCTTACCAAGTGATCCATTAGACTCACCATGGCGGTGGCTGGGTCCACGATAAGACAGTCAAGCTTATGGAACTTCTCGAAGTTGTATCGATGATTCAGCCTTACTACAATGTCCTTAGTACCTATTTTCTCATAAAGGATTTCGGCTATCGCCAAATTCTCTTCATCGGTAAGCATTAAAACCACCGCTTCTGCCTTCTCAATGTTATTATCAATTAGGCTTTGATGATCAAATTTATCCACTTTATGGACCACTAAATCTGGGTACTCATCGCTAGGAATTTCCTGATTTTTCGTAAGTAGCTCCGCTTCCCAATTGTGTTCTTTCAGTTGTCTCGCTAAGGCAACAGACTGAGATTCTATGCCGATAATCATAGCGTCACGCACACCGTCAAAATGCGGTGTATTGGCTTTTGTCCGTGCCTCGCCAACCATTTGAATTGACCATTTAAACAATGGTGGCCCTACAAACTGGTTGAGGACGATAACGGCTACAACAATCGTCTGAAATTCTGCTCCAAAGGACGGAAATGAATTGGCAACAATGGTTGCCAAACCAAGGCCTACGCCTGCCTGAGTAACAAAGGGCATCCAGCCTATTTTTCTAAATAAGGCAGAGTCTCCCGCCAAAGAACCTCCTACAAGGGATCCGATAATCATTGTAACCAGACGAATACCGAATAACATAAATGCCACCCCTATCACCTTTATAAGAATATCGATAGATACACTTGCCCCGGTGAGCGTAAAGAAGCAGATGTAAATTACTGGACCAATTTCTTCTAATAGCTTAATAAACTCATATCGGAAACGAGAGTAATTCGTGACAATGAAGCTACCTATGATACAAATCAACAACGGCTCAATGTGGAATTCATGTCCGAAATGGTCGAGCGTATAATGCTTTACAAAATAGTACAAGAGATAAACCGAATAGCCAATGGCTAAGATCAATCCCATTTTCACATAAGCATTCAGCCTAAACCTTAGGGCAACGATCAATAGTCTTCCGACCAAATATCCAAGTGCAAATGATGCAGTCAATTCAGCCAATAGAATCAGAAGAAACTGAAGGTCGAATGGGTTACCATTCACTAATGACGTAGCAATGGATAAACAAATCGCGAAAAGGATAATCACCAAGAAATCCTTGATAACCGTAACGCCCATGGCCATTTGTACGAACGGGCCTTTTGCACGCATTTCATTAATAACAGCAATGGCAGAAGCAGGTGATCGGGCCACAAAGATGGTTGCCATCATAATGGAAACGGCAACCTTAGAGGCGTTATTCATCTCACGCATGAACTCAATCTGACCTGCTAGGAAAAAGATAAGGACAGAACTTCCAATGAAGGTTACCGCAAGCTGACCGAAGGTCATCCACTTAATGCTCTTCATTTGACCTCGGAGCTCTTTTAAATAAAGCTCTGCCGCTGCCGCAAAGGCAATAAAGGCTAGGGAAATGTCATTGATGAATTGTAGGCCTGAACCCGCCTCTTTTGGGAGCAGCTTAAAAATAAAGGGTCCTGAAAAGAGACCGATTACCAAAAGGCCCGTAATAAAGGGGAGCTTAGCTTTTTGAAAAAAGCCAGCAATCTGATTAGCTGCCACAGCTACAATGGCAAAACCACCAAGGAGTAAAAGTATCTGCTGTATGTCAGTCATTATGCTACCTTATCAGTATTTATGATTCAATTCTAGTATAGCGCAAGCTTCCAAATTAATCAAAAATGACTTATCAACCCTCGTTATTTGAAGGAAAGAAAGATTATTTAAGGGTAGTAGTTACTGTAAGCCCATGGGTAAGTGTTTTGTGAACAGGGCATCGATCGGCTATCTCAACTATCCTATTCCGCTGTTCTTCAGTAAGGTTACCTGTCAGTTCTAGGGCTCGGTCTATAAACTCTACCTTACTCTTTTCGTCTAAAACAGCCGCATCTGCCGCATGCCGTTTCTCTCGGCTAAGGTGCACTTTTACTTCCTGTAAATCTAAGCCCTTATGATTCGCATACAGTCGAATCGTCATGGCTGTACAAGCACCCAAAGATGCTACCAACAAGTCATATGGCGTGCCGGCTAAATCAGTCCCGCCAACGTCTTTTGGCTCATCGGCAATCATATAGTGCCCATTGGCTAAAATTTCGGTCAGCAAGCCTCTCTCCTTTTCATTCCGCACCACCACTTGGAAATCAGTCGCTAAATCATCATGTACTTGCGCAGGAAGGTAGCGTGTTGCCCAAGAGGCAATCACTTCACCTACATAGGCAGCGTCCTCTTTGCGAGAAAGCAGGTGATCGGCCCCATCCAAAGAGATATAGCTCTTAGGGTGCATAGCCGCTTTATAGATTTTCTCGGCATTTTTTATATCCACTGTATCATCTTGAGGAGAGTGTAAAATTAACAAAGGCCTATCGAGTTCCTTAATCGCTTGAGACTCCTCGTAATGGTCCAAATCATCGATAAACTGCTTCTTAATAGTAAACGGTCTTCCTCCCAAGGACACTTTTGCTTGACCCGCCTCATCAATCTGATCTAATGACTCCTCAAAAAGGTGCTTAACATGTGGAGGGTCAGACGGTGCCCCAACCGTAGCTACCGCAGCAACAGCCGGTAACATATGAGCCGCCATCAATACCGCTGCACCACCAAGTGAGTGCCCGACCAAAAGTTTTGGCGCTTCATAAGTCGCTGCAAGATATTCCGCTGCAACTACAAGGTCCTGCACATTACTAGAGAAGTTAGTATCTGCAAACTCTCCCTCACTATCGCCAAGTCCGGTAAAATCGAAACGTAAAACAGCTATACCCTTAGCTGTAAGTGCTCGGCTAATATTCGTAACCGCCATAAAGTTTTTGGAGCAGGTGAAGCAATGCGCAAATAAGGCATACGCCTGAGGCTTTTTATCAACGGGCATTTCAAGCCTTGCTGAAAGCTGTTGGCCTTCTGAATTTGGAAATTGAAGTTTGAAGCTTTTCATCTAATAAATGGTTTGGAATAGAAGCATTAAGCCTCAGAAAAAGTTCGGGCTAACGTTTCAATTTAGTGATTGTACTTGAATAAATGGAGACAAAGAAGGGTACGGTATAGGTAAATAAAAGCTTCGGTACATCAAGCTCACCCGGTGTTTGATTAACAAGGCACTCCCCTTGATTAATACAGTTAAGCAAGGTGCCTACGACCAATGACATTTTTACAGCCAAAAGAATATTTGCTTTATCACCAAAAGCCGATCGCCAAGCCTTATTTGAGATTACTTTCATTTTATAACCATTTTTACCTAGCCCAATTTGAGCGATCGATTCCTTTCTTACTGTCTCCTAGCACACATATAAGCACAATTCGTAAAATAATGTAAGGGTGTTTCACCCAAGAGGTGTTCTATAAGCAACTACCTAATTAAAAGTTGTTCAATGTCATGGGCTAGCCAGCAATTGGAGGAAATTACTGGTAATGACAATGCTAAAAAGAATATTGAGCAACCATAGATCGCAAGCTCGGGTTTATCCCGAGCTTTCTTTTTGCCTCCCAAGCAAGGCATTGACAAACTATGCGCCATAACCTAAAACAAATATCTTTGCAGCCTGTTTTGCTTCAATAAGTTTTGCACATGGGAAAAAACAAAAAGGGCGTTTTATTGGTGAATCTAGGAACACCTGATAGCCCCGCTACAAAAGATGTAAGAAAATATCTCCGTGAATTCTTAATGGATGGGCGAGTTATCGACATTCCATTAATACCGAGAGCTATCCTTGTCAATGGAATTATTGCCCCTTTCCGTGCTCCAAAATCTGCCAAAGAGTATGCTAAACTTTGGGAAGATAGAGGCTCACCACTCAAGTTCAATGGCTTTGATGTGAGAGATTTACTTCAAGAAAAACTAGGCGATGATTATCAAGTAGCCCTCGGTATGCGATACCAAAGCCCTAGTATTGAAGGTGCGCTTGAAGAGCTTAGGCAACATAATGTTACCGAAATTATAGTCATTCCGCTTTTCCCTCAATATGCTTCCGCCAGTACAGGCTCTGTTTCTGAAAAGGTGAATCGCTTAGTTAATAAGTGGCAGATTATACCTTCAATCACACACATCAATCAATTCATGGATCACCCTAAGTTTCTTGAGGCCTTTGCTGCTAATGGAAAGGCCATGATGGAGAAAAAAGAATACGATCACGTGATCTTCAGTTACCACGGCTTGCCTGAAAGGCATATCAAAAAAGGATCTGTAGGCAATCAGTGCCAGCTAGGTTCTTGTTGTAATAAGCTTCATGAAAAAAATCGTTATTGCTACAGGGCTCAGTGCTTTTATACATCGCGACAGTTAGCCGAAAGGCTTGGCTTAAAAGAGGGTGATTATACCACAACTTTCCAGTCTAGACTTGGCAAAGACCCTTGGGTAAAGCCATACACCGATATTTTCTTGAAAGAATTGCCTCCAAAGGGAATCAAAAAAGTACTTGCCTTTTCTCCAGCCTTTGTCTCAGACTGTCTAGAAACTACACTAGAGGTAGGCGAAGAGTTTAAAGAGGAGTTTGAAGAAGCAGGTGGTGAGGTTTGGGACTTAGTGCCTAGCTTAAATACTTCTCCTATTTGGATCGAATGCTTGGAGGATTTAGTAAAAACGACTTAGCCAGGAAGCCTGATAGATACGATTCTGACTTTATGAGTAGCGCCTGTGGTACAATCAGCAGGTTCTGCACTATTCGTCACAACTATTCTTACTTCTAAGTTGTCTTGCTGAAACTCATCAGGAAGGCTTTCTGGAACTACAGTTGAGCCAAATCGATTGTCAAAGTCAATCACCCAACCGCAAGATTCGAAACCAGCTAAGTTTGCACCATCTTTAATAATGGCCACTTGTTCTGTTACAATACCGTCATCGCTGGACTTACATCCGAATAGGACTAAAAAGGCTAAAAGTGTTAGGTGCTTAAAATTCATGGTCTAGAAATTCGTAAATGAGTTGCCAGCTTTAACGACAAGATAAGTAGCCAAATTGTACTTTGGGAATAATGTATCAAAAAAGTTAAAAAAATCAGCTTGCAGGCCGAATTTGCTCTATTCTAATTTCCAGAGGAGCCTGCGGCAAAGTACTGCAATCTGAGGAAGTATTTAGAAACTCAACCTTTAACAAAACATCAAATCCGTCTTGTTCATACTGGCTATTGAGGTATGTTGGCTTATAAAGTTCTCCATCTATTCGAACCATGAAACCACAGTTCTCAAGACCAGCGATATTGGAAGCATCTACAATCACCCCATCGACATCGTCAATTTGAATATCTTCATTACTGCAAGAGAGCAGAAAGACTAAGGCTAATAAGATGTAAGCTTTGCTTGACTTCATTGTTTGAGTTCGCTGCTTATAGAGACTCTCAATAATCAAAAAGGTTGCTAAACCATTGCTGGTTCTAAAATCTCCACGAGTTTATCTAAAACGTAATCAACTTCTTCTGGCGTATTGTATTTGCTAAAAGAAAAACGAACGCCTTGTCGTTCTGGATCGGCATTAATGCCATTTAACACATGAGACCCCATAGCAGCACCGCTATTACAAGCGCTACCTCCTGATGCAGAGATACCATTGATATCGAGGTTAAAGAGCAACATATCGTTATCCTCAGATGGCGGAAAGCTCACATTCAAAACGGTATACAAACTATGCCCATCTCTGATATCTCCATTAAATAAAACACCAGGAATCCTATCCTTTAAACCAGTGATCATTCTGTCTTTGAGACCCCTAATGTATTTCTCATGCTCTTCCATCTCACGATAGGCAATTTCAAGAGCCTTGGCTAAACCAACAATGCCGTAAACGTATTCCGTTCCTCCTCTATGGTTTCTTTCTTGACCACCTCCCAGCACAAACCTTCCTATTCGCTTACTCTTACAAACTCTTAAAAAACCAACTCCTTTAGGACCATGGAATTTATGGCCTGCACCAACCAAAAAATGGCAATTGAGGTTCTTAGTGTCATGGGCAAAATGACCCATGGTTTGAACAGTGTCTGAATGGAATATGGCATCATGCGCTGAAGCCAACTCTCCAATAGCACCAATGTTATTTAATGTCCCAATCTCATTATTCGCATGCATAATAGAGATCATAGAACGGCTGTTGTTCTTTAATAATCTACTCAGGTGGTCCATGTTTACATGCCCTTCACTATCCAACTCTACATAGCTGATCTTCACCTTACCTTCAGCTTCAAGTTTTCTTGAAGTTTCCAATACAGCCTTATGTTCAATCTCCGAGGTAATAATATGCTTTAGGTCATAAGCATCAACACAGCATGTAATTGCTGTATTATCCGCCTCTGTGCCTCCTGATGTAAAAAATATTTCTGAGGGCGATGTATTCAATAAATCAGCAACAGTACGTCTAGCATGTTCCAGCTTAGTACGGGCTTCTCTACCATGAGCGTGCGTTGAGGAAGGGTTTCCATACACATCAAGCATCAGAGGTTTCATTGTCTCAAAAACCTCAGGATCCAAAGGTGTAGTTGCTGCGTTATCGAAATAAACTTTCATGCCTTAAAAAAATTAGTTGGACACAATCTCCTTTATATCTGATATTATTTTATTCGCTAAGTGTTCAGCCGTTGCATGAGATTCCGACTCAGCATAAATTCTGATAATAGGCTCAGTATTTGACTTTCTCAAATGTACCCATTCCTTATCAAACTCTATTTTTACACCATCAATGGTGTTAACAGGCTGATTTTTATACTTTTCTTTCATGCGCAAAAGCACATTATCAACATCAATCTCGGGAGAAAGATCAATTTTATTCTTTGAAATAAAGTAGTTCGGATAAGAAGCTCTAAGCCTTGAAACGGGCTGACCAAATTTTGCCAAGTGCGTTAAAAATAGGGCTATTCCTACCAAAGCATCACGTCCATAGTGAAGTTCAGGATAAATTATTCCTCCGTTACCCTCTCCACCAATAATCGCATTGGTCTCCTTCATTTTGGTAACTACATTCACTTCTCCTACGGCTGCTGCCTGATAGTTTGCACCATGCTTTTCCGTAACATCTCTGAGCGCCCTTGTTGAAGACAAATTAGAAACAGTGTTCCCTTTTGTTTGTGATAACACATAATCAGCGACAGCCACAAGGGTGTATTCCTCACCAAAAGTAGTTCCGTCCTCAGAAATTAATGCGAGCCTGTCTACGTCTGGATCTACAACAATCCCCAAATCATAACTTCCGCTTTCTAGTGTCGAACAAATTTGTGTTAAGTGCTCAGGAAGCGGTTCAGGGTTATGCGGAAACTGGCCATTTGGCTCACAGAAGAGTTCTTTAACTTTTTCTACTCCCAATGCTTTTAAAAGTGGCGGTAATGAAATGCCACCTGTAGAATTAACACAGTCAATGACTACCCTAAAGTTTGCCGATCGAATGGCCTCAACATCTACCAATGGCAGTTTCAATACCATGTCAATGTGCTTGGCGATGTATGTGTCGTCATAAGTAACTTTTCCAAGGTCTTTCACCTCAGCAAAAGAATAGGCATCGTTTTCAGCCAACTCCAGCACTTCCTTACCATCATCACCACTGATAAATTCGCCCTTTTCATTTAAAAGCTTCAAGGCATTCCACTGAACGGGATTATGACTTGCTGTAAGGATAATTCCTCCACCAGCATTCTCTAATGGTACAGCAATTTCTACTGTGGGAGTAGTAGACAAGCCAAGGTCTACAACATCCATGCCTAAACCTACGAGGGTTGATGTTACCAAATTAGAAATCATCTCCCCGGAAGGGCGAGCATCTCTACCAATAATTATTTTTGATTTTCCGGACTTCTCTTTCACCCAGGTGCCAAAGGCAGCCGCAAATTTTACTGCATCTATTGGGGTTAAAGCCTCATCGACTTTTCCTCCAATCGTTCCTCGAATTCCTGAAATTGATTTAATTAATGTCACCAGCCTACTTTCGTTATTTCACTGCAAAAGTAGCAAAACAAGTGTAGAATCACGCGAATAAAATGCCTTGAAAAGGAAGCAAGAAATTAGTTGCTATTTGAATTGTGCCAGTACCTTGTCGACTTCGTTGTCAGGGTTTCCACAACCTTCGGCATCTTTCATGTCCTTACCGCATAAACCGCAGCGAACACCTTCTTTGTTGAGGAATGGGCTCTGAGAAGCACAAGTTCCCTTAAACTCTCCGTTTTTCAAAAGTAACAGCCTTACGGACATCCCTACGAAAAACAACCCTATTAAAACCAATGTCAATATAAATGTGGTCATGACAGACTAATTTGTGGCAAATTTAACATACTTGGTTTCATAACGCTACCTTTGCCCTATAAGTTTCTGGAAAGGAAAAAGTGATGATTCAGCCTCCAAAAGATATAAGAAGAAAAGAAAAGCTTGAAGCCTTTGATCGATTGCTCACCATAATGGATGAGTTACGGTTGAATTGCCCATGGGACAAAAAGCAGACGCTCGAAAGCATTCGACACTTAACCATTGAAGAAACTTATGAGCTTTCAGATGCTATACTGACGGAAGACCTAGACGAAGTTAAGAAGGAAATTGGCGACCTCATGCTCCACATGGTTTTCTATTCGAAGATTGCCGATGAAAAAGGGGCTTTTGATGTGGCAGATGCACTGCATTCTATCAGTGACAAGCTGGTAAATCGTCACCCTCACATTTATAGTGATGTAGTAGCCAATGACGAGGAGGCTGTAAAAGCCAACTGGGAAAAGATAAAGCTGAAAGAAAAAGGTAATAAGTCTGTGTTAGGCGGGGTTCCAAACTCTTTGCCAGCGTTAGTAAAGGCCATACGCATTCAAGACAAAGCCAGGGGTATTGGCTTTGATTGGGAGAAAAAAGAGCAGGTTTGGGAGAAAGTCGAAGAGGAGATGCAGGAATTCAAAAACGAATTCAACGTAGCCGAAGACCAAACGATCGACAAGAAAAAAGCCCTAGGAGAGTTCGGAGACCTATTGTTTTCTCTTGTCAACTATTCAAGATTCATTGATATCGATCCTGAGGAAGCTTTGGAACGCACTAATCTCAAATTCATTAAGAGATTTCAGTACCTAGAATCAGAATCGAAGAAAGATGGCAAAAACATTAGTGAAATGAGTCTTGCAGAAATGGATCATTATTGGGAAAAGGCCAAGTCGCTCAAATGAATTTCAAGCAGCTCCTTAGTAAGTTTCTAATCTGGCGGATTCGCCACATCCGAACAAAGAATTTTGTCATTGTTCTCGCTGGGGTGATTGGGATTCTTGGCGGAATCGCGGCAGTAACTTTAAAAAGTGCCGTGCATTTTATCCAACACTCCCTTGTTGGCTTAGACTATTCTTTCATCTACATATTTTTTCCAGTAGTTGGCATTTTGATAACAGCTCTTTTATCCAACTACCTGTTAAAAGAACGCCTAGGACATGGTGTAACAGCTATTCTTTATGCCATATCAAAAAAATCTAGCATCATCAGTAGAACTAAGATGTACAGTCGAATGTTGACATCCGGTTTAACTGTAGGTTTTGGTGGTTCTGTTGGGCTTGAGGCGCCTATTGTAGTTACTGGGTCGGCTATCGGGTCTAATATCGGCCAGTTGATGCACCTAAATTACAAGCAACGCACCTTACTCATAGGTTGTGGTGCAGCAGCGGCAATTTCTGGTATTTTCAACTCTCCTGTAGCGGGTGTAATTTTTAGTATTGAGGTAATTCTTACTGATGTCACCATCGCAGCCTTCATACCACTTTTAATCGCCTCGGTATTGGGCTCACTGATTTCGATGCTCCTACTTGGTGAAGATGTGCTCTTCTCATTTGATTTGACGGACCCTTTTCTTGCCTCGGATTTTGGTTTCTATCTTCTTTTAGGTGCGTTTTGTGGCTTAGTCTCCTATTATTTTTCTAAAACGACCTTGTTCGCAGAAAAATTAGTTTCAAGAATAAAGCAGCCTGTGGTTAAGGCGATTATCGGAGGTATTGGTCTAGGCGTTCTCATGCTCTTTTTTAACCCATTATACGGTGAGGGTTATGATACCATTAAACTCATCTTAAACGGTCAAGCTTCTGAGGTTTTAAGCAATAGCCAGTTTTTTGCCAATGTATCCGACCAATGGCTTTTAGCCGGCCTCGCACTTTTGGTTCTTTTATTCAAACCAATAGCCACCGGTTTAACCATAGGTGCTGGTGGTAATGGTGGAATTTTCGCCCCCTCCCTTTTCATAGGTGCTATGACGGGCTTTCTCTTCGCTCAAATAAACAACCTCTTAGATTTTGGAAGGACACTGTCCGTCAGCAACTTCACATTAGTAGGAATGTGCGGAGTAATGAGTGGAGTACTACATGCTCCGTTAACAGCCATATTTTTAATCGCTGAGATTACGAGTGGCTACACATTATTCCTTCCACTTATGTTGGTCTCTGCCGTGGCCTATAGCACAAATAGCTACTTCCAAAAACATTCTTTCTACACTGCCAACTTAATCGAATCGGGAGATTTAATTCAGCACGACAAAGACAAACAACTTTTAAGTCTTATGAGTATTTCAAAGCTCATCGAAAAAGACCTTTTAACAATTCAACCTCAGCAAACGCTCTATGAGTTGGTGTCGCTGGTGAAAAAATCGAAGCGAAATATATTTCCGGTAGTTGACGAAGAAAACGTGCTTCAGGGCATTATTACGCTTGATGACATTCGAGAGATCATGTTTGACCAGGATTCTCAAAAAAGTGTAATTGTTGAAAGTTTGATGCACAGGCCTCCAGAAACGGTATCACCAGGTGATCATATGCAAGATGTTATGTTAAAGTTTGAAAAGACGGGTGCCTGGAATCTTCCAGTCATTAGCCAGGGCCAATATTTGGGCATAGTTTCTAAGTCAAGAATCTTTAATACTTATAGAACCAAACTCAAGAGGCAACAGAAAGAAATGGGCTCGTAAATCGCTTAAAATTAAGCGTATAGGCTTGTTCTAGAAATAATTGATTCTTTCCCTTTCTAATTAAAGTGAAAATAGTTATCAACAAAAAACAACAATAAGTAGAAGCACATAAACAACTGCTTTTCAATTACTTATGGGCAATTTTAATCACTCTGTGGATAAACTCTTAAAATTGTGGAAAAAAAGTTCGCTAAAAAATTGATTCTTTTTTTTGTCTAAAAACATCCTTTCTAAACGCTTCTTTGAACACGAGCAAAAATTGATTTTGGTCTAATTCAAGCTTGGCAAAAACCACCAGAAAATAGCTTTAAAACTGCCTATTCAAAAAAGCAAAATACCATTAGAGCAAGTTACATAAGCTGTTACATAATTATTAAGCGTGAACCTGATCTACTAACACCTGATTAAAGCATAATTAATAATAAGTTCATACGCATAAACTGCTCTAACAAGCACCTTAGAAAAATACAATTTTTTAAAATGGGCTATAGTCGAGTTTTTTGACTCTGAATTCCAGAAGTTTGATTGTCTATGATTTTTGCTTTTTCTAAAGAAAGATCACGACTTTACCGCCATAAGGCTCAGTATTTCGTCAAGATACTCTCTAGTATTAGAAAGGCGCGGTACTTTATGCTGGCCACCCAGCTTACCTCTTTTTCTCATCCACTGATAGAAGGTGCCTGGGCTTGCTTGGTGCACTATAGGGAGCGACAAGGCCATGTTTTTGTATCGCTTGGCATCATAGTCGGAATTGATACTCCGAAGTTTTTCATCTAGAGCAATCGTAAAACGATTAAGGTCATCCGGTTCTTTCTCAAACTCCACAATCCATTCATGTGCCGCATTCTCATTTTGATCGAAATACTTAGGGGCAGCCGTAAAGTTATTGATCTGTGCACCCGTTTTTTCACAAGCCTCAGCTATGGCTCTTTCGGCATTCTCTACGACCACTTCTTCTCCAAAGGCATTGATGAAGTGCTTGGTTCTACCTGAGATTTTAATCCGAAACGGATCTATAGACGTAAACTGAACTGTATCTCCAATTTTATACCTCCACAAGCCAGCGTTTGTAGATATGAGTAACGCATACTGCTCTCCGGTAACTACCTCATTGAGGCCTAAAACCTTTGGCGACTCTTTGTGTATTTCGGCAAAAGGAATAAACTCGTAATAGATACCATAGTCCAACATCAACAACATGTCGTCAGACCCCGGATCGTATTGAATGCCAAAAAATCCTTCAGAAGCATTATAAGTCTCCATATAGCGCATTTGATCTGAAGAGATGAGGCTATTGAATAAGCTTTTATATGGCCCGAAAGCCACCGCACCATGAAAAAAGACTTCCAAATTCGGCCAAACTTCATGAATCTGACTTGCTCCTTTTAATTCAAGCACTTTTTGAAGTAGAATGATTGTCCATGTAGGAACCCCAGATATGCTGGTCACATTTTCATCCATGGTGTACTCGGCCATCTTATCGATTTTCGATTCCCACTCATCCATCAAAGCTATATCCAAGGTTGGTGTCCGAACAAACTTAGTCCAATAGGGGAGGTTCGACATAATGACTGCAGATACATCGCCATAAAATGACTCACTATTACTATCGAACTGATTAATCTGTTGACTTCCCCCGATGGTCAGTCCCTTTCCATCAAACATTTTCGTCTCCGGAAAATTATTGCAATAGATAGAAAGCATGTCTTTACCACCTTTGAAGTGACATTCTTCGAGCGCTTCATAAGACACGGGAATAAACTTGCTCCTAGCATTAGTGGTGCCTGAAGATTTGGCAAACCATTTGACATCTGACGGCCATAGCAGGTTTTGTTCCCCCGCCATATTTCTCTCTATGTATGGGCAAATATCTTCGTATGAAGACAGTGGGATCATTCTCCGAAACTGCTCTTCTGTATGCACATCGGCAAAACCATGGGTTCTTCCAAACTCTGTGTTTCTACCAGTAGTAATTAATTTTTTGAATAATTCTTCCTGAACTTCATGAGGGTACTTCATGAATAGGTCAATCTGGTGCATGCGTTTTTTCATGACCCAGGTTAGTATAGAATTCAGGATAGCCAATAGACTAGATTTTGCGTTTCAGCTCAAAATGCTTACCCAGATACACCTTCCTCACCTGCTCATCAGCCGCTAATTCTTCTGCTGTACCGGCCTTCAAAAGCTTCCCTTCAAACATCAAGTATGCCCGATCGGTAATCGAAAGTGTCTCTTGTACATTGTGATCTGTGATTAAGATACCAATATTTCTGTTTTTTAGCTTAGCAACAATGGATTGAATTTCTTCAACGGCTATAGGGTCTACTCCGGCAAAAGGTTCATCCAAGAGCACAAATTTTGGGTCTACGGATAGTGCTCTGGCTATTTCAGTTCTTCTCCGTTCACCACCGGAAAGCACCCTGCCTTGACTTTTTCTGACATGGGTCAAACTAAACTCTTCTAACAAAGACTCCATTTTCTCCTTTTGCGCCTGCTTTGATAGCTTAGTCATTTCAAGCACTGCGAGAATGTTTTGCTCAACGGTAAGCTTTCTAAACACAGACGGTTCTTGGGCTAAATAGCCAATGCCTTGTTGTGCTCGCTTAAACATTGGCAAAGCGGTAATATCTTGCCCATCTAATAATACTTGGCCTTCATTGGGCCTTACAAGACCTACAATCATGTAGAAAGTGGTCGTTTTACCAGCACCGTTTGGCCCGAGTAAGCCTACAATCTCTCCTTGCTTAACTTCAACAGAGACCTCATTAACTACTCTTCTCTTCTTGTAAGTCTTTACTAGATTTTCGGCAGATAATTTCATTGGTACAAAAATAGTTTAATCAGTCAAACTTGATGTCTTTGACAAAGAGTTGTAGTGATGTATGTCCTCTAAATTCATTTTCTTCGATGGTATAGGCGATATGAAAACGCATACCACTGTCAATTAAATCTGAGTACTCTCCGAAGCCAAAGCCAATTACATCGTAAGCAACATTCGTACCCTCTTGCCTCACAATAAACTTTAGATGTTGTTCTTTTAAAACTTTAACGTTTGTCGCATGCACGTTTTCCGAAACGAAAACAGGTTGCATGTTCTGAGGACCGAAGGGTGCCATTTGGGAGACTATATTATAAAACTTCTGGTCTATTTCATCGAGCCTCATTAGAGAATCAATCTTGAGGCAAGGGATAAGCTGGTCATCGGTAATTTTACTTGCCACCGCTTCTTCAAACCTTACTTTAAAGGCCTCAACATTATCTATTGGCATTGTAACGCCTGCTGCGTACATGTGTCCTCCGTACTGTTCTAAGAGATCTGAGCATTCACAAATGGCTTCATAAACATCAAAGCCCATCACTGATCGTGCCGAGCCTGTTACCATATCATTAGACTCTGTTAAGATCACGGTCGGTTTATAAAATTTATCTATACACCTAGATGCCACAATGCCAATCACTCCCTTATGCCAATCACTTTTATACAAAACGGTAGACTTAGCTTCTCCAGAACCTTCATCAGAATCTATCATAGCAATTGCTTCTTCAGTAATTGAGCTATCAAAGTCTCTCCGGGCATCATTTGTATCATTGACGGTGTTTGCCAACGCTCTTGCGGCATCTTCTGTCTGGGCAAGGAGCAGGTCTACTGCTGAGCCTGCATGCCCCATTCTACCCGAAGCGTTAATTCTTGGTCCTATCCCGAAGACAACACTTGAAATGGTCAGGTTCTTCTGAACTTTGTTAAACTCAATTAATGCCTTAAGCCCCGGCCTAGGGGAGCTATTTATTTTCTTGAGGCCAAAAAAGGCCATTACCCTATTCTCCCCTGTGATGGGTACAATATCTGAAGCAATGCTTACAGCAAGTAAATCGAGATACTCATAAAGCACTTCTAATTCTATTCCAGATTGGAGGCAAAAGCCTTGCAAAAGCTTGAAACCCACCCCACATCCTGATAATTCTTTATATGGGTATTCACAGTCGAGCCTTTTAGGGTCTAATACTGCACTTGCATCTGGCAGATCATCGCCTGGCATATGGTGATCACAGATGATCACATCCACTCCAAGATCATTGGCCATTTGCACCTTGTCAATTGCCTTAATACCACAATCTAAAGTGACAATTAGTTTATAGTCGTTATCCTTGGCGTACTGAATACCTTCTGATGACACGCCATAACCTTCTTTGTATCGATCGGGAATGTAGTAACCTAAATGGTCATAAAAAGATCTAAGAAAACCGTAGAAAGTAGCCACGGAGGTAGTGCCGTCAACGTCATAGTCACCGTAAACCAATATTTTTTCCTCGTTACCAATGGCTTCGGATAAGCGATTCACCGCTTTATCCATGTCTTTCATTAGAAAGGGATCGTGGAGCTGATCGAGTGATGGCCGAAAGAAAGATTTGGCCTCATCAAAAGATGAGACGCCTCTCTGAGAAAGCAACTTGGCAATTGTCGGAGTGACTTTTACCTCCTCTTGCAGGAGTGCTATAGTTGCCTCGTCATAACCCTCTTCAAATAGCCATCGTTTTTGCATGCTATAAAATTAAAAATCTTGATCTAGTCAGGCACAAAAAAAGCAGTACCTCTCAAGATACTGCCTTATATAATATGATCACAACTTAGTTGTTAGATGCTTTCTTCTCAATTGGTAAAACTTCTTTTAAAGGTACACGCTTGCCATCTCTATAAGGAACAATCCATGCATCTTCAACACCCATTTCCCTAAGGTACCTCTTCAAAATATTGGCATCCTCATAGTTTCTGAAATTACCAATAATATACTTTCTGAGCTCTTTTCCTTCTTCCGTGAAATCTGTAGCGGTCTGTGCGTATTTGGCCAAGTCAATTTTCCGAAAAGCACCAACTTGCACTTTAAATACCACACCTACACTGAAGTCTTCACCATTAATTAGCTCTGGATTATAAACTGGAGTAATGGAAGCGTCTTTCAGATTTTCTATTTCTCGCTGAGCCGCCTGATATGCAGCTTGCATTCGAGTAACCTGCTTTTGAAGATCACTGACTTGATCGTCTTTCGAAGATACTTGTCTTTCCAAGTTTTGAATCTCTCCTTCTATACTCGCAATTTTTGCTTTCTGCGTAACACCTTGGTCGTATAGAAGCTTGAAGTCCTCAACAGACATCTTCTTTTTCCGCTTCTTCCACTCTTTATTCTCCTTCTTAGTAAGCGGTCTGCCTTCGGTAGTTTGCGCTAAAGCAGCAGTAGCCACAAAAACTCCTAGCAAGAGTGATAAAAATACCTTCTGAGATTTCATCTAGTAACTGTTATTTATATGTACAATTTAGGACAATAAGGTCAGCTTTTCAAACTACCTATCATATCCTCTGGTCTTACCCACTCATCAAACTCTTCTGGCGTTAAATAACCCAAGTTAACTGCCTCCATCTTGAGTGTTGTTCCATTTTCATGGGCCGTTTTCGCAATTTTAGCCGCCTTTTCATATCCAATCTTGGTATTTAGGGCGGTTACCAGCATCAACGAATTATTAACGTGTTGCTGTATATTTTTTTCGTTTGGTGCTATCCCAATCGCACAGTTTTCTTCAAAGGAGACACACGCGTCACCGATTAACCGAGCCGACTGCAGCACATTATAGGCCATTACAGGTTTAAAAACATTCAATTCATAGTGGCCTTGAGCACCTCCGAATGTAACAGCCACATCGTTGCCCATTACTTGAGCACAAACCATAGTCATGGCCTCACACTGAGTTGGATTTACTTTGCCGGGCATGATAGATGAGCCTGGTTCATTCGAAGGAATGATGATCTCACCAATACCCGAGCGAGGTCCGGACGCCAACATTCTGATGTCGTTAGCAATTTTGTTTAGTGAAACAGCCATTTGCTTTAAAGCACCGTGTGTTTCTACAAGTGCGTCATGGGCAGCCAAGGCCTCAAATTTATTTTCTGCGGTGATAAATGGCAGGCCAGTAAAGTAGGCTATCTTCTCAGCTACCAGCTCTGAATAACCCTCTGGTGTATTAATTCCTGTACCTACGGCTGTTCCTCCAAGGGCTAACTCTGAAAGGTGATCTAATGTGTTTCTAAGTGCTTTTAAACCGTGATTAAGTTGGGAAACGTACCCAGAAAATTCTTGCCCCAGTGTCAATGGCGTAGCATCCATTAAGTGAGTTCGCCCAATCTTTACCACCTTCATAAAGGCCTCAGACTTGGCTTTGAGCGTATCTCTTAATTGCTCAACTCCTGGGATTGTTGTTTCAACCACCATCTTGTAAGCAGCAATGTGCATTCCAGTAGGAAAGGTGTCGTTCGAAGACTGAGACTTATTAACGTCATCATTTGGGTGGATGAAGCGTTCTCCCTCACCAAGTTTGTTGCCCGCAATTACATGCGCTCGGTTGGCAACCACTTCATTCACATTCATATTAGACTGTGTACCTGAACCCGTTTGCCAAATCACCAAAGGAAATTGGTCGTCTAATTTTCCTTCAAGGATCTCATCACAAACAGTTGAAATCAAATCTCTTTTATCTTCGGCAAGTACGCCCAATGCACAGTTGGTATGTGCCGCTGCCTTTTTTAAATAAGCAAAGCCATAAACAACCTCTAAAGGCATGCTACTTTCTGGGCCTATTTTAAAATTATTTCTAGAACGTTCAGTTTGTGCGCCCCAATATTTATCTGCGGGCACTTGAACATCGCCCATTGTATCCTTTTCTATTCTGTATTCCATGTGAATGAGATGTTTTTCAGCAACTCAAAATTAGGCATTGAGCCTTGATACTAAAAGAAAAACAAGGTTATTCACCGAATGGCATCCTAGTTCCAAAAACTTCTGTCGAATGGCCTGACCATTTACCGAGTTGTGGCGTTCGTTTACCGATTAGTCAAACCCCAGAGCGGCAAAACCCACGTACATTTGAGTAGTCAAAAACAAGAAACAACATTTGGTCTAGAGGTTGGTCCCTCAAAAAAGCCCAAAGTCAAAACTCAAAATTCAACAACGCTTAAAACTTACTGACATGGATAATAAAATGAATAGAAGAATTTTTGTAGGAGCAGCCTTTTTGGTTATTGGCTTGCTACTCACCTTCGATAACTTAGATATTTTCGATTTTGATCTACCAGATTACGTTTTTCGCTGGTATACATTTTTGATCATTCTAGGAGTCTTCTTAGCTACGGTTAGAGAAAAAGTGGGCGCTGGAATTACCTTAATCATTATCGGTTCCATATTCCTAGTCGATCGGATGTCAGATTATTACTATTGGGATTTCTACATCGAAGACATTTTCAAGTTATGGCCTTTAGCACTAGTAGGAGTCGGTTTAACCTTAATCTTAAAGCGTAATCGTCACGATAGCTACGAAAAAAAAAATATTGATAATGACCCCGACTTTGTCGATGAGATCGCAGTCTTCTCAGGAGCAGAAAGAAAGGTCTTTTCAAAGGATTTCAAAGGAGGAAAACTCACTTCTATATTTGGAGGAACAGATTTAAACTTAGTAAACGCTGATTTAGCAAGGGGCACGAATATTTTGGATGTATTTGTATTGTTTGGCGGTTGCGACATCAGAGTTCCTTCTGATATGAATGTAAAAGTGAAAGTAACCGCCATTTTCGGTAGCTTTTCAGATGAACGAAAGGTGATTAATGAGAACGAAGTCAATGATGGAAAAGAGCTTATTATTAAAGGTCTTGTTCTTTTCGGAGGCGGAGAAGTTAAATAGTGAATTCTAATCCCGCTGCGAGTTTCAACGTTGAAATTGAAACTCGCAGCCATTTGCTGAAAGTTTTTAAGTAATTTCCGCCTAGCGCGGATTTTTTTATGGATCACCCATTTATACGTAATAGAAGTATCATCATTTATGCCATCACTTGGCTGATGATAAGTGCCCTCTTTGCCTTTGCGCTTTTCTACTTTTATGATTTCGAAGCCAAGATTGCTGCCCTCGATAGCATTGTGTTCAATGGCATTTTCTTTGGTTTAGGCTTGGCCTATTGGTTCAATGTTCGATATAGCTCTTTCGAAAAGTCTCAACTCTTAAACCTAGTCGTTAGCCACCTAGCGGCCTTAGTTATATCGGTATCCTTGGCCATTTTTCTTTCAAAGAGCATTTTGGTTAGAGTTTCCGCAGACGAAGAGTACGTCAACTTTCTCAATGAATCTATTCCTTGGCGAGCAGCGCTGGGCCTTATGTACTATTCCATCATTATTCTAGTGTATTACCTCATTCTCTATTATGATGACCTCAGCCAAAAAAACAGCGAGCGCTCCCAATTAGAAACCATGCTCAAAAGCTCTGAGCTAGAGATGCTAAAATCTCAAATCAATCCTCACTTTATCTTCAACAGCCTTAACTCTATTGCTTCACTCACCATTATCTCGCCCGAAAAAGCACGTGAAATGGTTATTAAACTCTCTGAATTTCTAAGGTATTCTCTGGGGAAAGAAAATGACCAAATGAATACAATGGAAGATGAGCTGAATAATATCATGCTCTATCTCGACATTGAACGAGTACGCTTCGGAGATCGTCTTTCAGTTGTGACCGATATCAGCAAAGAGTCGCTGCACCTAAAGCTACCCAACCTTATACTTCAACCGCTTTTTGAAAATGCCATTAAGCATGGCATCTACGAAAGTCTCGAAAATGTAACGGTAAGCCTGAAAGCATGGAAAGACCAGAGCATACTCCGTGTAGAAATATCAAATCAGTTTGACCCACAGTCTACAGGAAAGAAGGGAAAAGGTATTGGTTTAAAAAATGTCGGAGAACGCCTTCGATTGATTTATGGTGTCTCTCAATTGGTATTTACTGATAAGACTGATAACTTATTCACTGTTCGACTGGACATACCTCAAATTGCTACGGACCTATGATTCGAACCATAATTATTGATGACGAAAGTTTGGCGAGAGACCTCATCAAAGCCTACTTACAGAAGTTTGAAGATATTGAGGTTATTGCCGAGTGTGGCGATGGTTTTCAAGGTCTAAAAGCCATTCAGGAGCATAAACCCGATCTAATTTTCCTTGATGTTCAGATGCCGAAAATCACCGGTTTCGAAATGCTTGAACTCTTAGAAGAGCCCCCTGTTGTCATTTTTAGTACTGCTTTTGATCAGTATGCCATTAAAGCTTTTGAGCTAAATGCCACTGACTACCTATTGAAGCCTTACGCGGAACAACGCTTTAGCGAGGCGGTAGAAAAAGCCAAAGGCAAGATTGGTACTAAGGGCGCAGTCAAAGCCGAGCTCGAAACACTTCAAGAAACTAGGGCCGAAAGTGACGAGTCCCTAGATCGCATAGTGGTAAAAACAGGAAATAAAATTCAAATTCTTCCATTGGAGTCTATTTCGCATTTTGAAGCCCAAGACGACTACGTAGCCATTCATTCTGAACAAGGCAAGTTTCTGAAACTACTTCGGATGAAGTATTTAGAAAACAGATTGCCCAATGGAGAATTCGTGCGCATTCACAGGTCGCATATAGTGAACGTAAAGCAAATTGAGAAACTAGAACTCTACGAGAAAGACTCTTACCTGCTTTCCCTAAAAACAGGGAGCCAACTTCCCGTCAGCAGAAGTGGCCATAGCAAGCTCAAAGAGGTTTTGAAATACTAACGTGTATAAAAAATCCGGTTTTCTATACATGTTTTCTTAACGTGTATAGTTTCTAACCATTTACTATACATAAACCAATAGCCCAAACCCTACGGTTCATCCTGCCGATTCTACGATTCGGTAACACTTATTTATAGGAGTCTCCAAGGCATTGCACATTTGAGTCATCAAATACTCAAAGACATGCAACGGTTAAAACTCATTATCGCAATACTCATCATCAGCTGCACTGGTGCATTTGCTCAAACGGTCATTAAGGGAACGGTCAAAGACGCCAAAGGCGTAAGTATTCCCGGAGCAAATGTTTATATCAAAGATACCTTTGATGGCGTCAATTCTCAAGCCGATGGTTCATTCTCATTTGAAACTGGTGAAACGGGTAATCAAGTATTGATTGTCAGTTTCATTGGTTTTAAGAGTTTTGAAAAGGCTCTAATAATCAACAAAACAGCGTTATCAGTTGATGTAGTTCTCGTTGAAGAAATCAACAAACTCGATGGTGTTACCATTACAGCAGGTGCCTTTGAGGCAAGTGATGTGAAGAAAGTCACGGTATTAAAACCATTGGATATCGTTACGACTGCCAGTGCTGCCGGAGATATTATGGGGGCCATAAATACGCTACCAGGAACTGCCACCGTGGGTGAATCAGGTCGATTGTTTGTAAGGGGTGGCGAGGGCTACGAAACAAAGGTCTTTATCGATGGCCTGGAGGTAAGAAATGCTTTTGGGGCGACTGCACCAAATGTACCTACAAGAGGGCGTTTTAGTCCGTTTCTTTTTAAGGGGGTTACCTTCAGCACAGGTGGATACTCTGCCGAATATGGTCAGGCCTTATCATCTGCCTTGGTTTTGAACTCAAATGATTTAGCTGATAAAACACAAGGAGACGTATCGGTGATGTCAGTCGGTGGTGACCTAGCTTACACCAAAAGATGGGATAATACTTCCATCTCTGGTAAGGTTCAATACACAGATTTACGACCATATCAAGATATGGTGCGTCAGTTCTTCGATTGGGAGCAAGCACCTGTAGGCAAAGTTGGTGAGCTTGTTTTCAGACAGAAGTTGAATAAGAACGGTTTGCTTAAAGTATATACCAATATTGATGTTTCTAACTTGAAAATACGTTTCCCAAACATCAATAGAGATGGCATAAAAGATACCATCAGTGTAGACAATAGCTACGGCTATATAAATGCCAGTTATAAAGACATTTTAAATGCTAAATGGTCTGTTCGTGGCGGACTTTCAAGCACTTATAACAAAGAAAAAGTGGGCTTTAACTCAGATAAAATGAATGAGTTGGAAAAGGGCTTACATGGTAAGTTAGCTTTTGATTGGGATGCTAGTGAAAAGGTCACCGTCAATATGGGTACCGAGTTTTTCCACAAACGCTTCGACAGAACTTTCAACATAAACGATGGCTCAAGTGAAAGCATCGGCTTTGAAGATAATATGGCTGCCAGCTTTGTGGAGGCAGACTACTTTGCCTCGAACAAACTTGTCTTGAGAACTGGCTTACGTTATGAGCATTCATCTCTAGTAAATCAAGCTTGGGTAAGCCCAAGAATAGCTATGTCTTACAAATTGAATGACTATGGTCAGTTCTCTTTGGCCTGGGGCCGATTCTTACAATCTCCTCAGAATGACTATGCTTTTGTGAATAGAAGGCTAGCCCCAGAACAAGCAACACATCATATTCTTAACTATCAGTATATCAGAGATAATAGAGTATTTAGACTTGAAACCTACTGGAAGAAATATGATGACCTGGTGAAGTTTGAAAGTGTTAATGATTTCAATCCTTTGACCTACAATAACAATGGATTCGGAGACGCAAAAGGCTTTGATATATTCTGGAGAGATAGTAAAACCTTCAAGAATACAGACTACTGGGTGTCTTATTCATTTGTAGATGCTGAAAGAAACTATCAAGACTTCAACACATTGGCTACGCCATCATTCTTATCGAAGCATAACTTCTCTTGGGTAGTTAAGCACATGGTTGAACCCATAAGAACTCAGTTTGGTGCAACACTTAATTATGGCTCAAGCCGACCATTCCACAACCCTAACAAGCCAGGTTTTCAGAATGATAGGACGCCAAACTATAGTGATTTGAGTTTGAATGCAGCCATACTACTGAAGCAAAACATTATCATTTACATGTCTTCTTCCAACATTTTCGGCAGAGACAACATATTCGGCTATGAGTATGCCTCACAGCCGAACACCGAAGGTATATATGACAGACAGCCCATAAGACAAGGCGCAAAACGCTTCATCTTTATTGGCTTGTTTATAACACTTACCAAGGACGGACAGGAAAATCAATTACAAAACTTATAAGTCAAAAATTATGAAAACAATTACAACACTAATCATCGCAATGGGCCTAATGCTAGGCATGGTTCCGGCTAAAAAAGAAGAGTTCACACTTACTGTAACAGTAGGTAACCTTAGAAATGAGAATGGTTATATAGCCGTGGCACTGCACAATGGCGACACTGACTTTCCAGAAAAAGATGCCTTTATGAGTCAATATGTAGAGGCAGATGGCAGCTCAATTGAAGTGGTCTTCAAAAATGTGCCTGCTGGCGAATATGCCATTGCGGTAATGCACGATGAAAACGGAAATGAAGATCTTGATTTCAATAGCTACGGTATGCCGCTAGAAGGCTATGGCTTCTCAAATGAAGCGATGGGTGAGCAAGGGCCTCCAGATTTTCAAGATGCTGCATTTGACGTAGGCGAAGACACAGAAGCATATGTAGATTTAATGTACATGGGTGGTTTCTAGTACGTTCGATACCTAACTCTGAGTCCCCGCTAGCCGGGGATTTTTTGTTTTAACCCGGTTTATGAAATAGTAGAGTTTTATAGGTCCGCTAACTACTACGGTTCATCTCTATAATCCTACGGTTCAGTAAGTACTTTTTCGTAGCGCTTGTCGAAGGGTGTACTTTTAAATCATCAAAAACGAAAACAAAAGATCATGAAAAAGATAGTTTTATTAATCGCATTATTAGTAGCAGGGTTCGCCCTTCACGGTCAAGGTCAGGAGGCTTATATCAAAGCCATGTCCAAAGGTTTAACTCAAATGTCAACAGCCAACACAATAGAGGAGAGACAAGCAGTAGCGAGTCAGTTTGAAAGAATAGCTGCCAAAGTAGAAGGGGAGTGGTTACCAAGTTATTACACTGCGCTCAACTACATCAACATGTCTTATGGTGCTGAAGATATTAGCACAAAAGACAAGTATACAGCAAAGGCTCAGGAGTTTATAGATAAAGCAATTGCTTTAGCACCCAACAATGCTGAGGTTGTCGCACTTCAAGGCTTCAATTACATGACGCAACTTGCTGCAGACCCAAATACTAGAGGTCAAATGCTTTCTGGAAAAGCCATGCAACAGTTCAGTATGGCAGTAAGAATTGACCCAGAAAACCCTAGAGCCAAAATGTTACTTGGTCAGATGCAACTCGGAATGGCACAATTTTTTGGGTCTCCAACGGATAAGCCTTGCGCCATGGTTAAGCAAACGCTTCCTACCTTCGAGGCAAATAGCGGTAAGCAAACGCTAGACCCAACTTGGGGAAAGGAAATGGCCGAAGGCATAGTGAAGCAGTGCGGTCAATAAACTTAACGTGAAGGCATCTTCAGATTACTGAAGATGCCTTCTTTTATTTTACACTAGACTCAGATTAGCCATCACATGGAACAAGCACTTATCATATCGCATGTTATCGCAGGAATAACCTCCTTACTCAGTGGTTTAGTGGCTGGCTTCTTCGGAAGAAAGGGAGGTAAGTTGCACAGACAAGTAGGTAAAGTTTTCTTCTGGTGTATGTTTTGGGTATTTGTCAGCGCTATGCTGATCATTAGCTTCATTCGCTTCAGTCCATTCTTAATGGTTATAGCTGTCTTTAGTTTTTATCTTGCATTTTCCGGCTACCGAGCTTTAAAGATCAAAAAGACTCGAAAAGTTGAACTGATCGACTGGAGTGCTGGAATCATCACGCTGCTCTTCGGAATCTTTATGATAGGAATGGGCATCAATTACTTAATCCCATCTGAGTTCTCTTCGGTAATGGGCTATCTCTGTTTGTTCTTTGGGTTTTTCACATCTAGAAACGCGTGGGAAAACCTACAGATGTACAGAAAAATCGAAACCCTAGATAAAATGTGGTGGTGGTTTGCGCATATGAACTCCATGTCCGGAAGCCTGATTGCTGCAACGACAGCATTCTTAGTACAGAATGGAGAAATCTTCAACTTTCCAAATGAATTGGGCTGGGTGCTTTGGGTATTACCAACATTTGTTGGATTTCCATTTGTCAGCTACTGGGCTAGGAAATATAGAGCGCAGTTCAAGACTCAAACCGTTTAACCATTATATTTAGTCATGGGCATTTTCAAGTTCAAAAAATTCTGGCAGCAAGAGCTCTTTGAGGCAACTCTTATCTTCCTTCTGGGCTGTGCGATGGCCTTTGCGTTCAACCCGGGTTTAGCCAACAGACCTTGGACTGTAGTAAGGCTATCCATGACCTATTCTGGTCTAATGTGGATGCTCTTTTGGAAGGGTAATGCCTATCTCGTTGACTTTTGGAATAGTAAAATCTCTTGGTTAGACCAGCCCGGAAAGCGATTCATTGTCGGAGTTATTACTGTGTTAATCTACACTCCCCTGGTCATAGTCTTTCTCAATACTTCCTACAATCTTCTGCCAGGGGTAAGCATTGATTGGGGTGGAATTGATGTTTTGATTTCCATTGGTATTACGTTCTTTATCACGTTTTTCATGTTTGCCAAGTCATTCTTAGACAATTGGAGAAAAGCCACTGTTGATGCCGAAAGAATTAAGCGTGAGCAAATGTCGACCAAGTATGAGTCACTAAAGAACCAGGTTAATCCTCACTTTCTATTCAATAGCCTAAATGCACTGACTAATCTGGTATATGAAAATCAAGATATGGCAGCCGATTTCATTCGGAAACTCTCCAAAGTCTATCGGTACGTTTTGGATAACCAAGCCAAAGAAGTAGTGAGTTTAGAAATCGAATTAGCCTTTGTCAACTCATACTTGTTTCTCCAAAGAATCCGCTTTGATGATAAACTGAAAGTGAACATAGATATAACTGGCTTTGAGCAAAAAATGATCCCGCCCATTGCCCTTCAGATGCTTTTTGAAAACGCCATAAAACACAATACGATAGCAGAAGAAGAACCCTTGACTATCGAGGTCTATGTGGAAAATAGCGATACACTCATTATCAAAAATAATCTTCAGAAAAAAAATATCCCCATCGAAGAATCTGCCGGAGTAGGCTTAAAAAATATTCAAGCACGTTATGAATTTCTAAGTCAGACTAAGGTAGAAATACACGAAACTGAATCAGAATTTATTGTCAAACTTCCATTACTATCTTTTTCCTCATGAAAGTATTAATTGTAGAAGATGAGTCTATGGCGGCCAAAAGGCTCATTCGTTTGCTGCAAGAAGCAAACCCCGATGTTGAAGTCTTAGCACAACTAGATTCAGTCAAAAGAGCCGTCAATTGGCTAAAAGAAAACACCGCAGACCTCCTCTTTTTCGATATTCAACTAGCCGATGGTCTTAGCTTCGAAATCCTAGAACGAGTAGAATTGACGGCTCCCATCATTTTTACAACGGCATTTGATGAATACGCCATTCAGGCCTTTAAGCTTAATAGTGTCGACTACCTCCTTAAACCGATAGATCCAGAGGAGTTAACCAATGCATTAAAAAAATACGAAGAGCTTTTCGCAAAAACAGAAGCTCCCTCCATGAACATGGCATTGATAGAGCAGGCTATGCAAATGATGACTAAGAAATACAAAGAACGATTTGTAGTCAAAATAGGAGAGCATATACATACAATTCCCACCAATGATACTGCCTACTTTTTCAGCCAAGAAAAGGCCACCTTCTTACAAACTATTGAGAAGAACCGTTTTATTATTGATTATACCTTAGAACAGGTAGAACAACTCGTTAGTCCTGAACAATTCTTTAGAATCAACCGAAAATACCTCGTATCACTCGAAGCAGTCAAAGACATTGTGACCTATTCAAATAGCCGATTGCGGCTAATTTTAAAACATTCGGACGAAATGGATGCGATTGTAAGTCGAGACAAAGTACAAGAATTCAAAAAGTGGCTCGATAGATAGTTGCGCAGACAAGTTGTATGACTTGGTATCCTCTTCAGCTAGTTCACTTACAAGCGTCATTGAAGCAATTTGATAAGCGGGTCTCTTTTATCTATCTTAGTATTATAGTCTAAACGCAACCAAATACTATAGTTATGCCAAACCTAAAGGCCAAGAGTCCCTTAATTGTATTTTTTGCATTCTTGGTGATGCTTACCAGTTCTTTTCACGCAGAAGCACAACTCCTCAAAAAACTAAAAAGAAAAGCCGAAGAAAAGCTAGAAAGAAAAGCTGAAGAAAAAATGGATAGAGCCGTTGAAGGCTCTGTCGATTCACTATCTGTGAAAGTAGAGCGGTTATTTGGAAAGAAAGGCGACAATCGAGGAAAGGCCGGTAAAGACGAAATCATAAGGGAGGGAGAACCGGATGGATTTGCCTCATTAACCTTTGGAACCGAAAAGTACAGCCTGAGTACTTTTATAGATGTTGTTTGTACATTTTATAAAAATGGAGTGAGCATCAATGCCATTTCAAATGAGCAATATGGAATGTCTTTTGAACTCATAAACGTCCCTATTAGTTCTGGTAAACACAGCGGAGAATATGCTCAACAAGCCTTTTCTAGCGAAGCTGGAATGATCAGCAATTTTGAATATTATACCAGACCTGGTATGCCTGCTGGCGTTGGTAGTGTCTTAAAGGAAGGATCAATTACAGTTGCATCCCTCGATGAATCTTCCATTTATCTTTCATTCACTGGTGCTGGTGGAAACAATGAAACAGACGAATCTCTTGAAATGCGAGGTACTGTTAAGCTTGACTTTTCATATACCTTAAAAAATGACGGCATGATTGAAAACACTTATGCTAACCGTAGGGCTATGCAAGCCCAGCGCGAAGCTGAGGTAAATAAAGTGTCTAGTCCATCCAGTTCACGCACTGATACATATCGTTCAGAAGATAACGCTCAATACAACAGCGATGAGGCAACCAAGGCAATGGAGATGATGCAGCAAATGATGAATTCCTCTGGAAACATTGATTTGCCTAGTAGTTACTCTTTTGATCACAAAATCAGCTATGAAATGATAGACGTCAGTGGAGAGAAAACCAATTTCACTTCTTGGCTCTCTTCTGAAGAAAACGCCTACATGATTGATGCGAGCAATGGAACAGAGTTCATGATTATGGATGATGAGCGAAAGGTTTTTATCAATATTGATGAGAACCAAAAACAAGCCATGGCCATGTCTTCTCAGATGATGGAAAGCATGAATGGTAATATGAATGACGAAGTGAGTGAAGAAGACAGTCCTACTGAAAGCATAGGCTTGAAAAAAACTGGAAAAACTAGAACCATTCTCGGCTACAAAAGCAGCGAATATATCGTAGAATCAACCAATCAAGGCACCATTGTGTTATGGCTCTCCAATGAGGTTAATATCAAAACACCTTCGAATATGCCGATTCTATCCTCCTTTTTTACCAGCAATTCATTTGATGGTAATGCAGAGGGGTTCTTAATGGAGATGCATTCCTCAGAAGCAGGAGGGCAAGAATCACACATGGTAATTAAAGAGCTCAAAAAGGTAAAAAAATCCATAAAAATGAGCGATTACAAAGTGACAAAGGGCTTCGGTAACTAAATCATCTCAGCTTTTGAGTTATCTTCACGGGTGCGAAAATCTATCCTACTCATTTTTCTACTACATGCTGTGGCGCTCACTGCCCAGCAACCTGCCGGCTTATGGATCCTAACCCATGTTAAAGCACTTCAGCCAGTTTATACCATGGTAGAAATAGATGGCGTCTATGAGATTGTGGATGAAGAACCCCAAGACTCCACCTACCTCTATAACGCTGGTTTAATGACTATTGATTTTCAGAAGAATGGGAATATTGTCAGCCATTCATGGGATGGCAAAGAAGAATGGTCAATGAACCAGCGTGATGGCATACTATACCTTTACGGTACAAGGGATACCCTGTACGGAACATACGCGGCCGAAAGTCTTATTTTAAGATCTACACTAGATGATAGACCCACTTATTACAATTTTTCTCCTTTAAACGAAAAAAGGTTTTCCACACCCGAATTACTCACTGATACCTGGGTGATAGCGTCTGAAAATGAGCTTTTGGATAACCTTAATATTACTTTTACAACTGATAGTTCATATCAGATAGCTACAGGGAAAAGCATTAATAGTAAGGTTTACTTTACTTATAATTTAGGTAATATGGCCGCTATGGAATACGATTTCCCTCCTAAATCAGATCAGGACGATAGTCAAGAACTAGGCACCATATACTTGTTCCAAACAAGAAAGAAAGTCGTGAAAGGAATTTTTTATCCTATCACCGATGGTGTCAATGCCCCAGAAAAAAGCGAGCTCACGCTTATTAAAAATTAACAACCAAAACATGTAATTACCGATTCATCTATGAGTTGAATTATTTGTGATGGCAATCGTTGATTCGGAACTATTAGCACTACCTTGTTCTTAATAGATGTCCATAATCAGCAAAGTGAAGGCGGTCGAAGAGATTTTTGCTTCCCTCGACAAAGAGATTACTGCCCTACAAGCGACCAGCGGACTGCATTGCATCGCAGGTTGTGGGAAATGCTGCTTTAAATCAGACATTGAAGCTACTCCCTTAGAGTTTCTTCCTTATGCACTCCACCTCTTTCTTACCAAACAAATAGAAGAACAGTATGACCTGCTGCTCAAAAGAGACGCTACTACATGTCCCGTCTTTTCTCCTGCCAAAGGTTCAATTGTTAACGGTAGCTGTTCTGAATACAAATACCGAGGCTTAATTTGTCGCCTCTTCGGTTACTCAGCCATAAGAGACAAGTACGGAGAAACGAGCTTTATCACTTGTGCTCCCTTGAAAAGTAAAGAACCGGAAAGAGTCGCTTCAATTAAGCATTCGGTTGATCAAGGAGGTGGTATTCCTATGATGAACGACTACTATTTCCAAATCAGAAGCATAGACACTGATTTAGGAACGATGCAATTGCCCATTAATCAGGCCATTCGACAAGCCATGGAAACGGTGATGGGCTATTATGCTTATCGTGAACCGCCAGCACCAGGAAAGTTGAGTGCATAAAAAAGCCCGAGACTTTCATCTCAGGCTTAATCGCTGTTTCTAAATTCTATTTACCTCCTGCTCTTTGCATTGGGTTAGAACCTGAAGATTGTCCTCTAGCTGCTCCGCCTCTGCCTTTGAAAAGCTCAAAGCGATTAGGCTTTGTACTTCTCGGGAAGTAATTGTTAGCCTCATCCGTATCCGCAGTTTCTCTGTCTGGGTCTAGTCTGATTTGAACAACTTCCTTCTTCTTCATAAAGGCCTTGGTCACTTTATCTTCATTCTTTCTCCAGATATACGCAGGAATTCTATCAACCTCCTTAGTGCCATCGGCAAATGTCCACTCGATGATTAATGGCATTACTAAGCCACCAACATTCGTAAAATCGATCTCGTAAAAGTTTGCCTTATCTCCAAGAATCGCACGCTCCTCATCGCTCAGTGTCGCGTCAAATCTTTGATAAGCCGCCTTAGCAGCATCGGTCACTTCAAATTGATCATAAGAATAATAGAAGTCTTGTAACCTCTTATCTTCTTCTACATAGAACTTTCTGCCTTCTGCTCTATTTCTTTTAGCAGCTAGGTCACTTTGAGTAGCCTTAGCTTTTTCGCTAAGCATTGGGTATTCAATCTCAGGATTTTTAGTATTCAGCTGATACCATTTTACATCGTCAATGGCAACATCAACATTGTCAATTGTGAAGTACCATCCACGAATAAACCAGTCAATATCTACGGCAGAAGCATCTTCCAGCGTTCGGAATAGATCGTCAGGCGTTGGGTGCTTAAAAGCCCATCGTTTCGCATACTCTTTAAAGGCAAAGTCGAAAAGTTCACGACCCATAATCGTTTCCCGAAGGATGTTCAAACCTGTTGCTGCTTTTGCATAAGCGTTATTACCAAAACCAACAATGTTCTCAGAATTAGTCATAATTGGCTCTAACTGCTCTTTAGGCAAAGCCATATAAGGTGCAATTTTATGAGCAGGGCCTCTTCTGTGAGGATAGTTCGGATCGAACTCTTGCTCTGTCAAATACTGAACGAAAGTGTTTAGTCCTTCATCCATCCAAGTCCACTGACGTTCGTCAGAGTTGACAATCATCGGGAAAAAGTTGTGTCCCACTTCGTGAATGATTACACCGATCGCTCCGTACTTAGTTGACTCAGCATAAGTACCATCAGGAAGTGTTCTACCATAGTTGAAACAAATCATTGGGTATTCCATACCATTCGATGCCTCAACTGAAATTGCAACTGGATAAGGATAAGGGATAGTAAAGTTAGAATAGGTTTTCAAAGTATGCGCCACAGCTTTGGTTGAGTATCGCTCATAGATGCCATAAGCCTCTTTAGCATAATAAGACATTGCCATTGGATGATCGTCTCTTCCTTCGATGTCAACAGCCATTGCATCCCAGACAAATTTTCTTGATGAAGTCCATGCAAAGTCACGTACATCTTCGGCTTTATAATGCCATGTTTTTGTTCCCGAAGCCTTAGACTTCTCATTTTCTTTTGCCTCTTCCAGCGTCACAATTTTCACGGGCTCAACAAATTCTTTTTGAGCTTGACTCCATCTCTTTTGCTGTTCGGAAGTCAAGATTGATTTCGCATTTTCCAAAACACCGGTAGAGCCTACGACATGATCCGCAGGAACAGTCATTTTAACATCGTAATCGCCAAAAGTCAAAGCGAATTCCCCTCTTCCAGTAAACTGCTTGTTATTCCAGCCCTGAAAATCTGAATAAACAGCCATTCTCGGGAACCAGCCTGTAATTGTATAGATGTAGTTTCCGTCTTCAGGAAAGTACTCATGCCCTCCACGCGCACCAGATATCGCTCTCGGGGTAGTATTATACCACCACTTTATGCTGAAAGCCAATTTCTGACCAGGCTTCAATGGAGTGGCCAAGTCTATACGCATCATCGTTTGGTTGATAGTATATGTCATATCCTTGCCTTTGGCATCTTTCACTTCCATAATATGGAAACCCCAATCGTTATCGTGCCCATCTAAGCCATCAATTTGGTCGAAAGACATTCTTGGCCTGATACTACTTGGTTCAAATTTGTAAGAATCGTTTTCCGGCTGTCGCACGTTTTCATCCAAAGCCAACCACAGGTAGCTTAGTGCATCAGGAGAATTATTGAAATAAGTAATGGTTTCAGCACCTGTTAGGCGTTGATTTTCATCGTCTAGAGTTGCCTCAATTTTATAATCGGCTTTCTGCTGCCAGTATTGTGAACCTGGAGCTCCTGAAGCTGTTCTATAAACACTCGGATCTCTGAGCATTCGCTCAAGCTGCTCAAATCGCTTGCCGTGATTACTATTAACTACTTGAGCAAAAGCAGTTGACCCCATAAAGGTCAATACCATTGCCATAAGCCAAAGTCTTTTCATTCTTCTATCGTTTATTTTACCAAAATTTCGTTTCGAACATAATTGTAAGTGCTATCCCGGCTATCGCTGAAGATATCACCAAGTTCCAGTCTCTGCGCGCTACATTAAAGATGCTCACAAAGACAAAGGAAATAACCATAAAGAAGGCTACTATAATAATCTGCCCTAATTCAAGGCCAAGATTAAATGAAAGTAAAGGAGTAACAATACTGTCCTCTCTACCTAAAATGCTTTTTAAATAATTTGAGAAGCCCAGTCCATGAATCAAGCCAAAAAACAAGGCGAAGAAGTAATTCGTGTTAAATCTCGCAGGTGTTAGCGCACTTTGCTTACGAAGCAAATTTGAAAATGCCGTGATAAAAATGGTGCAAGGAATTAAAAACTCAATAATGTCACTCCTAAAGTTGACAATTTCCAAAGCGCTTAAAGCCAAGGTAATAGAATGGCCTATTGTAAAGGCAGTAATCAGAATCAATACCTTCTTCCAGTCTTGCAATAGATATATTGTGCAAAGCGCAATGACAAATAAGATATGATCATATCCGTTGATATCTAGGATATGCTCTCTACCTAATTCAAAATATATGGCAAATTGGCTCATAGAGGGACTTTATTTCGGGCCCGGATATTGTAAGGAATGCAATAATAAAGTTTAATTTTGAATACCCCTATAAAACTTAAAAGCATGCAGCTAAAGCTTATTTGGTCGGTTTTATTCAGTGCTGTTCTGTATTGGCACCCTTTCCATGTCAGCGTAACTGATATTGAGCACGATGCCGATTCAAAATCTGTCCAAGTTAGCCACCGTATTTTTCTAGACGATTTAGAAACTGGGCTTAAAAAATTCCATAAAATCGAAAAACTAGATACTTACGAGCCTGAAAGCCTGGCAAGGTTAGACAGCCTAATGAGTGTCTATTTAAAAAAGAAGGTTTTGTTCGTTATCAATGGAAAATCAATGCCATTCAATTACCTCGGCTCTGAAATTGAAGGTGATGCCAGGTGGTGTTATTACGAAATTGAAGGCGTAGCTGAGGTGAATGAGGCAGAAGTGACCAACGTAGCGCTAATGGATACCTTCGATGATCAACAAAATATCATCCACTTTAAATCAAAAGGGAAGTTGAAGAGTTATAAGCTAGACAAAGGCACCAAATTCATCAAATTCAAATTCGATTAGTGAAAAAAATCATCCCATTATTCTTTTTAATAGCAACTATCGGATCATGTGAATTTGGCGAGAAAAAACCGGCTGTTGTCATAGAAGAAACACCAGATGCCATTCCCCAATTTGTTGACTACAGGGTTGAATCAATAAATGAAAAATCTGGACCTTGCGAAACTGATAGCCTTTCAAATCTTTGTGCCTCGTTCTCGATAGAATACCCCATTATCACCGGCATGCTCAGCCCAACAGTAATTGAGAAAATCAATGCTAATATAAAATCATCAATTTTTGACTACGCCTTTGTCACCGATAAGCCTGAGAGCTTTCAATCCCTGATAGCAGAAATTGCCACTGAATATTCCTCCATCTTAGAAGAATACTCCGATTACAAAGCTTCATGGTCTACAGAGATCAACTCTGATATTTTATACCAGGATAGCAGCTTTATTAGCGTGGCCACCACTATTTATTCCTACACTGGTGGCGCACACCCTAGTATGTATCAGGTTTATCGAAGTTACAACCTTCAAACAGGAGAAGCCATCACCCTCAGCGATATTCTAAAGGCTGGTTTTGAGGAAAACATAAATCGGTCTGCGGAAATAGAGTTTCGTATGCTGAAAGAAATACCTCCTTCGTTTACTTTAAGAGAAAAGGGCTATTATTTCGAGGGGGGCGAGTTCAAATTGAACAATAACTTTGCGATAATAAATAAGAGCTTGATTTTCTATTTTAATACGAATGAAATAGCGCCTTATGCTATTGGTGCTACAGAACTAGAACTCAAGCTTACCGATTATGTCGATCTCATTAACGAAAATGGCGTGCTCAATGGCCGCAAGAATTAGCCTTCTTTTCTTATTTACAATCATCACTCATTTAAGTTTCGCCCAAACCGAACCTGCAGCTATCACTTTCACAATTCGCAACGCTGGAGTAGGAGTGGACGGTTATTTCGAGGAAAACTCAGTCAACTATAAGTTCTATCCAAATGATCTTAATGCCTCTTTTTTCAAGTTAACCATACCAACCACTACCATCAATACGGGCATAAAAGCAAGGGACAAGCATTTACGTAAATCAAAGTACTTCGATGTAGAAGAATACCCCAACCTCACCTTCAATTCTACGAAAATCACTAAGACGCCAGCAGGTTATACCTTAATGGGAACTTTAACGATGAAGGAGACAACACTACCCGTTGAAATACCCTTTACTATTGAAGCGATGGAAGGTAAAAAATACTTTATAGGAAGTACAGAACTAGATAGGCGAGACTATGGGGTTGGCAAAAACCATCTAATCCTAGGTGACTTAGTAAAGATCAATATTAAAGTACCTTATACCGAAAACTGAAATTCGCGATAAGCATTCCAGCGCTCACCATCATGCTTTAACAGCCAGAAATCGTTCACTTCGAACTGAGCATTAAAGGGCCTATCTTTAAACTCTTTCCAAGCTTCAACAAACTGATCCTTTTTGAGATCCCTGAAGGCAACGGTCATATGAGGGTGATATCCACGATTATGAGTCGCGTTGAATAGGTTCATCTGCCGTTTCGCGTGGCGTGCCAGTCTACTTTGAAAATCCATCAATTCATGACACACCTTGCTCTTGATGAAAATTGTTCTGGGCGGGAAAGCGCCAAAACCATCGAATTCAAGATTGAATTTCTCTTCTTTAGTTGCTTGCACAAGTAAATCAAACAATTTGGCTTCCTTTTTCTCTTTCCAAAGAAAAGGCATCATCAATGTAACATGACCAGGTGACCGCAGCGCACCTTTACTGTTGTACGCTATTTGAAAATGCTCCTTGATCTCCTGTACGTCAGATTGAATCGGATCGGGAGGGATTAGTGCAATAAAGTATCTTGTCTCAGTAGGTTTCACACCTCGAAACTAGTCATTAATTCAATGAACCCTTCGGCCAAAAGCGATTTGGGTTCTACTCACAAACCATATTTTCCTTACATAACCTCCTATTGTTTTGGGAAGCGAATTCGTGTAAATTCCGCCTTCTAAAACAATTCATGATGAAAAGACGCTTAACATTATCTATCATTTGCATGCTTTCGGCTTTTGTGTCGCTGGCCCAACAACTCAAAAGCCCAGATGAATTTCTTGGTTATGAGTTAGGTACTAGGTTCACACCTCACTACAAAGTAGTAGACTACTATCAGTATGTAGCAGGTGAAATGAGTAATGTTGAGACATATCAGTATGGACAGACTAATGAGTTAAGACCGCTCATCACTAACATGCTTTCTTCACAAGAGAACATGGACAACTGGGAGCAAATCCGCACCGACAACCTAAAGCGCATCGGTACAATGGAAGGCGAGCCTGTCGGTAAGAAAATCGGTATAGTGTGGTTGAGCTACAATGTCCATGGCAACGAAGCTAACTCTACCGAAACCGCCATGAAAACCTTGTATGAGCTCGCCAGACCGAATAATGCCGAAGCGCAGGCTTGGTTGAAAAATACAGTAGTCATAATGGACCCATGCATTAACCCAGATGGTCGAGATCGTTACTCTAATTGGATCAATCAAGTGGCGGGCACTACACCAAACCCAAGTCGTGACGCTGTTGAACACCGCGAACCATGGCCAGGAGGAAGGGCCAACCACTACCTTTTTGATTTGAATCGTGACTGGGCATGGCAAAAGCAAATAGAGTCTCAGCAACGCATGAAACTCTACAATACGATTATGCCTCACATCCATGTTGATTTCCATGAGCAAGGAAGTAACAGCCCTTATTATTTTGCGCCTGCCGCAGAGCCAATTCACGAACAAGTGACGCAGTGGCAGAGAGATTTCCAAGACATGATCGGAAGAAACCACGCCAAGTACTTTGATGAAAACGGCTGGTTATTCTTTACCAAAGAGAGCTTTGATATTCTGTACCCTAGTTACGGAGATTCATACCCGATGTACAACGGAGCAATCGGTATGACATATGAGCAGGCGAGTAGCGATTTAGCCATACTCACTGACGAAGGAGATACCTTGACCCTGAAGGATGCCATCGCGCATCACTACACCACAGGCATGTCAACTGTAGAAGTTGCTTCCATGAATTCAGAAAAGATGGTGGATGAATTCGCTGCTTACTTTAACACTGCTGTAAACAGCCCTAGGGCGAAATACAAAACATATGTTATTCGTGGTACTAATCACCCCGATAAGTTGGCCCAGCTCAAAGCATTTTTAGAGAGGCATCAAATTCAGTATGGCACAGGAAGCACAAGAAAAGCTGTTGCTGCATTTGACTTTCAATCAGGGGAAACTAAAAATATGACCATTCAAAATGGTGATATCGTTATTTCAGCTTACCAGCCCAAAGCTGTTTTGGTACAGGCGTTCTTTGAACCTAAGACATTTGCGAGTACTTCCGATACTTATGATATTACTGCATGGGCTACGCCATACATGCTAGGCCTAAATGCATTTGCTACTGAAGTGAAAGTAGACGTGAGTAGTGCCGAAATCTCCATTCCTGATGCCGAAATGGTGCTTAACAACGCTACTCCTCCTGCATATCTTGCCAAATGGGAAACACTGGAAGACGCAAAGTTTTTATCGGAACTGCTTAAGCACAACATCAAGTTGCGATATGCAACTCAAAAGTTTACTGTAGCCGGTAGAGAGTTCAGCCCTGGTACATTGATTATTACGAGAAAGGGAAATCAAAACATGAAAAACCGTTTTGATGAAATTGTAAAAAGTACTGCCCTTAAGTACAACCGTAGCCTATATTCTACGCCAACTACCTTTGTGGACTCTGGGAAAGACTTCGGTTCAAACAATGTTCCATATTTAGAGAAGCCGAAAGTACTTGCTCTTCGTGGTGACGGTGTTTCTTCTCTAGGCTTTGGCGAGTTCTGGTATTTTATGGAGCAAGAGCTCAATTACCCAATCACTATGGTTGACACTGACGCCTTTGGATCTATCGACCTGAGCAATTATAATGTCATTGTGATGCCTTCTGGCTCATACGGTCGCATGCTCAATGAGAGTCGCATGAATGACCTCAAGGCATGGGTACGTGGTGGTGGACGAGTTATTGCCATCGAAAGGGCGGTTAACACCTTTGTTGGAAAAGATGGTTTTCAACTGAAGAGAACTAGTGATGACGAAAAACCCGAGAAGAAATCTGCTGAGGAAAAGGAAAAAGATGCCTTGACTCCTTATGCTGACAGAGGAGCTAAGTTTGACGACTTTAGACTGCCAGGAGCAATCTTCAAACTTAAAGTTGATAATACACACCCGATGGGCTTCGGTTATGACAATCACTACTTCACAATTAAAAGCAATAGCTCAAGACTAGCCTACTTACCAAATGGTTGGAATGTAGGTATTATTGAAAGTGAGAACGCTCATGTTGCCGGTGTAGCTGGTGCCAAAGTGAAAGAGCAATTAGCAAAATCAATGGTCTTCGGAGTTGAGAATATGGGGCGTGGCGCCATAGTTTACTTTGCAGACAATCCATTATTCAGAGCTTTCTGGGAGAATGGAAAAATGTTTGTAGCCAACGCCATATTCTTAGTAGGGCAGTAGCACTACGCTATAAAGGCTAAAAAGGACACTCTTGAGCGTGTCCTTTTTTTATCCTCCAATAATCTGATGCTTCATGGCCAGTTTCACAGCATCTATCTTGTTATGTACCTGTAGCTTTTGATAGATGTTTTCTATGTGCTTCCGTACTGTCTTTGGACTAATGAATAGCTCATCGGCAATCTGTTGATAGTTCTGGCCATTCGAGAGGCCATTTAGAATTTGCAGTTCCCGTTTTGTTAGCTTGAAATCTTTTCGGTTTTCTTCTGTATTTCTTCGAATTAGTTGAAGTGTTTTAGAGGCAATACTGCGACTCATTGGCGCTCCTCCCTCCATCGCTTCCAAGATTCCTGCAATGAGGACAGACGGCTTTTCATCTTTCAATAAATAGCCAGAAGCTCCTGCTAAAATTGATTCAAATATTTTGTCATTATCGTCAAAAACGGTGTGAATAATGACCTTGATACCTGGGAAGTCCTTTTTAATTTTGGCTGTAGCTTCGATGCCATTCATAGCAGGCATGTTGATATCCATTAACAACAGATCAGCGTCATACTCCGACATTTTTTCGATAGCCTCTATCCCATTTCTAGCCGTAAAAATGAGCTCCACCTCCTCGAACATAGAAAGCTTCGTGCTAATAGATTGCACTAGGTTTGTATCATCTTCTATCAGGCCTACTTTAACTTTCATTGGCATTTAAGGTAGTAAAAACCATGCATCCATTCAATCAGGCATTTGACGTAGTTTTACTTATGGGCACTTGTATTTTTACAACTGTTCCCTTTGCGCTACTTAAAATTTCGAACTGCCCTTTCATTTCCTCCACTCTATCTTTCATGTTACCCAGGCCATAGTGCCCTTGCTTATGATTCCCATCAAACCCTTTACCATTATCCTGAATCCATAGTTTCATTTCATGACTATCGCCTTGTATTTTGACCTCTATTTCCGTGGCCTCAGCATGCTTAATAGCATTATTAATGCCCTCCTGGAAAACCCGAAAGAGGTTCATTGTCATGGTAGGGTTTAGGACTACATCTTCGCCTGATTTCTCAATCGAAAAGCCCGTTTCGATATTCTCACACATCTTGTTTCCGTAATCTTGTGCCTTCTCTGCAAACTCTGATAGCCGAATTGCATTTTTATTTATTACCCATATAGTTTCCCTCAAAAACCGTAAGGTAGAGCGCGTAAAATCTCCTAAATCATTGAGTTTGGTTTTGACCGCAGTTGTTTCTCTATGCTGATAAGATATATTGTCCAACGAGGATATAATATGTGTGATTTGAGAACCCACATTGTCATGCAAATCGCGCGAAATTCGCTCACGCTCCGTTTGAATCTGCTGCTTCAGCTCTACATCTCGAAGCCGTACCTTGAGTTTATTGCGATAATATGCTCTACTGATCGCGACAATACTAAGAATTACGAAGGCGATAAGCGCAATTATGAACCACCAACTAAGCCATAAAGGAGGATGAACGATTAGAGAGATGGAAGCCACTTGACTTGTTCCACCATAAAAATCTCGTGCTCTAACTTGAAAGCTATGTGTTCCAAAAGGCAAGGTAGAATATGTTGCGCGCCTATTACTTGCATCTGTAACTACCCAATGATCATCTATACCATCAATTTTAAATTCATATATCAGTTTTTGTGCATTTCGAAAAGCCAGTGTCGCAAACTCCAATGACAACACCTTGTCTTTCGGAAACAGATTGATAGACCCTCCATCTTGAACAGCTATGCTGACATCTTCATAATTGATTTTAACCCCCGTGAATTTAGGCCTTTGAGCTGGTTCATTGGCAGCAAGACTATCTGGGTGAAAAACAACCAGGCCTCCGGCTGTCCCAAAAAACAACTCTCCTTCGGTATTTCTGTAACGCGCGTTTATTGCTGTTTCATTAAACACCAGGCCATTGCTTACGTCAAAGTTGACGATACTTGTGTCCTTGGGGTCAAAACGCGATATACCACGGTTAGTCCCAAGCCAAAGATTCCCCCTTTTGTCTTTTATCAAAGATGAGATGACATTATTCGCTAGCCCTTGCTCATTGTCGAAATGGTAATAAGCTTGATCCTTTTCATTAAAAGAATCGAAGCCCCCTCCAAAAGTAGCTAGCCACATACTGCCGTCTTGAGCCTCTTCGAAGTCGTTTACAAAATAGAAGCCCGGACTATTAGACGAATTGGCTTGATAAGGGAAATGCGTAAATCGATCGTTTCTGACCTCATATTTATAAAACCCATTGTTTGTACCCAGCCAGATATTGTTTTCTGAATCCAGATAGGCCTTGAAAAAGTATTGTGCTTCTAATTCTTCTCTTAGAAACCGTTCTTCTGTTTCAAATAGCTTATTAACAATGAAAATGCCATTGAATGTGGTCACCCAGTACTCCTGACCTAGTTTGATCACAGAAGTAATTTGATTGGACACAACATCTCCCTGATTGAAAACAATCTTTTTAACCAACCTATTAGTTGGGTCCAATATGAAAAGCCCTTTGCTATGGACACTTAGCCACTTATTCCCTACATCGTCTACAAAGATCATGTTGATTCGTTCACCCTGGACTCCCTCCATTTTAAGAGGCTTTACGCTTTCAAGTCCTTCATTTAAAAAAGATGAACCTGTCCATGACAACCCAGGTTTTTTCCTCAAAATATTTACTCCATTGTCTGTACCAAGCCAGTATTCGTTTTCATCCACCTGGGCAATACTCCAAATCATTGAAGAACTAAGGCCTCCATTCGTATCAAGATATTTAAACTTGTCCAAAGCTGGATCATAGGAATAAAGTCCATTGTTGGAAGTTCCCACCCAGACCATGTTATTGGTGGTTTTATAGATGGAGAAAATTACCTCCGTACTCAAGATTTCACTCTTTACCCCTTTAGGACTAAAGTCCTTGAGCACTCCCTTTTCGATGTCCAGAATTCTTATCCCATCTTTGGTAGATAGCCAAAGATATCCTTGAGGCCCTTTTGAAAAGGCATAGACTGTTTCTTGAAAAGTATCATGTAAAAATGGAGCGACCCTTTTACTGTTTAGATCAAAGACATATATGCCCTTTGTGGTACCAATTAGAAATCGCTGATCTGATATTTCCATCACCTGATTGTCGCCCGTGACAAAGCTTCCAGGGCTGATCTCCATCGGAATCAGCTCCTCATTTTCCTGAGATACTAAAAGGACTCCAGCACCCGTAAAAAGAAGCAAATGTTCGCCATGTGTTTTAATGGAAAAAGGGTTAAGACCGTTTGTACTCAAGCCCAGGCTAGGAACACTCTTCAAGCTGTCTTGAAGCTTATTAACTTTATTTGAAGGGATTGAATGCACTTTTTCACCAACCAAAATATAGCTGAGCCCTGCTTTGTGTACTACTGAAGTGGGGCTTTCGGAGAGGTCAGTTAACAGCTTTTGAAATTTCCCCGAGCGCTTGTCCAATCGATTAACTGCATTTCTACTACAAACCCATATGCCACCGAATTTATCTTCCGTAATATTCCACAAGAAATTATCTGAAATACTTGAACTGTCTGAACGATCAGGTACATACTGTCTGATTTCATAGCCATCATATCTGTTCAGTCCATCCTGAGTGGCAACCCAAAGGTAGCCTTCACTGTCTTGAAATATATCGTTGATTGTGTTTTGAGACAGGCCGGATGTTACGTCCAAATGATTGAAACGATATTGACTTGATTGCCCGTTTACCTCTAGGCGATAGAAGGTGATGAACAGAATTAGGTAGATTATATGTCTGCTTTTAAGGCAATCCACTTGTGTATAGCAAATACATCAATTAGCTCAATATCTAATATACGGCATTTGCCCTATTGAATTAATTGGGTGAATGAATCAATTTGATGTCTTATGCTGAAACATGCTATTTTCATGCTTTTGATTCCCTTCTGCTGTCAGGCACAGATTGATCAATGGCAAGGAAACCAGTGGCTCCGGGAGTTTGAGAGAGAACTTGACAGCGATTTTCTCTACGCACAAGACACCAAAGCTGAGCGAGTCAATATCAAACATAAATACTTTTCACGTCAAAAAAATATATGGCTGAAAAGCGGGGTTTATACCGAGCATCTATCAGCAGGTTTGGGCAAAACCAGGCTCCGAAATGTGACTTTTGGAACTGAAAAGGCTTTTAAACACATATTCCCGCAAGAGCAGCTTACCGGCCTCAAACCTTATGAGAAAGCCTTGCCATTCGGAATATATTTGGGTGACTCTTTCCAAAAGATCAGCAAACGGCTGGGAGGAATTACCAATGGTCTTTTGAAACAAGACTCAAATGGACATCAAGTACTTACGCTCAGAGATATACCTCCCTTCCTAGGTCTAGATGTCGAATTACATTTTATTGATGAAAAGCTGCAAGCCTTTGAGCTTTCCCTTGATGCTGGATTAGCTGAAGCCTATCCACAGCAAATAGCCAATATTCCAACCCTTAATCATATTAATGCGGAGCAATCCTTGGCCGAAGTTTGTACCATAGACAAGAAAATATATACGGGACTCATCAAGGTACTGATAGAAAAGGTTATTGATAAAGGCCTTAACGCCAAGCCACATAGGGATTTTTACTCCATGAACTTAGTCTCTGGCTCTGGTTACATTACCTCTTATGATAATACCAACATGAATGTAATCTGGGATTATCCCGGCCTTGAGTACCCTGAATACTTATTTAGCAAGTTTATGCATACCATGAATATTACACTCAATAAGGCATTTCAAGGTGCATTCTATGATAATCTTCTGGTTGCAGATTATCGAATAAAAAAGTTGAGTGACAACAACTTCGTATTCCATCACCCGGAGGATAAGGCATTTAACAAAACTATTTCCAAACACCTATTTCATGCTTATTGGGACAAGCGGAACAAGAAAATTGTCTTAAGCATTAGGTATCCGCAAACCTTCTCCTCAACAAAACCCTTTGAGCCTACTTATAAAAAACCTCAACCATCTAGCGCGGTTACCAATTCTAGCGACAAGAAGCCAGACAATTCTAACAGCACAAAAACAACCAATTCTACCAATAAAACACTTACAGAGGCGGAAGTTCTGGCCAATGCCCCAAGACTGAGAAAAGAATTTGCCCAATATCCAGGCAATCAATATTTAATGCTTCTTGGTACCAATGCCGATGATTTTGTGAAGCTTAGGGGGCTACACCCTACCTTTGAAAAACAAAGCAACCAATTCATAATTAGACAGCTCAATTTTTGGATGGGAAGCCAAAAAAAGGAGTATAAAGGGGAAGCTCCTTATGGTTTAAATAACAAAATGAAGTTTCAACAGGTCATCAAGAGATTCCCAGGTATGAACCCACTAAACGCGAGTTTTGATGGCTATACCAGAGAGATTACGCATTCAGTCAAGCTTACTGAAGATGTTCATATTACGCTCAAGCTCATCTTTCACAAAGAAAAGCTTCAGAATATCATAGCGAACGTGAACCAACCTCTTTCTCGAGAATGGCAACTTCTTAAGGATAAAATATTCTTCTAAGCCCTCACATGAGCATATCCGCAAACAAAGTTCAGGAAGAAGAGATGTCGGAGAATGAACTATTGAAACTCAAAGGAGAAAGAGACAAGATCATTAAGAAATATGGTTTCTTTTCAGCGGTAGCATTCTTCTTGATGATCGCTTCGGCTATTGGCAGTTTTCTGTATGTTCCGTCTATCATCATTAGCGTGTTCATGCTCATTATCATGCGCTCATTTTGGTACAGTGTTAAAAAGACAAAACAGCTTTACCTGTTGGATGAAAGTGAGGGACTAAAGGAATCTTATCTCACCCAAATTCTTGAAAAAAGCATGGACCAACTCCTGCCCTATGAATGCTGGATAACCACTGATATTGGTAAGCACAAAGTCTCCCCGATGCTTTACGAAACCCTGAAGGAAAATGAGGAGGCCATTGTCAGCATTGGAAAACATAGTCAATGGTTAATAAATGTTCAAACCAGCACGCTAGACGATATTATACCCTGATTTATTAATACCGTGCCTCAATATAAGGCATATGCCTTATTGAGTATCGTTAGAGATACGCGTAGCTTGATTTCCAAATCAAGTCTAATGACAAGGTTAACCAAAGCCCTTATATGCCTGACTCATTTTATCAATATCGTTGGCTGTGGTGAGAACCGCGGGTTTAGGCAACGGACTGATTCAAGGCACTAGTCGCTTGGTAGAGCAAGTGAATATTGGCTCAAAAACATACGCCATTATCTTTCAAACGACAGCTGCATATCACACGCAAATTATCAATGGTAATGAAAAAAAATGTGAGGATTAGTATGAAAATGAATCGAGGACTATTCGTTCTAATTTTGATACTCACTATGGGGTCATTGAGTTGGGCTCAGGACAGTCGCTACCTCAAAGAACTAGGTGGAAGCTTGAGGACACAAGCAGTCAGTGATTGGTCAAAAGAGAATAACGGTGTGATTTTAAGTTCCCCCTTAAATAAACGCTACCTTGGAGTAGCACTTCCCCAATATGGTATAGTTTATGACTATGATTTTAACACAGTCAACAAGTTCACAGTTACGACTGGCATTTCTTTTGGAAAGTCGGACATTTTAAAATCAATTTTTCCAATCACAGACAAAGATCGATTTAGAGATAATAACCAAGAGTTGCCTTTCGGACTAAAAATAGGCATGACTAGAACAGAGGTGGAGATCAAGACTGGGAAGCTAAGCACAATTCCACATAGTGAAAACCCATATGTTCAACAGGTATATTTCTCAAACCTTCCTGGCTATCGATCTTTGGATCTCACACTTTGGTTCAAAAATGAGGAACTGGTGTATGTATTGATTCAAACGGACAGGGCCACCGCAGGGGACTATCAAAGGCGTATTGAAGATACTGAACACCCTATGAAAATGAGCCTAAAAGACGCCATCGCTGAAAAGACTCGCACCAATCGAAAATTACCTTACAATTTCTTCTTCAACGGCATTGACTTCATTATTAATGGAAAATTGGTTGTGGAGACCATGGACTTAAATACTGAAGAGACTCAGAGTCTTATGCGCAGTGAAATGGGTGCGGATTCGGTAATACAATTAAAAAACCAAGGATACAGGGCTGTGTGGTGTACCACAGACATTCTGGACAAAGAGAGTTTCTTCGATGAATTTAAACTCTATATGAGCATTGCCTTGGATTCAGGATTCCGCAACAATGGTTATCCAGGGCGTTTGGTGGCAGATTATCAGTCCACAGAAGTCAGCACTTCAGAGCATTACTACTATTCGCATTTCGACACTGATAATTTTCTCAGCCGCAACCAAAAGCCCCTGTTTCATCTTTATCAGGTCAAAAAAAGTAACGAGGTTGTTCTGGATATTTACGAATCTTCGGATAACCGTTCTAGACCTTCAAAGCCAGCATATATCGGAGTATGCACACCAGAAGATACTGATCTTACACTTAGCGATGATGAGTATCTAAGCAAACACCATATTGATTTACGGGCTATACAAGCCAGGTTTAAAAAGGACAAAGGCAACGCAATCCTTAGAATTCTAGATAAGGAATGGTCGTATCCAGATAATGCTTCAAGTGTAGGGCTGAGTACCTCTAACGGATACAATGAAAATACGACCAACAGTTGGTTAAAAACATTAGAGATTGCTTTCGACAAAGAATTTAGTCGAAGGGTTTTTAAAGGCGACTTGCCTTTTGGACTAAAACGTGGAATGAGTATATGGAAAATAAAAAATGTTCTTCCGGGCTCTGAATACGAAAAATGGCATGCCAAAAAAGCTTGGTTTACGACTTACCAAAGCATTCATGTTACTGAAAAACTCGATTTTGACATTACCATGTCTTTCCGAAAAGGAAAGCTAGCGAGACTAGTCATTGAATTGGATGAAGAAGAATCCAATTCCAGAGAATGGCAAATCCTAAAATCTAAAATATTTCCTGAATTGACCCAGTAATGCTTAAAGCCTCAGAAATCCAGAGAATATGAAAAAGACTCTACTTACTTGCTTGTATACATTTTTACTATTGCCCGGTCTATTCGGTCAAACCTATCAAGACTACTTGAATTCTGCACTAAAGAAGTCTGAGCTAGGCGATTATTCATCAGCTATTGACTTATGCAGCAAAGCCATAGCATTAGAAACGGATTCTATTCAGGCCTATTTCTACCGAGCCGGTTTCCATGTAGCATTGATTCAGAAAAAAGATGCTACTGCCGACTATGAACATTACAAATCAGCCATTTCGGACTATTCTCGAGTATTGGAACTTGACAATTATCATGCAGAGGCGCTCTTTTTTAGGGGAGGTGCTCACAGTAGTTTCGGAGTACTGGATTCTGCCAAGGAAGATTATATAGCGTCACTTTCCATAGATAACAACCAGTCGCAAGTACACAACAGCCTGGCAGTCATTTATGCCAGAAGAAGAAACACATTGAAAGCAACAGAGCATATTGACAAAGCCATAGCATTAGACCCCAACTATGCCAAAGGCTACGCTAACAAGGGCAATATTCTGAGCATGAGAGGCCAAAATGAAAAGGCCTGTGAAAGCTGGGGAAAAGCCATAGAACTAGGTTATTCACAAGGAGAGTCGAGATATAAAAGAATGTGTAAATGATTCTTGTCACTCAACAAAGACAGAGCTTATGAAGTACTTCTCAATCGCACTATTAACCCTATTGATATCTTGTGGTTCAAATCAAGAAGTGCTCACCTTAGCTGATTTAAAAAAAGGAGATAAAGCCGAAATCATTTCAATAGAAATTCCAGAAGAATACAAAGCAGACAGTTCTTTGCACATGCGCCTTCTTAATAATGTTGGCGCAAAAATTGGAATTCAAGGCACTTCAAGAGGTCCCAAGGAAGCTAACCGAGGAATCATCTATGGTTTCGATCCTGAAAATGGTAATTTCTTTGGTTTATATGAACCACAAGCCAGTATGGTAATTGTAAGAAAACTCAAATGACCAAAGACTAATGCAAGTAACCATTTCCCAAGCCGACCTTACCTCAGAAGATTCAAAAGTCCTCTGGCAACGTCTAATCGCGGTAGGTGTTTTTCTAGTAATTGCTGTGACCATGGTATTGGTTTTTAGTTCAACCGCTGACTTTGGTTCATTTGAAACAGGAACCTATATATTCCTGACATTTGGATTCTTCTTTTTTGGTATCATTTTTTACATGATTCTTGGCATAGTAAGGGACTTATTCAAAGGTGAAAAACAGATCATAAGGGGTGTTGTCACTGATAAGAGAACACATAAATCGAGCAGCTCTCGTGGTGGCCATAGAGGAGGCACTCGAGGACGAAGTCGGGGCAGAAGCAGCTCCTCCAAGCCCAAACACTATCTATATTTTGGCGACAAAAAGTTCTATGTAGAACATAAACACTACAACGAGGTACTGGTGGGTAAGCCTATCGAATTACATTATGCGCCACATGCTAACGCCTCACTTAGAGTTGTTCAGTTATCTGATACGGGCCGCCCACTTATGGCAGAAAAACCAAAGTCCTTTAGAGAACGACTTCGCGAGAGAGCAGAACAAATAGCGGCCATTCCCATGAAAGAAGTAGGAATGACTCAGGCTGATCGCAAACTGCTTAAAAAAGCACGAAATAAAGCCTTACGTCTCAACCTTTCCTTCGCCATAATAGGCTCCTTTATGCTGCTTGCCTTTACTCTGGGTGCTGTCCTGTGGTGGGTAATGATATTTCCAGCAGTATTCCTTTTACTTTGGGTTATTTACTTCACCAGGAAATCTTTCAAAACGCTACGCTTTTATCACCTCGATGCTGGTTCAGGTATAAAAGTTATATATAAGACTAAAATCCTAGATAAGCAGAGCCAATCCGGTTCCGGGTATGGGTTTAGTGTTCGTACGGAAGTTGGCACTTTTAATGTACCCAAATCAATCTATGAAGTCCTTCAAGGCCAAGAAGACGCTATGGTGTCTATCGGAAAACACTCTGGTTGGCTCGTAGATATCCAAACTAAAAGTTTGCAAAACTCTTAGAGATAAAATAGGGCAAATGCCTTATTGAGCCCCCTTTCAATTTCTGATAAATTTTCTATCAATATAAAAGGGCCCAGTGCGGCCGCTAAACCGGTTGAGCATGAGAAAAATTTATCTTTCTTTAGTCACTTTAGTATTCACTCTTGGTCTTTGTTCTGCTCAGGGAAAGCCCATTTATCTCAATGGCAAATTGCTGAACCCTGAAACACTAGCTCCTCTAAGCGAAACATTTTTCAGAGAGGCCGTTGTCAATGACAATGGGTTAGTAATCGCCAAAGAAAAAACGGCTTGGGGAATTTATAACTACAAAGGAGAGCAAACCACTGAACGCAAATTTGAAAAGTTTCCTCTTTTTAAAAATGGATTTGCAGTAGGCAAAATAGGTGGGTTTAGTGCTGAGCATATCATGATTGATAGTCTGGGTGATGCCCTTTTTAGCATCAATTGCAAAGACCTTAAACCATTAAACTTTGGCTTCGCAGCATTTCTCAACAGCGATTATAAATATGGGTTCGTCAACGACAAGGGTAAGGAAATCATCGCCCCGAAATACAATGATTTTAATCAATCTGTACAGGTCAACAACAAAATCTATCATTCGGTAAAGCAAGGAGAGCTTTGGGGTCTTATCAATGCTAAGGGCAAAATGGTCTTGGACTTTAAATATGAAAACATCACCTGGCTCAAAAATGATCTTTTTCTAGTCAGCGTTTTGGACAAAGATAACCCAACTTCAAAAGGGAGTTTTGGAGCTACACTTAAAAACTATACGCAAGGCATTTGGTCTCCTTCTAAAGGAATGGTTCATGAACCCACCTTGGATCGGGTAAGAATTGATCTTGAATTTTTGGAAATTGACCTATTGGTTGGCAAGGTCAACAAAGAACCTGGAATGGGTCTATTGGATTTATCAGGCAACACCGTACTCAAGCCACAGTTTAGAGACATTCGCTTTGTTGGTCAAAACCTGATTGCTGTGGAGCAACTGGGAGCTGAAATTGGCAAGAGTAAAGAAGCATTAGCCGACTTTCAAGGAGCACTAAAAACCCAATACCTTTTTGACAATATTGGGCGACTTGAGAATGGTCTGATATCTGTCTGTGCTACTCAGAATGGTAAAAGGGGTTGTGGATATATTGATGAAAACGCCCAATTGAAAATTGGATTGAATTTTGGCATAGCTGGCCCATTTAACGAAAACGGTGAAGCAAAAGTCACCTACTACAAAAAGAGTGGCCTTGCCAGTATAGCCCATTCAGGTATAATCAATAAGCAAAACGAACCCATTGTTCCCTTGGTTTTTGGTGAGATAAATCGAGTATCGGACAAATATTATAAGGTAAAAACACCCAATAATGCCTACTCACATTTAGTAAGCGCCTCTACCGGAGAGGTGCTTAATCCTGAAAAAGCCCATTATATACTAAGAGACTATGGCTTTTATTATTTACAGCTTAACCAATTTGACAAAGGAGGTCAATACTATCAGCAATTGGCAGATTTAGGGCATGCCACCAATGAAGACAAATATTATTTAGGACTTAGCTATGGCAGACAAGGCGACTATGAAAAAGCCATTAAATATTTAGATCGGGTGATCGATTTACATGCAGCTGAAAAAAAGGGAGTTCTGTTCGATGCTACTATTGAAAAAGCAGAAGTACTTCTGGCGCAAGACAAACTTCAGGAGGCTAAAAAATTCTATACTCAAGCCATGGTGGATCGGCCAAAAGATGCCGGTCAAATCAGGCTTAAGTTTGCCGAATCACTTGAAAAAAAACAGTTGGAGCCTGAAGCGATTGTCCAATATCAGGAGGTACTTAAGGCATATCCCAATGCTTATCAAGTCTTCGAAAAACTGGGTGTAGCTCAGCTCAAAATAAAGCTAGAGGACGAATCTATTGTTAGCTTCAATAAAGCCATCGAACTCAACCCAAAATCGAAAGATGCCTATTTCTATCGAGGTCAGGCACATGGCAAAAAGGGAGATCATGCAAAAGCGATTATTGATCTGGAGAAAGCCATAGAGATAGACGGCAGTGACGAGTTGCTATCCATTCATCGCTTTCTGGCAGACTCTTATGCAGAAACCAATCAGTTGCCCAAGGCCTGTGATTTATGGAGCAAGCTGGCTCCCTATGACGAAAATGCTAAGGCAAAAATGAATACAAAGTGTAAGAATTAACATCAATATGAAATGAGAATAGTCATTTGTGAAGGATGAGGAGTTGAGAGATTTATGAGTCCATCGAATCCTTTATGGCTACTAATTGTTGCAGCGCTTCTTCTATGGTAGCTTTAAAGTTATCAAAACCCGTCATGAACTTTCCTTCATGTGCCCATTCATACATGGCCTTCCTCTGATTTATTAAATCCTGGATACCGAAATAGCTGATGCTTGGATTTATCTTGTGCAAGACCTTCTTAGCCATTTTAAAATCCTTAAGTTTTAGCGCATCTTCGAGTCTTTCTAACTCTGCTGGCAATGTTTCGGAAATAATTCCGATCAGTTCTTTCATTAACCTCACATCATTCTGGGTCACAGCCTTTAGATTTGCCAAGTCTATTTCTACCGGTTTATCAATTTTCTTCAACAACTCCATCAATTCAGCCGAATCGATAGGCTTCATTAAAAACTGCCAGTTATCAAGTTGCTTAAGTGCAGGCAGGGTTGACTCTGCATCACCAGATAGAAAGATAATTGGGACATTTAATTTCTCTTTTAACCTGATGAGCACATCGGTCGAAGAGCCATCGGCTAAGTTTATATCGGCTAGAATAACGTTGTGTGAATAACTCAAAAGGGCCTCTTCAAAAGTATCCAAGCGTGCTACAAATTGGCATTGGGCTCCTGCTTGCTCCAAGGTGCTCTTCAGAATCGTTTGGCTTAAGGCATCATCCTCCGCAACAAGCACATTTAGATGACTCAAGTCGATCGATTGGATCTGACCATCATCGGAAAGTTTTTCTCCTTCTTGAAATTCCAAGTCAAATGCCATGTTGGTCCCTTTCCCCAATTTACTTTTGATAATGAGTTGGCCCCCCATAAGTGTAATGAGCTGATTGGCGATACCTAGCCCTAAACCAGTCCCACCAAATTGACGAAAATCTTGTCCTTCAATCTGTGCATAGGGCTCAAGAAGCCTGTCAATGTCTTCCTGTGACATTCCGAAACCCGTATCGGTTATGGAAAATTGAATATTATGCTTGGCCCCTTCAATCAACCTAGCTTTAACCTCGATACCGACACTCCCCGCACTTGTGAACTTTAGTGCATTACCCAAGAGATTATAGATGACTTGAGATATTCGCACTTGATCACCAATAATCGCATTTGGTACTGATGCATGCACATTCACGTTGAGCTCAATTCCTTTGTCTTTTGCTAGCATTGCAAAGCCAGAAGTTATCTGCTCAATGGATTTCTTAAGCTCAAAGGGTTTATCTATTAATTCGAATTTACCAGCCTCAATTTTTGACAGGTCTAGCACATCATTGATAATCGCATTTAAATGCTGTGAGGTAGCCTTCAGTGCTTCTAAGTATTTTTCTGAATCCTGCTTACCTGATTTTAAAAGATCAATTAGGCCCGAAATACTATTGAGAGGAGTACGCATTTCGTGGCTTACTTCGGCAAAGAACTGGGCTTTGAATTTTTGAACACGATTAAGCTCTTGATTCTTATAGTCCAATAAAGACTTTTCCATTTCGAGATACTTTCTCTGAATCTCAAGAAATTCTTCATTAATGGCAGATTCATTTCGGGCCTGCTGCACCTTAATGATCTGCTCTTGCTCCTTCGTATTATCTAAAATGATCCAATGAACCCGTGTGTCATCGACCTTCTCAAATTCCAAAGCGTACAGACCACTCGTTTGCTGATTCCATTCGACTGCATCAAACACTAATTTTTCACCTACCGGCAAGCCGGGAAAGAGTTCTTCAATGCTTTTCAAAAAATCAAACTGATCGAAAATAGAAGTCTTTCGGTCTATTGTAAGTAGGGTATCACAGGTGTCAAAAACTTCACCATTGGTATAAAAAATAACCACCTGAGACAAAGGTGAAATCCTTTGAAGTTTAATCAGGTCAGTATTTGATATCCTATGCCTTATCAAATCATTCTTTTAGCGAGATTAGAAAAGGCTTCTTCTACGAATGCCCCTGTTTTTGCACTTGTTTCAAGCACTTCTGTAACTGGAAGGCCTGCTAAGATCTCCTTTATTTCGGTTGCTGAAAGGAGGTCTGTTTTGTTGGCCAACACCTGAACGGGAATACCCGGTATAATTTGGTCTAGGTAGTCAAGCTCTGTTTTGATGTTTTCGTAGGTAGAGGGGCGACTTATATCAAAAACGTAAAGGACACCATGTGCACCCAAGCGATAGCTTGCTGGCACCTTCTGCTGGCTATCTTCGCCTGCAATGTCCCAAATAATCATGGTGACTTCAAAGCCATCAATGGCGACTACCTTCTTGTCAATCTTGACGCCAATCGTTGTGATATACTGATCGGAAAACTTTTGATGAACAAAGCGCTGGACTAGGGATGATTTGCCAACGCCAAAGTGTCCAATGAGTATGACTTTTTTACTCACTGACATCGTCAAAGGCATTAAAATGCTCTTCTAAACCTCCCGAAACAAGCTCCTGAGACGTTTCTGCTTCTTCCCCGTTCTTTGCTTTTGTGAGTACTTTTTCAGCGAAAATCAAGAGCTGATCATCTAGCTTGTCTTTGAACGAGGCATTCATTCCGCCAGAGCAAACGACAGAGATAAAAAATGAATTAAAACTCTTGATGATCACTTTATAATTCTCATAATCGATACTTTCCAGTTGTTGGGCGTCCGCGGAAAACGCATCCTCTACGAAGGCCTTAATAGCAGTCAGCATTCCGGCCACCATATCACCGTCTACGGATTCTTTTTTTGAATAACTACCCATTAGTATTCCAGAGTTTCTTTCAATCACAAAGATTTCCTCAATCTTAGGCTCAATGAGTTTAGACAGCACCATGTCTTTCTGAGGTGTTCCTGAAACCCAAGCTTTAATTCGGATTTTCCACCCCTCCCATGAGAAAGCAAGCTCCATTTGAGCATCTATTTTTTCCGAGAGCTTTTCCATCTCCGAAGTAATGTACTTTTTGATCATCCGACCGATGATTGGATAGAGCACCTCCACTACTTCGTCTTGTGATTCCTTGATTTGCTTGCTGATTGACTCGGTGATTTGAGGGCCAAACAACTTAGAAAAGTTCTTTTTGAGCGTTCCTTCCTGATCTGTAAGAATAGGATTGATCCGTTCTTCTAACTTCTCGCGTTCATTGAGCTGGCTATCTAGTTCGGCTAACTTACGAGCAAGCTCATCTCTATCCTCTCGGTCTTGCTCCAAGAGGATTTCTTTTAACTTCTCAAAACCAACGGCTTTGCTCATAAAATCTGCCTATTCTGCGATTTGTTTGCCCATTTCTTGCAACATAGTGCCCAAGAGCTTACGATTTACTTTTCTCTCGTCAAGATCCGCTACGGAATCATCCATGTCGGCTCTTAATTGTGTGACCTTTTTATTCATGTCACTTCGTAAATCTGATATCTCATTGGTGAGTGTTTCTTTGGTCTGATTAATCAGCTTATTGAGTGCGTCACGGGTATCGTTGATCTCATTTTCTACGTCCGTACGGGTCTTCTTAATAAGGGCTTTGATGTCATTAAATTCAGAATCGTACTGTTGCATGTTATCACCAAAAATCAACTGCTTTACTGCTTCAATTTTCGGATCTAAAGCTGCAGGGGCTGCTTCAGGCGCTTTGTCTTCTTTCTGCTTTGCCATAATTTATTTTAATAATGCTGTTAAGGTCTCTTTATCTACTTGTCCTGAAGGGAACAAACCATTTTCGGTTTGAAATACCCTCAATCTGTTATAGGTAATCATATTAAAAATGCCGTCTTCAGGAATACTATCCCCTTTGGCATTTAAAAGTTTTTGAAGTTCCCAAGCCTCAGATCCATTGGTTCCAATTTGTAGGCCTATAAGGTATGCCTTACTCATGAGTTCTAAGTCTTCGGGTGTTTTGCCATCCTCGATCAACATCTTGATTTGATCGTTGCTATAACCTTGTGTTTTTAAGGTTGCAGACTTTAAGAGTTTATTCTCTAGCATTTTTGCAGTCGCTTTAAGCAACTCGTAATACTCGGTGGCTTGCGTTGATTCGAAATTCTCTTTGTCCATGAATCGTACATCTATGCCGTCATTATTCCAAAGAGAACGTGCGTAAGAGCCTACTTCTAAAGCCGTTTTATAATATTGTTTGATCACTAAAGTATCATAGTACTCTTTATCTATGGCTTCAGAAATATCATAGTCGTATTCAGAGGGGGGATTAAACCTTCTGTCTTTAAGGTATTGAACCGCTATGTAGGAAATGACCCCCAAGAGGATCACTATGGTCAGGAGGCGTTTCATCTTTGTGTTTTGTTAAAAAGTAGTCTTCTGCCAATAAAAATAAGACATTTTTATGAGCTAAGAGTCCATAAGCACATTGTTAACCAATGATAATACAAAAAACCCCAACTGGGACTCAGTTGGGGCTTTCTTCTCTTTTGAGGTACTTAGTTTTTTCTTCTAGGCATTTTCTTTGTAGTCACTTCAATTACGGCATCATGGTCCTTCACTTTTCGTTTGGGAAACTTCTTCAGCGCATCGCCCTTGTAAACATTAATCTCTTTGATAAACGCATCTGTGTATTTCAAGACATAGTCTTTAGGCATAAACTTGCCATTGAAGAGTACAACGGGGTTACTGTAAGTGTTTTTGAGATCTTTTAAGCTCATCAAGGCTTTCTCTTGCCCAGCTACACTATCACCAAAATTAAGTCGCTTAATTCCATAGTCATCATCCCCAACTGGAGGTATTCGTGCCCCTTTTATCATTGTGATAGAAACCATCCCATAATAGCCTTTAGTTTCACCATTGGGATAACGTTTTTCATGGGATTTACCTTTGAAAACGCTAAAGCTTAGAATGCTATCTGGGTCTAAATCACTAAGCTTAAGGTCAGGCCTGAGTTCGCCATTTACTTCCAAGATCGCATCTCCGTTGGAAATTTTCTCGTATTCGTCAAACTCTTTGAAAAATTCAAAGCTCTCTTTGCCGCGCAGAAGTTCAACTAAACTATGCTCATTAGAGTAATTAGTCATTCTTATAAGGTCCTCTTGTTTTTGAGTTGCTTTGATTATTTGATCATTAAGTGCCGCTGTATCGAAATTATCTGGATTACTTGTGGCTTCTCGAATCATCACTTTCAACTTCGCCTGCTCAGCCCTCAGCATACTGTCCTGTATGTTCATTTTAACTCTTAGGCTCTTAAATTCCGCTTGCTTGTCATTATCAATGAGTTCTCTTTGCATTTCACGATGCCTTTCTTTTTGAAGGTCAGTCATTGTAGACTTCATTTTATTAATCACTTGTTCCAGCCGACCGACCTTATTAACATGAGCGTTCAATGCTTTAGCCTGCTCTGTGGTTGGTTTTGGAGCTTTGGTAAAATCCAAAACCATCTCATTCATCAGGGATTTTTCTTTTCCCAACTGCCTATCAAGCTCGACCAGCTCTCCTAAAGCGCTATCTCGCAACTTGATCTTTGCCTCACTTGAAGAGTTACGCATGGCAGTTGTTACAGACTTATTACCGCCCAAAAACCCAGACATCCTTTTTTCGGCTGCCTTGGAAGAATACTTATTGAGTTTGAGATAAGCTTCTTCGTAGGTTTTAAAATCCTCACCATCTAGCATTTTCCCTTTTCGCTTGATGTGGATTGGCTTTCCGTCCGACCCGGTGGTTACCTCAACTGGGCTTGGATCTTCCAAGAGCTCCATTGTGGCCTGTGCCACAGACAAGGTATCTATAGATTTATTTGTTTCGGTAATATCAAAGAACAGTATAGACCCATCTGTTTTACTCTCATTTATCTCTTCAAAAACATCTGGTTTAGAGATATCAATACCGAAATACTCAGGCAATGTATCATTACCTAAAGCTTCAAGTAATTCTTCTGAGCGGTCGAGGCTTGTCATTATACCTTTCTCCTTCTGACTAGAAAGTAGAAATACTGAGAGTAGAATTGCACAAGGCAATAGCAGGCCTGTCCAATTGGGTTTTTGTTGTTTTTTCATAATTCTGTTGACACGTTTGAGTAATTGATGCTTTGAGCTGCCGGCAAAACCTATGGATGGAGAAAGCATTGAAAATTCTTGCGCCTTAGTAAGTGCGCGCACTAATACCAGTCCATCGGTTTTCCTTTCCATCACTATTTCATCTGATGCAAACTCACGCTCGTTGTCAAGTTGGCTTTGCAACCACCAAAATGCTGGGTGATAAAAATACACGGCCCGTAAACCGTTGATAACTATGTTGATAAGAAAATCATTCCGTTTTAAGTGCGCCAGTTCATGCAAGAGGATTACCTCCACTTCTTCCATGGTTAAGCCTTGAATTAGGCCTAAAGGAAAAAGAATAACAGGCTTAAAATAACCATAGACCATTGGGCTTGAAATCTTAATCGACTCTCTCAATAACACCAGGCCTTTTAGGTTAAAACCATCTTTGAGTTGATTGAATTGTTGTATAATCTGAGCATCAATAATATCTGTGGCTCCAGATTTCAGTCGGCTCAGGTAGAGATATGCTCCCGCAGATCGAATAAGGATAAACATCAAACCAATGACCCATATGACCCCAATCCAAGGTGTCATTTCCACCCATTCAAAAGCATCGCTTTGAATAGGAAGAGGTGTGGAAAATGATTCTGAAGTGAAGCTCGCTGGCTCAATTACATCTATCGTTTCATTGGCAATAGTGGTTATATCCACAATTGGGGAGGCACGCTCATATCGTTGTGAGAAAGAGTAAATACCTAGTATTGGTAAGGTTAGAATACAAACCAATAAGAAGTTGTGACGAAGACTCGCTTTACTCTTCTTCATCAGCCAAAGGCCTAAGAAGGCCAGACTCATTACAATAGCCCCTTGCCATAAGGAATCAATGACAGTCATTCCTAAGGCTTCAAATAATCCTCTATTGATCTCCATCTTCTAGCTTTTTAATGAGTTCCTTAATCTGATCTAATTCTTCTTGAGACGTTTTTCCGCGACCCAAAGCACTCAAAACGAGCTGAGATGATGAACCACCGAAAGCAACATCGAGCACTCGATCTAACATTGCGGTTTGGACTTGATCTCTTTTAATGGCTGCTGAATAGATATGGGTTCTGCTGCTTTCGTCACGCAATACAAGGCCTTTTTGTGCCATGATTTGCATAATCTTAAGTGTGGTGGTATAGCCGGTTTCTTTTGACTCGTTGATCAAATCATTGACTGAACGAACGTTGGATGGGCCTTTTGACCACAGGATTCTAAGTATTTCTAATTCTGATTCTGTCGGCTTTGTCATAAGTACGATCTGTTTCGTACTTCAAGTATATACGAACTAATTCGTACTTCCAAAACTTAATACGAAATACTTCGTAATTCTTTTTCACTTTCAACTTTCCTTAAGAATTGTAGTTTTGATATTTCATGTCAGACGCTAAAAAGAAACCGGCTAAGAGTGAAGAGCTAGGCTTTGGCCAAAAGGCTTACACTAAAAACACCAGACTGATCTCTCAGCAAGGCGAGTTTAATGTTGAAAAAGATGGCCTAAAGTTTTGGCAGTCGCTCGACATTTATCACGAACTCATCTCCATGAAATGGTGGAGTTTTGTAGGAGTTATTACCCTAGCTTTCTTCATTGCCAATATCATCTTTGCCGTCTGCTACTACGCAGTAGGCATAGAAAGCATTGCGGGGCATCAAGCCAAACCTGGCTTAGACCACTTTATCACTTCATTCTACTTCAGCACACAAACCATTACTACGGTGGGTTATGGAAAACTCTACCCTAACTCAGATGCCGCGAGTCTATTGGCGGCCGTAGAATCGTTTATTGGCCTTTTAGGTTTTGCCTTAGCCACTGGACTGATGTTCGCACGTTTCTCACGCCCAGGTAGAAATCTTATCTATAGTGACAAAGCCATCATTGCCCCTTACCAAGATATCAATGGGCTGATGTTTCGATTTGCGAATGGCAGTAAAAATCAACTGATCGAAGCCGAGGTAGACATGGTCATCTCTTACTGGTCGGCCAAAGCAAACAGGAGAATATTTAAAGGAGCGAATCTTGAAAGAAAGAAGATCAACTTCTTTTCAATGAGCTGGACAATCGTTCATCCGATAGATGAAAAGAGTCCTATCTATGGCTGGGATCAAAAAGACTTTGACGAAAAACAAGTTGAGCTCATCATCATGTTTAAGGCATTTGACGACACCTATGTAAGACAGGTGTATGACCGAATGAGCTATGTCACCGAAGAAATTGAATGGGGTATGAAGTTCAACCCTATCTACGATGACTCAAAAAAAGGAAAAATCGTGGTAGACATGGAAAGACTAAGCTCAGCAACACAGGCAAAACTCAATTAACCTTCCATCCTTCATTTTTGCACTTCAGTGTATTAGTCATTGATTTCCAGTGGCTCAGTGTTAATTTCAATAGTCATATTAAAGCCAACGCTATGAAACTAAAGCATAACATTTTCAAAATCTGTGGCATTTGCCTTCTTGCCACCTGGCTATACACAATGCCAGCACAGGCCCAAGACGGGTATCAGCGGCCACCAGAAGCAATCGCAAAACTCATAGATGCTCCTTCTACTCCTTCGGTGAGTATTGACTCCAAAGGGGAATGGATGCTTCTCATGGAACGCCCGGGATACCCGAGTATTGAAGAGGTATCGTCTCCAGAACTCCGTATTGGAGGCACAAGAATCAACCCAGCCACCAATGGTCGCAGCCGCCAATCTTTTATGACGGGGCTAAAGTTGAAAAACATGAACTCTGGTGAAGAGTTCGGCTTTAGTGGCATGCCAAATAACCCGCAAATTGGCAACGTGGGCTGGTCTATGGATGAGCAAAAAATTGCTTTTACCAACACTACTGCTGATGGTATTGAGCTTTGGGTAGCGGATGTCAAGACAAAGACTGCCAATCGCCTTTTAGGGGCAATCGTGAACAATGCATATGTTTCAGCTTACGATTGGATGCCCGATAACCAACACTTGATTGTAAGTACAGTGGTAGATGGAAGAGGCGGTTCTCCCGTTAAACCAAGAGCTCCCAAAGGTCCGGTCTTACAAGAAACTTCCGGTGCAGAGGCTCCTTCAAGAACCTATCAAGACTTACTTAAAAACTCGTATGACGAAAGCCTATTCGAATACTATACCACTGTTCAATTAAGAAAAGTAGACCTGAACGGAAACGCTACTATGGTAGGTAAGCCCGATATCATCAAAAGCTTTAACCTATCTCCTGACGGTAAATATCTTTTAGCCCAAACTATCCAAAAGCCCTTTTCTTACTTGGTTCCTGCTTCAAGGTTTCCGTTTAACTATGAGGTATGGACTGCCGATGGAAACCCTGTTAAAGTGATGGCTGAAATAGCCCTAGACGAAGTGCGACCAAAGGGTTTTGACGCGACAAGACTTGGTGCACGTAGTATGAGCTGGCGTGCTGATAGACCCGCCACCCTTTATTGGGCCGAAGCAAAGGATGGAGGAGACCCTCAAGCCGAAATCAACGAAAGAGATGTGGTTTATCTATCAGATGCTCCTTTCACTGCGGCACCTACAAAGTTGGCAGGCACCAGTTTGCGCTATTCAGGTATCACTTGGGGCGATGATTCACGAGCCATCTTAAATGAAGGTTGGTGGGCACAAAGGCTTGACAAAAGAACCTTAATCGACCCTTCTCAACCGGGAAAAGCAGGGAAAGTAATCATTGATCGGAGCACTACCGATAGCTATAATGATCCTGGCCGACCAATGATGAAGAAAAGCAAGTATGGTACTTATACTATGATGTTTGATAAGGATAACATCTTTATGAACAGTATTGGTGGTTCTTCAGAAGGTAACAAGCCTTTCTTGAGCAAATTCAACCTAAAGACCAAAAAGCAAGAAATTCTTTTCCGTTCTGAAGCACCCTATTACGAACGCCCTGTTGATATAATTTCAGCTAAAGGCGACAAGATTATCACGCTAAGAGAATCGGAAAACGAGCCTCCGAACTATTATGTACGCAATATCAAAAAAGGTACGATGACACAAGTTACCGACTTTCCTCATCCGCAACCAGACATGATGGCCGTAAATAAAGAGATCATCAAATACCAAAGAGAAGACGGCATAGACTTGACCGCAGTATTGTACACTCCGGCAAATTATGACAAGGAAGCGGATGGTCCATTGCCTGTACTTATGTGGGCGTATCCACGAGAGTACAAATCTAAGGCAACTGCAGCACAGGTAAGAGGTACGCCTTATTCTTTTACGCGTGTCAGTTCAGGCTCTCCACTTTTCTGGGTACTAAGAGGCTATGCCGTAATGGCTAATACCGAATTCCCAATCATTGGGGAAGGCGAAAACGAACCGAATGATACGTTTAGGGAGCAACTGGTGATGAATGCCAAAGCAGCCATTGACGCAGTAGCAGAATTAGGCGTTGGTGACAGAAATAGAGTAGGTGTAGGAGGTCATTCTTACGGTGCCTTTATGACTGCTAACCTACTGGCCCACTCTGATTTATTTGCCGCTGGTATTGCGCGAAGCGGTGCTTACAACAGAACTTTAACACCATTCGGCTTTCAGCGTGAAGAGCGAACTTACTGGGAAGACCCCGATTTATACAATTATATGTCTCCGTTTATGCATGCAGACAAGGTGAATGAACCCTTACTACTTATCCATGGAGAAGCTGACAACAACTCGGGCACTTTCCCTATTCAGAGTAAGAGATATTATAATGCCATAAAAGGGCATGGAGGCACCGCACGTTTAGTCATGCTTCCCGATGAGAGCCATGGGTATAGAGCAAAAGAATCTATACTTCATATGCTATGGGAAATGGACACTTGGCTAGAAAAATATGTGAAGAATGCCGCAACAAAACCGGAACCTACGAGTATAAACTCTAAAGGAAAATAGTAACAAACGCAATCATTTTATTAGGGCTCGTTAACGCGAGCCCTTCTTTTTTGCCCTTTGGTAAAAGTCTATTACCCAAAATTCCTCCAAATAATTTACCTTCCAAAGTCAAACATCATACCTATGAAAAAATACCTGTCCCCCCTCATAGCAGCAATAGTACTGCTTGTTACCATTAATATTGATACCCTCGCACAGCGAAAAAAAAGTAAAAAAGCCGAAAAACAAGAAGTCGAAGACCCACTAAAGGGCGTCTCTCTCGGAAGCATGGCCTTTCGCAGTATTGGTCCAGCACTTACTTCTGGTAGAATTGCCGATATAGCCGTCAACCCAGACAATGCTAACGAATTCTATGTAGCGGCAGCGGCTGGTGGCATTTGGAAAACAACCAATGCAGGCACAACCTTCAAACCCATTTTTGATAATTACGGTAGCTACTCTATTGGTTCATTGGCGATAGATCCTAAGAACCACAGCGTGATTTGGGTAGGTACTGGAGAAAATAACAACCAACGCTCGGTCTCTTATGGCGATGGCCTCTATAAGTCTAATGACGGAGGAGCATCCTTCAAAAAAGTAGGGCTTGATAAGTCCGAACATATCGGTATGATCAAGGTAGATCCTAGAAACTCAGATGTAGTTTACGTAGCAGCTACTGGCCCGCTTTGGAGTGCTGGTGGAGATCGTGGCCTTTACAAAACCACGGATGGAGGCAAAAATTGGAACAAAGTGCTCGAAATCAGTGAGCATACAGGAATCAACGAAGTACACTTCGATCCAAGAAACCCAGATGTCTTATATGCCACAGCACACCAAAGAAGGCGTAGACAATGGACCTATTTAGGTGGTGGTCCAGAATCAGGCATCTACAAATCTACAGATGCTGGTGCCAATTGGGAAAAGATTAATAAAGGGCTACCAGGGGGAGATAAAGGGAGAATTGGTATGGCCATTTCGCCTGTCGACCCAGAGGTAATTTACGCGGTAGTTGAAGCACAGTCTGGTCAAGGTGGTTTCTACAAGACTACAAATCGTGGCGCCTCTTGGCAAAAAATGAGTAGTACTTCCTCAAGTGGTAACTACTATCAAGAAATAGTTGCTGACCCTGTTGATGTTGATCGCGTCTATTTACTCAACACCTTTACTTTGGTAACAACCGATGGAGGAAAGACCTTTTCTAACCTCGGTGAACAAAGCAAACATTGGGACAATCACGCCATGTGGATCGATCCAAACAATAACAAGCACCTCTTGCAAGGCTGTGATGGCGGTGTATACGAGTCTTTCGACCAAGGACAAACTTGGAAGTTCTTTACCAACCTACCTGTTACTCAATTCTATAAAGTCTCTGTAGACAATGCCGAACCATTCTACAATGTAATGGGTGGAACGCAAGACAATTACAGTCTTCATGGCCCTTCTCAGACGGTAAGTCAGCATGGCATCGTGAGCAGTGATTGGATTGTGACGCAAGGTGGCGATGGCTTTGAATCTGTTCCTGACCCTGTCGATGACAACATCGTTTATGCACAATATCAAAACGGTGGCCTTATCCGATTCGACAGAAAAAGTGGTGAAGGGGTAACTATAATTCCAAGACCAAGAAAAGGTGAGAAAGCTTATAATTTCAATTGGGATGCCCCTTTAATGGTCAGCCCGCATGATCATAAAACACTTTACTATGCCGCCAACAAGCTATTCAAAAGTACCGACAGAGGCGACTCATGGACGGTAATCAGTGACGAACTTGATCAGGATATTGACAGAAACCTGCTCCCGATTATGGGGAAGATTTGGCCAATGGATGCTGTTGCGAAAAACGGCTCAACCTCAAGATATGGAGCGGCCGTTTCGCTTGATGAATCAAGAGTTCAGCAAGGCCTTTTATACGTAGGGTCTGATGACGGACAGATTAGTATTTCCGAAGACGATGGTCAAACATGGAGACAAATCAATCGCTTTGATGGCGTTCCTGAAAATACCTATGTCTATGATCTTATTGCTTCAAAGCATAACGCCAATACTGTATATGCTGCATTTAATAACCACAAAAGTGGTGACTTTACGCCTTATGTTTATGTGAGTAATGACAAAGGTCAGACATGGAAAAACATCAGTAATAATTTACCCGAAGGGGCAGTATATGCCTTAGAGCAAGACCATATAAATGAAAATATTCTCTTTGCCGGAACGGAATATGGCGTTCACGTATCCATCAATGGGGGTGCGAGTTGGACAGCACTGAAAGCAGGTCTACCGACTATTAATGTTAGAGACATGGCCATTCAGGAAAGAGAGAATGACCTTGCGTTGGGCACCTTTGGTAGAGGCTTCTATATCCTCGATAACTATAGCCCATTACGAGAATTAGCCGATAAGGCTACTGAAAAGGAGGCTCACATATTTGCGATTAAAGAGGCACACATGTTTAATACCTGGACACCTCTAGGAAGTCTTGGTTCAAGAGAAAAGGGATTTCAAGGCGAGTCTTTCTATACCGCAAACAACCCTAAAAAGGGTGCTGTGATCAGGTACTGGCTAAAAGAAAGCCCAACCACCCTCAAAGCGGAAAGAACCAAAAGAGAAAAAGAGGCTTTTAAAAATGGAAACCCCATACCATACCCAACTGTTGAGGCCTACAAGGCAGAGCAAGACGAGCAACCTAACTTTTTGATTTTTACAATTAAGGATCAGTCTGGAGAAATCGTCAGTGAATTGAGAAAATCAATGAGTAAGGGAATGAACGAGATCGTGTGGGATTTAACCTATATGAGTTTTGGCCAAGTCAACACGCGTCAAGCGAGTCAAACACAAAGTTTACCTTCTTCAAACATTTACGTAGTTCCTGGCAACTACACAGTTACCATGAGTCAGAATGTGGCCGGAGAGGTGACTGACCTGACTGAAGCCGTTAGTTTTAAGGTGAGTGAGCTTAACAATCGCACAATTCCTGCAAGTGATTGGGCCGCAATGACTGCCTTTAAGAAGAAGGCACTGAAGCTCGTTAATGCCATTAACGCTACGCAAAGTGTATTGGCTCAACTTAATACAAAAATTCAAGCCTATAAAGCTGCTGCCAAGGGCCTACCAGCCAGAGAATCTGCTGCCTTATTCTCAGAAGTACGTCAGCTCGAAAAAGAATTGATAACAGTTCGCCAGTCATTGAACGGAGATCAAACACCTAATCGATTGGATATAGATGGAGAGTATAGCACGGCAAATCGTGCACAAAGTGCCATATTTGACATCTTCGGATCAACCTCCAACGTCACTGGAACTTCCGAACGAAACTATGAACTGGCCGCTGATGCTTTTACGCCCGTCCTGCAGGCATTAAAAAGTCTTGCCATTAAGTTTGAACAGATGGATGATAAGCTCGGTAGTCGAAACGAACTGCCGCTCATACCCGGTGCAATTCCGAATTGGAATAATTAACAACTAGTTGAGGGTAGCTGTAATGGCTACCCTTTTTTCTTACCTAATGAAAACTGCCACCAGAGGGAAACGAGCTGCCTGACAAAATAGCTCTAAGATATATGTATATACCGGTACTTGCATAACAAAAAAATTGTGGCCATCGACATTAAAATGTATGTAAAAGAACGAATTTCTGTGGTATATTTAAAATTCATTCTATCCTCGACTTGACTGATATAAATAGCAAAACATTTAAATTTGCTAAGCGCGCTGTACTGGATCATTGAAACGAATATTATTTATACTGGTATTTTTTATATCTGAAAGGGCAATCTCTCAGGACCTAATTTCTGTTGCCTCAACTTTCCTAAATGATAAGAATTACATCGAAGCAAAATCATCGATTGATGAAGCTTTTCAAGAGAGCACAATAGTTGATAATCCTGGGGCTTGGTTCATGAAGGCACGAATCTATCATGAAATCTTTCTATCAAATGATCTCAATTTAAATCAATTCAAAAAGAACACGAATGAGTTTGTCAGCACCATAGTTGAGGCTTACAATAAAACCATTTCCCTTTCTGTACGCACCAGCAATTTCAATGTCCTTGCTAAAAATCAAATCGAAATTCTTTGGGCCTATGGTATCAATGAAGGCCAACGACTATTTCAAGCACAAGCCTTTGACAAAGCGATAGCTGCTTTTGAGATTGCTAAAATCACCAAACCAAGTGAGCCAAGGGCCTATATTTCGGCTGCCGTAAGTGCATTATATTCAGCAAAATATCAACTGGCCGTAGATTACTATTTGGGAGCAAAAGACTTAGAAGAACTAGCCGTAGACGGTTACAATGGACTCATTCTGGCAAAAAGAAACTTAAGGGTTTCAGATACAGAACTATTAGATGTGGTAGGTGATGCTCGTTTTAACTACCCAAATCATGTTCCCTTCATTATTGAAGAAGTAAGAACGCTCATTAGGCTTGATCGATTGGATGCAGCCGAATCTGTGCTAAATACTGCACTAAAAAGAAACCCAAACGAATCGATGCTCATCTTAAGACAGGCCGATTTATTCGACATTATTTTTAAAGACGCTTATATCAATGGAGAACCTGAAAGGTCTGAACGCTATTTCGAAATGGCCTCCTCCAACTACGAACGCTTTCTGAACGAGAACCCCACACACTTCGCTGCCAACTATAATTACTCGGTTATGATCAACGAGCAAGCCAACCGCGTATACACCCGGATCAACCTCATGAGCAACGAAGAGTATGAAATGAAGGGAAAAGAAAGTGAAGAAATAGGCCATGAATGGACTAGAAAGGCGCTTCCCTTTATGGAAAAGGCATGGGAAATCAAGTCTGGTGATACTAAAGTGTTAGAGGCCTTAAGTGTATTCTATAAGCGCCTCCAGATGGACGACAAACTAGCCGCCCTAAATGGAAATTAAGGTAGTCGTTGGGTCCAAAAACCCAGTCAAAATTAAATGCACGCTCCTCGCCTTCCAAAAGGCATTACCTAACGACATAATAAAAGTAGAAGGTGTTTCGGTTCCTTCAGGGGTCAGCGATCAGCCCATGACAGACACCGAAACCTTCCAAGGTGCCCTTAACCGTACCCGTAACGCTAAAGCTCTTTTTCCGTCAGCCCAGTACTGGGTAGGTATAGAAGGTGGTATAGAAGACAGTGGCTCAGATATGGAAGCATTTGCTTGGGTTACCATTCTTTCGGAAAACCAAAGTGGGCAAGCCAGAACAGCCACTTTTCAACTTCCTAAAAAAATACAAGCCTTGGTAAGAGACGGAATAGAGCTTGGCGTAGCCGATGATATGGTATTCAAAAGAAGCAACTCCAAACAGTCTAATGGCGCTGTTGGCATATTAACCAAAGACCTGATTGATCGCACTGCCTATTATGAACCGGCTGTGGTCTTAGCACTCATTCCATTTATCAATTCTGATCTATACTAAAAAGGCCAACCTGATTGATCAGATTGGCCCTTCTTTAAGTACTTCAAATACTATCTCGAACGATTCAATTCGCTTTCAAACACTTTTGGTTTACGTGGCATCTTTTGATCCATATTGGCTGTTTGCATAACCATTGTGGCGATAATAACCGCATTCTTTCTAAGATCCGCTGCCTGAAGTCTTTCAAACAAATCCATATTGGTATGGTGTGTTCTCGTACCATAGTCAATAGGGTCTTGAATAAACTGAAAGCCCGGTAGGCCTATGCCATCAAATGCTTGGTGATCTGTACCGCCTGTATTTCTAATGGTCACCGTGTGAGCTCCCATGTCTTCGAAGACTGAAAACCAACTATCAAAGATTGGCCTTACCGCCTCATTTTGTTGTAGGTAGATGCCTCGAATAGCTCCCGTTCCATTATCCATATTATAGTATGCGGAAAACTTCTCATGATCCTTATTAGGCGCACCATTTTTCATAAAGGTATTCTGAACGTAATTCCTAGAACCATAAAGCCCTTGCTCTTCACCACTCCAAAGTGCAATGCGCACAGTTCTTTTTAAAGCTATGCCTGACTCCTTAAGAATTCTAATGGCCTCCATCATGGTAGCAGAACCGGCTGCATTATCAGTGGCGCCTGTACCGGCAAACCAAGAGTCCATATGCGCACCAAGCATTACTACTTCATCCTTAAGCTTTGGATCTGAACCCGGAATCTCTGCCACTACGTTATATCCTTTAAGGTCATCTGTGTGGAATTCCGTTTTCGTATCTGCCTCAATCATTACGGGCTCACCTTTTATGGCAAGTCGGACCATTCTGTTGTAGTGCTCTGGCGCTATCTCCATCTCAGGTAGGGCGTTCGGATCTCTTCTGGCTCCGTTAGAGGTAAAGAAGGTACCTTGACCTCCTCCTCTGTGGGTATTTAACACCATAACTACGCCTTCATCTTTGAATAGCTGATAGGCTGCATTTCTAAGGTTTGCCGCCCTTCTGAACTCTGAAACTCTTCTTTGTGTAAAGTCTCCATTGGCATTGCTAACTCTTGAAGAAGTCATTCCTTCTAACTCTTCGTCTGTCCATCTTTTGGCATCTGCTTCAAAAGTTGTCTTCGCCTCTATATTGGTAGGCAACATAACAACTTTGCCCGCCAGCTTCCCTTTATAGGTTGCCAAGTCTGACTCGTTCTGAATGTTTACATAAACGACTTCGGCCTGCACGGGTCCGTTAGTGCCTGGTGTCCACGCTTTAGGAATACCAATAATCGCTTGGTAGTAAGGAGCAGTCATCGCTAGGTACGATTTCTTCACATCCCAACCAGGACCAAATTCTCCCCAGGCTTCAACCTTTACATTGGAAAGACCCCATTCCTTCATTTCACTGGAGGTCCAATCATAGGCGTTCTTCAGGCCCGAGGACCCCGTCAAACGCGGGCCAATTCTGTCGGTTAAATTCCAAGCAATATCCATCACCTGGCTATTATTTAACCCTTCATCTTTAATCTTATAAACCGCATTGTAGTCTACTTCCGTGTTTTGGAAAGCGAGGGCGGTTGTGCTTGCAAAGAACAAACACGCAAAAAGTACACTTAGCTTCTTCATTTCAATATTGGTTTTCTTAAATATAAGAAGATGAAGTATTCATCGCTTGGAAATTCGTACGTAAGGAAAATAACTGGGATCAGTTCGTTTTTTCTTGGATAACCTCTTTCATTTGGGCTAGAAAGCTGGTCATGGCCTCACCCCAATCACTCGAAGCATCCCATGTTTTGCCCACGTAGATGTTGTTATTTCTTAAGTCATTCAGGTAAAATTTGTGAATGATCTTACCCGTAGTTTTGGGTCTATCGGGAAAAGGTAGCCACTCGTAAACTCGATCATCAGCGCCACTTACGAACATCAGTTCGTACTGAAATCCATCCTGCCTCAGGGCTTGATTAGTTTTAGCGGGGTCCTTGTAGTAGATATTGTTCGTTGTATCTAGGGCTTGCGCCTCAATCATATAATTTCTGTCTTTGGTGGCCTCTCTAAAAGACTCCGATTTAAAGAAATTATCATACCTAAATGTAGGTGCTCCAAGCTGATCAAAGAGTGTTTCATTAATCGGTTCTATTGACACTTTAAACTCTGCTAGCTTGGGCGGAATGCTTTTAGAGACGATGCCCAAGTCAACCTCTGGGTAGAAAAATTCAGGCGACTCATTCACCAAAAGGTTATCTCTGTAAAGTGCTCCCGACTTAAAGTATGTACTCAATTCACTGGTTACAGGTGCCAGTCTTGAAGCATATCTTGTCCAAAAAACACTGCCCTTATCATAAAAACTCGCGGTCTTATTATAGGGCCCAATCGCCAAAAATACAGGAGCGTCTTCATCGCTAGCAGCAAACAGGATAAGGTTTTCAATCTCTCGTTTTTTAAGCACCTCAGGAATTTCTAATACCTTATTAGACACGGCAAAGAGAGATTCTACTTCTATATAAGCCACCGCATCAATACCCTCTTCTGCTAAAAACTGCTGCAGTTCATCCACTAAAACCATCCACTCATTCCGCTCAGCACCCTCAGGTACAGAAAGAAGCACTATAGACTTAGTGCTTAAGATATTTTCGGGAGGATATAGCGCTTGGTTAAGCTGAAGCCTATCGAGCAATTGGTTCGTCTCTGACTGGCTTTTGGCACTATACCCGAGACAGACGAGGATAAAAAAGTAAGATAACTTCTGTATAAATGGTCGCAACACTTCGTTCCGTATTGATTATGTTTATGAAAGTTAATTAAACCAAAACCATAAGGATCTAGCAACTTTCGATAACCCTATTAACGATGCAAAGGTATTCAAATTTCATTGCCCTAATTATTCTCGCTTTCTTCATTTCAGTTCCTGCCATGGCGCAAATAGGTCGCCTAGATGCTGAGTACATGCTGGACGACCTAAGAAGGCTCTCTCATGATGCCGCTCAAGGTAGAAGAACGGGTACCCCTGGAGGCGAGGCTGCCAGAAGGTTCATTGTTGGCCAAATGAAAGACGTTAAGGCCAAAAGCTTGAACAAAGGATATTTACACTCCTTCACCTTCAAAAATAGAGCTGGTGAAGAAATAGAGGGGGTAAATGTCATTGGCTATATAAGAGGTGAGGAAGAAACCGCCTTCGTCATTACAGCACATTATGATCACCTAGGTGTTCGTGATAGTGTGGTGTATAACGGTGCTGATGACAACGCATCTGGTGTTGCGGCATTGTTGGGTATGATGGAATACTTTAAGGCCAATAAACCACGCCATACTTTGGTTTTTGCAGCATTGGATGGAGAAGAAATGGGGCTTCAAGGCGCAAAAGCTTTTCTCGAAGATGAGCGAATTCCGCTAGAAAATATTGTGCTGAACATTAACATGGACATGATCAGTATCAATGATAAAAATGAGCTATACGTAGCAGGAACGCATCACTATCCGAACTTGAAGCCGATCATCGAAAAAGTAGATCCGCAGCCACTCAATTTAAAAATGGGCCATGACAGTCCTGATCTTGGCAAAGATGATTGGACAGGTCAGTCAGACCATGGGGCTTTCCACAACAAAGGAATTCCATTCCTATACTTTGGCGTGGAAGATCACGCTCACTATCATAAACCGACAGATGATTTTGAGAATGTAAACCAAGAATTCTTTGTGATGGCTGCACATGCCATTCTTGACTGTATCCTGGCCTTAGACATTTCACTAAACTGATAAAATATGATTCAAACCTTAATTAGTCACGCTTGGAAGGAGAGTTCCCGGTCTTCAATTTGGGCAAAGAATCTATTAGCTAATATTTTTCTTGGGATGGCTGCGGTTGCATTAGTCATCTATGCATTGGCATTCGGTGCTTTTCTTGCCTTCGGTATAGATGAGTTTATGCCAGATAAGGATCCTGTTAAGTTAATTAACAGCTTACTCCTTTATTATTTCTTCTTTGAGTTCTTGTTGAGGTTCTTTCTTCAGAACGTTCCGGTGCTCAGTATTCAGCCTTATTTACATTTACCGATTAAGAAGAGTCAATACCTGAACTTTATGCTCCGAAAGAGTCAGGTAAGCGTTTTCAATTTATTATCTATTCTCATATTCTCTTCAACCGCCATATTTCGTGTGGGCAAGGAATATGGGGCCTTGACCGGGCTTCTTTGGTTAGTCACTATTGTAGGGATGGCACTCACGATTCATTTTGTGGGTATTCTTTTTAAGAAAAAACTCAATGATCGGCCCAACCTGTTAATAGCCATGGTCGTGATCTTTTCATGCTTAGGTGCACTTGACTATTTTCAAATCATCTCGTTATCGGCTTTTTCAGCACAACTTTTTGATGCCGTATTGGTACAGCCAGCCTTTGCAGTTATCCCAATATTACTTTGGGTTACCTTCTATAGGTTGAATTATAGCTACCTGGCTAAAAACACTTACCCGGAAGAAATCTCAACTAAACAGACAACTGCGCGTGTCTCTGGTGATTTTGCCTTCTTAAAAAGGTTTGGTCGAATTGGCGAACTAATCGGCTTGGAACTCAAGCTGATACTTCGGCACAAAAGGCCAAGAAATACCTTAGTCATGAGTGGACTCTTGCTTTTTTATGGTCTCATCTTTTACACACAAGACATCTACATGGAACAGATGAGTGGAATATTCCTGTTTGCAGGAATTTTTGTGACGGGAGCCTTCTTTATTAACCATGGTCAGTTTTTACTCAGTTGGGAAAGTGGGTATTTCGACTTTGTACTGATTAGAAAGATTAACCTAAGACAATATTTCGAGGCCAAGTACTACATGTTTCTGGGTGCTTGTACAATTGCATTTGTTGTCTCTTTAGCCTATGGATATTTCGGCTTAGAAATTATACTCTTTAACCTCGCGGCCTACCTCTTTAACATAGGTATTAACATCCCATTTGTGATGCGTATCGCGATGTTCAACCCTAAGAAAATTGACCTGAACAAAGGGGCAGCCTTTAACTATGAAGGTGTTGGGGCAGCTCAGTTTCTAATTGCAATACCAGTCTTAGGCTTGCCTTATGTTTTTTACGGCCCTTTGGCAGCCTTCGGGTATGGTAATTATGGTTTACTATTAGTGGCCTTAGTAGGGCTAATTGGTTTTCTATTAAGAAATAAAACCATCGACTACCTCACCAAATCATTTATTCAGAATAGACATAAAATAGCCGCTGGCTTCCGAGCACAATAAAATTTCAAATTATGATTGACGTTAAAGGACTTTCCAAAAGTTATAAAGGTGTTGAAGTTGTCAACATTGAATCATTGTCCATTGCTAAAGGGGAGAGTTTCGGACTTGTGGGTAACAATGGCGCAGGTAAGACTACGTTTTTCCGTATGATACTCGACTTGATTAGACCAACCAAGGGTCAAGTGCTTTCGAAAGGCGTTGATGTCAGTTCGTCTGAAGACTGGAAATTCTATACTGGGTCTTTCTTAGACGAATCATTCTTAATAGACTATCTAACACCGGATGAATATTTTGAATTTATTGGCTCTCTGCATAATTACTCTCCGGGTGACATGAAAGAATTTCTATCGAAGTTCGAAGCCTTGTTTAATGACGAAATCGTAGGAAAAAAGAAGTATATCCGTGACCTATCAAAAGGTAACCAAAAGAAGGTAGGCATTGCTGCTGCGCTCATGGGAAGTCCTGAAGTTATTTTGCTAGATGAGCCCTTTGCCAACCTTGATCCAACCACACAAATTAGGTTGAAAGACTTGTTGAAAGAGTGGAAAGAAAAACATCAGTTGACGATGTTGATCTCGAGTCATGACCTAAACCATGTAACCGAAGTCTGTGAACGAATAGTCTTACTCGAGAAAGGAGACGTAAAACAAGACATTAAAACCAGTGCCTCTACGCTAAAGGATTTGGAGGAATATTTCGCGACTTACTAAGGAAGACGAAAACGAATCATCCAGTCGCTGTAGAGTGCTTTCAGAGTAACTTTTTCGCCTAAACTTACAGCCTTAGGCTTCTCGAAATAATATATCGACTGGAGCCAATGATCCAGTTGACCATTCGGCCCTGAGGAATAAGTATCTTCCGCATCCATGTGTACATCAAACCAAAAGGCAACAGCTTGTACATGACCCTCAGCTGTCATTTCCAGTTCCAGCGTGTCTACTTCAGGAGAATCAAAGTCTATGTCCTCCTCATGGATATTATAAAAGTCATAAGCCCTTAAATCAAATACATTACTCAAAGCTTTGTATTCATAATTGCTCAAGTTCACTGGCGTATAAGTGTCAGAAACACGGAACTCATCGAATATCGATAAGTCAAAACCGGAGACATGCCTGACTGGGTTGACTTTATGCAGCTTAGGAATTTCTATTAACTGTGCTTTTAAGGAAATACCGGCAGGAATGATTTGAACATTCTCAATAGCCATTTCCTTTTTGGCCTGGCGAACTGAAGGAAGAACTCCCTCTCCTAAACCACCTGAGTCTAAGATTTCGCAGATAATCACATCAAACTTATCGTGATAGTCTACCCCTAGTTCTAAGTGATCTGAACGCTTGTTGATAACTTTAATATTTTTGCGATAACCATTCGCCTCAACGATTCTTTTAGCTGCTTTAAACAGTCCTGAATGCTCTTCACAAGCGATTACGGTTTCGGCACCACTCCGAACAGCCATCATGGACAATAAGCCGGAGCCAGTACCAATATCAAGTACTCTTGACTTTTTGGTCACTACCTTACTTATCGCCTTTTCAAAGGCATCATTCCTGTTCGTATCGGCCAACATGCTGAAGTGCCACCTAGGGACACTTTCGCTTCTGAGTTCTTCGATTGCATTCTTCGCGGTAGGGTTGCCTGGTTCGAACAAAAGAATGTGTTCATATACCTTTTCGGCCTCATCAGGCTTCTTTTGTTTCAAGAATAAGTCGGCTAGCGAAATAAGGTCTTCAATATTTTCTGGAGAAATACCGAATTCTTGTTCCCACTTTTCAGCAGGAGATTTATCCTCATTCCCTTGCGCTTCATCCATTGTCATAAGGCATTCTCTTTCATTAAGGTAGAATACTCTTAATCTCTCCGACCTTCCAGTCTATCACTAGACCTTTGGCAACGCCTCTAGCTTTTTGCTTTCCATAGAGATATTCAACCAAATACAAAGCAGGATCATAGGACTTAGCGCCACCCGAAGAAGTAATGGCCTTACCATCGTGAACAAAACTCACGTCTTTGTAAATATCTAATTCCGGAAATGTTTCTCGCATTTTATCGATATCACTAGGGAAGGTTGTAGACTTTAAGCCATCTAAAAGACCCGCTTTCGCCAGGATAAAAGCCCCATCGCAGAGAGACATTACAAATTTCGCCTTATTGCCCGTCTCCCTCACAAAATTAATCAACACTTCATCCTCTAGGTCAGTATCCATGTTATGTTCCGCGCTTGGCACCACCAGCACATCAACATCAGGTACATTATCGAATGAATAATGTGGCGTAACCGTGATTCCTTCGAAAGTAACGATGGGTTCTAGGGTTGGAGATACAATGAAAGTCTTCATACCGGGGTCAGTATGAAAGATGGTATGCTGAAAAATATCATAGGGCGCCATCAGTTCGGAGTTATACACCCCATTAATCGCTAAGAAGCCGACATTGAGCACTTTCGTTGGTGTATTTTCGGGATTATGAATTTCTAAACTTGTCTGTGCAACTTCTTTTTGATCGTGGGCTCCAGAACATCCCAACAAAACCACTATTAAGCTTAAAAAGTAGGTTTTCTTCATATCAGTTTCTTTTATAAATCCTACCATTCTTCATGACCAAGCTTACTTTTCTCAGAGATGAAATATCATTGAGCGGATTTCCCTCTACTGCAATAAGGTCTGCTAAGAAACCGTCTTTTACTTGCCCTAATTGATCCAAGTGAAACATATCAGCATTTAGCGATGTAGCGGATTCTAATGTTGATTGGGTAGACATGCCGTAATCTACCATCATTTCTAGCTCTCGTACATTCTCGCCATGAGAGAACACCCCAACGTCACCACCAAAAACGATTTTCACACCGGCATCTAAGGCCATCTTGAACGATTTCCTTTTATTCACTATTCGCGTTGGGTCAGGGTCAATTCCCTTTTTCCAACCACCATACTGTGTGATGGCATCGCCCGCTGCAAGTGTTGGGCAAAACCCAATGCCTTTTTGCGCCATTAGCGCGAATATCTCCGGAGTTCCTCCATCGCCATGCTCTATAGTTTCTACGCCTGCTTCAATTGCTCTTCGCATGCCTTCAGGAGAAGAAGCATGAGCCACGACATAACGGCCACTGCTCTCAGCGATTTCTACAATGGTTTTAAGCTCCGCAACTGTAAAGGTAGCCTCTGCCGTACCATTAGGCCCCCATCGGTAATCGGCATATACTTTAATAAAGTCAGCCCCATGGCCAATTTGATCACGTGTTACTCTAATCAGATCATCGAAGCCATCGGCAGTTTCTGCACCAAGGGGAACTTGAACCCCTTCGTGAAACCCCTTTGGGCCATAGCTTCCTGTTGCAACAATGGCCTTACCGGCCACCAACAGTCTCGGGCCAGGGATTACGCCTTTCTCCACCGCTTGTTTAATGCCAACATCGGTATACCCTGCGCCTTCAGAACCCAGATCACGCATAGTGGTAACCCCTGCCATCAGCGAGGCCTCTAAATGATTAACCGCCCTTGCTGACCTTTCGGCCCAAGACTCCTTCAATACTTGATCATTCCAACTGGTTTCGTTGTATGGATGAAGTAAAATATGCGAATGGCCCTCAATCATACCGGGCATTAGCGTGGTTCCTTTTAGACTAATTGTCTCTTTAGCCTTTACCGTTTTGGCCGGACCAGCGTAAGTAATTTTATTACCTGTGACAGTAACTACCCAATTCTCATGCATCTCCTTTCCGTCAAAAACCCTGTCTGGTTTTAATAAAAAATCAACCTGTGCATAACTAAGCAAAGGCAAAAAGAAGATGAGGAGTATTAGGCTCTGCTTTCTCATTTGGCAAATATTTGAGATGGGTCTTTGAATGACTTGAATTCAAGCGCGTTTCCACTAGGATCTAGAAAAAACATAGTGGCTTGCTCACCCACTTCGCCTTCGAAGCGAATGTAAGGTTCAATAATAAATTCGGTTTCAACGCCTTTAAGTTTATCGGCCAATGCATGCCATTGATCCCATTCTAAAAGGGCTCCAAAGTGACGAACGGGTACATTCTTACCGTCAACTTGGTTGGTATGGGCAACCAGTAGTTCTTCTGGTTTTACATGGGCACTCAATTGGTTACCAAAGAAGTTAAAATCGATCCATTTTTCTGTAAAGCGGCCGATTTCACAGCCTAAAAGGCCACCATAAAATTCGCGTGTAGATTCAATATCCTTGATAGGGAATGCTAAATGAAAAGGAGAGGTCATATCCGTTTGTTTTCGGTAAAATCATCAATAATTTGCATGAAAGCAAAGAGAAATAGATGAACACCGAAGACTTTCGCAAGCATGCCCATGAACTAGTCGACTGGATGGCCGACTATTTTGAAAATGTAGAAGACTATCCCGTCTTACCAGACATTCAACCGGGTGATATTTTTAAGCAACTTCCTACCCAAGCACCAACTTCTGCAGAGTCCTTTGATGACATCTTCAAAGACTTCAAGGACATCATTATGCCTGGCATTACACATTGGGAGAGCCCCAATTTTATGGCTTACTTTCCCGCCAATAAGAGCAAGGCGTCCGTGCTAGCCGAAATGCTGATGAGTACTTTGGGTTCTCAGTGCATGATTTGGTTGACTTCTCCTGCTGCAGCCGAACTTGAAGAAAGTGTGATGAACTGGGTGCGCGACATGCTCGGTTTACCAAAGACCTATACCGGTGTAATTCAAGATACGGCCTCCACGGCAACGCTTTGCGCGATTATCACAGCGAGGGAACGCGCCACACAATACTCCGTCAATGAGAAAGGTTTCGATCATCAAAAGTTCACGGTCTATGCCTCCACCGAAATTCATTCTTCCATAGAAAAAGCTGTGAAGATTGCCGGCCTAGGCGCTGCACAATTCAGGCCCATAGAAGTCGATGAAAATTTCGCAATGCGCCCGGAAATCTTAGAAAAGACAATTACAGAAGACATTGAAAAGGGTTTCATACCACTCTGTGTGGTCTCGGCAATAGGCACCACCAGTACTACTGCCATTGACCCTATTAAAGATATCAGCAAAATCTGTCTTGATCATAAAATCTGGCACCATGTTGACGCGGCTTATGCCGGAACAGCATTAGTACTCCCTGAAATGCGCTGGATGTCAGAAGGCGTAGAAAGCGCTGACTCTTTCGTTTTCAATCCACACAAATGGATGTTTACCAACTTTGATTGTACGGCCTATTATGTGAAAGACCCTGTTGCACTGGTCAACACCTTCACCATTATGCCTGATTACTTAAAAACATCCGTTGATGGAGAAGTTAAAAACTATCGAGACTGGGGAATACCTTTAGGCCGAAGGTTTCGTGCCTTAAAGCTTTGGTTCGTTATTCGTGAAATGGGCGTGGAAGGAATTCAAAACACCATCCGCAAGCACGTCACTTTAGGAAAATGGCTAGCGAATGAAATGATCGATCATCCTGACTTTGAATTGATGGCTCCCGTTCCCTTGAACACTGTTTGCTTCAGGTATACTTCTGGCCCAGAAGATCAACTCGATCAGCTGAATGAAGAAATCATGAATACCATTAACAAATCGGGCAAACTCTTCTTTACACAAACCAAGCTTTATGATCAGTTTACCCTCAGGCTCTCTTTCGGCAATACTAATCTAGAAGCTTACCATGTGGAAAATGCTTGGCAACTAATTCAAGATACTGCGGTAAGGTTGAAACAAGCATAGCAACGATCGGTTATGCAATCATGAATTCTAAACATTTAGTATTTCTGCTCATCTCGGTCACTGTATTGGCTTGCAATCCAGACAAAAAAACGAAGGTAGATCAGGGTGAAATCACCTTTTCGACAGACGATTCATCAGAACTCTTCTTCAAAAATGTAAGACAGATTTATTACGAGTTGGAAATAATGGAGGCGGCTAAGCTTCGAATCTTTCGACATAAACAGCGAGATCAATCACCAAACCAGCCCGTCATTAACCTAGCCATAGTAGACAACTGGAGGTTTGATGAAGCCTATGTGTTACTAGAGCCGAACGCTATGCTTTCAGGCCAAAGTGAACTTATTGTTAAATGGGAAAATGATACTGGTGATGGAGAGGTGCGATATAGTAGAGGAAATAAATCAGACCAAGTTGCTTTTGCAGACAAAATCTATGATTGCATACAACAAGGCTGTCGTTTTGGCATTCAAATAGATGATACATGGATTCCTTTTCTAGATTCGGATAAATCCAGAGAGGCATTCAGAGTTACAATGTTCGACTATTACAGACTAGTCAAACGCATTTAATTAGTGCTCTTCCTTCTTCTTTTTGCCTTTGAAAAGGGCATCGTGCTGGCTTAGCGCACCTACAAACCCGATTAGGATTACAACTATCCAAAGAAAAGTATTTGCGCCAGAGGCAATTGGTGGATCAAACAACATGGTTCTTTCTATTTAGGCCACAAAGATAGACCAAATCTCAAATGTTAAGAAGCCCTTCACATTTTTTTAACAACACTGTAACAATAAAGTATAATTGGGGCATAAAATGTAATAAAAAGTTAATCGTGCTAATCGAAGTAAGCCGTCCTTTTGGTTCTAATTTCGGCTGTCCTAAAGTTCCCAAAGGAATGAAGAGTATTTTAAAGCAAGAACGTAAGAAAAGAAAGATCACTCAAGAGCAGCTAGCGCATATGGTGGGGGTCTCAAGGCAGAGCATTAATGCGATAGAAAGAGGAAAATATACTCCCTCCACCGTACTCTCGCTAAAGATTTCCGAAATCTTTAATACCTCCGTCAATAAACTCTTTGAACTGGAAGCATCGGATTATCAGGCATAGCACATTCCAATTCCGCGATTTTTCTGTAATTTGATATGTCAACCTTATTGGCATTCAAACACACGCAGAAACTATGGCAAAGAAAGTTAAAATCTTATCTATTGACGGTGGAGGAATTAGAGGAATCATTCCAGGTACCATTCTTCACTACATAGAAACAGAAATTCAAAAAAGACCGGGCCAAGAAAACTCTCAACTGGCCGATCACTTTGATCTTATTGCTGGTACTAGCACCGGGGGAATCCTAACCTGTACCTACCTAGTGCCTGATGAAAAAGGCAAGTCTAAATATTCAACTCAATTCGCCCTTGACATTTATTTAAAATCCGGTCCTGATATTTTTAGCCGTAGTTTTTGGCAAAAAGTAAAAACGCTCGATGGTATTGCCGGTGCAAAATACGCTGCCAATACCATAGAGAAAGAGCTAGATCAATACTTTGGTGACCATTGGATTTCTGATTTGAGAAGACCTTGCATCATTACTTCTTATGATATCACCAACCGAAAAACGGTTTTCTTTAACAAGCTTGATGGCGTGGATAATCCCGTTAGAAACTACAAGGTAAGAGATGTGACTAGGGCTACTTCAGCCGCACCTACTTACTTCGAACCTGCTCATATCAGCTCTGAAAACGGAACCATCTCAACCCTTGTTGATGGTGGTGTGTTTGCTAACAACCCTACGCTGTGTGCGTATTCTGAGGCGAGGACACTCGATTTTGGAAAGCTGGATACGCCTGGAGAAAAGGCCTTTCCATCTGCGAAAGACATGATGGTCTTGTCAATTGGTACTGGTACAGTGAAAGAAAGTTATCACTACGATAAAGCGAAAAAATGGGGTGCCATTGGTTGGATAAAGCCGGTTATCGATATCATGATGTCTGGTAACTCTGAAACTGTTGACTACCAATTGAAGCAGATCTTTGACGCTACAGAAAGCCATGATTATTATCATAGGATTCAGCCTGGCTTAGGGGAAGCTAACTCGCAAATGGATGATGTTTCACAACAGAATTTGCTAGCCTTGCACCAAGCGGGCCTGCAATACATCTCGGACAATCAAGAGTCGTTAGATAAGATTGTGGATCAAATTCTAGCCTAGCTACCGTGTAGTGTGAGTATCAACTGACGGCTTCCACCATGGTTGCGATGTTCGCAAAGATAAACGCCTTGCCATGTGCCTAGGTTAAGTCTGCCGTTTGTAACGGGAATGGTAACTGATGGCCCAAGCAATGAGGCTTTGATGTGTGACGTCATATCATCAGGCCCCTCAAAGGTGTGCTGGTAATGCGTTTCATCTTCCGACACTAGAAGATTGAAATGGGTCTCGAAGTCTTCTCTTACGGTAGGGTCAGCATTTTCATTGATTGTAAGGCTGGCCGAAGTATGCTTGATGTGAACATGAAGCAAGCCAGTATTGATCTCTTCCAATGCTGGTATGGCAGCAAGTATGTCTTGGGTAATTAAATGAAAGCCTCTTAGTTTTGGCCTGAGGCTAAGTTCTGTCTGAAAGTACTTCATTCTTGACCATCCTGAAGCGCATCCTTATTTTCAGCAATTCTCAGGTTCTCAATAAAATCATCCAATTGGCCATCCATAACGGTCGGTAGGTTATGAACAGAATAGCCAATTCGGTGGTCTGTTACTCTACCTTGAGGATAGTTATAAGTTCTAATTTTATCAGATCTATCTCCACTACCTACCAAAGACTTTCTGTCACTGGCAATCTCGTCTTGCTGTTTCTTTAGCTCCTTTTCGTAAAGCCTTGAACGCAGCACTTGAAGTGCTTTCGCATAGTTTTTATGCTGTGAACGCCCGTCTTGACATTCAACCACAGTATTGGTAGGAAGGTGAGTTAGTCGAACGGCAGACTCTGTCTTATTTACGTGCTGACCACCTGCGCCAGAACTTCGGTAAGTATCCTTTTTAACATCCTTCAAATCAAGGTCAAACTCCACCTCGTCCACTTCAGGTAACACGGCAACGGATGCTGCAGATGTGTGAACCCTTCCTTGCGACTCTGTCACCGGAACACGCTGCACTCGGTGTACACCCGATTCGAACTTCAGTGAACCGTAAACATCGTCTCCAGAAATGCCAAATACAATTTCTTTGAAACCACCAGAAGATGCTTCACTCAAACTGATAAGTTCCTTACTCCAGCCTTTGGTCTCTATAAAACGATCGTACATTCTATATAGGTCGCCCACAAATATGGCCGCTTCGTCACCACCGGCACCGGCACGAATCTCCATAATGACATCCTTTTGGTCATCTGGGTCTTTCGGTATTAACAAGACTTTTATTTCTGCTTCAAGTTCTTCTTGTCGCGGGCTCAATTCGTCAAGTTCGGCTTTCGCCATATCACGAAACTCTTCGTCTTTCTCAGTTTGTAAGACCTCTTTAGCAGAAGCTATGTTGTCAATTACGTTTTGATAGTCGTCATAAACGATGACTATTTTTTCTAAATCCTTGTACTCCTTGTTCAGTTTGGAGTAAGCCTTCATGTCAGACATAGCGTCTGGTTGAACTAGTAACTGGCCTACTTCTTCAAATCTGTCTTTAATCGCAACAAGTTTTTCAATCATCCCTTGACGGTTTAGTCTTCAAAATTAAAAAACAAAAGCATTCCGTGATACATTTGTACACCATTCCATGCAAAACAAAGAATGAAAAAACATCTACTGATCATTACAATTGTATTTACAGCTGTTTCATGCGGTAATCAAAAGATTGATACCACCAAAGCGCGCGAAGAAATGGAAGATAGAGAGATTAAAGTTGTCTCCGATGCAGAAATCATAGAACGCGCCATGGAAATAGGCAAATTACTTTCCGAAAATTTCAAACTAGAAGTAATTCTTGAGCCCTTTTCTGACACCTATGTAATCAATACGGACTTTGGCCCAGACTCAGTATACCAAAAGCATCGTTACCTTTTTGATGACCCCGAAGACTTGAGCGGAAAGCGATTACAGATATTTGAAGCTTATCTCTATAATCGAGAAAATGGCATCGTATCTGAAGCGAATATTCAAAAATTGGATGATGGAAAAATGCTTTACTATACCAGCCCAATGAAGGCAGACAGCATAGTAGTTGGCATGTGGGCAATCGAAATTCCTAGAAAAAAAGTAGTCTTAAGTATCAAAGACTAGACCTTACGGTAGCGGAAACAATCCGTAATGTGATCGTTGACCAAGCCACAAGCTTGCATGTAAGCATACATGATGGTGCTTCCGACAAACTTGAAGCCTCTTTTCTTTAAGTCTTTGCTCATTTTATCTGAGACTGGAGTGGTTGCGGGAACCTCTGGCATTGATTTCCACTGGTTGACAATTGGCTTCCCATCCACAAAGGACCAAATGTATTTGTCGAAAGAGCCGAGCTCTTGTTGTACTTTCAGAAAGTTCTGGGCATTGGTAACGGCACTTTTCACTTTCAATCGATTTCGAATAATGCTAGAATCGAGCAATATTTCTTCCATTTCCGCCTCGCTATAATGCGCTACAACCTCTGGGTCGAAATCGGCAAACAGCTTTCGGTAACCTTCTCGCTTTTTAAGAATGGTAGACCAGTTAAGTCCTGCTTGGGCTCCTTCCAAAATCAAAAACTCAAAGTGAACCCTATCGTCATGTACGGGAACTCCCCATTCTTCATCATGGTATTTGATATAGTCTTCATAAGAACCTTCGCACCAGCTGCACCTTGTTTTCATAGTTTCAAATTAAGAAAGATTAATTTGGTTTTAAGGTCAAATTAATGTCAGTAGCCTATGTTTGATAAAAATTCTCTTACATGAACAGGGCTCTCCTCTTTCTAATAATTCTGTATTTAAGTCATAGCCATACTTTGATAGGCCAAAGCTTTTCAAATAGCCGCGTTGAGCAAACGAAACGTTTAGGAAGAACAAACACCCATATCACAAAAACATATAAGGGCACAATCGAGAAAATGCTTTTTAGTGGACATGAATATGGTGGTGCCTTTGACGGTATCGTGTTAAAACAAAAAAACAAGAAGCTCATGATGTTTCGCTTAGTCCCTTTCTTTGGGCAAAGCATTGGGCCACACATAAATGAAGGACAAGAAGTTGAAATTATCGCTTCTGGTGATAAGGAGCTTCTCAACCGCATGTTATACAAATACCAATATGTTTTTGATTTAGAAAAACAACTAAAGGGCACTATTCAAGGTATTGGCCTTTTAAAGCAGGTCCAAACTTCTACAGGAACTTACGTTGCGAAACAGAATGAGGGTGCCAAATTCAATACTGAATCGACACCAATACTGGATATTGGAATTAGTGAGAGATCAAAAATTGCAGATAATGAAGGCATGCTTGTCTTAGAAAATGATGACACTCTGATTTATCAATTCACGGGGAAATTTGAAAATACTCTCAACCAAAAAACAATTTCTTATTTGAGGGCCTCCAAAACAGGCAATGGCGTTTACTATAACAGTGCTAATATATATCGCATGACGTCAGGAGACTTAAAATATTCTCCAGAAATTGCTGGAAATAATACCCTCCAGAATTTCGGTTTTGGAAACAATTTCCTGCGCCCTTCGACTGTTTCGTCTGTCAAATTAATAGACGGGAAAGATGGTCTAGTCAATGCTCTGGTTGGTATGATTAACTCACAGAAGCTTGATACCTTCTATTTCAACAGTAAAAGTGCAACTAACATTAGTAGGTTTATTTCAGACATCAACTCTGATTCTTTTAACGTCTATTACCAGGAAATGCCTGGTAAAAATATTTTAAGAGCTATCTCAGATGACTCGTCTCAGGTACTAATTAAACCCCTACAAGTTCGCTATGGACCTGTTGAAGATTACTATAATGAAAAGCTTAGCTACCAAGGAAGAATTAGCAAAATCAACTACACGAAAGATTTATCAAAGCGCTTCGAGAGTTTGGTCTTGGATGATAGCGTATATATAAAACTTAATCAGGTCATAATGCTTTCTCTGGTAGACTTAGTAGAAGAAGGTAGCCAGCTTAAAATTCATGGATGGCGTAGAAAAAGAATGGCGAGCGAAATAAACAATAAAGGGTACACCATCATTATCCCTGAATATATTCTGATTAACGATATGAAGTTTGTAAACCGAGCCTCATTTAACTAGAGCTATGAAAATCCTTTTAGTAGAAGACGAAGTTAAGTTGGCCACCTTTGTTCAGAAAGGACTACAAGAAGTCGGGTATAGCGTTAGCCTAGAAAACAGCGGGAGTGCTGCACTAGAAACAGCGGCCGCAGATCATTTCGACCTGATTCTTTTGGACATAATGTTGCCCGGTCAAAACGGATTTGAGGTGCTTAAAAACCTTAGAAAGTTCTCCATAGACACCCCTATTATATTCATGAGTGCCTTGAGCGAAAGCGATCATGTCATAGAAGGACTTGATTTGGGGGCTGTTGATTACATCAAGAAACCCTTCGATTTTGAGGAATTGAAAGCTCGAGTACGGAATGTCCAGCGCAAGTTTGGCTCAAAAAGAGCATCCATTCTTAAAATGAAAGACCTTGAGATCGACTTAATCAAGAGAGAGGTTGTGAGAGCGGGAAAACAGATTGAGCTAAGCAAACGTGAATTCTCCATTCTGGAATTACTTTTGAGAAACGCTAATCGTGTATTGTCAAAAGCGGAGATTACAGAAAAAATCTGGAACTTCAATTTTGACATGGGAAGCAACGTAATCGAAGTCCATATGCATCAACTAAGAAAGAAAGTTGATCATGATTTTGAACCAAAGCTTATAGAAACCCAAGTTGGATACGGTTATAAAATGGTTGGAGAACTTACTAAACAATAGATATTGCGCAACCCCTTCTCATTAAAGAGCATCAGGTTTAAGATTGCCATAGTCTTTTTTGGAGTCTTCCTACTGGTGATCTCCATTTCCAACTACTTCCTTTTCAATCAAGTTAAGTCAAGCATTATCAACAGCTATCACCAAAGCATTAAGGTTGAGGCTGAAAGCCTAGCGCAGTCACTTGCCGAAAGCCCCACAGAAATTCCAATAACTAAAGAAGACCAACCCATTCAAATATGGTTCAAGTCGGGCTTTGAAAGTCAAAAATTCTATGAGCGCGCTGACTTTCCTCAAGTCTACTCAGATCTTTTTTCCGTGCTGCAAGACGAAGCTTATGTACCCGAAATAGAGTCTTCAATTATACTAGAACTAGACTCTTTCACTTTTTGCCTGGTTGAAAAACAGGCATTAAATGGGCAAATCGGTATTGTTAGTTTAATTCTTGCCAAACAGAACCAGCTCATAGCCAAGCAAATCGTCAATATCAAAACTTGGATGATTGTAGCTAACATTGGAGCCGCAATACTATCACTGACCATAGCACTCTTAGCTGCCGGTTATACACTCAGGCCTTTGAGAATATTGATAGAACGAGCCAAATCCATAAAAGCATCTCCAGAAATGGAAAGGCTTCCTGTCTCTAAAGCCAACGATGAACTAACAGAGCTTGCACAAACCATTAACGATATGATTCATCGGATTGAATCATCTATACAATCACAAAATCAGTTTTTCACCTCGGCTGCGCACGAATTGAGAACGCCATTAGCGAACATGTTGGCCGAATTGGATCTGCGGCTAAACAGCACAGAGGAATCAAATCATGAACAAGTACTCAGTAGCCAAAGGGAAGAAGTCATTAGACTCAAATATGTGGTTCAAGACTTTCTGTTAATGAGTCAACTGAAAACGGAAACACTGACACTTCATACATCGAGTTTTCGCTTAGACGAACTGCTCTATGACGTGCTTGAAAAGATGAATCACTCGATCAAAGCGAGGGGTTTTCAGGTAAGCGTTTCATTGAATACTAATAGAACCATTGAAATCAATGGTGATCAAGCAAAAACGGAAAGCATACTTGTCAATATTGTTCAAAATGCACTGAAATATGGTGACAATGGGCAGCCTATAGAAATAAGGGTAGAAGAACTTAAAACTAGTTTTCGCCTGACTATTAGAAATACAATTGATACGTCTAGGCAAGCGCAAAGCGGCAATCAACTTGGATTATGGATATGTGGACAACTTTCAGAAAAACAAGGGTTCAAGTTTAAAGGCATGGCCAATGAAGGTTCTTTTGCCACTACCCTTGAAACCCCGTTTCCTTAATGTACATAACTTCCTGCGTTGATATCGATAGTGGTTCCTGTTGCATGGTCTGCTAAACCACTCGCCAATAGCACAACCATAGGTACCAAATTCTTGGGCTCAGTTAATTCTGTTAAAGCGATATCGTCAAGCGCGAAAGATTCACCATACTGATCCATAAAATCTTGCGCCATATCCGTACGCACAAAACCGGGGGCAATATTGAACGCTTTTATGTTCTGCTTACCACAATGTCTCGCGATGGACCGGGTTAAAGAAGGAATCGCTCCTTTAGAGGCACCATAAGCCAAGTAATCCATTGTGTCTCCTCTGAATGCGGCTCGCGAAGAGATATTGATAATGCGGCCTCCGCCCCTTTGATTGAAGTGCTGAATTGCCTTTTTACACAATAGCCCTGTAGCTCTAGTGTTGACAGCAAAAGTCTTTTCCCAATCGGCCAACCAAGCCAAGTCATCCTTTTCTAAATCAGAAGATAAGGCGATACCCGCATTATTCACTAAGACATCTATTTGACCATAATGCTTAAGTACTTGTTCAAACAATAACTTTGTGGCTGAAGCTTGCTCGAGACTGGCTTGAAATGCCATAGCACCATTACCTATTTCATCACAGAGGTCTTCGGCCAGTAGTTGATTTGAGTTATAGTGTACTGCAACCGTGGCCCCTGACTCCGACAGTCCCTGACATATGGCCTTCCCGATGCCCCTAGAGCCACCAGTAACTAATACTACTTTTCCTTTTAAAGAAATCTCCATGTTTAAATGCTTTTGGTCGAATAAATTACATTCTTATGAAGGCTTAAAAAACCTTGCCGAAGTAAAAACTATTAATTCCTCAAACACAAAAATTATGAAAAGATCTTTTTTATCTATTTTCTGTGCCTTACTTATTCTCCCATTAATTAATCAGGCACAGACTGTTACGTTTGAAGAATACGATCCGCCTTCATCATTAGTTGTTCCGGAAAACCCTGTTTCTCGAGCCAAATTTCCATTCATTGATGTGCACAGTCATCAATGGAGGATGGGTGAAAGAGACTTAAATAAGCTTGCTGCAGAAATGGATGGCTTAAATATGGGGCTGATGGTTAACCTCTCAGGAGGCAACGGCAAAGCTGTTGTAGATGCCATTAAAAACATAAAAGACAATCAACCCAGCCGTTTCATCATTTTCGCCAACGCTAATTTCAACAACATTGACGATGAATGGGGAGCAAGAGCAGCCGCTCAATTAGAAAGAGACTACAATCAAGGAGCAAGGGGTTTAAAGATTTTTAAAAGCCTAGGCTTCTCTGTAAAAGACAAAGACGGAAATAGAGTGGCGGTAGATGATTCAAGATTAGATCCACTCTGGGCCAAATGCGGAGAGCTCGGCATTCCAGTACTTATTCATACAGCAGACCCAAAGCAGTTCTGGGAGCCTTTTGATGCCAATAACGAACGTTGGTTGGAACTAAAAACGCACCCTAGAAGAAAAAGAGAGGACAATGACCCGGCCCCTTGGGCCAAAATGATTGAAGAACAGCATAACGTATTCAAGAAACACACCAATACTACTTTTATAGCCGCACACATGGGTTGGTATGCCAATGACCTCAACCATTTAGGAGAATTGTTAGATGCCATGCCTAATATGATGGTTGAGATTGGTGCAGTCATTGCAGAACTAGGCCGTCAGCCAAGGTTTGCTAAAGCGTTTTTAGAAAAGTATCAAACGCGTGTGCTCTTTGGTAAAGATGCCTATAACCCTGGTGAGTACCCAACTTACTTTAGGGTATTGGAGTCAGAAGATGAATACTTTCCATACTATAAACGCTATCATGCCTTTTGGAGAATGTACGGCTTGGGCCTTTCAGATGAGGTACTTAAAAACATATATTACAAGAATGCCTTAAGGATTATCCCGGGAATTGACGCTACAGGCTTTCCTGATTAACTAAAAACTCAGTCGTAAATTCTCCCGATTCAGAATATGAAAGCCCTAGTCTGGCCTATTACGCTTCAATTGCGACAACTCAGAAGCTACGTTTGTAGTATGCAAGAACAGAATCAAATAAGTCAAAACATGATAAGACGGATATTGCTCTTTGTAGGTATAGGCGTAGGCTTATTGATTATTGCCAATGAATCCAAAGCCCAAAAGAATGTATTCCTTTATGGTAAAGTCACCACAGTAAGTGGCGACAAGTATACCGGAGCGATTAGGTGGGGCAGTGAAAATGCACAACAAGCGGAATTATTTTGGGTAGAAGTTTTCAATGGAACAAAAACTTCTAATGACTTCATGAGCTTTCTCTCGAAGTCTGAAATCAAGGAACTTAGCGGAAAAGAAGAAGGTAATTCATGGTTATCTCTGGACTTAGGTGTGCTCAGCATTTGGGAAGATAAATTCTCTAATACACAACACGAGTTCAAAGCCAGGTTTGGCGACATTAAATCTATTGAGCCACTCAGGAAAGACCGAGCCAGAGTTACTTTAAAAAATAATGCAGTACTAGAAATAACTGGTGGAAGCAGTGAAGACATTGGTGGTTCTGTTGGGGTCATGGATTTTGAGCTTGGCGAAATCCAGCTTTCTTGGGGTCGCATTGAAAAGGTTGAGTTTATGGCCGCTCCAAATGATTATAAAGAAAGCTTTGGCAAGCCGATCTATGGGGTTGTGAATGCAGGTAGAAAAGGAACTTTTAAGGGCCTGATCGCATGGGATGATGACGAGCGACTTATGAATGAAATTCTTGACGGAAAAGATCGCGATGGTGATAAAAAGATTCCCTTCAGAAGTATTCGTAAAATTGAAAAAAACAGAAATGGTGTTGACTTAACACTTCGTTCCGGTAGAACACTTTATCTGACTGGTAGCAATGATGTAAACCAAGGAAACAGAGGGGTCGTTGTTTATGACCCAGACTACGGCATGGTAAAGGTGGGCTGGCGCGACTTTATGGATTTAGAAATTAATGATGACGAAAGTACTGGTATGGACTATGGCGACTTTCCAGTTTCCAAAGGCATCAATGCCACTGTCATCACCATTGAGGGTGATGAGTTTAAAGGCCTCGTTGCCTTTGACTTGGACGAGGCATGGGAGTTTGAAATTCTAGACGCCAATGATGATAAAGTGGAGTATCAAATCCCATTTAGAAATATTAAAAGCATCATTCCTAAAAACTACAACTACTCTATGGTAGAAATGAAAAACGGTGAACGCCTTCTACTTGGAGATCACCGTGATGTGAGCAGTGACAATGCCGGGGTACTTGTATTTGTTTCGAAATCGGGAGACCCAGAATATATAAGGTGGTCAAAGATCGATCAGATCATTTTTGATTAAATTGTAACAGTGGTACTTTCGAAAAAACTCACCATACAACTTATTATGAGCCTCGTGTTAGTCGGGGCTGTTTTTTTGACGCTCTATTTAACAGATTCCGACAAAGAACTTTATCTAACGGCAGGCTGGTTAGTTATTACGCTCATATTAGTTTGGGTTTCTAACCACTTTATGACCCGAAAGCTAGATAAGGTATTGCCTTGGCTGGAACATGGCAATAAGCGTTTCTATTGGCAGCTCGGAATCGGAATTCTCTTGTCCCTACTAATCATTAATGTGAGTTACTTCATCCTGAAGTTCGGACTCACGAGTGCTCCCCCTGTAGTCACTCAAATTCTTTCGATGAATGTATTGGGTATACTCATTTTATTGCCAACCATTTCTATCAATTTCGGGGTTCAATTCTTGAGTAACTGGAAAACTGCCCAAGTGAATTCTGAAACCTTTCAGAAAGAGACAATCAGGGCTGAGCTCACTACATTAAAGAATCATCTAGACCCACACTTCCTCTTCAATAACCTGAACATTCTCTCTTCACTCATTAGTGTAGACCCAGAATTATCTCAGACTTATTTAGAAAAGTTTGCCGATGTCTATCGCAATATTTTGAAGAGCAGTAAAGAAGAGTTGGTGACCCTAAACGAAGAGCTCAGGTTTATCGCTTCTTATCTTTACCTGCTTGAAATCCGGTTCGAAGATACTATTCAAACCTTTATCGATGTGGAAAGTGCAGCACATAAAAAGTACCTGCCACCGCTCACACTCCAAATGCTTATAGAAAATGCCATCAAGCACAATATTATTTCTGAAAGAAAGCCACTTAAGATTCACATCTCTTACCAAAACGGTTACCTATCCGTTAAAAATCCGCTACAAGAAAAAAGGGTAGAGCAGAGAAATAGTGGTAAATCTGGCCTTGATAACATTCAAAAAAGATATTCTTATTTTACAGACAAAGAGGTCCAAATATTTAAAAATACTGACAACTTTATTGTCAAGATACCTCTGATCGATTTAGAGGCTGAATAATATGAAAGTAGTTGTTTTCGAAGATGAAAAATTAGCTTCCGATCGCCTGATCGAGCTTGTGAAAAGCATTAAACCAGATGCCGATGTATTGACTTCCATGAAGTCAGTAGAGGCAGCGGTGCTCTGGCTTCAAAACAACGAACACCCAGACCTCATCATTAGTGATATACAGTTGCTTGATGGATCCAGCTTCGAAATATTTGAACAAGTAAAAGTGAAAACACCTATTATTTTCACTACCGCCTATGACGAGTTTGCAATAAAAGCCTTTGAAGTAAACAGTATAGATTATCTATTAAAGCCTATTCAGAAAGAAAAGCTAGCCAACGCTTTAGAAAAGTTTGATCAAAAAACTAAAAGCGAAGTGAGCGAATCTCCCATTAATATGGAAGAAATTAGAGCCGTCATTAGTGGTGCTTCTAGAGAATACAAATCACGGTTTTTGGTAAAGCTTGGTCAACGCATTAGAGCAATACCTGTCGAAAGAATCGCCTACTTCTATTCTCAAGACAAGCTTTCTTACCTCATGACCTTTGAAGGTCAAAAGTTACCCATTGACCCTACCTTAGAGGAGTTGGAATCATTGCTAGACCCAAAACAGTTCTACCGTGTCAACCGAAAATTCTTCGTACACTTTGATTCAGTGACTGACATTCATCCCTACTTCAAAGGGCGAGTAAAGTTGGCGTTAAACCCACATATCGACCAAGACATTGTGGTGAGTAGCGAAAAAACTCCTGCCTTTAAAAGGTGGTTAGACCAATAAGCTGAATCAGACCGTCAGATTCGGTATTAGACCTTCCCGTTTCAGTTCGAAAATGCCCCAGTAGAACCCATACTCATTTCAGGAGTCGGTTTGCCAGCCCATATTTGGATCATCAAAAAGAAACAACAACTAAAACATAAAAAGGTCATGAACTCAAAATTGAAAATCACACTGATCGCCACCTTAACCTTAATCAGCTCTTTTGTAATGAATGCACAAGACGAAGCGCTGATATACGGTAAGCTTACCACAATTGATGGCGACTCTTATACAGGTCAAATTCGCTGGGGAAAAGAAGAAGCCATTTGGACAGACATCTTCAACGGCAACAAAGAAGAAAATGAAAACTACCGCTACCTCAGCAGAGATCAGCGCAACGACCTCAGAGACGATAGGCGAAGAGGTAATGGATGGAGTGGATGGAACATCAGCTGGGGGAACAATGACTATGAAACCACACACGAGTTTCAAGCACGCTTTGGCGACATCGCCAAACTAGAAATCGAAAGAAGGTCAGAAGTAAAGCTAACACTCAGAAACGGAGAAGCTATGTTCGTTGAGAACGGCTCGAATGACTTCGATACTGAAATCCATATTATGGATGCCGAATTAGGAAAAACATCTTTCAGATGGAGTAGAGTTGAAATGATTGAATTCATGGAAACACCTAAAAACCTAAGCAATAAAATGGGTGATCCACTATATGGAACGGTAGAATTCTACGGAGGTGAGTATACTGGATTTATTCAATGGGACCATGACGAGAGACTTTCAGAAGACATCTTGGATGGCGACACCAGAGATGGCGATGTAAAAATCGAATTCGGCAAACTAGCTTCAATAGAAAGAGATCGTGGAGGTAGTAATATTGTTACTAAGTCTGGTAGAGAAATGTACCTAAGAGGCTCTAACGATGTAAATAGTGGGAATAGAGGAATTATTGTAACCACAGATTTTGGACGAATTGATATCCCTTGGAGAGAATTTAAAAAAGTAACTTTCAAAGATGTACCTGCCAACGCTATCACTTACGGTAGCTTCTCTGATGTAAAAAAATTATCTGGAACGGTTACTACAACAGACGGTAAGACCCTTAATGGAAACATCATCTTCGATTTAGACGAAGAGTATACATTCGAAATGCTTCAAGGTAAAGATGACGATGTAGAATACATTATCGCCATGGGCAACATCAAATCAATCAGTCCTAAAAACTACGATTACTCTAACATAGTGCTGAAAAACGGAACAGAGCTTATGCTTGGTGATGCGCGCGATGTAAACGAAGAAAATGACGGTGTACTTGTCTTTACTGGTGGTGGAGACCCTGAGTACATCCGCTGGGAAGACATAGAAAAAATTACGTTTAACTAATCCAAAAAAGGGCCAAGCCCAAAAGTCAAAAACAATTCTTCATAAGTTTATTGCTTGAAGGTCGCGTTTGGTCACGCGGCCTTTTTTATTGTGAGGGAATTAAGTAGCTTAAGAACACATGAACAAGCCTTTTCCAAGTTGAATAAAAGCCTTATAATACTTCTACTCGCTCTCCTCTTGTTAAAACCGGGGTTTGCACAAAAAGTGATTCAAGCTGAAGGGGCCTCTTGGGAAATCAACATAGCTTATGGCCCTAGCATCCCCATCGGCAAGTTCAAAAATTCTGATATCGAACCCTTCTTTCGAGAACAAAATGGATTCACATTTATTGATGGGTTTTATAAGAAGGACAACGGTTTTGCCAAGGTTGGGTATCAAATATCCGCTAATGTGAAAAAGAGGGTAGCAAAACGTTTAAGTCTGAATATTGAACTTGGCTATTCTGAAAATGAGTTAGAAAAAGAGGTATTTGATAATTCACTTGTTGAAAAAAACCTAGCTGACCGAGTAGATTATATGCAGGAACCTTATCAGGTCACTTCAATTATTCCTTCTATTTCATACTCCCTCTATCAAAAAGGACGGTTAGATATCGCCATTTCTTTAGGGTATGGGTGGAGTCAAATGGAGTATCCTTTCTACAGAGCAGAACTATTCCCAGAAGACAGTGGGATTTTCTTTGGTCAGGTCAATAGATTAGAGGATGTTCAATCAGGAGTTTTCCAATTGGGAATTAATCTCGACCAAAGATTATCTAAAAGATTCGACCTCACGGTTTCTTCTACCTATAGGTCAAGTGACTTTGAATATGATAGTGTCGTTACTCAAATTCCGGGTGGTTCAACAATTAATGAGCGAGTAGATGAGGTGAACTTGAGGGCTATTAGTT
>CAYGQO010000001.1:706078-1354750 GCA_964352205.1 uncultured Roseivirgaceae bacterium
CTGGCAATTTAATCTATCGTATGGTACTAGCATACCCATCGGTAAGTTCAAAAATTCTGATATCGAACCCTTCTTTAGAGAACAAGGCGGGGCTACATTTGTTGATGGGTTTTATAAGAAAGACAACGGTTTTGCCAAGGTTGGTTATCAAATATCCGCTAATGTGAAAAAACGGGTAGCAAAACGTTGGAGTCTAAACATAGCCTTCGGTTATTCTGAAAATGAGTTAGAAAAAGAGGTATTTGATAATTCATTACTAGTCAAAATGATTGCTAGCCCGGTGGACTATGTACAAGAACCTTATCAAGTCATTTCCATTGTTCCTTCTATTGCCTATTCCCTCTATCAAAAAGGACGGTCAGATATTGCCATTTCTTTAGGCTATGGTTGGAGTCAAATGGAGTACCCATTTTACAGAGCAGAGTTATTTCCAGAAGGCAGCGGGTCCTTTATCGGACAGGTTAATAGATTAGAAGATGTTCAAACGGGCTTATTCCAATTCGGTCTTGAGTTTGACTATCGGTTCACTAAAAGACTAAGCCTATCGGTCACTTCTACTTTTCGGTCTGGGGATTATGCATATGACAGTGTGGTAACACTCATTCCTGGTGGTTCAACAATTAATGAGCGAGTAGATGAGGTGAACTTGAGGGCTATTAGTTTGCAGTTAGGATTAAGCTATTCATTCAGTAAAAAATAGTTTGAAAATTAAATGAAGCAACTTCTAACCTTCATAGTACTATGTTCATTTAGCCACATAGTTTACGGGCAAAAGCCTAGTTTACCTCTACAGTCAAGCTGGCAATTTAATCTATCGTATGGTACTAGCATACCCATCGGTAAGTTCAAAAATAGTTCAACCGAGAGTTTCTGGACAGAAATGAACGGGGTTCCGTTCTTATTGGGATATATCAAAGAAGATAATGGTTTTGCCCAAGTTGGGTACAACCTAAATATGGAGGTGTCTCGAAAATTGAATTCAAGGTTCTTTATAGGCTTAAGTGGCACATATCAAAGACAAGCGCTCAATGAAGAGCCAATGGAAACAGTACTAAATTTTGTTGGCATTTCTGGCAAAGTGAATGTTGAGCATGTGCCTTATGAATCCACTCAACTTATTCCTTTCATTAGTTACTTGATTTATAATAAACCAATTCAAGTGACGCTTAAACTTGGCTACGGATGGAGCCAGCTCGAATATCCATACTATTTTTTCGAAGCCTCCAATCCAAGCTTTTTTGGACATACTGTTCGTCTTGAAGAAATCTCTAGTGGTATGTTGCTGCTTGGCACAGAAGTAAAAATTCCCGTTTCATCGAAATGGAGTGCTGTGGGAAAAATCGATTTTGTCTCTTCCAACTATAGTTATTTCAATTTTACCAATTCTGCTCCCGGAGGATCTTCACCCAGAGAATTCGAGGATGAAGTCAGCCTAAGAAGCGTGAATATCAACCTTGGCCTTTCTTATTCGCTCAACCTTAAAAACTAAAGAGAAAATAAAAGAACAGCACAATCCAAACCACGTCAGTAAAATGCCAAAAGTGTGTTAAAATCTTGAATTTGATTTTCTGATAGGGGTTAGTGGCGTAGAGCAAGTGCTTCACTACATCTTTACTTGTTTTATGACACTCCATCAACAATGACACCAAATATATCATTACTCCAACCATGTGTATCACATGCAAACCAGACATCACATACAAATAGGCACCCGTTCTTTGTCCGCTAAAAAAGATGTTATTCGACTGAAGCTCCCTCCACCCAGTAACCTGAGCCGCGGAAAAAACTAGACCTAATAACAAGGTTAAACCCAACCATTTTTTTACCTCTTCCAGGTCGTCCTTTTCAAAAGCTGGTAAAACACGGGATATCGTAAAGCTCGAAGTGAGCATAATAAATGAACTGACAATAAAGGATTTTGGGAAGTCTATCTTAAGAAAATCGATGTTATCAGGCCTTGAAACGGTAAACGCCACGATGGTAAACAAAAAGATAATGCCACTACCAATCATGCTTACATAAAGTAAAACCATGTGTGGGTGCATCTCTTCAATACGCTTAAAAGCCTCTTTCCTAAGGTCTGTTTTGTTTTTTGCTCTTTTCATCAGGCGTGTCTAACAATTGTTTAAACGAAAGGGTTACGTGAAGCAACAAAAAAATCTTGTTATCGCAAGATTCACTTATACAAGTGAGTGTTCGAAAAACAGTACATTTGCAAGCCATTCTAGACGCATCAATTGAAGATTAAAGATTTCATAAAGGTTTACAAAGAGGACCCGGTAATTCAATCCATCGCGGAAAGAATTAAACCAAATGAAACCTCTCACCTAAGATTAAAGGGGCTCGTTGGAAGCTTAGACGCTGTTGTAGCAGCGGCAACCTATCAGATTAATAAGCAGACAAACATTTTCGTTTTACACGATAAGGAAGAGGCTGCCTATTTTCACAACGACCTTCAAAATTTAATGGGAGATAAGGAAGTCTTACTTTTTCCTACATCCTACAAAAGGCCTTATCAATTTGATGAGACAGAAAATGCCAACATTCTGATGCGGGCAGAAATTCTAAATAGGATTAATCATAAAGCATCCATAGGCGAATTAATTATCACATACCCCGAAGCCCTCACCGAAAAAGTAATCAATAAGAAAGCCCTTTCCAGCAATACTTTTTCGGCCAAAGTAGGTGAATCATTAGACGTAGCTTTTCTCACAGAGCTGCTTCAAACGTATGATTTCGAGCAAACAGACTTTGTCTATGAAGCAGGGCAGTTCTCGGTGCGCGGTGGAATTCTTGATGTCTATTCTTATGCCCATGACTTGCCTTACAGGATTGAGCTTTTTGGAAATGAAATTGACAGCATCAGAACCTTTGACCCTGTATCTCAACTAAGTCAAGAGAACATCAAGGAAATAAACATAATCCCTAATGTTCAGACTAAGCTTTTGGAGGAAACTCGGCAGTCTTTCTTGAGCTTTATACCCAACAACTCCAAAATCTGGTTTAAAGACTACCAGCAAACCTTAGACATTATTGAAAAGTACTTTGTCAAAGCCACTGAAAACTTTGATCAAATACTAGCAGTCACAGACACACAAATCGTATTAAGTCCAGACCAACTTTTTGAACAACACCATACCTTCAAAGCCGACCTAGCTGGCTATACCCAATTAGAGTTCGGCAGTAGATCTTATCTAAAGGCTGATTATACATTCGATTTCGATGTGGAAGTGCAACAGTCTTTTAACAAAGACTTTGATGCCATCGTTGAAAACTTAGGCGAGTGGCAAATCCGCAACACTAGCCTCTGCATTGCGTCTGAATCTGTCAACCAAATCGGTAGACTAGAAACTATTTTCCTAGAGCTAGATCCCACACTGAAAATTCTTCCGCTTAACATCAGCTTAAGGCAGGGTTTTATTGACAAAAGCCGAGAAGTACTGTGTTATACAGATCACCAACTCTTCGACCGCTTTCATAAGTATAGGAGCAAATCAAAGCACTCAAAGTCCAAAGCCCTTACCCTCAAAGAGCTTCGGTCGCTCCAACCAGGAGATTATGTAGCTCACATAGACCATGGCATAGGTCGCTTCGTTGGCATGGAAAAGAAAGAAGTCAACGGTAAGCTGCAAGAGTCCATTAGACTCGTTTACCGCGATGACGATTTGCTTTATGTAAGTGTGCATTCACTGCATAAAATCTCTAAGTATACTGGCAAAGAAGGTAACGCTCCTACCATGAGTAAACTAGGTAGTCAAGAGTGGGAAAATAAAAAGACCAAGGTAAAGGGTAAAGTCAAAGACATTGCCAAAGACTTGATCAGCCTATACGCAAAAAGAAAAACTGCGCCAGGATTCGCTTTTGCTCAAGACGGTTTCATGCAGGCGGAGTTAGAGTCATCATTTCTTTACGAAGACACTCCCGACCAGGCCACTGCTACTGAACATGTAAAGAACGACATGGAATTGTCTCACCCAATGGACCGCTTAGTCTGCGGTGATGTGGGGTTCGGAAAAACTGAGATAGCCATTCGTGCCGCTTTTAAAGCAGCGGTAAATGGAAAGCAAGTAGCAGTACTTGTACCAACCACTATCTTGGCCATGCAACATTTCAGAACCTTTTCAGAAAGACTGGCCAAGTTTCCGTTGAGGGTAGAATACATTAATCGGTTTAGAACAGCCAAAGAAATCAAAGAGACATTAGTTAGGGTAAAAGAGGGCAAAACAGAAATTCTAATTGGTACGCATAGAATTGTGAACAAGGATGTTGAATTCAAAGACCTTGGCTTATTGGTAATTGACGAAGAGCAAAAATTTGGCGTGAAAGTTAAAGATAAGCTCAAAGAATTCAGGGTGAATGTAGACGTACTCACTTTGACAGCTACCCCTATTCCGAGAACTCTTCATTTCTCCCTTATGGGTGCGAGAGACCTAAGCGTAATAGCCACCCCCCCGCCTAATCGACAGCCCGTAACAACAGAGATACACACTTTCAATGAAGTGCTAATGCGTGATGCCATCAGCTTTGAGCTGCGCAGAGGTGGCCAAGTATTTGTAGTGCACAATCGAATCAATGATATAGAACAAATAGGCAATATCATTCTGAAACTGGTTCCAGATGCTCGGGTAGGCATTGCCCATGGACAGATGGAAGGCAGTGTTTTGGAAAAAAGAATGGTCAAGTTTATTGAAGGCGAGTATGATGTACTGGTCTCTACAAACATCATTGAATCTGGGCTAGACATCCCTAATGCCAACACCATAATCATAAACCATGCGCACATGTTCGGTCTTTCGGACCTTCACCAAATGCGTGGTCGTGTGGGCCGTTCAAACCGAAAAGCATTCTGCTATTTATTAACGCCACCGACTATTGGGCTTACATCTGAAGCAAGAAAGAGGCTGAGTGCCTTAGAAGAGTTTTCAGATTTAGGAGACGGTTTTAAAGTGGCAATGCGCGATTTGGACATTCGTGGAGCCGGAAACCTACTTGGAGGTGAACAAAGTGGTTTCATCACCGACTTAGGTTTTGATATGTATCACAAAATCTTGGATGAGGCCGTTCAAGAACTGAAAGAAAATGAGTTTAAGGACTTATTCACACAAGACTTAGCTAAAGCCGCTGCACAAGTTGTAGCGCAAGACTGTTCTATTGAGACAGATATGGAAATTCTTATTCCTGATAGTTATGTGAATAATATTTCAGAGCGTTTAAGCCTTTATTCTAAACTTGATGGTATCAAGAATGAAGAGAAACTCATCGAATTCATTAACATGGTCACCGATCGTTTTGGTATAATTCCCGATGCCGTAAAAGACTTAATTGAAACGGTGAGGCTTCGTTGGTTGGCCGAAAAACTCGGTTTTGAAAAAGTAGTACTCAAAAATCAGGCTATGAAATGTTACTTCATGCCATCAGATAATGAGGCATATTTTCAGTCTCCTGTCTTTGGAAAAATATTGGCCTTTGTTCAACAACACCCCAAAACCAGTAAGATGAAAGAGTATAAAACTAGACTCATACTTACTTTCCACGAAGTTCAATCGGTTGATAACGCAAAAGAGCTCTTTAGTCAGATGCTAGCGTAATAGCCTTGAAAGCACTAACCTGTATTCCTATCATTAGAAATTTAGGTTAGTGATTGATTAATACCCTACCCAAATTGTAGGTTGATTAAGAAATGAACTTGCCGTAAACCTAGTCTGAATGATGAGCCTTAGAAGCTCATCAATTCCTTAAACTTAAGGGTTTGACGCCTAGAAACATCTATTTCTTCACCACCCTTTAAATAAATTCTCAAACTGCCACTAAACCATGGTTCAATGCGCTCTATCCATTTTAGGTTGATGATTTGCTGCCTGTTCGCCCGAAAGAAGGTCTTATCGTCAAGTCGGGACTCCAAGTAGTTCAGGGTACGAGTAATCATTGGTTTTGAAGTGTCAAAGTAAACAGTTGTGTAGTTTCCGCTCACTTCAAAGAGCCTTATCTCAGATAACTGAACAAACCAACAGCGCTCGCCATCTTTAACAAACACCTGATCATTGATGGTCAATATTCCTTCTTGCGTGCCATTTTGTTCGTTTTCACGTTTCTTGATTTTATCATAAACCTTAGAAACAGAACCTGCCAAACGCTGTTTCTGAACTGGCTTTACCAAGTAGTCTAGCGCATTATATTCAAAAGCCTTAAGTGCATGTTCATCATAAGCCGTTGAGAAAATTACTTCAGGCAATACTTCCAACTCTTCAAGTAACTCAAACCCATTTTTCCCAGGCATTTGAATATCAAGGAAGATTAAGTCTGGCTTGAGCTCATTGATTTTCTCCTTGGCCTCATCGGCACTAGCCGCCTCACCTACAATTTGAACATTGTCAAACTCTTTCAACAACCTCTTCAGCTCATTTCTGGCTAGTCTTGAATCATCAATTATAAGTGTTTTCATATAGCAAACTTTTCTTTTTCGTTCAATGGTATTTTCACCGTGGCACAAACCATTTTCTCATTTAAGTTTTGTACCGTTAGACTAGATTTTTCCCCGTAGAGTAACCGAAGCCGTTCTTTAGCATTACTAATCCCAATACCCCTTCTCTTTTCTCCTGACACAGGTTTTTTATCTGGATTTAATTGACCTGTGTTGGTAATATTAATAAAAAGATAGTTGTTGTTAAATGCCGCCTTAATTACTATTTCGCCACCGTTAGGCAAGTTATTGATACTATGCTTGATGGCGTTTTCTACCAGCGTCTGCACAATCATTGGCGGTATTAATGTTTCCCTTGTGCTCTTTTCTATGTCAAAAGTATACCTCAAACGCTCCTCCAGTTGGATGGCTTCCAGTTTCAGGTAATCATCTACAATCTCTAGTTCCTTGTCAAGCGACACTTTCTCATATTGATCGAACTGAACCGAAAAGCGGAGGAGTTCGGAAAGGTGAGTAATTGCATCTCTGGCGCGTTCAGAATCTTCGGCCACCAACGACCGAATATTGTTCAGGCTATTGAACATAAAGTGCGGGTTGATCTGCGCTTTTAAAGTACTTAACTCCGCATCCTTAATAGAGGCAGAAAGCTTCCACCGTTCAATCTCCATTTCACGGGCTTTTTGTAAGTATTGATAAGCAAAATACAGCGCTGACCAACAGATAAAATAAATACTATAACTCGTCACAAAGCTGATAACAAACACCAACAGTTTGCCTCCCGAAAAATTTTCTAAGCTCGCTTGTCTAATTTTCTCCATGGTTTCTTCATCAACGCCCTCCAAGTCAGGGAGTCCAATGAAAGTATTCATAGCCTCTGGGTCATTTGCCGCAATTAATACAAACACAGCAACCAGAGATATCAAAGTTAAAATGGCTAACAATGCTCCTTGAAGTACACTGGCCAATAACACTTTCGGCCAGAGCTTTGCTATCCGCAATTCCTTCCAGTTCTTACGTTTGACATACCCTCGGTACAAATGACTGACAAAGACGCCAAGTAAAACCGCCATAAGGTTGGTACCCAATGCCGGTAATAGCGGCATAAACATGACCATCGCCAAAAAGCTCGTGAGCATTAACCCTCCCCAGCCGCCAAACTGAAGCATCCAGTAGAGCTTATTCTTATTCATGATTCAAATAAAGAAGATTTAGGTCAAGCATGTATTTGGCTTTGACTGAAAGGTAATATAGACTGATCAACTGACCTATATTCAGACCAAAATTCCTCTTTACTACTCAAAAGCCCTCTCTTGATAGCGTCTACAGACCTCTACTGTAGCACTAACATTTCTTTGATTTTCTAAAATATCGTTTGAACATTGGCGTTTTGGACTGTGAATCAGAAGGCTGATTTTGTGATAGATTGAGTATAGGTGTTATATTAGCGTGTTCAAATTTCACCTGAACAAGCTTAAAACGTTAAAAATGAAAAACGCAGCGGGTTATATAAAATTAGGCGCTCTGAGTGTCCTGCTCTTGTTATTAGTAGCTTCTTGCTCAAAAAAGACAGGGTACAGTTCAACAACTGGTGTTGAATATGCCACTAAGAAGAGCAACCTTGGCTTTACTCCCTTTGATAATCAATCATTACCCAACCCCCCAGGAATGGTATTTGTGCAAGGCGGTAGAACCATTTTAGGCTCTTATGAACAAGACCTCTATGGTGCTCGCGACAATGTTGAGAGAACCGTCACAGTAAACTCCTTCTGGATGGATGAGACAGAAGTGACCAACAAAGACTGGAGAGAGTATGTGCACTATCAATATAATCCTCAGGACCTGAGCCTTCCAAAGAACATTGAAATCGAAAATCCAAACTCCAAAGAAAACGAGGGTGCTGTAGACCCAATAGAGCGATTCATTCCAGACCTAGAGGGTCCTACGCATAGTAAGAGTAACCCAAAGATGATGAACGATATTATTCCTAACGATGAAGTCTGGACTAGTAATTTCTCCTTCAACGATGTTTACGCTGAAAACTACTATAGCAACCCAGGGTTTAATGAATACCCTGTTGTAGGAGTAACTTGGAGACAAGTTGTAGACTACGCAAAATGGAGAACCGACTTCGTAAACCTCCAGCAAATCTTTTCAATGGATTTCGAGGAGTTGCCGCTTACTTTTCAAGAAGAATTTATAGTCGAAAATGAGATCACTGGTGATTTTGAGCTCGGCATTGGTGGCCAAGTGATAGGGGATAATAACGGTGAAACACAAGTAATCTCCGTTGAAGATTTTGACGATTTTCAACAGGAAGTAGTCGAATATATGAACGAGCCAATGAATAAAAGGCAGTTCATTGAAAGAGGTATTTATTTACCAAACTTTAGACTACCCAATGAGGCCGAATGGGAATATGCAGCCAAAGCCACAATCGGTACCGTGTACTTAGATGAAAATGAGGAATACGGACGAATCTATCCTTGGGATGGAAGAAGCACCAGAAACCCTTTCGGAAAAAGAAGAGGAGAGCACCTTGCTAACTTCAAAAGAGGCCGTGGTGACTACGCAGGGATTGCAGGAAACGTTAACAACGATGCATCAGTAATACCTGAAAGAGTAGGTACAAGAGAGCCAAACGACTTTAACCTTTTCAACATGGCAGGTAATGTTAGCGAGTGGGTTTTCGATACATATAGACCACTATCTTACGGTGATTTTGATGATTTAAACCCCGTAAGAAAAGATGGTACTGGAGATTCGGAAGAAGATTATGGGTGGGAATCTAGTCAAGTAAGAGACAGTGTTTCTTTTAACCCACAACTTGAATACCGTTCAATGGTCAACGACCGATCTAAAGTGTTTAAGGGAGGTTCTTGGAAAGACGTTGCCTACTGGATGGCACCAGGAACCAGACGCTTCTTAGACATGGACAGGGCCACATCTACAATTGGTTTCCGATGTGCAATGATTTCAATCGGATCTAAGCAGTTAGACCAATCAAATGGTATCATTAGCAGGGTATTTGGTGGAAAGTAACTGATCTTATAAAGAATTAATTGAGAGGGCTCCAATTCCATTGGGGCCTTTTTATTTTGCCCCACCTATGGTTGCAATGCTCATGGACTTTGGCTTGTACTCAGCGATTACCTCCAAACAGGCAACCAGTGTTGAACCTGTGGTTAGTAGATCATCCACTAAAAGCACTCTCTGATCACAAAAAGCTTCTCCATCCAAGACTTCAAATACCCCCTCGACATTTCTAATTCTACTAAGCTTACTTCTTTTGGTCTGCGAATCAACATGCTTTACTTTTATAAGACTTGTGGTGTTCATCGGGACCTTAAGCCCTTTTGATAAGCCAAGCCCAAAGTATTCACTCTGATTATAGCCCCTTTCTCGAAAACGTTTTGGGTGCAAGGGTACAGGAACAATAATATCAAAAGCATTTGCCAGACCAAAACCGTATAACTCATGACCATATTGCCTACCTACTAACTCACCAATTGCGGCCCTATTTCCATATTTTAATTCATGTAAAAGCTTCTGAACCAATCCTTTCTTATAAAAATAGGTATAAACAAGAACCTCTTGAACAGGCACAACCCCTTCAAATTTTTCTCTGAACTGTGGAACTTCAAGCTTATGCGTGTGGGTTTTTGGTAAATTGTATAGACATTTCGGACATAAATGCTCGCTTCCCTTTGGGAGGACTTCCTCACAACCAATACAAAGGTTAGGATAGAAAAGAGATAGGAAGTCTGAAATGTAAGTCACAAGCGAGCCTTCAATTATGTTATTAAAGAATAAAGTAAGATAAACATGAGTATAGTACAAGAGTTTGACGAATACAGAGCAAAAATGAATTCGAAAATTATCGAAGAAGATAATAAAGTGCTCAAAAGACTCTTTAATCTCGACACCAACGCCTTTGCTGAAGGAGACCTCGATATAAAAACCAAAGAGCTTATTGGCCTTTCCTGTTCAATGGTACTACGGTGTGATGATTGTGTCAAGTATCACTTAGGAAAGTGTTATGAGCTAGGTTTTAGCACTAAGCAAGTATTTGAGGCGTTTTCAATTGCCAACTTAATTGGCGGCACCATTGTAATACCTCACCTAAGAAGGGCAGTAGAGTATTGGGAAAGCCTACAAGAAGAAGGCAAGCATGTATAAAAAAGACCTTGACCTTCAAAGACGGTGGGTTAAACTATTGACCCAATTAGGGGAAACTATTGGTAAACGGCCAAAGGACCTTAATGCAACCCTCTTCCTCATTGGAGTTCAAGAACTAGGGAAGGGAAAACAGAATTTCTCCAAGGAAGAGAAGCAAGACCTTATGCACATTGCCATTTGCAAAGTGTTAAGCTACTCTGGTTATTATGAACTGGAGGGCCTGGACGCGGATGGCTGGCCGCACTGGGTAGCCTTGAAAAAACTTCCTCGCTTTGACCTATTAGATCAAGAAAAGCTCTTGAAAATGCATGTAATCGAATACTTTGAGAAAGAATACGACTTAAAAATTATCCTATGAAAATCATCTCATATAATGTTAATGGCATCAGAGCTGCGCTCAAAAAGGGTTTCGAAGAATGGTTGATTGAGGAAAACCCAGACATTGTTTGCCTTCAAGAGCTTAAAGCCATGGCAGACCAGATCGAGCCTTTTTATGAAAATTTGGGGTATGAATTATATACGGAGACTGCTGACAAAAAAGGTTATAGTGGTGTTGCGATTCTCACAAAACACAAACCTAAACATGTAGAATACGGCTGTGGAAACCCGCTTTATGATACCGAAGGCAGGGTAATTCGTGCCGACTTCGATGATTTTTCTGTCATGTCAGTCTATATGCCTAGCGGTACTAGCGGAGACATCAGACAAGACTTCAAATATGACTGGCTAGACTTTTTCTTCGACTATGCAAACCGCTTAAAAACAGAGTTCCCTAACCTGATCATTAGTGGAGATTATAATATCGCTCATACGCCCATTGACATTCACAACCCTGTTTCTAACAAAAAATCCAGTGGTTTCTTGCCTGAAGAGCGTGAATGGTTTTCAAAATTTGTAGCATCTGGTTTTGTAGACAGTTTCCGAACCTTTAACCAAAGTCCACACCAGTATTCTTGGTGGAGTTATAGGGCAAATTCAAGAGCAAACAACAAAGGTTGGCGCATTGATTACCATATGGTAAACGAGGCAATGGAGAATCGGCTCAAGGCTGCATCTATACTTCCTGATGCTTTTCATTCTGATCACTGTCCAATTGTAGTAGAAATTGACTGAATAAATGGTATATTCTGCTCTTTATCAATTGTTTTACAATCCTTTATGCTCAGTTTGCGTAATTAAAGAATAAAACAGAATTTCGGAGGGTATGGGATCTAATGAAGCACTAAAAAATCAACTGAAGGCCTATAAGAAAAAGTTCTATAGGAATAAGGTGATTAAAGGTGCAATCATATCAACTGCACTCCTTCTCTTATCATTTCTAATTGCAAACACTGTAGAGTTTTCTGGGAGGCTCGGCTCCGTTGGTCGTGCCACGTTACTCTATGGGTTCGTAGCACTCAATTTCTTGACCATTTATTGGTTCGTGGCAAGACATCTCATTGTGTTGAGAAATACTAAGCTGCAAATCAGCAACGAACAAGCAGCACTCCAAATTGGAAGGTATTTTCCTGAAATATCCGATAAGCTATTGAATATCATTCAGTTAGAAAAACTATCAAATCAAGAGAGTGAGCTTCTTTTAGCCAGCATTCGCCAAAAAAGTCATGCCATTCAGAGTGTTCCTTTCGTAAATGCCATTGATTTAAAGGCCAATCGCAAATATTTAAGGTACATCTATCTACCCGCTGTAATTATCGTTGCCCTTCTCATCTTTTTACCGCAATTCCTCACGGAAAGCTCCACTCGAATCATCAAATACAATAGTGAGTTCAAACCAGAAGCCCCTTTTAACTTTATCTTAAATCAGAATAGCTTAGAAGGTTTCGTGGATGAACCATTTACACTGGCCATTAAAACTACCGGAAATTCAAGCCCTGAGAACGTTTTCGTTTGGATCAACGAACGGAAAATTAAAGCATCAAAAATCGGTAATGACGTTTTTGAGTATCGCATCGATCGGTTGCGAGGTAGCGTAGATTTTATGCTGGAATCTGAGGGAGTATCTTCCAACACATATACAATTAATGCCTTTCGTAGACCTTCAATCGATCTATTTAGTATTGATATAGACTATCCTCAACATACCCAATTAGAAAATGAGAGTATCAGAAACTCGGGTAACCTAACCATTCCCGAGGGCACTCAGGTAAGTTGGAATTTTACTACGCAATATGCTGATACCCTTTCAGTTCTCTTCGAACGAAACCAAGAGCGTCTAATAGCAGATAAACTTAACAATGGCGCTTTTCGCCTTCAAAAAACAGTCAAAGGCTCGAGTCCTTATACCATTCAGCTCAACAATGCCTATAGCACAAATAAAGACTCTCTCAAGTTTCAAATTGATGTTGTCAAGGATCGATTTCCGGAGATTGTACTTGACCAGTTTCAGGATACAGTTCTCTACAAAAACATTGTTTTAGGAGGTAAGATTAAGGACGACTATGGGTTCTCCTCTCTTTCATTCCACTATTCCTACGATGGAGAAAATTCATTCGACTCCTTCAAAATCCCATTTAATCGTGCATTAAACGACCAGAGCTACTATCAGGTCTTTACACTTGATTCTGCCCAAATTCAAGCCGGTGCGGAACTTAAGTATTATATGCAGGTATCCGATAATGACGGTATCAATGGGGCAAAATCAGTCAAATCAGCTACTTATAGCTTCAATGTACCATCTCTAGAAGAAATGGAAGAAGAAATTGAAGCAAACGATAAACAGATACAAGCTGAAATTGATCAAACCTTAGAGCAAGCCAAAGAGCTCAATAAAATGATTGAAGAAGCCGATGAGCGGCTAAAAACTAAAAAGGAGATAGAGTGGCAAGACGAAAAGCTCATGCAAGAAATCCTGAACCAAAAAGAGAAGTTAGCCGAAAAAGTTGATGAGCTGAAAAAAGAGAATGAACGGAATAACCAAAAGCTTAATCAGTTCAAACCACAAAATGAGTCGATCAAACAGAAAATGGATCAGCTTCAAGAAATCATGAATAATGTATTGGATGATGAAATGAAGAAGCTCTATGACGAACTCCGTCAACTATTAGAGGAAAACTCTGATATTGAGGAGTTGAGAGAAAAAATGGATGACCTTCGAGATAAGAGCGGTAACCTCGAAGAAGACCTTGAACGCACCTTAGAACTATTCAAAAAACTTCAGTTTGATAAAATGCTCGAAGACAATATTGAAAAGCTTCAAGAAGAAATAGATGATCAGGAACAGCTGAACAAAGAAACCGAGACAGGTGAAAAAACCAATGAAGAACTTGCAGAGCAACAACAAAAGGAGAAAGAAGACCTTGAAAAGCTTCAAGAAGAACTAGATAAACTCAATGCCCTAAATCAAGATAGAAAAAACCCCGAAAGCCTTCCTAGCGACTTAAATGAAGAACTTGATGAAATTAAGGAAGAGCAACAAAAAGCACAAGACGAGTTAGCCAAAGAGGAAGAAAAGCAGCAAGAAGAAAAAAGTGAAGAGGAAGAACAGTCTGAAGGAGAGGCCGGTAGTCCGGAAAGCTCTGAACAAAGGCAAAAGGCATCCCAAGCACAAAAGCGAGCAAGTGAAAAGATGAAAGAAGTAAAACAAAGCCTTCAGTCCATGCAAAGCGGTGCACAAATGGAGCAGCAGCAAGAAAACCTCGAGAATCTTCGCGACCTTGTCGACAACTTAGTAACACTCTCATTCAACCAAGAAAGCTTAATGAATGAGTTTAAAGAAATACGCCAAAGCGACCCGAGGTATGTAAAGTTATCGCAGCGCCAACTTAAACTTCAGGACGACTCTAAAATCATTCAAGATAGTCTAGTATCTCTTTCGCAAAGGGTCTTTCAAATTTCATCTTTTGTGATGCGCGAACTGGAAGAAATGAACCGTCAAATGGATGGTACCGTTGAGACGCTGAAAGAGAAAAGAATTAGCCAAGCCGTTGGTAAACAGCAGTTTACAATGACATCAATCAATAATCTCGCCTTGCTTTTGGATGATGTTGTTCAGCAAATGCAACAGCAAATGGCCAGCCAAATGGGGCAAGGGAAACCCCAAAAAGGCCAGAAGAACAACCCAAAAATGGGGGGCCTGAGTGAACTGCAACAACAGCTTAGTCAACAAATAAAAGACCTTCAACAAAGCGGCAAATCAGGACGCCAGCTTTCTGAAGAACTCGCCAACCTAGCCTCACAACAAGAAAGGCTAAGAAATGCCTTAGAAAATTTTGAAACCGGACTCGATGGAAATAAATTGGGTGAGAAAATTGATCAATTGATCAATCAGATGGAAGAAAATGAATGGGATCTCATTAATAAAAATATTAATGACGAAACCGTTCAGAGACAGCAAGACATTCTGACGCGCTTACTCGATGCCGAAAACTCAGTACAAGAGCGTGGCGAAGATGAAGAGCGAAAGGCTAGAACTGCACTTGACTATGATCTGTCCATACCTGAGTCACTCAATGATTATTTGAAAGCCAAAGAAAAGGAAATAGAATTGTTAAGAACAATACCAGCCAAGCTGAATCCATACTACAAAAAAGAGACAAATAAGTATTTCAAAAAGATCAAGGAAAAGAATTGAGCCCTTCAATGAAAAACATTAGCATCGAAATACCCTCTCTTGCCGAGAATATACGCATAGTCGAAAGCTTCATAGACAATGCTAAAGAAGAGTACAGCTTAACTGACGATCTATATGGTAATATTATGATTGCTGTTATAGAGTCTGTTAACAACGCCATCATTCATGGTAACCAGTTAGATAAAAGCAAAAATGTCTTATTGAGTGCTCATCTCAAGGAAGAACAAATAGTCTTTATTGTGAGTGACCAAGGTGGTGGTTTCGACCATCAAAGCCTCCCTGATCCAACGGCTCCAGATAACCTTGAAAAGATAGGTGGCCGTGGTATATTCCTTATCAAACACCTCGCGGATGAGGTTCAATTTAAAAGTGAGGGCCGAACACTCGAACTTACCTTCTACCTCAGTTAATGTCGAAGATTAACTTCTTTACAGAAGATATATCGTTCATCCTTAAACATAAGACAGCTCTCAGGGCCTGGATACATCAGGTTATTAAAGATGCTGGACAGAGGATAACAAGTCTTAATTACATTTATTGTTCAGACAAGTACTTGCTTCAAGTCAACAAAGACTACCTCAATCATGACTACTATACCGACATTATAACCTTTGACAATCGAGACGACACTTCATCACCGATAGATGCTGACATTTTCATTTCAATCGACAGAGTAGTTGACAATGCTCAATCTTTGGAAACTTCAATCGACAGAGAATTATATCGAGTCATGATTCATGGTGTACTTCATTTACTAGGAAGCCAAGACCAAACCGATGAGCAGAAAAAAGAGATGAGAAAAAGCGAAGAAGCTTCTTTATCTTTGCTCAACATTTCAAACAAACACTAAGTGTTCCACGTGAAACTTTTTCGATCAACGCAACTGTTTCACGTGGAACTATTGATTTAAGGATATGTATCCATCATACGATGTAATAGTAGTAGGAGCCGGTCATGCCGGTTGCGAAGCAGCCAACTCAGCTGCCCTTATGGGCTCGAAAGTATTGCTCATTACGATGAACATGAACACCATCGCCCAAATGTCATGCAACCCGGCCATGGGCGGTGTAGCCAAGGGTCAGATTGTTCGTGAGATTGATGCGCTTGGCGGCATGTCTGGTATCATTTCTGATAAATCAATGATACAGTTTAGGATGCTCAATAAGTCCAAGGGTCCTGCCATGTGGAGTCCTCGAACACAGAATGACCGTATGCGCTTTGCCGAAGAGTGGCGCCTAGCCCTCGAAGCCAATCACAATGTCGACTTTTGGCAAGAGATGGTTACCGGTATTCTCGTTGAAGACAATCAAGTAACTGGCGTTACTACTGGAATGGGTATAGATTTTAAAGCCAAGTCTGTTATTCTCACATCCGGAACCTTCCTAAATGGCATCATTCATATTGGCGAAAAACAGTTTGGTGGAGGTAGAACTGGCGAAGGAGCATCTAAGGGTATAACTGAACAACTCGTCTCTCTAGGATTCGAGGCAGGTAGAATGAAAACGGGCACACCTCCACGCGTTGACGGTCGTTCTCTCGACTATAGCAAAATGGAAGAACAGGCAGGAGATGAACGGCCAGAAAAGTTCTCTTTTAGTCCCTCTACCCAACCCCTTGAAAAGCAACGCAGCTGCTATATCACTTATACCAACCCAGATGTTCATAGCACACTGGAAAAAGGCTTTGAAAAATCTCCCATGTTTAACGGGAGGATACAGGGAATAGGTCCACGCTATTGTCCGTCCATTGAAGACAAAATCAATCGCTTTGCAGAAAGAAATAGGCACCAAATCTTTGTAGAACCCGAGGGCTGGAACACAGTAGAAATCTACGTAAATGGCTTTTCTACATCACTTCCCGAAGATGTTCAATATGAGGCCATCAAGAAAATTAGCGGATTCGAAAATGTTAAAATGTTTAGGCCTGGCTATGCGATAGAATACGACTATTTTCCACCAACACAGCTGAGTCATACTTTAGAAACGAAGCTAGTAAAAGGCCTATATTTTGCCGGTCAGATTAACGGGACAACTGGTTATGAAGAGGCGGCTTGCCAAGGATTAATGGCGGGCATCAACGCTCACCTACAAAGTAATCAGTTACCTCTATTTACACTCTCTCGCTCTGAAGCCTACATAGGTGTACTCATAGATGACCTCATCAATAAGGGTACCGATGAACCATACAGAATGTTTACCTCTAGGGCTGAGCATAGAATTCTCCTTAGACAGGACAATGCAGATCTACGTTTAACTCAAAAGGGTTATGACATTGGGCTTGCCAGTGAAGAACGACTCAATACAATGAAAGAGCGTTCAGCACAAATCCATAAGTTATTGAATGACCTCGATCAGAAAAAAGTAGACCCGGCAGAGGTTAACCCCACATTAGAAAACTTATCTACAGCAGGTATACAACATCGAACCGTTCTTTCTAAGCTAGTCAAACGGCCTCAAGTTCATATTAACGACCTCAAAAAAATCAATCAGGATATCGAGGCATATCTCAGCAAATACACCGTTGACATTATTGACGGGGCTGACATTCACATCAAATATTCTGACTACATTGACAAAGAACATAAGCTTGCTCAGAAGGTCTCGGAACTTGAAGACCTTCTAATTAAAGACTCCTTTGACTTTCAAAGCATTCCTGCACTATCTTCAGAAGCCAAGGAAAAGCTAGGTAAAATCAGACCAAAAACTATTGGTCAAGCCTCCAGAATCAGTGGGGTATCACCTGCAGATATTTCAGTATTGATGGTTTACATGGGAAGATGAGTTTAGAAACTATAGCTAAGTGCCCGGTATGTCAGAACACACCACTAAAGCCCCTAAGGGATGTCAAGGATCACTTTGGTACGAAAGAAACATTCACTTTAAACCTCTGTGATCAGTGCGAAACGTTGACAACCACCCCTAGACCTACCGAAAGTGACATTGTAAAATACTATAAATCAAACAGTTATGTCTCACATGGAGACTCAGGGGGCTTCGCAATAGACTTAATCTACAAAACTGTTCAGCATATCAATTTCCGTCATAAGCACACAATTCTTAGTAAGTATACATTAGATAAAAACCACCTCGACTATGGTTGTGGAACCGGATCTTTTTTGAGCTATCTACAACATAAACGTTGGACAGTCACTGGAATAGAACCTGACAACAATGCCAGGTCAATTGCTCAGGACACCTACAAGCTACCAAAAGTATATAGTTCACTAAGCGGGGTAACGGAAACGGAGTTTTCATCCATCAGTCTCTTCCATGTACTTGAACACGTACATAGCCTAAAAGAAACGCTCGACCACCTAAGCACCCTACTTTCTAAGAATGGTGTGCTTATTCTAGCACTTCCAAATTATAAATCGTTTGATGCCCAACACTATCAAGAATACTGGGCCGGGTATGATGTGCCAAGGCACCTGCATCATTTCTCTCAAAAAAGCATCCATCAACTAGCCAAAAGCTTTGGTCTGAATATTGTAGCTACACATCCAATGAAATTTGATAGCTATTATGTAAGCTTACTCTCTGAACAATATAAGCGTGGTAGAAAGCATTATCTCAACGCATTCCGGAAAGGATATCGTTCTAATCGCCAAGCGCTTAAAACGCATGAATATAGTAGTCTAATTTATGTCCTTAGCAAATGAACAGGATCATCAATAAGAACCTCATTATCACCACGCTCATTTTGCTCATCTGCATATCTTGCGCAAAGATAAGTTCCCCCATGGGTGGACCAGAAGACGAGGAGCCACCAAAATTGATAAGATCCAATCCCGAAGATGGCACAACAATGTTTAAAGGAAGCACCATTCAATTGGTCTTTGACGAAAGAATTGTGACCAGATCCATAGAGACAGACCTGATTTTAACACCAAAGCCCCCAGGTACCTTTAGAGCAAGAGTTAACAAAAACCTTCTTCTCTTAACCTTTACTGAACCCTTTGATGATAATACAACCTATAGCCTCAGTTTCGGTAGCACAATTCAAGACATCACCAATAACAACGCTGCCAAGGGCATTAACCTAAGTTTCTCAACAGGCGAGTATATAGACTCTCTTTCTATTCAGGGAAAGATCTTAAACCTTTACAACCAAGAACCCATTGAAAACCTGCTCGTTTCCCTTTATCCAAGTCAAGACTCTCTTGATATTCTTTCAGGCCCAGCATCCTACTATAGCCGTACAGATTCAGCCGGTCAGTATAAGTTTAGAAATCTTCCCAGTGGCGATTTTAGGCTCTATGCCGTTCGCGATAAAAATAACAATAGCCAGGCCGACAGCGATACAGAGTCCTATGGTTTTTATCAGGATACCCTTTCACTTAATAGCTCCCTTGAAAATATTGATTTTACCATCCAAAATCTCAATACCACAGCACTCAGAACAGTATCCGCACGTGGTTTTGGGGTCTACTTCGACATTCTCTTCAACAAGCCTATCATTGATTTTTACGCTAATGATTCATCGAATTTTGTATACAATCAACCAGAACCCTCTAAGATCAGGCTATACCCTGTTGAGGGACCAACATCAGATACAACACGCCTTATATTCTCTGTGAAAGACTCTTTGAATACGCTCCTCACAGACACAGCGGCTGTCTACTTCCCTGAGTCCAAAATTTCACGACCTTCGTTTAGTCTCAACATCACGCCATCAAGCGATCAATTACCCCCACAAGACACAATACGTTTATTATTCAATAAACCCGTTTATCAGTTCAATTCCGACAGTATTTATCTACAACTAGACAGTATCAATACGCTATCAATCGACCCGGCAACCTACACCTGGAATGACACCAGAACAGCCCTTATTTTTCCCATAGATATCATTTCTATTTTAGATAAGGCTCAATCCAAAAGCGCTAATCTGATGTTTGGCAAATCTACATTCATATCCGCTGATCAAGATACATCTGTAGCTCAGTCCAAAACAATTTCCCTCCTCACCATTGATGATTCGGCTACAATAGGGGGTAAAGTCCAATCTGGCAATCCCAATATGCAGGTTATTGTCCAACTACTTGATGCCACATCCCTTAAGGTCTTACGCAGCTCCACAACTAAAAATTTTATGTACAGCTATCTTCCCGCGGGACGGTATATGATAAGGGTTATTAACGACCTTAACGGAAATGGAAAATGGGATATTGGTAATGTACTTACCTGGAAAAGTCCGGAGCCTTCCAAGTTCTATTACGATGAATTTTACAAAACGAAAGTTATAGAAGTAAGAAAAAATTGGGAGCAAACAGACATCAATATCTTTTTCTAACCCAATACGGCACAGTATAAGTTGTGCATAACCGTCTACATTTAATCAACTTCTCCACACCCTAAACCAATCAACTAGAATTTTCATTTTGCATGGGGATAACCTTCGTACCCCCAACAGTCTATCACCAATTAATTAACGTTCATAATTTAGAAAATAGTTATCCACCTAAACCAATATTTTAGAAACCTTTTTCTCTAAGACACTATAAATGAATAACTTAAAATATACGCCACTTGTGTAGAACAACCGTATTATTAACAATGCGTACACAAATACACCATGATAACTGTGGATCAAAAAGCTTTCCACATATCCACAGCCTTAATAGAAACTACTTACTTTTATATAAAGAATATAATAATAATATGAGCGTGTTGAAAGTGTTGATAAAGTCTTGTCTCGGTGTGCTAGCTTGCATCATCATTATTTCAAATACTGTCAATGCCCAAACAAATGATCCGGTTCAAATTGCTAATGAATATTATAATCAAGGTGAATTTGAGAAGGCAAAAAAGGAATTTCAGAGACTCGCAAAAAATAGAAGAAATATTCCACGAATTCATGATACCTATTTTCGTTTATTACTCACAACAGAGGATTACGATGATGCAGAGAAATATCTTAAAAACATCATCAAGGATAACGCGGGTTATTTTAAATACGAAATTGATTTAGGAGTACTTTACAGGGCGAAAAACGAAAATGAGAAAGCGAATAAGCTCCTAGACGAAATAGTAAAGAAGGTTACGGATAAGGCTGCTGTCGATAAAAAATCTAATGAGACGAGATATTTAGCACAGCTACTTTTTGAAAATAATTTTCGAGAAAAGGCATTAAACGCCTACGTTATTGGTAGAAACGCACTAGGTCAAGAAGACTTGTTTTCCTTGGATTTAGCTTCGATTTATAGGTTGATGAATAAAAAGCAACCTATGATTAAAGAGTATCTGAACTTCTCAAAAAATCAACCGCAAAATTTAAACTATGTAAAGAATTCCCTGCAACGCTATTTGCCTGATCCAGAAGACCTGGATACACTGGAAATTACCTTGTATGATTTTATTCAAAAAGAGGCTGGGAACTCTACATATAATGACCTATTGGTTTGGACGCATTTGCAACAGAAAAACTTTCCAGCTGCCTTACGGCAAGCAAGGGCATTAGACAAAAGGTTGACGAATAATGGTGATAATATCATGAACGTAGGTATGATTGCTTATCGAAACGCTGATTACAAAACTTCAAAAAAGGCTTTTTCATATATAATTAACGAATTTCCCGAAAGTCCAAGTAGACGATTAGCCTCTCGCTACATTTTGCTTTCGGAAGAAGAGGTCTTGAAAGGCACTTACCCCGTTGACCCAATCGCGATTAAAGATTTAATCAGGCGTTATGAGGTTTTTATCTCAGAATCTAGAGACGTTTTTTCAATTATGGAATCTCAGCGAAGGATAGCCCTATTACAGGCTTTCCAGCTAAATGAAATTGACAAGGCAATTGAAACGCTTACTAACATGTTATCACAACAAGTTGGCAGGCATAGCGTAGTGGCTGAGGCAAAAATGGATTTGGCAGATATTTATCTCTTAAACCAAGAACCATGGGAATCAATTTTGCTTTATGGTCAGGTAGAAAGAATGTTCAAGGATGAGCCTTTAGGATACATGGCAAAATTGAAAAGTGCGAAGCTTTCTTATTTTAAGGGAGACTTCGAACTAGCTCAAAGCAACCTAGATATTTTAAAACTTGCTACGTCACGGGAAATAGCAAATGATGCACTTGACCTTAGTATTTTGATTAAGAACAATACTGTTTTTGATAGTACTGATGTCGTTATGCAAGAATACGCTAACATCGAATTAATGCTTTTTCAAAATCAAAAAGAAGAAGCCCTTGTAGCAATGGATTCGATGTTAGTAAAATATAACTATCATTCGATTGTAGATGAAGTCCTTTACCTACAGGCCCAAACAGAAATGGAGCTAGGCCATTTTGACAAGGCGATCGTATCGTTGGATAAAATCAACGAGGCGCATTATTTCGAAATTCTTGGCGATGATGCATTATTTCTAATGGGAACTATATACCAAGAAAACCTGAAAGATGAAGAGACGGCAATGACACTTTATAACGATCTGCTAAATAAGTTTCCAGGAAGCATTTATGTTTCTGAGTCACGAACGAGGTTTCGCGAACTTCGAGGCGATTTTAACAAGGAGAATTGACCGTTAGTCATATGGCAAACTCATTCAATAACCTTAGAGTAGGTAAGAAGTTCCGAATAGTAAATTTTGGTGAGTCATTTGAGTTCGAGGTATTGGAAATAATGGCAGATGGTGATTGCCAGTTAAAAGACATTTATACCTTAGAATCCTACACCCTTTTTGATCTCATACGCTATGGAAAAGGCGCTGATTTTGATGTAAATGATCTGTGACCTAAAAATGATGCCAATGCTAAAATATTATGAACGAGTCACAAAGTGTTCTATGTGAAAGAGAATTTCACTATTTTTGTCTCCCTACAAGAAAGCTGGCAATTTTTTCTTGAGGCCTTAACATGATAGTAGTTAGATTTAACCTAGTTGGAAAGGTTGTATTTTTCCTTTCACTATTTTTTTGTGTTCCTCTACTTACTTGTGCTCAATCTGAGCAAGAAGTAAAAAGAGAGCTAGAGGCTAGAGGTATAGATACACTCGAAGAAATTCAAGCAGAGCTTCGGAAACGAGGAATGTCAGAGGCAGATGCTAGAAGACAAGCCAAACTATATGGCTTAGACTATGACCAGTATCTCCAAAAGTATGTTTTGAATAAAGAGGCTGCAACAACCAGTGTTGAACCCATAAAAAGCATAACCCCCGACTTGGTAGATTACAATAGTGAGGTAAAGGATCAAACCAGTCAAGTTGCACCAACAGTAGATGTCACCAAGAAACCTGATAATTCGGACGATTTAAGGTACTTTGGTTACGATGTTTTTAGCAATAACCCCTATGCTAATCAACAGGCGCTTGTTGGCAATATAGACCCAGGTTACATTGTAGGGCCTGGAGACGAACTTCGAGTTTATTTATGGGGAGAGGCAGAGTTTCAATTTGAAGGAGTTGTAGACATCAATGGAAATCTATTTATGCCTAATGTAGGGCAAGTATTTGTTGCAGGAGCAACATACCAAAGCCTAAACGTTCGCTTAAAACAATACTTATCTCGCTTCTACTCTGGACTAACTACGGACAAGATTTTCTTAGATGTTTCTTTGACCAAGCTTCGACCCATTAGAATTATGGTGATGGGAGAATCTAAGAATCCGGGCTCTCACCTAATAAATGCGTTCGCCACAACATTAAACTCACTGTATGCATCTGGCGGAATCAATACGAGTGGTACACTAAGGGACATTAAGGTTTTTAGAAACAATAAATTTGTCTCCACCATTGACCTTTATGATTATCTAATCAAGGGCTCTATCTCTGAAGACTTGAGGTTAATGAGCAATGATGTAATCTTTATTCAAAGTAGGCTCAATAGCATATCATTAAAAGGAGAGGTTAATAGACAAGGAATTTTTGAATTGAAGCCAGGTGAGGGTCTGGTGGATTTACTTGGTTTTGCTGGAGGACTGAAGCCAACAGCACATACTGAGAGTGTAACAATCAAGAGGGTAAAATCACTGATAGGAAGAACAGGGGATTCAACTTTTGATCGTGAAATCATTACAATCAATTATAATCAGCTCATGGCTGACGGTATAAATTTCAGGTTGCAGGATGGTGATGAAATCAGTTTCAGTAAAGTGCTCGATAAGTTCGATAACCTCGTGACCATAGCAGGTTCAGTATTTAGGCCAGGTGAATATGAGCTTTCGGAAGATATGACCATCCGGTCTTTGATCGAGAATGCAGGTGGCTTAAGACCAAATACGTATTTTCAAAAGCTTGATCTATTTAGAAAAGACAGGAACGGAGATTTAAAATTTAGATCACTATCCCTAAACGATATTATTACTGGGCAGATTAATTCTGATTTGAGCCTTCAAGCAGATGACTCTGTAAAAATTTATAATGACGAAGAGCTCAAGTCTTTAGAAACTGTTTCTATAGAAGGTTTTCTGTCAGAGCCGAAGACCGTTTTGTGGAGAGATAACTTAACGCTCTATGATCTAATATTTATGTCGGCTAATATAGAGGACTTAGAATATCAAAATAGAGTATTAACCAGTAGAGCTGATTTACTAAGGCATCAAGCTGGTAATACAGAATATCAAGTAATTCCCTTTAACCTAGATAATGTGTTGGATAAAAAATTCAATGCTGTTTTGAGACCAAAGGATAAGGTAATATTATACAGTAAAGACATCAATGAGGTACTTGACAAGTATGTAACAATTAGAGGAGCAGTCAAAAACGAAGGCCGGTTTGTATTAACGGATAGTATGACTGTAGAAGATTTAATCTTACAAGCAGGAGGCTTTATTCGCAAGTCGTTTAAAGACTCAGTCACTGTGTCTCGGGAGAAGTTTGATTTTACAGGAAACCAAATTGCAGAATTGAGCAGAGTGAAAACCAATTTAGATTATTTGTTAGGTGTCGAGTCTAAGTCGTCCGAAAGCTATTTTTTACAGCATAATGATAATATTTCTGTTGACTTAATACCTGGTTCTTCAGATCAGAGAAGAATAAGTGTGGGTGGAGAAGTTAAATTCCCTGGCTCGTATTATTTAGAAAGTAAAGGGGAAACATTATCCGAGGTAATAGCGAAGGCAGGAGGCTTATCCCCGAACGTATACATACCAGGAGCCCGGTTTTATCGAAATGGTGAGCAATTGTCTTTTTCGTTTGATCAGCTATTTACTAAAAGAAACTCCAATCACGACATAATACTCCAGCCCAATGATAGCATCTATTTTCCGGAGTCGATTTATACAGTTAAGGTTGAGGGTGAGGTTGCTAACCCATCTCTTCAAAAATTTATTGCAAACCAAGGAGTAAGAGCCTACTTGAAAAATTCAGGAGGTAGAACAAAAGAAGCGAAGAAAGTTTTTTTAACAGAACCTAATGGATTTACTCGTAAAGTAGGTTGGTTTTCTAATCCAAAAGTGCTTGATGGTTCTGTGATTACTGTATCTACGAAGCCTCCAAAGAAGCAGCGTGAGAATGGTAAGTTCTTGGAGAATTTTGGCACCATTGCCGCAATTGTTAGTTCCACGCTGACCACGATTTTCTTAGTACAAAATCTGTCTAATAACTAAACATTTGAATTCTGATATTTGGGTGCAGTTACTATTTTGTAAAAAAATAGTATGCATGCATAACAAATTTTTTCTAACTTCGTAAGACCTCAAGGCCTTATGAAGAGAGAAGAAACCGTAGATCACCAAATAAAAATGTGCTGGCATGCCATTTACCGAATGTATAACCAACAGGCGGTGCAGCATGATAGCACTACTTCAATGGCTTTTGTGGTTTTAAACATTGACCCATCGGAAGGCACTCCCGCAACGAAAATAGCTCCTTTGATGGGCCTAGAATCAAGAAGCCTGACGAGAATGCTCAAGAGCATGGAAGAAAAAGGCTTTGTCTATAGAGAGAAAGACCCCAACGATGGTCGTTCGGTTAGAATCTTCTTAACAGAGACAGGCCAAGAAAAAAGAAGGGTTTCAAGAGAAACTGTCATTCGTTTTAATGAAGTAATTCGGCAATCGATTGCGGTTGAGAAGCTAGATGTCTTTTTTGAGGTAGTAACAAAGATTAATCAATTGATAGATTCAAAATCAATATTCTAAACACATGAGTCGAAGTATAAAGAAAGTAGCAGTATTAGGTTCTGGCGTAATGGGCTCCAGAATAGCTTGTCATTTCGCTAACATTGGTGTTGAAGTATTGCTGTTGGACATTGTTCCAAGAGATTTGGCTGATGACCAAAAAGCAAACCCAGCAGCGAGAAACAAGATTGTAAATGATGCCCTTCAATTCGCTTTGAAGTCAAAGCCCTCACCTATTTATGACATCTCATTCGCAAAACGAGTCAAGACAGGCAACTTTGAGGATGACATGTCGAAAATCGCAGATGTGGACTGGATAATAGAAGTGGTTGTTGAGCGAATTGACATTAAGAAGATCATCTTTGATCAGGTAGAAAAGTATAGAAAACTAGGAACGCTGATCACATCGAACACATCGGGCATTCCAATGCACATGATGTGTGAAGGTAGAAGTGAAGACTTCCAAAAGCACTTCTGTGGAACTCACTTCTTTAACCCTCCTCGTTACTTGAGGCTATTGGAGATTATTCCTGGACCGAAGACTGATCCTGAAATCATCGATTACTTAATGCATTATGGAGACCTCTATTTAGGAAAGGAAACAGTACTCTGTAAGGATACCCCAGCTTTTATAGCGAATCGAATTGGTATTTATGCCATCATGTCGGCTATGCATACGATAGAAGATATGGGCCTAACAGTAGGCGAAGTGGATCGAATGACTGGCCCACTAATCGGTAGAGCGAAATCTGCGACTTTCCGTACAATGGATGTCGTTGGATTGGATACCACAGTAAACGTGGCGAACAACTTGTATGCTGGTCTTCCGAATGATGAGTCTAAAGAGACTTTCGTACTACCACGAATTGTAAAAGAAGTTCATGAAAGAGGTTGGTTTGGCGATAAGTCTGGCCAAGGCTATTTCAAAAAGACAAAAGACGCGAACGGAAAGCGCACTATACTTGAACTTGATTTCAACACGTTCGAATATGTTGAAAGAACCAGAGCAAGCTTCAAGGCACTCGAGGCTGTAAAGGACGAAGAAAGCCTTAAAGAAAGAATTAAGACACTTGTCAATTTTGACGACAGGGCCGGAGAGTTTTACCGAAAAACATTCTACGATACATTCAAATATGTAACGTACCGTATTCCTGAAATTTCAGATGAGCTATTCAGAATCGACCAAGCTGTTTGTGCAGGTTTTGCATGGCAAATGGGACCTTTCGATACTTGGGATTTACTAGGTGTTAGGTCTGTTACTGAGCAAATGGAAAGCATGGACATGAAACCTGCACCTTGGGTTTATGAAATGCTAGATGCTGGGCATGAGTCTTTTTACAAAATTGAGAATGGAATAAAGAAGTACTATGATGTTCCATCTAAGTCTTACAAAACCATTCCAGGTACTGAAGACTTAGTAATTCTCGAGAATATTAGAGAAACAAATAAGGTGTGGGGAAATGCAGGGGCAACCATTTTCGATATTGGAGATGAAGTGCTCTGCTTAGAATTCCATACCAAAATGAATGCAATTGGTCAGGAAGTCATAGAAGGTATTGAAACTGCCATCTCTATGGCGGAGAAAGACTATAAGGGATTGGTAATAGGTAATGAAGGAGAAAACTTCTCAGCAGGTGCAAACCTAGCCATGTTATTTATGTTTGCGGGCGATCAGGAATTTGACGAGGTCAACCTAATGGTTGCTCAATTCCAGAATACTATGAAGCGAGCGAAGTTCTCTTCAATTCCAGTAGTATCTGCACCGTCTGGTCTAGCACTTGGCGGAGGCTGTGAATTGTCATTGCATTGCGATGCGATTCAAGCTCATGCAGAAACATATATCGGTTTGGTAGAAGTAGGTGTTGGTTTGATCCCTGGTGGTGGCGGAACAAAGGAACTCACAATGAGAGTCGCAGACTCAATTGAAGGAGGCGATCCAGAGTTGAATCGTTTACAAGAAGCCTTCATGAATATTGCAACGGCTAAAGTGGCTACTTCTGCTGAAGAAGCCAGAGCAATGCACATTTTAAGGCCTCAGGACGGAATTACTTTAAACCGCAAAAGGCTCTTAACTGATGCCAAGGCAAAAGTGCTTGAGTTGCATGAGGCAGGTTATACACAACCTGCTGAGAGAACGGATATAAAAGTACAGGGTCGTGTAGGTCTTGCGCTTTTCGAAGCCGGAATTAATGGAATGTTACTTGGAAACTATATCTCTGAGCACGATGCAAAGATAGCCCGCAAGCTGGGTTGGATCATGTGCGGGGGAGACTTAACATTCCCTCAAGAAGTATCGGAACAGTATTTACTGGATTTAGAACGACAAATGTTTGTCGAGTTAACGGCAGAACCTAAGACACTAGAAAGGATTCATAGTATTCTTTTCAAAGGGAAGCCATTGAGAAACTAGACTTCAGATTTAAGACATTAGACTCATGCACAACTTTAAGGAATTAAAAGTATGGCAGAAAGCGAGGTTAATAGTTAAGGAAGTATATGTCTTAACGGCAGGTCTTCCTAAGTCTGAGAAATACAATTTAACATCACAAATGCAATCATGTGCTGTATCAGTGATGTCCAATATAGCAGAAGGTGCCGGAAGAGGGACAGATAGTGATTTTGCCCGTTTTTTGGATATGGCGTTAGGTTCATCTTATGAACTCGAAAGCCAACTAATTGTATCAGCAGACCTCAGTTATTTAGAGGAAACTGCTTTTAAAGAGGTAACAACTAAATTATCTGAAATACAAAGAATGATAATTGGTTTAATGAATAAACTAAGAGGTCAATAGTCTAATATCTGACTTCTAAAATCTAATAATCTAATGAATGCATATATAGTAGCAGGATATAGAACAGCAGTAGGTCGAGGTAAGCGCAGTGTATTGAAAACTGTTCGCCCCGATGATATGGCTGCAGATGTAATAAAGCATTTGGTCAGTCAATTGCCTAGTCTCGATGCAAAACGTATCGATGACTTAATCGTAGGAAACGCAGTTCCAGAAGCTGAGCAAGGAATGCAAATGGCAAGAATGATTTCGCTTTTGGCATTGCCGATCGAAGTGCCGGGTGTAACAGTCAATAGATATTGTGGTTCCGGGCTTGAAGCCATCGCTTTGGCTTCGGCAAGAGTGCATGCCGGTACAGCCGACTGCATCATTGCTGGAGGAACAGAATCAATGTCGATGGTACCAGTGATGGGCTATAAGACAGCATTGAACTACAAGCTGGCCACAGAGCATAGCGATTACTACCTCAGTATGGGGCTTACAGCAGAGCAGGTGGCTAAAGAGTTCGGTATTAACCGTGATGAGGCCGATCAATTTGCATTAGAGTCACATACAAAAGCTGTAGCAGCACAAGCTGCTGGAAAGTTTGCAGATGAAATTGTTCCAATCAAGGTCACTGATAAAGTAGTAGGCCCTGATGGGAAAATAGTAGAGAAGTCTTATACAGTAGACACAGATGAAGGGCCAAGAGGCGACACTTCATTAGATGTCTTGAATAACTTGAGACCAGTGTTTGCACAAGGCGGTCAAGTAACTGCAGGTAACTCGTCCCCGGTTTCTGATGGCGCTTCTTTTGTGATGGTCATGTCGGAACGTATGGTGAAGGAATTGAACCTAGAGCCAATCGCTAGAATGGTGACTTATGCGGCCGTAGGTGTTCACCCAAGAATAATGGGTATTGGCCCAGTAGAAGCAGTGCCGAAAGCATTGAAACAAGCAGGATTAAAACAATCTGATCTTGATTTGATAGAATTGAATGAAGCTTTTGCGGCTCAGTCTTTAGCGGTTATTAAGGAGTTAGACCTAGACCGATCAATTCTGAATGTGAATGGTGGAGCGATCGCACTAGGACACCCATTAGGATGTTCAGGATCGAAGCTTTCAGTTCAGTTGTTTAATGAAATGAGAAGAATGGGTAACGCCAAATATGGTATGGTCACAGCTTGCGTTGGTGGTGGCCAGGGAGTAGCAGGAATCTATGAATTCCTGAAGTAGGTCTGGTTTCGAAAACCAGAGGATAGAGTAAAAACACATAGAAACTAAAAATACTAATCTGATGTCAGCAGTAACGGACACAAAGCATTCAATCAAAGGAGGAGAGTTCCTCGTAAGAGAAACAGCAGCACACGAAGTCTTTATTCCGGAGGAGTTTTCCGAAGAACAAAAGATGATGGCACAAGCGTGTCAAGATTTTATCGATACTGAGATTCATCCAAATGTAGATCGTATTGATGGAATGAAAGAACCAGATCTAGTTCCTAATATCTTCAAGAAAGCAGGTGAACTAGGCCTTTTAGGAATATCGGTACCCGAAAACTATGGCGGTCTGGGCATGAGCTTTAATACAAGCATGCTTATCGCGGATATTATCGGTGCGGCAGGTTCTTTTTCTACAACATACGGTGCCCATACAGGTATTGGAACCTTGCCAATTCTTTACTACGGTAACGAAGAGCAAAAGCAAAAATATTTGCCGAAACTTGCCATGGGTGAGTGGGCGGCATGCTACTGTCTAACAGAACCAGATGCTGGTTCAGATGCCAATTCAGGCAAAACAAAAGCTGTGCTTTCGGAAGACGGTTCGCATTACAAGATCACGGGTCAGAAAATGTGGATCTCCAATGCGGGTTTCGCAGATCTTTTTATCGTGTTTGCCAAAATCGAAGACGATAAGAATTTGACTGCCTTTATCGTGGAAAAAACCTTCAATGGTATCACCATGAATGAAGAAGAGAAGAAGCTGGGTATCAAAGGCTCTTCTACCCGTCAGGTATTCTTTAACGACTGCGAAGTTCCTGTAGAGAACATGCTTTCGGAAAGACAAAACGGATTTAAGATAGCTGTGAACATCCTAAATATTGGCCGAATCAAATTGGGTGCTGGTGTTTTAGGAGGTTGTAGAACGGTGATTTCGCAAGCGACTCAATATGCCAATGAGCGCAAGCAATTCGATGTTTCGATTTCAAGCTTTGGAGCCATTAAGCATAAGTTGGCCGAAATGGCTACTCGTGTTTATGTGACTGAATCTTTGGATTATAGAGCAGGACAAAACATTGAAGACAAGATCAACGATTTGATCGCCTCCGGAATGGACGATGCACAAGCTAAGCTGAAAGGCGTTGAACAGTTTGCGATAGAATGTGCCATTGGTAAGATTCACAGTTCGGAAGTACTGGATTATGTGGTAGATCAAGGTGTTCAGGTTTACGGAGGTATGGGCTATTCTGCCGATGCACCAATGGAACGCGCTTACAGAGATGCACGGATTGCCAGAATTTATGAAGGCACCAATGAGATCAACCGCATGTTGATGATAGGAATGTTGCTGAAACGTGCCATGAAAGGCGAGCTCAACATGTTCGAGCCAGCAATGGCTGTATCTAAGGAACTTATTTCAGTACCAACCTTCTCAACCATTGACAAGTCAGTGCTTTTCAATGCGGAAAAAGAAGTGGTTAAGAACCTGAAAAAAGTATTCTTAATGGTAGGAGGAAAAGCCGCTATGGCTTTGCAAGACCGCATTGAAGATGAGCAAGAAATAATGATGAACCTTGCCGATATCTTGATCGAGATTTATGCAGTAGAGTCAGCAATGCTTAGAACAGAGAAACTAATCAGCCTACGTGGCGAAGAAGCCTGCGCAGATTACGTAGCAATGACACAAATCTATATGGCGCAAGCTGTTGATCGTGTGAATGCAGCAGCAAAAGAAGCGATTGCCTCTTTTACAAAAGGCGATGAGCAAAAAGTAATGTTAATGGGCTTAAAGCGATTCACTAAGATGGACTTGGTGAACACGAAAGAACTCAGAAGACAAGTAGCAGATACTATGATCAAAGAAGGTAAGTTCCCTTACTTCTTCGCGTAAACTGTTCTTCCCGTGGTGGGGATACTGACTCATTTAAGAATAAAAGAGGCCGTCTCAGAAGTATCTGAGTCGGCCTTTTTCGTGTTTTATATGATATATGTTATGCCATGTAAGAGTTGCAAATACGCTTAGATTAATTGTTAATTGGCAAAACTTCAATTATAAAAGGCGTCTTATTAAATTTCTTACTATAACAAAAAGCACGAACCATGAAATGGGTTGTAGTAATAATTGTCGCAATTTTAACAGAAAGAATAGGTGAATTAGTTTTATTCAAAAAGGAGCTGTCAACTAATTCTAAGGTTCTTATCGTAGTACTTACTGCGATTTTGGCTATGATCAGTATTCCTTATTTGATTGAAGGAACCACGATGTTAATCATCCTAGAAGCTCTGATTTTACTAGTTACGACTAAAACCTTGGTTGACTTAAAGCCTTTAGGAGGTAAAAAGAAAGAGCCTCAGTAAAATATAAACGGAAGAGGCTGATCATTTTTGTCAGCCTCTTTTCTCTTAAAGGTTTTCAGGTTGCTTAAACTCCAACTTTCCAACACTCCCCCTTGGGCCAGAAGCCCAGGCTGATTTACCCTGCTTACTCACAGATACGGCATAATATTTACCTTCCATGGGTGTGAAGGCTTCATCTCCAGTACGAAAATAGTCACAGCTTTCACGGCCTACGGCTAAGACAAGGTCCTTATTGTAAAAGGCCATTCCAGACCGGTAGCCACCAGGACTTAGGCTCGCCATAACTGGAAACCAACTCTCACCACGATCGATAGTATAGGCAGCATTGATTCTGGTTAAAGAGTCACCACGATAATCACCGCCTACCATTAAGCCTTCTTCATCATTTTTAAAGTCAATAGAGAAAATGCCTTGCGTTGATTCGCCAGACTGCATTGGCGTGATGGTCTTTGCCCATGTTTCACCTTTATCATGCGAATAGAAAAGGCTGGCTTCAGGCCCACCCAAACCGATGTAAACATCGCTTTCCCCATTAGTTCTTAGGCAAGTTCCACTGGCGGCAAATCCGCCTTGATTAGGTTTTGATACTGGCCTCTGGTTAAAGGGCAGTTCATTCCAAGTTTCGCCTCCATCGGAAGTTTTGAGAATAAGCAATCGACTATCGATGGCATCGCCAAAAGCAATTCCTTCTTGGTCGTTCCAGAAGTCCATGGCGTCATAAAAAGTGCCTTCGGCTTCGCTAAAGTATTTTCTATCCCAGTTTTGACCACCATCAGTGGTTTTGTAAATCAATGCGGGTAAGCCGGCACTTAGCACAATTGCGGTATTCGCGTCAAAACCTTCGATATCACGAAAGTCAATTTTTTCATTATCGGGTACGCTGACGTCTTTCCAGGTCACTCCGCCATCAATGGTGCGAATCACTGTGCCACCGCTGCCACTCGCCCAAGCGACTTGATCCGACACGGCAGACAGCCCTCTAAGGCTTGCCGTGGTATTAGATGTCTGTGCTCGCCATGTTGGCTCCAAAGGGGCTTTCTTTTCCTCTTGATTGTTACCGCTGCAAGAAAATAGCAGGCTTAATGCGATTAAAGAGAGTAACTTTTTCATTCTGAAGTAGGTGCTGACTTAAGGCTTGGCTTCTCAGCTGATGTATAAACGCTTGCCGGCAGCTCATCAAAAACCATAATATCTTCCATGCCTCTTTCACCTCTGCTTCCTGAAAGCATGATATCTTCATACTTAGCGTATTCTTTCCATGGATATACGAACTGTGGTTTTTCAGTTGCGGTATTAGGATAGTAGGCCCACTGGCTTACCAGTTTTGTCTCTTTATCTACCCACACGTAATACATGTTCTGAGGAGTACGGCCTACGCCTTCAAAGGTCAAGTTCAATTTGTCTGCAGCTCTTCCGTCTTCAGTGGCTTCTTCTCCTACATATTTCAATGTTACTCCTGAGTCTTTCAACTTGTAAGGCATCACCAACCAATAAGAATCATTGATCCAGATGCTTTTACCCCTATTGACTAATACTTGCATTGAATCTGCACTTACTTGTAGTTCTTCACCGCCTCTGAATACTTTGCCGGTATCATCGTTGATATTGAGCAAATAAGTAGACTCTCCGGAATCGATTCGGACATCACCCGTCCATTTGTCCCAAACGAGTTCTCTTCTACCGAAGAAATTCCAACAGATATGGCGTGTATCGTCCCAAGCCTTTCTGCCACCCATAGCATCCATTACTTCATCGGCAATGGCCATGGCCTTGGCGTCTGATCCTTCTAAATTGAAACCCTCGGCAGGTGGGTTTCCATAAACAGTGTCGCTTGTGGTTTCTGTGGCTGAGTTACAGCCTACAAAACTGATAGCGGCTAAGACAAGTAATACAAAGAGGTGCTTGATTTTCATGGCGTTGAATTTTGTATGAAGTTAGGAAGTTCCGCTTTATGGTTCAATCCGTTGATCAGACTTTTGAAAGTATCATATTTAAAAGAGGTTAATAGAAGTAAAAACAATAAACCGACACACATTCTACAGTTCAGTTCAGAAAGATTACAGTTCATTTCACTTGGGTTTTTTGTTGTTCACAATCTTTTCATCATTGTATTGTCAATCCGCCAATAACAACAGGCGGGTTTACCAAAGATCAAAAACTCAAGTTTCAGGTGGTGGGTTGGTCGCCCACCAGAGCCTGAGGCTAACAACAAAAAATTACGCATATGAAAGCTCAAAAAATGAAGAACAAAAGTATAATCATGGGAATAGCGATCGCCTTACTAGCGATTTTCACACTGGTCAATGACGCTAATGCCCAAAGAATTAGCAGCTCATCAAGTAGCTCATCTTCATCCTCAGTTTCAATCTCTTCTAACTCAAATAATGGTAAACATACTATCACACGGAAGTCTGGTTCTCAAAGACTCAATGTAGAGTATGAAGGTGAAATTGAGTTTGCCGAAGACGACAAATCAATTAAGTCTATTTCTAGAGGAGGCTACCTCCTTATCAGGAAAACATCTTTCGGTAATAGAAGAGAAATCTTAGCAGAGCCAAACTCAGACGGAACAGTTGAGTACGAATACAGAGTGGGTCGCAGAAAAGAAGAGTGGAACAAAGAGGCGCAAGAATTCTTGGCAGACATGCTGCTTGAAGTAATTCGCACTACCGGAATTGGTGCAGAGTCAAGAGTTGATAGGTTTTACAAAAAAGGGGGCTTGGATGCTGTTTTGAAGGAAGTTAGTGCCATTCGAGGAGACTTTGTGAGCCAAATTTATCTTAAGACATTGCTTGATACGAAAGCGCTAAGCGACAATGAGCTTGAAACTTTGGCCGGTTACGTACCGAGAGAGCTTGATTCAGATCATTACATCACAGAAGTATTTAAAGATCATAGTGACAAGTTTTTCAAGACTGAAAAGACAACCGAAGCTTTCTTAAATGCCATCGATCGTATGGATTCAGATCATTACGTTTCTATCATTTTGAAAGAAGCTATGAAAGAGGACTTAAGTGAAGCGGCAACTATTAAAGTATTGGCCGCAGCAGAGATCATGGGCTCAGACCATTATAAGACAAACGTCTATCAGGATTTATTGAAGCGTAGAGACTTGAGTGATAATTTGATCGATCAGATTGTAAAGTCAGCGGCCGATATCGATTCAGATCACTATGCAACTATCGTTTTGAAAAACGCGTTAGATCGTCCGAACCTTTCGGAAAAAGCCTTCGAAAACTTAATGAGTGCCGTATCAAATATCGATTCGGACCACTACGCTACTGAGACTTTCAAGTCAATGCTAAACTCTCGTGATGTATCAGACAAGGTAGTTGAGGCAGTAATGAGCAAGCTACAATATATGGATTCAGATCATTACAGAAATGTAATCATCAACGACCTATTCGATAATAGCCAAATCTCCGCGAAGTATTTTGACTCAATCTTGAATACAGTAAATGATATTGATTCTGATCACTATGCGAGTCAAATCTTAATTAAAGTACTGAGAGATCAAGACTTGGGAGAGGAGTCTTACGCAAAAGTATTAAGTCGTGTAGCAGATATCGATTCTGACCACTATAAAGTGAATATCCTTAAAAATGTACTGAAGCAAAGAGACTTGAAAAAAGATCACTTGGTGAGTATTCTAAAAGTAGCCGACTCAATTGATTCTGACTACTACAAATCAGAAGTTTTAAAAGGTGCATGCAATGCTGTTCAGGACGCTGATGAAACTGTGAAAGCACAGTTCAAAAGAGTAGCAAAAGGAATTAGATCTGACACGTACTACGGGCGCGTAGCACGTTGTGTGGACTAATGTTTTCTATCCAAAAAATTGCCTCTACTCAGGGGCAATTTTTTTATGTTCTTAAAGTCACCTTGCGATACAAATTTCGCAGGGCAATTTTTAGTATCTTCATGCAAACTCGCTGCTAATGTCTAAGCTGCTCAGGCTGCTGCTTTTTACAACCATCGGCCTACTCTTTCTATTCTATCTCTTCTATGGGGAGTATGATCAGTTGCCAAACATTTCTCGGCATATCAATATTTATGCCTTCACTTTCATAGCCTCTAGCCTCACCGGTTTCGGAATTTTCTATATCAACCAGTGGCTAAATGATAGGCTGCCTTGGCGGAGGAACATACTGGGGCGTTTCGTTTCAGGCCTGGCCCTAGACTTCATTTATCTAGGAGGCTTACTTTTGTTGATGGGCTGGTTAGCAAACCTTACCGGCCTTATTGACTATAAAATGTTTGCCGAAGACATGTTCATCAGGCAAATCGAAATCAAGCTTATTGTACTCTGCTTTTTAACCATGTTCGTAGTTACATTGGTCGAGTTCAATACCTTTAGTTATAACGAATATTCAGTAGGACAAATTAGAAAGCTGCGCGCGGAGCGTAAACAATTAGAGCTGCAGTTTGAGGCTTTAAAGAGTCAACTTAGTCCACATTACTTATTCAATAGCATGAATACCATTTCCTCTTTGGTATACCGAGATCCTTTTGTCGCTGAAAATTTCATTAGAAACCTTGCCGACACCTTCAATTACGTGCTCTATACCAAGGAAATCAAGGTGGTAACCTTGCAAGAAGAGATTGAGGCCTTGAAAGATTACGGCTACTTGCTTAACATAAGATATGCTGCTGCGGTAGATTTAAAAATAGAAATTGATAGTCAATATTTTGACAGACCCATACCGCCACTGACCTTGCAGCTTTTGGTTGAAAATGCAGTCAAACATAATATTATCAGCAACGACAACCCCCTTAAAATAAATATCAGAGCCACGGATGAAGAGCTAATTGTCTTAAACAATAAAACAGGAGCACCTTCTAAAACGGCTAGTCATAGAGTGGGGCTAGACAATATTAGAAAGCGATACTCCTTCTTTACTGCAAAGAAAATAATCCTTTCAGACGATGATTATTTTGAAGTTAAACTCCCAATGATCACGTCATGAAGAAGAACCTTTTAAATCAGCCCATATTTCGCCTGATGGTTCCGCCCATCTATGGGGTCATGATGTACCTGTTGATTTTAATGATCAATAATAACTTAGGGCAACTTTCAGAAACCATTCTGAACAATGAGCTTATGCTCTGCGTAGCTTTGGCTTTTTTGACTTCAGAGTTTATTAGACTAGTTATTGTTCTCTTTGAGCGGAGATTAGAAGAGAGACTAAGAAAAACGGCAAGCATTGTATCGCTTTTCGGAGCTAGCCTACTGGTAGGTGCGCTGGTAAACTTCTTTGCTGTTGACGCTTATTTCAGGTATTTCGAAGGCTTTGAGTATTTCTCCTCCTACTCTACTACGCTATACACCATTGTGATTACTTATAGTGTAAGTGCTATGCTCTACACCCTCTTTTTCATGAGCATTCATCTGCTATCCATTAAGAATGATACGGAGTTGAGAAAGGAAGACCTCAAGCGGCAAAACCTTGAACATCAACTGGAGATTTTTAACAATGAAATTAACCCAGACTTACTTTTTCAGAGTTTGGAAACACTGATTTCATTGGTACATCATAACCTAGACAAGGCTGAAGATTTTGTAGATCGACTCGCCATCGTTTACCGATATATTCTAGACAATAGAAAGAAGGAGGTTGTTTCGTTAGCAGATGAAGTTCAAGCCTGCAAGAATCTGATCTACCTATTTAAGGAAAAGTATCCCGATCAATTGACCCTATCTGTGAAAAACGAAAAGTTTGCGAAGGGAAAATTTATGGTACCCAACACCATACCGATGGTGCTAGACTGCATGATCAATGGTAGTATCATTTCCCCATGGCAACCCATGAATATTGTGATTGACTGTGCTGGAGAAGACGACTACCTGGTTATCAAACACAAAGAGAACGACAAACTGAGCAATAATAAGTACATTAAAAACCGCTATCAGAACCTTCATGAGGCCTTCGCTTTTTTCACAGATAAGCCTGTGATTCAAATAAAAGCTTACGGAGATGCTTTTATCAAGGTGCCATTGCTCGACATTAAAGAAAACGCATGAAAGTATTTATCATAGAGGACGAAATACCCGCAGCGGAGAAGATCGAAAGGTTCTTACACCGCTATGACGAAAGCATTGAAATAGTGGGTAGAGCCATGAGTGTTAAAGAGACTGTACATTGGGTACAAACAGATGGTGACGCTGATCTGCTCTTAATGGATATTCAACTGACGGATGGCTTAAGCTTCGATATTTTCAAAGAAGTGGCACTTGATATTCCGGTCATCTTCACTACTGCTTATAATGAATATGCCATTGATGCTTTTAAGGCCAATGGAATTGACTACTTACTGAAGCCCATCACCTTTGATGCCCTTACGGAAAGCTTAGACAAATTCAATAACCTAAAAACACGACTTTCAGAACCTGGTCAGTCAGAAGCGACCTCTGTTATTGATTTACAAAGTGCTTTGCAAATGCTAAGTAAGCGGGAATATAAGACACGCTTTATGGTTAAAATCGGAGAGCACATTAAATCAGTGACGACCGACCAAATTGAGCTTTTTTATGCCGAAGGTAGAAATGCATACATCGTAACGGATCAGGGCCGAAGGCTTATCATTGATTACAAACTGGAGACGCTGGAAGAAATGCTCGACCCACAAACTTTCTTCAGGGTAAACAGAACCTTTATCATTGAAATCAATGCCATCAAAGACGTTTTAGTTTACTCTAACAGTCGATTGAAGATTATCCTTAATAAGGATTTCGATCGTGAGATCATCGTCAGCCGCGAAAAGGTGAATGCCTTTAAGAAGTGGTTTGATGGGGAGTAGCTTCTCGGAATGACGCTTAAATAAATAGTTCAGCTGTTTTAGAATGACCGTTGGCCAGTGCAGTTTGCTTAATTGATGAGGTATCAATTTGAATGTTGGATTCCACGAAAGTTTTTAGTAGTAGCCGCATAATTCTTGCAGATTGATTCATGTCCTTTTCTATTTGACTCTCATCATTCCAATTATAATCTTTGAGCCTATAGTCGTCTGGTTCGTCTTCTTTTTTGTAAAACTTTGCTCCTGGAGTATAGGCAACAGATAAGGTTAAAGCATCTAAGTTATCGAAACTCAAATTACTTAGCCAATGATTTTTGTTTCCTTCAAATGCGTTTAATAGCATTTCAACCATTTTATCAGAGCCATATCGGCAAGCGAACATTAAAGCGTTCCAGTTATCTTGTTCTTTATCACTTAGCCAATGATTTTTGTTTCCTTTAAAGGCTAACAAAAGCTCAGACAATATTGAGGGTGTATTTAGCCAGCAAGCTAAATGTAATGACATCTTTCTTGGAGGTGATCCTGGGGGTTTATTTAGATAGCTTTGAACCAAAGCATTGCTCATTTTCATTAGATACCTGAAACATGGGGAACGGAATGCTATTGAAAGTTCCAATAAGTTAAAAGAATCATGAGTACTTGTATATGATACATCTGTTGCTATGTCTTCTTCATAGGCCAAGAACAATTCTTTTAGGAATTCCTCACTTCCCCTACACACTGCCAGAAAAACTATATTACATGGATCGGAAAATTCAAACTCAAAAAGGTCTCCTGATTCAGATAGAGCATTCAAGCTGGGGTGAAAATAAGGCTCAATGTCTATTAGGCCTATCTCCCAGGCAAGCTTGAGGGTAGCCTCATTATCAGTAATTACAGCATGAATTACTATACACTTTTTCAAGAGATTGAGAGGCTCAATTAACTCTTGGTAAACTAACGTGTAGCTGTCTGGTCCTTCGACAAGACTTATTTGCTGCCTTTGATAAGCCAAGAGCTGATAAATCACATCAGACAATGGGTCTTGAAATGTTAACTTGCCTGTTTCTAACAAGTTTGATTTATGCTTGTCGATGGCCATTTCTTTTAAGAATAGCCATATCTCACTCTTTTCATTTAAGGCCAACAAGAACTCAAGAACTTCGTGTGTAATCTCAGGTTGGTTCAAAAAAGACTCAGCCGTATAGTAGTCTTTAAAAGAGTTATGCACAAATCGCCTCTTTCCATTATAATACTTTAATACAGACCGTTTCGAAAGGTTTCTAACGGGGTTTATCCCGCTAGCATCGAACATGCTATTGAGTGCGTAGGCCAGACTTTTAGTCGTTTGATTGTTATATTTTTTTGTTAAGCATTCCTTTTCTTTAAAGACTATTTTTTGAAGTTTACTATCTTCTATTTCAATCGTTTTGTTTTTTGACATGCCAAAGGCAACTTCAGATAATACCAAGTCATGTAATTGGCGATAGACAGTGACTTGATCACCACTAAACCCCAGTTTTTTTGCTTCTCTTCTATGCCATCGCCACAGTACAAAATTGTAGATGCCTTGATATGTGCTGAAGGGGTTTCTTTGCCCGAGTCTTTCCAGAAGATATTTTTTGTTTTCATTACGACTTATCCAATTTTCTAAATCACTACCAGCGGTTGAAAAATGTTGATGTAAATCGCTTAGGCATTTCTTTTTATTCCAATAAATCTTCTCTTGTTCAAAGTAAGGTAGGCGACCCTCTATATTGATTTCCCGAATATACTTGTTTAATAGCACTGTGCTGACTGTAAACTCTTCTTTCGATAGATCGTATAAAAAGTCTAATAAAAGAGGTCTTTGACATATTTTACTAAGCAAGAACCCATCGTTTTCCTTGAATGAATCTAATAATTTTTTGTACCTGATTTTCCAAGTAGGTAGTAGCCTAAGCCAGAAATACTTTTTTCTCGTTATAGTATATATTTGTGATTCTTGTAAAGGAGCCAATTCTACGTGAGTTGTATCGCTATTGGTTATATGCTTTTCAATAGGTCTTGTTGATATAACAACGGCTTTGTAGTATTTGAACTTCTCAAATAAGGAGCTAATGTCTTTTAACAATTCTTCGTTCGTGATCCTGTTTTTCTCTTGATACTCATCGGCACCATCGATAAGGACAACACATTTTCTTTGTTGATCGTAGTTTTCGGGTAGGGAGAGATTTAAATTCTCATTCTTTTTCCATTGTTGTTTTTCCCACTGAGACATTGAGAAAAGCACTACGCCAAAAGCATTTTTAGAAAAGATAAAGGGGAAAGGGTTGAAAAGCCTTTTAAACATCTTGTACATCAGCAAAGACTTACCAGTACCGGCACCACCTAATATCAAAACCCGTTTAAATTGCCCCGACTTCCACTTAGCACCTAAAAAGGGGAGCATTCTTTTTTTAAGGAGAAGGTTTTCTAAAACTCTTTCATATGAATCTTCCTGAATATAAAGCTCTTTTGATACTGACCTATTAGATCGCTCAAGTTCTTGACTATCTAGGTTCTTTTCTTGAACAGTGAAGTTTAAAGGTACATAACCTCTTAACTTCTTACGTTTCTGGTTAACGAAATATTCGTCTACTTGATTGTGCCTTTTTTCGAAAGCGAGCCTTTTTATAGTTCTAATCAATATGCTTAAAAGGTAACCGCATATAGGCGCAATAAATCCGATTAATAGCTGTTCCTGATTATCCTTTATCCAAGCTTGGGGTAGGAATGATGATGAAAAGAGAATGGCCTGGAACATGAGGGTTAATTGCTTACTACAAAAGATAGGAATTTCAATTTAATATACAGAGAGGGTTCTTTAGAACAATTAATATTATATGTACTACTATGACGTTATTTAGCTGATTCTCCCCCAGTTAACCGCGGTCTTTTTCAGAGACTGAATATGCCTCAGAATATTATGGTTTTCTGGTTTAGCCAGGTCAGGGTCTTCATCGAGTAAATCGCTGGCGGCATTTCTAGCTACTTGAAGGATTTTAGTATCCTTGGCGATATCTGCAATAAGCATATCTAGTACGCCACTTTGTTGTGTGCCAGTAATGTCGCCAGGGCCCCTTAATTTCAAGTCTACATCCGCTATTTCAAAACCATTGTTGGTGCGCACCATAGTTTCAAGACGCGTCCTTGCTTCTTTACTGAGCTTATAGTCCGTCATAAGAATGCAATAAGATTGATCTGCACCACGACCGACCCTGCCGCGCAACTGATGGAGCTGGGCTAGCCCAAAGCGCTCGGCATTTTCTATCACCATCACCGAAGCGTTCGGCACGTTAACGCCTACTTCAATCACAGTAGTGGCTACCATGATTTGAGTTTCATGTTTCACGAAGCGTTGCATTTCGAAGTCCTTGTCTTGAGGCTTCATTTTGCCATGCACAATGCTGATGTGGTTTTCAGGAAAGGCTCTTGTGATACTTTCATAGCCGTCCATTAGATCTTTTAAGTCTAGTTTTGAAGACTCCTCAATCAAAGGATAAACCACATAGATCTGTCGCCCTTTTTCTATTTCCTTTTTCATAAAGCCGAAAACCTCCAGCCTTTTGGAATCGTATTGGTGCATGGTCTTAATTGGCTTTCTGCCAGCAGGCATTTCATCAATTATCGACACATCTAGGTCGCCATAAAGGGTCATGGCTAAGGTGCGAGGTATGGGGGTGGCGGTCATCACCAAAATGTGTGGAAACAGGCTGACGTTTTTCTTCCAGAGTTTTGCTCGTTGGGCCACGCCAAACCGATGCTGCTCGTCTATGATGGCCAGGCCAAGGTTTTTGAACTGGACGGTGTCTTCAATTAGGGCATGTGTGCCGACCAATATCTTGATTTCACCAGAGAGGAGACCCTCATGAATAACCCTTCTTTCTTTTGTTTTTGAAGAGCCTGTAAGCTTTGCGATACCAATATTCAGTTTATCCGCATACTCTTTTAGGCCTTCGTAATGTTGATCGGCCAGTATTTCAGTGGGCGCCATCATAGAGGCTTGGCTTCCAGAGTTGACCACTAAGAGCATACAGATAAAGGCTACAATGGTTTTACCAGAGCCCACATCGCCTTGGAGCAGGCGATTCATTTGTCGCCCTGATTTCATGTCTTGATAAATCTCCTTAATCACGCGCTTTTGTGCATTAGTCAAATCAAAAGGAAGGTGCTCATTGTAGAAAGCTGTTAGCAAACTTGAGTCCCTAAAAACCTGTCCTTTGAACTTGTCAACACGTGTGATTTTTAGCTTGAGAAGCTTTAACTGAATGAAGAAAAGCTCTTCAAATTTTAGTCTGAATATGGCTTTTTGCAACAGCTCATTATTCGAAGGAAAGTGAATGTGCCAAAGGGCAAAATGCTTTTCAATCAAGCCAAATTGATTGGTTAAGTTTTCCGGCAGGGTTTCGTGAATATGACGTTCAGCCAGTACCATTACCTGACGTATAATTTTCGAGACCGCCTTACTGTCCAGAAACTTAGCCTTCATCTTTTCGGAGGTGTGGTAGACCGGCTGTAGGAAAGAGGTTTTTTCGTTTTGAGTGGTGAGTACCTCTATTTCGGGGTGGGCTACGTTAATTTTTCTTCCGAAAGCTGCAGGTTTACCAAAGACCACATAGTCAACTCCAAGCCTTAGCTTTTTGCTTACCCAAGGAATTCCCTTAAACCACACCAATTCAATTTCACCCGTATCGTCAGAGAAACGCGCGACTAGCCGTTTTTTTCGTAGTTCCCCAATAGTATCGAGCTTGGTGATACGTCCTTTCATTTGTACAAAGGGCATGTCGGCATGTACTTCAAAGATCTTTTGGAATTTGGTACGGTCCTCATAACGAAAAGGGTAGTGCTGGATCAGGTCGCCATAGGTAAACAGGCCGAGTTCCTTACCAATTAAGGCGGCTTTCTGAGGACCAACTCCTTTAAGAAATTCGATACTTGTATCGAAGAATGAGGGCATGCGTCAATTTAATATTTCCACTCAAAAGAATTCAGCATTTGAAGCACATCCTTTTTAATGAAATCGATAATGGGCTGGAGTGAATCGTTTTTGGTCGCTGTATTAAAGTACAGCGCTCCTCTGAAAAAATGCCTAGCACTGTCAGAGGTGAAGAATTGTAAGGAGGTGGGCACTTCTCCTTCAAGCTCAGTTACACTAGCCACCTGGCCGCTTGGCATGGCAACCAGCGACTCTTCTATGCCATAGGCTTTGCTGTCGTGTTTCATGGCTAACGCAAAGGCCTCGTTGAGGAGGACGTTAGCCTCATTATCCCCTTGGGTCAAGTCTTTATACGTGATTTGAAGCAGTGCATCAAAGTCTTGATAATAGAGGTTTGCCCAATAGCGGTCTGCGTTTTCATTCGAGTCTCCAGATAGTTGTGCATAGTTAGAATAGAGAAACCGATAGGGGAATGTGTCTGGCAAAGCCTGATATTGATTTTCAGGAAGGTCGATTCGATTATATCCCTGTGGTTTCGGTAGGTACACTTCTTCACATGACGATGTGACTACCAACAGGCAGATTAACGATTGAATAAGGTATCTCCTTTGTGCTTTCAAATTAAGTAGTTGGTTTGATCAAAACGCGTATTCTTTTTATGCGTCTTGCGTCTACGGCTACAATGGTAAATAGAAAGTTTTCAAAAGCGATTTTTTCTCCGGCCCTAGGCAGTGTGGAGTTTATTTCTAATAACAGGCCTCCGAGAGATTCGCTTTCTCCTTTTACTTTATCGAAAAGAGCAGGCTCCACTTCGACAATTTTACAAAAGTCATTTAATGTCGTTTTTCCTTCGAAGATATACGTGGAGTTATCAAGTTTATTGTAAGCCACATCTTCATCATCAAACTCATCGTTTATTTCGCCAACGATTTCTTCAATAATGTCTTCCATCGTAATCAAGCCTGATGTACCGCCATATTCATCTACGATGATGGCCATATGTACACGTTGCTCTTGAAAATCTTTGAGCAGCGCATCTACTTTCTTGTTTTCCGGAACAAAGAAGCCAGGCCTTAGGAGTGCTTGCCATGAAAAGTCATCCTCTTTGTCGATGTGTGATATAAGGTCTTTGATGTAGAGAATCCCTTCAATCTTATCAATCGTTTCATTGTATGCAGGAATTCTCGAAAAGCCACACTTATTGATTTTGTCCATGAGTTCATGGAAGTCTAATTCAATGTCTACCGCAGTGATATCCATTCTAGATTTCATTACCTGCTTTACCCCAAGAGTACTGAAATTTACAATGCCTTTGAGTATTCCCTTTTCCTCATCAGTGGTATCTTCTCCGGTGGTGATTTCTAGGGCTTGGTTTAATTCGTCAACAGTAAGGTTTTGTCCCTTTTTCTCAACATTTCTTTCAATCACGTTGGTTACGGTAATTAATAGAAATGAAAAGGGCCTAAGCAACTTTTCTAGAAAGAGAAGCCCTTTGGCTGTAGTCTTAGCGAATGTATCGTTGTGCTGGTTTGCGAAGTTTTTTGGAACTACCTCTCCAAAAAAGAGAATGATAAAGGTGACAACTATTGTCAAGGTCAGCACCACGGTGCCCTCTGGAGTTTTTGTGTCTACTAAGGTCCATGTAAAGAAAGTAGCGAGGGTAACTATCGCAATATTGATCAAGTTGTTCATGATCAGTATCGTAGCCAGCAAGTATCTTTTACGGGCCAGTAATTTTATCACGGCATTTCCCGAAGCAGAATTCTCGTCTTTAAATTGAGACAGTTGCGTGTTGTCGAGAGAGAAGAATGCTACTTCTGAACCTGATATTAAAGCGGAGGCTAAAATCAGTAAAATAAATGCTACTCCATTAATTATCACGTAACTACTGGAGAGTTCTACGAATTGAGAAAGGAGCACTAAACTAGGCTCGGGGTCGTCTGTGGGTAAGTCCAAATTGTACTTTTTAATCCAACATTAGAATGGTAAGTCGTCTGTATCGTCTTCCGGTATACTAGAAACGGGACTTTCCTTAGCTGGGTTGGCAGTATTGCCTTGCGGAGCTGCTCCTCCACCTTCAGGACGTCCGCCAAGTAAGGTCAATTCACGCCCGACTACTTCAGTAGTGTAACGCTTATTCCCCTCTTGATCATCCCAAGAGCGTGTTGTTAACTTACCTTCAATATACACTTGGCCACCTTTTTTCAAAAATCGTTCGGCAATTTCAGCTAGAGGAGTCCAGAGTACAACATTGTGCCACTCAGTGTTCGTTACCTTTTCACCTTGTTTGTTTTTATAAGTTTCGCTTGTTGCTAAAGAGAAGTTAGCTACTGCCCTTCCATTTTCAAGATGACGTACTTCTGGGTCTTTTCCCAAATTTCCAACCAAGATTACTTTGTTTACTCCTGCCATAATGTTTGCTTAATTTAAGATTGAGCTGGATGAATCTAATTAAAAAAACTCTTTTTGCAAATAGTTTTGAATCAGTATTGGTTTCGGTAACTCCTGTACTTCTGCTAATTCAAATGCATCAAGATGTTTGCTTTTTGCAAGCGCCTCAAAGTTACCTAATTCATTCACCCTAACCCTAATGAATCGCGTGAAAATTCGCTGGTGGGTCAATATATGTTTGACCTCTTCAGAAAAACCTAAGACCGTTAACCCCTTAGTGGCTAGTTCTTTCAAGGTATCTTCTTCAGAAAGTGGCGCTTGGCTTTCTAATAAGTTGAAGTCGTACAGCCCCTGCCAGATATCCTTCGGGCCACGTTCTTTCATGAGCAGTCTGTCTTCATGCTCATAGATGAAATAGTAGAAGTACCTGTTTCTGACTTTGACCTTTTTAGTTTTTACAGGAAGTTGATCTTGTTTGCCATTGTTGAAAGCAAAGCAAAAATGGTGCATAGGACAAATGGCGCATGCTGGACTTTTGGGCGTGCACTGAATAGCACCAAAGTCCATAATGGCCTGATTGAATTCTCCAGGAGCATCCTGACTGATTAGCGCATTGGCCCTTTTTTCAAAAACTTTCAGGCTTTTGCTGTCCGAAATATCGTTTTCAATTCCAAAAACACGGCTCAAGACACGGTATACGTTTCCGTCTACTACAGCATTGGCCTGATTAAATGCAAGGGAGGCAATGGCTGCCGCAGTATATCTACCTATGCCTTTTAAGCCCAGCAATTCATCGAAGCTTGAGGGAAAAACACCTTTTAGCTCAGATGAGACAGTTTTCGCACAGGCATGCAGGTTTCTAGCTCTAGAGTAATAGCCTAAGCCTTGCCAAAGTCTCAAAACCTCGCTTTCTGGTGCATCGGCCAAGTCTTTTACGGTTGGGTACTGCTCAATAAACTTGAGATAATAGGGCATACCCTGTTTAACCCGTGTCTGTTGAAGGATAATTTCGGAAAGCCAGATTTTATACGGGTCACTTGTTTGACGCCAAGGTAAATCTCTCTTTTGATGTTGATACCAGCTAATTAATTGATTTACAAAGATTTCGCTGTCTAAAGCAGATTCAGGGGCGGTATGAGCCGATGTGGTTTTTGGGTTCTCCATTTTTTTTGGCAATAGGTTTTTTAATTAGTCACGAACCCTTAATTTTGCAGGCCAAAATAACTGGGAATAAGTTTTTTACACAATTTTATTAACCTAAAAATATAAGTTACAGTGACTAAAGCAGATGTTATCAATCAGATAGCCGAAAAGACCGGAATTGACAGGTCTGATGTTACTACAACTGTTGAGACCCTTTTTGCGGTAGTGAAAGACTCAATGGCAGAAGGAGAGAACATTTACGTGAGGGGATTCGGAAGCTTCGTGAACAAAAAGAGAGCTAAAAAAATTGCTAGGAACATATCGAAAAACACGGCAATCGTGATTGACGAGCACTATGTACCAAGCTTTAAACCGTCAAAGGTTTTTATTGAACAAGTGAAAAGTAGCGACAAAGTAAAAGCTGCTAATAATTAATATTTTAAGCCTAAATAGGCTTTATGAATAAGGTTCAGATATTACTTATCGTTCTTGCTGTTCTACTTGTGGTGGGGATATACAGTCTGCCTAAGGTGGTCGTAAATAACGATAGTACTGAAGAATCAGCGTTTATTGATGAGACAGTTCCCGGTGGGATAGTCGATCATAGCACCGAAATCCCAGAAGAGGTTCAGCCTCGGATAGTATTTTGGAAAGACAGGTTGTTTAGCAACGGTAGAATTCAGCCAAACATCGAATCATTAGATTCATTGATGGCAGTGTTCATGGAGATAAACAAGTATGACAGCGCTGCTTATTATGCAGCCCTGTACGCTGAAGAACTTAATCAATTACCACTCTGGCAGAAGGCTGGAGACGCTTATTTTGAAGCATTCACATTTGCTTTAGATAAGCCAAAAATCGATTTCCTTGGTGGAAAAGCACGAGAGATTTATCAAAAGATTCTTGAAGAGCAGCCGGACAATTATGACGTACAGCACAATGTCGCAATGACATATGTCTCTTCGTCAAGCCCAATGCAAGGTATTATGATGTTGCGGGATATTCTGGAGAAAGATCCAGATAACCAACGCACGCTAATGAGCATGGGTAGAATGTCCATTCAAACCAGTCAGTTTGAAAATGCTGTAGAGCGTTTTGAATCTTACGTGCGGTACTATCCACAGGATATCGAAGGAAATTTCTTTTTAGGAGTGTGTTATTACGAAACTGGCCAATTGGTCAAAGCGAAAGCACAGTTCAATAAAGTCAAAGAATTAGGTGCGGATGAGCAGATTATAACTGCTGCTGACGAGTACCTCGAAAGAATAAGTTAAAACATTAAAAAATTACGATTATGCCTTGCGGTAAAAAAAGAAAAAGACATAAGATTTCTACTCACAAGAGAAAGAAGAGGCTTAGAAAGAACAGACATAAGAAGAAGTAATTTGACTTCATTTTTATGTGCTATACACGATTAACAGTTCTTTTTTAACATAAAATACTATCACATTGAGCAATGAATTAATTATTAATTCAACTCAAAGTGGATGTCGTATAGCCCTTCTTAAAAATAAGAGTTTAGTTGAATTTCATCATGATGATGATGAAACAAAATTCAATGTCGGAGATATATACCTGGGTACAGTCAAAAAGATTGTACCAGGTTTAAATGCCGCGTTCATTGATATTGGGTACGAGAAAGATGCTTTTCTGCATTATTTGGACTTAGGTCCGCAGATTAGGTCACTAAACAAGTACACCAAGCAGGCTTTAACCAATAAGAACATTACTGGTGGCCTGGGTAAATTCAAGAACGAACCAGACATTAATAAGCTTGGCAAAATGAGCCAAGTTTTGACAAAAGGACAAAAAATACTTGTTCAGGTTGTCAAAGAACCCATTTCAACTAAGGGGCCACGACTCACTTGTGAGTTGTCGATAGCGGGGCGCTACATGGTTTTAGTGCCTTTTTCTGATGCTATCAACGTTTCGAAAAAAATCACCGATGGTGAAGAGCGTAAAAGACTTTTACGCCTCATCTCATCTATTAAGCCCGAAGGCTTTGGCGTCATTATAAGGACAGTAGCCAAAACCAAAAGTGTTTCCGAACTAGACAAAGATCTTCGCAACCTCCAAGATACTTGGAAAGAGGGAATCAAGAACCTACATAATGTCAATCCTAGAGATAAGGTAATTGGCGAGGTAAGTAGAGCTTCTTCCCTATTGAGAGATATCTTGAATGAGTCTTTTGACAGTGTTGTTTCTGACGACAAAGAGATTCACGAGGAGATAAAAGGCTTTATTCAAAAAATTGCGCCTGAAAAGGAAAAGATCGCTAAGCTGTACAACGGCAAGGCTAAAATCTTTGAATCTTTTGATGTCGAAAGACAGATGAAGTCTCTTTTTGGAAAATCAGTCAGTCTGCCAAAAGGCGGTTATTTGATCATTGAGCATACGGAAGCCCTACACGTTATAGACGTCAATAGTGGCAACAAATCCAATGCAGGTGAAGATCAAGAGTCTACTGCTTTGCAAGTCAACATGGAAGCTGCCAAAGAAGTCGCACGTCAATTGAGACTTCGCGATATGGGTGGAATCATTGTGATTGACTTCATAGACATGAGAAGGGTTGAAAATAAAAAGCAACTCTATCAGTTCATGAAGGATCAGATGAGTGAGGATCGTGCGAAAAACACAATTCTTCCGCTATCCAAATTTGGTTTGATGCAAATCACTCGTCAAAGGGTAAGACCTGAGATGAACATCGCTACGCGAGAGGTATGCCCCACGTGTAATGGTACTGGAAAGGTGAGCGCAACGATTTTGGTCTCTGATCAGATCGAAAAGAATATAGAGTATATCTTAAGTACTCAGAACGAGAAAGGTGTGGCTATCGCTTTACACCCATTCTTACATGCATACTTTACAAAAGGTGTCTTCTCTAAGAGGTGGCAGTGGTATAGAAAGTATCATACCTGGGTTAAAATAGAGAAAGATAGTTCTCTAGGACTCTCCGATTATACCCTTTACAATAAGATGGGCGAAGAGATAGAAATGAAAGCATAAGCATTAAAAAACCCCGACTTGTCGGGGTTTTTTATTAGAACTTAATGCCAAACTCAAGGCTGAAGAGATTACTCTTGACTTGAAAGTCGTCATATAGGCTATTCTGTGTTTTGACTTGGTCCAAGAAACCTATGTAGTAATTAAGGCCAGCATATACTCTAGTATTGACACCAATACTTCTTTCTAGTCCGCCACCAAAGTTTCCTGATATATCGAGTCCTCGGAATTCGGTTATTGCAATTACACCTGTGTTGTCGAAATCTGTGTTAAGCCTTATTTCCGGTACCAAACCAAAATTGAAGAAAACCTTTGTGTCTAGAAGTACCTCGTTGGTATATAGCTTTAGGAGTAAGGGAATTTGTAAATATTCGTGATCGTAGGATTTATCCACCGGAGCACCCCCTAAAACGGTAAGGTCTACCAGTCTTATTCCAGTTACCTTAGAAGCAAAATTTACCCCACCCTGAAAATGATAGTTTTCCTTAAATGGGATTTCTACAAACGCACCAAGCAGAAATTTTAAGGATGAACCTTCACGATTAATAGATGTTGAGTTGCCATCAGTAGATGTCCGAGATAGTGAAAGTGATGGTCCAACCCTGATACCTATTCTATAGTCTTCTTGAGCAATGACTAATTGACCTAAAACCATCAAGAAGATGGCTGAGAAAATGTATTTCTTCATGTTCGATAAAATAAATAAATACATTTGTCATTTAAAAAGAGGAGATGCTTAAACGGTACTTTGTTCTGGTTTTATTATTGACTTCACTGGGCTGCGCTGAAGATGATCCATGCAATAGCGATGTTGACTTGTCAGGTTTAGACCTTGATTTGAATTTTGAAAACCTTACACACGAATTAAGCGAGATAGAAAGTATAGAAGCCCTCAATGCCTTTTTTGAGAAACACCCCATTGTTAGAGATGAATTCTTTGAGTATGGGGGCCGAACAAGTGAAGTACAAGTGCTTACCGATTTAGCTAAGCTGGTGCAGACACCAGAAATAAAATCAGTATTTCTTGCCCCTTCATATGTGGCTTTTGAAGACATATTGGATAAAAATAGAGAGTTAAGAGAGTTTCTGAGTTATGAGTACCTCTCGATCAATAAGGGAAAAAGCTTGAAGGACCTTTATGATATGTTATCTAGTTCTCGTATGCTGTCATTAACGGGTATGGAAACTACTAACGTTGAGTCGCTGAAAACTTACCTTGATGCTAACCCAAGTGAAAGAGACTACTACTATACCATTTTTGCCTATCGGTCCGATGACCAATTATTAGGAGATAACTATGCCTTGTTGCAAAACCCTTTTGTAGACACGCTATACCAAGAAACAATGCATCTTATTGATGCCGGTATGGTGAGTTATGAGTTGGATAAGGCGTATGGCCGTGTAAAGAGAGCATATCCTAACTTTCAGGCACCAAAAGTACAGGCTATATATTCAGGGTTAAGAAAAGACATTTACCTGAGTGACTCATTACTCATTATAGGTTTAGACTATTACTTGGGAGAAGGGGCTTCTTTTAGACCTCAAATCTATGAGTACCTAAGGGTGAGGTTTACACCAGACCATTTGGTTCCACAACTCCTTCAGTTTACATCACTTAAATTCAATGAAACCAATAATGGTAAAAGAACTATACTAGAAGAAATGATTTATGCTGGTAAGGCCTTGGAGTTCACAAAAGAAATGTTGCCTTGCGTGGCTGATAGCATTATTATGGGGTACACAAGTAAAGAAATTGCTGATGCTACTGTGAGTGAAGGCGTCATTTGGGCTCATTTTTTAGATAGAAAATTACTCTACAGTGACAGCCCCTCTAATATCACTAAGTATGTTGATGAGCGACCGAGCATTCCTGAGATTGATAAAAACTGTCCTGGAAGAATAGGGCAATGGCTCGGCTGGCAAATTGTAAAGGCCTACCGAGAAGAAACAGGATTAAGTATTAAGGAATTGATGGATGAGACAGATGCTCAGAAAATCCTTACGCGGTCAAAATATAGACCTCGTTCTCGTTAGTGCGAATTTGTTTTTCATTGTTGAGCACCTTCACCAGTTTATCAATCTGTAGTTTTTTGGAGTATAACGATTCTGCAATCCTTCGAGCATTGTTCTTGGATGTCTCGAGTAATTCTTTTTCCTCTAGATAAGGTCGCAGCTGAGTAACGAATTCATTTGGTTCATGTGGGTTAGCATAGAAGCCGCACTTATACTGCTCTACCATATCCTTAGTCCAGCCAGGCGTATTCACAATGGTCAACTTCCCTGACGCTAAACTATCAAAGAACTTGTTGGGGCTATTAGTGCCTAAAACTGGCAAGTCAGCAAAACTCACATAAGTAGCATCCGTAATGTTCAGTATTCTGCGAACACCTTCTTTGTTCTGGTGTCCTATGAATTCTATATTTGTTAACTTCTTTAAGTAAGTCTGCAACTTGATGTTTCTCAGCTGCGAACCTTCTCCTACTACTTTAAAGTCAATATTCAGGTCGGCTGCCTTTGCTTCTTCTGCTATATCAAGTAAGAATTCTAGATGATTTGTAAGGCCAATACTACCCAGATACGTGATGACGAATGGTTTTTCAGCATGATAGAATGCCACAAGCTTTGGGTCTTTGATTTCCTTTTGGAAGAACTGGCAATCAGCCATGTTGGGAATCATAAACACATCCTTTTCAGGCACTACGCTTTTTATCCAGTCCCTCATACCGGGTGACAAGGCAACCACTCTATCGGCATGCTGATATATTCTGGCTTCTAACCGATAAAGGCGCTTTTTCAAAAAGCGTCCCTTGATGGCACCAATTTCGATAGGTGCTGTTGGCCAGAGATCTCTTACCTCGAAGGTATAATTGATGTTCAAGTGCTTTTTCAGCCACAGACCAATAAGCCCTACAGTGAGTGGTGTGGATGTTATATAGGCGTGATCTATGCCTTGGAATGTTTTGGCCAGGCGCTTGGCTTTCCGTACGAACTTGTAAAATGACAGGGTCCGACTAATAAAACCCATGTCGTTGCTATAGCTAACGGGTAAATAATGTACCCGAATGCCATCAATTTCTTTTATGGTATAAATGGAGTCATTATGACTGGTAATCATTTCTACTTTGAAACCATTCTCCACCAAACCTTTTGATAGATAGTAAGATCTAATGGCACCACCCTCTTGAGGTGTTTTAAAGTACTGGTGGATATAGAGAATGTGTGATGGCACAAGTCAAATTTACGAAAATCAACTTATCGAATGATTTTCTCCTTCTTTTCAAAATAACGACAGAAGTGAATCAAATTACATTCTTCACACTTTGGTTTTCTGGCAAGGCAAGTATATCGGCCGTGTAAAATCAGCCAATGATGGGCAAGCGGAATAACCTCCTTATCTAAGTTTTTGACTAAAGCTTTTTCTACTGCAAACGGAGTATTCAAGTTCTGATTAACCAAACCAAGTCGTTTGGAAACTCGAAAAACATGCGTATCAACAGCCATTGAAGGTTGGTTCCACACTACGGAGGTAATGACATTGGCTGTTTTCCGACCTACACCGGGTAGCTTTTGGAGTTCCTCTATGGTTTGGGGCAATTCTGAGCCAAAGTCTTCGACCAACATTTTTCCAAGACCAATAAGGTGTTTGGTTTTATTGTTGGGATAAGAAACGGATCTGATATACGGAAAGAGTTCGTCAAAATTGGTCGTGGCCAAATGTTCAGGCGTAGGAAAATCCTGAAACAATTTTGGTGTCACCAAATTGATTCTTTTATCAGTGCATTGCGCACTTAAAACTACGGCAACCAGTAATTGAAACGGGTTGTCGTAGTTGAGTTCTGTTTCAGCCTGTGGCTGATTTTCGCTAAAATAGGCTACAAATTGTTCGTACCGTTCTTTCCGTGTCATTACGCTAAAATAGCCTAATCCACGGAATGTAAATGGTAAGATTTAGAATAACTGATAATGGCGTCTACCGTCTTTTCAGAAGGAGACTTCATTGAAGCTTCTAAATCATTGACTACACCAAAAAGGTCAGAATAAGAGTCCGCTAGCTGCTCATCAAAGAGCATTGCGATTTCTATCTCTGAATTTTCCTCAGGGGTAGTTTCTTTGTAAATGTAACGTACTAGGTCATCTTGGGTAAAGGTTTTGATCATACGCAATGTTCTTTTTGTCCATCTTTTTTCTAAGGTTGATAAGTGCATATCGCATACGACCCAGAGCAGTGTTGATACTCACACCTGTGGTATCAGCAATTTCCTGAAAACTCATTTGCATATAATGCCTCATCATAAGCACTTCACGCTGAGCATCTGGCAACTCTTTTATCAAGTCGCGCAGCAAAGCATGGGTGTCTTCTTTTATTTGTTTGGACTCAATAGAGTCCTCCGAAAATTCTAATGAATTGAATACGCTACTGCCATCTTCCATGACAATAGTTGGGTAGCGTTTTGCTCTTCTGAAATTATCAATTGCCAAATTATGTGCAATTCGTGTCACCCATGGCAAAAACTTGCCTTCCTCGTTATAGCGCCCCGATTTGATGGTATTCACCACCTTTACAAAGGTTTCTTGTAACAAGTCTTCAGCCAAGTACTGATCTTTTACGATCAAGTAGATGGTTGTATGGATTTTTTTAGTGTGACGTTCAACCAGCGTGGTGAAAGCCTCTTCGCTACCATTTTTATACTGCGATATCAATTGACTATCGCTTACAGCATATTTCCTCATGTCAGTAATTGTTAGGTTAACGTAGAGGTTTATATCATATTGTGCCGGTTTTTAGGGTTGGAATTATTTTCAATCTTTTCAAAAGTAGAAAATCTCAATTACAAAGCAAATATACATTTGTCTTTAGTAAATCTAGATTCGTTCCTTCTGTACTTTTAATATCACTCCAAATTTTAAGCAATCATAGTGCCAAAAAATGAAATAATGTTTGGAATAACTGAGATAAAATTTAAAGTGCCAATAACGTGACAGCTCTGTTATCTTTGCATTCTCATGAATTTAACAACTGTTCTCAAAAACACCCCTATTGATGAACTAGATCCAAAGCAGTTCATTATTATAAAAGGAGCTAAGGTCAACAACCTCAAAAGCCTTAGTGTGGCCATTCCACGCAATAAATTGGTAGTTGTTACTGGGCTCTCGGGTTCTGGAAAGTCTTCACTTGCTTTCGATACACTTTTTGCTGAAGGCCAGCGCATGTACGTAGAGAGCTTAAGTAGTTATGCACGTCAGTTTTTGGGTCGGATGGAGAAGCCAGAGGTAGATTATATCAAAGGCGTGTCACCTGCCATTGCCATCGAACAAAAGGTAAGTACACGAAACCCGAGGTCTACAGTTGGTACATCCACAGAAATTTATGACTACCTGAAACTACTATTCGCTAGAATAGGAAAAACATACTCCCCAGTAAGTGGAGAAGAAGTGCATAGAGATAGTGTCAGTAGTATTGTTGACTTTATGCTTCAAAAAGAAGATGGCAAAAAGGTAATGATTCTATGTCCTCTGGTAAAAAAGGACGATAGGACATTAGAGCAAGAACTGAATATTTTGCTTCAGAAGGGCTACACGAGAGTGATCTCTGAAGGGCAACCCTACTTTATTGAAGACCTTTTAGGCGACTTATCAGGTGCCGAAGGCAAGCCTTTAGAAATACTAATTGATCGAGGTGTTATTCAGCAAGACGAAGACACACAATTTAGATTCGGAGATTCAGTACAAACGGCTCTTTTTGAAGGAGAGGGAGATTGTATCATTGATTTTCCTGGGGAAGAAAGGTTTCCATTTTCAGATCGATTTGAGGCCGATGGTATTCTATTTGAAGAACCCAGCGTCAACCTTTTCACTTTTAATAATCCCTTTGGTGCATGCAAGAAGTGCGAGGGCTTCGGGAAGGTTTTAGGAATAGACCCAGACCTTGTCATTCCAGATAAGTCACTTTCGGTTTATGAAGGGGCTATTGCTCCGTGGAGAAGTGAAACCATGAAAAAGTGGCTCGAGCCTCTGCTAAAGCATGGTATTGAGTTTGATTTTCCTATTCATCGATCCTTCAGTGAATTGTCTAATGCTGAAAAAGAACTCCTTTGGACAGGTAATAAATACTTTAAGGGCATTAATAAGTTCTTTGAGTTTTTAGAGTCAAAGATGCACAAGATTCAGTATCGCGTGATGCTCTCAAGGTATCGCGGTAGAACAGACTGCCCAGAGTGCAAAGGCACACGGCTTCGCATGGATGCTTCTTACGTGAAAATTGCCGGAGAATCTATTACTGGATTGGTATTAATGTCTGTTCAGAATATGCTCAAGTTCTTTGATGCGCTTGAATTAGATCATTTCGAAGAGAAGATTGCTGATCGTTTGATTACAGAAATCCGTAATCGACTGGAGTACCTGGACCGCGTAGGTCTTGGATATTTGACGCTGAATCGATTGACAAGTACACTTTCGGGCGGAGAATTTCAGCGCATTAAATTGGCTACTTCTTTAGGAAGTGCCTTGGTGGGCTCTATGTATATTTTAGATGAACCGAGTATTGGTCTACACCCGAGAGATACTGATCGCCTGATTTCAGTTTTGAAAACCCTTCGAGATATAGGTAATACAGTGGTGGTGGTTGAACACGAAGAGAAGGTAATGCAGGCCGCTGACCAAATCATTGATATCGGGCCAGACGCGGGTACTAACGGAGGAGAGCTGGTATTTCAAGGGACATTAGATGAATTGAAAGAAGCGGGCAATACTTACACCGCTAAGTACCTAAATGGTACCGAAAGACTTGAGGTCCCTAAAACCAGAAGGAAGTGGCGAGATAGTATATCGATAAAAGGAGCTAGAGAAAATAATCTAAGAAATATAGATGTTGAGGTGCCCCTTGGGGTGCTTTCGGTGGTTACTGGTGTCAGTGGTTCGGGTAAGTCAACCTTAATCAAACGCCTCTTGTACCCTGCGCTGGGTAAGATGCTGGGTACCGTTGGTGACCAAACAGGAAAAATGGATGGGCTCGAAGGCTCATTGAGAACGATTACCCAAATCGAGTTTGTTGACCAGAATCCCATCGGGAAGTCTTCAAGGTCTAACCCTGTGACCTATGTAAAAGCTTACGATGCCATCAGGCAACTTTTTACCGATCAGGCGATTGCCAAACAACGTGGATATAAGCCTGCCTTCTTTTCATTTAACGTAGACGGTGGTCGATGTGAGACTTGTCAAGGAGAAGGTGTCGTCAAAATAGAAATGCAGTTTATGGCTGACATTCACTTGACCTGTGAAAGCTGTAAGGGAAAACGTTTCAAGCAAGAAATCTTAGAAGTAACCTTTAACGATAAGAACATCTCAGATGTTTTAGATATGACCATTGATGATGCGATGGTGTTCTTTGAAGGTGAAAGAGCTGTGATATCTAAACTAGCACCATTGCAAGAGGTGGGGCTCGGCTATATCCGGCTTGGTCAGTCATCTAACTCACTAAGTGGAGGAGAAGCTCAACGTGTTAAGTTGGCTTTTTTCTTAGGTAAAGGATCTCCGAAACGAGGTGCATCCAAAGACAACATCTTATTCATCTTTGATGAGCCGACTACAGGCCTTCATTTTCATGATATCAGTAAACTGATGAAGTCCATCAATGCATTGATAGAACAAGGGAATTCGGTGGTAATCATTGAGCACAATACTGAAGTAATCAAATGTGCAGATTGGGTAATTGATTTAGGACCTGATGGTGGTGACAGTGGCGGTGGCCTTTGCTTTGCAGGAACCCCAGAGGATATGATTAAGCTCAAGGATAACTATACTGCCTTATACTTGAAAGAAGCTTTGGTCTAACTTTTCTTGAAGCGTTTTTTGTAAGCACTAAATACATTGGCCGAAACGATAAGCGCAGCGCCAAGTACCTTGGAAGTATTCATCTCTTCATTCAAGAAAATGTAGCTTGTAATCATGGCTACTGGAGTTCCTAAATAAAAGATTAAGCTAGTTGTAGTTGGTGGCAGCATGGTAGACGCCCTCAGCCATAGCGTGTGTGCACCGACTGTACAAACCACCCCAAGTATTCCTAGAAAGAGCCAGTCTTGTTGAGTCAGGTCCCAATTAGATTCAGTTGTAAAGGCTAAGAAAACCACCAAGGCGAATGCGTATTGGCCAAAGGCCCTTGTCATAGAGTCTATGTGTTGGTGTTTTCGCTGCACAAAGGGTAGAATGGCAAAGAAAAATGCACTGACCAGACCGATTAAAATGCCTGCGGTAAGATCGTTTTCTAAATTGAATTCTGGCACAATCAAATAGATGCCAAACAAGGCTACTGCCACAGCAATTAGGTCCGCCACTGCTGGTTTTTGACCATTGATGATCCAGTTCAGATAAATCATATGCAGGCCAAATGAAGAGACTGATAAGATGGCAATTGATGGTGTCGAAAGTTTTACACTGATGAAGTATGTTACCCAATGCGCACCGAATAATAAGCCTATGTATAAAAGGCCTATCCAGTCTTTTTTGGAGAGCTTTTTCAGCTTACTCGCCCTTACAATGCTGTAAAGAAATGTGGTTCCGATGATAAGCCTAACAATACCAATGGTAAAAGCATTGGCAGATACTTCCTTAATAAACACCGGAGTGATACCAAAAAGTAAAACAGCAATTAAGCCTTCGGTATAGTAGCGAGAGTTCAAGAGATCAAATGTAATTGAAAACTCGGATTAGACTTTGGTGTGCAAAAGTCTAATCTGTGGGCTGGTCAGCTTTTAGTAAACCCTTACGCTTTAAGATCGTCTCAACGAACTTAATCTCGTTTTGAGTTTTGAAAGCATTGAAAGGGAAGAGCATCAATTGGGCTTTGTTCACTACTAATACAATCTGCTTTTTGTCAACCCAGGCCCTCTTTATCTGATCCCACTTCATCGGCATGCCCTGCTTAGAGTTCATTTTGATGAGTATTTGCTGACTGTTGATTTCGTAAGAGAGCTTTTCGAAAAGCATTTTGCTTTGCTCTAATTGTGTTACACCAGCAAATTGAATCAGCCAGAAAAGTAAATAAAGGGTAAAAGCGATAAGTGCTCCGATCCACCACCAGTTAGATGGTATTACGAAGGTCATAGAAGAAATGGCAAGCACGATTAATCCAACCCACCATTGCTCTCTGAGAATATTGCGCATTCCTGCGGCTCTGTATGCCTTCTTATCCAAGGCGTATTTTTTGGTTTTTACTATCATTTTAAAGCCCTTTATACACAGTGTCGAAAAAGGAACACAAACATAATGATCAAAACGAAGGCTTCAATCATCTTAACCAAAAAATTACGCTTGTATTTTGCCAATGTCTACTCCGCTTTAAGACTGATATCCAGACTTTTGATAGAATGGGTAAGTGCACCAACGGAAATGTAATCTACGCCAGTTTGCGCTACGGAGCGAATGGTTTTTTCAGTGATACCACCGGAAGCCTCCGACTCTGAACGGCCTTTGATTAGCTCAACCGCTTCGGCCATTTCTTCTGGACTCATATTATCCAGCATGATCCGGTGAACTCCTCCGACTTCCAGAGCTTCTTTTACCTCCTTAATATTTCTTGTTTCTACCTCTATCTTAAGGTTTCTTTTTGTTTCTGCTAAGTATTTCTTTGTAGCATTAACTGAAGCCGAGATTCCTCCAGCAAAGTCATTATGGTTGTCTTTGAGCATTATCATGTCATAAAGCCCATATCGATGGTTCACACCGCCCCCGATCACTACGGCCCATTTTTCGAGCATTCGCATATTGGGTGTTGTCTTGCGCGTATCAAGTAGTTTGGCGTTTGTTCCAGAGATTATGTCGGTTAACTGAGCCGTTTTAGTGGCAATTCCGCTCATGCGCTGCATGCAATTGAGTAATAATCTTTCGCCACCGAGAATAGCCCTTACTTTACCATGAAGCTTTAAAATGATATCTCCTGTTTTTACTAGATCACCATCTTTGACTAATGGTTCAATGGTCATATCACTATCTAGGCGATGAAAAATGATCGGGGCTAACTCCATTCCGGCAATGACACCGTCCTCTTTCATTATTAAATACGCTGATTTTACGGCTTCAGCGGGAATAGATGCCAAAGAGGAATGATCGCCATCACCTAAATCTTCTTCAAATGCGCGATCGATAAAGTCTTCTAATCCTTCTTGGGTGACATAAGCAGGTCTCATGCTACAAAAGTAGCCAAATCAGAATTTGTAAACTTGTGGATTTTGTAATTAACGGTCTTTGGTAAACTCTAAGCGGTAGACCTTATAGACCTTGTTGTATTGCTTGGCACGAATAACTACTCTGTGCTTTCCTGATGCAGACTGGTAAGTTCCAATGGCATAAATTCTGGCGCCAGAGTCATTATCCCCATTATGGATAAACTCGAAGTTATCAGCAGGGTGCTGTTGAAAGAACTTTTTCAGCATGATTTCAGCCTGATTTACACTGTACTCCTTGCGTTCACCGTCTAGTTTAATCTCTACTTTAGAATGGAGGTATTTGGTGAGTTCCTTGGAGCTACTTGCCTTTAAGGCCTCTTCAACACTTTCAATTATGCTTTGAGGCTCTTGGGCAGTGGCCGAAAAGGCAACGCACAATGCGAGTGTTAGGAGTATGTTTCTAAATAGGTTGTTCATGCTTAAGGCTTGAATTCGTTTTTCGAACGAAAATTGTGCCAAATAGTATGCGGTTGTGCATATTGAATTGAAATTAATACAATGTGCCTCCACTTACAAACCAGCCTTTAATATTTATATTTGAGGTATGAACAAACGCGTTTTATTGATGATCCTTGATGGGTGGGGCTTGGCTCAGGATAAGTCGGTTTCTGCCATTGATCAAGCGAATACTCCAGTATTGGATAAGTTATTTGATACTTACCCCCATTCAAAGCTTGAAGCATCCGGATTGGCTGTTGGTTTGCCTGTTGGACAAATGGGTAACTCTGAGGTCGGCCATATGAATATTGGTGCTGGCAGAGTGGTGTATCAAGATTTAGTGAAGATCAATAAGGCAGTCGAAGAGAATACTCTCGGCCAGAATGAAACACTGAGGGAAACTTTGGCCTATGCGCAGTCGGAGCATAAAAAAATTCATTTAATCGGGCTTGCTTCTGATGGTGGTGTTCACTCGCATGTCAATCACCTCAAGGGTTTGTTATCCATTTGTGCTGAGCACAAACTAGATCAAGTGTTTGTTCATGCCTTTACTGATGGTAGGGACACCGACCCTAAAAGTGGGAAAGCTTTTATAGAAGAGGTGAAAAACCATGCTGATAAGACCACGGGAACAATTGCTTCGGTTGTCGGGAGGTATTTTGCAATGGACAGAGATAACCGTTGGGAGAGAGTCAAACTTGCATATGATGCCATGGTAAATGGTGTTGGATTGAGTACCAATGATCCCATTGAAGCCATTCAATCTTCTTATGACAGTGGAGTAACTGACGAGTTTATTCAGCCTATCATCAATGCAGATGGTGCTAAAATTGAAGAGGGTGACGTTGTACTTTGCTTTAATTTTAGAACCGATAGGGGTAGAGAAATTACGCAGGCACTGACACAAACGGATTTTCCGGAGCAGGGAATGACAAAGCTAAACCTTCGGTACGTCACAATGACAAATTATGACGACTCCTTTAAAGGTGTAGCCGTGATGTTTGACAAAGACAACCTTGTAAATACCTTGGGTGAGGTACTGGAAAAGGCAGGCAAGCAACAAATTAGAATTGCGGAGACGGAAAAGTATCCACACGTAACATTTTTCTTTAGTGGAGGTAGAGAAACTGAATTTGAAGGAGAAAAAAGAATATTATGTCCTTCACCTAAGGTTGCTACATATGATTTGCAGCCAGAAATGAGCGCAAATGATATTAAGGAGGCTATTATTGCTGAACTAAATTTGGGTGAAGTTGACTTTGTCTGCCTTAATTTTGCCAATGCAGATATGGTAGGCCATACAGGTGTTTTTGAAGCAGCAGTAAAGGCATGCGAAACAGTGGATACTTGCACTGGAGAGGTCTTAGAGGCAGCATTGGCCAATGACTATACAACGATTGTGATTGCCGATCATGGTAATTCCGATATCATGATTAATGCCGATGGTTCACCAAATACGGCTCACACTACAAACCTTGTACCCTGTATTCTAGTTGATAAGGACATGAAACCTGAGATGAAGGATGGTAAGCTTGGAGATTTAGCACCGACTATATTAAAACTAATGGATGTCGAAATTCCTTCTGAAATGACAGGTGAGTTTCTATTATGACAAAAACTGATAAAATAATTTCCGTTTTACTCGTCTTCATTTTGGTGGGATGTGGTTCGCGACTTGAAGAGACTGTAGGAGGTATCAACACTTCTTATTTTGATCTAAAGACATTGCTAGACAATGAACTAGATCAATTGGTGTCAAATGGCGCCTCACTTGAAAAGCACCTCATTGCCGATGGTAAGGAAGAACGACTGACCATTGACCTTGACTCCGCAGGTTGGCATGAGCAGTTTAAGCTTTTTTACGAAGCTGATATCAATAAACCTGGTTTTGTTGGTGAGTACTTCCAAGAAGAGTTACCGGCTTTTAATGGTGTTTCAAAAGTGATTTACAGTAGCAAGAACCAGAAAAACCCAGTGCAAGTAATGGAATGCTTTTATGAGGCCGGAGTACTTCAGGAAGTCCGTCTGTTGGTCAAAGAAATCAACTCCGTTTATTCTGTAACCAAGAACTTAAGCTTATACTTTGAAGGATCGGCTCTTTCTCGCTTCGACATCAAAGGAGAAGAGTCAATGAGGCTTAAAAAAGATCTGAACTATCAAATTGAAGGCACTATTTTGCGGTCATTATAATTTGAATAAGGCTTCTAGGAAACTCATATTCTCCTTGCCCTTTTTAACAAGGAAAAGAGGAATGTCTCTGTCTTCCATCAGCAGTTTTTCTGCCACACTACCAATTAAGAAAGCCGCTCCACTAGACCTGCCTTTAGAGCCTAATATGATCATGTCAACACCAAGTTCTGCACCAGTTTTATAAATCTTATCCGCAGGGTGTGGATCATCATCTAGGGCATAAGTATGATCGTAGTCAACACCTGTTAAGTCAATTTTTTTGAAAAAGCGTTCGCACTGTTCTCTTGTGTTCTCAAGCATAATGTCTGCAAACTCCTCATAGCTTTTACCAGATTTGGCATAGCCAACGGGCACTCGGTAAACATTGTTGCTCAATAGTTTGGCGCCAGACTTTTTCTGAATATCCATGCCAATTTCAAAGGCCATTTGAGAATGCTCAGAATAGTCAATAGAGACGAGTACTTTGTTTAATTCGTAGGTAGTCTCTTCAGGAATAAAAATGATAGAGGAAGCCGTGCCTTTCGCAATTTTTCGTGAGTTGAGTCCACTTCCAGTCAACTGCTCTTTTCTACCCAAAAGTATTAAATCTACTACTTTAACCTTAGCGAACTTCAACACTTCATCTGTAACCGTTCCGGCTAAAACAGAAACGCTAACATCACAATTATCGGGCTTAACGAAGTTTTCGTTAATGACCACTTCCATTTCTTTAACCAATGTCTCATCGACTGGTGCAATGACGTTGCCATACTTTTCTTGAATCTCTTCGGGTAACTCTAGTGAAGTCGTTACATGGAGAAAGTACACCGCATCTATTTCAAAGACTTTGGCGATCATAGAGGCATACTTGGTTACGAATACGTCCATATCCGAAAGGTCAAGCGCAACTAACATTCTTCGAAACTTACTTAGATCGTGCATGGCTGAAGTCTGGTTTATATGGTAATTTATTCAATTAATCATGCCCAATCCACCCCCTCATCAAATTTTTGAAGTGAAAACTCAAGGTTTTTTTAGATAAACAGCTGGCTTAACTACCTTTGCCCACCTGAATGAAGTGCTAGTGGAGGAAAAGACGTTTTTACAAAAATTACAAAGCAAATGGGGTCTGAAGTCATTATTTCAAACCGTAATAGTCTTAATCGTCTTTGCTTGCACGGGAAGTACAGTGCTCTTCATCAAGCCTTTTCTATTCGACCTTATTGGGTTTGATAGTATAGATGGTGTATTAGGAATCCTACTGTATATCGTGATGATTTTCCCCTTATACCAGATCCTTATTTTGATCTATGGATTTATTTTTGGTCAGTTTGCGTTTTTCTGGGCATGGGAGAAGAAGATGATCCAAAGATTAACCGGTCGCGGTAGAAAAGCGAAAGATGCTCAAGAAGGTTAGAAGTCGTTATTGATTATATTTAGACGTGGAAACTCAAGTAAAGGAGTTATTAAAAGAACATTCATTAAGACTTACGCAAGGAAGGGCTGATGTTATCTCTATTTTTTTAAATAGAAACGTTGCAATATCCCACGGTGATATAGAATCTGATGTTGATGGTAAATATGATCGCGTCACTATATACCGCACGCTAAAATCCTTCTTAGAAAAGGGGCTTATTCATAAAGTATTAGATGATGCAGGTGCCACGCGCTATGCGCTCTGTAATGATAACTGTAGTGAAGTAAATCACCAGCACAACCACATACATTTCAAATGTCAAGCCTGCGATGAAACTACATGCCTAGATCATGTTAATATTCCAGAGGTAACACTGCCTAATGGCTTCAAAATGGCAGAGAGTAATTTTCTGATTACCGGTACTTGTGATAAGTGCAGTTAGACAGTAGCATCTTCTTCCATCGGTAAGTATTGCTGTGGATCATTTGGCCAAACTACGCCAGGTGGCAAATCGATTTTTGGTGGATCGTAAATGGTTATATCTCCATCATCATCAGCCCCTTTTGACCTTCTTTTTTTCATCAACCTGAATATTAGGTAGACTAACAACACATAAGCGAGCCCGCTCAAAAAGATATCGTAGTAAAAAGATTTCATAACAACTGTGAAAACAATATACTTGATGTTCTACAGAATAGTTATAAGATTTTCTAAAAAACGAAGAAGATCAGCCAGATGACGAAGAAAATCGGCAAGAGGATAGGTATAGAGTATCGCAATATATAGCCAAAGAAAGAAGGCATGTGAATACCAGTTTGCTCAGCGATTGACTTCACCATAAAGTTTGGTCCATTACCAATGTAAGTCATGGCACCAAAGAATACAGCACCTACGGAGATGGCCATTAAGTTCACTACTGAATTATCATAAGTACCTCCGGCAGCATAGTCTTGTACATTGGCAATAACGCTGATGTCTCCACCCTGAGAGGCCAACGCAGCGGCTAAGAAATTTAGATAGGTAGGCGCATTGTCAAGGAAACCCGACAAGAAACCTGTTCCCCAATAGAGCGAGTTGGGACCAATCAAAGCAGCACCTGTTTCAGATTGTGCAAACTCACTCACCAGAGCGAGTGCTGGCATCATAGTACCAAAAATGCCTACGAAGATAAAGGCAACTTCTCGAATGGGCTCAAAGTTGAATTCGTTTCCATCGATCGCCTTTTTATCGGCTAATTTGAAAGAAAAGAACCCAACGGACAACATTATAATTTCTCTAATAAAGGAGAATTTTTGCCCTTCATATACAATTGCCGGAACTCCCTCAATTACGTTCGGGTCAATAAATACAGCCCCAATAATAATCGCTAACCATAAAAAGTTTTTCGCCCCTACAATGCTAGTCTTTCCTGTAAACTCTATCTCAGGTTCAAGGTCTAAATCTAAATCCTTATTTCGTGAGTCAAAGAAGTAGAACATTACCGCTAAAATGATTAAAGCTACCACCCAAGGCATAATGTTATGGCTCAATGTCCAAACGAATGGAACACCTTTAAGAAAACCTAAGAAGAGTGGTGGGTCACCAATTGGGGTGAGGGCACCTCCAATGTTACTCACCATGAATATGAAGAAGATAATGTGGTAGGGCCTAATTCTACCTTTATTCAATCGGATGAATGGGCGAATGAGGAGCATAGATGCTCCTGTTGTTCCGATCAGATTAGATGCCACGGCTCCGATAATCAAAAGGGCCACATTGGTCATTGGTGTAGCTTTTTTGTCCACCTTGATCATGATGCCCCCGGAGGCAATATAAAGTGAAGATAAAAGCGCTATAAACTGCACATACTCGGCCAAAGCATGTACGGGAGCATGCGTGTCTTGTAGCGCAAAGAGATAGTAAATAACCACCAAACTGGCCAATGATACAGCAATGATTGGATAATTCTTGTGCCAGAAATGCTCATAAAAAAGAGGACCAGTGGCAATCATACCAAGTAAGAGTACAAAAGGAATAACTGTCCAAGCGGGAGGTGCTCCGTGATGCTCAGCTTCTGCTTCGCCATGTTTAGCATCAGTGACCCCATGGGTATCTTGAGGGGCGTGGTCACCTGGTTTATCATGCCCTTGAATAAACTCAATCTCCCCGTTAGCAGAATTTGCAGCAACCAATGCAGCTGTTGGAGCGAAAGCCCCAAGCATAATGATGACTACCAAGAAGCGAATATTCTTTAGCATGAAGGTTGATGTGAACTGCTAATATATAATTAGTTCGTTAAAATCCGTATTCGAAAATTCGAATAGAATATAAGCGGTAGTTTTTTTCTGATGTTGCCGCAAGATCATTTAGTTTATTTGGTGCTTAACTAACGGGAAAACTAGAAGTTGTACAGGTCTCCACCACTGCTATCATACGGAGCGCCTGTGACAGAAGAAAGGCAGTTGGGCTGTTCTTGAAACCTCAAAAGACCTAGGTATGCGAAAACTAGAGCCTCTTTAAAATTCACTGTTTGATGATCAGGAATACAAATTGTAGTGGAGGCAAGGTCTTTTATTCTGCTGATGAAATAATCGTGAAAAGCTCCTCCACCTGTAATTAATGCTTTCTTGTCCTTTCCACCCTTCATGCATTTGGCAATCTGAATAGCCGCGTGTTCCACAAAGGAGGCCATTTTGTCTTCAATTGAAATGTTTGAAGATGCGATAAGGGGCAACCAAAGTTTACGGTAGTCTTCTAGACCAAGCGACTTTGGCGCATTCATCGATAGATAAGAGATCTGATTAAGGGCCTTAAGTAAACTGAGGTCAACTACTCCCGTACTGGCCATTTCTCCTTTATCGTCATAGGCTAGCCCTTTTTGTTGTGCTAATTCATTCAGCGCCAAATTGAAAGGGCAAATGTCAAAAGCAAGCCTCTCCCCGTGTTCTTCGAAAGAAATGTTGGCTATACCGCCAAGGTTTAGACAGTAGTCAAAAGAGAAGAAAAGATCTCTATCACCGATAGGTACCAAAGGAGCGCCTTGTCCTCCTAAGGAAACATCCTTTGAACGAAAGTTATTGATTACTGGTAGGCCACTAATCTGAGAGATAATCTCACCATTGCCAATTTGTAAAGTAATGCCACGAGTTGGCTGATGAAAAATAGTGTGCCCATGAGAGGCAATGAAATTTATGGGTCCGGCATCATCCAAAAAGTCATTTATCGCCTTGCCAATAAATTCACCGAGGCTTAAGTCCAGTGCTTTGATTTCCTTATTTTCGAGGTCAACGGCAGACTTAAGTGCAGTTACCATACTATCGGGGTACTCAATAGTTTCTGCTTTTTCAATCGTGAAGCGCCACCGATTATCGACCTTGTTAAAATGTATAAGGGCTAAATCTAGGCCATCAAGAGATGTTCCAGACATGGCCCCGATAATTTTATATTGCATTTGTGAAGTCGAAAGCATTTATAAACTAAACTTTTCGTTATAATAGCGTTTTAATTGCTATGAATCTCGTAATCGATTTCGGTAACACCAATATTAAATGTGGTGTTTTTGATGCAGACCGACTGGTTAAACAGTTAGCTTTTTCCACTTTGGATGAGGCGAGAGCGTTTATTACTAAAGATATATATTATCAAATTGGGCTCTGCTCGGTCAATCAGCACAAAGAGGATATACTCAAGGCTATCCCAGAGTTGAGAAACGCTCTTTTCCTGAGTAAAGAAACACCGATACCACTGAAGATAAATTACGATACGCCAGAGACATTGGGTATGGATAGATTAGCCGCAGCTATTGGGGCCAGTGCCATATTTCCGGGAGTGTCATTAATGGTAATAGACATAGGAACTTGTATTACATATGATTTTGTGAGTAACGAAGGCGAATATGAGGGAGGGTTGATTAGCCCAGGTGTAGAATTGAGGTATAAATCAATGAACGACTACACAAGTAACTTGCCTCTGCTTAACCAAAGGGATTCAAAGCATTTCATTGGCAAGTCAACCGAGCAAAGTATGGTCAGTGGAGTGATCAATGGAATAGCGGGTGAGATGCAGTCTCATATCTCACAATTTATGTTAAAAAAAGCTGATTTAAAGGTGATTATGACGGGAGGAGGAGCCAAAATATTTGAATCTAAAATAAAATCTGACATCTTTGTAGCCCTCGAAATTGTGCTCGTTGGATTGAATCGTGTTTTGGAATACAATGTGGAGTAAAATCAGAATATCATTAGCTCTTATCTGGAGCTTATTTTTGTTTAACGAGGCTTCTGCTCAATATGATCAGTCTAGTTATTCAGTAATTGGTGTGGGCACACCAAGCTGGGGAGGTTTCTCTCACAATGCTGCCATGGGTGGTTTTGGTGTTACACACAACGGCCGATACTTCGCTAATGGCATCAACCCAGCCCTATTAGCTTCTAATTACGAGGCAGTCTTCCAACTGGGCTCATCAATTGACGTTAGAAATTTCAGACAAGGCGAAGAGAGTTACAATGTAACGACAGGAGGATTAAAAGATTTTGGTCTGGCCTTGCCAATAAAATTTGCCAAATGGAATTTGGGACTTAGTCTTACCCCTTATTCAGCTGTAAGCTATAATTTCACTAGCCGCGATGAAGGAGCAGGACCAGAAGGTACCACTCCGGTAGTTGAAGTGAAAGGTGCAGGAGGCCTTGACGAAGTTGCTGTTACAAACGCCTTCAAAATTAAAAATCTACAGCTCGGTGTAAAAGCATCATTAATATTCGGTTCCATTCAGAAAGAAGACCGTTTTACTCTTGAAGGTATAACGGATACTGGCTTTGGCGTCTCAGTAGTGAACTCAACAAAGAGTTTTCATGGTGCTGCCCTTAGCATAGGCGGACTATATAGATTACCCGTGGGAGAAAATCAAACATTAAACATTGGCGGTTATTTTAACCCTCAAGTAAGTATAAGACAAAATACGTTGGTCTTGCTGGAGAATCAGGCATCCGTGGGTCAGGCTTTTAGTCAAGACACAGTCGCCAACGATGAGTTGGATAAAAGAACCATTGATCTTCCACAGAAAATGGGTTTTGGTATTTCATATACCAATGGCCCAAAATTTACAATTGGCTTAGACTACCAAAGTCAAAATTGGGCAGATTATCGAGACGAAAACGGTATGGCACAAAACTCTTATGGACAAGCTTATAAAGCGGTACTGGGGGGTGAGTTTGTTCCAGATATCACGTCAACTAAACTATTAGCTTTGACGCGTGTTCGGTTTGGAATTCACTTTGAGCAAACACCATTCGTAATTAATAACGAGACAATTAATGATTTTGGCGTTAGCTTTGGAGGCTCATTCCCATTGAATGCGTTTTGGGGTCGTGCCCATTTAAACCTTGGTGCCACTGTTGGCCAGCGTGGTCGCAGATCTGACACATTGGTAAGAGAAAATTATTTTAAGATAAACCTAGGATTTAGTCTGCAAGATGTAACCTGGTTTACTAGACAAAGATTTAACTAAAACTACTATTATTATGAGATTGAAAGCTCTTCTATTGACTGCCGCACTGGCATTGTGTACTTCAGCACAAGCACAGTTTTTTTGGCCTGAAAATCCAGAGCAAAGGTCAGAAGCACAAACATTGTGGACACTATTTGATGATACTTACGGACAAGGTGACTATGAGGCTGCTAAGCCTTACTTAGTGAAAATAATGGACAAGTTTCCATCTTTGAGTTCTGCCGTTTACATCAATGCCATTAAAGTTTGGAAAGATACTTATGACAATGCTAAGGATTCGAAATTAAAGGCAGAAGCAGCAGCAAAAATTATGTCTCTTTATGAGATGAGGTATAAGAATTTTCCAGATGATAAGAAAGACGTTATCGATAGACAAGCGATAGATGCCTTCCAGTTTTATTACAAAGAGACTCCAAAAACACAGATGATTTTAGACCTCATTACTGAGGCATATGAACTTAAGGGAAATGATGCCTATTATCCTTTAGGAAGATATTATATGAATACTGCTTCTTTGGCTTACGCCAGAAATACGGGTATTACAGATGATGAAATTTTAAAAATTTACGATAGATCTACGCAGCATATTGATTTTCAGATGGCCAAAGCTAAATCTGAAAATAAGAGCTTGAAAAGATACGTGTCCATTAAGGAATTTATCGATAAGAAGTTAGCAGACCTTAAACTAATCGATTGTGACTTCATTGTTGACAAATTAGTTCCTGAGTTTGAGCAAAATCCTAATGATGCTGAGCTTGCCAACAAAATCTTTGCTTTCGCCTATGAAGGAGGCTGTACAGATTCTGATTGGTTTGTTAGTGCTGCGGAGAGAGTGTTTGAAAGCAACCCTCAATATGGTGTAGGGTATCTACTAGGCGCTAAGTTCGGTGGTGAAAAAGACTTCGAAAAATCTAAAGAATATTTTACTAAGGCATCAGAGTTAACCGATGACAATACGGATAAAGCAAAAGCACTTAAGCAAGTTGCTGTGACCGAGCGAATTCAGGGTAACTACACTGAGGCCAAAAAACTAGCCTTACAAGTTGCGGAAATTGATCCTACACTGAACGAAGAAATGTACACCTTAATAGGTGATATGGTGATGGGTAGCTTAGATTGCGATAAGAAAGTTAGCCAAGTAGATGATAGAGCTAGATATATCCTAGCATATGATTACTATATGAGAGGTGGAAATAGTGCAAAAGCGAGAGTAGCTAGCGAGCAGTTTCCTACGATGACCGATATCTTTACTGCTGATAAAGAAGAGGGTGAGGCAATATTCATTGGCTGCTGGATTCAGCAAAGTGTAAAGCTTAAGAAGAGACCTGACCAATAAGGTTTAAATAAATATTTTAAAGCGGTCTTCTTCGATTTCGGGGAAGACCGTTTTACTTAAATGAAAAAACTTTTTACATATTACTCTTTTTTGATCACCATTCTTTTGGTGGTTTCTTGTGTGTCGGAAGACCAGAAGCTTGCCGAAATGGAAGCATATACCGGCCCTCTCTTTGAATCAGATAATGTTGAAATCAATTTGAGTCAATCTACGGTTACTAAGGTGATCATGAAGGGGAAAAAACAACTTCAACACCAAAACGGAGACATAGAATTTCCAGAGGGAATAGAGGTTATTTTTTTTGATAGTGAGGGTATAAAAACCTCAATACTCACAGCGCAAAGAGGGTTTAAATCTGCTGAAGAAAATGTATATAAGGCTAACGGTGACGTAGTGGTAGTAAACTTGGCCAAAGAAGAGACGCTAAGAACCGAAGAACTTTTTTGGAACCCTGAGACTGCTAAGATTTATACCGATAAGTTTGTCACTGTGCAAACCACCACTGAATTAATCCGTGCGGAAGGCCTCAGAGCGCCACAGGATTTTTCTACTTATGAATTCATAAAAGCCACAGAAAGCGAAATAGAAATCAAAGAGAATTGAAGAACTTAGGAGACTCCATTATATTTTCATTAGCCGTAGTCACTTTTATAATTGGTGTTCACCAAACCATGACTTATGGTATAGCTAATTCCTATTTTGTTTTTATGGTCTCCATGGGAATGTTATTTTTATATAGATATCGCATTGCCAAGCGCAAGGAACAAGAAAAAGTGGAAGCTGCTAAAAAGTCAAAATCTAAAAGAGGAAAGAAACGTTAATGGATCCGAATCAGTTAACGATTATTCTAGTCTGCTTAATTTTTTCAGCTTTTTTTTCAGGAGCTGAGATTGCTTTTGTAAGCGCAAGTAAACTTCAGATTGAACTTCAAGGTCAGCAAGGAAAACTCGGAGGGAGAATACTCTCTTTTTTTACTCAAAAACCATCTCGCCTGATTAATACCGCATTAGTAGGGAATACCATTGCGCTAGTGATTTACGGTATTTACATGGCTACACTCCTAGAGCCTTGGATAGCAGAACGGCTACCTGAATCAATTAATTCAACAACATCTGTGGTGTTGCTGCAAACCATACTTTCCACCATTATTGTATTGGTAACTGCTGAATTCACGCCCAAGAGTATCTTTCTAATCAACCCTAATAGCTTACTGAATATCTTGGCTATTCCTTTGATTGTAGTCTTTGTGTTGATGTTTCCTGCGGTTTGGCTTATTGAGCAAATGTCTCGCTTCATCATCATATTCGTTTTGCGTCAGAAGTATTCTGAAGATCGTCAAGTTTTTGGTCTGACCGATTTGGGTAATTACATTAAGCGTAACACCCACGAAGACATCAAGAAAGCCAAAATTGAAGTTGACACTAAGATATTTAACAATGCACTCGAGTTTAAAACCGTAAGGGTAAGAGAGTGTATGATCCCGAGAACGGAGATATCAGCAGTTGATGTAGAAGATAGTATTGAAGAACTTAAGAAAGAGTTTCTTGACAGCAGTCATACCAAAGTATTGGTTCATAAAGGGAGTATCGATGAAATAATAGGTTACTGCCATGTATTGGAGCTATTTAAAAAGCCTGTTGACATTGAAAGCATATTGACGCCCATTCTGATCGTTCCAGAAACCATGCTGGCGAATGAATTAATGATTCAGTTTATTCAGGAAAGAAAAAGCATTGCCTTGGTGGTCGATGAATTTGGAGGCACTTCGGGTATCATTAGCTTAGAAGACGTAATTGAAGAGATTTTTGGAGAGATTCAAGACGAGCATGATGAGGATGAAGATTGGGTAGAAGTAAAATTGACTGACAACAAGTATAAACTCAGCGCCCGACACGAAATTGATTACTTGAATGACAAATATGATTGGGAGATTCCTGAGGGAGAATATGACACCCTAGGAGGTTTTATTCTGTCAATTACAGAAAATATACCCGAGGTAGGAGATGTTATTGATTACCCACCATTTGAGATAAAAATCGAGACGATGGAAGACACGAGAATCGATAATGTCTTGTTCACCATCAAATAACACGGAGGCATCTGAGTTTTAGGGAGTTTTGTCTTTCTTTTCCTTTGATTTTAGGCCATAATTCCGTTATGTTTGCGCCTGTTTAAAAAATAACCGATGGCAATAATTAATACGCTTCGTGAGAAAATGGGAAAACTACTCATTGTAGTAGTTGGGTTGTCAATTGTGGCTTTCGTCTTGGGCGACCTCTTAGGCCAGAATTCAACTTTGCTGGGCAACGGCAGAAACGTAGGGGAGATTGATGGGGAAGAGATTTCTCAAGAAGACTTTGCGACCATGGTGCAGAATGCACAGCAAAATTCCGGATATCCCTCTGGAAACCCACAGATCATGCAGTTTTTACGTGATCAAGTGTGGAATAGCATCATTCAAGATGTCGCTTTCACCAATAAGCTTCAAGAACTGGGTTTAGAAATTGGGCCTAATGAAAGAGTTGATATGGTGCAGGGAAGAAACCTTTCTCCTGATATGAGCAATTTCTTCTTACAAAGAATTGGTTCGAATGATCCTGCCACTATCAAACAATATTTGGCGAGCATTCAATATGATCCGAATGAGCAGGCCATATTTTCCTATTACGAACGTCAATCTATGATTGAGAGAACGAAAAGGAAATTCATAAACCTATTGGCTAAAACGGAGTATGTAACACTTGCAGAAGCACAAAAGGAATACCAAGAGCAATTAGCTTTCAGGTCAGTAGAATATCTTTCAGTGCCATTTTCTTCGGTTAGTGATGATCAAATTGGTGCCATTTCGGATAGCGAAATCAGCGCATACCTAAATAGCCACAAAGATGAGTTTACGGTAGAAGAGACGCGAGACATTGATTTTGTTTCTTTCCCAATTGTGCCATCATCACAAGACACTGCACTCTATGAGAGTCAGATGGCAGAAATCAAGTCAAGATTAGCATCAAGTGATAATGACTCTACTTATGCCAGAAGTATTTCTGAGCAGGGTTTAGCGTTTTCTACTTATGACCCTACAGCGTTACCTCTTTCGGTTGCTGATGAAGTGACTTCTATGAAAGTTGGAGACATTATCGGGCCAGAGCTATCGAACGGAATTTACACCGTTCATAAGCTTTCAGGAATCGTTCCTTCTGAAGAAGAGTTTGCCAGAGCTAGTCAAATTGTTTTTAGCATTGCTGGAATGACAAACGCTGAAAAGGCGAATGTGAGAAAGAAAGCTAACGGTGTATTAAGTCAATTAAGAAACGGTGAGTCTTTCGAAGACTTGGCCAGACAGAACAGTGAAGGAGCTTACAACAATGTAGGTGGCGACATTGGCTGGTTCAAAAAAGGAGAAGCTAAGATTGCCGATATCGAAAATACTGTTTTTGCAGCCACGCGTAAGGGGCTTGTAAGAAGGCTTATCGAGGCTGACAATAACATCTACATCGTCAATGTTACTGAAACCAAAGTAAAAAATAGATATAAAGTAGCTCAGGTAATTGTAGAGCTTACGCCATCTACTCAAACTATTGATGCGGTTTACCGAAAAGCAGGCCTGTTTGCAAGCGATGTTGATAATCTAGATCAATTCAATGCTTATGCAAGTGAGAATGGTTACCCAGTATTCAGCGGTAATAACCTTGATAAGAACGCGATCTCAATCGGTAGACTCAATAACGCTCGTCAAATAGTTTCTTGGTTATATGGAGAAGCATCTATTGGCGATGTGAAGGATTTCGATTTGGATGGTGAATATGTAGTAGCAGTCTATAGAAGTAAAACAGAAGAAGGCGTTCAACCTTTGAGTGCTGTTAGAGAGCAGATTGCTGCAAAGTTGAGAAACGAAAAGAAAGCTGAGTTCATTAAAGCGAAGATCAATGGTCTATCTGGAACAGTCAGTGCCATGGCAACTGCTTATGGACCAGAAGCCAATGTATATAGCAGTAGTGCGTTAAAACTAGCAGACCTTAACTTAGCCAATGCAGGTATAGCACCAGAGGCTATTGGAGCCGCTTTTGCCCTAAAAAATGTTGGAGACAAGACGAAACCATACGTGGTGGACAACCAAGGAGTGGTAGTGGTAGAATTGAAGTCTATTTCTAGTGCTTCGGAAATTGGAGACTACACATCCTACGAGAATCAACTGATTCAAGAAGCTTTTGCAACTATTGAAGGTAAGCTGAGGCAAGCCGTAATTGATAGAGTAGAAGTCGTAGATGAACGATACAAATACTTTTAATTAAGAATCGGCCAACTGGCCGATTTTTTTTTGCGTAACTTTTTCTGACCTATTGATGTTATTTTGATTCATGAGTCAATTTACAACTGAAGAATTTAAAAAGAAGCTCGATGATATTCACGACTTCCCCGCGCTCTACATGTTCAAGTTTATTGTTACTGAAGACAAGAAAGATGAGGTTAAAAAGCTTTTCCCTTTAAGTGAGCTCAGCTATAAACCTTCAAGCAAGGGAAAGTATACCAGCGTTACTGCCAAGGTGATGATGCAATCGAGCGATCATGTGATTGAAGTTTATAAGGAAGCTCAAAAAATTGAAGGTATCATTGCGCTATAATGCATAAAAAACGCTTCATACTAGTTTTACCAATACTTCTACTGGCTTGTGGTGGCAATGACACTTCGGTCAAAACCGAAAGCACAGCACCTGAGACTGTGCCGAGTATAAGCGAATCAGCTCCTCCACCACAGGAAGTCCCGGAAATGACTATTGAGGATACCGAAAGGACTGAATGGCAAAACCCCGAATTGATCATAGATCGGATGGGAGAATTGAGTGGTATGACGGTAGCTGACATTGGGGCTGGCTCTGGCTATTTTACTTTTAAGTTAGCGCGTGAAGCCGCCAAAGTGATTGCCCTAGATATTAATCCAAAGGCCCTTGAATACATTGAGAGTCAAAAGGAGATCGTTGGTGAATGGTCCGATAATATTGAGGTAAGGCTCACACCTCCTGACGTTCCAAATCTCTTGGAAGCGGAAGTGGATTTAGTACTGATTGTTAACACCTTCAATTACATACCCAATAGGGAGGTTTATTTTCCGCGGTTGATTAATGGAATGAAACCAGGTGCTCGATTGGTGATCGTAGACTTTAAGAAAGGGGATATCCCAGTTGGTCCGGCAGATGAATACAAGGCGGAACCGAGTGATATAAGGTCCTTTTTGAGGAAGTCGTCCTTTAAGAAAATTAGTATTGATGAAAAAAGCCTTCAATATCAATTCATCATTACTGCAGTAAAGAATTAATATTATGTGGAAAGAAGTAGATAACAAGCTCACAAGAACTTTTGAATTCAAAGACTTTGTACAAGCGTTCGGCTTTATGACACGTGTTGCCATTGCCGCTGAAAAGTTTAATCATCACCCAAATTGGTCAAACGTATACAATAAAGTAGTGATTGAATTGACTACCCATGATGCCGGAAACGTAGTTACCGATAATGATCGTAAATTAGCTGAGATCATTGATAGCTTGGTGTAATGCCAGAAAAACCTAACCTTTTTCTTGTACCTACCCCCATTGGGAACCTTGAGGATATTACCCTTCGTGCCTTAAGAGTACTTAACGAAGTAGACGTAATCCTTGCCGAAGACACGCGAACTTCCGGAAAGCTTCTAAAACATCATAACATTACAAAGCCACTTCAGAGTTATCACATTTTTAATGAGCATAAAAATGCTGAGAAGCTGGTGGAGCGTATGCAGCAAGGAGAAGTCTTTGCACTCATATCAGACGCAGGGACCCCAGCCATTTCAGACCCCGGATTTCTTTTGGTGCGTGAGGCCGTGAAAGCCGGCTTAGAAGTGAACTGTTTGCCGGGTGCTACAGCCTTTGTGCCGGCACTTGTTAATTCTGGGCTACCATCCGATAAGTTTGTCTTCGAAGGCTTCTTACCCCATAAGAAGGGGCGTCAGACCAGACTTAAGCTATTGGCCGAAGAAGAGAGGACCATTGTGCTTTACGAATCTCCACATAGACTGATAAAGAGCTTGGAACAGCTCAAAGAGTTTTTAGGGGATAGACAGGTATCTGTTTCTCGCGAACTGACTAAGATGTTTGAGGAGACCGTTAGAGGTAGCCTAACCGAAGTGATTACTCATTTTACTCAGAAAGGGGTAAAAGGAGAGTTCGTGTTGGTGATACAGGGTAAGCCCTAAACCGATTTTAAAGCCTCAAAGAGGTAATCTACATCCGCTTTAGTGGTAAATACCGAAAGCGAAACTCGAACACCATTAATGCCATGGCTACCAATAGGTCTACAATCGATCATATGGTTTTCGAAGAGTGCATTCTTCACGTCTCCTACTTTCTTTCCAATCACCTCTACATTTTGAATGGCACATGAGAGCTCTTCGGCACCAGGTGTTTTCAGTAAAAAGCGATCGTATGCTTCTATTTTTCCTCTGAAATAGGCTTTTAGATCCCGTAATCTTGCCTCACGCTTTTCTGCACCAATGAGGTTATAATAATCGACAGCGGTGCCTAGGCCCAACATCTCTGGATAGTTTCGAGTATTGTAGTTTTCTAGCCTTCGAATGGAAGGGTCTCGGAAATGCGCGCGTGAGACGATTAAAGGCTTTAAGTGTTTCTGCGATTCTTTTCTAGCGTAGAAAACACCCATCCCTTTTGGTGAAAACATGAACTTATGACCGCTAGCGGCATAAAAATCGCAGCCTAAATCGTGTAAATCAATTTTGAAAGTACCGGCAGTTTGTGCCGCATCTACAGCCACTAAAATGCCTTGCTTATGCGCCATTTCGCTGATTTCCTTGACGGGTAGTATCATGCCATTCGTATTGGTACCATGTACCATTGATATGACTCTGGTCTTAGGAGTGATGGCCTTTCGATAGACTTCAACTAACTCTTCCTTTGACTGAGGAAGTATAGGGAGTTTTGGCCTTACTATTTTGAAACCTCTGATCTCTTGCCAATGCTGCCATGGAACAGTCCCACTGGCGTGCTCATGGTCTGCTAAAATGACTTCGTCTCCGGGTTCTAGTGTAATAGAATGCGCAATGAGATTCATTCCCTCAGTAGTGTTATGCACTAAGGCAATTTCCTCCTTATCGGCCGAAAACATATCTGCAACTTTCTTTCGTGTAGCCTCCTTTTCATCTTGCCAGCCTCCCCACATATATTTTGACGGAAAGCCATCTAAGAGCGACCTAAATTCATTCGTGGCATCAACCACCAATTTTGGACATGGGCCAAGAGAGGCGTTATTAAAGTAGTAAAGCCCTTTTGCCATGGAGAACTCACTTTTTACTAACCTCCAATAATCCTCATCATTGCTTGAAGAGGTAAGCTTAAAACCGGTTTTTTCAACGTTTTCTAAAAAGGACTCTCTAAGGCCACCAGCCAATAATGATGATGCCGCTATGCCGGAAAAGGAGTATTTCAAAAGGCTTCTTCTATCCATTTTATTTTAAAACTTTGTCCAAAAAAGGTGTCATTTCTTTGATGATGATATCATCACGTTTTCTTAATTCTCGCAAGAACCAACCTTTATGGCCTGCGCCATAGGTAATGAGAAAACGCTTCCCTTCATATCTGTGTTTTTCTAAGGCTTTTTCAATATGCCAGTAATGCGCAATGTTGATGTTATCCCAACCACCCAGAAGCAGGGTTTCGTTTAAGATACGATTATATGCTGTGTACCGAATTTCTGCAGCTTCATCATAAGCATCTGAATTAATAAAGTAAGGATCGTTGCTGTCACCAGCGGATTTCATGGCTTCGCTTGATCGCCTGCCTGCCTCTTGATACGCTTCCCACCTTTCGGCCCAAGCAGTGTCTTGTCTGATTTCTCTCAGTCGTTGATTGCGATAGTCGTTCATGGACTTGGTCCATCCGGCTGTAGGAATGATTTCAAAATCCATTTCCTTCGTCAAAGGGAAAATCGCATCAACATACTCTGGAAATACTCGAACTCGAGATTCCATAATAGTGTCTAATTCATCAAATTCTTTTCTGGCCTGTGGATAGCGATCAGGGGGTATTTCTGTGAGTATAAAATCGGGGTCTATCTCTCTCACCAATGACTTGATGGTTTCGATGTCGTAATTTGGGTTGGTGCGATGCCCGCTGTGAATCATGCCCATTACGATGACTTCGTTTTTTGGAAGCTCGGTTTGGCAGGACACAAAAAAGAGAAGTGGCAATAATAAAATGAGTGTAAGTCTCTTCATAATAAGGATTAGACCCTATCAAGTTAGTGAATTAATAAAAATGACAGAGCTTGTTATAGGCTATCTTTCGGCCTTTCATGTAATTTTGAGCTATGCAAAAGTTGCTTCAAGATCTGATCGTATTAGTCAAAGAGACAGGCGAGTTTATCCGCCAAGAATCTAGAAAATTTGATGAATCAAAGATTGAGTACAAAGGAAAAAATGATCTGGTATCTTATGTGGACAAAGAAGCGGAGATCCGTTTAGTCAAAGGTCTATCAGAGATTTTGCCGGGTAGCGGATTTATTGCCGAAGAAGGTACTTCTACACGAAGATCAGATATCTATAATTGGATCATTGACCCGCTTGATGGAACGACCAACTTTACGCATGGTATTCCTGTTTATGCGGTATCTGTGGCTTTGATGAAGCGAGGCCAATTGGCACTAGGGGTGGTTTATGAGATCAACCGAGACGAGTGTTTTCACGCCATCAAGGGTGGAGGGGCATTTTTAAATCATTCGCCAATTCAGGTTTCTAAAACGAAGACTTTGGAGAAAGCTTTATTGGCAACTGGATTTCCTTATTACAACTTTGAACAAATGCGGCAATACCTGACCATTATCAATGCGTTTATGCAAACTACGCATGGGCTTAGGCGGATGGGAAGTGCAGCCGTTGACTTGGTTTATACAGCCTGTGGTAGGTTTGAAGGCTTTTTCGAGTATAACCTCAATGCTTGGGATGTGGCCGCTGGAGCACTTATAGTGCAAGAGGCGGGCGGGGTTGTTACTGACTTTAAAGGAGGTGAAGACTTCATATTTGGCAGACAGATCGTTGCAGGTAATGTAACGCAGCCGCAGATGTTAGCCACCATACAAAAACACTGGAAATAGGCGACAGCCCCCCTGAAAATCTATAAATTTGTAACAGTTTAAAGAACTATCAATTCTAAAAGTCAGTTAAAGAAACCAATGCAAGAAGTCATCGTAATTATACTGTTTTTAGCCGCGGCCATTTACATGGGTAGAAAGCTATACAAGAGATATGATACGGGTAGTGGCTGTGCATCTTCAGGTTGCGACTCTTGTGCTCCTACTAAGAAGGATTTTAAAATTCCCGAGCACTTAAAGCCTTAAGCCCAAACCTTAGTACCTTCAGAGCAGTTTTTACACATCTCTATTTCGGAACGTGATTTGATCAGTGAGGCCCTAAATTTCTGATAAGCCTCCCCTCTCCAAACCGTATTAAAAGATTGATCGCCCATTGACCCTAGCTGATAGTGTGCATCCTTATCGAAGCAGCAGGGGACAACTTTTCCGTCCCAGGTGATCACGCAAGAGTGCCACATTTTCCAACAATGGTTGATCAACTTGTTCTTGATTTTCCATTTGCCGTTGGGCAGTTGCTTATACCGTGAGTATTGCTCTAGCGTAGGAATGAGCTCAGAGCCATTTTCGTAATCATAGATTTGCGCTGTTTTGAAGGCTACCTCGTCCACACCAAGGTCATTGGCCAAGGCCTTGACTTCTTTAAGTTGGTGCTCGTTCGGCTTTACCACTAGGTATTGAAAAACGACATGCGGAGTCGTTGATTTCAATGCTTTTTTCCATTTGATCACATTGCGCGTCCCTTCAATTACTTTTTCAAGTTTTCCGCCAATGCGATACTGCTCATACGTTTCTTGGCTGGTGCCATCAATAGATATGATCAATCGATCTAAGCCTGATTCAACCGTGGCTTTTGCCTGCCCATCGTCCAAGTAATGCGCGTTGGTTGAAGTAGCGGTATAAATGCGTTTTTTACTGGCATACTTAACCTGCTCTAGAAACTTAGGGTTGAGATAGGGTTCACCTTGAAAATAGAAAATGAGGTAAGACAGATTTGGGGCTAATTCATCAATTACCTTTTGATAGATTTCTTGGGTGAGCATGCCTGTTGGACGAGTGAAACTCCTCAAACCACTGGGGCATTCTGGGCACCTAAGATTACAAGAGGTGGTTGGTTCTAGCGAAATACTGGTGGGCATGCCATAGTGAACCGGCTTGCCGAAAACCTTCGAGACATAGTAACTGCCAACCAATTGAACCATATTAAATACACGTCTTGGCGTCAACTTGGACATATAATTTAATCCATCTCGCCATTTTTGGTTCATGTGCTCAAGTTAGTCGCCCATAGCTAGGCATCAAAATTGCGGCATACTTTTGCAGCAAATTCATTTCAAAATCATAGCTTTAAACTGTGAAGCACATCATCTTTTTTATCTGTTTACTATTTTCATTTCAGGCTACTGCCCAATTTGGAAGGCTGTCTGATCAGGCTGAAGTCAGTATTATCACGGTCGGACCAGGCGCTAACCTTTATGATTGCTTTGGTCACAGCGCCTTTCGCATAAAAGACCCTGTTAAGGGTTTAGACAGGGCCTATAACTATGGACAGTTTGCTTTTTCTGAAGGTGGCTTTGTTGGCAAATTCACCATGGGAGTTGCTCAGTATACGCTTGGAGCATACCCTTTCCAGAATTTTTATAACAACTATATTCAAGAGAACCGATGGCTTACCGAGCAGGTCTTGAATCTAAACCTCGAAGAAAAGCAGGCCATCTATGATGCGCTTGAAACCAATCACCTCCCGGAAAACCGAGAGTATACTTACGACCCCTTCTTCGACAATTGCGCAACTCGAATGCGAGATATTGTCAAAGAAGTAATGGGTGACGGGATTATATACAATAGCGATCATTTGACGAAGACTTCGACCATTCGGTCTTTAGTCGATGAAAACTCATATAACCATCCATGGGTAGACTTGGGCATTGATGTAGCCTTGGGAGCGATTATCGATAAGGTGGCTACTCCTGAGGAGTATATGTATTTGCCTGATTATGTGTTGGCAGCCTATGCCAATGCTACCATTCTGAGAAATGGTCAGGCAGTGCCTGCTGTTAAGCAAACAAATAAGCTTTTTGAATCTGATTACTATGAGATTAGGCAAGATAAACTGTCGCCAACATTGGTGTTTGCAGTAATCGCGGTGGTGCTGATCATTTTTACGGTTATTGATTATTTAAAGGGAAAAAGATCTCGGTTTATGGATTTTGGCATAATGCTAATCACGGGTCTTTTTGGCGCCTTCTTGATCTTTCTCTGGTTTTTCACCTATCACAAAACCACTGTTGATAACCTTAACATATTCTGGGCTTTTGCGCCAAATGCCGTTGTGGCTTTCTACCTGATCAAAAGGGAACCTCCGAAATGGGTGCGCGTGTATATTAGATTTCTATTTATACTATTGATTGCCATGGCCTTTATTTGGCTTCTACAACTTCAGGTGTATAACACTGCGATGATCCCGATTATGCTATTCCTCGCTGTGAGATACGGCTTTCTGTGGCAAAAGGGCTTGAAGTTAAAGGCCTAGTGATCTTCGCTCAAGGATTGCTTGATGGCCTCTTGAATCAAGTCCATTTCAAAACCTTTCATGATAAGATGTTGCGTTAGTTTACCTTTTAGGATGTATTCAGAGTCCGTTTTAATGGAGGGCTTTTTCTTTTCAACATGTTTCATCAAGGTCTCAAAGTAGTCGTCAGGATCAATTTCGAGCATTCCCTTTTTAATACAATACTCTGAGATGCGATGTTGCTTTAAACCCTGAAGAATCTTTCTCTTACCCCAGCCCTTAACTCTAAATTTGCCACCGGCATAGGCTTTTGCAAAGCGTTCTTCATTGATGTAGCCTTGGGTGATGAGTTCAGAAATATTTTCTTCTACTTCATCATGGTGCAGTCCATAACCGTAGAGTTTGTCGCGCACTTCTTGTTGTGAGCGTTCCTGATAAGCGCAGTAGTCAGCGGCTTTTAACAAGGCCGTTTTCTTATCAATCGGTTTTTTGCGTTTTCGAGCTTCGAAATCGTGCATGAACAAATGTAGCAAGGATAGCCTAAAGCGACTAACAGACTAGCTTATAGCCATAGCCCCTCACATTCATAATCTGAATTTCGGTATCGAGGGTGAGTTTTTTACGCAACTTGGTGATGAATACATCCATGCTTCGGGCATTGAAGAAATCGTCATTGCCCCACAAAGTATTCAGGATAAGGGTTCGCTCCGTTAACTCGTTTTTATGCCTGTACAACTCATTAAGCAATTGCGCTTCTCTGTGAGTCAACATGATTTCGCTGCCATCAAACCGGAGAATCTGTTTGGAGAAATTGAACGTATACTTACCAATTTCTACGTCTTCTGAAGCTGACTTTCCCTCTTTTCTATCGAGCAGGGCTTTGATTCTAACGATCAACTCCTCCATGCTAAAAGGTTTCTTTAGGTAGTCGTTTGCTCCGTAGCCAAAGCCCTCCACTACATCTTCCGTTCTCGATTTGGCAGTTAAAAAGATGATTGGAATGCGATCGTCTACTTTACGGATTTCCTTTACCAGTGTGAAACCATCTTTCTTTGGCATCATTACGTCCAGAACCAAAAGTTCAGGCTTGTTTGATTCATAGAGCTTTTTGGCCTCTTCGCCATCCATAGCATAACTGACATCAAAACCTCGGGTCTCAAGGCTTTCTTTCACGATGGTGCCGAGTGCCAATTCATCTTCGGCAAGTAAGATTTTTGTTTGTGTTGACATCTTAAATCTGAATGGTGAAGTCCGTCTTATCAGGAGAAACAGTCAGGCTGATTTTGCCTTGATGCTTTTCGACAATCTTTTTAGTGTAATAAAGACCAATACCAAATCCTTTGACATCATGTACATTTCCGGTAGGGATGCGATAGAACTGATCGAAAATACGCGGTTGATGCGTTTTGTCAATTCCTCCGCCATTGTCCATTACTTGCCAAATCACTTGATCGTTTTGGCTTGAAAGTTTTATTGTAATTTCATTGCCTCCATACTTGATGGCGTTGTCTATTAAGTTGGAAACGGCATTTTCCATATGAAAAGGATCAATTTCTTTAAACAACTCTGAATTGGCAGTTTGAAAGAATAAAGTTTTATCTCCTTTAATTACCTGGAATTTGTCGAAGATCTGTTGTGTAAATTTTACTAATTCTACAGACTCTAGATGAAGCGCCAATTCATCGGAATCCAATGAAGCGGTCTCAAGGAGTTTTTCGACCATACCATTCAGTTTTGTCAACTGGTTGCTAGAAATGTCTAGGTACTTGGCGGTTTTTGCAGGGTCGTTCGCTTGGTTGAAATGAGAGATAGCTTCAATCGCTGTGGATACTGTAGCGATGGGCGTTTTAAATTCGTGGGTGATGTTACTGATCAAATCATTCTTTATTTCAGCCAGTTGTTTTTGCTCGTTGATGATTCTGAAGAGGTAAAGTAGCGATCCAATGACTGCTGCAGAAATGAGCAATGAGATCGATATGTCTAGTGCGCCTCTTTTGAGGATGAATAATGAGGCGTTGTCAAACTTCATCTCCATACCTTGTCCTCGGGCGAAAAATGTGGATTTTGAGGTGGTGGATAATGGGTATACTCCATCATTACTGGTTAGCACTTTACCGCGATTGTAGTGCCATAGGGCATGCTTTACGCTGATACCCCTTCTATCGAGCTCTCCAGCCAAGAAAGTCTCCATCTTTTCAAAATCAATGGAATCTTTGGTGATTGAGAACATAATTTTTTTGACAAAACGGCCTATATCATCTACCGAGTCTGCCTGCCATACATCATTAGTGATGGTGATACCATTAATGGATGTATTCTTACGGTTTATAACCGTGTCTATGGTGCCACTCAGGCCAGCTGTAGTATGGAATGAGAAAGACCTCACCGTATCCCGTTCCAACTTTTCCGTGTAATTTGTAAGGTTTCTAATCCGGGAATCTAGGCCGGTAGGAGTTTTGCCAAAGGCGATGTTACTTCCAGGCTTCGCTTTATTGTATTTACCGAGCGTATTAAATTCAGACTCTGTAAAAATGAGTATGTCATCTTTAGTACGGTCTGCAAAGTAGGCTTCAACACTTGAGTCTAACGCCTCTTGCATTTCGGTAATAAAGCGTTGTTTGTTGACAGTATAATTCTGAAGGTTTCTATATACCTGAATACCCACAGTTATGACTGCGGTGGCAGATATTATATAGACAATCCTCTTGAATTTCAATGCGTTCACAATTCAAATATACGCAGATTGAAATGTCTCGAATAAAAGCTTAACAGACGTTAACACTGGTTAACGCAAAGTGAGCACAGTTCTTTTTTGGTTTGTATATCGCAAAATCTACAAACATGAAAAATCTCAGAAATCAAGTTCTATTAATCTTAGTCGCCCTAGTCGCTGGGACGATAGCCTCCTATGCACAAGGTTTTCAAGGTACTGCTACCTATCAATCCGCTGCCAATGCTGGGTCTGGAAGTCAGTTTAAAATTCAAGGAGAGGGAATTAGCCCTGAAATGGAAAAACAGTTAGCAGAAGCCATTAAAAAGCAAAATCAGAAAGAGTACACACTCAACTTTAATTTGAGTGAATCTAATTGGAAAGAAGTTGCAAGCCTCGGCAATGGACCAACAGCTAGTAGTGGCACTGTAGGTGGAATCTCAATCAGAATGTCAGGTGATGGTGCATTGAAATACCGAAACACTGCTGAGAACCTTTATTTAGAAGAGACAAGCTTAATGAGTAAGCCATTTCTGGTAAAGGATGAGCTGAAAAGCTTTGAATGGGAGTTAACAGATGAGACCAAGAAGATTGGGGAATATACAGTTCAAAAGGCCCAGTATTCGAAAGTGACCACACGTAAAATGATGACTTTCGGAAACGGTGTCGCTGAAGGAGACGGTGAGCCCAAGACCATCACAGACACCATCACGGTAGAGGCATGGTATACCCCGCAGATTCCTGTTTCTCATGGTCCAGACGATTACTGGGGTTTACCAGGTCTTATTCTAGAGTTGAAGGATGGTAGAAAAACGTACCTATGCACAAAGGTAATTTTAAACCCAGAAGATGGTGTGGACATTAAAAAACCTAAGAAAGGTAAAAAGGTCACTCGAGAAGAGTACACCCAGATTCAGATGGAAAAAATGAAAGAGATGCAAGAAAAGTATAGCGGTGGCGGAAGTAGCACTGTATTTAAAATAGGCGGAGGAAATCAGTAAGAACTAAAGGTCAAAACTCAAAACATATGAAAAAGTTCTTACTACTTACCGTGGTGCTTTTATGCACCCTGTCTTTCAGTGCCCTAGCGCAAAAGAAAGTATCATTTGTAGGGGATGTCAGAGACGTAAACGGCACCCCACTACAATTCGCCAATATACTAGCCATGGACACGGTCAAAAATACCATTGCTGGTTTTGGGGTTACTGCTCCTGATGGACAGTTTAGGCTGTCTCTTGTTGAGAATCAAGTGTATCGCCTTAAGGTAAGTTTTATTGGTTTTTTACCCCTTGAAGCCATCATTACTGCGACTGATAATAGCGAGTTACCGCTTTCCATCGTTTTGCAAGAGGGCGCTAAAGAGTTAGGCGGTGTAGAAGTAGTTTCGGAAATGCCCGTGCTTATTCAAGGCGACACCATTACCTACAAGGCCGATGTATTTGCAACGGGTAATGAGCGCAAACTAGGTGAGGTCTTAGAAGAATTACCCGGCTTTGAGGTAGATGAAAATGGGCAGGTGAAGGTGGAAGGTCAGCAGGTCAGTAAACTGCTGGTAGATGGAAAAGAGGCTTTTGGTGGTGACACAAAACTGATGACCAAAAACTTACCCGCTAACGTGGTAGATAAAGTGCAAGTGCTGAAAAACTTTAATGACGTTTCTCCGCTGAGTGGTGTCAACCAAAGTGAACAGATTGCACTTAATATCATGCTAAAAGAAGACAAAAAGAACATTGTCTTCGGTGACCTGACTGTGGGAGCAGGGCCAGAAGATCGTTACCTAGGGCATGCCAATGCCTTTTACTACAGCCCAAAAACAAGCTTAAACCTAATTGGTGGAGGTAACAATATAGGTCGGCTCACTTTTACCATGAATGATTACTTCAGGTTTGCCGGAGGCTTTGGAGGCTTGGCCAGAAGAACTGGTTCGGGCATGAATATTAGTGGAGATAACTTAGGCTTTCCCATTGCCGAAAGGGATAATGCACAAGACTTACAGAATGAGACGGTCGCTGTAAATTTCAATACCAGCCCTACAAGTAGTTTGAGACTATCAGGGTTTGCCATTGGCTCGAAGGTCAATAATACCTTGGGTTCTATTTCGCAACGGAGCTATATCCTACAAACGGGAGATAATCAGGAAATATTGACGTCTGCTACCAATACACGATCGACCGCAGGGCTTTTTAAATTTGATGCCCGATATACGCCTAATCCAAGTCTCCAAATTGGGTTCAATACTATGGCGAGACTTTCAGATTCAGAGAATACTTCGGATCAAAACTCTGAATTTAGAGGGGTCAACAACCAGATTTTAGGAGTGAATAGTCAACAACCATGGACCATTCAGAACCAAGTGAGTGCCTTTTATGCCATGAACGATCGTAACGTGCTTTCTTTGGAGGTGTCTTACGAACACAAAGTACAAGACCCATTGTTTGACCTGATGACTACGGAGCGTCCATTTGCATCCTTAATCAACTTGACCGATGGCAGCCCATTTAACATCCGTCAGTTTAGAGAAACAATTACTGATAGACAAGAAGCCGTACTGAACTACTATTACATTTTGAACAAGACCAACCACATTAATTTTAAGGCCGGTAATGTGTACACTAATCAGTCTATGGTCTCTAATCTGAATCAGCGTTCGGACCAAGGCGACAGGTTATTAAACGATCCTCAATTGCTGAATGATGTGGGTTTTCTATTTCAAGATTACTATGCAGGTATCACGTATAAAACGAAGGTGGGTAACCTCACATTTACCCCGAGCCTAAACCTACATTACTATCAGATTGAGAATACTCAAAACGGTACGACAGAGGCTTTTGATAAAACCTTATTGCTGCCATCTGTTTCGGCTGATTATAGGATCAGTTCAGGGCATTCTATAAGGCTAAACTACTCGGCAAATGCAGATTTTACCGATATCCAAAATGTGGCGATGGGCCTTGTGGTAAGAAGTTACAATGCTTTGTTTGGTGGAAATCCGGTACTCAAGAACAGCTTCTACCATAACCTAGGCGTGAACTACTCTAACTTTAACATGTATAGCTTCTTTAATGTATATGGAGGCGTAAACTACTCCAAACGATTTGACGCCATTTCAAATATCATCCAGTTCAATGGTCTAGAGCGGGTGAATACACCGATTAATATTGATGTGGCCAATGAGGTGTTGAGTGGCAACCTGAATGCTGATAAGCGCTTTGATGGGTTTAGCATTAACGGAAGTACTCGTATTACGAGAAGTGTGAGCAATAACTTCATTAGCGACATAGCCAATGAGAACGTTTCGTTGCAACAAACCTATACTGGTTCAATTACAACTACGCTGTTCAAGAAGTTGAACATTGACATTGGATACGAAAAGACATTTAACAAATACGAGGGAAACAACACTTCCAACAAGTTTGAAAATGATCGGCCATTTATCAACCTGGATGTAAAGTTCTTAAAAGGGTTTAGACTAGACGTTGATTATGAATTCAACAATTACCAAAACAGAGGAAATAATGTGACGAGCTCTTTCGAAATATTAGATGCAGAACTAAGCTATCGAAAGCTGAAATCTAAGTGGGAGTTTAAGGCAGAAGGCATGAACCTATTGAATACAACGGGTATCAGAAGAGACTCTTTTAACGAGAGTTTAATCAGTACCTACGAATACTTTATCCAGAAGCGATACTGGTTATTTAGTGTGATGTATGATTTGTAAAAACTGACTGCACTACATTTGACAACCGGCTTTCAATTAAGATTGGGCCGGTTATTTTTTGTAGAATGCTCTGATGGAAGCAACTACATGTTCCTGTTCCGCATTACTTAAACCAGGGTAGAGCGGTAGTGAAAGCGTCTGGTTTTGAATTTGCGTAGCCATCGGAAAGTCGGTGGCTTGATGGCCAAGCGCGCCATAAGCTTCGGTAAACGGAAGCGCTTTTGGGTAGTGAATTTGTGTTTGAACTCCTTGATCTTTCAAATGGGCTTTAAGGCCATTTCTCTTTTCAGTTTGCACTTGGTATACATGAAATACATGTAAATTTCCTTCCACCGTTTGCGGCAGCCGAATTGGTAGTTGACCCAACTGGTCTGAATAGAAGTTGGCAATTGCCCTTCTTTCCTCATTCCACTGACTGAGAAAGGGCAATTTTAAATGCAGTACTGCAGCCTGCAAAGTATCCATGCGACTGTTGGAGCCAGGCATTTCGTGACTGTGTTTATCCGCAGCACCGTGATTGGCTAATTTTCTAACACGTAGCGCAAGCGCATTATCCTTGGTAATTACGCAGCCAGCATCGCCAAGTGCCCCAAGGTTTTTTGTGGGGTAGAAGCTAAAAACTGCGGCATGCCCAAGGGTACCTGCTTTCTTATGCTTTTGTTCAGCGAAAACCGATTGCGCACAGTCCTCAATGACATAGAGTTGATGTGCATTAGCGAAAGCCATCAGCGTTTCCATGTCTACCATTTGACCATATAGATGAACCGGTATAATGGCCCTGGTCTTAGGCGTCAGTTTAGCCTCCAATTGGTTTACATTCATCAAACCATTTTGGTCAACATCGATGAAAACAGGCTGGGCCCCTAAATTAGAAACCACCTCTGCATCTGTAATCCACGTCATGGCCGGAACAATTACTTCATCGCCATGGCCAATACCTAAGGCTTGTAGGGTAAGCTGGAGTGCATCAGTACAATTACCGGTTGTTACGCATTTGAAGCCTTCGTGCGCCTCAGAAAAGGCTTTTTCGAAGGCAGTTACGTCCTTGCCATGAATGAAATATGAATCTTCCAGTACCCTTTTGAATGTACTTTCCAACGCACTTTGTATCAGCCGATGGTTTCTTCTAAGATCCAAAAAGGGCACTTGCATGCGGTTAAGTTAAATGAAATAAAGACGATTTTAAAGGATAAGCTGAACGCGACTTCTGAATTTATTGGCGAATAACTAACTTAATCCCAATCAAAATTTTTTAAGCTATGGCTACTCCCGAAGAACAACTCCAAACCATGATCGGCAACCTTCCAGAAAAGACAGGTAAGTCTTTAGACGAATGGCGTGCTCTTTTGAAAAACACTGGCCTTGAAAAGCATGGTGAAATCATGAAGTTATTGAAAGGCGACTATGCCGTCACCCATGGTTTTGCCAATACCATTGCAGCCATCTATCTGAAGCCGGAACTATTAGAGAATAAACCTGATGATGGAAATGCTGATGGGGAATTGTTAAAAGGGAAAGAGGCCATTTCAGGAGTTTTTAATAAAGTAAAAGCTCAGTTTGAGGCCATTAAGGGAGATGTAGAGTTCTCTTATAAAAAGGCCTACATCAGCCTAAGAACGCCTAAGAAACAATTTGCCATACTACAGCCGAGCACAAAAACTCGGGTAGATATAGGCCTGAACCTCAAGGGGGTAGCCCCTTCAGGAATAGTGGAGGCTGCCGGTAGCTGGAATAGCATGGTGAGCCATCGGGTTAAACTGACTGAGGAAAGCCAAGTAGACGCCAACCTTGCGGCTTGGTTACAAAAAGCCTATGATGCGAATTGCTGATTTTGGAATGTAGGTTTTGAGACTAATTGAGGCTTTGTATTACTCAAGAAACGGACTGGTTCTATTGAATAAAGCATAAAATAAAAGCCCCGACATGTCGGGGCTTATTTCTTAAACTTGATTACGTTCCAAAAGAGGAAGAGGCTTGATCAAGCATTACATTCAAATATACGATGAAATGTTGTAAGTTGTTGTTAAAACACACAAGTATTGGAATACAGCAAGCTTGAATATTTTATTTCACAACCTAAGCTAGAGAGATTTTTAATAGCTACAGATAACTCCAAGTCGAAAGCACAGCAGCTCTACAGAATTAATTTGAGAGTGAGTCAGGCTTTCTATCCAATATTGAATCTATTTGAGACTTTTATTCGGAATACAATAAATAATCAAGTTGCAGCTCATTTTGCTAACCCTAACTGGATAATTACCGAAAGAATGGGTTTTATGAGTCATCCCTCACTGCATGCTTCACGATATTATCTTAAGAATTCTGTGACTAAGTCAGAGCGATTAATAATAAGGAAAGGCGGTACTGTTTCATCAGGAAAAGTAATCGCAGAACAGTCTTTTGGTTTTTGGACTTCTCTATTCGAATCTCATCATTATCGACTCATTGGTGGAGTGGTAATTCATTGTTTCCCGAGAAAACCAAATAACGTAAATAGGAGCATTCTATCCCAGAAACTAAATAGGATAAGGGAGTTTCGAAATCGTATATATCATAATGAACCAATATGTTTTGATGGGAATAATGTTGATTTCAGTTTAGCAGAAAGAATCCGGGATGAAATATTAGAAATGCTTAGCTGGATGGATGCGGGGCTGGACTCCTATGTAAGATATTTTGACGGTGTCGATTCTAAAATTCAACAGGTAAATAATATTTAGGCATTGAGAAACCTAAATCTCAAGAGATACGATGAACAAATTTCAGCCAGTCGACTTTCAAGACTTAGATGACCTCTATGCCTTTTTGCCAGAGGCGGAATTACAACTTGTAAATGCCCTCAGAGACCTAGTGTATGAATGCATTCCTGAGGTTAAAGAGAAACTCTCCTATAACGTTCCCTTTTTTAGAGTTAGAAAAACGATATGTTTTATTTGGCCCGGCTCGGTGCCTTGGGGAGGTACTTTTGAAGGGGTACAGTTTGGTTTTACAAAAGGGCATTTGATCCTTGATGCCGATCAATACCTAGAAGCTGGAACCCGAAAATATGTCCGAACCAAAACCTTTCAATCCCTTCAAGCCATTGACTTCGAGAATATGAGAAGCCTATTGTACGAGGCGGCCATCATCGATAAAGAGGGTTGAAATACAAAAGAGGCCTCGCCACATATGGGTGCACATGTAGCCGAGAGCCTCTTCCTTACACAAAACACATTTGTTAGACGGATTTATGAATTCCCTCAACCGTTCAATCACCATATGTGGAACGGCACAAGCTCCGTAAAGAGGAAAATCAACGACCATCTCATGATGTTTTGCTTTGTCCAACATCCAATAAGTGAATAAGGACATTTAGCAGTCGATTGAGCCTTATGAGATAGTTGTTTTAAACATCCCTAAAGTTGCTTCAATATATTTTAAATAATATTTAAAAGCAAACTTAGTATTGTTAAAATGGATTAAGGTGATGTTAAAAGCTATTTATTTGATGTTAATAGGTGCTCGAAATTTGATAATTTGGGATAAACAAGCTCCAAATGATCAAGAAACACAATCGGATCAAAGCCGTACTGGCTGAGACTGGCAAAACCAACCTCTGGCTAGCCGAACAGCTAGACGTCAATAAAACCACCGTCTCTAAGTGGTGTACCAATGAAATGCAGCCGCGCATAGAAATGCTCTCTCGCATTGCCGAACGGCTCGATGTTGATATTAGAGAGTTGTTGGTGGGGAGGGGATAATTTTTATTGGAAATAGTATTATGGCAATAGGTTATTTTGGAGCTTAAACCTTTGACTATAAGGCTTGATATTGATTTCAAAATCAGACAAGATTGTTTTTAAATAAAAAAGGTATTATTTTAAGAAATAATAAAACCCTATATGAAATATGTTTTTCTGTTAATCCTTGCCTTAAGCTTTTGTATGTTCGGTGCCAAGGCTCAAGATAGTAATCACGAGGCTCCTTCCTTGCAATTGGGCTTGAGCGGCTTAAGTTTGACGAGAGGTAATTTAAACGCCAAACTGATTGCCGAAATAATTGCAGAAAAGCAACAGGAGGTGAAAGTGAAGCTAATACAGAATTCACTTTTAAGTAATCTAGACGTTGCTGGGGGTACTTATTATCAATTTACAAATCAAATAATTAATACGATTTTACTAGAGAGTGATACTGAACTTAGGACTAGAAAAATACTCGAAAATATTGTGAATTTGGGCTTTGCGAGTATGTACGCGAAGTATTATCTGGATAATTATAGCCTAGGGACCGTAAGAACCAGCCTTGATAATCTCTTTGCATTGGATGACGGGCTTACTATCCTTGATAGTCAATCATATGCCGATATTCTAGGAACAGCTAGCAAGGTTGATGGGAGCACTGGGAACCAAGAAAAGATAACCAAGAAAATAAAAGATTCTAGAATTAGGAACTTGATTTGGGCCACCCTTGTAGACATGGCTTCTGAAGCAATACGACAAAATGAACACTTGAAGTTAAAAGGGTTGATGAGAGTCAGTCATGAAGGTTCTTATTACAGTTTGAACTTTTATCACTCTCCACCTAAAGAGTTTGAAAGCTTACAGAGTGATTTGCAGGTAATTTATTTAGATATGAAAGCAAAGCTGGATTCTTTTGTTTCTAAAGTAAATGCCATTGAGTTCTTGCTTAAAGAGACTGAAGACCTAGGCAAGGTTACAGTTAAATCACCTTTTGCTGTGGATTTAAGTGCTGAATTAGTTGCAATAGAAAACCTCCTTGATACTATTATTGATGAGTATAAGCAGAACGATAATGGTGCCCTTTTCAGTGAATTGGAAAAGGGCCTTGTTGAGGCCCTTGATTATGTCTTACGTATGCAAAACTTCAAAACAGATGCGTCTAAAACAGATGTTGAATATAACCTCTCAGAGATTTTGTCTTTTATTTCGCGAAGCCTAAACCCACTACTTACTGAGGCAAATCAATTTACTGATAGTTCTCTTATTCTCAAGAAGAGGGTATTGCAACTTGGTTTTAAATTAGCGAGTAATGAATTAGTAGAGCTAATTGATAATGGTAGTAAGTTCGAGTTAAAAGGAGACCTTTTCATAAAAATGATAGCTCTTGTCAATAATTTTGAAAAGGTTACCACTTACGACTTTTTTTTGAATTCTTTGACGGATATCGGGGAGCTATTCGATAACGATAAAATTCGAAATACCATTAATACCATTACATCGTTCGTGAAGAACTACACTACTATTTCGGATCAGAATGGGACACCAAATATTCAGTTTAACGTTGAGAGTTTCTTAAACAACCTAAGCAACTTAAATGATGGGCGACATCGACCGTTTGCATTCCATTTTACTGTAGGTGCATCAACTTTGTCCTTCTTTGACAAACCAGTTGTTGTTGATAATGAAGAGATTTACAATTACTCATTCGTTGGTGAAAAAATTGGTCTAAAGTGGAAATTATTAGACTTGGATTACTTAAGATCGCATAATAGAGGTGAAACATTCAAGTGGATGGGTAGGACTTATATAAGACGCGTGCCAGCTAGTGAGCCAACTGTCTCAAATATACACTTACTACTCTATGGTTCAGGAATATTGTATAACCTAGTTAATACGGGCTCGTCTAAGAATTTTAATAGCCCGATACTCGGCCTAGGTTTAGGAATCACTTTTTTCAATGATTTGGATTTCGAGCTGTCAACAGGTATTCCAGTCATAGAAGGTCAAGAGTTTAGAGAAAACTTCAATCACGGATTCGTAAGTATTGGTTTCGATATTCGATTCATAGACTATTTCAATAGGCTGCAGAAAAAAAGGAGACAGCAAAAATCACAAGAGCGTCTTCAGAATTTAGCCTTAAGTACACAGCAACTGAGTAATTGACTTTTAAGAATAGTACAATGATGTCGCAAGATTCTAATTTGGCCAAAAAAAGCATAATCTGTACTTTGTAGTATAAATGGAGTAATTTTGTCACATACAACCGAACCTTTATTGAACAATAATTATACGCCTCAAAAAGCAACTTACATAGATCTGTTTGCAGGTTGCGGAGGCTTATCTCTTGGTCTATTTAACTCTGGCTTGTGGAAAGGACTTTTCGCAGTGGAAAAGAGTAAAGATGCTTTTGAGACACTGGAGCACAACCTCATTAAGAAAAACAACCATTTTAACTGGCCAAGTTGGTTGCCGCAAGAGCCGCACGATATTAATGCACTCCTAAAAGACTATTCTGACGATTTAATGAACCTGAGAGGGAAAGTTGACCTTGTAACAGGTGGCCCTCCTTGTCAAGGGTTTTCGGCATCAGGCTTAAGAAATGAAGGGGATCTTAGAAATCAACTTATAAAAAGCTATGTCAAGTTTATTCGAGTTGTTCAACCTAAGGTCATTTTCTTCGAAAATGTTAAGGGCTTCACACAAAAATTTGACAAGAATAAAACCAAAGGGAAGGCATATTCAGAATTTGTTAAAAGAGCATTAAAGCGCACCTCAATCGGAAAGGGCTTCACCGGTTATCGGATACAATGGAAGTTGGTAGATTTTTCTGAATTTGGAGTTCCTCAAAAAAGGACAAGATTTATACTTGTTGGGGTGCGAAAGGATATATCCTCTCAATTTCCCGTGAAAAAGTTTTTTAATGTCCTTGAAAGTAAAAAGGAGGAGTTTTTAGTCAATAAGGGAATCGGAATGAAGAGTTCATTAGAGGATGCCATTTCCGACTTGCTTAGAGATAACGGAGAGGTTAAATCACCCGATACAAATGGGTTTAAAGCGGGAGTCTACTCTAAGGCCAAGTCGAATTATCAAAAGCTATTGAGGCGAAACATTTCGAAATCTAAAGTTCCCGATAGTCACCGATTTGCTAATCATAGACTGCCTACGCAACTTAGGTTCGAACATATCTTGAGAAGGGCAGAAAAGAATAAAACTCTAAATGATGAACTAAAACTGGAGTTTGGTTTGAAAAAACGAACCTTAATACCACTTGGCCCTAGTGAGCCTGCTCCTACCATCACAACTCTTCCAGATGACTATCTTCATTATTGTGAGCCGAGAATTTTCACCGTTAGAGAATACGCTAGAATCCAGTCTTTTGACGATTCTTACGAATTTTGTGGTAAGTATACAACAGGTGGTAAAAGGAGAACAAAGGAAGTACCTAGATACTCTCAAATAGGCAATGCTATTCCTCCTTTGTTTGGTGAACAAAGTGGTGAGATACTGAATGAATTGATAAAAAGGGAATGACTAAGAACTTAGAATTTAAAATAAGCTCTGGTCTTAAAAACATCATCGGAAAAGACCTTATCACCGATGATTTTATAGCGGTATTCGAACTGGTCAAGAACTCATATGATGCTGGAGCAAAAAATGTTGAGATAATAATTGAAGAGGATAAAATAATCATTGCCGACAACGGCAAAGGAATGTCCCTCAATGAACTTGAAAATAAGTGGTTGTTTGTTGCATATTCAGCAAAAAAGGATAATACAGAAGATAAAACGGAAAAAAAGCAAGAATCTTACAGAGATAAAATTCAAGAGAGAAGACACTACGCAGGAGCTAAAGGTATAGGGAGGTTTTCAAGTGATAGGTTAGGGAGGTTTTTGACAATAAAATCAAAGAAAAAGGATCTTCCACTAATTCAAGAGCTTCAAGTAGATTGGAGCAAGTTTGAGAATGATCAAAATGAGGTTTTCGAAAAGATAAAAGTTCAACATAATGAGCGTGAAAAATCTAGCGCTAAATTCCCAAAGAATTCATCACACGGAACGATACTGGAGGTTACAACTTTACACAGTATTTGGGCTCGAGAAAGAATAGTTAATCTAAAACACTCGCTAGAGAAATTAATTAATCCCTTTTCACAGAACAATGATTTTGACATCAATATTATTTGTGAGCGAGAATTAAAAGAGGATGAACTAGGCACATATACAAAGGCTCCAAATAAAGGAAAGAAGTATACCCTTCGTGACAAGGTTAACGGGCCAGTTAAAAATGCCATTCTTGATATTTTAGAGTTAAAAACATCTCAATTCATTCTGAGTATTTCTCAGGGACAAGTCGAAAGCAAAATAGTGGACAGAGGAGAGTTAATCTACCACGTCCGAGAGAAGTCAGAATTTCAAATTATTGAAGATTTACAAATTGACCTGTTTTTCTTAAATCGAGCAGCAAAGAAAAACTTTACGACTAAGATGGGTGTCCAACCGATTAATTTTGGCTCCATATTCCTTTTCAAGAATGGATTTAGGGTACAACCATTTGGAGAGACGGGAGATGATAGTTGGGGAATAGACTTTAGAGCGCAGCAAGGATATAATCGTTTTTTAGGAACTAGAGACCTATTTGGTAGAGTTGAAGTGACCTCAGATAATTCCGAACAGTTTAAGGAAGTTTCTAGCCGAGACGGTGGGCTAGTAGAAACTCAAGGGTATTATGAGTTAATTAAAGCTTTTGAACTGGCTCATAGAAGGCTTGAAAGATACGTGGTTGGAGTATTATGGGGAGAAGGGTTTAAAAGAAGAAAGTATTTTGGTGGTGGTAATGAGGGGAACCTCAAAGCCAACAAGTACAGAGAAAACCTTTCAGAGGACAAAGACTCAGAAAATCTAGATGTAGCTAAGTCCAATTTGGGAAGCAAGCTAGACTTTATTCAAATAATAAAGACTTTATCTAATGACAAGGATATTGAGATACTGGATTTCAATAAGAACTTTATCAACCTGATAAATGAAAAAATTGATGAGGTCCAAACTAAATTTATTGATGACCTGGATGCAATTGCTAAAAGGACCAATGATAAAGATTTAAAGAGAAGGGTCGCAGAAATTGAGAACGCTTATCAAAAGCTAAAGAAGGAAAAGGAAGCTGCCGAACTTAAAGCACAAGAGGAGGAACAAAAAAGAAAGAGGGCAGAAGAAAGAGCCCGAAAAGAGGAAGAGGCCAAATTAGAAGCAGAGAAAAAACAAAGGCAGGAGATAGAAAAAAGACGTGAAGCTGAATTAGCGACTCTCAAGAAAGAAAAAGAACGAGCGGAGGCTGAATTAGCCAAACTTAAAGCAGAGAAGAAAGCAGAAGAAGAAGAAGGAAAAAGACGTCAAGAGGAGGAAGCTCGTAAAAGAGCTGAAAATGAAGCAGCAAGACGTAAAGAGCAACTTACAAGACATAAAGCAGCAGAGACTATTGAGTATAAAGACCTTATGGACTCAAACCACATTATAGGTGTTTATTCGGATGATATTACAAAAAAGATTTTACTCTTAAAGCGAAAATTAGATAAGGGAAAAAAGCTTGATGACAAGGAGCTTTTTTCTTTCGTTCAAGGAATAAGTTTGGCTAATGAAAAGATTGCCACTTTGACTCGATTTACTACTAAATCTAATTTCCTAAAAGCATCTTTAGAGACAACCGAGGATATTGTAGCCTATATTATTAATTATATCGAAAAGACATACCTCGTTTTATACAAAATCAATATTGAAATTCTTAACCGAAATACGTCATTCATAAAAAGGTTTCAACCTATAGAACTGAGTGTAGTAATAGATAATATCCTAAGTAATTCAAGAAAGAAAAGCGCAAAGAAAGTAATTTTTGACTTTCAAGAGGTTGGAGAAAGCTTAGTGATTGTTATCAGAGATATTGGCCTGGTACTCTCTAATAAGATGGATTCTAATCTGATTTTTGAAGAAGGGATGACTACGACAAGGGGCTCAGGATTAGGTCTTAATCATGTTAAAAGAATTGTCGAAGAAGATTTGGGAGGGAAAATTGAACACAACCCGGACTACAAAAAAGGATTCGAGCTAAAAATAACTTTGAGCAAATGAGGATCGAATATAGGGTGCTTTGGGTTGAAGATGTTAAATCTTGGTATGAAGGAAGTAGAGATTTAGCAAGTGACTACTTGGATGACCTTGGATTCAAACTATTACCTAAGCTATGTAAAAGCTTCAATGAAGTAAAAGAAGAATTTGAACTTAATCAGTTGAAAGAGTATGATTTGCTTTTAGTTGACTATACTCTAGCGGGTTCTCCTAACGGTGATGAGATCATAAAATTCATCAGAGATCAAAAAGAAAGTCCAGTATTAACGGATGTAATTTTTTATTCTAATGACATTGAATCGGTAAGAGAGAGTATAAAGAATTATGAGCTTGAGGGAGTATATACAGCCCATAGAAAAGATTTTATTGATAAGCTTGAAAAAGTAGTTGATACAACGATTAAGAAGGTCCAGGAAGTGAACCCCATGAGGGGTCTAATAATGGCTGAAACCAGTGATTTAGATGATTTGATGTTAGAGATAATAGTCAAGGTTTTAAAATCGGATTTAGCAGGAGTTTTTCACGACTACATAGATAAGTCAATCAAAGAATCGATTGAAAATGTTCGCAAAAAAGCTTTAGGCCCTTCAGACATATCAGATAAAATGAATGACTCAAAAATTTTTACTTCATTTCACAGGGCAAAGTGTATCAATAAACTCTATAAGGAAACCTCTAAAAAGGGTTCACCTGTAGGTATTGACAAGTTCTTTGAGTCGTACAATAGGGATGTGATTTCTACAAGAAACAACTTTGCTCACGTTAAAGAGTCCGTTGAAAATGGGGAGAAGGTTTTAATCAGCCATGTGACAGGTAAAAAGGAAGTTTTCAATGAGCAAAGGTGTATTGATATAAGAAGAAGCCTAATTGATTATAGGTCAGCATTGGAGGGAATTAATGCTAGCTTGAGCTTGTTTTAATTGCCTCTATGCTAACTGTTCAACGGGCTCCTGTGATTTTTCAACGCCTTGTTTTTTTAAATGCGATGAATAACTTCTCTTTTAATTCACCCTCCTCCCAAAAGGAGAGAAAGCCAAGCCTGCCAGCTTAAAGTGCTGGGCACCGAATGGAATACCGATAATGGTGACGGAAAAGAGAATGCCCCAGAATAGATGGGTAACAAAGATCCAGAAGCCTCCAAAGATGAGCCAAATGATATTGAGCGGTAGGGACAGGCAACCGCTAAGCGTTCGCCCAGGAGCGATCTCCTGACCAAAAGGTGCAAAGCCCAGTATCGCCAACTTAAAGCACTGTATACCGAAGGGAATGCCCACAATGGTCAAGCACAGCGCAATGCCGCCAATGATATACTCTAAAGCGATCATCCAGCCTCCAAATACGATCCAAATGATGTTACCAATTAAACTCATGATGCTGATAGTTTTAAGCATGGTACCCCTTTAGGGGCTAGGGGCATCATTATCCATATGATGTTACCGATTAAGGTCATATGCTATTCAACGAATTAGCTTTCGGATATTTTTATTCCTCTTTTAATTTAGAAACAAAAATTCCGGAATGACGATTTATTCGAGTTTTTAGGTTTCCATTTCACCTAATACCTTGTCTACCGAAGTCTTGACGTAGGTAGCATTCCCCCATTTACTCATACCGCAAGGTATTCGAAGGATTCATCCGAGCACTTTTGATCGTTTGGTAACTCACCGTTAAAAGGGCTACGGCAAGCACAATAATGGCTGAAACAGCAAAGACTAAGACACCAATATCGGTACGATAAGCAAAGTTGTTGAGCCACCCATCCATGATAAAATAGGTCAGGGGTGTTCCAATAATAACGGCTAAAAGAATCAATAAGAAGTACTCTTTAGAGAGCAATAATAGAATATTGGAAACAGAAGCACCCAGCACTTTCCGCACGCCAATTTCCTTGGTGCGCTGCAAAGCACTAAAGGCAGAAAGCCCAAACAAACCGAGACAAGAAACAATAATGGCGAGTACAGAGAAGATCACAAACACTTGCCCAAACTGGTCTTCCTTTTCGTATTGACGATTAAAGAAACTGTCTAGGTAGAAATAGTCAATCGGATTACCCGGAAAAATAGCGTCCCAACTAGCCGTTAAGCCTGACATAACTTCTTGACCGCTACCTCCGGAAAACTTAATGGAAAAGAAATCACTGTTATTAGGCACCAGCTGAAAGAGTATGGGAGACACCGCATTTTTTAAGGACATCTGATTGTAATCATCAACCACCCCGATAATGATTTTTTCGGTGCCGTTATGCATTACCTTTTGTCCGATGGCCTCTTCTGCTGAGTTAAAACCCACAAACTTGATGGCCGCTTTATTCATTATTGCACCTTTGTCATCTGTTGCAAAACGCTTGTCAAAATTTCTTCCGGCAATGATATCGATGTCGTAGGTAGGAAAATAAGCGTAGTCTATGCCAACATTGTAAATCACTTTAAATTCTGTATTGGCTTCCTCTGCTTTTCTAATGCCACTTGTCCAGAAGATTTCATCTCCCGGTACATTACTCGAAGAACTGAACCCGGTGACACTGGGTAATTTCAGTACATCATTTCTAAAACTACCGAGGTAATTGTCATACAAAGAGTCTACATCTACAAGGCCTGGCCCTTGTAACACCAAGGTCTTTTCTATGTCGAAACCTAGGTCCTGATTTTTCAAAAACTGTAGTTGCTTGTAAACGATTAGAGTGCCTGCAATCAGAAATACGGAGGCCAAAAACTGAAAGGTAACCAGCCCTTTTCTTAGGAAGATTCCCTTGTGGGAAGTGGTCATTTTTCCTTTGAGTACTGCGATTGGCTTAAAAGAAGAAAGCACGAAAGCCGGGTATAAGCTAGATAGAAATGCCCCTATAAAAAAGACACCAATAACGATCGCCCAGGTACCAGAATTAAAGATAAGGCCAAGTGTTAAAGGCGAACCCGTAATGGTATTGAAGTAAGGAAGTGAGAGTACAACTAAGCCTACGGAGAGCAACACGGCCATGAAATTGATCAAGATTGATTCTATGATAAACTGGAAAATGAGATTGCGCTTGAAGGCCCCCATTACTTTTCTTACACCTACCTCTTTTGCCCTTTCCATAGATTTGGCAGAAGCGAGGTTGATGTAGTTTACCCATGCAATCACCAAGATAAATACGGCCAATATGCCAAGGAAATAGATGGACTGGGCATTGCCGTTTTCTTGCGGCTCAGACTCTTGTAGCAAGTCAGACTTTAGATGAATGTCTGCTAGTGCTTGTAGCGGAAACTCCTGTCGAAAATTTCTGTTGGCAAATTCTTCAGCCCTAACCTTGTGTAAGTGTTCATCAAATTTTTTATTAAAAGCGATTGGGTCTGCACCATCTGTCAGCTGCACATAGGTATTGAAATCATACCAACCCCACGCCTTTTCGGCTTCGCCTTCAGTGGCATCCACTAAGGTTTGAAAAGAGAGCAACACATCAAATTTTATGTGCGAATTATCGGGTACATCTTCTATAATTCCAGTAACAATAAATTCAGGGCTAAGCCATTGACTATCCCAAATCAAAATTTTCCCCATTGGATCTTCATCTCCGAAATACTTTTTAGCAGCCCTCTGTGTAATTACTGCTTTTTTGGGTCCATCAAGTGCTGTGGCGGGATCGCCCTCTACCATTTTCCAATCAAACATGGTCAGCCAAGAGGCTGTTACAATCTGAAGTTTTTCCTCTCGGAATATGATATCTCCACGCGAAATCAGTCCTGAGATGGGAAAGGCTCTAGCAAATTCTAACACCTCTGGAAAGTTATTTTTCATTTCAGGGCCAACTGCTGGAACGGCAGCTGCACATTCGAAAATGTAATTTCCATTTTGGAAATAATTGTATTGTACTCGGTAGATATTTTCATAATTCGAATGGAACTTGTCGTAGCTCTTTTCAAAAGTGACATACTGAAAAATGACCATGCAACAGGCCATACCGAGCGCCAGGCCTATAATATTGAGAAATGAAAAAGCTTTGTTTTTGAGCAAACTGCGGAAGGCAGTGCGAAAGTAAGAATAGAGCATTGCGATAAGTTTTGAGTTTCCTACCCTAAAGCAGGTTTGACCAGTGTCAATATCTTGAAAATTGACTTCTTATCAAAGACGTGGATATGCTTATAAAGGATGCATGGCCGAATTTACCTAAGCCTAAATCATAGAAAATGGGCTAAGCGATAGAGTAAGTTCCGTACCGTTTCTTAAGATTTTCAAGAGGATGGGTCCATCGTTTTCGCGGCAATATGCTTTAAACTGATCTTGAGTCAAGCGCTCTTTTCCGTCCACCGATAAAATCTGGTCACCGGCTGCTAACTTGGCTTTGTCTCCTGCAGATGCTGGTATCACACTTACTATCTCTAGGTAACCATCGCGCTTTTTGAGTTTCAGGCCACTCTTGCTCTCATTAAAAGGAGCGTTTGAGAGACTATTCCGCTTCACGTACATCACCTGCTTTTTATAATCATAGATGGTGTTAAAGCGTTTGAGAATTTCTAAGCCTAGTATTCCATTGACATTGTCCATACTGCTGACACCCGATGTCACACTTGCCATTCTTATGGGTACTCCTTCGAAGGCTTCTCCTAAAATCGTAAAGCTTTTAAGTCTTCCAATCTTATCTACAGACTCGTTGCCAAGGGCTTTACCAGAATAATCGTAGTTGGGAGTTACCTTTTCAGCCAATTCGTTTTTATTGACTGTCGGAGTGTTGATACGTAAGGCCAATGCGGCACCAGTGTCTACTAAATATGGGCCTGTAATGGTCTCATTATCCGAAACGATAAGACTACCTTCAATCACTGGAATGTTAAATGGAACAAGTGAAAACTTATGCGCCTCGTAACCTTCGGGAGCGGTAAAATTCTTTCTGGGAAAAAGGTTGATTACGCCCTTTTCAAAATCCATCTCAACCGTATACCGGGTGAGAATATTGGCTCCAATGATAGCATCTAAAGGATAGTCTTCGTCACCAAGATGGTCCAGGTTCATCACCAGAAATGACTGATCTTCTAACTTCAAGTTTCCTGCCAACTTGAGGATGTTATCTGTGGAAGACTTGATCTCTACAGGCCCCGATGCACCAAGAACCATTTGAGAGCCCGATGTAGTTAGGCCAATTTCGTCCGCCACGTCTTCGCTTGCGAGGTTTGCGGCAGCACCAGTGTCAAACACGATGTTAATAGGCCTACCATCGTTGATCTGTCCTTTGATATAGATGTGACCTAGATGTATTTGAAAGGGTAAAGTGACGATTGGATCGCTAGCCCTCAATAGGCTGCTGACCAATAGCAATGCAATGGTAATAAATACTCTCATAATTGACCTTTTGATGAATATACTAAGCCTATGAGAAGAAGTTGCAAATTGAGGCCAACGTTAACACACGTTAAGCTTCCAGTCCCATTAATGCTTTAGCATTGGGGCAGGGATCTCCTGTTTTTCCATATCAGGTCCTTCCATCATAACGCTCAGTGTTTCTCCACCACCTGCCTCGAAAAAGCGAACTTCAAAAGGATGATAACCGGCTTTCAATGCAATTTTTCCTTGTACCTCTTGAGGGCCATGCGGGCCATCATTGTCTACTACCAATTGATTATGAATATGCAATGAACTACCATCGTCAGAACGGGTGTAGAAGGTATAGATACCATCAGTAGGCACATTGATCATTCCTTGAAAGACCATTCCGAAGGTTGATGGTATATCTTCTGGTAGGCCAATGGAAGTAACCACTTTTGGGCTCCCCCCTTGCAAGCCATCAAGCTGTTTTACACTGCTAAAACTGCCTTTATACAAGGTTTCCATCAGGCCATCATCGGCTTTGAGTGGCTGAATGTCTTCAACTAATGTGGCTTTTTGATATATCGCTGAACGGATTACACTTGCGTTTCCGCTGGTACTAATGACAATGGCTTTGACCGTAACAGGCCCAGAGGTTAAGTCGATATCAAATGGCGCTTTGTAAAGATTTCCACTTGCATCAGGATCAGACCCATCAGTACTATAGTAGATTTTTGCCTTGCTCAGCCCTGTTTTCAGCTGGATGGTTTGTGTGTTTCCCAAAGACAGACCATCTACTACACCTTCGGGGACGTCTATAAAGTAGTTGACATCACGAGCATCAAGGAGGCTGTATTGAAGGCCCATTTTTTCTTGAAATCCTTGCCAATCTTTGTTTTCAGTATTGGTCCACACGGTTTCTGATAAGGCCAATGCCCTAGGGTAAACCATATACTCCACATAGTCGGAAGTCTTCATGTACTCTGTCCAAACATTGGCTTGGGCACCCAAAACATGTTTGTGGTGCTTTTCCTCTAATGCGGCAGGAATGGGCTCATAATGATAAACGCTCTCTAAAGTGGTGAAGCCGCCAATGGCCAGTGGCTGCGTTGCAGGATCGGCCTGATAATGATCAAAATACATATCGGCATTAGGAGACATCACCACGTCATGTCCCGACTCAGCTGCTTCAATGCCTCCAGCTACACCGCGCCATGACATCACGGTGGCTTCAGGAGCCAAACCACCTTCTAAGATCTCGTCCCAACCGATCAATTTTTTGCCCTTGCTTACCAAAAATCGCTCTATGCGTTTGATAAAATAGCTTTGTAGTTCGAACTCGTCTTTTAGTCCTTCTCTCTTAATTATCTGTTGCGCGAGTTTACTTTTCTTCCAAGCAGCTTTTGGTGCTTCATCACCTCCAATGTGGACATACTCACCAGGAAAAAGATCAATCACCTCAGTGAGTACGTCTTCTAGAAATTCGAAAGTCTTTTCGCTAGGGCAATAGATATCGTCATAGACGCCCCATCGCGTGCCCACTTCATATGGGCCAGGAGCACAACCTAATTCAGGATAGGCCGCAAGAGCCGCTAAACTATGCCCGGGCATTTCTATTTCAGGGACAATGGTTACTTGTCTTTCAGCCGCATAGGCCACAACTTCCCGAATCTCGTCTTGGGTGTAAAATCCGCCATAAGGTTGGCCATCTCCAATAAATGGATCGAAGTTTTTCTCAACGATTGTTTCTTTTCTCTGGCTTCCAATTTCGGTGAGTTTCGGATATTTTTTGATCTCAATTCTCCAGCCTTGGTCTTCGGTTAAATGCCAGTGGAAGGTATTGAACTTATAGAAAGCCATTAGGTCGATGTACTTTTTGACAAAGTCAACAGGATAAAAATGACGACCTACATCTAAGTGCAAGCCTCTCCATGAGAAACGTGGTTCATCGTTAATCGTCATGTACGGAAGCACGGCAATGTGTTTGTCAGCAGGAAGCATTTGAATAAGGGACTGAGTACCGTAGAAAAACCCTTTTGAAGAAGAGGCTTTAATAGTGACACCTTCATGGTCCACAGTAAGTGAATAGGCTTCTTCTGCCAGTGCACTGTTTTCCTTAAAATGGATCTGAGCATTACCTGATTCATGAAGCTCTGATGACCAGCCAACGGATTTAAAATATTCGTGTAAAAAAAGCATTACCTCTTTGGCTGCTTTAGCTTCTGACAGCAGGATAGGCCTACTATTTAGATTGAAATGCTTTTTAAGATCATAGCTAATGCGCTGAGGTTGTGGAACGATCTGAGGAGTAATCGCTTTGGGTGGTTTTGAATTACAACCAACCAAAAGAAATGTGGCAATCGTTAGAACTAAAAAGTTTTTCATGGCGGAAGTTATTGAGTTTGAATCAAAAATGAAATCTATTGACTAACGGTTGGGCAGAAGCCATCAGCTTTCAATATCTTGGTTAAAATTCATAGCATGACAGATCGTAGGAAATTTCTCAAATCATCAATTTTTAGCGGCTTAGCCGTGACTACCGCAAGCCTAAGCAGTATGGCCTGTGTGCCCGCAAAACCACCAAAAAAGCCAGTGGTTATTTCTACCTGGAACCATGGGCTGGAAGCAAATACGGCAGCATGGGAAGTATTATCAAAAAAAGGAAGAGCAGTTGATGCTGTCGAAACAGGAGTAAGAGTGACTGAAGATGATCCTAATAATGCCACTGTAGGTATTGGTGGTTTTCCCGATCGTGATGGAGTAGTCACGCTAGACGCCTGTATCATGGACGAATTTGAAAACTGTGGGTCTGTCGCCTTCCTTCAGAATATTAAAAACCCCATTTCTGTTGCCAGAAAGGTGATGGACGATACACCTCACGTCATGTTGGTGGGTGAAGGAGCTAGGCGCTTCGCGGTTGAAAAAGGTTTCAAAGAAGAAAATCTACTTACGGAAAAGTCTGAGAAGGCATGGAAGAACTGGTTGAAGAATCAGGACTACAAACCAAAAATCAATGTTGAAAATCACGATACCATCGGCATGGTGGCTTTGGATGATATGGGCAACTTATCTGGTGCTTGTACTACCAGTGGTGCCGCGTGGAAAATGCACGGACGTGTAGGAGATTCCCCAATTATAGGAGCAGGGCTTTATGTCGATAATGAGGTGGGCGCTTGTACGGCAACAGGCCTAGGGGAGTTTGTCATTAAGATTTGTGGGGCACATATGATTGTTGAATTAATGCGTCAAGGCTTAACGCCACATGAGGCATGCAAGCAAGCTGTTGAGCGACTGGTAAGAAAATATCCGAATGACTATAAAGATTTGCAAGTGGGTTTCTTAGCCCTCAGTAAAAGTGGTGAATACGGTGCCTATTCTATCCACAAAGGGTTTAATTACGCTGTGAAATCTGATGATCAGGAAGAACTAATAGATGCGCCTTATTACGGAAGCTAAGCCGCCTTACGCATAGGTTGCATTTTGCCATAGGTCAGCGATCGCCAAACCCACTCGAAGGGGCCATATTTGTAAAACTTAAGCCAAATGCCTGCAAAGGCGATATTAAAGACCCATATGGCCAACACAAACACTAATTGTGCAGAGCGATCTAAGTCTCCAAAAAGGGCTAGACCATGTCCGTAGAATAAAAAGCCGCAAATAATGGACTGTATTAAATAGGTGCTTAGGGCCATTCGTCCTACAGCAGCTAGTCGCTGGGCGATAAAGCTTCGTGTTGAAGTCTTCGTGATCATCATTATGATACCGATATAACCAAGCGCTACTAAGATGGATCCCCAATAGTTCAGCTGCGAAAAGAAAAAGAAACTGAGTCTAAAATCCCAGTCATAGTGAAAGTCCAGTATAGTACCGACAATGACTAGCGGTAGGCCGAGGCCCAGCCCATAGCCAATCATTTTGGCGTAGTATTTTACACTTTGTTTGGCTTTAAAAACACGCCTCTTGTAAAGTGCCATGCCAATGAGCATTAGGCCAGTCACTTTCCAGAAAGTTTCGAAGAGGAAAACAGTTGTTTCCATTTGAAAAGCTTGCGGTGCTCTATAAAGAATTTGGCGCTCCCAAGTTCCACGGTAGAAGTCTATTTCTTCGGAGATTGCACTCGGTTCAGGTGCCCAAATGTCTGTCATTGTCGCTTCGTACTCTCCTTGTTCCCAAAAAGGTGTTGAATAGCCGATAAACAAACTAATTAACGAACCTATTGCCAATAGAATAATGCCCGTTTTAACCAATGAAGCCGTCTTTTTACTTCTAAACATGAACATAAAAAAGGCACAAACCGCGTAGACAAAAAGGATATCACCATACCATAAAAAATAGGCATGAATGAGTCCAAAAATGGCTAAGAAGACAAAGCGCCTGTTTTGAAGATTGGTAGAGCGCATGTGCTCTTTTTGAGCTTTTTGAGAGAGCATGACTATGCTTGCTCCAAACATCATAGAAAAGATGGCCATGAATTTCTGGTCGGCAAAAACATGGCTCATTAACCATACCCAAAGGTCATTGCCTGAAAGGTTTTCATACGCTGTCGGATTACTGTAAGCCACCGAAGGCATAGCAAAGCTCTGAATATTCATGACCAGAATACCCAATACCGCGACTCCTCGCAATATATCCATCGATACGATCCGCGCGTTAGGGTCGATAGGGTTTAGAATGTACGTAGCTTTGGTCACTAAGTAGGAAAATTATACAATCTGAAGGAATTTAAAAACCTCAGTACAACTTGATAAAGATACCCTCTTCTTTTACTTCAATCGGAAAAGTTTTTAGGTCATTACATAAACGACTGCTTTCCTCTCCTGTTTTCAGGTTAAACCGATAGAAGTGGAGGGGGCAGATCACTTCGTTAAACGCATTGAGTTTGCCCTCTGAAAGTGGTTGTTTTTGATGAGGACATAAGGCTTCGAAGGCAAAATACTCGTTTCCACTTTTTGCCACACAGACTTTTTGATCACCAATTCGCAAAACCCTGATCGCTTTTTCGATAAATACTTTTTCCATGGCTGCTAGGCTCTCAAAAACTTTGACTCGTCTGTAGGTAAAGCGCATGAGGATTAATATAGTCAAGAACTTTGTTTAGCGACCGAATCCGCGATATTTGTTGCCGAATTTTATGATGATAAGCACTAGATTATTCAGACCACTTTTGACAATATGTTTTGTCATGCTGCTAGGCACAAAGCTCTCGGCTCAAGAGGTGGTTGTAAAAGATGAAGCCCTCAAGCCGCTCGGGGGAGTTACGCTCATTCTATTACCTGATTCATCAGTTTACATTTCAGATAATGATGGGAAAATTGAACTTGAATTGACCGCTGTTCGTGATGCTATTGTTTCCTTTATTGGCTATGAAAATCAGCAAGTTCGGCTGCGCCCAGAAGAACGCAGAGTGATTGTAATGAACCCTGAAACAAGGGTGCTGAACGAGCTAATAGTAGAAGGCTTTTCTGGTCGGCAATCATTAAGCAAACAAGCAGGTTCAATTGCCACCATAAGCCCCGGTACGCTTAACAGATTCGATGAGGTGAGTTTGGTGAACGCGGTCAATACTGTGCCGGGTGTGAGGTTTGAGCAACGTGCAGGTGGTAGCTATCGCGTTTCCATCCGAGGCAGTTCCATTCGCTCTCCGTTTGGCGTTAGAAATGTCAAAGTGTATTGGAATGGGGTTCCGTTTACCGAACCAGGAGGGAATACTTTTTTGAACTTATTGGACCTGAATAACTCGGCCAAAATAGACATCATGAAAGGGCCATCGGCCAGTGCTTTTGGTGCCGGTAATGGAGGGGTGATGAAAATACGAAGTACCGATTTGTCGAGCTTTTCAAATGCCACTATGTTAAGCGCTTCTGTGGGGTCATTTGGCTCGAGGAAATTCAGTGGGATCCAAAACATACTGAAGGAGAATAGCAGCTTGACTTTTAAGTGGTCAAGCCAGCAGTCTGATGGCTACAGAGAACACAATAAGCTGGACAGAACGACACTGGAGTTTGACGCCTTATTTTTCCCGAGCGAGCAAAGAACGATTTCAGCTTCAATGCTCTACTCGGACTTGTTCTACGAAATTCCTGGAGGACTAAATCCAGATCAACGGGCTGAAAACCCTCGTCAATCTAGACTCAATAGCATTGAGAGAAATGCATCAGTGGCCAATGAGTACTACTTTTTTACGTTTGGGCATGAGTATGAAATGGGGCAACATTGGGGCAACACAACCAATGTTGGTTTAAGCATAAGCGACTTTGAGAACCCTTTTATTCTGGACTATAAAAGAGACAATCAACAGGTATTTAGCTTGCGCTCTGAATTCAAAAACCAAGTACAGTTAGGCGGGAAACCTTTGAACCTTGCATATGGGTTGGAATATCAGAAATCGTTTTTTGACGGTAAGAATTTCGGTAACGTAAATGGCCAAGCCGATACTATTCGTTTTGCTGATGAAATAGAAATTGAGCAGCGATTTATTTTTGTCAACCTTGATTACCAATTGAGTGATAAACTCAATTTGACCTTTGGGCTAAGCCGAAATAATCTTGATTATGACATTAACCGAACCATTGACGAAATTAATAACGCTCCGCAGCAGTATTTGAAAGAATTCGATGCCGTTTGGTCCCCTCGCCTGGCAATTTCACAACAGTTAAATCAGGGATACTCAATCCATTTCAGTGTAATGAAGGGCTTCTCTCCGCCTACAACTACTGAGGTAAGAACGAATGAGGGTAGCTTGAACCTAGCTTTACAAGCTGAGACAGGAACTAACTATGAATTAAACTTTCGAGGTGCAACACTCGGCAATCGACTCTCATTTGATTTGGCCCTTTTCTATTTTCAATTGAATGACGCCATTACCACGTTTACAGACGGGCAGGGCGTAGTGCTCTTTCGGAACGCAGGAGAAACAAGTCAGAAAGGATTGGAGCTTTCTACAAAAATGAATTGGCTCAGAACGGATAATGGCTTCGTTAAAAACCTGAGCTCAACAATGGCTTATACCTATCACGATTTTCAATTTGAAAACTACATTGATGATGGTGACGATTTCTCAGGGTTCGCTTTGCCAGGTACCTCACCACATGTTGTAAATTTTCAAACGGACCTTGTTTTGAGAAATGGTTTGTATTTGAACCTGACCTATCATTATTCAGATCCCATTCCTTTAAATGACGCCAACACTTTTTTCTCACGCGCTTATAACTTGGTGAATCTACGAACGGGGTATCGAAGTACTATCTTAAATCAACCCGTTGAAATCTATGGCGGAGTGGACAATCTCTTTGACGTATCGTACAGTTTGGGAAATGATTTGAACGCTTTCGGAAGAAGATATTTTCAACCTGCTGCAACAATTAGCTACTACTTTGGATTAAAAATAAAACTGAACCATTAATATGCCTGATTTTAACCCTGAGCTTGTTAGCGAACTATTAAAGGAGAGAAGGTCTATATATCCAGCACAGTATACTGGTGAACCTGTAGATGATCGTATCATTAATGAAATGCTTGAGAACGCCAATTGGGCACCAACCCATCGGTTGACGGAGCCGTGGCGCTTTACCGTGTTCAGTGGTGATGGTTTGAAGAAACTTGCAGCATTTCAATCAAACCTTTACAAAGAGGTTAGTATGAAGGCCGGTACTTTCGATGCGACAAAGTTTGAAAAACTGGCGAGTAAGCCCCTGCTTTCGTCTCATATTATAGCCATCGGCATGGCCCGAGACTCTAAGGAATCAATTCCTGTGGAAGAAGAACTGGCCTCCGTAGCCATGGCGGTTCAGAACATGTATTTGACGGCTACCGCGAACAACATTGGATGCTACTGGGGTTCAGGAGGGGTTACTTATTATGAAGAAGCCAAACCTTTTTTTGGCCTAAGGGCTAACGATAAACTCTTGGGCTTTCTTTATATCGGAAACATTAACCCAGAGAAGTGGCCGAAAGGAAGAAGAAAGGCAATAGCAGATAAAGTAACTTGGGTTAGCTAAAAGATCAATTGCCAGCGAAATGCCCACATCCATTTGAGCGAGAAATCTTTGATTTCAGCTGATTTCATAATTTTTTGAAGCTCATTTTTGCGAAAAGCCCTCCTTACAGAGAGTGGTGCATCGTACTTCACCATGGCCGATTTAGAAAATAGTTGTGTAAGCAACTTAATTGAACCGAAGGCAAGCCAATGCCGATGTAAATCATTGATGACCACTCCAATTTTGGCTTGCGTTTTAAACTGGTGGAAGATGGATATCAGTTGGTCGTCTTTAAAATGGTGCGTAAAAAGTGTGCAAATAACGATATCAAAGCGATTTGCTTTAAATCCTTCCGAGAAGATGTCTTCGGTATAGCATGAAATCTCTGGATAACCTGCACAGTTCTTGTTGGCATAGTCCACAATGTTCGCATTCGCATCATAACCTTTCAGTTCTATTTTATGCCCCGTCTTCCTGGCCCACTTGGCGATGAGCATCATAATGTCTCCACCACCACAGCCGAGATCTGCAATTACTATGGGTTCGGCCTTGATATGATTTTGAAGTAGTTTTTCTAAGCCATTTATCGTTACATGATTACCCCCGAGCAGGCGGTTAATGGTTTCAAGTTCACGTAAGGTTTGATCAATGATTTCACCACCCGAATCCAGATCGTCCATCAACTCCTCTTCATATGCCCTTTTTTCAAACATGCCTTTACCCGTTTCGGTTAGTATTAAACTTAATGATTAAATTAAAGGATAATGTACCTAAAGAGACTATTCTTTATCGTGTTTGTCTATTCCACCACTGCGGTTGGCCTATGCGCGCAGGATGTTACTTCTAATGAGAAAGCTCAGGAATATATTCTCAAAGTGATGAGCGAATACAAAAATCCTTTAGCCTATTTTCCGTTCAGACGAGATCTTTTTCTTCCATCCGAAGCGGAGATGATGGAAATAGAATTACAAAATAGTTACCCTGATAATTCTCTGGTCATGGGGCCTTTTATATTCATGAAGGAAGGTGCGGAATTAGACCGAGAGCCTTTTCTCGATGCTAAGGGCAGGCCAATGTTTACCAATCTTTTTGGTGCCAAGAAACCTTCATCGCTCAGCGGAGGATCCGAGTATTTTAGGGCTAAGCAGAAAAGGCTGCTTAATGCACACCCCAACTTGGGTAAGTTTCTGCTTTTTAATGAAGGGTTTCTAAAGCTTAAATAACCTCCAGTATCATAGACTCAATGGTAAGGCCAGGGCCGAATGCCAATGAGAGCACTTTATCTCCTTTATTTTTTTCGCTGAGCGAATCAAAAAGCTTTTTTAACACGAAGACTACCGTTGGGGAAGACATATTGCCATAGTCTCGCAAAACCTCTCTACCTGCCCAGTCCTGATCTCTACTAAGTGCTAGCTCTTGCTCAATTACTTCAAGTATTCTTTTTCCTCCAGGGTGGAGCGCATAGTGATGGATTTCGTCTACCGAAACCTTGCTTTTGAGCTTTTCTACTAGGCTCTTAATGCCTTTTTCTATGAGCACTGGCACATAGGCACTTAATTTCATTTCGAAGCCGAAGTCACCAATATTCCAAGCCATCTCCTGCTCGCCTGCAGGAAAGATTTCGTTATGAAAAGTCAAAGGCTTCAACCTTATGTTCGAGCTTATTGAAGTGTCAGCAGAGATGAGCAATGCGGCAGATCCGTCACCGAAAATGGCGTTAGAAATTAGGTTGTCATCATCAGTTTTATTTTGAAAGTGTAGGGTGCATAACTCTGTTGCTACCACTAGTACCTTAGCTTTAGGGTTGGCAGCGCAAAATGCATTTGCCGCCTTTATGCCAACGAAAGCAGCATAGCAGCCCATGAAATTGATACAAGTCCTTTCAACGCTTTTATTCAGGCCCAATTGATTGACTATGTCGATATCAAGGCCAGGAGCATACATGCCTGTACAACTGATGGTAATTAAGTGTGTGATGTCTTCTGCCTCGACAGACGTCTGAGAAAGACAGTTCTTTACACTAGACAATGAAAGCCCGATGGCTTCTTTTCGGTAATAGTCAGAGCGTGCTTTGGTGCTAGGAAAAGGGTTTAAGCCAACACTTGGAGGATAAAAGGCCCGATTTTCCATGTCTTCAGAGGCGTAGTCTGGTATGGTAGAGTACCTATTCTCAATTCCAGAGGCTCGGTACAATGCCCTTAGGCGGCCTTGTTCAGGACCTACCATGCCATGTGCTCTGGCCATGAACTCGACAACTTTAGTCTGAGGAATTTTGTGTTTGGGTACGGCAATGCCGATTGAAAGAATAGAACTAGTCACATCCTATATTAGTGGTTTTTGAGCTAAATTGTTTCCGGAAACTCGGAATATGTTTAAAAGATCAAACTGGCTACACTTACGGATTCATTTCTCTTACTTTTTATTACCGATATATCTTTTCGCACTCTCTGTGAGTCCGAACCTGAGTGAGGTGGGGCTATTGGGTCTTTTTGTAATCCTTCACCTTTTCATTTATCCAGCCAGTAATGCTTACAACAGTTATTTTGATAAAGATGAGAAGAGTATCGGTGGACTGAAAAATCCTCCGCCAGTAGATCGAGGCCTCTACTTACTTGCCCAATTGTTTGATTTAATAGGCCTGTTACTTGCCTTTGTTTTCTTTCCGAAGAACTACACGTTGATCGCCATGTTGCTCGCATACATAGTCGCCTCCCGAGCATATAGCAACCCTCGGATTCGCTTAAAAAAATATCCAATCACAAGTTGGCTTATCGCAGGCTTCTTTCAAGGGGCTTGGGTGGTTTGGCTAGTTTACATCGGTCTTAATGACTTTCCTTTTACTTATATATTGAAACCTCATGTGCTGATACCCGGCCTCTTGGCCTCAGCTATTTTATGGGGTTCCTATCCAATGACACAGATTTATCAGCATGAAGAGGATGCCAAGCGAGGAGATATTACACTGTCTATTAGGCTAGGTATTAAAGGGACTTTTATTTTTACGGGTACCTTTTTTGGCTTAGCCAGTCTTGGTTATGTACTCTATTTCCAGCAATTTTTTAAACTGACCTATGGGCTCATATTTCTGGCAGCTATGTCGCCAGTCATTGTGTTCTTTACCTCATGGTTTTTTAAAACCTTAAAAGATGAAACGGAGGCGAATTACACCAATACCATGCGCCTTAATTGGATTTCGGCCACCTGCTTGGGAGGCTTTTTCCTATACCTTTTCTTATACTCCACAAATATATTATCCGTTGTGGGTGTTTATTAAAAGGGCTGACCGTGTGTGTTTTTCATAATCTGATAGGCAACCCAAGAAGAGTTTTTCATCAATCGTACAGCAATTTCTGATGTGAAAGAAGACCCGAAAAGCGCTTGTGTTCTTCGGCCAACCCTTAGCCTTTTTTTGAAAGTCTTAACCCAAGTGTTTGCATACTCATTTTCTAAGCTTTCTCTATTTAAACCTGCTTTTGAAAAGTGATTTGCTATACATTCTGAGACAATTTTCGCTGAGTGAATGGCCATTGCCATACCGTTGCCACACAAGGGAGTGATGAGCCCTGCCGAGTCACCCGTCATTAATATGTGGTGTTCTATTGCCGTTTTGGGGGCAAAGGAAAACTCGTTGATTACTTCTGGCTTGTCAAAAAGGAATTCTGAGTTTTCGAAAATATCATTGAGGTAAGGGTTTCGTTTCACCAGAGCATCTTCCATGGCCTCAATTGAACCATATTTTCTCAACATTTCACGACTACCTAAATAGCATAGGTTATACTTGTCGTCTTCGATGGCGCTGATGCCACAGTAACCACTTTGGAAATTATGCAGAGCGACCTTGTCCTTTGGGTAGTCTGTTTTGATATGGTATTTGACACCTATAAACGGAGCCCTTTTTCTCGTAAAACCTCTTTGGAGTTTATTATCTAATACACTTTTTTTACCGTAAGCAGCGATGACAATTTTACTATCGAATTTTTCAGTACCTGTTTCTACCTGGAAGTGATCCTTTCTAAACGCGACATTTGTTATGGTGGTCTTAGTAACAACATTCACGCCCTCCTTAAGCGCTAACTCGTATAGAAAATTATCTAACAAATATCTGCTGATGCCGAAGCCCCCTAAATCTAGAGGAAGTTCGAATTGGCCACCTTTTACGGAGGAAAATTCGAACATTCGAATCTTTGAAGGGTTACAACTGTTTGGAAACAGACCATTGCGCTCAAGAAAAGGCCTTACTTCGTCAGAAATGTATTCGCCACAGACTCGATGAAATGGAAATTGCTTTTTTTCGTATAGGTGAACATCGTATCCTTTGCGCTGCAAAAGTATACTACTAACTAAGCCAGCTAAACCACCTCCTATGATTGTTATTTCTTTCAAGATATCCCTTAATACGGGTCAATAACCACTTAAATAAAATGGAACAACCGCATTATAATTTGAATTAAGTTTATATTTCACTAAGAACCAGAATTTCTAAAATACAATCCAATGAAAATACGAAATCTAAGACCGGCAACATTCGTTGCTTGCTTGCTTGCAGCTTTTATGCTCTTTGCCATAAATCCTGCGGAAGCACAAAGTAAAAAGAAGAAAGCGGCTGCGGCAAAAGCTGAACAAGCAGCAAAAGCTGCAGCAGCAGCTAAAAAGCCAGCTCCTAAAAAAGGTGGTATTCAACCTTATGATAAGGTAATTACGAAAGAAGCTAAGACTGACGAAGGTCTATTTCATGTACATAAAATCGACAAGAACTACTTCTTTGAGATTCCAAACGATTTGTTAGGCAGAGACATGTTGATGGTTACCAGAATTGCTAAAACCGCTTCAGGAATTGGTTTTGGTGGTGGTAAGACCAACACCCAAATGCTCAGATGGGAAAGAGTTCAAGACAATATTCTGTTGAAAATAATTTCTACGTCTATAACGGCCGCAGACTCCCTTCCTATTAGTGAGGCAGTCTTAAACTCGAACCTTGAGCCAATTTTGGCTTCTTATGAAATCAAGGCCCTATCGAAAGATTCTTCGGGTGTTGTCATAGACGCAACGTCTCTTTTAACGGGTGATGTGAAGCCACTTGGTCTTCCACAGAGAAACAGAACGCAATACAGGGTAACACGACTTGACAATGCAAGATCTTATGTTTCTCGCGTGAGTAGCTACCCTGAAAATATTGAGTTAAGACATGTGAAAACATATTTGGCTAGTGCTTCTCCATCTAGCGCAGCTGATGGATCAATCACTGTTGAAATGAGCAACTCGATGATTCTTTTGCCAGAAGTACCAATGCAAAGAAGACTCTATGATGAGCGAGTGGGTTGGTTTGCAAGAGGAACTACTGACTATGGTCTTAAGGCACAACAGTCAAAGACTATCAGATATCTTGATCGTTGGAGACTAGAAGTCAAAGAGGAGGACATGGCTAAATTCCGTAGAGGAGAGCTTGTTGTTCCTAAAAAACAAATTGTTTATTACGTAGATAGAGCTACCCCGAAAGAATGGGTTCAAGCGATTAAGGATGGAATCGAAGATTGGCAAGTAGCTTTTGAAGCTGCCGGTTTTAAAGAAGCCATTATTGCTGCTGACCCTCCAAGCGTAGAAGAAGACCCTGATTGGAGTCCAGAAGATGTTAGATATTCAGTGGTAAGATACTTAGCTTCTCCAATTCCAAATGCAAATGGTCCTCACGTATCTGATCCACGTTCTGGAGAGATTTTAGAAAGTGATATTAACTGGTATCATAACGTAATGACCCTTCTTAGAAGATGGTTCTTCGTTCAGACAGCGGCTATCAACCCACAGGCTCAGAGTTCTGAATTTGAGGATGAAGTAATGTCTCGTCTGATTCGCTTCGTGTCTTCTCACGAGGTAGGTCATACATTAGGTTTACCACATAACTTTGCTTCTAGTAATGCATACCCTGTTGATTCATTAAGATCAGCATCGTTTACCAAAAGAATGGGTACAGCACCATCTATCATGGATTATGCTCGTTTTAACTACATCGCACAACCAGAAGACAAAGGCGTTGCCTTGATGCCAGAAGTAGGTGCATATGACAAGTATGCCATTGCTTGGGGTTACAGACCAATTTTGGATGCTAACTCTCCAGAAGAAGAATTACCAACTCTAAGAAGATGGATCGAGGAGAAAAACGGAGATCCACTTTATAGATTCGGCCAAGGAGACTACACTGCTCAAACTGAAGATTTGGGTGACGATGCTATGAAGGCGAGTGCCTATGGTATTGCTAACCTGAAACGTATCATGACTAACCTTAGGGATTGGACTTACACACCTGGTTCTGACTACAGCGAACTTCAAGAGATGTACGGTGAGATCGGTTCTCAATTTAACCGTTACATGGGCCATGTTGGTAGTTATGTTGGCGGTGTGAAGAAGGAAGCTAAAACTGCAGATCAAGATGGTGTAGTATATACGCATGCCTCTAAAGAGAAGCAGAAAGAAGCTGTGAAGTTCATCAATGATAACCTTTTCAACACACCTAAATGGATGTTGGATATGGAAATTCTTGGAAGACTTCAAGGCGTTGGTGCAGTAGAAGAAATGCGCTCTCGTCAAGTGCGTGCCTTGAACTCTATGCTTGAATGGAGAAAGTTGGGTACCATGATCGAAAATGAAACAATGAATGGTGCTGATGCTTATGGAATCACTGAGCTTTTTACAGACATTAGAAATGGTATATGGTCTGAACTACCTAGAGGTAGAGCAATCGATACTTACAGAAGAAGTCTTCAAAGGGCTCATATCGAAAGATTGGAACTGATGATGACAGGTGAATTAGTAGTTCCTGCACAGTTTAGAAGTTTCTTCGGTCCAGGAATTGATGCAAGTCAATCAGACATCAGGCCTGTTGTAAGAGCAGAGCTGAAAACGCTTCAATCAAGAGTAAGAGCTGCTATTCCAAGAACTTCAGACAGAATGTCTAAAATTCACTTAGAAGACGCACTTGTAAGAATCAATGATATTCTTGATCCTAAATAGTCTTCAAAAGATAGATTTTGAAAAGGCTGACCGATTCGGTCAGCCTTTTTTTATATGAGCTTTCTTAGTTTTATCCTTCGGGGAAAGTACTTGCCGTCACGCATAAGGATAAGCGTAATTGTATCCCCAGGCACTGCTCTGATGAAGCCAACAATATCACTGAACGAGTAAAAAAATACTGGTTTATCATTTATTGACATGATTTCATCTCCGGGAAGAATTCCAACTTTATCTGCAGGAGAGTTAGGAATAACACCAGAAACGAAAAGTCTTTTGTTGTCCCAGTCACTGGTGTTTAGGGTAAGCCCAGAAGTATTGAATCTAAATCTCTTTCTATAACCTTTAGTTTTCTTGAGGTAGATGGCAGAATTCATATAATCAAAGATGATCGTGAACCTAGAAAGAATGTCTGAGCCTATGGTTCCATGGCGCTTCATGGAATCTCCACCACTCCCTATTTCTCTCTTGATTTGCCAAGACTCTGGAAAGGATGTAACAACTTTTTTAAAAGTAAATTTTTTACCGACCTGAAGGCTTTTTATTCGACCAACTTGTCCGTTTAATGGGCCTGCCAGACTACCTCCTAGAATATAATCGATGTTTTTGTTTGGGACCTTAATGTTGTCATACCCATCTGCATCAAGAAAGAGTGCGCTACTGGCTCCTGTGTCTATCAGTAAATTGATGTCAGTTTTTCTTTCGCCTTCTTGTTTGAGGCGTGCATTCAGGTAAGGGCGAAGGTTTTTGATACTGATTGGAACCTTTGTGAACCCCTTGGGTACTTGGAATTTTTTCGGTTCGTATAGCCTAAGTTTTTTAGTCTCGTAGTCAATTTCAATTACAAACCTGCTGAACAGTTCTGACCCCAATACCCCATTGGCATTTACCCCTAGGACACTCTGGATGTCAACCAAATCTTTTTCTTGAAGCACTACCATTGATTGCTGTATACCACTGATGCCACTCAACTGAATGTTGATGTTGTTAGCAACCAAAAGGTCTGTTATCTTTTTACCGTCTTGCGCAAAAATGGGAATCGTTCTAGCGTTGACCAGATTGTTTTCAGAGATTACAAAACGATCGAAAATCATTCCTGATTCGGAACCACTATCCAAAATAAAATTGAAAGGACCCTCCCCATTCACCAATATTGGCACAACGATGAGGTTGCTTTCATCTTTAAAGCTTAACTCCACAAAGTCTTTTTCATCATCAAAAGAAAAGCCAAGGGAGTTTTGAGCAATACTGTAAGAAAAGATCAGTTGAGCACTGAGTAGCAATAAGTATCTCATAGGCCTGCGTTTGGTTAAAAAATATGAGCGCTATTCTAATAGACACTACGGTAATCTTTAACCCTTAGTTTTATTTGAAAACTTTCTTGTAAACAGGCTTACGATAGAGGAACTGTAATAATAGCAAAGGGTATAGTAGCACAGTCATCAACTTATATTTGGCTTTATATTCAATAGCGTCTATGATTTGACACCCTTGACTGTTGTTCATAAGCATATGATGGTGCTTCCAATAGACAAAGGGAAACGGCAAAACGACCCCTTCATCAATGAATTCGAATTTCTCTTCGGAGCCTTTGTCAAAAGTGATTTCACTAATCCATTTTTGTTTGGCCACTTTAAAGTCAAGTAATAATTCTACAATATCTCCTGTCTCACAACCATCGAACCGTAATAGCGATACACTTGGAAAAGGAGGGTTAAGTTTTAGAAAAAGGTCTTGATTAAACCCTTTCTTGACGACAGGTAAAGGTTGGTTGACTTGTGTTACCACTTTCAAATGCATAATGGCTTAACACGAAATACGACTAATTGTTAGTGCCTAACACTTGTTGGTATGTTGGGCTATTGTTTGTATCTTCATCATGATTCACCTCGACTAGTTACTGTGTATAAATTATTTCAGCAGCCCCATATAATATGGGTCTCCATAATTTTATTAATTGCTTCAGAAAGCATAGTGTCAGGACAAGAGGTTGCTTTAAAATCTAAGTACTCTTATTCCACTCCTGCATTAGAATCAGCTCAAAAATTATATAGTCAGAAAAAGTATCCAGAGGCACTTACTGCCTTTGAAGAAATCATTGCTCAAGCCGCAGAACAGCAGAACTTTGAGGAGCAGGTTTATACTATGGAAAAAATGGCCTTGGCACTGCGTAGGTTAAATCGATATGACGAGGCAATCCAAACAATGGATAGAGCGATTGATATCGCCACAGGCAAGCTTCCAAAAGGTCATTTTTTGGTTGCAAAGACATATTATAGACGTGGTACAATGGACCATTCTCTTGCTAATTATTATAACGCTCGATCGTACTTTGATACTGCTTTGGTTTACTATGACGCTGCATCCAAATATGATTCATCGATATATAAAAGTATGGTTGAGTATAAATTCTATGCCTACCAATATTCTGAAGGAAGTCAGGACACCTTACTGCGTTACTTGAAGAGGCTGGTAGCTTTAGAGAGAATACAGAGTAATGGTAATCCTGACCCTAACCTTATGCTTCGTTATCTTCAAAGCTATCCTACTATCTATATTCAGAAAGGAGATTTTGAACAAGCCTTGGCTTATGCAATTGAAGGGTACCAATACGCAATGGAGAACAGTGCAGGCGTTTCAAACCGATTTCTTGCAGAGTCTCAATTTTACCTAGCTCAAGTTTTATATCATAAAAAGGACTTTCACAAGGCAATAAAACTAGGGTTGGAGGTAATGCAAATTGTAGAAAAGACTCCAAGAGCACAAATGCCAGAATATTACTCTTTTAATAACCTTTTAGGCATCTCTTATATGGCAATTGGGGATTATAAGCAGGCCATACCTTATTTAGAAAAGGCTGCCGAAGTTATTGATGACAAAGGGGAACTTGTTAAAAGCCGTAGCGGCTCAAAGTTTTTTGCTCTTGTTTTAATTAACACCGGTCTATGCTATAATTTTTTGGGAGATAGGGAAAAGGCTGAAGACTTACTAAGTCAGTCTTTGGCTAGAATGAAAAAGCTAGTGTCATTGCCAAACCCTGCTTTGCATAGAAACTATGAGCGCTTAGGAGATTTTTATGCTTCTCACCTTGATTGGGATAGTGCATTGACTTCATATGATTCTGCAATGAGAAATGGACTCGTTCAATACCAAGGGTCCGTCTTGTCCTTTCCTAGCAATGTAAGAAATGCATCTTATTCCTATTCTGACTTAAGAGTTTTAATGAAAAAAGCGGGTGTTCTAAAAGAAGCCAGTGACAGTATGGACAATCCCGTTGAGCTACTTTTAGCTTCTAAAGAGTATGTTGAAAAGACACATGACCTTCTAAGTATTAACAGAGAAGCTTTTCTAGATTCAGAGGGTAAGCTGTTTTTAAGTGAGAATTTCAAAAGACTTTATGAGATTGGAGTTGATGTATCTTTCTCTCTTTACAAGCTCACAAATGACAAAGAGTACTTCGAAGCGGCAATGAACTTTTCGAGACAAAGTAAGGCTATTCTTTTTTTAGAACAGTCTCAAGAGTTTGACTTAGTTAATAGTGATTTGCTGTCTAGTGAGATTAAAGAGAGGTTTTTTAAAGTAAGAAGTGAGGTGGAGTCCTTACAAAAAGCATTCTACTCACTTATTGATGTTTCGGTTAAAAGTGATTCCGTAATACGGCTAAACCAAGAACTAGCGGATGTGCGCTTGAGTCGTGATAAGTTGAAGGATAGTATACAAGGCATTCTGGAGAGTTATGGAGAGGGGTTGTCAAACGTAAAAAGAATGCTGAAGGATGCCGAAACAATTAATCCTAGTTCAGATCAAGCATTTATAGAATTCTTTTATGGTGAAAGGAACATTTACGTAATGTCAAAGACTGATAACAAGGTTTCTTTTCAGAAAATATTTCGTGACCAAGAACTTGATAAGGCTTTAGATATAGTGATAAACATGGTGTCGAAACCACCAAATACTGAATACATTAATGACGAATTCAAGGAGTTTAAAGACAACTCATCTCTTCTATATTCTCGGTTATTAGAGAAGACATTCATCACCCTTGGAAATAATTTCAAACACTTAATTATCATTCCTGATGAAGTTCTTGCGAGACTCCCGTTCGAAGTTTTAGTCAAGAACTCGAAAAAGGCATCTACAGGTTTTCATGACCTAGATTACTTAGTCAAGTCACACAGCATTCAATATGAACTCTCCTCAGAGCTCATTGGAAATGAGAAGCGCAATGGTGAATTGGGAGAGGGGCTGTTGGGGATTGGCTTTAAACAGTCAGGGAAGTTGAATTCTAAATATGACTATGCTACTTTGCCAGGTACCGAGAGAGAGATAAAGTACCTTGAAGCATCTTTCAGTGGTACTTATTTGATAGGTGAGAAAGCGACCAAAAGTCAATTCTTAGCTGCTGCCAAAGAATTTGATATACTCCACTTGGCTGTTCACGGTAAGGCTGATAATGTGAATAGGTATGAATCTAGTCTGATTTTCAATGGAGAGGGGGATAATGTACTTAACACCAATGATTTATATTTGGCAGGGCTGCAAGCTCGCTTGGCAGTCTTGAGCGCTTGTGAAAGTGGTGTGGGAGTTGTTAATAAGGGAGAGGGTGTTTTTAGTATAGCTAGAGGCTTCGCTTTAGTGGGCGTTCCATCGATAGTAATGAGTCTCTGGAAGGTAAATGATAATACTACGTCAAGGTTAATGACTGGAATGTATACGGAATTTATTGAGGAGGGTAGTAATATAAACGAGTCACTTAGGAACGCAAAGCTCTCATACCTTAATGAAGGCGATGAATATTCAGGCCACCCATATTATTGGGCGGCTTTTCTTCAGCTCGGAGATAACACAGAATATGTTTCGGAAAGGAGTCACGCATTTAGTCGATGGTTATATTATGCTATCCTTATTTTGGTCGTTAGTGCTTTTCTAACAGTCCTTATAAAAAGAAAAAGGGCCAAATAGCCCTTTCTCTCGCGTGTATATGTGTGTGAAATAAAGATTCTTACTTAGTTCGGCTTGTGATAATTGCCCAGCCGTTGGACTTTCCTCCTTTTTTTCTCTTCAATACTATGAACTCAACCATATCTCCTTCTTTCAAACCTTTCATAGGACTTTCATTCAAAAATGTGAATACATCACCAGAGATAAATTCGTATACTTCTCCGTATTGATATCTTCGCTCTAATTGAATTCCTGAACCATCAGGAGACAAGTCACCCTCGGTATCTGGGTACTCTACAACAGTTCCAGCTTCACCTTCACTAGTTTCTAAAAGCTCGACATTCATCGATTTTAGTATCTCTGAACTCTTTATTGCATATGCATTTTTAGTCAAGCTCAGCGAGGCCAAAATACTTATCCCTTCTTCCTCTTTCTTGTCAGCCAATAGTGCCATACTTAAATACCATTTAGACTGATCGCTGAAAGTAGAGAAATTGTTAAGTGTTGTGTTTAAATTCTTAACAGCAGCCTCGTATTCCCCAATTTCTATATTTGAAATACCCATATAGAAATAGTTCTCCGCTGTTTTTTCTACCTCCACAAGGGTTTCGAAATTTTCAACGGCTAGGGCATAATTTCCAGCGTCATATGCACTGTATGCAGCATTACTTAATGATTCAGTGTTGCGTGCTTCTCCCCTTACTTGACCGTTTAGGTTAGTATAGGGTTTATAGTATTCTGTAAAAACGTCTTGCGGGGTCGGTTGCCCATTCCCGTTAAGTACGAAGTAGCTCACCGATACCATTAGTATTAGGCTGGCGGCCACGGTTAAAATTCTTTTCATAGCAGTCTGATGGTTAGTGGTCAATTGTTCTTTGTTGAGGGAGTCCTCTATGTCAGTAAATAAGGACTTAATATTCTGGCGGGCTTGTGCTTTTACTGCAAGTCTAATCTCTTTCATCTCCTGAAACTCTTGGTTGAATTCAGGATCACTTTTCAGCCTTTCATTCAAGGTTGTTAATTCGCTTTTATCAAGCTCATTGGAAAAATACCTGTCTAGCAGATCAAAATTGCTCATTCGTAAAGGGTTACCTATAGTTGGTTCTTTATTCTTTGGATACACTTGTATTTCAAATTCTTTACAGTGTTTCCGTTTTTATATCTCATTACCTCAGCAATCTCATCATTGCTAAGATTGTTGAAATAGAAAAGTCTTAATATTTCACTACAGGGTTCTCCTAGCTCAGAAACGAGCTTCTTGATTTTATTAATTCTGACCTCATCCTCTTGATTATCATCTTCTAGGGCTTCGAAGAGCTCGTCTTCATCAATCTCTTCTTGATAAGAAATTTTTGAATTTTTGCGAGTATCTGCTAATAGCTTGTTCTTGCCTATAGAGTAGAGATAAGTCTTAATCCCTGCTTCATTCATTGCTTCAAATGATTCCTCTAGAACGTTTTCGTAGAAGGAGAGTATGGAGTACTGAAAAATATCTACAGCCTCGTCTTCACTGCACTTGTGGGTATAGGTGATCCACTTTATAAAGCTTATCCTATAGTTCTTATATATTTCCTCAAGTGCAGAGCGATCACCGTTCCGCAATCGCAAGATCAACGAGTTTACACTCATGCTCTACTTCTTTAGTGATTAGGCAATTAAAAGGTCACCCAAAAGAGAGGGTTTTTTTTAAAAAAAATTCATGTCGGGCGGCAATTCTCATCATGAAAAGCGTAAAAGTCAACAAATACTTTAAAAAGCCACATTCCATGGGTTTTTTGAAGATCAAGAAAAAAAAAGTGATCAGAAAGGGTGACTTTCGTTATGTTAGATCATTAATAACTTACAAGCAACTAAATTATGGGTGCCAAATCGTATTTTCTGGTTGACAACAAAATCCAGTCCATGGACGATGAGTTCGTTGATGGTGTTGAGAAGAAGGAATCTACGGCCAATGATGTTTTGGCAGATGTAAGTGTTTTGATTATTGATGACAACCCTATAAACCTCATAGTTGCCGAAAAGACGTTAAAGAAATTTGGGGCAAAGTCTATTAAAGCCCTATCCGCTAAAGAGGGAATTCAAAAATATGCTGTGCAATCCGTTCAATTAGTCTTGATGGACTTACACATGCCCGGAATTGACGGTTATAAGGCCACTACCCTGCTTCACGAAACTGAAAAGTTTAAGAAAAGCCCCGTTCCCGTTTTAGCATACACCACTTTTGCCTTTGATGAGGTTAAAGAAAAAATTGAAGAATATAAACTCGATGGCTACATCGGTAAGCCGTTTACTCAAGGGCAAGTTTTTGAGACAATCATGTCTGTTTTGAGCATAAAACCTGATTCAAAACAGGCTTAAATTACTCCCAACAATACTCTTATCATCTTCGCGTGCAATGCCATTGGTAATTACTTGGTCATAGCGTATTTTTGACAAAACTTTATCGAATGCAGCACGACCAAATCATCTTTGATCTCATCTCTAAAGAAGAGAAAAGACAAACCGAAGGCCTAGAATTAATTGCGTCAGAAAACTACGCTTCCCCACAAGTAATCCAAGCCATGGGCTCCGTATTGACCAACAAATATGCTGAGGGACTACCAGGTAAAAGATACTATGGAGGTTGCGAGGTTGTTGATGAAATTGAAAACTTAGCCATAGACAGGGTCAAAGAACTTTTTGGTGCTGTTTGGGCCAACGTTCAACCACACTCAGGTGCTCAGGCTAATGCAGCAGTAATGCTCGCTTGCCTCAATCCCGGAGATAAAATCTTAGGTTTTGATCTCTCACATGGCGGTCACCTAACTCACGGCTCACCTGTCAACTTCTCTGGTAAATTATATCAGCCATTCTTTTATGGCGTAGAAAAGGACTCTGGCCTAATTGATTGGAATAAGGTAGCGGAGACTGCGAGAAAAGAAAGGCCAAAAATGATCATTTGCGGAGCTTCGGCTTACAGCAGAGATTGGGACTATGCAACGTTAAGGGAAGTAGCAGATGAAATAGGAGCTGTTCTATTGGCAGACATCTCTCATCCTTCAGGCCTTATTGCACGCGGTCTATTGAATGATCCGTTGGAACACTGCCACATAGTGACCACTACCACACACAAGACCTTGAGAGGTCCCAGAGGAGGTTTGATCATGATGGGCGAAGACTTTGAAAACCCGTGGGGACATAAAACCATGAAAGGTGACGTAAAAATGATGTCACAGCTTTTAGACGGAGGTGTGTTTCCAGGTACGCAAGGAGGACCATTAGAGCATGTAATTGCAGCAAAAGCGGTTGCTTTTGGAGAGGCGCTCAGTGAGGACTACATGGAGTATGTGCTTCAAGTGAAGAAGAATGCTACCGTAATGGCTGATGCCTTTGTTGCAAGAGGGTATGACCTCATATCTGGTGGAACTGACAATCACTTGATGCTAATTGACCTTAGGTCAAAAGGAATTACTGGTAAACTCGCTGAAAAGGCATTAGGATTTGCTGACATCACCATAAACAAAAATATGGTACCTTTTGATGATAAATCACCATTTGTTACTTCCGGAATGAGAGTAGGGACTGCAGCTGTAACAACGAGAGGTTTGGTCGAAGCAGATATGGAAAGAATCGTTGAATTGATTGACAGAGTTTTGGTTGACCCTGAAAACGAAACGAACTTACAGCGTGTGAAGGCAGATGTGAATGCCTGGATGAACCAATACCCTTTATTCAAAGCATAATTGGCACTAGATCAATTACAAGACGACCAACAGGAAAAGGAAATGGGTTTCCTTGACCACCTTGAAGAACTCAGGTGGCATCTTGTTCGTGCCGTAGGCTCAGTTTTTGTTTTCTCGATTATTGCTTTTCTCTTCAAGGATTTCATTTTTGAATTGATTCTGGCCCCTACGAACTCAGAGTTTTGGACATATCAGCAGCTATGTAAGTTGGCTGATTTGATAAATACTCCACTCCTGTGCCTTGGGGAAATGGATATGATCATTCAGAATAGAACCATTACTGGTCAATTCGTATGGCACATTAAGTCGTCTCTGGTGGTAGGTTTGATTCTTGGCTTTCCTTACACCTTTTGGGAGATTTGGCGATTCGTAAAGCCTGGCTTAAAGAACAACGAAAAAAGTGCTTCAAGAGGCGTAGTGGTTGTCGTCACCTTTCTTTTTCTTCTGGGGGTGCTATTTGGTTATTACATCGTAACTCCACTTAGTTTTAACTTCTTATATAACTATGAACTAAGCGCTAAGATCGATAACATTTTTGATCTCTCTTCTATCATTGGTATGGTGGCGACATTGGCTTTGGCCTGTGGCCTCATGTTTCAACTGCCGGTGTTAACGTACATTCTGTCTAAGGCGGAAATTGTTACTCCGAAGTTGATGAAACGCTATAGACGACATTCCATAGTTGTTATCTTAATTGTTTCAGCCATTATTACCCCTCCAGATGTAATTAGTCAAATTCTTATCGCGCTACCACTGACATTCTTATATGAAGTTAGCATTGTAGTGTCTAGAAGAGTAGAGAAAAAAATAGCAAAAAGGCGATTATGAAAAAAGTAGGAATTGGAGGCGACCATGCCGGATTTGAGTATAAGCTAAAAGTGGTTGCTTTTTTGGCTAGTAAAGGCTACGAGGTAAAGGATTTTGGTCCAAATTCTGAAGATTCAGTTGATTACCCTGACTACATTCACCCGATGGCTTCTGCAATTGAAAATGGTGAACTGGATGCTGGTATTGCAATTTGCGGAAGCGGTAATGGTGTCTGCATGACAGCCAATAAGCACCAAGGCATACGTGCCGCATTAGTTTGGCAAACTGAATTAGCTGCATTGTCCAGACAGCACAACAATGCCAATGTCGTCTGTATCCCAGCTAGGTTTGTTGATTATGATTTGGCAGAAGAGATGGTATCAACGTTCCTAACCACGGACTTTGAGGGGGGCCGCCATGAGCGCAGGGTTGATAAAATTAGTTGTCAATAACCCAAAACTAAGGTAGCGACAGCTACACCCAAAAGTGCCAAAAAGAGAAGTTCTGAGACGTATTTCTTAGATACATCAGCTAACATCTTAGCACTGAAATAGGCAATAGCAGGTAATAGCATGGCAAGGGCTGTGAGGTCATTATTCCCAAAAACTGCAAAGACGATAATTCCAAATAAGCCAACCCAACTCATGGCCTTCTGAACCAATATTTGATGGTTTGTCATACCTTGGCCGGAAAAGTTTTGTATCGCTGCGATTAAACCTAAAGCAAGACCAAGTCCGTAGACTAAGAGCCCCTTATTCAACATTTCTCCCATTTCTTGAAAGTTGACTATTTCTGAAAAAAGGCTGTCCAGAAAGTCATCACCTCTATTCAATAAGAAAAAGATAACCCATGTAATGAGTAGTGGTAAGATGAAGCCCCAGGTGATGAGAAAGTATCTTCGAGTAATTGTGCCTGAGTAAAGCAAGTAGATGATCATTACCATCAGATAAACCCATAGATAAGGGTAGTAACAAAGTACGGCTAAGCCTAAAGTAAATCCTGTGCTCAGAATATTCTCTTCCGTTCCTCTATACTTGATATGATAGAATAGATAGTTGAGGGAAATGAGTAAGAAGCTAACGCCTATGAGTGCAGGGCTTAAATAGTAAAAGCTCTCTGAAGCACTCATTAGAATCACATAAATCGCTGCAGGAACATATGAGCTCTCTTGAAAGGATGCGTTACGAATAAATATGGAGTTTAATTGAATGCCATTCAAGAGGATAAGAAAACTGGCTAAAAAGACATCGAGAGTCTCAACATTGATCGATGAAAGTGCCACAAAGACAAGATTTGCCAGTGGGCCAGCATGGAGGGTATCAGTTGCCATAAGGTCTTTCTCATTGACGAGAACTGACCATGTATCCGTATTGAAGAACACGAAGAATGAAACCCTCGTGATCAACAAGATCAACACAAGGCCTACAATTCTATAAGGGTCGTTTTTCTTAAAGTAGCTGAGCAATATCTTGAATTAAAAGACTGTGCAAATAAAGGTAAAAATTAGGCTGGAAGGAAAATCAATAATTATATCAGATATTTGTAAAATGGCAGGAAGCAAAAGGCAACAGCAGTTTTCAAAACTTATTCAAAAAGAGATCAGTCAGATTCTTCAGCGAGACTTCTCAGGTAATTTCCTTGGGAAACTGGTCACTGTCACTGGAGTAGAGATGAGTCCTGACTTAGGGCTTGCGAGAACATATATCAGTATATTTCCTGTTAACGCAGCGCAAGAGTCGTTGGACTTTTTGAATAGCGTTAAGCCAAGAATCAGAGGAGCTTTAGGAAGGGCGATTGGTAAAGATGTAAGAGTGATTCCTGAAATCGCCTTTTTTAACGATAGTACGGCAGAAACTGCCTCTAGAATGGACGCTATACTTGGTACGCTAGAGATACCCAAAGACAAAAACTCAGACCCAGAAGAAGATTGAACGTCTCCACTTTCATAGCGAGGCGTTACTTTTCCTCAAAAAAGACCAAAAACTTTATACAGGTACTCTCATGGGTATCCATGATTGGTGTGGCCATAGGTACCATGGCACTTATTGTTGTGCTCTCGGTTTTCAATGGATTAGAAGGGGTGCTTAGGTCAGTATACCAAACCTTTGATCCAGACCTTAAAATTGAATCGGTAAAGGGAAAGTCCTTTCCAGTGACCGATGAGTTTCTGAGTGAGATCAATGAAATTTCTGGAATTGATGCCACCGCTCAAGTTATCGAAGATAATGCCCTTGTATCCTACAGAGATCAACAGGTAGTTGTGAGAATTAAAGGAATTGAGGAGAGCTATCTCAAAGCCAATAAGCTGGATACTTTTCTATTGCAGGGAGAGCTTAAACTAAAAGAGGCAGAACAGAATTTCTCAATTCTTGGTGCGGGTGTAGCTTATGAGTTGGGAATATTGTTAGACAATGACCTCTTCGAAATGGAAATAGTTTACCCAAAGAACTTAAGGCCGGAAGCTACCTTTAGTACTAATGCCTTGAGAAGGGTAAAAGTAAAGCCAGCCGCGGTATTCAGCGTTGAGCAGGCTTATGACGAATCTCTTGTCATGATTCCAATCGATGCCGCCAAGCGAATACTGAGTTATAATGATGAAAGAACTTCCGTGGAAGTCTACATCGAAGAAGGGGCTAATTTGAGCAGAGTCAAATCTGCATTAGAAGCTGTACTAGGCGATGATTTTAAGGTCCTTGACAGTGATCAACAACATGCAGAGTTGCTGAAAGCAGTCAAAATTGAAAAGCTATTCGTCTATATAGCACTGACTTTTATTACGCTGATCGCCTCCTTCAATATCTTTTTCTCACTCTCCATGCTGGCCATTGAAAAAAGAAGAGATATGTCTGTGCTTTTCGCCTTTGGGGCTACCAAAAATCTGGTGAAAGGGATCTTCATTAAGCAAGGTGTTATTATTGCTGTGTTGGGTAGTACGGTGGGCTTATCTCTTGGCCTACTCCTCTGTTGGATCCAAAAGACTTACGAACTCATCGGCCTAGGTATGTCTAATTCGGTTTCGCAAGCCTATCCGGTTAAGATCATCTGGTCAGATTTTCTAATGGTGGGCTTAAGCATTACAATCATCACTATTCTAACAGCTTATCGGCCTGCTGTTCTTGCATCAAAAGTGAACCCGATTGCTTACTTAGATTAAAATCAATTTACTTTCCATCAGACAGTTTTTCTCTTTAGGAGAAATCTTTAATTTGCGATTCGCTCAAGATTCAAATGAAGGTTTCAACTGCTCAACCGTTCCAATTAATTTACTCATTGTATGAGCACGAATATCTCGGATACCTCTTCGAATCCTTCGTGGTTCAATTAGATGAAAAAGGACGTCTTACACTCCAGCATCAGAATATCTCTTCAAAAAATGCCAAAGAATTTGCTTCAGGGCTAGATGATATAGACTACGATCTTATCAAGCTTATGGACGAAATGCAGCAGGAGTCCATTGTGCTTAAATTCTATAAACAAAGGATAAAACCGGCCGAGTTCTTTTTTAAGGTTTACGATAAGGAAAAAGGGGATAAGACACTTCAAGAGACCATACACCATCATTTGGAACATAGAAGGTCAAAAATACTTGAGCGCCTTGGAGGTAAAAGAGTCTTTGAAATGGGCCGAGATGGTGAGCCCGCTTGGAAAGAAATCTCTTGGGAAGAAGAGAAAGCTACCGTGCTATTTCATTTTAGGAGAAATGAAGACAATACACACTACTTCCCTACCATGAAGCACAAAGGGGAGAAAGTAGAATGGCAATACAATGGTTCATTCTTAGTTTGCCATGAACCCGCTTGGTTAATCGTGGGCAACAAACTCCTCCGGTTTGCGAAGAATGTAGACGGTAAGAAACTACGCCCCTTTTTAAACAAGAAATTCATAGTGGTTCCCAGAAAGGTGGAGGAAACATATTATGAAAAATTTGTCACCCAATTGGTGGCCTCTTTCGATGTATATGCAAAAGGTTTTGACATCAATACTGAAAGTTATCCGGTGAAACCTGCTATTGCTTTTTCTGAACTTGTTCAAACAACTAGTGGTGACTTGTTCCAAACGAATGGGGGTGCAGCCATTTCTGAGAATGAAAGTAAGATTCTTTTCAAGTTGGGTTTTGACTACGGACCATATCAATTTACCTATGAAAAAGCACCTAATTCTTCGGTAAAACTTGAAAAGAAGAATGACAGTTATGTTTTTCATAAAGTCAGACGCGATGCGGATACAGAAATAGACCTTTACCATAAGCTTCAAAACTCAGGGCTTAAGTTCCAAAATGGACGTGTAGCCATGTCTAGAGGACGGGCTTTCTCTTGGCTGAAGGAAAATGCAGAACTCTTAGATACTTTCAATATCAGTGTCAAACAAACTGATGCAGAGCGCAAGAAATATTTTGTAGGAGAATCATCTTTAGAGATTAAGGTTAATGAGAGCATTGACTGGTTCGATATTCATGCTGTGGTGCGTTTTGGAGACTATGAAATTCCCTTCAACGAACTCCGAAAACTCATTAACAAAAAGAGCAAAGAGATTAAGCTTCCGAATGGGGAAATTGCCGTGATACCAGATGCTTGGCTCACTGATTATGCAGAGCTTTTTGCCTTTATGGAAGAGGATGGGCAAGGGCAAAACATGAAGCTGCGGAAACATCACCTGTCGTTGGTTGAAGATTTAAGAAATGGTCAGTTGGCACAGGTGACCATGGATAGAAAACTTCAAAAGCTTCAAGGATTCGAAGAAATTGAAGATTATGAGCTGCCCGGAGGCTTTAAGGGAGAACTTAGACCTTATCAAAAGGCAGGTTATAATTGGATGCGATTCTTGGCCGAATACAGCTTTGGTGGCTGTTTGGCAGATGACATGGGTCTTGGAAAAACGGTTCAAACATTGGCCCTTTTACAGGCTCAAAAAAGCGAGGGGCCTATTCAGACCTCACTGCTGATTATGCCAACGTCTTTGATTTATAACTGGCAAATCGAGGCATCAAAGTTTACCCCGAAACTTAAGGTGCTAATCTATGCAGGCACACAAAGAGATAAAAACCCAGAAAGTTTTGCCGAATATGATTTGGTGATTACTTCCTACGGAATAACGCGAATAGACATTGAAGTACTCAATTCATTCTATTTTAATTACGTGATTTTGGACGAATCACAAGCGATCAAGAATCCCGACTCTATAATTGCAAAATCTGTTGGCAAGCTAAAATCTCGGCATAGATTGATTTTAACTGGTACACCATTAGAAAACAGTACAATGGACCTTTGGTCGCAATTGAGTTTTGTGAACCCTGGGCTGTTAGGGGCGCAAAAGTACTTTAAGAACGAATTTCAACTACCCATTGAGAAAAAGCAGGACATTGAGAAAACGCGTAAGCTCAATGTTATCATCAAGCCTTTTATTTTAAGGAGGCAAAAATCTCAGGTGGCAAAGGACTTACCAGAGAAAATTGAAAGTGTGAAGTTCAGTGAAATGACACCCGAACAAGCCGAAAAATATGAGGAGGTCAAGTCGTTTTACAGAAATAAAATTCTAGATACAATTGAAACTGACGGTATCAAGAAATCTCAGTTACTGCTCTTACAGGGATTAACAAAACTGAGGCAAATTGCTAACCATCCTCGAATGGTTGAAGAGGAATTTGAAGGTGACTCGGGTAAGCTAGAAGATATTCGCTATATGATTGAGGAGGCCCTCAGTGAGGGACACAAAATTCTGATCTTTAGTCAATTTGTGAAGCACCTAACCATCGTTAAGAAGTATTTCGAAGAAAAGGGATTGTCTTATGCATACTTGGATGGTTCGACTAAAGATCGTCAAGGGCAAGTAGACGCTTTTCAAAATAACAAAGACATCAAGCTCTTCTTGATTTCTCTTCGTGCAGGCGGGCTAGGTTTAAATTTGACGGAGGCAGACTATGTTTTCTTGCTTGATCCATGGTGGAACCCGGCCATTGAAGAGCAAGCGGTCGATCGGGCTCACAGAATAGGTCAAAAGAAAACAGTCTTTACGTATAAGTTTATTGCTAGAGACACAGTCGAAGAGAAGATTCTCGCACTACAAAAGAATAAGCTCAAATTGGCCTCAGACCTAATTTCAACAGAGGAAAGCTTTATCAAGAAACTGACCACCGAAGACATTTCTGAGCTACTCGCTTAGGGTATTAAAATAATTTATATTGCTAACCAATGGCCAAAGTAAAAAGTGTCTACAGCTGTCAGAATTGTGGTGCCAACTCAGCAAAATGGATTGGCAAATGCCCCTCTTGCAACGAATGGAATACCTATGTTGAAGAAGTAGTGGAGAAAAACGATCCTGCAAAAACTTCATGGCGAGACACAGATCAACCTACCGTTAAACAAAGACCCGTTAACGTAAAAGAAATTGAGAAAGGTGCAGAGCGAAGGCTTGTCACTAAAGATGCTGAGCTCAATAGAGTACTAGGCGGTGGCATCGTTGCAGGATCATTGGTACTGCTAGGAGGAGAGCCAGGCATAGGCAAATCTACGCTAATGCTGCAAATAGTGCTCAGTTCATCAAAAACGAAAGTGCTTTACGTGTCTGGTGAAGAAAGTCAGCAACAGATTAAAATGCGAGCAGATAGAATAGGGGTTCAAAGCGACAACTGTTTTATCCTTTCGGAGACGAGCACGCAAAATATATTTAGCCAAATCAAGGAGATGTCTCCTCAGGTATTGGTGATTGACTCCATACAGACCCTGCATACTAATCGCATAGAGTCTGCTGCAGGATCGGTTTCTCAGGTTAGAGAATGTACTAGTGAGTTAATGAAGTTTGCGAAAGAGACTAACACGCCAGTTTTTCTAGTAGGTCATATTACCAAAGACGGGAGTATTGCCGGCCCGAAAATTCTCGAACATATGGTGGATACCGTATTGCAATTTGAAGGGGATAGACATTTATCCTATCGAATTCTTCGGACTGTCAAGAATCGTTTCGGCTCCACATCCGAACTCGGTATTTACGAAATGCAAGAGTCTGGTCTTCGGCAGGTTTCAAACCCTTCAGAAATTCTTATATCCCAACGAGCAGAAGATTTAACGGGTGTGGCCATTGGTGCCACCATAGAAGGTAATAGGCCCTTGTTGATCGAAATTCAATCCTTGGTGAGTTCGGCTACTTACGGAACACCTCAAAGAAGCACCACGGGTTTTGATAGTAAAAGACTGAACATGCTTTTAGCCGTTTTAGAAAAGCGTGGCGGCTTAAGGTTTAGTGCCCAAGACGTATTCTTAAATGTTGCGGGAGGAATAAGAATAGAAGAACCAGCACTTGATTTAGCCGTTTGCGCATCACTTGTAAGTTCTTATCACGATGTCGCTATTTCTGAAAAGGTAGCCTTTGCTGCGGAAGTAGGTTTGGGGGGTGAGATTCGGGCAGTGAACCGCATTGAAAATCGTATTTCAGAGGCTGAAAAACTCGGTTTTGAAGAGATATACGTTTCTAAATACAATGTAAAAGGCCTAGACATGAAAGGTCGAAACATCTCAATCAAACCATTCGGTAAGCTGAGAGATGTTTTCGAAGACTTGCTTAGCTAATTTCATTTCGGGAACGAATTTTATCCTCGGTAGCGTTATGGTCTAAATTTTTAAATCATGAAGCTCATATCTACATTTTTAATTTTCATCTCGCTCTCATTTACCAATACGCAAACCACGGTTTATCAAGGAGAATTTGATAATTATAGTCGCTGGACAACTTTTGAAGGCAGCTGGAAGATTGTAAAATCGGGCGACAAACACCAGGTGGTTTTCGGAGAAGATTTCGAAGCGAAGGAAGCACCAGATCTGAAAATCTTTTTATCAAAGGCTCCATTGGATGACATTGAAAGTAAGAACGCCTTAAAGGAGGGTGAACCAGTTTTTGTAGCTAAGCTTACATCTTACGAAGGGGGTGCAACGTATGATATTCCTAGCACGATTGATCTTAGTCAATACCAAACCATCATTGTGCATTGTGAGGAGTATACGAAGCTTTGGGGCGGGTCTCCGCTCCGCTAATTAGAGGCCAAAGCCTTTTCTACCCTGAAGCCCTCCGGTATGAATGAAGATTATTCGCGCTCCCGGTTCAAAATTTCCACTGTGGATAAGTTCAAACAAACCATACATCGCTTTCCCAGTATAGACCGGGTCTAAAAGGATATGATGCTTACTTTCAAACTCAGACATAAAGCGTAACAGTTCCGGTCTGACTTTGGCATAGCCTCCAAAGTGAAAGTCATTGTTGATGGACCAATTAGCATAAGTTTTTCCGCAATACGCTAATGTAATATTTTCTACTTCAGTGCTCAGAAAAGAGCCCTTTAAGGATGAAAAACCAAGAACATTAGCTTGCCCTTTGAGGCCTTCTATTACCCCTGATATGGTGCCGCCAGTTCCTACAGAAAGGCAATAATGATCATAGCCAGACCCCAGCTCATCTATGATTTCTGCACAACCTTTTACGGCCAAATGATTAGTGCCACCTTCTGGAATTATGTAACATTCTCCAAAATCATTAAGTAAAGTTAATTTTACATTAGGGCTATCTTTTAAACGATACGTTGTTCGGTCCATATACCTTAATTGCATTCCAGAGGAAAGGGCATGGGTGAGCGTGTCATTGAGGGGATGTGTCTCCTCTCCACGGATAACGCCAACTGTTTCAAAGCCATATGCCTCTCCGGCACTGGCAACAGCGTAAATGTGATTAGAGTACGCCCCACCAAAAGTTAAGAGTCTATTGAGACCAAGTTTTTTCGCTTCTAAGAGATTATACTTTAGCTTTCTCCATTTATTTCCTGATATGGTCGGATGGTTCAGGTCTTCGCGCTTTATAAACACTTTCACACCTTTTTCTATAAAGAGATCTTCCTTAATTTCTTGAACCGGGGAGGGCATTGTTTCCACACTGCGAAGTTAGTGATATCTTTGCTTCACTTTAAAGAAGTGCCATGAACGAAGAACTTGAAGAAGACGAATTATTTGAGCATCATAGAATCGTCTGCGATCCGGGGCAAGACCCCTATCGTATTGATAAGTTCTTAATGGATCGATTGCCTAATGTGACACGGAATAAGGTGCAGCAGGGCATTAAAGAGGGCTTTGTTAAGGTGAATGGTGAGGATGTAAAACCTAACTACAAGGTACATCCTGGTGATGAAATAGTAGTGGCCTTGCCAGAGCCACCAAGAGAATCTGAACTTGTACCGGAAGACATTCCCTTGAATATTGTTTATGAAGATGAGGACATTCTTATCGTCAATAAAGAAGCGGGTATGGTGGTACATCCCGCATATAATAATTGGTCTGGTACTTTGGTCAATGCCTTGGCACACCATTTTCAGCAGCTACCAACTATGGAGGGTAATGACGGCCGACCGGGTTTGGTTCACCGAATTGACAAAGGGACTTCCGGACTTTTGGTGATCGCCAAAACGGAAATGGCAATGAAGAGTTTGGCCAAGCAGTTTTTCGATCACAGCATTGAACGAACCTATAATGCAATCATTTGGGGGTTGCCTGAACTGTCTGAAGGTACCATTGATGTGAACCTCGGAAGAAGTGAGAAGGATAGAAGGGTGACGGTGGCCATCGAAGATGGGTCAAGAGGCAGAACTGCAGTGACGCATTATAAAGTGCTCAAAGAGCTGAGGTACGTTTCGCTGATACAATGTAATTTGGAAACGGGGCGGACACATCAAATTAGGGCGCACTTTAAATATTTGGGGCACCCGTTGTTTAATGATGCGACTTATGGAGGCGATAGAGTTGTGAAGGGAACCCAGTTTTCTAAGTACAAGTCTTTTGTCGATAATGCCTTTAAAATGATGCCTAGACAGGCATTGCACGCCAAGTCATTGGGTTTCATTCACCCTAGAACAAAGAAATTTGTTCAGTTTGAATCGGACTTACCTGAAGATTTTCAGAGCGTATTGACCAAGTGGGAAGACTACGTGAAATACGACTAGAAGACAATGTATTGAAGCACTGCCCAGTAATGGAAGCCTGTGCCACACAAAACAAATAAGTGCCAAATGGCATGGTGGTATTTGAGCTTTCTCATCAAGTAGAAAGCGATCCCTGTTGTATAGGATATGCCGCCATAGATCATCAGGTTGACAACTTCTTGTCCTAATACCGAAGAAATTCGCCCAAACATTAGAAAGCCTAGCCAACCCATGCCTACATATGAGATAAGTGATATGGCTTCAAACCGCCCAGTAAAGAAGATTTTAAATATGATTCCTGCCGTAGCGATGGCCCATACGCCTATGAGCATATTTATGCCGAAGGCTTCATTGCCCAGAACCCCCCAAGCAAATGGTGTGAAGGTACCAGCAATTAAAACGTAGATGGCAATATGATCTAGTTGCTTAAACAAGTACTTCTGTTTTTTCGCTTTTACACTATGGTATATAGTAGAAGCGGAGTAGAGTAGAATGATGCTTAGGAAGAAAATAACCGTACTCCAAAAACGGGCGGTTTCGGATAAAGGGATGTTTAAGGCAACCCATACTAATCCTAAAAGCCCGAATATGATGCCAAGGGCGTGCGTCAAAGCATTTGCTTTTTCCTCTTCGGGAGTATAAATGTCTAGTTTGATGGGTTTCAAATGTCTAACAGTTCTCCGCACATTTTGCAATGGATCGCGTTGCTATCGTGACCTTTATGGCCACAATTTTCGCACATCTTTTGTTCCATTTTCTTTTTGTCCTTGCCAAGTTCTACCGTAACGATTCCTGTTGGTACTGCAATAATGGCATAACCTAGAATCATCACAAAAGAGGCGACTGCTTGCCCTAGAATTGTTTGTGGGGCGATATCTCCGTAGCCTACTGTAGTCAAAGTAACAATTGCCCAGTAGACACTTCTCGGTATACTTGTGAAACCATTTTGACCACCTTCTACCAAGTACATTACGGTGCCCATCATTACCACTAGCATTACTACAGTGGCCATAAAAACGGTAATCTTATGCCTACTCGATTTTAGCGCTCGAGCCAATTGCTCTCCTTCTCCTACAAACCGACCTAATTTTAAGATTCTAAATACCCTAAGTAACCTTAGTGCTCTGATGATGAGTAGGTATTGTGTACCAGCGAGTACAAGACTTAGATAAGTTGGAAGTAGGGATAGCAGGTCGATTAATCCATAAAAGCTAAATATATATTTGCGCTTATGATCTGTAACATAAATACGGGTGATGTATTCTAAAGAGAAAAGCACCGTTAGTACCCATTCAATTATATGCAGTAGCTCTACATAACGGTCTTCTATGCTTGAAACGCTTTCTAGCATAACAGCGAGTACGCTGAGCAGAATAGCAATGAGTAAGCCAACATCAAAGGCCTTACCGGCAGGGGTATCCGTACCGAAAATAATGACGAAAAGCTTTTTACGAAGGTTCATAGCCCAGAAGATAGGAAATTTAGTAGAGCATAAAAAAACCCAAACTTTTCAGTTTGGGTATAATGGATTTAAGCCTCCTATTAGAGGCTCATCATTTCTTTAAACCTAGCCGCTTGTCTTCGGCTTACTTCTACTTTATCGCCACCACGCAGAACAACCATTAAGCCACCGTTGAACCAAGACTCAATGCTTTCAACCCAAGTGAGGTTAATGATGTGCTTGCGACTTGCTCTAAAGAAAGAACGATCGTCTAGCTTTTCATCCAAGGCGTTCAATGATTTGTGGATCATTGGCTTGAAGTTGTCAAAGTAGATTTTGATGTAGTTACCATCTGATTCGAACAACCTGATATTCTCAAGCTTCACAAACCAACATTTATCTCCATCTTTTACAAATACTCTGTCTTGTGGGCCTAGTTTTTTATCGCTTACAATTTCAGCAACAACTTCTTTTTTCGGCCTGTTGATGAGTTTCGTAATCGTTTCCTTTAATCTGTCTGGCTCGATTGGTTTCAATAAGTAATCTAGGGCATTAAAATCAAACGCTTTTAGGGCGTATTCATCATATGCCGTAGTGAAAACTACATCTGGTACAGAGTCCAAAGTTTCAAGAAGTTCAAAACCTGTTTTTCCCGGCATTTGAATATCTAGAAAGAGTAAGTCTGGTTGTAAGGCTTGAATTTTTTCCTCAGCATCTTCAGCATTTACTGCTTCTCCTACTATTTCTACTTCAGGATACTCTTGCAATAGATTGGTCAATTCTTTACGCGCCAACCTCTCATCATCAATAATCAGTGCTCTCATCTATTTCTATTTTCCTTAAATGCGCTGAGGTATTTTCACTTCAGTCACAACAAACTTATTATTTTCATTGTAAATACGAAACGAAGCGGCCTCTCCGTAGATAAGTTTAAGCCTTTCTTTTGTATTTACAAGCCCAACGCCCTTTCTTCCTCCTCTTTTAGGTTGCCCATTTACCAATTGCCCGCTGTTTCGGATTTTTAGTATGAGAATGGAATGCTCGACATTAGACTGAATTTCTATGATACCCCCTTTCACCAAATTGGAAACGCCATGTTTGATAGCATTTTCAACTAGTGTCTGAACCATCATTGGAGGGATTTCGTATCCGTCCGATTTAGGGTCAATTTCATAGCTGACCTGAAGTCGCTCTTCAAATCGAATACTTTCTAGTGCTAAATAATCTTTTACAGTGTTTAGCTCATCTCTAAAACTGACCACTCGCTTCTTATCGGTGATGAGTGAATTTCTGAGGATGTTAGACAGTTGGGTAATGGCAATTTTGGCCTTGCTTGGTTCTTCGTCTACCAGAGCCCTCATACTATTGAGTGCGTTAAAAATAAAATGAGGGTTTAGTTGAGATTTCAACTGATTTAAATGCATCTCATTCATAGCCGCTTCATACTTCAGAGACCTGTTATTACTTTCTAAAAAGTGATACAAGAAATATACGGCAGACCATAAGACGAAGAAGATGAGGTAGGTCATGAAGGCAAAGAAAACATCAGCTAAGAAATTATCGCCAAAATCAGTTGTGCCTATGGTCAGGTAGGTAACAAAGGACAGGCCCACTACAATGGCGGAGCCTAGAATGATGACGCCTAATATGCGTGGAATAATTCTTCCAATATTGATGTTGAGCCAATCTCTCCTGATAATAAACTCTCTGATAAACAGGTGCGAAGTCAAAAACAATAAGGGCGTGTGAATGAAAAGTTCAATACGCGACCTACCCATGACTTCTTCTCCTAAACCTTGCGGGTCTAGGGCCATGGCAACAAAATTGGCGAGGAAGTAAACACCCCATCCCAATATTTGAAGTGTCCAGTATAGTCTCTTCTTTCTCATTTATCATGTGAAAAATAAGGAAAGTTTAAGCATTATAATTATGCTTTGACACAAGAGGTAATTGGCTGCTATTTATGGGGCTTAGAGCGTATCTCCCGGATTGTACTTTTTACCGCGAAGGAATGTCCTGATGATAAGCCTTGTGCCTCTATCATATGTCATGTAGCTCCAAACCCAGTTACTCAATACGACCAACCTGTTTCTGAATCCAACGATAGACATTAGGTGAACAAACATCCATACCATCCAGGCGAAGAACCCTCCGAAGTGAAATTTAGGTAGGTCTACAACGGCCCTGTTTCTTCCGATAGTCGCCATAGACCCCTTGTCTTTATACTTAAACGGGATGAATGGTTGTCCTTTATGCTTTCTTTTTAGATTTTTTCCTAGGCGTTCAGCTTGTTGCATGGCTACAGGGGCTACCATGGGAAATCCATTGGGTGACGCTTCGGTTTTCATCATAGCGATGTCGCCAATAGCGTAAACGTCTTCATACCCATTCACCTCATTGAATTCATTGACGAGTACCCTTCCTCGTTCAACCGTTTTTTCTGGCAGGCCATCAATGACATTTCCGGTAACTCCAGCTGCCCAAATCACGGTTTTAGCAGGAATGACAGTACCGTCAGTCAGTGTAACATCTCGGCCATCATAGTCTGCTAAGCGGGTATTCATCTTTACGTCAATACCGAACTCCTTGAGGTATTTCATGGCTTTATCACTAGACTTTTCAGACATGCCAGAAAGTAGCCTAGAGCCCCCATCTACCAAATGAAGTTTCATAATGTCAAAGTCAATATCAGGATAGTCCTTTGGTAAGACATGGTTTTTTAATTCACCAAGTGCCCCGGCAACTTCCACTCCTGTAGGCCCTCCTCCAACGATTACGAAATTCGTCAGTCGATCTTTTTCTTCAGGGTCTGGAGACATTACCGTTTGCTCGAAATTTTGCAGCATGTGACTTCTCAAATCAAGTGCTTGTGGCACTTGCTTCATGGGAAAAGTACGGTCATACATTTTCTGATCGCCAAAGTAGTTCGTCTTCGAGCCATTGGCGATAACCAACATGTCATAGTTGAGTTCTCCCACTAGGGTTTTAATACACTTTGCTTCTAAATCGATACCCGTTACACGGGCCATTCTGAAGTAGAAATCTTTGTGATTTTCAAACAACTGTCTGAGTGCCCCAGCGATGGAGTCTGGTTCTAAGCCAGCGGTAGCTACTTGATAAAGAAGGGGCTGGAAGGTATGGTAGTTGTGACGATCTAATAAAACTATTTGATAGGGTAGTTTGCGAAGTGATTTTACCAGTTGAACTCCGGCAAAACCTCCGCCTATTACAACTATTCTGGGTTTATTAGACTTGGGAATTTCTAGATGTAAATGTTGGAATGCAGACATAGGCGTTGGGCTAGTTTTAATAACGATCTCAATGGGTATAGGTTGATCTTTATAGCAGCTATTGTGCCATTAATTGATAAATATTAATAAATGTTAAAATCCAAGAAAAGCACACAACTCGTATAATACTTAGAGACCACTTACCGTTCTATTGGTGAGCTTTCAAAAGAATTTTAGAAAGAAATTAGAATCGATGATGATGGATGTCCGTGACTGGTGTTAGGTTACAGACTGTTGAGGAGTGAGATAGTTGAATCGATTTTAATGTTTTGGTTGAAGACGGTGCTGTTCGCGAAAGCGGCAGCATCTATTTTTTGTGCCTATCCCAATTCTTCCTTCAAGAACTTAGCGGTATAGCCTTTGGTGCTTTTCGCTACTTTCTCAGGGGTTCCCTCTGCAACGATCATTCCGCCACCATTTCCTCCTTCTGGGCCTAAGTCAATCACATGATCTGATACCTTGATCACGTCCAGATTATGCTCAATCACGAGGACAGAGTTTCCTTTATCCACAAGTCGATTTAAGACGTCTAGTAAATGTTGAATATCTTTAAAGTGGAGTCCTGTTGTAGGTTCATCCAGAATGTAGAGTGTTTGGCCTGTGTCTTTCTTAGAAAGCTCAGTTGCTAACTTTACACGTTGTGCTTCGCCTCCTGAAAGGGTAGTGGCATGTTGGCCTAATGAGATATAGCCCAAGCCAACATCGTTCAGTGTTTTGATCTTTCTAAGGATCTTCGGCAAATGCTCAAAGAATTCTACGGCCTGCTCCACGGTCATGTCCAATACATCCGAAATGGATTTTCCTTTGAAACGAACTTCTAATGTTTCTCGATTGTAGCGTTTCCCTTTACAGGTTTCGCATGGCACATGAACGTTCGGTAAGAAGTCCATTTCGATCAACTTCATGCCGGCTCCTTCGCACGTTTCGCAGCGACCACCTTTTACATTAAAAGAGAAACGACCGGCTTTGTAACCTCGAATCTTAGCTTCGGGGAGTTCGGTGAAAAGCGTTCGAATATCAGAGAAGACACCAGTATAAGTGGCCGGATTAGAGCGAGGTGTTCTACCTATCGGTGACTGATCTACTTCGATGACCTTATCTATGTTCTTTAAGCCATCAATAGATTTATAGGCGAGTGGATTCTTTCTTGAACGAAAGAAATATTGATTCAGAATAGGGAAAAGGGTGTCGTGAATTAAGGTAGACTTTCCACTTCCTGAGACGCCTGTTACACAGACCATTTTGCCCAAAGGCAATTTCAAAGTAACATTCTGAAGGTTATTACCTTCGGCACCTTTCAATACTAGTTGATTGCCATTGCCTTCTCTTCTTTTTTTGGGTACAGCAATGCTTCTTTCCCCTTTGAGGTAGTCAGCAGTGATGCCGCCTTCTCTTAAAAATTCTTCGGGTGAACCTGCGGCTACAATTTGACCACCGTGCCTACCTGCACCTGGGCCAATATCAATGATATGGTCTGAAGCCAACATCATGTCTTTGTCATGCTCCACAACGATGATAGTATTTCCAATATCACGAAGGTTTTTGAGTGCGTTGATCAACTTGACATTGTCTCTTTGGTGCAAACCAATACTTGGCTCATCCATTATATAAAGTACTCCTACAAGCTGCGTACCTATTTGTGTTGCCAAACGAATTCTCTGTGCCTCACCGCCCGAAAGCGTTCTCAATGGACGATTGAGGGTCAGATAGTCTAGACCGACATCTAGAAGGAACCCAATGCGCTTTCTTATTTCTTTGAGCACTTCAGGAGCAATTTGTTGCTGCTTGGTGGTCATTCGATCTTCAACACCAACGAACCAGTGACTCAGTTGGGTAATGTCCATTCTTGCTAATTGGGCAATATTGGTATCTGCAATTTTGAAATGGAGAGATTCTTTTTTCAAGCGATTGCCATCACAAGTTGGGCAGGTTTTGATAGACATAAAGTCTTCTATCCATCGCTTGGTTTTTTCTGTGCCTTCGTCTTTTTGCTTTTCAAGGAATTTGATAATGCCTTCAAACTTGGTGCTCCATTCTGTGCCAGGGTACTTCTTTGAACTCACGGCTACTGGCACATCATCGCCATACAAAATAACGTTCAATACTTCCTCTGGAATCTTTTCGATCGGTGTGGTAAGATTGATTTTATATCGTTTAAGAATGGCATCAATCTTTTTGAAAATCCAGATGTCACGATACTCACCAAGGGGAGCAATTCCGCCACGGCTGATGCTTAGTTTTCTATCAGGGATAACATTCTCTTCGCTGATCTCTTCAATTTGGCCAAGACCATTACAGGTCTGACATGCACCATAAGGTGAATTAAAAGAGAAGTTATTGGGCGCTGGCTCATCGTAAGACAAACCAGTTTCCGGGTCCATTAAGTACTTTGAAAAATGATGAACGTTTGTGTCTTCGTCACGCACCATCATCACGCCTTTTCCATGCGAAAGGGCCGTTTTTACACTTTGCGCAATGCGATAACGATCATCTGAATCAGCGATGATACGATCCACAACAATCTCGATATCGTGCGTTTTATACCGATCGACTTGCATCTTTGGTACCATGTCCATCACTACACCGTCTACACGAACTTTGGTGAAACCCATTTTTCGGATTTGTACAAAGAGTTCTCGATAATGACCCTTACGGCCTTTCACCACTGGAGCGAGTAGAATTAGCTTTTGCCTATCAAAGTTTTGGATCAAGTGATCGACAATCTGATCTTCAGACTGACGAATCATGGCCTTTCCTGTCAAATAGGAATAGGCAACACCCGTTCGGGCGAAGAGTAATCTCAGGAAATCGTAGATCTCGGTCAAAGTTCCGACAGTGGATCTCGGGTTTCTAGAAGTAGTTTTTTGTTCGATGGAGATTACTGGGCTTAAGCCGTTGATTTTATCAACATCCGGACGCTCCATATCGCCAATAAAGGAGCGGGCATAAGCCGAAAAACTCTCCATGTACCTGCGTTGCCCTTCGGCATAGATGGTATCAAAGGCGAGAGAAGATTTTCCAGACCCAGAGATTCCCGTAATCACCACCAATTTATTCCTAGGAATAACGGTATCAATGTTTTTAAGATTATGCTCCCTTGCACCAAAGATTTCGATGTTTTCGTGACCTGTGAGGTCTATTGGGGCAAGATCGATACTGGCGTTTTCCTTGAGTTTTTCCATGAATTGGACCGCAAAATGCAGAATTCACAAAGGTCTTGATTTCAAGGGGTAATTGCAACAAGCATTGAAAAGAAAGCTCAGCGAATCAAGGTTGTGATTAAAACTGGATAGACTAAAGAATACCCAATAAGGCTTATGACCAGAAAGTCGAATAAGTGACAAATGTTTTTAAGGTTTTTAGATGTTTTCATGATCTAGTTAGGGGTTTGATTTTTTTGATTTATCCACTTATATGGATTTAGACTTGTGGTATCAATGGCTTGGCTCAACTGGAAATACCTATTCAATTTAATAAGCTTGAACGTTTTACCATCTTTTCGATGACCATCCCAGTAAGAAGTCCGATAAACGATTTGTTGCTTTGGTTTAAACCGATTTTGAAAAAGGACCCTTTCATCTCCGCGACTGAAATCTATAGAGCCGTATATTAAGACTACTAGGATAAATGATACCATGGCTAAAGGAATACCGAGTATAAAATTGAGCATGAATAGTCGGTGTTTTTGATTCTTCAGATAGTCCAGTATTACCAATAGAAAGACTATCAGTGGTGTTGCGAAAATTAATGTCAGATAGTATTCATCTTTAATATCTATATCACTGAATTCGATGGGACTAATGCCATTGAGGAGTATGTTGATTACTATGAATATGAGTATTCGAATGAGCCACTTTCTTGTGAGACGAAGTACCTTTCTTTCCGACCACATCACCCTGCAATTTGAAAGGTTCCCATAATCGCTTTGTGATCAGACGTGATGGTCACAGCATTCAACGAATCACAGCCAATTCCCTTTGAATGGAAGATGTAGTCGATAGGTATCTGTGCGACAAAGGGATTCCAAGTGGGGTAAGTAGGCGTAAGTTTTTTCCTGCTGTCTTTCAGGTCTGTGCCAGACTTAAAACTGATTAGTCGTTTATCCCAAGGCACCGTATTGAAATCGCCCAATACTAAGAACTCGCCTTCCTTCTGGTTAATAAAATTTTTGGCAGCCTGAATATGAGCGTTTCTTTCGTCCCATCGAGTTTTAGTGGTGGGCGACATGGTGTGAAGTGCTAAGAAATTGATGATCTCATCACCCACTTTCACTTTTCCGGTAATGTTGGCTGTGCCAGCCCAAAGTAGTCGCTCCGTTTCAACCAAAGGATATTTACTAAAGACAGCAATTCCCTGACTCTCCAAAGGATGGGTCATGACTGTATAATAGGGGTAATCCTTCTTGAGGCCGCGTTCAAGCGCATCTGCCCATACCGGCCCTACTTCTTGGAAGGAAATAAAGTCGGGGTTCAATTGAATTACGCGAGCGATAGTTTGATCATAAGTGGTATTGATGGCGTGTATATTGAACTGCATTACTTTCAACTCTTCCCCACCTGCTTTCAGGCTATACCCAACATCTATGGGGCCATTCACCTTGATCAATAAAAGCAGATAGATGACAAAATTGACACTCGCAAGGCGATAATGATGCTTGATAATCCAGAGGATACTGAACAATCCATAGACTAACATGGCTTGAAAAAGAAAGGACTGAAGCAAGGTCAATGTGAAGGTGTAAGTAGGAATCAATAATATAATGGCAGGGATTAACAGCATGGCCGCAATCATCCGCTCCTTATTTCTTTTTTGCTTTGTCCAACAGTAAACTCGTAGGAGGAAGAGTCCTCCACGGAGTAAAATTTTGAGTTTAAACGGATTCATGGGTGAGTTTATTTTTAGGTGATTTAATGTTGTACCAGTCCACTTTTCGCGACAGGTACATGCAGAAGCCAAGCACGATTAAAAGACCGAAGCTGCCGACAAGAAGAGAGAAGTCCTCCATGCGAAGAATCACGAAAATGAAGCTATATATCAACGAGAAAAACAGCAGCATAAAGCCTGCTAGCCTTTTGCTTTTCAAGATGGAGAGAGAGTAAACCGAAAGCATAGTAATGATGATAGAAGCCGCCACCCAATAAGCCGCACCAAAACCGATTAGCTCGGAAAGTGAAAGTAATAAGGTGTAGAAAATCGTTAATGTAAGCCCAACAAGGATGTATTGAATCGGGTGAATTTTCTTCTTATTCAAAACTTCAATAAAGAAGAATGAAATGAACGTCAGGAACAGAATCAAGACAGCGTATTTAGCCGATCGTGTGTTCTGTTGGTAGTTGTCAACCGGTTGGTAGAGGTTTACCCCGAAATCCGCATTGCTCACACTATGCGCTTCGCCCAGCCACTGCTGCGGGTAATTACGGTTAAGGTCAAAGACCGACCATTCTGCAGTAAAGCCATCATCAGTAATTTCATGTGTATTAGGTAAGAATTGACCTGCGAAACTTGGGTGAGGCCAATCAGACTTAATGGTCACTTTGGTGGTCTTACCTACCGGGTTAAACATGAGTGTTTTTGTTCCTCTAATGTTTAGGTCTACGGCAAATGACATTTCTTTAGCCTTCTGGTCGATGGTAACCCTTGAGTTTACACCTGTCTGTTTATTCTTATCTCGAATAGACACCGTTCCATATCTCAAATCATTTTGGTCTAGGTCTAAGTGTAGAAAGTCAGGTATGCCTGATTCCATTCGGTATGAAGTGTCTTCCAGTTGAAATTGAATGTCAGATTGGATGCCTCTCATATCAGGGATGCCAATGCTTAGTGTAGCTTCTTCCCAAAGGATGTGCTCAGGTTGGTCGGTGAATTGTGTCAGGTCTATTGCACCAAATTTTCCCTTGATGGCGAGCGATGTGGAATACACAATGACTTCATAAATTCCTCTTTTGCGCGTTTCTGGATTTAGGTCTCCGTCAATAATGAGTTCTTCGGGTAAGAAGTGGGCGTATTTTTTTGTCCTATACGTTTTTTCATTATCGCTGTAAACAGTCTCGAATGGAACTGTCAAAATGGGTCCAGCTAATTCTAAAGGCGCAGCCCAACTATCCGATACTTCATTAACGGCTACAAATTGATTGGATTCACGCTCGCTAATCAACGATTTAATCATTGACTGTGGAATGAGTAGTATGGCAATTAGAAAGCCAATACTCAATAGTTTAACGCTTACTGAGTTTTTGATTGCATTGTTTACCTTTTCAAAGGCTGTTTCTTGTTTCTGTTCCATTTTTAAAATTTAAAAGTACTTTGTATTTCAAAGTGAAAGAATAAAAAAATATTATTCTCTCCCAGTCTGTTTTTTAATGAGTGCCTCTAAGGCGTTTATATGTTCCATAAATGCTTTTTTCCCTGCCGGTGTAACCTTGTACTTCGTGTTTGGCTTTCGGCCAACGAATGATTTTTGAACTTCTATAAATACCTCTTTTTCTAAAGCTTTTAAATGGCTGGCCAAATTACCATCGGTTACGTCTAAGAGCTCTTTTAAGCGGTTAAAGTCCATGGCTTCACCCGCTATCAGGGCAGACATGATCCCTAATCGCACCCTATTTTCAAAGGCTTTATTTAGCTTATGAATATCTACTTTCAACGTTCGTATTTAAAGTACATCATCGCACCATAGACAATATGTAGTACGCCAAAGCCAATAGCCCAAATTAAGAGTCCATAACCCAGGACTGCGCTGGCAATGAGGCCCAATACTACTTCTGATATTCCCAAAAACCGAATGTCTCTGTAGGTATAATGGCTAGCATTAATCAGGCCCATACCGTAGAAAATGAGCGTCACTGGTGCAATCATGGCAATTTGTCCTTGTTGGTAAAGTATAATTGCGAGTATTCCTCCTGCTATAAGTGGAATGAAAAGGTTGATTAACAAACGCTTGGTGGTCTCATCCCAGGTCTTAACCCCTTCTTTTTTGGCTTTACGCTTTGTTAGGATAATGCCAGTAATTATGGTCAGTAGCAGTACAGACAAGGCGATAATAATAAGCGCAGTCAAATTACCACGGACATCGCGCAACACTAATTGCTTGTAGACAACAATTTCGCTGGTATAGACAAGTCGATGTGCGATGGCCGCACCAACGAGTGCGTATATGCCTGCCAAAATGCCCGACAGTCCGCTGAGGGAGATAAAGCGAGATGACTTCTCCATGATGGAGCGTATCTCTGAAATATCTTTTAAGTAATCCTTTTCCATTTCTAAAAGTACTTTGAGATGCAAAGTAGAAAAAGGAAAATTATGATGCAATTCGAGAAGGAATAAATTTTCGAAGTATTTTTGACCATCGTGCACAACCAAGACGAGAATCGGCTTCAACAAGAACTGTCACAAGGGAGTGAAAAGGCCTTTGAGGAAACCTTTCAAACCTACTTCAAGGTGCTCACCGTCTTTGCAAAAAAGTTTGTCAATGACTTAGACATAGCCGAAGACTTGGTGCAAGAAGTCCTTTTGAAGCTTTATGAAAACCGGAGCGCTATACAATTCCACACTTCTCTTAAAGCATTTCTCTATCAATCGGTGAGAAATAAGTCGATTGATTATCTCCGGTCAACTAAAACAAAGTCAGAGCACCACGATCAGATTAAATTATTAAATCAGGCCGAATCTGCTGATTGGAGTGATACGATGGAGCAGACGGAATTAGAAGAACGTATAGCCAATGCCATTGCTACACTGCCCGAACAGTGTCAATTAGTTTTTAGAATGAGTCGCTTTGATGGTAAGCGTAATCAAGAGATTGCTGACGAACTAAAAATTTCAAAACGGACGGTCGAAACCCAAGTCAGCAATGCCTTGAAGAGGCTGCGCAAAGAAGTTATGCCATATGTTAACTTATTCATTATCATAGTATTAAAAATATTTTTCTAGAAAAAATGAATCTACCTACGTGTGTTTTCATGCTAGGCCGTCATATTGTTGAAACTGAATGAAAGACCAGCATAACATATCGGATCACTTACTGATCAGTTACCTGAACAAGACCTCTACACCTGACGAGGCTCAGTTGGTAGAAGAGTGGCTTGCCTCAGATAAGGTAAATCAGTTGGAGTTAGATAAGATCAAACTTGTCTGGGAAAAGTCTGAGTCCATAAAAGACTTTGAAGCCATTAACTTAGATAAGAACTGGAAATCGCTTCAGGGAAAAATTGATTTGGCAGGAAAGTCTAATGGGAGACACTGGCAATTATGGAAGTATGCCGCAGCTGTTTTATTGATTGCAGCAGTATCATTCATTTTACTCAGACCAGAGCAAGTTGCCATCAGGCAATTGGCTGCATCAGATGGACCAAGAGAACTAGAGCTTGCGGATGGAACTATCGTGTGGTTGAACAAAGGAGCCACGTTGGATTACCCTGAGCAGTTCAATGCTGGTACACGAGAGGTGACATTAACCGGAGAAGCTTTCTTTGATGTGGTTCACAACCCTGATCAACCTTTTATAGTGACTGCCGATGGCACTCAAACAGAAGTTTTAGGCACCACATTTACGATTAATGAAGCGGAGGGTGAGGTACTTAAACTCGTTTTGGCTACTGGAAGGGTACGTTTTACGCGTGGAGATCAGCAAGCAACATTGACCCCCGGGCAAATGGTGGAGGTTGATGCAAACGGTGAAGTATCTCTAAGAGAAAATGACAATTTGAATTTCATGGCCTGGAAGACACGAAAGCTCACCTTTGACAATACGCCTATGAAGGAGGTAATCGGAGATATTTCAAGACTCTACAATGTGGTGTTAGAGATTCAAGATAGAGAATTCCTGAACTGCCCGTTGACGACTACTTTTCAAGACGAAGCACTTGACGATGTTTTAGAGACGATAGAATTGCTTTTTAATATAGAAATACAACAAAACGGTCAACTCTATCAATTGATAGGGAAGGGTTGTGAGCAATAGCAATCGCCCAAAAAAGAAATAACTCAAACAACCATGCAACGCAGAACAACACTACTTGCAGCTATGCTGCTCCTAGCATGCTATTGCTTTTCCCAAAAGCCACCAGCCCTGCTTGATATGGCGCTCAGCGTCCAAGTGGTGGAGGAACCCCTAGGCAATACCTTAAAGAAAATAGAAGAATTGGGTGGTTTCCGATTCGCCTATTCCAATCAGGACATTGACTTGAGTAGGGACATTAGTCTGAATGTGGAGCAACGAAAGCTCAGGGATATTCTCCGCCAAATCTTCCCTAAGTCTGACATTAATTTTCGAGAAAAGGGCAATAAGGTGCTCATTCTGAAAACCCTTGTTCCCACAATTTTCCAAACGGTTCGAGGGACTATCGTTGATCAGGAAACTAACCAACCCATCCCTGGAGCCAATGTTATTATTCTTGGTATTGAGCCCCTTACAGGAGCCTCGACAGATCTTTATGGCAGGTTTAAAATAGAAAAAGTACCTGTAGGAAGACACTCAATCAAAGCATCTTTTAGTGGCTATAGGCCCTATCTACAAGAAAACCTGCTAGTAGATGCTGGCAAGGAAGCTGTCTTAAACATTCGCCTTTCAGAGTCTGTCTCTGAGCTTGAAACCGTTGTCGTAATTGCTGAACTCGATAAGGCCAGACCATTGAACGAAATGGCCGTAGTGAGCGCGAAGTCATTTACGGTAGAAGAAACAAGCAAGTTTGCCGGTAGTTTCAACGATCCGGCAAGGATGGCCACTTCCTATGCTGGAGTTGTTAGCGCTCAAGACGATACTGATAATGGTATTATCATCAGAGGAAACTCTCCAAGGGGTTTATTATGGAGGCTTGAAGGATTAGAAATCCCGAACCCAAATCATTTTGCTTCAGACGGTGCTTCTAGTGGCGCCATCAGCATGCTTAATAGCAATGTGTTAACCAATTCGGACTTTTTGACGGGAGCCTTTCCTGCAGAATATGGAAATGCGTTTTCAGGCGTGTTCGATCTTAAGCTTAGAAATGGAAATGATGAGAAAAGAGAGTATGCCGTACAAACGGGTCTATTGGGTATCGATGCTTCTTTTGAGGGCCCGATAAGGCGGACTAACTCGGATTTGCCAAATGCCTCTTATTTGATCAATTATAGATACAGCACCATCTCATTACTGGAAGATTTAGGCTTAAACATTGCTAGTGATGGCGTAAGCGTGCCGGCCTATCAGGACTTAGCTTTCAAGCTCAATATTCCGACTCCTCACTCCGGAACCTTTTCGCTATACGGTTTAGGTGGAAAATCAAATACAGAGGAACAGTTTGAGGCACTCAGTAACGATGAAGTCTTTTCGCTAAATGAAACCGAAGAATATGCATTGGGTCTCTTGGGGCTTTCTCATGTAATCAACTTGAATGCTAAATCTTACTTAGAAACCTCTGCCTCATACAGCATTTCTCAATATGACTTCTTCTTAGAAGGAGTAGAGAATGCACAAGTTTTTGATGAAGATATCGAGGATTATCGAAATGAAAATATTCGTCTGGCCACTACTTATAAGACCAAGTTTAATGCAAAACACAGTACTAAGGTTGGTATGATTTATACTGACTTTGCCTTTGACCTAAGTTCACTGGGAAGAGAATTAGATGGTACTTTAAGGTATCGATCAGATGAGGAAGGCTCTTTTAGTATGTTCCAATCATTTGTGAGTCATAGGTATAACCTGTCAAATCAGCTTTCGCTTACAGGAGGCGTTCATTATATAAGGCTGAACCTTGCTGGCCAAGATAACATCGAACCTCGTTTTGGCCTAAGCTGGCAATTTACTAAAAACCAAGCCCTAAGCTTTGGTTTCGGCCTACATAGCAGAAAGGAAGAGACCTCCCTCTACTTTACGGAACTCTTTCGCTCAGACCTTAGTCCCTATCAACCGAATAGAGATTTGGGCTTGGCCAAGGCAAGACATTTTGTGGTGGGTTATGACAGAGACATCGCCAATAATTTTCACTTAAAGCTTGAAGCCTACTATCAAGACCTTTACGACATACCAGTGAGTTCAAACCCAACAAGTAGGTATTCTTCTTTGAATCAAGAGAATGCTTTTCAAAGGGAGCCTCTGGTTAATGAGGGAAGGGGCCGAAACTATGGTGTTGAGTTAACCTTTGAAAAATTTCTTTCCGATGGGTACTTCTTCCTCTCAACAGCATCCATCTATAATTCAGAATTTAAAACACTGACAGGCACATGGCACGACACCCGCTACAACGGTAACTATAACGTCAATTTTGTGGGAGGCAAGGAGTATGTTCTCGGAACGGCATCAAAACAGAAGATACTGAATATAGGCTTCGAAACTGTGTTGGCAGGTGGAGCACGTGCTACGGATATAGATTTGCAGTCATCAATGAACCAAGGGGAGACCGTATTTTTTACTGACCGCCCTTTTGCCAGGCAGTTAGATGCCTATGCTAGAGTAGATTTCCAAATCGCTCTAAAAACCAATAAGAAAGGCCTTACGCATGAATGGAAGATAGATATTCAGAACCTGACGAGTAGGTCAAATGTGGTTGGAGAACGATATTTTAGTGCACAAAATCAAATAGTGCCGGCATCATTTTCAGGAGAAATCATACCAGTGCTTAGTTACAAACTCACTTTTTAATTAATAATCAAAAACCAAAAGTCATGAAAACAACAACAATTACACTTTGCCTTTTACTATGGGCAACCTGTGCTTTTGCACAAGAAGGAAGCGAAATTAAAACACTCTTTGGGAATGGAGGAATCTACGCTCATGGAGGATACGGTGGTATAACCACAGGGTATTCAAATATTGCCGATCGGGATGCCATTTTAATTGGCGGTAGAGGCGCTTGGTTAATCAATCATCGGATAGGTATTGGTTTGGCAGGAACAGGCTTCTTAACTGAGGCGAGAACGGATAGCCAACTTAATGATCGGTATGAATTTGTCGGTGGCTATGGAGGACTATTTTTTGAGTTCATCTTAAACCCAGAAAGCCCAGTTCACGTCAGTTTCCCACTCACCATTGGTGCAGGTGGCGTGGCGTATACTAGAGCCCACAATTCGTTTAGAGGTGGCGATTTTGATTTCTTTGAAGAAGATAGTCAAGCATTTTTTGTGGTAGAGCCGAGTATTGAGCTTGAGCTGAACATTATCAAATTTATGCGTGTGGCTTTCGGTGTTAGCTATCGCTATACTTCAGACATTGATTTGAGTTACGCGAGTGCAGGCCAAGCCATTACGTCAAAAGATGCGTTGCGAGGCCTAACAGGTGGAATTACCCTTAAGTTTGGCAAGTTTTAAATCAAGGATTAATTGAGGTGAATACTTTTCGAATCATACTTTCATTATTGGCGATCTCCTGTGTAGTGCAAGCACAGGAGGTTCAGCCTTTTTTGGAAAGGAAAGTGACGCACCATTTTAATGAAGTATCTATTGAGGAGGTCTTAAGGATCCTTGAGGCCGAGCATGAGGGCTTAGTCTTTGTTTATTCGTCAAGCACATTTGACATGGAACGAAGAGTATCGGGAGACTTTAGAGAGATACCTTTGAAAACAGTTCTAGAAGAGATTTTCAAACAAGATGCTGTCGACTTTCAAGAAAAGAAGACTAAAATCATCATTAAGCCCAGGAAGAAATCAGCCGGAAAGCTGAAAGCACAGGTAGAGACAAAACTTATACCGAGTCGAGAGGAAACAGCACGGAAATTACCAAAGGCAAAGACGAGGCGCTTGGTAAGGTCGCCTGATACCATTGCTCTAAAAAACACTGTGCAAGAGCGGACGACAATTCAGAAGGTTGAGTCCTCATCTGTTAAGCCAACTCAAGCACTAGAGTCAAGTCAAATTATCGAGGAGAGGTTCGCAGAAGCCCCCGTTGCACAGATTGATCATCATATAGCCCTAACGTTTAAAGAAAGGACTATTCCGACTCCGCTCTTAAACTACTCACTTGTCAAGGTCATTGATAGCACATACTTCATGAGCAAGTCTTATCAAAAGGTTTTGACTAAGGCCAAGCGAGATAGCGCAAAAGAAGCTCGTCTACAAGCACGCTTGAATGAGGAAAAGAAATTCAGGGCTTATTTGACTTCTTACACGGGCTATACGCAAGTTGGAGGTGAGGCAGGCATACAATTAGGCGGTAGTTTGGTATGGCTTAAAAATAAACGATGGGGCTTCGGCCTGTCAGGTTATGCCGTGCAAAGTGCTGTTCAAAACGACCTGGTGCTATCTAGCGATTATAGACTTGCGGGTGGTTATGGTGGTCTTTTTGTGGAATTTACGCCAAGACCTTCAGAAAGATTCCACTTTAGTTTTCCACTGATGGTTGGAGGTGGAGGGCTAACTTATATGCAACAAGTTGATGGTGGGACGAATTTGGGAAATGCCTTGATTGAGGATTCACAGGCCTTTGCAGTGATAGAACCGGGTGTGGTGCTTGAGACCAACTTACTTAGGTTCTTAAGAGTTGGTATGTCTCTGAGTTATCGGTATACCACTAATGCAGCTTTGAATTATCAGAACAATTCGGATCAGATTGTAAGTGGAACAGGAATCAATAGCTTTAGTTTTGGTGTGGTGGCTAAAGTTGGAATTTTCTAGTATTCCGATAATTGATGACTCAGTGCAGCATGATTATGTACTAAAACATCAGCACCCGCCCTTAGCAAATGATCAGCATGCCCATCTCTAATATGACTGCCCCCTAAGTAGCCGATTGTTCTCAGCCCCGCAGCTTTTGCAGCGGTTACTCCAGCAACACTATCTTCTACCACAATTACCTCTTCCCTTATTAAAGAAAGCGATGATAGGGCTAATTCATAGACTGCGGGATCTGGTTTGCCTTTGGATACCATTTCGGCTGAATAGATACGGCCATCAAAGTGGTGACTAATTTTGAGTTTCTCTAGTGCTAACTCCACGTAGTCTTTCGCACTATTAGAAACCACCGACCTGTCTATAGATAATGAGTTCAGCATGTCCCAGACCCCATCAATTGGCCGTTGATTATCTCGTATCATGCCATCTAATTTGGGCACTACGGTCGTAAGGTCTAGCTCAGGTTGTAGACTTCCATTGTCCTTCAAAATATTAATGATGTCTGTGAATGTCTTGCCCGTATACTCGCGAATGAATGTTTCGATATCAATGTCGACAGCTTCACTATTGAGCCAATGAGTGACGACTTCGGCCGCCACAATCTCAGTATCGATTAGCACCCCATCACAATCAAAAAGAATATGCTTGATCATTAGAAGTTTGGTGATAGTAAATATTTGGAATAGAACTCGTCAATTACCCGTACGGCATCGGTTGGCGTATCTACTAGGTTAATTAGGTCTAGGTCTTTCGGGCTGATGTTACCAAAGGAAAGCATTGTGCCTCTTACCCAGTCTAATAGGCCTCCCCAGAACTCTGTACCCACTAAAACAATTGGGAAACGACCGATTTTATTGGTTTGGATTAGGGTGATGGCTTCGAAAAGCTCGTCTAGCGTGCCGAAGCCTCCGGGCATTACAATGAAGCCTTGTGAGTACTTGACGAACATTACTTTTCTAACAAAGAAGTAATCGAAAGAGATGAGCTTATCAGGATCAATGTAAATGTTGTTTCCTTGCTCATGTGGTAGCTCAATGTTTAAACCAACGGATTTTCCGTTTTCGCTTTGTGCACCTTTGTTACCCGCTTCCATAATACCGGGTCCGCCACCCGTTACTACGCCATAGCCATGACGCACTAGCTTAGCGGCAATATCTTCTGCCATTTGGTAATACTCATTGTCGGGTTTGGTCCGTGCGGAACCAAATATGGAAACACAGGGGCCTATTTTAGCAAGCTTTTCAAAACCTTCGACCATTTCGGCCATTACTTTGAAAATCACCCATGAATCATGGGTCTTGATCTCATTCCAATCACGGTCTTTAAAAGCTTGTTTGATTTTATCTTCGTTTGTCATATTGTATTCTTTTGTGCTCAGTATTAACGCCAATTATCTGAGTTTAGTCAGATCGGCTAACCATTTACGTTGGTTGGCAGTAAAAGTTGATTAATAAGCCGGTCGATTTATTTACTGCTAAGATCTTCCACGGCTTGTTCTAATTTAGGAAACCTAAACTTGAATCCAGCCCTTTCGATTTTGTTACTGCTGATTTTGCTGCCACCAAGCACTATGGAAGCCATTTCTCCTAACATGAGTTTAAGGACTAAGGCTGGCACGGGTATCGGTAGAAACACTTTCCCAAAGGCTTTGGCTGCCTTTTTAGTAAAGTCTCTGTTGGTTTCTGGTTTAGGTGCTACGGCATTATAGGCCCCTTCGAAGTTTTCATTTTCCATGGAATCAATGAACATCTGAGCCAAGTCTACAATATGAATCCAGCTCATATATTGCTGGCCTTTGCCCAAAGGAGCTGCCACCGGTGGTTTAAGTAACTCCACTAATGCACCACCATCTTTGCTTAGAACAACACCAATTCTAAGCTTCACTAGCCTGACACCAAGGCTTGTGAATTTATTGGTTGAGGTCTCCCAAGCATCAGTAACATGCGCCAAGAAGCCATGCCCCACAGGAGCTGTTTCCTTAAGCATTTGATTGCCCGTGTCATCTCCATAGAGGCCAATGGCTGATGCGGCTACAAAGGTCTTTACTTGATGCTCGATTTTTTGAAGGGCATTGAAGAGGAGCAGAGATGTTTTAGTTCTGCTGTTATAGATTTCGTCTTTGCGTTCGGTTGTCCACTTGGCATCTGCAACGCCAGCACCAGCCAAGTGCATAATGGTGTCAACGCCTTCAAAAGCTCCTGCTTCGATGTACTCACGTTTGTAGTCCCATTCAAAGACCTCATAATCTGGATGCTGTTTTTTAGAACGGCTGAGCACTACAATTTGATGGCCCTTGGCTTTGAGCATTGGGATAAGCACCGAACCCACAAGTCCAGTACCTCCTGTTATTAGTATCTTTTGACACATATAGTTAAAAGCAGATTTAGTACAAATATGTTATACGAATATAGGCTTTCAGCCATAATAAAAGCCCCAACATCGCTGAAGGGGCTTAGACATTATTTCAATTACACTACCTCAAAAAGTTGTAGCTGTATTTTAACCTGAATGAAGTTCCAGGATCTCTTCTTGTTTCTATTGCATTGGCACTACCAAAAGATTCGAATTCTCTTTCTCTCAAGTCACCCAAGAGGTTATTGATTCTTAGTCCAACTACGTGCTGTCCGTCAATGCCAAAGCCTTTTTGGATGTTCATGTTCAAACTATTGAAAGGAACATCATAAGTGTCAGGCGTTCTGTTGATACCAACCACAGCAAGTGTTCTGCCTTGAACGTTATAACTGACACTAGCTTCCCAGAAGTTTTCAAAATCAGTATAGTTCAAACCAGCATTAACGATGAATGGCGGCTGGCCTACAAAGTCTCTTTTGTCGCTGAAAGACTCACCGTTTCTCAATCCGTTTTGTCGTCCTTGAGCTTCTGTAGCATCTATTTCTACAGTTGCTTCTGTTAAGGTGACATTAGAGATGAATGACAAGTTTTCTAAAGAAGTTGCCAGAAAGCTGAGGTTTTTACGTACTTCTATTTCTAATCCAGTAATTGTAGCATCTCCTACGTTTCTTGGTTGTAAATCATTCGGTGCTTGTGAGAAACGAACGAGTTCGATAGGGTTTTGGAAAGTTTTGTAAAAACCACCGATTGATATAGTTTCACCTCTTCCGAAGAAGTATTCGTACCTCAGGTCAAAGTTGTCGATGTTGGTTTCTACCAAGTCAATGTTACCTATGAAAGTTCTTCCTGTAAGCACATCTTGAATTTCAGCAAATGACTTTTCTTTAAATGAAGGTCTTGCAATAGTCTTAGAGTATGAAGCTCTTAAGTTTGAGTTTTCAACTACTTGGTAGATGAAGTTGACGGAAGGGAAGAAGTCTAGTGAGCTAGTGATCTTTTCGTTGTCAAATGAAATACCACTTGGATCATTCGGGTTAGCGCCTGCTTGATTTACACCTGTGTACCATTGGTCAAACTGCTCAACTCTTACACCAACGATAGTCTTCAGTTTTTCGGAAAGCCCAAGCTCACCCATCACATAACCGCCTATTGTGTTCATTGTGCCTTCATAAGCATTCGAAAGGTTAAAACCGTTTTGAATGTAAGTACCTGTTCGTCTTTCTACTGTCCAAAGATTTTCTGGTGCGAACAATCTGTCTGCATCACCATTTAGGTTTAACGCATCTTGGCTACCACGAATCTGAGTTACGAAGTTTTGAATTTCATAATCTCTAGATTTGAAGATATTACTTGCTCCTGCTTTAAATTTTGAAGGTCTTCCATTGAAAGAAATATTCTTGGTGTAGTCAACCTTGGCTACATAGTTTTGCTCGGTTAAGAATCTCCAGATTCGGTTGGGTTCTCCACCTTCTTGCGCATTGATAGAAGGCCCTCCATTATCGAGGGTAAAAGGCGTAATCCTTACGTCTTTGTCATTAATAGTCGCAAACGTTGGTGAAACTTTCCACTCCAGTCTAGACTCATCACCGTTGAAATAGTGCTCGCCTGCAATTAGGAAATTTGTCAGAAAGCGTTCGGTGTATTCTAGGTTGTCTACCAACGAGGTGTTGGAGTTATTATTAGATCTAATACGGGTTCTCAATGCAGCACGTTCGGTACCGTTTTGTACGTGCATGGCTTGAAGCCTAAACTTACTCTTATCAGATTTCAATGAGATTCCTGCTAGGCCGCTTAGTTGTGCATCACGAATTCCCAATGGTCCTATAAATCGTGTGTCAGGTGTTAATTCAAATTCGTTGTTTTGACTTGGCTTTACGTAAGCTGCATCAATGGCTTCTTCGTAGAACGTTGAGGTATTGTTGTAATTGATTGCTGCTATATAACCTAATGTCTTATCGCCAAAGCTCTTTTGGTCGCCCATAGAAAACCCTAAACTTATATTAGCTAAGTTAGAACCGGTAGTGGCAGCCATGTTGGAGTCAAACGAAGAAGTAATATCATTTAAGCTTTGCTGTTGTCTAATTGGCGATGGGATGGCGCCAGTTCTTCCATCGAAAGGAAGGTCTCTTGTTCCATCATCAAATCCTAAAAAGTCTGTGCCTCCACCATTGTAAGTTAAAAAGTCATTGCGGAAGTGCATGCTTGTGTTGTATTCCATACCAAGAGAAAGACTCATGGTTTTTTCGTCAGGAAAATCTTTGGTCTGAATGTCTACTGTACCTCCAACAAAGTCTGCGCTTAGATCTGGGGTAAAGTTTTTATAGACAATGATGTTGTCGATCAATGATGTAGGAAAAATGTCAATCTGGATTGCATTTCGGTCTGGGTCTAGGCCAGGAACTTCTACATTGTTTAGGGTAGTTTTCGTATACCGATCACCTAGTCCTCTCACAAATACGTATTGGCCTCCTTGGATAGATACACCAGGCACCCTTTTGATTGCTCCAGCTACATCGCTGTCGCCAGATCTTTTGATCTGTTGAGATGAAATACCATCTATTAAATTTGTTGATTTTCTTTTGGCCTGAAGCAATGCAATGTCTGTTGTTTTGATCGCTTCTGCCGTTACTACTATTTCGTCTAGTTCGGAAACAGATGGCTCCATCCAGATGGCATCGATTACTGTCACCTCTCCAGCTTTAACGATTACTTCGCTGATGTTAACGGTTGTAAAACCGATAAACTTAGCCTGCAAGGTATAAGTACCAGGGGTAAGTTCGATTTCGAATTTACCATCAAAGTCAGTAACTGACCCAGACTGTACTTCAGGTACAAAGATTTGCACGCTGAACATTGGTTCTCCATTAGAACGCTCATAAGCTGTCCCTCGAATCTTCCCTTTTTGGGCAAAAGTGATCTGTACCACGCAAAGCAGAGATACTAGTAAGACAAATTTTAGGTTTTTCATTATTAATTAGTGTTAGTATGTCGTTCTAAATAAAATTGCCCGTGAGCGTAGGCTCACGAGCAAAGTATGTTTGGTTTTTTAGGTTACTCCTAGTTGAAACCAGCGACTAACAAGTTCAATGCGGCAGTGTAAGACCATGAAAGGACAGACACATCGGCACCTTTTGTACGAGTTGTTACTACGCTATTTGCTCCAGGAAATGTAACAGTTTCATTAGTTGTTACTTGAGCTGTTTTGTCTGGAGTCGTTAAACTACCATCCAGTTTATCATTCAAAATGCTATTGATTGTGAATGTAGCTCCACCATCATTATCGTTTTGATTAAATTCATTACCAGTTAAGATCACTGTACCACCTGCGTAGTTATCAGATATTACTGGGTTATCAGAAAGGTTGCTGTCTGGATCATTAGGGTCAACAGAACCGTCAGCATCTAATTCAAAGTCAACACCAGCTGAGAAGCCGAAGAAGTAAGAGTCTTGGATGTCATAAGTAGCACCGTCTCTAAGGTCAGCAAAGTCGGTAGCGCTTCTACCCCATAGGGATGCGTTTCTGAATTTACCAATTTGAGCAGTTCCACCAGTATCACCTTCAGGACCATCTAATTCAAATCCGTGATCGGAACCAATTCCGTTTGCTGTACCAGTACCACCAATGTAAACAATGTTGGTAGCTGTTCCAGACCAACCTTGGTCAGTATCGAAGCCATCGTCATCAGGATTCACCACAATGAAGTTTGAAATATTAACGGTTCCACCGAAGATTTCAACACCATCATCAGCAGAGTTAATAGATTCAACATGGTTAATTATTGTTCCAGAACCAACACCACCTAATGTCAAGCCTTGAAGCTCGTTACCAGGGCCTAATTGCTGTCCTGTGAAGCGGATTGATACATAAGTGAAAGAACCAGAATTGTCAGTAGCGTCAGTACCACCATATAAACCTTCAGATACAGAAGAAGGAATTCCTTCTATTTGAACCTCTTCAGCATCTGCAAAGATTGGAGCATTTCCTAAGATCAATACACCACCCCAAAGGCCTAAGTCAGCAGGGCCGTTAGTTCCATCCACTTCAAGTGTAGAAGCAAACTCACCAACGTTAATGTCGTCAAGGAAAGAAGTAAATACGATCGGGCTAGCGGCTGTACCATTTGCCTGAATTTCAGCATCTCTGGCTACTACGAGCACTGAGGCTAGAGCTCCTTGCTCACCTAAGCCTTTTATAATAGTTCCAGGCTCGATTGTTAAGGTAGAACCAGCTGCTACGATTACTCGGCCATTAAGTATCCAGGCTACATCGTTCGTGAAAGTATAGTCTCTATTAATGATACCAGAGATTTGTGTTTGCTTGAACTCTACTTCCTGGCCACCTACTTCACGAGTCTCGTCAATTGAGGTGATGGTAAAAGTATCGACTGGATCTGGGTCTGGAGTTGGAGTTGGAGTCGGATCATCGTCTCCGCAAGCCGTGACAGCGAACAACATGGCTGCCGCTAAAAATAGGCTGAACAGTTGTTTTACAGAATTTTTCATGTTTTTGATTAGGGTTTAAATTATGCCCCAAAGCAACATGATTAGATTCAGAAAGCGTTTACGCCTTTGTTAAGAATAGTTGTCATTCCGTTTAACAAAATGTTAGCAAGGTTAACGCAATGTTAAGCGAATGTCTAGTGGTTGATAGGAATCTTCTTTAGGAGCTTCTCAACGATCTGTTCGGTGGTAATACCGTCTGCTTCAGCTTCGTAATTTAGAATGATCCTGTGATTCAAAACATCTGAGGCAATCTCTTTGATGTCCTCTGGTAAAACGTAATCGCGCTGATTAAAGAAGGCGATGGCTTTTGCGGCAAGGTTTAAGTTAATAGATGCCCTTGGCGAAGCACCAAACTGCATGTAGTATGCCTCTTCTTCGAGTCCGTAATCTTTCGGTTTACGTGTAGCGAAAACGAGCTCAATGATGTATTTCTCTAATGATTCGGAGATGCTTACAGCATTCACTTCATCGCGAATTGCGAAAATGTCTTCTTTTGTCAAGAGGGTTTCAATTTCAGGATGGAACTTCATGTTCGCCATCCTTCTCATTACTTCAAGTTCGTCTTCTTTGGTAGGGTAGTCTACTTTCACCTTCAGCATAAACCTGTCAATCTGTGCTTCTGGTAGACTGTAAGTTCCTTCTTGGTCAATTGGGTTTTGCGTAGCAAGCACAATGAAAGGTCTATCTAGCTTATAACTTGTTTCCCCAATGGTCACTGTCTTTTCCTGCATGGCCTCTAGCAATGCCGACTGCACTTTGGCAGGCGCTCTGTTGACCTCATCCGCCAATATTACGTTTCCGAAGATTGGACCTTTCTTCACTTCGAATTCAGCTTTCTTCTGGTTGTAAATCATGGTACCCACTAGGTCAGCAGGCAAAAGGTCAGGCGTAAATTGTATTCTTTGAAAATCAAGGTGGAGCACTTCAGCAAGTGTGTTCACTGTTAAAGTTTTTGCTATACCAGGAACACCCTCTAATAGTATGTGGCCATTCGTAAATAAACCGATCAATAGTCGGTTTACCATATACTCTTGACCAACAACAATTTTGCTTACTTCAGAAGCAACGCGGTTGATTTTTTCCTGATGTTCTTTTTTTAAGTCGTTTGATATAGCCTCTTCCATGGTTTTCGATTCTTAAAGCGCGCTAAAATAATGAAATAGATAATATGCTAGGCATAATACTTACACGAGCGCCAAAGGTATTGTTATGATCAATAAACCGCAAATATGATGGATACCGAAATGAAGTCACAATGTAAGGGTCTCATTTAACAAGAATTAACAGCAAAAAAAGTTTCAAAAAAGTTTTTCATTCATTGCTCGAAAGAATCTAAGTAGCTCCTCGATTTCTTCAATTCGCTTAAAATACACGGAACTGTTTTTCACATTTTCATTTTCGAAGGCCGAAAGCAAATATTAGAAAAACACAAATATTAATGCGCTGCATGTAGCCTTAATATTGCATAATTCAAAGGGCTGTGATTTTAGTGTCTCGGTTGATTGTTAGCTTTAAACGCCTCATATTCAGGGTGTGGTAATGAAATTATTCACCTAAGCTAAACAACCACAAAAATGCTAGTCACAACTAACAAAAGGTATTGCCTTAGAATAATTCTATTGTTTATACTCTTTTCATGTGCGGTAAAAGAGGGCTTTGCTTCCGAAAGCGAAGAGCAGGCAGGGCCTGTCATTTCCTCTGTTAGCATAAACAGTTGTGTAGGATCTATTACAATTAGTGTTACTTCTGGCGTACTTCCATACAGCTATACATGGCGTGATAATATGGGAAACGTTTTGCCATATACGTCTTTTATTGCGAGTGGTTTGACTGCGGGAGATTATTCTGTAGAAGTGACTGACGGCAATGGAGATTCTACAGGCCCAGCCACTTATACGGTTACCAACCCACCAGATTTAGTGGGCTCAGTTGTAGTAAATGACGTAACCTGTAGAGGAGACTCTGATGCTCAGATTGTAGTGACCATGGGGAATGGTAACCCAGGTTATGATTGGGAGTTATTTGATGGTGGCATGACCTCTATTGGTACAGGTGCAATAGCTTTTCCCAATAACGTGATTACTATCACCGGATTAGGTATTGGAAACTATACCCTTAGAACTGCCGATCAAGATGGGTGTACTGGAGACATTACCTTCACCGTTACGCAACCGGCTAACTTTTTAGGCTATACTATCGGTTCTTCTACCGATGCCACTTGCTTCAACTCTGCCGATGGTTCAATTAGTGCGACCGGTACAGGTGGGTGGGGAGCTTATACTTACCAATGGATTAGGCTTTCAGATAATGCTGTTATCGGTACTGCTGCTACAATCGTGGGTCTTGCGGCTGGTGATTATAGGTTAGACATCATAGATAGAGGTGGGACTGGCTGTACCATTAGCACGCCAACCTTGACGATTGACTCCCCTCCTGAAATTGTACCAACAGCTTCTATTTCCAATGCCCTTTGTAATGGAGATGCCAATGGTTCAATCGATCTTTCTGTAGCCGGGGGTGTAGCTCCTTATACCTATTCTTGGTCGAATGGGGCAACGAGTCAAGACATCGCAGGGCTTGCGGCCGGTAATTATACAGTCACCATTACCGATAATTCTGGCTGTACAGATGTAGAAACTTTTACGGTAACCGAACCAGCCGTATTGACCATCAATCCTGACATCAGGGATGTAAACTGTTTTGGGGATAATACGGGAAGAATTCGAAGCAATGTCACAGGGGGAACAGGTCCATACACTTATGCTTGGTCTACAGGTAACACTGGAAGAAACCTAAATAACCGCGTGGCAGGTACATATTCTTTAACAGTGACGGATGCCAATGGTTGTGTAGCCACTGCTGTTGGAATGACCATTGCGCAACCCGCCATGGCGCTTTCAAAACTATCGGATGCTCAGAATGATCCTGCCTGTTTTGGGAACAGCGATGGTTCCATCACCATTAACATGCAGGGTGGCACAGCGCCCTATACTTACCTGTGGTCAAATGGAGATAATACGGCTACCGCAACGGGTTTGAATGCAGGAATCCATTCCGTGGTCGTAACGGATGCCGTAGGCTGTACCTATAATGAGTCATTCACGCTGAGCGATCCGGCTAGAATTGCAGTGGCGCCAGTATTGACGCTACCGACTTGTAATGCCGGTGCAGATGGTTCCATCACCGTCTCCGCATCTAACGGAACGGGCCCCTATACTTACAATTGGAATACGGGAGATTCTGGCCCAACCATTACAGGTTTAATAGCTGGTACTTATACTGTAACAATATCTGATGCCGGTGGATGTTCCGTGGTTGAAAGCATAGTTTTAGGTGAGCCTGCTGTCCTTGTTGGCAATGCAACGGTGAATGATATATCCTGTAATGGATCAGCTGACGGTAGTGTTTTTCTATCAGTAAGTGGCGGAACTGGCCCTTATAATTACGCATGGAATACGGGTGCTTCCACCAACAACATCACTGGCCTAGCGGCAGGAGGCTATTCCGTAACTATTACGGATGCAGCAGGCTGTAGCATCGTTGAAAACTATACAATAGTGGACCCTGCTCCAATTGGGGTTGCATTTACGAAAACAGATATTCTATGTAAAGGAGCAACCACGGGAGCCATCGATATTACCCCTTCGGGAGGTACAGCGCCCTATAGTTATTTGTGGTCCAATGGTTCAACTAGTGAAGATTTGACCAATGTGGCTGCGGGAAACTATAGTGTTACGGTAAGAGATGCGTCAAACTGCTCGGTTGTTTTAAACGTGACCATCAATGAACCAGCTTTGGTGCTGAACTTATCAGGAGTTGAAACCAACGCAACGTGTAATGGATCGAATAATGGTTCCATTGACCTGACAGTTACGGGAGGTGCTGGACCCTATAGTTATGCATGGAATACTGGCGCCACTACGCAAGACGTCACTGGTCTGGCACCAGGTAACTACGCTGTGGCGGTTACGGATGCTAATGGTTGTATCAAATCAATCGGTTTTACCATAGCCGAACCTGCACCACTGGCTGCTAGCCCAGCAAAGACTGATATTACCTGTAATGCTGCTAATGATGGAACAATCACCATCAACGTATCCGGAGGTACTGCACCTTATAGCTATAGCTGGGCAGACGATGGTTCAATTACTTCCAACAGCAGAAATAGCTTGAGTCCGGGTAGTTACACGGTAACCGTAACAGACGCCAATGGGTGTATGGACGTGGTAAGTATTACAATTATTGAACCGGCCCAACTGACGTCCACTGATGTAGTACAAAACGTTAGTTGTTTTGGTGAGAGTACGGGGACTATTAACCTAACCATCTTAGGAGGCACAGCCCCGTACTCATTTTCATGGTCAAATGGGGCATTGACGGAAGACCTTACAAACATTGCTGCTGGCAATTACTCAGTCACTGTCACAGATGCGAATGGTTGTACCATCAATGATAGCTTCACCATTACCCAGCCTGCCAGTGCGCTATCCAAAACCGAGGCTGTCCAACAAATTACGTGTAACGGTGCTGCCGATGGTATCATCAACCTGACAGTGACGGGAGGTTCCGCACCTTATACCTATAATTGGTCGAATGGCAGCACTAGCGAAGATTTAAGCAGTCTGCCAGCAGGTACTTATTCCGTAGTCATTACTGATAACAATAGCTGTACCATCAATGATAGTTATGTGATTACAGACCCACCAGTCTTGAACTTGTCTGGGACGAAAACGGACGTGTCTTGCTTTGGTGCAGACAATGGAGCGGTCGATATCACTATTTCTGGAGGAGAAGGCCCCTATGTTTTTGCTTGGTCTAATGGAGCTGCTACCGAGGATGTGTCTGGCCTCATGCCGGGAAACTATACCGTCAATATCACGGATGCTAGAGGTTGTTCAACCAATCAAACTTTTAACATTCAAGAACCTGCCGCCCTAAGCCTTGGCTATGCGGTGAATAATGTATCATGTTTCGGCTTGGCGGATGGCGCCATCGATATCACGGTTAGCGGAGGTAGTGCTCCTTATAGTTTTGCATGGTCTAATACAAGCACCACTGAAGACATTTCAGGGTTAACAGCGGCAGATTATACGGTTACTGTCACGGATGTAAACGGGTGTTCTCTATCAGAAACCATTACAATTACTCAGCCTGTAGCGCCTTTAAGTACTGCTTCAACGGTTACGGATATTAGTTGTTTTGGCGGAAGTGACGGCAGTATTCAACTGACACCAGCTGGTGGTACTGCACCTTATACTTATAGCTGGAATACCGGTTCTACTAGCAAAGACATCTTTGGCCTTTCCGATGGAAGTTATCAAATCACCATCACTGATGCGAATGGCTGTAGTATAGTAGAAAACTATGTAATCGCTATGCCGCCTGCCCTTGTCTCTAGTGGTGCGCAGGTGAATGTTTTGTGTAATGGTGACAATACGGGAGGCATCGACTTAACAGTTTCGGGAGGCACTGGTCCCTACACTTTTACCTGGTCGAACGGTGCGAATACCGAAGACCTAACAAATATTGTGGCAGGTAATTATAACGTCACTATTGCAGATGCGCGGGGTTGTTCGGTCAACCGATCTTTTACAATTACACAGCCATTGGCACTTACCGCGGTTGACAACGTAATAGACGTAGCCTGTTTTGGTGATGGTGATGGTAGCATAGACATTTCAGTCTCTGGAGGTATTGCACCTTATACCTATAGTTGGTCTGGAGGTCAAACAACCCAAGACCTCTTCAATCTTACGGGAGGTAACTATACATTGACTGTTACTGATGCCAATGGATGTCAAATCGTCAATACCTACACCGTCAATGAGCCAACTGCTGCCTTGGCAGTGACTGGAGTTGTGTCTAATGAAAACTGTTTTGGAGATAATCAAGGAGCCGTTCAGCTGACTGTAACTGGCGGGTCAGCTCCCTACACTTATGCATGGAACCAAGGCGCAACGAGTAAAGACGTGGTGGGTTTGGGCAGAGGAAGTTATCAAGTGACAGTCACGGATAATAATGGTTGTGTGGTACAAGAGAGTTTTACCATCGCAGGACCAGCAGCTGTAGATGCCATTGCTGTGGTCAATGATGTCACATGCAACGGTCTAAATGATGGTGCTATAGATTTACAAGCCACAGGAGGAGTTGGGCCTTACACTTATTTGTGGTCAGATGGTATAACCACCGAAGACCGGTCGGCCTTGGCTCCGGCTAATTATGGCGTCACAATTACCGATGCCAATGGATGTGCTACCAATAAAATCTATACAATCACACAGCCTTTGGCGATCACAGTGGTAGATAATATCGTGAATGCCCAATGCTTTGGCGATGGAGATGGTAGTATTGACATTTCTGTTTCTGGAGGGATAGCCCCCTACACCTACAGTTGGTCTAGTGGTCAAACCACGCAAGATCTCACGAGCCTTGCAGGAGGTAATTACACATTGACTGTTACAGATGCGAATGGTTGCCAGTCCATCAACACTTATACTGTTAATGAGCCAACTGCTGCCTTGGCAGTGACTGGCGTAATAGCAGACGAGAATTGCTTTGGTGATAGTCAAGGCGCTGTTCAATTGACGGTTTCGGGGGGTTCGGCACCCTACACTTATGCGTGGAATCAAGGGTCCACAAGCAAAGACGTTTCTGGTCTCGGAAGAGGAAATTATCAAGTCACCGTGACAGATAATAACGGTTGCGTGGTTCAAGGGAATTTTACCATTAGTGGCCCTTCTGCGATAACAGCCATGGCAATTACCAATGATGCTACTTGCAATGGCGCGGATGATGGTTCCATCGATTTACAAGTAAATGGAGGGGTTGGGCCTTACACTTATGCATGGTCAGATGGTACAACGACCGAAGATCGGTCGGCCTTAGCTCCGGCTAGCTATAGCGTTACAATTACAGATGCCAACGGCTGCTCTGCCTTTAGAAATTATGTTATCACCGAACCTACAGCGATTACAATCGGCTATGCCGTAAATGATGTCAACTGCTTTGGAGATGCCAATGGAAGTATTTCCGTAAGCGTTATTGGTGGAACTCAACCCTACACATATGCATGGAGTTCTGGCGAAACCGCTAAAGACCTATCGGGTATTTCGGGTGGATCATATACGCTAACTGTGACGGACAACAACGGTTGTCAGTCATCAGAAACCATGGTGGTGGCAGAACCGACTGCTCCGCTTTCGGCCAGTGCTACAATTACAAATGAAACGTGTTTTGGAGATAGTCAGGGTGCTGTTGTACTTAACGTTTCTGGAGGTTCCGCACCCTACACTTATGTGTGGAATCAGGGGTCCTCTTCCAAAGATATTTTTGGTCTATCCCAAGGTACTTATCAAGTCACTATTACTGATAACAAGGGTTGCTCAATTCAACAAGACTATACCGTTACCGGCCCATCAGCCATCAGTTTGTCGGCAGATGTTACTTCCATTAGTTGTAATGGTGCTGGAGATGGGCGTATTGATTTAACAGTAGCCGGAGGTACGGGGCCATTTACTTTTGCGTGGAGTAATGGAACCACCTCTGAAGACTTAAATGCGCTCGCTCCCGGCACCTATGCTGTTTTGGTTACGGATGTAGGCGGTTGCAGTTACTCCGCCAACTATACGATTAATGAACCTCTCCCTCTTTCAACCAACTTCTTGGCAGAGAATGTTACGTGTTTCGGAGCTGATGATGGTAGCATTGATGTTACCGTCAGTGGAGGTACATTACCCTATACTTACAGTTGGGATAATGGCGCTACAACGGAGGATATTTCAGCCCTTTCAGGAGGAAATTATGCCTTAACTGTAACGGATGCACGCGGTTGTCAATTGGTTACAAATATTACGATCGGAGCGCCAACCGCGCCTCTTAATGCCGTAGCTTCTATCACGAATAGTCTGTGTAATGGCCAGCCGAATGGCAAGGTAGAATTAGCGGTAACTGGTGGCACCGCACCATTTAATTACGCCTGGAGCAACGGTTCAAACCAAAGAGATTTGGTAAATGTATTTGCAGGCACCTATGCCGTCACAATCACTGATGGTGGAGGATGTGTTTTTACCGAAACCTACACCGTTGGCGAACCGGATGCCTTGAATATTGACTTCGATGCAACGAGTACCTCGTGTTTTGGGGACTCAGATGGTTCAGTAATTGTTACAGCCACAGGCGGAAATGGCCCATACTCATACGTTTGGTCAAACGGCAGTACAAGTAAAGACCTTATTAATATTAGTGGAGGAACCTACAACCTGACTTTGGTAGATGCAAACAATTGTAGCATCACAAGATCGGTAGCGGTAGGAGACTCCAGAGACCTTACCGTAGACATCCAAAAACAAGATGTATTGTGCAAAGGATCTTCTTCTGGGTTCATTCAATTAGATGTTAGGGGAGGTAGTGGTTCATACACTTATATCTGGAACACAGGTCAAACAACGGATCAACTAGTCGATTTGAATGCCGGTGTTTATGAAGTGTTAGTTTCAGACGCAGGCGGGTGTGCGACCACTGCCTCTATTATAATTTCAGAGCCTGCCGAGGTCCTCACAGTTGCGCTAGCAGATTATGAGGATTTATTATGTTTTGGAGATCAATCGGGTATGATCAGAGCCCTGCCACAAGGAGGTGTAGCCCCCTATACCTATTTATGGAGTAACGGAGAAAGGACAAGTCAAATCAGTGGTTTGGGTGCTGGAACTTACTCCGTTGCTGTTACGGATGCCAATGGCTGTCTTGTGCAACAGTCTGTGACCATCAGCCAACCGGATGCGCCCATTGCCATTGGTACTACGGGAAAATTAAACTTATCCTGTAATGGAGAAAGTGACGGAAACATCAACATAGATGTAACTGGGGGAACAGCCCCATATGAATATTTGTGGAGTACTGGGGCAAGAGGCACATCAATAACAGGCTTGAGTGCCGGTGATTATACGGTACGTGTTAAAGATGCCAACGACTGTGTAGTGGAAAGAATTTTCGCGGTTTCTGAACCTGAAACACTTACATTGGAAGACGCTGTAGTGAACGAGAGTCAATGCTACGATGATCGTAATGGTTCCATTGACCTCAATATCAAAGGAGGCACAGGCCCCTATACCTATCAATGGAATACGGGTGCTACGACTAAAAATCTAATTGGAATAAGCTCAGGTACCTATGACGTCCTCGTCACAGATGCCAATGGTTGTCAAGTGGAAGGGTCTTATACGCTGGCCGAACCTGAACTTTATCGCATTAGCCCACAGGTATCTCCTATCAGTTGTCTTGGAGCAAATGATGCATCCATTTCATTAAACATTGAAGGAGGGATAGAGCCGATTGCCATACGTTGGAGCACTGGTGCAAACACGGAAACACTTACCAATTTAAGCCCAGGGGTCTATAATGTTTTGGTTACCGACAAAAATGGCTGTACGATTCAGAACTCCTTCAATATTTTTGACCCACTACCGCTGACCCTAGATGCCTATATAGAAGACGCCACTAAGTGTAATGATCCAAGAAGCGGATTAGTCAATGTTATTGTTTCGGGCGGTGCCGAACCCTATCAATATAGATGGACCAATGGCGACACTGCATCGTCAATCGTTGATGTGTTGCCAGGTACTTATGTGGTGGAAGTCACGGATAGATATGGCTGTACGGTACAGGGTACTTACACAGTACTGCAGCCCGAACCATTGCAAGTAGGCTTCAGTACCGAGCCCTATATTGATTGCGAAAATCGAGTAGCTGGTGTGGTGGTCAAAGCCAATGTAAAAGGTGGCGTTGGAAACTACCGATATCGATGGTCAAGAGAAGGAAGTGTTAGTGACGAGTTGCTCGTGGTAGACCCGGGAAGGCTCTCTATTGAAGTTTTGGATGAGAGGGGCTGTTTCCAAAACAGGGCGATTGACATAGATATTCCTGAATTAGGCACAGCTGACTTTGAATACAATGCCGAATCGATCGATTTGACGGGAGATTTAGCCTCGAATGACCCGGTCAGTTTCTTTGACCAGTCGGTTGGTGAAGTGGTCGACTGGAAGTGGACTTTTGGAGATGGATTCGATTCGGATGAAATAGACCCAATTCATACCTATGATTCCCCAGGAACCTATGAGGTCATCCTCACGGTCACCGATCGAACCGGTTGCCAAACAGTGAAAACAACGACACTTGAGATCACGGAAGGCTATCGCATTATGGTGCCAACGGCTTTCACACCCAATGGAGATGGTAATAACGATTTTTTCAGACCAAGAATGCTTGGCCTCACCAAGGTTCGCCTCATCATCTATAACACTTGGGGGGAAGTGATTTTCAGCACGGACGATGTGGAAACCAAGGGCTGGGACGGTACGGTCAAAGGAAAACGCGCTGAAAATGGCAACTATGTTTTCAAGCTCATCGGGGTCAGTTTCAATGGTCTGAAAGTCGAACGCGAAGCCATCTTCGCCCTAATGAAATAGTCTATGAAGAAACTTCTATCCCTGTTAATTGTGTTGGTATGCCTTAGCCAAAGTGAAGAGCTTCAAGCTCAGGATCCTCAGTTTTCACAATTCTATGCAGCACCATTATACCTTAATCCTGCACTCACTGGCTCTACAGATCGTGCTAGAGTTGGGGTGAACTATAGAAACCAATGGCCATCATTAACACATTCTTTCACTACCATTTCTGCCTATATCGATTACTTTTCAAAGGCTGCTGAAAGTGGTGTGGGAATGATCATTACGGAGCATAAAGAAGGTTTCCTAGACTTTAAGTCAACCGAAGTTGGTTTGCTCTATTCGTACAAACTGAGAATTTCAGATGCACTGATCATGCGCACCGGTATGCAGATGTCCTATTTCAATAAGAACCTCAATTTCGAAGAATTGGTCTTTGGTAACCAAATCGATATTGACAACGGGCAGGTAATCGGTCCGAGTGGAGAGGCTTTTGACCGAGGGGCACGAGTGGATTTCTTAAGTGCTTCGGCAGGAACGCTGCTCTACTCAAGCGATACGTGGATAGGCTTTTCTATTCACCACATCAATGAACCCAATCAGTCTTTTTTAGATCAAGAAAGTAGGCTAGACCGTAAGTATTCTCTACATGCCGGCTACAAACTGATGTTTTCGAAAGGTCAGCGCTTGCGGACGGTTTCTTACCAATTTCAAGAGCGGTCTGCCACCTTTGCAGTCAATTATAAATCACAAGGAGGCTTTCGACAATTAGATGTAGGCGCTCAGCTTTATTTTCAGCCCTTGCTCATCGGTGCATGGTATCGGGGTATCCCGATACAGAGCGTTAATAAAGTCGCGAAGAATGAATCGATTATTGCCCTGTTTGGCCTTGAGTTAAATCAAGATTTGTCTTTTGGTTATAGTTATGACTTCACCGTATCACAACTGGCAGGAGTTACAGGAGGTGCCCACGAATTCTCATTGACCTTATCCTTTGGTAAAATCGTTAAGCGCACGCGAAGAGATACTATTTTGCCTTGCTTTAAGTATTAGGCAGTACTTTTATAATGTTCATTAAAGATAATCTTCTTTTATTAAAATAAATCTACTAATCTTGTCCTATAAGAGTAGCTGGCGTTCTTTTATTGTTTTATCAAAAAAATTGAATAATGAAATACGCACGTTTTTTTATGACCATTTTCATGGTCTTTCTAATTGCCAGCTGTCAGCAAGATGATTCCGAATTACCTCAAATTAATCAAGAAACTAGGCGGATCGTTTCTGCCGAAGATATTCCTGATGTGACTTCCACCATGCTCCAAAAAATGGGCTTAGGTAGGGGAGATAATGCTTTTTCAGTGAATCAAGGCGATAGTGAAAGTCAGCTGAAGGTAAACTGGGATCAGATCAAGCAATTAATCGATAGTACGGGCAGACAGACCTATGCCTTTGGTATTGAAGACTATGATGACGATCCGTATACCTTCTATAACTTAGTATTTAAGATAAGTGAGCACCAAGAGGCCGAACAACCATATCTTTTACGCTACACTTTGGACGAAGCCTTTATTCCTGAATTTCAGGAAACAGGTTCCCTTCAGAACTTTAAAGGTACCATCACAAAAGTCTTATTGAGAGGTCAAGGAAATAATCTTGGAGGCTCAGTTTATGACGATGATGGTGAGGAAGTCGTATTAGGTGATGACTGTCCGAATACTTCAACTTTCACCGGTCATTCTACAGGAAATAATACTACAGGTGGGGGCTTTGTTTCAGGTAACTACGGTACCACAGGTGATAGATGCGTCACAGAACTTCTGGCTACTGACTGGTATAGCCAAGCCTGCAGCCGAAGCACTGGGGAATGTGAACCATGGAAGTATATGGAAACAACCTATGAATACGTTACAAGATGCGGGGATGGCTTATCCACTACTTCTGAAAGAATTGATGATACAGGCTGTGATTCGGATGATGGGAGTATTCCGGTGATTTTACCTGAGTATCAAATATTGAAAGATGCGAGCTTTTTAAATACTAAAGCCGACTGTGTATTCGAAAAGTTAAACGGAGGCAGTACAGGGTTTAGAAAGATGATTCAAAAGTTTGATGGTGAGTTTCCTGTAGCACATTTAAGGTTTTCTGTGAGAAATGACTTAGAGTCCTCAGTAGCGGCAAGAACATATGTTCCAGTTGGTAATACCGATACCCCGGATTACGTGATTACTATAAGCTTTAATGGAGGTACATCTCAGGCCGGTTTAGACTTTAGACCTACTTTGCTCAGGGCAAAAGACTTCGCTCATGAGACAGTTCATGCTGAGATGTATCGTAAGTTAATGTCTCTCATCCAGTCCGGAAGTATTCAGAATCATCTATCGTCTGAATCATTAAATCAGTTGCTTCAAAACGGTGATTTTCCTGGTATTTATGATTACTATAGACGTTTTGGTAAAGGTTTTCAGCATGAACAAATGGCTGCTCATTACGTTAAAACAATCTCCGATATAATGAAGGAATTCGATAATGGCAGAATAGATGATGGTATTTACAATGATCTTGCGTGGGAGGGTTTAAAGGGAACGACCGCCTTTGATAATCTTAGCGAAGGAGTCAAAACAAGAATTAATAATAATATTGAGAGCTACATAAGATCAAATTATGGCGATGAATGTAATTAAAAATGTTTTCTGTTTTTTAATGTTTGCTTTTTGTTCTTCGGTAGCGTTTTCCCAAGAGTCAAAAAGTATAGTACATATCAAATTTGACCTTAGTGAGAATAAACAAATTCAATCTCCTCCTGGCCATATAGGCGATTCAATCTCTTATTTGGCAAATTGGAATCTGAAGACTGGTGAGAAAGCTTTTAGAATTTGGACTATAGAACTTCATCAAGTGAACAAAACAGTTGAGCCTTTAGAACTTGAAAAAAAAGATGTTAGCAAAATGTCTTTTAAACCCATAAAGGAAATGCTATTAGATTGGGAGAAGTCAGGCGATTTATTTGCCACAAAATTATACGATGAGATTTATGTGTATGAATTCTTAGCTGATAATTGCGTGCTCAAATGGAAAGTTTACTGGGCAGGAGGCTTTGAGAATTGAATATGCTGCTCTGACTAAGACTTTCCTTGTTTTGTTACTTTGGTTGATGATGCTCAAAGGTTTTTGTGGAAACCACTTATGAATACACCCAACCATAATGAGGTTGAGGCCTTCATTGCCGGTAAGAAAAGGATATAAGAATTAGGGTGTAAAAATGACTAAGAATAACCTTAAAACAATAATTGCCGTGTTATTTGGAGCATCTTTCTTCCTGATATCGGACGTTTTGGTTAGGTTCTCAGTTGAATACTTTGGGTTAGTCGAGGTGAAACCAAGGTATTATTGGTCATCAGGAGAAGATGTTTTATCAGATTTTCTTTCCAGTTTGAGTTTCATTGGGGGAATATTGGGGTGGTATTATTTGCTTTTTTATTCACTCTGCTATTATCTCACTAACCGATTATCGAATAAACCTTTGGGCACCAAAATAGGTATGTTGGCAGTTCTGTACCTTATATTTTGGTCACTCAATGAGGACATACTCCTAGAGCTTCGTTCCGATATACTTCTAGTAACCTTACTCATGATAGCCCCTATGAGCTCAGTTTTATTTTTGCTTACGAAATATATAAGGCCTAAACTATCCTGAATGAGACTTTAAAGATTAATGAAGGAGGAAAAGGCATTCAATGATTAAGTACTGTCATAATGTTGTATTAACCATATTACTGCTAGGTATATCATCCTGTACTTTTGCTCAAAAGCAAGGTGATGGTCTTTCTAACCATGAAATTCTAAAAGTAATCAAGGATGAGTTTGACTGCTTTAGAATGGATGCTACAGCGTCAATAGAGAACAGATCAATTTCACTTTTTTCGTATTTGACATTTTATAAGGATCAAGTCAATGACCCATTTTATATTGAACTCAAAGAATTGGTTGGGGAAGGTGATTTTGAAGCTTTCAAAATGGAACTGATAAACCATCAGAATGAATATTGGCCCTTAAACTTACAATCAAGCAATTGTGGTTCAAATTCGGAACTTGAGTTTACCTCTAAAATCTCAAAACCTATTTTTAATAAAGATCAGACCAAGGCACTGGTCATTGGTTACAGACTGCCCCATTACGACAAGCAAAGCTTGATCTTGTTACTTAAGGATGGTCAAGAGTGGAAGTATTTTGGTCAGCAGATTGAAGCAGGTTATTATATTGATAGAAGGCGGAAGAAGTAGTTAATGCTATAACAAATAAGCAACGCAGTTTTTAAGCCTCATTGAAGAAGGCTTTCTATTAGTTATACACCTAAATTTTTAGTTATATAAATTAATAGTGTATATTAAGCTACCGAATAGAAAAGGCATGCTAAAGCACACATATTTATTCATTTCCATCTTTTTTCTTTACAATGAATCTTTCGCTCAAACGAAGGTTCAACTAGATGCTGTGGTAGAGAATTACTATGGTAGAAATATAGATATCGAACTACCCTACCGCGGAACTGCTTTTGGAGGAAAGACAAATAGGTTTGTGATCACGGAGGTTGATGGAGAAGATCGGGTTCAGACAAACCTGATCCTCAGGAAAGACGAGGTTGTTGGATTTTATCACTTTAACACGGCCACATACGTGAGGCTTTGGCTGAGTGCATCGGGAATGAATGGGATGAAGTTCGACTGGAAGGATCCTCTTGGCAATTCTCGTTTTCACGGTGAAAGTAAGTATGAAAATGAGATGCTCACTAGCTTCGATGATACTAGAAATCGATTGTTGAATTCCGATAAGCAGTTTACACTTACTGAAATATTGTCTTTTGAACAGAAGGAGTATGAATTGCTTCAAGTTAGTCAAGCATTTTCTCAAGAGTTCAAGGATTTTATGACAAAAGATGCTGAGTATTTTTGGCTTTATTTCAAGCAAAAGCAGGGACTCAATATAGAAAGCAAAGTGACTCCTGCGATGCTGGAAGACGTTGAAGCCTTGAAAAGCAGAAACTACTTCTATTTTTTGTATGAATACTTTTCGCGAGAATCGGTAGACCTCAAAACGAAGTATAGAAATGTTCAGCAAAGATTGAAAAACCGACAGGTGCGAGAGGCCTACTGGGCGTTTGATCTCCATGAAGAGTCAACAAAGGAGAAAGTAGACTTTGACATTATAGAACAATATTATCTTTTCGAAAAGTCCGTTTCTACTCCTGGCTTTATCCAATTAGCTAAGACTCACATTTTAAGAATAGAAGATGAATATAAGGTTAAAAGTGAGCCTATTACGGCAGATATGATCATCTACGAAGGTGACCTCCCATTTCCAGAACTATTGAAGCAATTCCGTGGCAATGTGCTATATATCGACATGTGGGCTGTTTGGTGCAAACCTTGTATTGAGGAAATGCGACCAATCTATAAGGAACCACTTTCAAAGTTTACAAAAGACAAAGACGTTAAGGTGATTTATTTATCAATGGATGAGGATAAAAACCATGATAAGTGGAAAAAGGTGGTAAAGGACTTAAGGTTGAATTCTTTTAATACTCGACTGTCCATTCGTAGGTTTCGTGAAATTGCTGATTTACTTGAAATGAAAGCAGATGCTTTAATTGCCATTCCGAGGTACTTCATTTTTGATAAAGCAGGTAAACTTGTCAATAATAAAGCACCGAGGCCTAGTGAAGGAGAGAAGCTTTATGCAGAGCTGGCCAAATACCTTTAGCCTTTCCTTATTATCTTTCCCACATGAAAATCCTCTTCATTCAAACCGGTGGTACTATAGACAAAGACTATCCAAAAACTAATGCTGGCTATGCCTTTGAGATAGACGAGCCTGCTGTTGAGCGCGTGCTTAAAAAAAGCTTTCCGGGTTTTGAATTTGAGATTCTAAGTCTTTTTAGAAAAGACAGTATGGACATTACAGCACAAGATCGTGAAGCATTAACGGCACTGATTCTTACTTCGGACTATTCAAAAATCATAGTTACACACGGCTCTGATACTATGATAGAGACCGCACAGAAACTCGGAAGCATAAATGGCAAAACAATTGTCTTCACAGGCTCGTACAGGCCACAACGCTTTGCCGAATCTGATGCCGATTTTAACATTGGCGTGGCAGTAGGGGCAGTGAACGTTTTATCAGAAGGCACGTTTATTGCCATGAATGGAAAAGTGATGAATCCCGAGGGCTGCTTTAAACATCCAGAAACGGGGTTATTTGAAATGAAATAATATGATTTTACGAAATATGAAAACCACACTCTCTTTAGTGCTGCTAGGGCTGGCGTTCACTTTAACAGGACAGACTCAGGCTCCTCCAAAAAACTGGTTCAACCTCGACCCAGTCGAAAATAAAGTGAATGGTGTAAGCACCGAAAAGGCTTATGAGTATTTAAAAGGAAAAGAATCGAAAACAGTTGTCGTGGCAGTGATCGATTCGGGGATTGACATCCTTCATGAAGACCTGAAGGACGTTGTTTGGATCAACGAAGATGAGATTCCTGACAACGGCATTGACGATGACAACAACGGCTACATAGATGATGTCTACGGATGGAATTTTATCGGTGGAAAAGATGGCCAGAACGTAAACAAGGATTCTTATGCCTTGGCAAGGGAATACAAAAGGTTAAGCCCTCTTTACGAAGGAAAATCAAAGGATGATTTTAAGAAGACGGAACTCAAAGCATTTGAGTATTGGGAAAAAGTAAAGGCCGAATTCGAGAAAGGTTACAACGAATCAACCGGACAGCTACAAATGTTTCAAAACATAGACATACAGCTAAATCGATTCAATCAATTTTTTCAAGCCTACTTTATGATGGATACCGTCACCTATGATTTAATTCAAAGGGTAAACTCATCGGATCAGGTCGTGTCACAGGGTAAGGCTATTTTGACAAGTATTTATGAAGCCGTTGACAAAGAGTTGTCGCTGGATAGCCTTATTTATTTATTAGGTAGAGACTTAGAGCAGATAAGTGCTCAAGCGGAGGCTTATAATCTTGATTTTGACCCTAGAGGAATCGTAGCGGATGACCCTAACAAACTGGACGAAGTGGGTTATGGCAATAATGACGTGATCGGCATAGGGACTAAGAATTTTCACGGTACGCACGTTTCTGGAATTATCGCTGCCAAAAGAGGTAATGGAATCGGTATTGATGGTGTGGCCAACAATGTGAAGATAATGGCGCTTCGTGCCGTTCCTGATGGCGATGAACGCGATAAAGATGTGGCCAATGCCATTCGTTACGCAGTAGATAACGGTGCCCAGGTGGTTAATATGAGTTTTGGTAAGAGCTATTCTGCACATAAAGAATATGTCTATGAGGCCATTGAATATGCTGCCTCCAAAGGAGTGTTGCTCGTTCATGCGGCAGGAAACAGCGCTGCTAACATTGATACCGCTAATAATTTTCCGAATGACTATATCGGTAAGAAGGCCAATATGTCTAACTGGATTGAAGTAGGTGCGTCAGACTCAGGATTAGATGATAGTTATGTTGGCGTATTTTCTAATTATGGAAAGAAGAATGTAGATGTTTTTGCTCCTGGTGTAGCCATTTATTCTTTGGCTCCGGGAAATGATTATCAAGATGCCCAAGGTACAAGTATGGCGTCACCTGTGACGGCTGGCGTAGCAGCCATGTTGCTCTCTTACTTTCCAGACTTAAAGGCTGAGCAAGTCAAAGATATATTGATAAGGTCTTCAAGAAGTTTGGGTGGGCTAAGGGTTCCGACACCAGGTTCTGGTGACGATGTCAAGTTCTCTGACTTATCAGTTTCTGGAGGCATTATTAATGCAGCCGAAGCGGTAAAACTTGCTGAGTCAATGACTTTAAAAAAGAAGAGATAGCCTTACATCACCTTGAATTGTGTTCAGGATACTCTATCACATGGTTTTGAATAGATGATATTGGTCCGACTGCTTTAAGCGGTCGGACCATTTCTATTTAAGTCTATTCGTATCGTAATGAGTCCACAGGATTCTTTCTGGCTGTCTTAATCACAAGGCTACCAACTAATAAGAAAGTAAGGAGCAATGCGGAGAAAAGGCCCACGGCTAGAAGGCCAATATTAATAGCCGCTTGATACTCGAAGTTCTGCGACCAACGAGAAATTACAAGATAAGCCAATGGTGTCGCAATTACTCCCGCTAGAGCGATCAGCTTTAAAGTACCTGAGTACATAAAAAGCACAATTTGTACAGACATGGCACCCAGTACTTTGCGGATACCAATCTCTTTTCTGCGCTGTCCAATGTTAAAAGAAGTTAGGCCCGTAAGTCCGATGAGAGAAATAACGATACACAAGAATGTCATTGAGCTAATCAACTTATTCTGAGTTCGGTCAGCCTCGTATTGAGCCTGCAACTGATCGTTTAGAAAATTATACTCCAAGGGATAATTAGGAAGTATTTCGTCCCAGTTAGATTTGATTACATCTAGTGCTTCTGATACTTGATCTTGGTTGAATTTGACAATTAAGTTTCTGCCAGGTTGAGGGTTATACACAAAGACCAAAGGTTCAATTGGGTTGTGCAGTGAGAAGAAATTAAAGTCTCGCATTACCCCGATCACTTGGCCTGGGTTTTCCTGATGGAAGAAGCCAAGTTTTTTACCAATAGGATCATCCCAGCCGAGCATCTCTGCTGCCTTTTCGTTAATCACGAAGTATTGGTTGCCCCGTGTTTCCTCACCAGAGTAGGTTCTCCCTTCGGCCAAAGGAATCTCGAATGTGGCTAGATAATCTTCGTCCCCATGAATGAATTTAAATTCTTGAGATATCATTTCTCCGTCCTTATCTACATTGAAAACGATTTGGCCAACGTCAGTACCAGCAATAAAATTAGAGGAGGTGACTTTTTCAATACTCGGGCTTGCTTCTAGTGCATCTTTTAGTACCTGCGAACGCGCTTGTGAAATGGAATCAGAAGTGTTGATGAGAAGGATTTGATCTTTTGCAAACCCCATGTCTTTATTATTTAAAAAGTCAATCTGATCACGCATCAGTAGTGTGCTCAAGAGGACACCGATAGAAATAACGAACTGAAATAATACTAACCCTTGGCGAATCATCTTACCGTTTTTATTCGCAATCCAATTGCCTTTTAAAGCCGTAACGGCATGAATTTTTGAAAGGTAAAGTGCGGGATATAACCCTGAGATAAGTCCTGTAAGGGTAGCTACTCCAAAAGACGCGAGCAGCACTTCCGTATTTTGAAGCAGTGTGAAATCAAAAGAAACACCTAGCCAAGTCTGCAATGGCGTTTGCTCAATCATAAGCCAAGTGGCTGCGATTGAAAGGCAGTATGCGAAGTAGACCTGTATCAGTGATTCGATTAATAGGGAGACCTTGAGCTGATTAATGTCTGTCCCTAATACCTTACGGATAGCAATTTCTTTGGCCCTTGCCCCAGCACCTGCAGTGGAAAGATTAATATAATTAATGCAGGCTAAGAGGAGTATGGCCATACCAACTGTTGAGAATATGATGAGGTTGGTAGGATTGCCCTTGGCAAAATCATCGTCTATTTGTTCAGGATCATAATGTATTTCAGATAACTTTTGAAGTCTAATTTTATGTGAGCCTTCAATTTGATTGCCAAAAGGCATAAAATACTTGTCATTAAAGGACCCAAACTTGGAAATGAAGTCTTCTTTTGAGACGCCTTGGGTTAAAAGCACGTAACCAGCAACATCTGAGTTCCACAGGGCCTCCGAATTAAATACACCATCTTGGGTTGCCCATTCTCTGCCATCAACTCCGCTAAGGAGTACCTCGAATTTAAAGTGAGAATTCTTAGGAAGATCCTCGAAGACCCCAGTGACTTTAAAGTCACGACCTTCAATTTTTACGACCTTGTCCCTACCCAAATTGTCACCGAAGAGCTTATCATTTACAGTCTTAGAAATGATAACAGTATTAAGCTCTGTCAAAGCATTTTCTGGATTTCCCACTAGCAGGTTGATTCCAAAAATGTCAAACGCGCCTTGTTCCGAATAGAACATTTGTTCCTGTCCAAAACGCTGTTGATTGTATTCGATTTCTGGAACTGCCAAAGGACGAAATCTAGCATAACTCTCAACCTCGGGAAATTCTTCCTTAAGCATTGGGTTGAGCTCTGAGGCAGAATATGCAGTATTAAACTCTACACCTGGCGCCTGAAAGAGATGGCTTACCCTGTAGGCACTATCATGGTTTGGATGGTGCCGATCATAAGTAAGTTCGTTCTGGAGGAACAATACCAACCAAATAACTGCCGAGAGTCCAAGGGTAAGTCCGAATACATTGAGAAAACTGAAAAGGCGGTTTTTCCATAAAACCCGAAGAGCAAATTTGAGCATGACCTGTTGTGTTTAACTAATTCTTTCGTTAAAGATAATAGATGTTTTGAGGCTCGCAAATTATCACTAAAAACTTAGGTGTTCCTTAGCGTTATGAATGACCCACGTTAATTAAGGTTAAAATAACCTCATCAATGAAACTTTTGGGCCATTTTCGCATCTATATAGTAGAGTCTCCGTATCACAAGTTGGTATGATTATTGAAACACACAAAGAGCATTGAATTTTCAGAATTACAGTTAGTAATTCTCTTCATATAGTTAGTAGTTTATTTGTTTAGTAACCCGAGGAGTAGTTAACCTCGGGTTTTTTTATTTCAGAGCTACCCTGTGTTTAATCACCTGTTCATAAAAATGATGAATCCGAAACATCTGCTCTGCCCCAACTTTTTGCCCCGCTTGCGCGCTTAGGTAAAGCACAAGAGCAATAACGGCCATCACTGGAATGGCCCAGAGAATGGGTGCTGGCTTTTCTAGTATCATTTGAGAGAGGCCAAAAACCCCAGCAAATAATGCCAATACGCCAAGGGCGGCATATGACATAAAGAATACTGCCCAGACACTCGGCTTAGGTCCATAGAGTCCTCTTACCTCAAGTTCGTCTTTTGAAAGTTCTTCCAAAGTCAACGTTAATTGTGGTGACCAATAGTGTCGCTCCTCAGGACGAATTTTTATAACACAATAGTTTTCTGAAGTAAGCCCGGTGAACTCTTCGTTCTGATCAATAGCTTCTTTTATGCCGATCACATAGTTTTCGGCAGTTCCGACTACTTTCTCCTTAAATCGCGGTCTAATCCTGAGGCTCGACATCTGAAGAAATTTAGCCATTCACTCAGCAAAAACATAACCGCAGAAATAAATCTAGGCTGTTTTGGAAAAGGGCATTTTGATGAAGGGGAACAAAAGGGACATATAATACCCCCTTCTTAGATTAGTTTATCGACTCTCTAGTATAAGACTTGTTGATGATTTTCCACCCGTCTTTGAGCTTCAGCAGTAGTATATAATCAGTAAACTTTGTGTTTCCTGAAATGATCTCAAGCTTGGCATGTGCGGCATCATTCACAATGTCCGTTGAAATTATCTTTCCTTTTCGATCTCTCACTTGCCCCTCTTTGAAGTAACCAATGTATTCCGCAATGGGCAAACGCTTTTGAGACCCGTCAGGGTTTACGGAGTAGAGGGCTGCTGTTGGTGTAAAGGCTCTTTTAAGACGAGCAATTTGACCTTTGGAAGTACCTTCCATGTAATCCATCAAAGTAGCTTTCACTGCGGCTTCGTCTGTTTGACCTAGCGCCATAAATCCTAGACTAAGTATGGCTGATAATGTAAGAACTGTTTTTCTCATGATTTTTGACTTTTGTTTATAATCTCATTCACTATGAGGCTCTAGGTAATAAAGTCATGGCGAAAAGTCTAAGGGTACGATAAATCAGTACTACGGATTTATAAACTCAAAGACTGATCGCGGTAAGCAGCAGGTGTTAGGCCTGTGGCCTTCTTGAAAGTACTATGAAAAGTAGAAGTTGAGTTGAAGCCGCAGTCGAAGCCGATGGCCTCAACGGTTAAATGCTTTTCTTTTATGAGCGTTTCCTTGGCTATTTCTACACGATAGGAGTTGATCAACTGAGCAAAATTCATGTCCAAATGCTCGTTAATAAATGCCGAAAACTGATGCGTAGTTTGACCAACCGATTTTGCCAAATCTGGCATTTTGAGATCAGGTTGTTTGTATAGTTCGCCTTCCAATATCTTATTCCGGACAACGTCTTTCAAGTCACTGATTTCAATTTGACTTAGTTTTTGAACCGTAGCGCGAGATTTCTTTGTCGCCACGGCTTGTTTTCGGTTGGTAATGAGTAGCCAAGCCAACAGATAAACCAAGAATGAAAAGGTCAGAGAGCCTGTCAGGTAAGAGGTAAAACTTGACGTGAAATATGCGAGCCAAATCAAGAAAACGCCTAAGATTACACCTTGCGTCCACCCCTCTTCAGGGAAGGGTTTCTTGAGAATAAATTTTTGTTTGATGAGTAAGTAGATGGCATAGAAAACATAGAGCGCCCAGTAAACATAGATTCCCCGTACAATTTTGGAACTCCAAAAAGCTCTATTTTCTCCATAGGACTCGAAGAAAATGGCATAGCAAGCCAATAAGACCATTGGGATCAAATGCAAGAGGCTTTTAGTGTCAAAAGACTTTTGTCCACTGATTTGAGACTTGGTAAAGTAGTAGCTCATGGGGCCAATAGCAGCACAAGCGAGTAGGCCAATAAGAATATAGTTTTGATTAAGCCCACTGTCGAAATAAAAGAATACTGACTTGCCGATTCTAATAACAAGCGCCATGAGTAATAAGCCGAGATATATGTTGGTATAATCTCGTCCCTTTTTACTCAATAGGAAATAGCTTGTTAGGAAGAGTCCGTTAATGACTCCCAACAGGCTTATAACAAAGAGGTATTCTCGTGAAATGGCTATTGAAGTTAAATTAAGGCTATTAACAGTATACTAACCTAGTAAATCTATACCATAAAAAAGATTGAAAACCAGAAAGATTAACCTGGCAAAGGGATATACCCCGATTCGCCTGGCACCATTTCAAAGGTCTGTTCTTTCCAAGCTTGTTTGGCCTCTTCGATAATTTCTTTTTCAGTGGAAACGAAATTCCAATAGATATGTCTTTCCTCGGCAAAAGGTTGCCCACCAAAAAGGAAGACATGGGTGTTTTCCCCCAATACAATTTTGCAAATGTCTTCCTCCTTCGACACTAGCATATTGCCATTGTTTATTCGTTCTTCACAGGCCTCTATATAGCCATCGACAATCACTATGCCCACTTCTCCTTTCACATTTCCCTTCACATCTAGAACGGATTTTTCCTTGGTTTTCGCTTCAATCATAAACAGATCCGAGAAAACGGGAACGGGTGATTGATGCCCATAGCCTTTGCCCGCAATCAAAGTGAAATTTATATTACCTGCAGACCAATTGGGCAGATTAGTCGCTGGAGTAAATGAAAACTCAGGCTTCATTTTTTGCAAAGCCTTCGGTAATGCTACCCAAATCTGATAACCATGAACGGGATATTCACCCCCATCACGCAGTGCCAAAGGAGTTCTTTCCGTATGGACAATTCCTCGCCCGGAAGTCATAAAACCAACAGCCCCCGGAGTTACTAACTGTTCTGTACCCAGCGTATCACGATGCATAATTTGGCCTTCGAGTAAATATGTCAAGGTTGAAAGCCCAATATGTGGGTGCTGACCGATGTCCATGTAATGGCCCGGTTTGATAGTTGACGGTCCCATATGGTCGATAAAAATGAAGGGGCCAACCATTCTTTTCTTACGAAACGGAATCAATCTACCTACTATAAAGTCACCGATATCTCGGCTGCGTTCCTCTATGATTAGTCCTGTGTTTGACATTTGCTCAGTCTACTTTAATTCCAGCACCTTCAATGATGCTATCTACTACCTCTGGATTAAGCAAGGTCGATGTATCGCCAAGGGATGATATATCACCACTAGCCACTTTTCTTAGAATCCGCCTCATGATTTTGCCAGAGCGAGTCTTGGGAAGGCCCGGTACAATTTGTACCATGTCTGGCTTGGCAATAGGGCCAATGATCTTGCGTACGGTGTCTTTGATTTCGTCTTTGAGACTTTCTTCTGAGCGGCCTTCCATATCGCAAATGACATAGGCATAAATGCCTTGTCCTTTGACATCATGCGGATAGCCAACCACTGCCGATTCGATCACTTTCGGATGCTCGTTAATGGCATTTTCTACTTCTGCTGTGCCCATTCTATGTCCAGAAACATTGATCACATCATCGACTCTTCCTAGAATTCTCAGGTAACCGTCATGATCTCGTTTTGCACCATCTCCAGTGAAATACATTCCCTTGTAGGTAGAGAAGTATACATTTTTGCATTTTTCATGATCGCCATACGTAGTACGAATCATTGAAGGCCAAGGGAATTTGATACAAAGATTTCCTTCCACATTATTGCCTTTCAGCTCCTTGCCATCAGCGTCAACAATTACAGGTTGAATGCCTGGAAGCGGGAGTGATGCATGGGCGGGTTTATTTGGGGTAATTCCCGCTAGGGCGGAGATCATTATACCTCCCGTTTCTGTTTGCCACCAAGTATCAACCAAAGGGCATTTCCCTTTTCCAATATGGTCATGGTACCAATGCCAAGCTTCTTCATTAATAGGTTCGCCTACTGAGCCAATCACTTTCAAAGAATCGAGTGCGTAAGGCTCAATCGGGTCTAAGCCATACACCTGCAATGCGCGTATGGCAGTTGGTGCGGTATAGAATTGGTTGACCTTGTATTTATCTACAATCTCCCAAAACCTACCTGCATGTGGAAAAGTCGGAACGCCTTCGAACATTAGGGTGGTACCTCCCGCTAACAGCGGACCATAAACGATATAAGAATGCCCGGTGATCCAGCCAATATCTGCGGTACACCAATAGACATCTCCTGGGGTATATTGAAATACATTAGAAAAGGAATATTCGGCATATACCATGTATCCACCTGTGCTATGGACTACACCTTTTGGTTTTCCTGTAGAGCCAGAAGTATATAGAATGAAGAGCATGTCTTCAGCATCCATTTCTTCAGCTGCATAATCAGTTGACTTACCTTCGATGGCATTGTGCCACCAAACATCTCTTTCGGCCTGCATGGTAACTTCATCTCCGGTGCGCTTCAAGACAATTACCTTTTCGATACTTGGTGTATTGGCTACGGCCTCATCGACAACGGCTTTTACAGGAATTTGCTTGGCCCCACGAAAATTGCCATCGGAAGTCAATACCATTTTGGCTCCACAATCATTGATTCGGTCGGCCAGAGAGGTGGAAGAAAAGCCCGCGAATACAACGGAGTGAACCGCACCAACTCTAGCACATGCCAACATAGCGACTGCGGCCTCAGGTACCATTGGCATATAGATAATGACGCGATCGCCCTTTTGAATACCCTGTGCTTTTAGGGCATTGCAAAACTGGTTAGTCATTTCATAAAGCTCACGATACGTAACTATGCGATTTGCCTCTTTCGGATCGTTTGGCTCCCAAATGATGGCTGGCGTATCGCCTTTGGTGTGTAGGTGCCTTTCGAAAATGTTTTCCGTGATATTGAGCTTTCCATTCACGAACCATTTGACATCAGGGCCTTCAAAGTCCCATTGAAGGGTTTCGTCCCAGTGCTTTCTCCAGTGGAAGGACTCGCCAATTTTTGCCCAAAAAGTCTCTGGGTCAAGCACACTCTTTTGGTATTCGTGAAAGTATCCGGAAAGGGTTTGAATTTTGTTGCTCATGTGGGGCTTTTTATCCAGTCATAATTTGACAAAAAAATAAGGATTATAAAACTTATTTGTGAAATGGGATGCTGTCATTCTCGATGAAAATCGCGGTTTGGCATTACATTGACTTCCCGATTTGAGTCGTTCAATGTGAGAAAATTGCTGTTCACCAAAAGGCTATGATGAAGCCAAAAATATTTACTAGGTTGAAGATAGATTCGACACTTTCATCTAAATCATTTTTACCATGATCAAGCTAACAGCAACAGAATCTAGTCAGATTATCGGGGGCGATCGCTGCTCACGTTTATACCGTAGGCGATTGAAATTAAAGCCTATGTCTAGGCGATATATTCGTAACATGCGCAAGTACAGAAGGCACTGCTAGTCTAGTGTTTAATTGTCTTAGGCATCCCTAAGAATACTATTACAGCCTACTCTCCAAAACCATAATGTCAGATCAAAAGTGGATAAAGAAACGCTACTTAGAAAGTCACTTGCACTACAGCATGATCATAAAGACTGTGGCTCGGCCTGTCTATTGACTGCCATTCAATGGTATGGATATCAAGATTCATTAGAGCACTTAAGAACATTAACTGGTACGAATACCGAGGGTGTTACACTACTTGGTCTACAGCAAGCTGCCAATCAAATTGGGTTTGAGGCCGAGGCTTTTAGGGCATCCATACAAGACTTGTCAGCAACAAATGACCTCATTATTCTTCATGTGGTTAAGCACAATAGATTCAATCACTTTGTCCTATGCTTGGGTAAGCAGAATGAAAAGTGGTTAATAGCCGACCCAGAAGATGGAGTAAAAAAGTATAGCGATGATCAGCTACTCAACGAATGGAAAGAAGGTGTTTTACTACGGCTTAAGTATTCAGCGGAACTGAACCTTCCTAAGTATGATGCTGGTGTGCTGAAAGATTGGTTCCTCCCGCTCTTTACACTGCACAAAAAAAGGTTAGCCCAAATTCTAAGTTTAGGCATCATACACTCCGTGCTGTTATTCAGCACATCTGTTTTTACCGAAAGACTTGTAGACGAACTGCTTCCAACTCAGAATAGGCGATTTATTCTTGGTGGTATACTGCTGTGGTCGGTTTTTCTGCTCCTTTCTTTGGGGCTATCTTATATGCGAAATCATGCCATCGCCCTTTTTAGCAGAGACTTTAATTCGGATTTGGTGAATCGCTTTTTTGGTAAACTCCTCTATCTGCCCAAGCCATTTTTTGATAGTAAAAAGACCGGAGACTTAGTTACACGGCTAGAAGATGTAGAAGGAATAGAGGAATCTGCTACCAAGTGGATCGAAGATGGTTTAATCGGACTTTTAGTCGTCTTGGTTGCACTAGGCTTGCTTTTCGTTTATAGTGTTGAGTTAGCTTTGATTAATATTATCCTACTTCCGATGCTTTTTGGTGTCATTTTAATGTTGAGAAAAAAAGTGAATACTTCTCAGCGGGAAGCCATGGTAAGTCATGCGCTAAACAATGCTAATTACGTAGATGCCATCACCGGAGTGGACACCATAAAAGCGCGACAAGCCGAATTGAAGTTCAGCAAATATGCAGTCAAGCTCTACACGGCTTTTCGAAACAAAGTCTTTCGTGCAGAAAAGGTCAACATGAACTTTGATGGGGTAGTCGGATTGTTGGTTTTGGTTATTACGATAGCTGTTGTATTGGTGTCTAGCATGAAAGTCTTATCTGGCAATATGCAAATGGGCAACTTCCTGGCCATTATTTCTATTTCGTCTATTGCTTCAATCAACACAACCAATTTGGCTTTTGCCTTTATAGATTTTGAGCAAGCAAAAATTTCGTTTGATAGAATGCACGATTTAGTGGCTCAAAGAACTGAGGGCTTGAATGCTGAAAAACCGCTTCTTATCAGATCAAAAAACGTATTGAGTGTAGAAAACCTCTCTTTCTCTTTTCCTGGCCAGCCACCGCTTTTAAATGACATTTCGTTGACTTTAGAAGAAGATAAACTGGTAACACTATTGGGAGATAGTGGAGGGGGAAAAAGTACTTTGATCAACTTGATAAGCTCTTTGTATACTCCAGATGATGGCGTGATAAATTTTAATCATCAAAATGTTCATGAAAGCCCTTTGAACTGGAGGAGGTTGATAGGGGTGGTTCCGCAAGAGACGAAAGTGTTTAACGCTACATTTTGGGAAAATGTAAGTGTAAAATCGATTGGAGAAGAGAACGAGATGGCGCAAGCCAGGGTTGAACAGCTAGTTGAACAGCACAATCTATCCTTATACATTCAGTCGTTCCATGATGGCATAGGCACCGTACTCGGGGAGAATGGTGTCAGATTATCAGGAGGCCAAAAGAAAATCCTTGGACTACTTCGAGCCCTTTATAACCACCCCAAAGTCCTTTTGCTCGATGAGGTGTCAGCGTCTCTAGATAGAAAGAACCGGATTTTAGTGGGCGAAATACTGCAGCAGTTGAAACTGCAAATACCCATTTTACAAATTACTCATGACCCAACCATTGCGGTGGATTCAGACTACATCTACATGCTTAGTGATGGCAAAATAACGGTTCAAGGCACACCTCAAGTTTTGATGGAGGGAAATAGTCTGTTCAATGATTTCTTAAGAAGTGCATAGTGGCGCCCCAATTATGTATGAGGCGCCCTGCACAATATTATTCGTAGCGTAAACTCTTTACGGGATTCGCGTAAACTGCTCTTAATGAATGATAACTCACCGTTAAAATGGTTATCAAGAATGAAGCCGCTCCCGCTATTATAAATACTGAAGCTCCAATGCTGACGCGGTATTCGAAGGCACCTAGCCAATCATCCATAAAATAGTAGCCTATTGGAGCTGCAATTAGGAAACCAATACCTACCAATACGACAAAGCCCTTGGTCATTAGAATCAAGAGGTTGAATAGATTCGCGCCAAGAACTTTTCTTACACCAATTTCTTTCACGCGTTGTTCGGCTGCAAAGCTCGCTAGACCAAAAAGCCCGAGAAGCGATATGAAAATTGCAATCCCTGAGAAGTAATTAGTTAAAATGCCAATTGTAGATTCACTTCGATAAAGTTGCTCGTAGGCCTGATCTACAAAACTATAGTCAAATGGATAATTTGGGTTGAGTTCAGAAACTACTCCCTCAAGATATTGAAGGCTTTGTGCAGTGTTTCGACCAGTCATTTTAACGGTTAGCGTCAGTGGATACTCAGGTCGATATGGCATCACTACAGGACCGATTTTCTCATGTAGTGAGTTAAAATGAAAGTCTTTTACGATGCCTACTATACGCCCAGTGCTGCCCCATAGAATAACTGGTAATAAGATAGGGTCTTCCACATTCATGGCATTTGCTGCTTGCTCATTGATGACCACGTTCAAAGTATCGGTGGAAAGGCTTGTGTCAAAACCTCTTCCTTCAATAATCTCCATGCCATAAGTGTCAAAGAAGTCAGCATCAGTGTTGATAAGATTAAACTTACTATCAAAGTCACTTACTTTCCCTTCCCAAGAGAAGCCAGCATCAGTCGCTGCATAAAAACTTAAAGGCGTACCTGCCGAAAAACTTGCGTGTGTAAAACTGGTATTAGATAAGATTTCGCTTTTCAGCCGTTCCTGAGTAGATGGATCACGGAGTGCTCCTTCCAGTGGTATGGTCAGCAAATGCTCTTTTTCATAGCCTAGATTCTTATTTTTAATAAAATCCATCTGATCACGAATTATTAGAGTAGAAATGATCAGTGCTGTAGAAATGGTGAACTGGAATACTACCAGCCCTTTGCGGATGCCATTTGACCAACTAGAGGTTTTAAAGGAGCCCTTCAACACACTTAATGCCTTGAAACCCGAAAGAACAAATGAGGGATAGATACCAGCCAATAGACCTACTCCCAGACCAAGGGTCAATAGCCATGAAACCTGATTAATGGCTAAGAAAGAGAAGGTCATCTTTTTACCGACCAACTGGTTTAGAGGTTCAATCACTCCTGAAATAATAAGGCCAGATAGAATAGTAGCAGTAAGTGCTAGCAAGATCGATTCTATCATAAATTGAGCCTGCAATTGAGCTCTAGAAGAACCGACTACCTTCTTAACCCCAACTTCTTTGGCGCGCTTGGTAGATCTGGCTGTAGATAAGTTTATGAAATTTATAATGGCGATGAGCAGAATGAAGTAGGCGACTATTGTGAATAATTTCACATAGGTAATTCTACCTCCCGCGATTACTCCATCCTCATAGTTGCTATATAAATATCTGTCTTTGAACGGTTGAACAAATATGCTTACGTTATTATCTCTATTTGGTAGTTTTTGATCGATATAACCTTCTAGTTTCTTATTAAAGGCATTTATATCTGTGCCTGCAACTAATTTGGCAATGCCTCTATTGCCACTATTCTCCCATTGATCGATCCAATTAAAAACTTCGCGCCATCGTTGATATGGTAAAATGAAATCGAAATCAATGGTCGTGTCGTTGGGAACATCCTGAAACACACCGCCCACTTGAAACTCACCCCAACCATCAACCGCTAAGGACTCTGAGAGCGCAGGCTTAGACCCAAAAAGACGCTCTTTCATACTTTTTGAAATGTAAACTGTTGTGGGTTCGGTCAATGAGTTTGCCTTTTGACCTTCGATAAAATCCACATCAAAGATTTGGAAGAAATCCTCACTGGCCCACCGTCCTGTCTCTTGATAACTTTGGTCATCTTTCCTAAAAAGTAGTTTTGTTGACCGAGTGAAGGTCGCCATGTATTCTACTTCAGGCATTTCATCTTTGAAAACCGAAACCAAGGGGCCAGGATTATCTTCATAAGTCCGTATTCCCCCTGGGTAGGTCTGATGCTCCATGACTTGATAAATATTATCAATGTCTTTGTGGAATTGGTTGACTGACTTTTCGGACTGTACGTACAACAGCAAGAGCATGCTAGTAGCGATACCAACCGTGAGTCCTAAAATGTTCATGACCGAATAGGCGCGCTCTTTCCAAAAGATCCGAAACGCAGTTTTAAAGATATTTTTGACCATTCCTGTATAGATTATTTGTTGTGAATTGAGTTGTTTTCTGAGTAGCGAAAGTCTAAAAAGTAAAATGACATCGATGAAGAATTTACGATCGGCATAGCGCTTCCCCTTCTCCGATAAATTCGATTCGTAGTATTCATCCAAATCACCAAGAATATCTTCCTGAAAGTCTGGATGACAGTATCCTTTAAACAGCCACAGGCCCAAGTGCCTTAGCATAATTTGAATTCAAAAGCGACCTCAGGGATTTGATTCCAAAGGGAAATCCTCGTTTGAATGTTATGGTCAAGGGCATTTTTGCCATGCGCTGTAATTTTGAAGAAGCGTTTGCGCTTGCCACCACGTGCTTTAGTGGACTCTCCTAATTCTGATAAGAGAAATCCTTTTTCTTCCATTCTTCTTAAGGCAGATTGTAGCGCCCCGACTGAGACCTTTCGATTGTGCTTGGCTTCAATCTCGTCTTTGATGGCTACACCGTAGGCCTCGCCATAGAGTACGCCAACCGTAAGTAAGACGAGCTCCTCGAACTCTCCCAACTGATATTTTTTCATTACAAATAGAATTTAATTCCTAAATGTAGTTTTTAAAATTAGAATGGCAAATTAAAAATTCCTAAATGTAGTTTAAATAGGCTGTGAGTATGAGACGAACTGAATGGCGTTTCATTATAAAAGAATTGATAAATCAGCTTTGGCCCACCCGTTAGAGTAAGCAAGCTGACTTTATTTTAAATCTGATCTAAGAATGTATTTACTCACTCCTCAATACATTAGCGGGGTTAGTTCTCGCCACGCTAATTGATCGATAGCTCACCGTTAACCACGCCAATCCTAACATGAGTAGACTAGCACCTATAAATACAAATGGACTAAGTGGGATGCGATAGGCAAATTGTGTCAACCAACTGTCAGCTGTTAGGTAGGCAATAGGTACGGCTATTAAACATGATATGCCTACAAGGATTGAAAAGCCTTTCAACAGACTGAAGAATAGTTGTGATGTGCTCGCCCCTAACACTTTTCGAATACCGATTTCTCGCTTGCGCTGTTCGGCCATAAATGAGGCAAGACCGATAAGCCCAAGGGCTGCCACAAATACTGCCAATGCAGAAAAAGAATTGACCAACGTTTTCATCTGATCGTCAGTTTTATAGAGGTCTTTATACTTTTCGCTCACAATATCTGCGACAAAGGGTTGGCCACCTGCATGCTTTTCCCAGACATCATTAGCTGCCAGTAATGCTTGTTGTGGAGGTCCGTTAAAACGAACTGATAAAGACCAAGGGCTATATCCTTGGTATAGAATTAGTGGTTTGATGGTTTCCTTCATGGAGGAGAAATGAAAGTTCTTGATCACACCACCGATGGTCACTTCTTCAGCGTTGCCATTGATGATTAACTTCAGTTTTTTGCCAATGGGGTCTGTAAGCTGAAGGCTTTGTAAGGCTTTTTCATTGATCAGAATGGTATTAGAGTCTGATGCTACTTTGGAAGAGAAGTTTCTGCCTGCTATTATCTCAAGGCCAAAAGTTTCCACGTAGTCATCTTGCACCGGCCACGCCTGAGTATTGACGGTTTCGTCTATCGCGTTCATGTCGAGCCTTTCTATGAAAAACTCTCTTCGACTTCCATCAACGGGGGTAAAGGCAGTCTTGCTGACAGCTTCTATATTGGCATTCTTCAATAGCTCGTCTCTTATGATTTCTTCGTTCGGGTTAAAGCGATTCAAGTCCATGATGTTGAGCGTCATCAGCTGGTCTTTGTCGAAGCCCAGCGACTTATCCATTACAAAGTTGAGCTGATCATTTACAATCAGCGTAACGATAATAAGGGTGGTGGAAATTGAAAACTGAAGGACAACGAGTGAACTCCTTAACCAGCTTTTACCGGCTTTCAGATCATTTCTGCCTTTGATTGTTTTTGATGGTTTGAAAGAGGAAAGTATAATGGCTGGATAGAAACCCGCTGCTATACCAAGCAAGAGTGATATACCAATTAACAAGCACCATAGTGGTGGACTACCACCGAGTGAAAAGGAAATGTCTTTGCCCGCTAATTGATTAAAATAGGGTAGGATGAGTACGACTAATCCAACTGAAATTAGCGTTGCTGTGAAGCTATAGCAGGTCGATTCGAAGAGAAATTGATGTACCAGTTGCTTGCGCTTAGAACCAAGAACTTTTCTCACACCAACCTCTTTTCCACGAATGCTAGCCCTGGCCGTACTTAAATTCACAAAGTTGATTGCAGCAATGATTAGCACGATGAAACCAATCCAAGAAATGGTTTTGATTGTAGCCATACTGCCGTTGGGTTGAAGCTCACGATCCAAAGTAGATTTAAGATGGATGTCTTTTAGTGGCTGTAAATAGAACGATGCTCTATTCCCATTCTTGTTAATGTCTTGGGCAGGAATGTTCAGTGTGCTCTCTATCATAGGCGCCACCAGCGATGTTAAGGTTTCGTTAAGCTTGCGCTCTACTAAATTTACCGAAGCACCCTCGCGCAGCTTAATGTAGGTGTAAGAATTCAAGTCCATCCATCCCATATCATATCGAGAGTCTTGGTACATGACGGACATAATAAAATCAAACTTGAAGTGTCCATTTTCTGTCATGTCCTTGTAAATACCTTTTACAATAAAAGGGTCATTGTTGAAGGATACGGTTTTACCGAGGGCATTTTCTTTCGAGAAAAGGTGTGTGGCCATTGACTCGGATATGACCACTGTTCTAGGCTCGTCCAAGGCATTTTCTGGATTACCCGCTACAAAGGGAATGGTGAAAATGGAAAGGATTTCACTGGTTGCGTAGGTAGCATTTTTGATCTGATATTGCTTTTCACCTAAATCGACAACACTGTTGAATTGACCTACCATAATACGTCCTGCGTTTTCTACCTCAGGAACTGTGTTGACGAGGTGTTCAGCCATTAATGCAGGAGAGAGGGGTCTGTTGATCTCTCGGTCTCCCAACTTGAAATCTGTGACTACCCTATAGATTTGTTCATATCCCTCATGATGCTTATCAAAGGATAGCTCATCTTTTACATAGAGAAAAATGACCAGACAACTTGTTAGTCCGATAATAAGGCTTGACAGGTTAAGCGCAGAATAGAGTTTGTTTCTCTGAAAATTTCTGCTGGCAATAAGAAAATAGTTTTTGTACATGATTGTTGTATTTGAGTTTTGACCAATTCTTTTAAGGGCAAAAGGGCGCAAAAAATTAAGCGCATGAAAAGCATAGTTCAGATTAGCTTTCCAAGTAGACCGCTTCTGTCTTTCTTGCTGATAGTATTGAAAAAGATCTCCTTCAATCTCTTCCAGTAATTCATCCTTGCAGAACCAACTGATTAGGCGACCGACCCAACGAGGAGGTTGATGTGTTTTTGGAAGCGCCATTATTCGTTTCTTAAGGCATTAGCAGGGTTGCTCCTGACGGTTTTGATTGATATGGTGCTAATCGTTACAAATATTAATGCCACCGCGGCTATAGCGGTGAGAATAAAGATTAATGGATCGATAGCTTGCTGGTAAGTGAAGTTTTCAAGCCACTGGCTCATTGATAGATAAGAGATAGGGATGGCGACCAACATGGCTAGTGTGGTGATCACAACATACCTCACATTAATAAGCAGTAAGATTTGCTGAACTGATGCTCCAAGAATCTTACGTATTCCAATTTCTTTAACGCGCTGTCTGATGGCGATAGAAACAATTCCGATTAGTCCTGCGATAGCAAGAAAAATGGAGATGCCCGAAAGTAGGGAAGTCAACAGCAGTGTTCGTGATTCCTCTTCGTACAGATCAGCGATCTCTTGATCTAAAAAGCGCAACACAAAATTACCTTCTGGATAAATCTCTTTGTAAGCGGTTTCTAGCTGAGGAATTAATGAAGCCATGTTTTGGGCATCAATTTCCGCCAATATATAGTTTAACCGCTGTTGTCTAGCCAAGATTATAATTGGCCTAATCGGAACATGAAGTGACTTGTAGTGAAAGTCTTTTACTACGCCTATAATTTCTCCTTTGACTAGGTTTTCGTTGTCTTCCCAAAAAAGAGCTTTCCCAATCGGGTTTTCTAGGTTAAGCTCCTTCATCGCAGATTCATTAATTAAAAAGGCAGTACCCGCTGAATCAGCAGCTCTGGTTTGGTCAAGGAGTCTTCCCATTAAAAGTTCTAACCCTAAAACTGCAGGTGCATCATCATCCATAAATGCTTCTGCAGCATCGACTCTGGTCGAGGGATCTTCGGCAGCGTAGATTGGGTGCTGATTAAATTGACCACCGGGTACATTTGAGACGGCAGATACAGACTCTACGCCAGGGATCTGACTAAAAGCTGCTTTGACTAATTCTGATTTATCCTCATAATTACTCAAGTCAATCATGACCAAGTTGTCTTGACGAAAACCAAGGTCTTTGTTCTTCAAAAAAGAGATCTGATTGCTGATAATAAGACTACCGCTGACCATAACAATCGCTGCCACCAGCTGAACCGCCAGTAGACTATTTCGAATGAAGGCGCCACCTAATTTCTTCTGACCCGATCCCTTTAGAATTTGTCCAGGGTTGAGCGAGTTCAGATAAAATGCTGGATAGGCAGCTGCTAAAATTGCCGTAAGCGCGGTTATGGATACCAAGAAAAATATAGATTGAGATTGCCAAATATCCTCGGCTGAAATGTTCCCTTGAACGAGTTGGTTAAATGAACTCTTTAGACCATAAATAGCCAAGATGGCGAGGCCTAATGCAATGAATGATGCGAATAGTGATTCGAAAATAAATTGAGACAGAAGTTGACTTTTGAATGCACCGAGCGTCTTTTTGACACCCACTTCTTTGAGTCGTTCGGCCGAACGAGCCGTACTGAGATTTACGAAATTGATAATCGAGATGAGGAGAATGAATAGTCCACTAACCCCATAAATAATGAAGTATGAGAAACTACTATTGGTTTCTAATTCCCATCGAATGTTTGAGTGTAAATGAATGCTCTCGATTGGCTGAAGCTCAAAACGAAGTTCGCCAGACATTAAGCGCTCAATACCTGCTTCAGACCAGTCCAAGTAGCCCTTCACCCATTCTGGAATTTTTGCTTCTAAGGCTTCTACATCTGTTCCGGGAGTCAGTTTTACATAATTAAAATGACCAAAATCATCCCAAGACATCCATGGGTCATTAAAGCTGAGCGACTTTAATGTCACATATGAAATCAAGAAATTATAATGAAAGTGAGAAGTAAGAGGTGTGTCTTCAATGACTGCAACTACTTCTAGCATATCGGTATTTACATCAAAGGAAAGTCGATTGCCAATAGCCGGTTTGTCTCCAAAATATCTTTCGGCAGTAGATTTAGAGAGGATTACTCCAAAAGGACTTGAGAGTGCTGTCTCAGGATTGCCTTCTAAAAACTTGAAACTAAAGACATCGAAAAAAGTGCTGTCAATAAAGTATCCATTTGGCTCTGCGAAACTGATGTTTTCTTTTTCGAGGGTCAACGTCACGTCTTGCTTTGTCAAACCTGCTCCATAGATGGGAGAGATGCTTACTGCAGCCTCTACTTCTGGCAAATCGTTTACCATAGCCTGTGCCAAAGGATGTGGTGTCCTTGTCTGAGGATTTTCGCTCATCCAAGCAACCCTATGAATGTCTTCAGATCTTTCGTGAAATTTATCGTAAGACAATTCTTGCTGCAGATGGAGATAGATAAAACCACAGACAGTAAAGGCCAGAATTAGCCCAATGAGATTGAATGATGTATTCATTTTTTGTCGCCACATATTGCGAACGGCAAACTTGAAATAGCTTCTGTACATGATGATGATATTTGAGTGTTGACCGAGTTTTTTTAATGCGAACGGCCTTAAGAAGTTGAGCATGTGGATCCAATAGGCCAGATTGGCTTTCCACTTTGATTTTTGTGCACGTTCGACCTGATAGTGCTCAAAGAGATCTCCCTCGATTTCTTCCAGCAGGCTGTCTTTACAAACGGTTTGCAACAAACGGTCAGCTAGTTTAGGAGGGTGATATAGTTCCTTAAATGCCACTAAGATTGAGTCCTTTTAGTGCCATTTCTGGAATTTGACTGAAGAGACCATTTCTTAATTCATGGTTCTTTTCTAAAGCTCTTTTGCCGTTAGCGGTGATAGAGAAGAGGCGCTTTCGCCTGCCACCACGTTCATGAGTAGCTTCCGCAAGGTCCGACTTTAAGAATCCCTTTTCTTGCAAACGACTGAGTGAAGAGTGCACTGCACCTATGGCAACCTTTCGTTTGGTTTGACTAATGATTTCTTCGCGAATATTTAGGCCGTAAGCTTCTGGGTGTAAAACACCGACAATAAGTAAAACGAGCTCTTCAAATTCGCCTAGCTGAGTTCCTTTCATTGTTTCATTTTTATGTGTTGAAGTCTATCGATATGACAAACCAAGTTTCGTATTTGTAGAACAAACATATAAACAAAATCTACATTTACGAAATTTGATCATAAAAAAACGCCATGACCTATTTAAAGACCATGGCGTTTTCAATAATGTTAGGTGGTTTACCTGTAGTTTGGCGGCTTAATGCCCTTCATTCTTAAGTAAGTCACAATTTGACCTCTATGGTGTGCATTGTGGTCTAAGTAAGACATTACACCTGCAGTGAATGCGTCACTCGATTCCTGCGCCAAAATATGAGCGTTAATCTCATCAAATTGCTCAGTAGCCCATTTTACGAGCTCTTCTTTCGATTTTGAGTTTTCATCACCAGGTGCCCATTGAGCGCTTGCACCTACTTTTAATGCTCTTTTAAAGTAATCAATACTGTAAGCAATGTGATAAGCTTGAGCTGCGAATGTTCGCTGATCATCATTTGGTTTGAAATCATAACTTTCAGCAGGCATGGCTTCTAAAACTTCAATTGTAAAGGCTTTTGAAGCGTCTAGTCTGCTTTTCATCCAATCGTAGCCGGCATCATCGGCAGGCTTCATAGACGTCAATAAAAAAGTAGCTGATAAAAGTAGCGTTAATGCCACAGCTGAGAATTTAGTGGTAGTTTTCATAAAAGTAGAGTTTTGTCTTAACCAGAACATTCTACGAGACTGCGCTCCCTTAGTTGCCTTCAATAATTGGCAAAGATTAACATCTTAAGTCTATTTGAGCTCGTCTACTTCACCAAGCTCAATAGAAAAGAGCTTCACATTTTGATTAATCTCCTCGAAAATGGACATCGTACGTTCGGGCCGAGCGTCAGTCACGAAAATTTGGCCGAAAGTTTCTGAAGCCACCATTTCAACTAGCTTAGTTATTCGGAAGTCATCGAGCTTGTCAAAGATGTCATCTAGCAAGAGGAGTGGCTTAATGCCTTTTTCTTGATACAGATAATCGAAGTTGGCCAGTTTGAGTGCGATCAAATAGGATTTCTGTTGCCCTTGCGAGCCAAACTTTCTGATGGGCTTTTCATCCATCAGAAAAGGAAAATCATCCTTGTGAATTCCTACGTTCGTTCTTTTAAGGATTAAGTCTTTTTTCAAATTTTCGGCAAACTTGGTTCTGATGTCTTCGAAAAAATGAGATTCATATTGTAAATCAATGCGCTCACTCTCTTCCGAGAGATTGGCATAGTGTGCATTGACCAATGCTTGAAAATTGTCTAGAAAGGTCTTCCGTACGCCAAATATTTCTGTGCCAAGTTCAATGAGTTTTTCTGTATAGGGTTGAAGTTGATCGGCATCGAAGGAGTCTCGATCTGCGAATTGCTTGAGCAGACTATTTCTTAGTTTCAGGGCATGGTTATATTGAATGAGGTTCTGAAGATAATGGCCATCTACTTGCGATATGATCGCATCGAAAAATTTACGCCTGTCTTCACTTGTTCCACGAATTACATCTGTATCGTTGGGTGCAATTAATACTATGGGGAATTTTCCCACATGTTCGCTGGCCCTTTTATACGGCTTGTCGTCTAGTTTTACGAACTTCTTTTTGCCCATTTGAAGACCACAGATAACCGTTCTGCTTTTTTCTTCAAGGTCAAAATTGCCCTTAATGGAGAAAAAAGACTCATCATGAAATATGCACTGCTGGTCTTGAGACTGTGATGCGCTTTTGGTAAAAGACAGATAAAAGATAGCATCTAGGAGGTTAGTTTTACCACTCCCGTTCTTTCCTAAAAAGCAGTTGATTTCGCTAGAAAACTCAAGCTGAGCCGAAGGGTAGTTTTTGAAATTGGATAGCCTTAAGGATTCGAGGTGCATTAATTTCAAAGTTGAGGGTTTTTGTCTTATTTTCGCACTCCTGTTTTAATAAATGAAGATAAGAGGATAAACCCTCCGAAAATATAAGGCTATGGCTGCAACAAAAGGAACAAGCAAAGCAAAAGCGACTAAGCAAGCTAAGTTTTCAAAAGACCAATACATGTTCTGGTTTGAGAATATGTTGTTTCAAAGAAGGTTTGAGGAAAAAGCTGGTCAGCTATACGGACAACAGAAAATCAAAGGGTTTTGCCATTTGTACATCGGACAAGAGGCATGTTCCAGTGGTTCTGTAAGCGCTTTGAAAGAAGGTGATAAATGGATTACTGCTTACCGTGATCACGGCCAACCTTTGGCGCTAGGTTCTGACCCTAAGAAGGTTATGGCTGAGTTAATGGCAAAAGCTACAGGTATTTCTAAAGGAAAAGGCGGCTCAATGCACATGTTCGACAAAGAGAAAGGTTTCTTTGGCGGTCATGGAATTGTGGGTGGTCAGGTGCCATTGGGTGCTGGAATTGCCTTCGCTGAAAAATATAATAAGACGGATAACCTGTGTATCTGTATGATGGGTGATGGTGCTGTAAGACAAGGTGCCTTTCACGAAGCCCTCAATATGGCTATGACATGGAAGCTACCTGTCATCTTTGTTATTGAGAATAATGGCTATGCTATGGGTACCTCTGTTGAACGTACCTCTAACGTAAGAGAACTTTATACACTGGGAGAGGCTTTCGACATGCCATCGGCACCAGTGGATGCCATGAACCCTGAAAACGTGCATGTTGCTGTTGAAGAGGCTGCTGACCGTGCAAGAAGAGGTGACGGACCAACACTTTTAGAGTTTAGAACATACCGATACAAAGGACATTCAATGTCTGACCCTGCTAAATACAGAAGCAAGGATGAGGTTGCTGAGTATAAGGACAGAGACCCAATCGAATTCGTGAGAGCAAAGATTTTAGATAGTAAGTGGGCCACTGCGGAAGATTTGAAGGCAATTGACACTAAAATAAAAGCTGAAGTGGAAGAAGCGGTGAAGTTTGGTGAGGAGTCTCCATACCCAGATCCTTCAGAAGCTTACAAAGATGTTTATGTGCAGGAAGACTATCCGTATATAATGGAGTAGGTTTTAAAGCCTTGTTATTCAACATTTTCTTTATATTTGCGACCTAATTTTCAAGAGATGGCGAAGAATACTTCTTCAGAGGAGACAAAAACCACTAACAAGTCAGCTAGTACAGTTGAGCAATTTAAAAAAGAGGTAGGCCCTATTGGGTTTATTGGAGCAATTGTTGGCCTAATCGTATTGGTTGGGGCAGCTGCTATTTTCTTCCTTGACTACAAGAAAGATCAAAAGAATGATACTGCTCAGAACGAAATCTTTCAGGCACAGTATTATTACGAAAATGATAGTCTAGAAGCAGGCCTTTTGGGTGACGGAAGAAGTCTAGGGTTCTTAGACATCATTGATATATATGGTGGTACTGAAGTCGCTAACCTTGCGCATTTCTATGCGGGAGCGTCTTATTTAAAGCAAAGAAACTATGCTGAAGCGATTGAATACCTAGAGAAATTCAGCAGTTCCGAAGAGATTGTGCAAGCAAGAGCAAACAAACTTTTAGGTGACGCATACATGGAACAAGGTAACTTTACCGATGCGGCCAAGAATTATATGGATGCTGCAGAGACTGTAGATGATCAGTATTTTTCACCAGGGTATCTTATGAGTGCATCATTGGCTTATGAGAAGTCTTCGGATTTTTCTTCAGCCATTAAAGCTTTGGACGTAATTATCAATGATTACAAAGAAGCTCAAGAATATACAGAAGCTCGAAAACATAAGGCTAGACTTGAAGTCCTTGCCGGAAATTGATTTTAAAGAAAATTGAATTAGAAGGTAAGGCGTAATGTCTTACCTTTTTTTGTTTATAGAACTATGGCATCAAGCGTAAAAAACCTAAGCGATTACACCAGTAAGAATGTAAAAGATATCAGCAAGAGCACATTTGCTATTGTGGTATCAGAGTGGAACGAAGAAGTAACAGAAGCCCTTTACCAAGGAGCTTTTGAGACTTTGGTAAGTCATGGCGCAGCTAAGACCAACATTATTCGTAAGAATGTACCAGGAAGCTTTGAGTTATCGTTGGCCGCTCAATGGATGGCGAAGGAAGAAGCGATAGACGCAGTAATCTGTATCGGTTGTGTGGTGCAAGGTGAAACCAAGCACTTTGATTTTATCTGCGATGCCGTGGCGCACGGTATTACTAACGTTTCTTTGAAGTATGACAAGCCTGTAATATTTGGAGTGCTTACTCCAAATACTCAGAAACAAGCTTTGGATCGGGCAGGAGGAAAGCACGGTAATAAAGGAGATGAAGCTGCCATTACGGCTATTAAAATGCTAGGATTTTAATCTCACAGCCATGCAAGTATTAAAGTTCGGAGGTACTTCTGTTGGAAGGCCTGACCGCATGAAATCTGTTGCCCAGATCATTACCCGCAATGATGAGCCTAAGATAGTGGTACTTTCTGCTCTTTCAGGAACTACTAATGCCTTGGTAAGCATTGGAGAATCATTAGCAGCAGATCATAAGGAAGCGGCAAAAGATAAAATTGGGGTACTACAGGCACATTATAATGACTTTATCGATGAATTGCTTGCCACTGATGACAAGAAAAATGAAGCACGAAGAGTTATCGAAGAGCACTTCGAGTTTTTCAGCATTACACTAAAGATTTCCTTTAATGAGGCCCTAAACAGAGATATTCTCGCTCAAGGTGAGTTAATGTCAACAAAACTGTTTACCCTCTACCTGCAAGAGTCGGGAATTAACGCAGCGTTATTGCCAGCATTGGAGTTTATGCGCACCAATGAAGAAGAAGAGCCAGATCTTGACCTAATTACTGCTAAGTTGACAGAAAGACTGAGCGGATGTCAAGACTTTCCACTCTTGATAACCCAAGGATATATCTGTAAGAATTATAAGGGAGAAATCGACAACCTTCATCGGGGAGGTAGTGATTATACTGCTTCGCTCATTGGCGCAGCATGCAGAGCCTCTGAAATCCAAATTTGGACAGATATTGACGGCATGCACAATAACGATCCAAGGGTAGTGGACAAAACTTATCCGATCGCTGAATTGTCATTTGATGAAGCAGCAGAGTTAGCCTACTTTGGAGCAAAGATTCTTCACCCAGCCTCTATTTGGCCAGCACAGAAATATAGTATTCCCGTCAAGTTGCTGAATACCATGCAGCCTGAAGCCAAGGGCACTGTGATTAGTAAATCAACTATCTCTGCGGATGTAAAAGCATTGGCAGCAAAAGATGGGATTACCGCTATCAAGGTAAAGTCAACACGAATGCTATTGGCCTACGGATTCTTGAGGAAGATCTTTGAGATTTTTGAAAAATATCGTACTCCAATCGATATGATTACTACCTCAGAGGTAGCCGTTTCGGTTACAATTGATGATGACGAAAATCTTGAAAAAATCACTTACGAACTAAGTCAGTTCGGTCAAGTGGAGGTAGACAAAGGCCAGACGATTATCTGTGTGGTGGGTAACTTCGTAGCCGAACAAAAAGGGATAGTCAATAAAATCTTTGAAGCATTATCAGACGTGCCTATTCGAATGATTTCGTATGGCGGTAGTCGGCATAATATTTCGCTGCTAACGGATAGTGCAAATAAGGAGAAAGCCCTAAAACAGCTCAATGAACATTTGTTTGGGTTATAAAACAATAAGAAGGGTGGAAACAGATTTTTCCATCCTTCTTATTTCTGAGCACTTCTATTGCTCTTCGAATAGCTCGGTCCAAGCAGCGTTTACTGGCCTTGATTGTCCGCCTTTCCACTCAGGAGCACCAGGAATTTCTGTCGCTTTCGCAAGTTCCTCTTTCGTTTTGCCGGCAGCAGCGCCCTTCTTCACAAACTCCATTACCTTTCCTAAGTAATTTTGGAAAGCCTTTAAGTCTTCTCTGTTGCCTTTTACTTCAAAACCATTTCCTGAATGACCAAAGACCAATAGCGTGTCTTTGTCGAATTCTTTGTAACCTTTTTCCATTACCTGCTGCCAGTTGGTCATGTTTGCACCGGCAGATTTATCTACGAAAGGTGCCCTACGATTAAAGAGTAAATCACCACAGTGAACAATGTTGGCATTCTCGAAATGCACAAAGGAATCACCGTCTGTGTGTGCAGCACCAAAGTAGTGAAGGGCCACTCTTTCGTCCCCTACTTTTTGTCTGAACCTGCCTTTCTTATAGGTGGTGTCAGGGAAGAGTTGTTTATCGGCATTGCCGGCTTTTTCGGCTGTGGCTTTCTGATTCTTAAGAGAGTTTTCATGGGCCATTACTGTATTTACAAGGCCTTTAAAGGCAATATTACCTGCGCTATGGTCGCCATGATGGTGCGTATTTATCAACAAGTCGATTTTCCGGTCTGACTTTTTTTGAATCTCACCTACTAAGTTTTTAGCTTGAGCTGGGAACTGAGAATCTACTACAATGATGCCCTCATCAGAAATCATCCATCCAATAGTTCCGCCTCTTTCGGAGAAGATACCTACGTTATTTCTTAAGGTCTCCATTTTATACCCCGCTTGAAAAAGCGAATCCCAGAGGTAGGCATTTGGCAAAATGGAAAGTGCGCTCAAAGCAGTGCTTTGCTTGATAAAGGATCTTCGATTGGTCATGACGTTTTTATTTACTGAAATTTAGCAGCCTTGGGCCTTAACTACTAACCACTGATGTAAATGAAAGTTCCATAGCTCAGGATTAATAGTGCTTTTTGTAATTTGCTAGACAAACTCGTTACTAATGAAAAGACAAACCCTAATACTTCTTGCTTGCTTGTTCAGTCTTCAGGCATTGGCCCAGCAGTCAGTTGATCGAAATCTATTAATTAAGCCGGAGAGAACCAATTATACGGAGACTTCTACTTATAAAGATGTCATGGACTTCACGGCCTTAGTGACAAAAGATCATCCAAACGTCACAAAGATCAGCATGGGAACTAGTCTCGAGGGGAAGGATATTCCCGTTTTCGTATTAGCTAACCCCAAGATTGAAACTCCTGAGCAAGCCAAGGCGAGTGGCAAACCAATTATCTACATCCAAGGTAATATTCATTCAGGCGAAGTTGAAGGCAAAGAAGCCGTGCAAATATTGATGAGAGACATTCTTAAAGGAGATAAGAAGCATTTAATCGACAATCAAATCATCCTATTTGTACCAATTTATAACACAGACAGTAATGATAAAATGGAGGCTGGCCGAAGACCCTCACAAGAAGGAAGTCCTAAAGAAACGGGCATCAGATCCAACAGTCAAGGCTGGGACCTGAATCGTGATGGAATGAAAATGGAAACCATCGAATCTAGAGGCTTAATCCAAAATATCATTGTGCCTTGGGATCCAACTTTGTTTGTGGATTTACATACTACCAACGGTACCTGGCACGGTTACTCATTGACTTGGGCACCTAGCTATCATACGGCAGGGGAAAAGGCACCATATGACTTTACTTGGGATAAAATATTGCCTGAAGTCACCGAAAAGGTACTAGAGAATCACAATGTACATTTAGGCCCTTATGGATACTACTACACAAGAAGAGAAGGATGGCCTATCAAGTCCATTTATACCTACAATCACCACCCTAGGTATTTGGTAAACCAGTTTGGCTTGCGCAACAGGATGGCAATTTTGAGTGAGGCTTTCGCACATGAAAGGTTGTATCAACGCATTAATTCTACCTATGCTTTTGTGAATGAAATCCTTGAATTTACTAATCAAAACGGTGATGAAATGCTCAAAATCAATGCGAAAGCAGAGCAGGATGCCGTCAACCTGGTGAAAGAGCAAGGAGGAAAAATTCAGAAAGGCGTTCGGTTTAAAATGGTGGCCTTAGACGAGCCAGTACCAGCATACCGAACGTATAATCATATGGAAACGACCAATGAACGTGGCCAAAAGACGTACCTGAGAAAGCCAGAGATCATTGAATTGAATGACATTGTGAATCACAGTGCGTTCGAAGCAACCAAAACGGCTACTCTACCAAAGGGCTACATTATACCGAAAGAGTTTGCCAACATAGCTGAGCACTTGAAAAGACATGGTGTACAAGTTACCGAACTCACAAAGAATAAGAGAGCTTCAGGCGAGGTCTATACGGCTACAAAACTTACGCGCGCTAACAGACCTTTTGAAAAGCATAAAATGGCAACCATTGAAGGAGCCTATACTGCCGCAAATAAGAGGTTTGGTAAAGGCGATTTTTGGGTGGACATGGCTCAGCCTTTGGCCAACTTAATTTTTTACTTGCTAGAGCCAGAATCTGACGATGGACTAGTGAATTGGAACTTCTTCGATGAGCATTTTGACAGCAGTGGTATTGCTGAAAAACCAGTTGAATATCCTGTTTTTAAGTACTTCGAAATTAAATAAAAAATGATGTTAAAGAGACTCAATTACCTGTTAGCCATCGGAATCGTATTGGTTTCGGCTTGTTCAGAAAAGACTGACCTTGAAAAAACACTTGATACTGTAAATCAGCAAACGATAAAAGATCACGTGTACTATATCGCTTCAGATGAAATGCGAGGTAGAAACACAGGCTCACCTGAAATACTCAAGGCAGCTGACTATTTGGCTGGGCAGTTAGAAAGCTATGGTGCGCAGCCTGTGCCAGGAGCTGACGGGTTTTTCCAGCCGGTGCCTTTTCGCCAAAAGACGCCAGCTACTTCAGGGAGCTTTAGCTTCGCTGGAAGAAACTTCAACCTCAACGATGACTTCCTTGTGGTAGATGGCAAAAGTGGTGACTACGAAGGTGAAGTGGTTTATTTAGAATATGGACTTGAAGATGATTATAGCTCTGCCGATGTAAAAGGTAAAATTGTATTTGCTAAGGCAGGCAATGGAACCACTGCTGACAGAAGAGCTATTCTTCGTATAAGCCGTCAAAAGTATGAGCTTGCTAGGTCTAATGGAGCAGCTGGTTTGGTAGAGTTTTATAGCTCTCCGGCTACACCTTGGGCACAACTAGGCTTTACCTTCAATCGTGTGAATCTGACTTTAGATTCTTTCGAAGACAAGGAGATTATTCCTCACTTATGGCTAAAAGACCTTGATAATGCGAATCAGCGTTTCATGCGAACCAGAAGTGTTAAGCGAGCTTCATTGAAGATCGAAGGAATGACCAACGAACTCACCAAAGACAAGAATATTATGGCGATGGTTGAGGGTACCGACCCAGAGTTGAAAAACGAATTTATTATGTTTTCAGCACATTATGACCATGTGGGTATCGGTAGGCCAAACGAAGAAGGAGACTCTATTTATAATGGCACACGAGACAACGCTATTGGTACAGTTACCGTACTTTCAGCGGCTGAAAACATCGCAAAATACCCAATGAAAAGGTCTGCCCTATTTGTTATGTTTACAGGCGAGGAGAAGGGTCTTTTAGGAAGTAGGTACTTAGCTGAAAACCCAATTATTCCCAACGAGGAAATTGTTTTTTGCTGGAACAGCGACAATGGTGGCTACAATGATATGACCATTTCAACCATTGTAGGACTTGAGCGTACTACAGCCTCGCAGTATATCAAAGATGCTAATGTAGTCTTCGGACTCGAGGCAATTGATGACCCAGCAGGCGAACAAGGTTTATTTGACAGGTCCGATAATGTGAGCTTTGCCCGGAAGGGAATTCCTGCGCCAACATATAGCTTAGGTTTCAGAGCTTTTGATAGCGAGATCACAAAATACTATCATCAACCAGGTGATAATCCGAACACCGTAGACTATGACTACTTAGAGAAGTTCTTCAAGAGTTACGTTTTGGCTTCAAGAATGATCGGTAATGCCGCGGAGCGACCTTTTTGGGTTGAAGGCGATAAGTATTACGAGACGGGCAAGAAGCTCTATGGGGTCGGATTATAAAAGCATTATAGAACAGGCCTTTCAATTTACCAAAGGCCTAAAGGATGATGGAAAGCTAGCCACTTACATACCAGAATTAGCCAATGTAGACCCAGAGATGTTTGGGGTGCATATGATAACCACTGAGGGCCTAGATTTTGGTGATGGAAACTGTTTTGAAAAGTTCTCATTGCAAAGTATTGTTAAGGTGCTGACGCTCACACTAGCTTATAGAGTACTCGGAGAAAAGATTTGGGAGAGGGTTGGCGTAGAGCCTTCCGGAACCAAGTTTGACTCGCTTATTCTACTAGAAACTAATCAAGGTATTCCGAGAAATCCCTTTGAGAATTCAGGCGCCATCGTGATTTGTGATATTCTAATTTCGCATTTGAAAGATGCGAATAAGGACTTCCTAGACTTTGTTCGAGGTTTAAGTGATCTACCTGATCTTAATTATTCTGAAAAAATCGCAAGCTCCGAAAAAGCCGAAGGATACCGAAATGTTGCCATGTGCAACTTTATTAAGTCCTTTGGTAATATTGAGAATGACCCAGAGGAGGTCTTAGACTTCTACTTTAATATATGCTCACTTGAAATGAACTGTCAACAACTGGCCCAGACCTTTACTTTTCTTGCTAATGGTGGGCGTAAACTTTCTGATCAGAAAGAGATTATCACAGCGAGTCAGTCTAAGAGGATTAATGCACTTATGCTGACCTGCGGATTTTATGACGAATCAGGTGAATTTGCTTTTAAGGTAGGCTTACCGGGAAAAAGTGGTGTAGGAGGAGGCATTGTGGCACTTTACCCTCACAACTATGCCATTGCGGTTTGGAGTCCAAAATTGAACCCAAAGGGCAACTCCTATAAAGGCATGAAGTTTTTGGAAGAGCTTACGACCTACTCTGAACTGACTATTTTTTAAGGTATTTAAGGGTAATTCAAAATAGATAAAGTACTTACTTCTTGTCCCGTTGCGCCATTTTTTTAGGCAGTACTACAAAGCGGTAGTAGCCCCAAAGTAGGCCGGCAGGAATTGCAAAGAGTAGTTCTGTCAAATGATTTTCGGGTTCGACTATCTGTTCTTCATTAAATTGTGGAAAGATGACGTACATCAAAACCCAAACTAAACCTCCAAAAATGAGTCCTTTCACAACCCAACCGTAATTTTTCATAGCTCTGTTATTACTGCTTTATGAATAAACCGAAGCCCCTCTAAAGTGAGGTGGCGATTTACTTGATCAAAACGATCGTGCAACGGATGCAAGATAGAGGAAAGTCCACCTGTGGCGATAACTTTTACCTCCTTATTTAACTCTGCTTGAATCCTGTCCAGCATTCCTTCCACCATGCTCACATAGCCCCAGAGCACACCATTCTGTATGGCGGTGGTTGTATTTGTGCCAATGACTGATTCGGGTAATTCTAAAGGTACTTCTGGGAGTTGCGCTGTTTTGCCAACCAAAGCCATAATTGCAGTTTTTAATCCAGGCGCTATGTTTATGCCCCTAATATTTCCGCTTGCTTCAACGATCGTAAATGTGAGCGCAGTCCCAAAATCAACGATAATGATGTCCTCCTTATAAAGCAGGTGTCCCGCAACTGCATTGGCGATAAGATCAGTGCCAATCTCATGTGGGTTGTGCGTGGTGATCGGCAGGTGGCGATATATCTTTGGCCCCACAAAAACAGGCTCCTTGTCAATTAAGGGCTTGGTAAATTCTGAAAGAATGTCATTCAGTTGTGGTACCACAGAAGAGATGACTACACGGTTGACGTCCTCCAGTTTTAAATTGGCTTCGAGAAAATTCAGTCTCAGGAACATCTCATATTCAATCTGGTTCTTTACAGGAAGCGTATCGAATCGCCATTCTTGTATCCAAGAATTACCATCGTGAATTCCGAACACGATATTGGTATTGCCGGCATCTATTGCAAGTAGCATGGTTGAAGGTATGAATTAGTTAATAAACGCTGGTGGATGTTGCTCATCGAACTCAGTGGCCTCTTGGTAGGCCCTCGCTACGGCAAGTATGGTCGCTTCATCAAACAAGTTGCCAATAAATGAGATACTCGTTGGGCTACCGTTTTCCGTATAACCATTTTTCAAAACCACACATGGATGCCCAGTTAGGTTAGTTGTCAACAACTGACTTCCACCAAAGCTAGGGGTTACAATTACATCAAAGTCTTCCATGAGCGTATTTACCTTTTGAACAAGCTTGTACCTAGCCCGATTGGCGTTGATATAGTCTACAGCAGAAGTAAAGCGCGCACTTCGAAACAGGTTAGGCCACGCGCCCGCACTTTGTCTGACTAATAGCGTGTCGCGATCTGAACGTGTTAATGCATCAAAAGCTGCAGAGGCTTCAGCAGAGAGTATGGCCTGCATGGAAGGAAAAGGCATGTCAGAAACCCACTCTAGCGGGATAAGTTCAGCTCCCAATGATTTTAAAACTTCAAGTGACTTATCATCATTTATTTTTTGGTTAGGTCTGTTACGGTCGAAATATGGTTTGAGGTATCCAACCCTGAGCTTTGAAAGGTCTGCGTTGCCTTTGTAATTAAAAGGATGGTTTTCGACCGTTAGGTCAATATTATCTTCACCGCGGATAGCATCAAAAACCAATGCACAGTCAAGGGCATTGCGTGTTATGGGTCCGATTTTATCCATACTCCAACTTAAGGCCATGGTACCGGCTCGGCTTACACGTCCGAAAGTAGGCCTTAGCCCTGTTACCCCATTTCGAGTTGAAGGTGATACAATTGAACCTAAGGTTTCCGTGCCCAATGCAAAAGGCACTAGTCCGGCAGAGGTACTAGATGCAGAACCTGCTGATGAACCACTTGAACCTTGCGTTAAATTCCAAGGGTTTTTGGTAGTGCCACCATACCAGACATCTCCCATCGCTAGCGCACCTAAAGTCAGCTTAGCAACCAAAACTGCACCAGCTTCATCAAGTTTTTTGACTACAGTTGCTAACTCCTCTCCACGGTTTTGCTCTTTATAAGGGCCAGCACCCCAAGTGGTTTTGTAGTCGGGGACCGACATTAAATCTTTCGCACCATAAGGAATACCATGAAGAGGGCCAAGATAGATGCCATTTTTCAATAGATCATCTGCTCTTCTAGCGGAGGCCATCGCACGTTCTTCTGTAATGGTAATAACTGCTTCTAGGGATGTATTATGCTTTTTGAGTCGTTCAATAAAGAATTGGGTAAGTGCTACAGAAGTAATTTGACGCTCTCTAATGAGTACAGAAAGTTCGGCAACGGTATAGAATGCTAAGTCATTTTTATTTTCAGGTAGCTTAACTTTTTTTGGTAAGTCCCATTGGATCCTCTCTTGTTTTTGAGCTATGGGGCGGTTTCCTTTTGGCGGATTAAACCACAAGACAGGAGGAATGCTATTATCGATTGGGTATTCGTGTAATTCTTTAGTTCCTCTTAAGCTTCGATTAATATTAGGAAGCATTTGTGCGATTTCATTATCGTCAAAATCTAGGTCTAGTATCTTTTGAGCACCTTTTATGTCGGCTTTTTCGATGGCCATATTCTGCGCCATTTTAAATCCTGCTAGAAAGGCGGAGAGTATGAGTAAGCCTACTAAAACAAGTGAGGTCTTTTTTAACTTTGTATTGATAATAGTCATTGCAGAAGTGTTTTATAGATTTGAAGATTTAGGGTAATACCTTCGTACCAATAGAAAGATAAGTTATGAATTCCATACAGACACCACAAACCATTTTCCCTAACTGGATGCGTGGTTTTTTACTAATAGCTGCGGCCTATAATATCCTTTGGGGAGTTTTTATTGGCTACTTTCCTGAAGCCTTTTTTCAGTGGGTTACAGAGTCAAAAGAAGTGGTCCCAGACGTTATCGGTTGGCAAGGTAAGGGAGTCTTATTGATGGCTGCCATTTACCTAACTTGTGCAATTCACCCGGGTCGTTTTTGGTATTTGGTCTTTGCGGCCGCAGTAACCAAAGTTGTTGGAGGCATTTGGTTCTACTATACAATTTTAGAACAAGAGGTAGGGGACAAAGGCATTTTTCATCTGTTGATGAACGATGGTATTTGGGTGCCATTTTTAGTGTTTGTCGGGTTTAGGGCCCTGGCCTATAAAAAATTTAAAGATGAAGAAAAACTTAACCAGGCTATTTGAGTATAACCTTTGGGCTAATAAAAAATTTGGAGAGGTATTATTAAGTGAGGCTTTTAATCACCCTAAGATATTGACCTTCGTTAGCCACTTGCTGAATGCGCAATTGATTTGGTTTGACCGAATCAATGGGAAAATCAGTGAAACGAAGGTTTGGGCGGAGTATCCCATCGAAGAAGCGATAGAGAAACTCATTTTGAGTAGTGAGCAATGGATAACACGTATTGCTGAGGAGAATGATCTCGATCAAAAGATTAGTTACCGCAATTCGATTGGTGCGTCTTACGAGTCGGTTTTGTCAGATATTATGACCCATGTTGCCAACCACGGCACCCATCATAGAGGGCAGATGGCACTTCTGCTGAGAGAAGAAGGAATTGCTCCACCAGCTTCAGACTTTATTTTTTTCAGTCGTGATTAAAAGAAAATAAACTTTTTACGCTTATAGAGCGGTGTTCTTTGAGAACGTGCAAACCCACTACCGACACGTGAAGAACCAAAACAATAGGTCTTTTTAGAGTTTGCTTTTAGTTGTTTCAGGTTAATACTAAAGAAAAAACCACCGGATTTTTTCTCACGAGAGAGCATTGAGCCAAGGCTGTGTGTACCTATGGCAAAAGCGCCATACCGAAGTGCAGCACCTAGTTCCGAATCTCCGTCAAGGTTTCTGTAAAAAGGAAGGTAGAATCCTGATTTCCCTGTCTCGTATCGAGGGGTTATAGTAATACTATTAGGGTAGTTTACTCGGTAGTCTGCCGGAACCAAACCGGTCAGGTCAAATCTACCGGCTACGTTGACGTAGAAATTATTCCAAAAATTGTAGTCGTAATTTAGATTAAGTGAGGTAGGCAGTGAAACGGTATAGGCGCCAGACTTATCTTGGACTTGCAAGATGGTTTCAAGAGAATCTCTCACTTGTCGAAAGCTATCTAAGTTACCAAAAAGGTCATCAAAATTGATCAAACTTTGATTAGGTAGAATTCCATCCACACTGAAAGCGGCTGCTCCTTGCTCAAATCTCATTACTCCAATATCGGTGATGGAAATGCCTAGTCGAAATTCATAAGTGATATCGGGTTTTAACCTTGTTTCTCGGCTTCCACGAGGGTCCTCTCGATAGGCCACTCTTTCATAAACCACTCCTATGTCACCTGCTGGTTTAAAACCAGTGCCTTTTGGAAGGCTGTTGAAGCTTTGTGTACCATCAAACTGTTCGTATTCATTTAAAGTAGAGGAGTAGCCAAGTTCGGCTTCAATATTGGTGAATTGTGCCAATCCCCCGCCAGTAATATTGTAATCAATATCTTGAACGCTTGCCCAAACATTTGCAATGGGATTTACAAACTTTAAGGTAGCACCCACTTTCCAGCGATGATAACCATCATCTTTTTTTACGAAAGCGTAACTTAAGGCTATTTCCTGCCAAAGACTTGTTGCAAAACCCCCTTTTTGATTAGTAACTGTTGTATTCAAAAATCGCGCATCATCAAAGCGATTTACTTGTGTAATAAACTGTGGAGATAGATCAAGTACACTACTCACTGATCTGACTTGAAACTGAAGTGCAATTCCTTGATTTCTAGGAAGAGATAGCATGGCAGAGATAGCACCAAGGCCGAGGTTAGCGTGTAGAAATCGAGGGTCAAGATCTAAAAATCGAATAAGGCTACTACCCTCATCATTTGTGCGAATGAATCCTATGTTATTGGTTAGATAATAGTTTGCGTTAACGAGGCTGAAATCGAATTTGTAGGGTGAATCAGCAATGGATGCAGGTTGTGTTCGTACACCTAAAACGCCTGAGAAGTCAGAATTGATAAAGCCATTAAACTCTTGAGCAACAGCGAAAGGGCCTGCGATTAGAAAAAGTAATAAGAAAAGTTTATGCTTTATGATGATCGGATAGCTTTAAAGATCGTGTTAAAATTACGACTAGTACAGCGAATTATTTTATGTGAAAGGTAGATTTCGTTATCTGAGTAATTTTAAGATGCTTTCTATAGGGCAGGATGATTTTACCAAATAATATTTTGACATTAAGAGAAGAGGGGCAATTTTCCCAAAAAAAGAGTACGTACATGAGTTCATGATCAACAGTAAAATGTATGTGAACATCCACTCAATTTGTGACAAACGACTTTTTTTTGTATGTTTGTTTCACTTTCACTACAACACCTCCTTACTATCTTCTTATAACTGCCTCAGGTATTTTACCGAAACCACCTGTATTTGTACCTATCTATTGCGCTAAGTCGAACGAGCGCAAACTCATCAATATCTACACCCTGATTCTCAGGGTGAACATTGGAGGTTTAATATCGAACACTTAAATCTCGCTTTCATATAAGCCAAGTCGAACGGGCATTTGAAAGGTCTACAATGAAGTCACCCTGGCTTAAAAACCGGGGTTATGAAAAGACATTTAAATACAATCAATAGAGTGGTATTGATCGGTGTGTTAGTACTGATTAATACTTTTTCCCTTTTATCTAACAACTATAATCGAACTATTACTCGTAAAGAGGCTGCTGATGATCTGGAAGTTTACTTTCAGATCATCGACAAGCAGCACGGTAATCCATACCAGTATATAAGTCGTAAAGACTTTCAACAACTGATATCCGATAAGACCGCTTCTCTTCCTGAAGCGATTACTTACAAACAATTTGAGGTTTTACTATCAGAGCTGAATAGAACGCTTCGTTGTGGACATACAACCGTTGGAATGGATGCAGAAATTGTACGTCAGTCAATTAATTTGCCTCAATTTTTTCCGCTTCCTATAAAAATTATTGAAGGCAAGGCCTATGTCGATTTCGAACAAAGTGAAATACCTCATGGTGCAGAATTACTCACAATTAATGATGAAGACGTTACAAGTCTTTTACCAGAATTAATAAAACTTACAGTCACTGATGGTTTCAGTGAAACAAAACCTTTAAGAGAAGTAGAAGTCAAATTTGGCTATTACTACTTCCTTAAAAACGGAGCTTCTTCTAGTTTTTCAGTAAGCTATAAGAGTGCAATTGGTCAAGTTCGACAAACGGTAATTGAAGGAATAGCAGGCAATGCCATGCTGGCCAACAATTACTATCGACCAATCAACATGTCGCATGAGCGATACAATCGGTTTACGAACCTTGATGCGATCGACTCCCTTAAAACCCTTGTATTAACGCTGAATACATTCCAGGCTAACCCGGACTGGTTTGATCAGAAGTTAGCGTCAAGATACAATGAGGAAGACAAGGAGTTCGACTTTGAAAATCTCGTTATTGACTTGAGGATTAACGAGGGGGGCGATCGCAGATTGTTGAATACGCTGTATCAGTTTTTGACTGGTAATAAGCTCAACGACCCGTCTAATACATACACGCGTTCGCAGGGTATTCAGATGAAGGAATATGTGGCCTCAATCAACGGTCAGTTGAAGAGTGATGCGTCCTTAAAAGGCGCTGAAGATTACCTTCAGAAATATTTCAAATCATCCAAAGAAGATCGCTTTGAAGCACCGCTGCTCAACTGGTATGACGAATTTAAAGGAGGCACGGATTATAAGGGTGCCAGATTTGAAGGCAATATCTACGTATTGATTTCGGGCAGAACATTTTCGGCTGCTGCAGACCTCGCTCGGATTTTAGGTCAGATGGACAACGTGGTATTAGTTGGAGAAGAGACCGGTGGTGCTCACGTAGGTAGAGCCGCTAACATGTTAGTGAATTACAGCCTTCCTAATACCAGCTCTACGCTTCAGGTGCCCGTGATTTATGAGGAATTCATCAATGTTTCAAAAGATAACGCAGGTAGAGGTACTTTTCCAGACTACTTGGTTCAGCCTACTTTCAAAGACCTTATGGCGAAAAAAGACGCAGTTTTTAACTATGCTTTAGACTTAATCGGGCAAAGCTATTCTTTCGGTTCGAATTAAGAAGATTACCCTTTTTCAGTTTTCCGGAATACTTACCTTTATAATATGAGTAAACCGGAAAAAACACTTTTTCTTTTAGACGCCATGGCGCTCATCTACAGAGCACATTTTGCGTTTAGTAAAAACCCAAGAATTAATTCAAAAGGACTTAATACTGGAGCCCCTTTCGGTTTTACCAATAGTCTTTTTGAAATCATTGATAAAAGAAAGCCAACTCATATAGCGGTGGCTTTCGATACACATGCCCCCACCTTTAGACATGTGCAATATGAGCCGTATAAGGCCAACAGAGAAGAAACCCCCGAAGACATTAAGATTGGGACTCCAATCATTAAAGACATAGTCAGGGCATTCAATATTCCCGTTTTGGAGCTTGACGGTTACGAAGCAGATGATGTCATAGGAACCTTCGCCAAGAAAGCTGCCCGAAAAGGGTTTGAGGTATTTATGATGACCCCAGATAAGGATTACTGTCAACTAGTCGAGGAACATATTTACCTCTATAAGCCAGCCTTTATGGGCAATGGAGTTGATATTTTGGGGGTACCCGAGGTATTAGCCAAGTGGGACATCGAACGCATAGACCAAGTAATAGACATGCTGGGTCTGCAAGGCGATGCTGTCGATAATATTCCGGGCATTCCTAGTGTAGGGCCAAAGACAGCCTCGAAGCTTCTAAAGCAATACGGTACTGTTGAAAATATTGTGGCGCACGCCCATGAACTTAAAGGTAAGCTTGGCGAGAAAGTAGCTGAGTTTGGAGAGCAGGGAATCCTTTCTAAGGAATTGGCAACAATTGAGGTAGAGGTCCCAATTGAATTTGTAGAAGAAGATATGGTCTACACTGGGCCAAATGTTGAAAAGCTTACAGAGATCTTTGAAGAGCTCGAATTCCGTACCACACTTAAACGAATTCTTGGACAGCCATCATCTCCAGCTCCAAGAGCTGCTAAGCCTAAGCCTGCAGCATCTGAACAGATGGGATTGTTTGGCGATGATTCTCCAACCCTTCAGTCTTCTTCTGAGGAAGAGGCATATGTTCCAGATAAGAATAACCTGGCCAACACGGAGCATGACTATCATCAGATTGATACGCCCGAATTGCGCCAGCGCCTCGTAAAATACTTACTGCTTCAAGATGAAATATGCTTCGATACGGAAACAGACAACCTTGAGCCTATTGAAGCGAATATGGTGGGACTCGCATTTTCTTATAAAGAGGGAGAAGCATATTATGTGCCTACACCGTGGGATGATAAGGCCGAAACGCAGCGCATAGTTGATGAATTCAGACCTGTTTTTGAAAGCGAGAAAATCTCTAAGATTGCCCAGAATGCTAAGTATGATGTGCAAATTCTTAAGAATTACAATGTCGAAGTAAAGGGCCCAATCTTCGATACCATGTTAGCGCACTATCTCATCGATCCGGATACGAGACATAACATGGATACGTTGGCCGAAAATTACCTGAACTATACTCCAGTTTCCATCACCGAGCTAATTGGTAAAAAGGGCGTGAAGCAAGGGAATATGAAAGATGTGCCAGTGCATCAAGTGGTAGAATATGCAGGAGAAGATGCTGACATCACCTATCAATTAAAGAATAGCCTTCAGCCCAAGCTGGAAGAAGGTACGCTAAAAAAGCTCTTTCAGGAGGTTGAGGTTCCGTTGATGCACGTTTTGGCCGACATTGAATATAATGGTGTCAAAATAGACGTTGATACGCTTTCGGCCATGTCTAAAGAACTAGAGGAAGAGGCGCGAAAAGCACAGGACGAAATTTTCGAAATGGCGGGTGAAGAGTTTAATGTGGCTTCACCAAAGCAATTAGGAGTAGTGCTTTTCGACAATATGAAGCTCATCGATAAGCCGAAGAAGACCAAGACTGGCCAGTACGCTACAGGCGAAGACATCTTATCCAAATTAGCCTCAGAGCATGACATTGCAAGACGAATACTGGAGTTCAGAGAATATCAAAAACTGAAATCTACTTATGTAGATGCCTTACCAACCATGATTAGCCCAATTGATGGCCTAGTTCACACGGATTACAGGCAGGCAGTTGCAGCTACTGGTCGCTTAAGTTCTAATAATCCGAACCTTCAAAATATTCCGATTAGAACGCCAAAGGGCAGAGAGATCAGAAAAGCGTTTATTCCAAGATCTGAAGAATACACCCTCTTAGCGGCAGATTATTCTCAGATAGAACTGCGCATAGTGGCTTCACTTGCGAAAGATGAGGGTATGATTGAGGCGTTTAAGTCTGGTAGAGATATTCACTCGACTACAGCTTCTAAAGTCTTTAATGTACCATTAGAAGAGGTTGATAGAGACATGAGAAGAAAGGCCAAAGAGGTCAACTTTGGATTGATTTACGGAATTTCGGCTTTTGGTTTAGCACAGAACATAGGCATCTCTAGAACTGAGGCCCAACAGATTATTACTTCATATTTTAATGAGTTCCCAGGTGTTAAAAGCTATATGGATGCTCAGGTGAACAAAGCAAGAGAGTTTACTTATGTAGAAACCATACTTGGAAGGAGAAGATACCTAAGAGACATTCACTCTAAGAACATGACGGTTCGTGGCCATGCCGAAAGAAATGCGATTAACGCGCCTATTCAAGGCAGTGCAGCGGACATGATTAAGGTGGCCATGATCAACATCCATAAATGGATGAAAGAAGGAAAGATGAAATCTAAGATGATTATGCAAGTGCATGATGAATTGGTCTTCGATGTACATAAGTCTGAACTAGAGATCATGAAGACTAAAATACCAGAACTCATGATGGGTGCTGTCAAACTAGATGTTCCTATGGAAGTAGAAGTGGGAGTAGGTGAAAACTGGCTAGTTGCACACTAATATGGAATTTCCTGTATCGCTAGAAGATATTCAAAGTGCACATGAAAGGATTAGACCTTACGTGCATAGAACACCCATTCTTACCTCCGAAAGTGTGAATGCAATTGCTGGATGCGATTTATATTTTAAATGCGAAAACTTTCAAAAAATAGGTGCTTTTAAAGCACGCGGAGGAGTCAATGCAGTGCTGTCCTTACCAGTGGATCAAAGGAAAAAAGGAGTAGTGACGCATAGTTCTGGAAACCATGCTCAGGCTATAGCAATGGCCGCGAAAATGGCGGGTATACCTGCGTATATAGTGATGCCTAAAACGGCACCAGAAGTCAAAAGGAAAGCAGTGGCAGGCTATGGGGCTCAGGTTACACTTTGTGAACCTACGCAACAATCAAGAGAAGAGAATGCTGCTCGAATTCAAGAAGCGACTGGGGCCACATTCATATCGCCTTACAATGATTATTCAGTGATCACAGGTCAAGCTACCTGTGCGAAGGAGCTACTGGAAGATCAGCCAGATCTTGAGGTGATTATTGCGCCTGTAGGAGGCGGTGGGTTAATGGCAGGAACTGCCTTGTCAGTGCACTACATGAAGCCAAGCGTAGATGTTTATGCTGGAGAGCCTGATGGTGCCAATGATACCTTCCTCTCCATGCAAAGCGGTGTTCACACTAAAGTAGCCAACCCAAGCTCAATTGCCGATGGTCTATTGGCAGGTATGGGCGATAAAAACTTTGCGATCATTAAGCCACTTGTGAAGGAAGTTTTTGTGGTTACAGATGATGAAATAGTGGAGGCCATGCGCCTGATTTGGGAACGCATGAAGATTATCATAGAACCGTCATGTGCCGTGCCAGTTGCTGCAATACTGAAGAATAAAGAAGTCTTTGCGGGTAAGAAAGTAGGCGTAATTCTGACAGGTGGAAATGTAGATTTGGCCAAACTGCCTTTCTAGTGCGTCTGGTTTTGATCTAAATTCCCCTCCTTTTGAAGGAGGGGCTAGGGGTGGTTATACCCTTCGAAAGAACAATCCTTATTTTTGATAATCTGATTAAACTCAAGACTCATTCACAGGAGCATGAGGGTTGATCTCTCGCAGCTTATCTTCGAGTGCTCTGAGATCCTTCAGTTTCATCCAACTCACCTTAATTTTGTGCTGTTGCATTTTTTCTTCCTCGTCAAGGATATTGAGTCCTATGTGTAGATGATCCGTCTCGAAGTAGCTGTCGAAATTGAATTTAGTAATGAGAAGAGAAGTCTGTTTTTTCGAGAAAAGTCTTTGTGAATTAACCACCATTCCACCATCAGCTTCACTGGCATGAATGTATACTGGCCAGTTAATAATAGACGACATGAAACCAAAAATAGGGGCAAAAGCCGCTAGCAGAATAATACCCGGTAATTCTGGTGCAATGATGAATTTGTAGACAAAAATGAATACCACAAAAACCCCATAGAAATAGAGTAAAAACTTGAACCTATTGACCTTGCCTTTGTTGTTGATATCTTTCATGTTGACCTATTCTTCTGATGGTGAATTTACACGATTTGAATAACTATCCGAACTTCATTTTCGAAACTAGATCCCAAAGCACCACACCGATACTCACCGAAATGTTCAGTGAATGCTTAGTGCCAAACTGAGGAATTTCTATGCATCCATCGGCAAAGGCCACGATCTCCTCTTCCACACCGAAAACTTCATTGCCAAAAACAACAGCCAGTTTTTGATTTGTGGATGGGATAAAGCTTTCAAGAGAAATGGAGTTCTCTACCTGCTCTATGGCCATGATGGTATAGCCGCTTGCACGCAATGCCTCGCAAGCCGCCATTGAGCTTTCATAGTGTTTCCAGTTCACAGATTCGGTTGCACCCAAGGCAGTTTTGTGAATCTCTCTATGTGGAGGCTGAGCGGTGATTCCACACAAGGCGATACTTTCAATCGCGAAAGCGTCAGCAGTTCTAAAAGCAGAGCCGACATTATGCATGCTGCGCACATTGTCCATCACTAAGACAATAGGTGTTTTGTCTGACTTTTTAAAGTCATCAACATCTGGTCGGTTAAGCTCTTCGTTCGATAATTTTCGCATCACCCACAAAAATAGAAAAACATATCCCTATGATTTAGGCTAAAGTGACTTGATAAGGTTTTAACTATATTGGAGTGGCTAATAATATAAATGTTCTAAGAATTTTATATTTATATTATTGTTTGCTTAATTAGAGGGCATGCTGGCAAAGTGAACTAAATGTTTAAACAATTTTGAAATGATCTTTTACAACATCAAAGAATTAGAAAGTCAGCTTAGGGCTAATACACTGCCTCAAAAGCATGTATTTATTTATGCCGTTATTCTTTTAACACTTTCAAGTCTAAATGCATTGAGCTTTGGCAGCCATGAGCCAGTTGACCTATGGGCAAACAATATCGGAGTGTTATTGGCAGCTATTATAACCATAGGCTTTACTGTACATCTTTATAATCTATGCAAGGAGTTCAATCAAGAAGATCGGTTTTTTGAGTATTATTTTAGTATCGGTTTAGTAATGTTGGTGAGGCTTTTTGTTTTTGCTTTAATACTGACTATACCAATTGGGATTATGTCTATCCTCATCTTTCCCAATGGGGTTGGAGATTATAGTTTAGGAGTTGAATTGTCCATGACCGCAGTCATAGGGATCATCTATTATTACTTTGTGATGAGGTCATTTAACAGGGTGCTTTCGAATTCTTAGAATGAATTGAATATGTAGGAGTTAACCTTGCAAATCAGGAATATTATTCCTGATTTGCAAGGTTAATAAACTAAAAAACTGCCCACCCCACCCCATGCCAGTGGACAGCCCTAAACAACACCATTATTCTTTTTAGTATCTAAGTATTCTGTTCTAAATATGTCAATTAAGGTTTATATCGGGTTACCCCAAGTCAAGGCTTTTATGGTAAAAGTCTTGCTTCCCTTAGTCATAGCTCTGAATATTATTTTTTTGATCATTTGGTTCAATTCAATTAATCTTTTTCTGAGTAGTTTCTATCAAAATCTTAATGTTTTTGGGGCCATTAAATTGGGGGGCTCTTTAATCGTTTTTGGTGTTTCTTGGACATTGGGAATTTTTATACACGAGATCATCCATGGCTTGACATTCGCAATTTTCTGTAAAGATGGTTTAAAGTCAATTCACTTCGGACGTGATAAGGAATCAGGCATTTATTATACTGAGTGTAAAGAGCCGTTAAGTAAAACTGGTTTTATAATTGGGAGTTTGATGCCGTTTTTAGTGCTTGGAATAACCCCTTTAGTGCTTGCCTTTTATTTTGGGAGTCTGGGGACAGTCCTGTTTGCATCTATTTTCATCTATGGATCTTCTGCAGATTTATTGGGAGTTTATTATGCATTCTTGGTTAAAGGAGATTACCTTTTTTGGGAGGGAGAAGGTGATCAAAAGAAGTTAGATTTTGGTTTTGAATTGATAGAACGTCCTTCGTAATTAACTTTTAAATGTTTCGCATAAACGTAGTTTTAATAACCTTATACTAAATGCCTCACACTAATCGAGTTATGACTCAAACGAAATAATTTATTTACTATGAAGAAAATGTTAGTTGCTAGAAGAAATAGCATTGCCTGCAGGCTCTTATCTATATTAATATTTATTGGTTCATTTATGCTTACATCGGCTATTGTCAGTGATTGGGACAATTTAAAAGCAGGTTTTTTGGGTAAACCCGAAATAGAGAGAGAATAAGTGTTTAGGGAGAAACCTTTGTGAACTATAACTACCTCTAATCGCTTAAACATTTCAAATGATCTTATACAATATCAAAGAATTAGAAAGTCAAATCATAGCTAATACACTGCCCCAGAAGCATGTATTTATATATGCCGTTATTCTTTTAACATTTTCGAGTCTAAGTGCATTGAGCTTTGGCAGCGATGAGCCAGTTGACCTATGGGCTAATAATATGGGGGTGATATTGGCAGCTATTATAACCATAGGCTTTACTATACACCTTTATAATCTATGCAAAGAGCATAATCAAGAAGATCGTTTTTTTGAGTATTATTTTAGTATTGGTTTGGTAATGGTTGTGCGGCTCTTTGTTTTTGCTTTCGTATTATCTATACCCATTGGGGTATTATCATTTCTGATTTCTCCTGATTATTTTGAGGGTTATGATTTGATTGTCGATTTGACAATGACAACATTAATTGGCTTCATCTATTATATCATGATGATTAGATCATTTAATAGAGTGCTATTGAATTCTTCGCGTGAATCGAATATCTGAGAGTTAGCCTTGAGAAACAGGGATATGGTTCCCGATTAACAAGGTTAACAAAATATAAAAACTGCCCACCCCATGCGAGTGGACAGCCCAAAACAACACCAATCAATAATTTTGTCAAATGATGTATTAGCGAGCAGCTCTGCTGTTCTTGGAAATCACCAGGTATTTAGAGATTTGCCAGAACGATTCAGGATCGGTGATCTCTAGGATTTTAGTGGCCTCGTTTTCTCCTGGAAGGATCTGATAAGAACCACTTGGGTGATTGCTTACTAGCGAGAGCGAAGATGCTTCGATCTTAAGTTGGCTAACAGTGCGTCTGTCAAGCTCCATAAATTGCGTCTTCTCCGCATCATCTTGTAAGGCCACGCTTCTGCCAATAAAGCCTAAGAAACCGCCTTCCTTATCTACTACTCCTTTAGCTTGTAGATCCTCGAAAGTACCTACGGCTATGTAACTCTTGTTCAGCTCATCGTTTAGTGCGGTCAACTGAGTAACCTCTAGCTCTTTTTGCCCGATCACTTCCACTTTGGCATTGATTGTCGTGCTCAAAGAGTCCGTTTTATTGACAAGTAGTGCGAGAGCCTCGTCCTTAGCAATCAGCTCGGTTTTTAGGCCTCCTATTACCGTCTGCCTAGCAGTTAAATCTGCTTGTAGCGCATTGATTCTTTTCTCAAATACACCCAGCTTTATGTCAGTACTTTTGACTTTGTCGGTCAGGGTTTGGATGTTCTGATTAGAACGGAAGATAAGGTCGTCTATCATAGCGATTTCTCTCATGATGTTTTCTTTCTTTCCGCTGTTCAAAGGCTCTTGACTTTGCCCATGGACTAAGTTTTCCTTTTCTACGATAGCCCCGATTTGATCTTCAACTTCTGTGATCAAGCCCATGACCTCTTCGAATGCCGACTCCTTCCGAATCACCTCTTTTTCTAGCTGGGCAAATTGGCCTTCTAGGACCTCTTTTTTTTTGTTGGTTTTGGAAATTCCAAACCACATGGCGATTGTTAATGCTCCGAGCAATACGATGCTCACTTTTAATGTTTGTTTCATCTTCCTTAGGTTTTAATGTTAAATAATCGATTAAAAATATGCTGAGGATTTGTCCCATATGGACGGGTCCTTGTGACGCATAGCGGAAGGTTTGGATTGGTGATTTTGAGAATAGGTTTGTGATGATTCTCACTTATACAACGAGAACTTTAGTTGATATTATTGTGATGAACGAAAAAATTAGTTATAAATATTTTTATTCTCTATCAACTATCTGTTTTAAGCGGACTTTGCCCTTCACTTTATTTCTTATTTTTGATTTTAGAAGAAATCGAACTCCGATCATTTTTTGACTATGTCCAAGACTACCGAGACGAAGCAAACTCCATTGATGAAACAGTACAATGCCATCAAGGCGAAGCACCCGGGTGCCCTACTATTGTTTCGTGTAGGAGACTTCTATGAGACTTTCGGTGAAGATGCCATTAAGGCGAGCAAAGTATTAGAGATTGTTCTGACAAAGAGGGCTAATGGTGCCGCCAGTCACATAGAATTAGCAGGATTTCCACACCACTCCTTAGACACTTATTTACCCAAGCTTGTTCGTGCCGGAAATCGAGTAGCAATTTGCGATCAGTTAGAAGACCCTAAATCTGTTAAAGGAATTGTGAAGCGTGGAGTAACTGAGTTAGTAACCCCAGGCCTTTCATTCAACGACAATGTGCTGGATCAAAAGCGGAATAACTACCTAGCTTCTCTCAGTTTCGGAAAAGACCAAGTTGGCGCTGCTTTTCTTGATTTGTCAACAGGAGAATTTTTGACCGCACAAGGCAAGCCGGCCTACATTGACAAACTCATTCAGGGGCTCAATCCATCGGAGTTTATTTTCTCTCGCGCTCAAAAGGAACAGTTCGAGGCCCAGTATCAAGACAATTTTAATACCTATCAATTAGACGATTGGGTGTATGCTTTTGACTATGGGTATGAGAAACTGACAAGCCATTTTTCAACAAAATCTCTGAAAGGATTTGGTGTTCAAGAGATGGATTTGGCCATTGCCGCAGCCGGAGCCATACTCTATTACTTAGAAGATACTGAGCACAAAGAAATTGGGCACATAGCGTCTATTAGCCGTATTGAAGAGGACAAATACGTTTGGTTAGACAAGTTCACCATTAGAAATTTAGAGCTGGTATATCCACAGCAAGAAGGCGGTATTCCTTTAATCCAAATTCTAGATCATACCCTTACGCCAATGGGCTCTAGGATGATGAAGCGTTGGATGGTTTTGCCGCTGAAGGAACGCAAAAAGATTGAAGAACGCCTTTCTATTGTTGATGCTTTCTATACCGACAATGATTTGAGCGATGATATGGCTGAAGCCATGGACGGTATTGGCGACCTTGAGCGATTGATTTCTAAAGTGGCTGTTGGTCGAATTAACCCTAGGGAATTGAACCACCTGAAGAATGCTCTTCAGCGTATTGTTCCGATGAAGTCGGCAATGGCGAATTCTTCTCATAAGTCTCTTCAAGCTTTAGCGCAGCAATTAGACGAATGTGAGACATTGCTCGAGCGTATAGAGAGAGAGTTGAAGGAAGATGCACCAATGCTAGTTCACCAAGGAGGTATCATTGCAGAAGGTGTCGATGAGGAATTAGATGAGCTTCGCGGTATTGCCTTTAGTGGCAAAGACTACCTAGTGCAGATTCAACAACGGGAAAGTGAGGCTACAGGAATTACCTCCTTGAAAATCGCTTATAATAAGGTGTTTGGTTACTATCTGGAAGTCAGCAATGCGCACAAAGATAAAGTACCGGAAGAGTGGATTCGTAAGCAGACACTCGTAAATGCCGAACGCTATATCACCCAAGAGTTAAAGACTTACGAAGAAAAGATTATCAATGCAGAGGATGTGTACAAGGTCATTGAGCAAAGACTATTTGCTGATCTAGTAGCATTTGCAGCAGACTTTACCGCTAAAGTTCAAAGGAACGCCCAAGTTATTGCTACGATTGATTGCTTGGTGTCATTCGCCTCTGTTGCCAAGGATAATGATTACTGCCGACCTGAACTCAATGACAAGATGATCATTGATATTCAAGAGGGGCGTCATCCAGTAATTGAAAAGCAGTTGCCAGTCGGGGAGTCTTATGTACCTAATGATGTTTCGCTTGATGACCACACCCATCAGATACTTATCATTACTGGGCCAAACATGGCTGGTAAATCTGCCTTGTTGAGACAAACAGCTTTGATTGTGCTTATGGCGCAGATGGGTTCTTATGTACCAGCAACTCGAGCGAAACTGGGAATTACGGATAAGGTATTCACTAGAGTAGGTGCTTCAGATAACCTTTCTAAGGGCGAGTCGACCTTTATGGTAGAGATGACTGAAACTGCTAGTATTCTTAATAACCTGTCAGAACGTAGTTTGATTTTGATGGACGAAATTGGGAGAGGAACAAGTACCTATGACGGAATCTCTATTGCTTGGTCCATTGTAGAGTACTTACATAACCATGACAAGTTCAAGGCAAAAACACTGTTTGCCACACACTATCATGAACTCAATCAGTTAGAAGAAGACTTTCCAGCCATTAAGAACTTCAATGTTTCTGTTAAGGAAGTTGGTAATAAGGTCATCTTCATGCGTAAGCTGAAGGAAGGAGGGAGCGAACATAGTTTTGGAATTCATGTAGCGCAAATGGCGGGGATGCCAAACCCTGTTGTAATCAGAGCTGCTGAGATAATGCGTCATTTAGAAAAAGACAAAATTCGCAATCAGACAGACGAAAAACTGAAAGATTTGCCGAAGAATAACTTTCAACTCAATTTATTTGAGGCAGACCCTACTTTCAATGAGATCAAAGAGATCTTAGAGACTCTTGATATCAACACTATTTCGCCTGTAGAGGCACTTCTTAAACTGAATGAAATAAAGGGTAAGCTGAAAGATTAATTTTTTTCAACTAGCCGTTGCAAATTCGAACCCCTTCACTAAATTTGCAATCCGTTTCGCAGCAAGTGTGAAATGTTTAGTACTGAAATAAGCGAGAGTAGCTCAGCTGGTAGAGCACGACCTTGCCAAGGTCGGGGTCGCGGGTTCGAATCCCGTCTCCCGCTCAATAACTAAGAAGCGTGATCGCGATCACGCTTTTTTAGTTTAGAGCCATTTAAAACTAGACTGGTAAATACAGTCAGCCTATCTTCGTTCAAGCTTTGATAGGCAATGCCGGAGTGGTGGAATTGGTAGACACGCAAGACTTAAAATCTTGTGAGCATCTGCTCGTGCGGGTTCAAGTCCCGCCTCTGGTACATTGAAAACCAGTCACTTATGTGGCTGGTTTCTTTGTTTATACGAAGAATAAATATTGTTGCTACAACATAGCTACAACAAATAGACTTCTACCTCTAGGTACTGACGTATAGCTTAATTAAAATATATGGCTTTGTTATTAGGGCTAAACAATACCATTACTTATTCTCCTCTTGGCCTCTTTGTTTGTCTAAACACCTCGTTTGAAGCTATTTTTAACATTGAAGGCCTGGCAAGGACAAAAATTTGTAAAGCATATTACTTTAACAATTTTCAAACTCGCACTCTTCATCTTTTCCTTCAAACTCTATAGTGACATGATTTACAGACTCATCTTTAAGCTCAGCTCGGACAATTTCCTTTAGTTTTGCCTGCTCTGAGAGTTTATAGTCACTATCTAATTTTAAGTGAATTGTCAGAATATTGTACTGCCCATCCATGGTCCAAGCATGGCAATCATGAATGTCAGTCACCTCTTGTATGTCTTTTAGTTTCTCCCTGATATCTTCAATGGACACATCCTCTGGAATACCCTGAAGGATGACTAGAAGACTTTTTCGAAGGTTTCTATAGACATTGTAAAGTACAAAAAGAGAGATGAGTACTGATAAAAGCGGGTCTATGAAAGGTGCGTCTGTGTACATCATAATAATGCTTCCAATAAGCACAGCCACCCAGCCTAGCACATCTTCTAATAGATGAAGTGAGACCACTTTTTCATTTATAGATTCGCCCTTTCTCAACTTAAAGACAGCCGCACCATTTACGATTACTCCTAAAATGGCAAGGTAGAGCATCCCCTGAACATTGGTTTCGCTCGGATTGAAGAGTTCAGGAATAGCTTTGGATAAAATGAAGATAGAACCTACTATCAAGACAATAGAATTGATGATAGCTCCTAATAAAGAAAACCGCTTATATCCGTATGAAAAGGTTTTGGTTCTCCCTTTTTTAGATAGGTTCTGAAAGTACCATGATAGCCCTAAACTTAAGCTGTCTCCCAGATCATGCAGAGCGTCAGAAAGTATAGCCAAACTGTTGGTATATAGTCCGCCAACCAGTTCAATGATGGTAAAACTAAGGTTGAGAAAGAATGCAACCTTTACATTGCCTTCAGAATGATTATGTGAGTGATCGTGATTATGTTCCATGTTATTTAGCAAGTTTCAGAATTCTTAATGCGCCTTTTAGCACAAAGGCAAATACTATTGCACCGATTAATAAATCAGGCCACTTATTATCCAGAAAGTAGACAAGTACCCCAGCCGTAATCACTCCTGCGTTAACGATTATGTCATTAGACGTGAAAATGACACTGGCCTGCATGTGTGCTTCTTTGCTCTTGGCTTTATTGATCAGCCATAGGGAAACAAGATTACCTATCAGTGCCAGTACTGAAATGATAATCATGAATTGAAAAATAGGTGTTTCAATTTCACTGAAAAACCTTCTTATAACCTCTGAGAAACCTAATAAGGCCAAACCTAGTTGAAAATAGCCACTGATTTTAGCAACTCTTTTTTTGTGAGCTATAGCTGTACCGACAGCAAATAGACTCAATGCATAAACAATGGAATCTGCCAACATATCCAATGAGTCCGCAACCAACCCCATAGAGCGCGATATCAATCCAGTGGTCATCTCAATCACAAAGAAGCTGAAATTGATCCCAAGCACCCACCATAGGACTCTGCGCTGTTGATGATCATCTACACCTGTAGGGATTTCAGCCTCTATAGTCTCCTCTCGATGGTCATTGAGATTGAGCTGACTGATAGCTTGATGAATTGGCGATACCTCCTTCTGATGAAATACTTCCAGCTTCCGATTTGGAATATCAAATTCTAAGTGTCTCACATCTTCGATAGACTCGAGTTTCATCCGAATCATTTGCTCTTCGGACGGGCAGTCCATCTTTTCAATTTTAAAAGTCGTCTTTTGTATTACAGCCACCTTCTAACTTTCTTTTTATAGTCTAAGTATTCCTGTCCTTGCACACTTTCCAGATATTCCTCTTCCAGCCTGACCTGAGTTTGAATCGTCACGAATGTGACCAGCATGATCGAGAAGCTAAGGATGTTTGGGATAATCAGAAAAGTCCCTAAATAAGAGAGTAATACTCCCAGAAATATCGGATTACGAGAGTACTTGAAAAGACCACTATTTATCAGTTCTGTTTTTTCCTCATAATCAATACCAATCCTCCAAGATTTTGACATTTGGTATTGCGCTACGCTTGTCCATAGAAATGAGATTAGAAGAAGAATGAGACCAGAAAACCTTACCTGCTCGTTTTCTAAATAGTCGATGGGTTTCAAATAATCATAGAACGTTGGGAAAAATGAATATAAACCAATAGACACCCAAGTGAACAATACCATCAGTTTGTAAACTCTACCAATAAAGTCATGAGCCTTTTCTGTATTACCGAAGACAAGGGGATTGACACCTGTCTGCTTCCAAAGAATAACTGATCTGAGTACGAATACCAGCAAGAGGTACAGGAGTGTCGCGATAGGAAGAAATATTTGATAGAAACTCATATCTGATTATTAGTGTCCGTGTTCAGTATCTCCTTTTTTCATTTCACCTATCAAATAGTAAGCATTGTCCCAAGCTACTTTCGCACCTTCAGGAAGCCTTTCCAGTAACTTAATTTCAACCCAGCCTTCATAGGATACACCAGTCTTGATTTCAATCGGGGTGAATTCCCATTCAGACTCACCATCTTCTTCATGAATTTTTGCTATGAAAATGTATTGCTTTCCTGCTTCCTCAATAACAGCCTCTTCTGGTAGCGCATGAACTTCATTACCTTGGGTATGAATTCTACCTCTTATATACATGCCAGGGATAAGGAAGTCCTGTTTATCTCGAATTTCTGCATGAACATGAATGGCTTTGGGGCTTTGTTCAAATTGCTTGCCTACGGAATAGATTTCGGCATTGAGACGTTGATTGGGTACTGATTCAACGGTGAAAGAAACTGTTTGGCCTACTTCTACTCTGTAAGCGTCTTTTTCAAACACCATTAGATCGGCATGTATATGATCCGTGTTTACAATCATGAACATAGTAGTCTGTGGATTGACGAATTGACCTATCTGTACCATGACTTTTTCTATGTATCCATCAATTGGACTTATGACCGGTATATGCTCGTAAATTTTCCCCTCCTGTATTTGGGAGACATTTAGGTTGAGTTGTTTTAACTGGACTTCAAAACCATTTACCTCACCCTTTACGACATTATAATTTGCCAAGGCTTCCTGATAAGCTTTCCCTGAGCCTACATTTTCTTCATAGAGCTTCTTGTTTCGCTCCATTTCCTTTTCAAGGTAATCCAAGCGACTGAAAGATTTCAGGTAATTAGTCTGCGATTGTGTAAGGTCTGGATGAGCTATATTGGCCAGAATTTGACCTTTACTTACCTTGTTTCCTTCAACCACCTCGATTGAGGTGATATTGGCACCAAGAATAGCTGTAATAGTGGCTTCATGTTGTGGTGGCACTTCCAACTCTCCGTTGGCTTCAATAATATCGGATAAAACCTGCTTTGGGAGACTATCTATTTTGATTCCCAGACTTTCAATTTTTAAAGTGGAGAGATGAACACTTTCCATGTTCCCACTTACCAGTTCTTCATGTATTTCCTCTTGCTCTGCTTCTGGTTGGGCAGGTTTATTGTCACAGCTAATAAGTAATAGTGCTGGAATGAATAAGATTAGGATGTATATATAATTTTTTTTCATTGGTTTCACGTTTAGAGATTTATAGTCCATAAATCCTAGTTTGAGGTTTTTAAGAAATATTCGAGTTGGTAATGGCTGTTTAAATAGTTGCCAAAAGCTTGCAAAGCATCAACCTCGATCTTAAAGGCATCGCTGATGTTTTGCAAAAAGGATACATAATCTATAGCTCCCTCTCGATAAGCGGTAACAGCCCCTTCACGCTGTTCTTCGGCTAAGGGTAAAGCCGCATTCTCATAATAATTCCAAGAACTACGCCATTTGAGATACTGTTCCTTCGTACTATTAAAGGCGGTATTCAATTCCATTTCAGTTTGCTTCAAATTCTGATCTGCAATCTCTCGCTGGATTTGGGCAGACTGTTTATTTCCAAGAGTTGGGCCAAAGAATAGCGGGATTTGAATTCCAACCTGATATTGATAAAAGCCCGTTTGTCCGGCTATTTCCTGACGGCCATATTGACCTTGAAATTTTGGAAGAAACTTGGATTGACGTTCCTTCACAAAAGCTTTGGCTACTTTCAACTGGGCTCTTGAGCGATTCAGCAAAGGGTGATTCACAAGAGAGTCCGCAACATATTCCAAGGGCTCATCCCAAAAATCTCTTTGAATGTCTGGTACGGTGAATAAGGTTTCTTCACCAAACCACATGTTAAGCCTTTGCAGAGCACTCAGATAATCTCTAAAAGCCTGTTCCTTTTGTATTTGTGCCTGAGTAGATCGATTGGCCGTAGCAAGATATTCGAGCTTTGAGGTTTCTTTTGTTTCCCATCTAATTTTGGCGGCCCGTTCAATATCACCAAACAGTGAATCCAATCGTTCATAGATTTTATATGTGTTCTTTGAGATATAAGCTTGTGCCCATGTTTTGCTTACCTCTCTCTCCAACTCTGCCAGGGTCAAATCAAAAGAAGATTCTGCCAAAGCTATTTTCTCTTTTTGAAGTTTTAGTTTAGGGGAGATTCCAAAAACATCAATATTCTGCTGTTGAACACCTATTTGAGTGACTATTCCCCCTGAACCGTTTCCAACTTCTTCTTTTCCCGTAAAGAGCTGTGTGCTACCCAAATCCCAAGCGGTTTTCTTCAGCACTTTCTGATTTTCAATTTCAAGTTCTGCAGACCGCATTTTGGGATAAGTTTCAATCGCTTTTTTAATGGCTTGCTCCAAAGAGATCGTAGGAAGTGTTTGGTAGTCACTTTGTTTTTCGAAAGTGACTTTCTCAGACTGTTGAGCATACGCAAATGAAGGTGCTCCCAACAAGCCTGCAACCATTAGCAACGCGACAATATTATTGCGGCTCGGTCTTTGGGCTTTTTTCTTTTTATCATTTTTGCCTTCAATTAAGGTGTAGAGTACTGGAAGGACAACCAAGGTCAGTAGAGTAGCTGTGAGCATTCCACCAATGACCACAGTAGCTAGTGGTCGTTGTACTTCGGCCCCGGCTGAATTACTAAAAGCCATGGGAAGGAAACCAAAAATATCTGTAGTCGCTGTAAGCATAATGGGTCTTATTCTCTCTTTTGTTCCTATCAATATCCGTTCTCTGATATTCATCATACCCTCTTCTTTCAAAGAGTTAAATCGATTGATCAATACCAGTCCGTTCAATACCGCTACCCCAAACAATACAATGAAACCTACCCCAGCTGAAATACTGAATGGCATGCCCCTCATCCACAGGGCAAAAACACCCCCAATGGCCGCAAGCGGAATTGCGATGTAGATCATTATAGATTGGGAGAATGATCCCAGTGCAAAATAGAGAAGCACGAAAATGAGAAATAGGGCAATCGGAACTACGATAGTCAATCTGCTCTTGGCCCTTTCGAGGTTTTCGAACTCTCCCCCATAAGTGATGTAATAGCCAGGAGGTAGGTCAAGTTGTTCATCAAGCTTTTCCTGAATGTCTTTCACTAAAGATTCCACATCCCTACCACGTGCATTGACACCAACATAGGTTCTCCGATAAGTGTTTTCTCTGGAAATTTGCATGGGTCCGGGGACAAAGCTGATGTCCGCTACTTCTTTAATAGGTATTTGGACACCGTTTGGCAGGTCAATGAATAATGTTCTGAGGTCATCAATATTTTTACGATGATCCTCGTCAAACCTAAGCACCAACTCAAAGCGTTTTTCACCCTCGAATACAACTCCTGCAGTACCTCCGGCAAAGGCTGTACTTATGTAGTCATTGACCTTACTTATGTCCAATCCATATTGGGCTATTTTATCGCGATTATAACGGACGGTCATTTGAGGCAATCCCGAAGTACGTTCAGCATTAACATCACCTGCACCTGGTATGGTGGAAATGATATTAGCCATTTCCTGCACCTTAGTGGCTAGAATATCCAGGTCTTCTCCGTATAGTTTAACCGCGATATCTTCCCGAACTCCTTCGAGCAATTCGTTGAAACGCAATTCCACAGGTTGAGTAAAGACAAGGTTGGCTCCAATGAGCTCACTGTCAAGCTTGTCTCTAATTTTATCGATAAGCTCATCTTTGTTTTCTGCCGAAACCCACTTGCCTTTATCTTTCTCCAGTATAAGGTACATGTCAGCTATATCCATAGGCATTGGGTCTGTCGGTATGTCAGCAACTCCAATTCTTGCCGTCACAGTCTTTATTTCGGGGAAATTTTCCAACAGTATATTTTCAATCTTGATTGAGGTCTCTGTTGCCTCACTTAAGGAGCTACCTGGTCTTATGAGTGCTTGCATAGCAATGTCTCCCTCATCTAGCTGAGGAACAAACTCTCCTCCCATGCGGATGAACATGAAACCTGTCAAAATAAGTAGTGATATGGCCGTAATGAGTACGATTGCCTTGAATTTCAGAGCCCCCTTTAAGGCAGGGAGATAGGCACGATGAATTATTCCGATAAGTTTATCGCTTACACTTTCCAAAGCGCGTTCAAAACGGCCGAACCAATTCTTCTTGTTTTGAATAGGCTTCATAAGTAGAGCCGACATCATAGGAACATAGGTGAGACAAAGAATGATAGCACCAATCATAGCGAAACCAAAAGTGTAGGCCATAGGCTGAAACATCTTTCCCTCGACTCCAGTCAGAAAGAGAATTGGGGCGAATACAATGAGAATGATAATTTGACCAAAAAAGGCCGAACCCATCATGGTACTTCCAGCTTCATAGGCGACCTTATCCATGACTTGCTGACCAAAGTCTAGTTTTCCTGCTCTAATCCTTTTTTGGATTTCATAAACTGTTCCTTCTATAATAATAACTGCACCATCAATGATGATCCCAAAATCAATGGCTCCTAAACTCATGAGGTTGGCCCATACATTAAATTGCTTCATTAATACAAAAGCAAATAATAGCGAAAGCGGTATAGTGGTAGCTGTGATTATTCCACCACGCAAACTGCCCAGCAAGATTACCAGGGCGAAAATAACGATAAGGGCACCCTCTATAAGATTGATCTTTACTGTATCTGTTGTTCTGGAGATAAGGTCGCTTCTGTCAATGATGGTATTGATGGTCAGTCCTTCGGGAAGTGAGCTTTTCACATCTTCCATGCGGTTTTTTACATTTTGAATTACCGCATTCGGATTTGAACCTTTTAGCATCATAATAATGCCACCTACGGCTTCTTCACCATCTTGTGTGAATGCTCCATATCTCACCTGATGTCCGAAATGGACTTTGGTGGCAATATCTCCAATGGTAATTGGGATATCATTTTCAGTTTTAACGACAATTTTTCGAATGTCATCCAAAGAGCGAATGAGCCCTTCACCTCTAATAAAATTGGACATCCTGTTTTTTTCTATGTAAGCACCCCCGGTATTGACATTGTTATTGGCCAAGGCCTCATAGACCTGAGAGATATTTACATTTTGTGCATTGAGTTTATCAGGACTAATAGCCACCTCATATTGTTTGATGTAACCACCAAATGAATTGACCTCAACCACACCATCTAAAAGGGTCAGTTGTCTCTTTACGATCCAATCTTGTATAGTTCTTAGATCAGTAGGTGAATATGTTTCCTCAAAGCCGGGTTTGGGTTGAATAGTGTATTCATAAATTTGGCCTAACCCAGTAGAAATAGGTCCCATTTCAGGGCTTCCGAATTTCCGCGGTATGGTCTCTTGTAGCTTATTGAGCTTTTCCTCCACCAATTGCCTCGGTAGATAAGTACCCATATCGTCTTCAAAAACGATTGTTACTACTGATAATCCGAATCTGGAAATCGAACGGATTTCTTCAACCCCAGGCAGATTACCCATTGCGAGTTCTACAGGATAGGTGACAAATTGCTCAATATCTTCTGTCGCCAAATTGGGCGACACTGTCATGATCTGCACCTGATTGTTCGTAATATCTGGAACAGAGCCGAGGTTCACTGTAGCCATGGAGTATAGGCCAGTTCCGATGAGGACTAGCGTTAGCAAGCCCACTATGAATTTGTTCTTTATGGATAAAGAAATAATTTTATTTATCATGGATAAAAATTTAATATCTAATTGTGAATTCCCATTTCAGTTAAGAAATAGACATAGGGGAAGTGTATCTGTATCCCCTGACAAAGTCGATATTAAATCCGTGGAGGCTGTAGAATAGAAAATAAGAACCCAGATTTTAACGGGTCTGAATACAGGTTAGTCTCAGATGAAAAGAAATCATGGGTAAGGTCATCTTTGAGTAGTTCTTGCACCAATAAATGACTATGGCAGCAATGACAAATACATAAAGGAGAACATAAATCCGCTGAGTCATTGTGACCTTGTTCGAATTCGGAGTATTCAAGTGATATTTCGGTACTATCAACGCCAGCCTCGTCAGCACAAGGTGCGAAAGACATGGTAAGCAGGAGGGTTGATAATATGAGCGCGATAATTTTCACACTACAATACTACGAAAAGAAGCAGTGCAACCAGATTGCAAAGTTTAATTACAGTTGGCACAATTTCCTTTATAAACCATACTGGCACTAGAGGCTTTGAATCCTGTAGGGATTTGCGTTTGGGGTATCTTAGATTGCGTTAAGCAATAGGTTTCACCACATTTCACACAATGGAAGTGAATATGCTGATCTTGAGGTTCACATTCACAGCCTTCTTCGCACATTGCATATTTCATTGAACCTGTACCATCTTCAATGCTGTGAATAAGTTTTTTCTCTTCAAAAGTCTTGAGAGTTCTGTACAGCGTTGCCTTATCAGCTTTCTCAAACTTTGATTCCAAATCTTTTAAGCTTATGGCAGACCCAGCCTCAACCAATTGCCTTAACACCAAGAGGCGCATGGCAGTAGGTTTTATTTTTCGATTTTCTAGTTTTTGTTCGAGCATTGTAAGAAAACACGGTTTTAGACAACAAAAGTTTTGTCGATGATCAATTCCCAACCTAAGTATCTAATGTGGTAATTTGATAGTTGTTTTGGTAGAATGGTAAAATACTCAAGCGTAGCGTTGATCCCCACACCAACGTCTACGCTTTTTTATTAGAAGACGTAATTTGTAGATATTATTTGGGCGTTCCCCTAAAGGGTCGGGCTATCACCGCTACACGGTAGCTGGCTCTATCCCTAACGCTTATCCTGATATTAGATAAGTTGAATGCGCTTTTAATTCCTCTAAGGCACAGATTAATTTAACTATCCTCTGTATTGCCTTTCTAATCTCCTTTCTTATGCTTATGCGGCTTCAATGATGGCGTATTTCCGGGAGTATTCTTATTGTCCCTCTGACGTCTATCTGGCTTTCCTGTTGATTTGGCCGTTCTTTTTGGCCCTGGCTTAATTCCCATAGTTATTATTTCTTAAAATCATATTCTACATACGTTAAGTTAAAAAAAATGATGAAATTGTATATCAATGTTTCAGGATTTATTCTTGCCTATGATTGTTATTAAAATGAATAGCTCAGCTACTGTAATTTAACATTTCGCAGATCATAATTGATTAAAGTTCATAGCCTACCAATACCAAATGACGAAAGATAATTTAACCTTAGAATATGATGCCTTCATCAGGTCGATAAAACGTAATCAAGATGTATCACATTCCTTTCTCTTGGGTGCTGGGTCTTCAATAAGCTCTGGCATACAATCAGCGGCAGATTGTATTTGGGAATGGAAAAAAGATATATACATATCAAAGAACCCCAACGCACCTAAAGAGTTCAGAAACCATAAAAGTGATAGTGTAAGAGGAAGTATACAAAATTGGTTAGATGACCAAGGAGTATACCCCTCACTTGGTTCTTCTGACGAATATACTTTTTATGCTGAAAAAGCCTACCCGATTGCAGAAGATCGCAGGAAGTACTTTGAGACTCTTATTAGCGGCAAGGAGCCTTATATTGGTTATAAATTATTATTGCTTTTATGTGAGCATCAATTAGTCAAAGCTATTTGGTCTACAAACTTTGATGGGTTAGTAGTGAAATGTGCTCATCAATCTAATCTTACGCCCATCGAAATCACTTTGGACACAACGGAAAGGATTTTCAGAAACCAAAGCTCAAATGAAATCCTATCTATAGCCCTACACGGTGATTATAAGTATAGCTCTCTTAAAAACACTTCAATCGAACTTGACACCCAAGATCAAGACTTTGCCGATACGTTTGGCCGCTACCATGTAGACAAAAATCTTATTGTGATGGGCTATAGTGGAAGAGATCAATCTTTGATGAAAGCACTCAAAGAAGCCCTTAAAACCAAAGGTTCGGGAAGGTTATATTGGTGTGGCTATGGTCACGAGATCGATGACAGCGTCAGGGAATTACTCGATGAAGCCAGAGCCAGTGGTAGAGAAGCATTCTTTGTTCCAACAGATGGCTTCGATAAAACACTCATTCATTTAACGAAGGCATGTTTTGAGTCTAACGAAGACAAACTCGAAAAAGTGAATGGAATTCTCAGTCAAGCAAGAGAGGATGAGTTTGTAAGCACAGCTTTTTCACAAGAGATCAATAGAACCGACAAGTATATAAAAAGTAACCTTCATCCTATTTCATTTCCCAAGGAGGTATATCAATTTCAATTTGACTATAAGGATGGAAGACCATGGGCGACCATCAAAGAGCTGACTCTAGATACTGATATCTGTGCTGTCCCCTTCAAAAGGAAGATCTTCGCCTTAGGAACCTTATCTTCTATTAACAAAACTTTCAAAGCTGGCATAAAGGGGAAGATTAAGCGAACACCGGTATCAAAAATAGACATTGAGAAAGTCGGAGTATTTAGAGCTTTGATGCTACAAGCTATAATGAAACGTTTTGCCAAGAATGACCTGCTCGAATCGAACTTTAAAGACAAAATTTGGTTGAAAGATGCCTTTAGCACTACACAAATAAAAGATCAGTCTATTTCGGTTCATAAGTCTATAGTTCTGTCTTTGTTTTTTGATTTTCACAAAAAGTTCGCTTTTCTGGCATTCAAACCGACCGTGTACTTGGGATCGGAGGAAGATATTTCGAGAGAGATAAAACAGGATTTAAGTAGGCGATCTCTTGAAAAACTTTTTAATAAACAATACGACACCATCTTAGAAGAATGGAAATCCATTTTGTTTAAGGGAAGGAATCTAAAGTTTGAATACCCGGACAATTCAGGTACAGGCTTCGAGTTTTCAATTTCCCAAGGCACATCCTTTGCGGAAATCATGATGATGGATTCGAATTTCAGGGCTTACCATCCTAATGAATATAACAAGAAGCTCACTCAGCATAAAGGTGTTCAGTTTTTAGAACCTCAGCTTAAATTTATACATTCAAATTCTGGTGAGATAACTAAGGATTTTCACCCTATGAGGGCCTTGAGTAATAATCGCCCTTTTGATTACCCCAATAATGGGGTTATCAATTCTAATGAAATCAATCTGGGTGTCATTTGCGGAGGCAAATATGCTCAAGGATTCTTTTCGTTTTTAAATGAGCTGAATCAAAAGCATAAGGCCAAAGTTAATCCTGATTATCTGATTGACTACCCTGGCTTTTCAAGCGCCTATAATATTCCAATTAATATTCCACCAGTAAATGATGCCAGATGGCTCGATATCGACATAGATCATTCAAAAGGAACTACCAAAGAGATTGCCAATAGGCTTGCAAGGCTCATAACATCCAAGATTGGTCAACTCAACAATCAAAACGAGCAGATGGTTATTTCCATCTTCATACCAAATGAGTGGCAGGCTTATCGTGAATATGACGAAGATGGAGAATCATTTGATCTTCATGATTATATCAAAGCATTTGCGGCTACTAAAGGAGTATCAACTCAACTAATTGAGGAAGACACTTTATCGGACACGTTGAAGTGTCAAATTTTCTGGTGGCTATCTTTGTCCTACTACGTCAAGTCGTTAAGAACACCGTGGGTTCTTAGTAATACTGATACCACAACCGCTTATGCCGGAATCGGATATAGTATTAACAAAACTTCTGCTGGTACGGATATCGTGATAGGCTGTAGCCATATCTATAATTCTCAAGGTCAAGGACTAAAGTATAAGCTCTCTAAGGTTGATGACTTTGTTCTCGATAGAAAATCTAACCCTTTTTTATCCTATGATGATGCTTTTCAATTTGGGGTGTCCATTAGGGAACTGTTTTACCAATCTATGCAGGAGACCCCTAAAAGGGTCGTTGTTCATAAGAGAACAGCCTTTAGGGAAGATGAAATAAAAGGTATTACTGAAAGCCTTAAAATGGCTGGTATTGATCAAATAGACTTGATTGAAATCAACTACGAGCCGGATGCTAGGTTTGTAGCAACAAGTATTTACAAGGGTGAAATGCAAATTGACCGTTTCCCAATGTCACGTGGCACTTGCTTGGTTACATCAGACAACTCAGCGCTATTGTGGACGCATGGAATTGTCCCCTCTGTAAGAAATCCGAGTTATAGATATTATCTAGGAGGCCGAAGTATACCCGCCCCTTTAAGGGTCACGAAACACTATGGTAATTCCAACATCAATGTCATAGCCACAGAAATTCTTGGGTTAACAAAAATGAATTGGAACTCTTTCGACTTGTACACCAAGCTCCCTGCTACGATCAGTTCTTCCAATCAGATCGCAAGTATCGGTAAGCTGTTGTCGCGTTTTGAAGGCAGAACCTATGACTACAGGTTTTTTATATAGATGACATTACAAATTTAAGATCGATGAAGCTTACTTTTTATGATTCAGATGGATATCCCGTGATGTATACTGAGGATGGAAAAAGTATTTATGACTTTGATGGAAATCCAATCGCGTACATCTACAACGAGTCTTTCTATAGTTATGATGGTGATCACCTCGGTTGGCTGTATAAAGGCTGGATGTATGACGGAGAGAATAATCCATTCCTATACTCCAATGAAGCATCGGGAGGGCCAATGAAGCCTATAAAAAAGATGAAGCCGATGAAAAGGATCAAGAAAATTAGACCAATCAAGTCAATTAGGGAGATTAAGCCATTGAAACCTAGTCGAGGTATGTATTGGTCGTCCTCTCGTTTTGAAGACTATTTCTTGTGACTTAAATCGATCTTTTGATCCATTTCTTTCCGATGAGGCAAATCTAGCCCCGCACCATTGAACATCAAGAGACTACGGCATAAAGCCAACGCTCATTCCTTAACTTGTTTATTCCGTTTCCTCTTGCTTTTTCACTTGTGCTTAGCAATTGGCGGCCTAAGAAAAGATAATGGGATAGTGTGAAAGAGAAGTGTATTGCTTATTTCCACAACGTCTTTAGTAGGTAAGTGTGCTGTTTTTTTACTTTTCTTACATGACCATTTTGACCAATAATGCGGTAAATGATACCTGAAGTTAACCCTGCCTCTTTGGCCTCCTTATTGCCTTTTAACGCCCTTTGAGGGCCTATGCCCGTTCGTTCAATCTCTGATTTAATGAAATCTTGTAAATCCTTGCTGATTGGCACATAAGTTTCATTCTTAATTTGGCTTTTATAGATGTCGAATGTCTTTATAGGCTGATGATTCTCAATAAAGGCCTTTACGCCCTCATAGTGAGATTTTTTGGCCGATGTGACAGAACCGTTTAACCAGCTTCTTAGAATGCCTACGTTAAACTTCTCATAGCGAGGAAAGGATTTGCTGATATTTGCCTTTGAAACGTTCTTTTCTTCTATGTCTCTTTTAATTCTATTTATCTTCCGAACCGTCAGCGAAACCCTCTCAGAGTTTGGAAATAATGCATAGGCCTTCAAAATAAAGTTGTATTCAGAAGCTTTGATATGTTGAATTTTGCCATCGATGATATTTCTAAATCTATCGAAATTCATACGGGATGGAAGTGTGACGTATTTGGAAAGTTCAATTGCTCCAATGCCTGTTCTTTTACGCTCAGCATTAATCTTCGAGTAGTAAGTGATGCATTCAGAGTTATCACTCATCTCTTTTGCCAGCCTCTTTTTTTAGCCCCTCTTGCCTGTTCTAAAAACCAGAAATCAGGAAATCAATAGACGCCATCACAGTATCTCTGTACTGCCCTTCTACATTCGCAATAGGATTAGCAAGCTGAACTTTGTTGATCGCACTCACCTCAGTCGTTCTTAGAATATAAGCCTGACCTCCTATCTCTATTTGCGGATGCAATGTAGACAGGTGCGCCTCTTTGGCGTTCCTTTGTTGCACAAGTGGAATGACAACCGTTGTTTGTAACTCGGAGAGTAAATCTGATTGAACCTCAAGCACCAAAAGCCCACTAGCAATTTCCAGTTCAAATACATCAAACTTAGCCATAGACTACTCACTTCCATTCAACCAGAGCGGCTCAAGAAGTAATCCTCTTTGCTCAATCTCTTCATTATAGCTTTCAATAGCCTCCTGATTGTTCTCTAACCATTGCGCTTCACGAGTGGCCTTAATGGCCTCGTAAATTCCTGCTTCTGCCGCTTTTGAGGCGTTCAGCTTAAGCGCTTTGGCCTCACTCAGTATGTCCTCTCGAATAGTGACCTTGATAGGCATTCGTTTTAAATTCGTTTGATTTTCTGAAGAGCGCATAAAACATCCTTTCTTTCCCCTATCATACCACCCTGCTTTATGATCGTCAATTACGACCATAAGCAATAAGAGCGTATTGCCGCATGATTTTTTTGATTATGTAAATAGTTAACCAGTTCTAAAGAATAGATAAAATTTGTCTCAAATTTTATAAGCCATTGATATTACATACAATTTTATCTAAAATTAAAGTCGTCTTAAACTTGCTCCCCTATACTTAATACAGTCGCGTCCTGAGTGTGGGCAGGAAGGGGCATCTAAATCCAGCTAACAGCCACACTCTGCGTAAGACAAGAACATAAGACTTTAGGGGCTAATAAAAGAGAATATCATGTCAGACGATTACAAAACACTCAGCCAAAATCTAGCAGTCAAATCCCTTATGGGTGAGTTCAATGCGGCTAATGGCTATGGCCTGATTGGTTCAGGTGTAGAGCAGACCGCTAACCTTGACAATATAGACCCTCAAACGGGTGAGAAGAAGAAAGACAAAGACGCACAGCTCATGCTGTTCCTTGATGAAATGCAACGTCTTGATGAGCAAATGCGTGATACGCTCAACGCGATGCGCGATACACTATCGAATATGGCAAACATTTTAGACGATATTGATGATGGCCTCGATGATTTAAATGCACAAGAAAACCGACTGAAACAAATTCAAAAAGTCCTGCAAAACAAAGATCCCGAAGAAATGGCTACAACACTGCTATTGGTCGGTTTCGAGCCGGAAGAAGTGGATGTCATGCAAGAAGATGGCACCATGTCTATCAACCTAAAACATGTCTATGAAGACACTTTAGAAGAATATAAGGCAACCCTCGCAGAAATTAACGACCTGTATGAAGACTATAAAGCAGAAAAGGACGCGTATAATCAAAATCGGGAAAATGTTATTGCCCTGCGTAATGAGGCAAAAGAACTCGGTGACGATAGCGATTTTGAAAAATACGATGCCGAACTGAAAGAGATGGACACCGAGTTTTCTGATCTAGAAGATAGAATGGGTAAAGCGCAGTTGATCATACAACAAAAAGTAAGTCCTGAAATATATGGAGATGCTATGAAGGCTTTTGATTTGACGGACCCCAAGACTGGGGAATTTTCTCAATTGGGGTATGTAAGCGAAGATCAAGAAGATTCAGCAAAGCTAAACACAACTCCTAAAGTTGAAACAGAGCCAGATCAAGCGCCATCGACCCCGCAAACCGTTGGAAATTTGAGCTTTTAGGTCGTCACGATCTGCATGAAAAGGATTTTAATTCAGTGAAGCAACGAATGCCGCTTTTTGACCTTCTGGTATAATCTTATTGTTACCAAACTTCTTCACGTAATCTTTCATGATATCATCTATCAAATAGCTTAATTCAAAGATCGTAAAAGACTTTTGTCCATTCTTGATGGTAGTTTGGTTTGCCTCATCTCCTACAGTCACGTCAGGGCCATTATAATGCCAATGTGCACCATCCATGAAGACCTTGCCATAGCTGGTTGATAATCCATCCTTCTCAGGAACGTAGTTGGCCGTTACATACATGGGATTGCCTGCTGTCTTCTCTCTGTCCGTAAAACCATTGGCAAAGCCCTTCGCGTAGCGTTCGCCACTGATAGGGTCATTTTCTGCTTGAAATAAGATAAGTGATAAATTCTCGTCACGGGAGTCAACGACAGCGTCATAAGAAGAAGACGCCTGCTTGACTATAGGAGTATTTAAATTAGCCTTTTTAGTCGGCACTTCCGTTTTTGCACCGGACGCACCATTAAACGCCAAGCGGTTATCGTTGGCATTTTGTGCCTTCGCTCCGAACGTGAGTGCGATCAGGCTTAATCCTATAGCTGTTTTTTTCAAAGCTCTCATAGCTTTACTCCATTATTGACTGTTATTTATACCACTCTTTGCACCGCATGCGCAATAGATTGTGCATGGTTTGTTAAAATCTTAAGATGTTGTGAAGGGCGCTAATACACCCCATCACTAAGGCCCTTAGATATAGTTATACCCTTTGCCACCACAATCGGTGCACGTTGCCATACCGCCTTTGTTGCTGAAAACACTTCCCGTGCCCGAGCACATCACACATGTTGCTTTTTTCATAGTTCTATTTTAATTACGTCTTATAAAACGCAATATACGACAATATTTGTACTGCGTCTTATAAAACGCTGAATTTAATGACGCTTTTAAGCTCCTTTGATTAATCAAGATGGAGGACGATAAAGCATTAGATGATCATTTAAAGGCGGTTGGAGAGAAGCTAAAGCAGCTCCGTCTGAATAGTGGATTTGATGGCGGCTATGTTGGATTTTCTATTCACGAAGTGGGTATGCAGCCTAAGCAATACTGGAAGTTAGAAGCTGGTACAACGAATTTTACAATAAAGACTCTGCTTAAGGTTTTGGCCGTTCATAATCTCACCCTCGAAGAGTTCTTTAAAGGACTATAATATTCAGTTAGAGTTTTCAATCAACCTGCGACCAATCCTCTCTAAAGGTTTGAAACTCTTAATTTTCATTCTTATGTACTCATCTTTACAGCTCAAGAACAAAAGGTGAATCTTTTTCTTGACTTCAGTAATTGATACTGTTACAACCCCAGATTGCAATTGATGGTAGGACTATTTTCCTACTGTTAATTTACTGTGTAACTCATGTGTGGAAGGAAAAAAAAGGATGAGTAACAATACTTTGTACTATGGCGAGATAGTCGCCCGGATAGCTGGAAGGCTATATTCAATCACTCAACATGCCAACGACAACATTCTGCCTATCAAGCAAGACATATCTCTAGAAGATATGATTTGTGATATTAGCGCAGATGCCGGACGTGTGTTTGATACATTGGAGGATTTGTCAGGAGAGCATTTTATCGACTGGCGTAAAGCCCTGGAATACTATTCAGATGCACTTCGAAACTATGTTCTAGGCGGTCGAATGCCGTGTATGGCAGATATGATCTCAATGGCCGCCAATAGCATAGACCAGTCAAGGGCAGAGCGATTGGCAGAAGCCAAGATATTGCTTTAGGCGTTCCTCCTCGCGCAGCGCAAGGTTTCCTTAACAGCAAAAAAACATTTCCCCACTTTTCCGCTCTTCGTTTGTGCAAAGCGGGTGATCCCCCTTGTTGTTTTTTTGACCTTGCGCTTTGCTCACCCCCCGTTCGACCACGTGGCAAGGGTTATGGCGAACCCATAACGCCTCTTACAAAGAGGTGTTTTTAAAACCAACGACATAAGGGAGAAATCAAATGTCAAACCAAACAAACCAAACAGAAGACCAAAACCAATCTGAAAATACAGTCGATCAAGACAATTTATTTGCGGATACCAATATCTCAATGAAGTCAGGCCGCTTGGTCAAAGATGCCGAATTGATTGCTGATGGTAGATTTTTAAAAATCAGATTAGCAAGCAATAAGCAGTATGAAAACGGTGATGAGGTTAAGAGTATGACCAATTACTTTAACATACTTATCTCAAGCAATCTTTCTAAGGCCTTTGATGTAGCCAAAGATCTTAAGAAAGGTGATTGGGCTTATTTCAAGGGTGAAGACAGTTCCAAGAGCTTTGATACCCCGGAGGGCTATAAGCAAACTGCAGTTACTACCTACGCCTATCATGTGACTAAGAAAAAGGTAACTGAGGACAGTGCGGTTGATCAAGCAGAAGCACCTCAACCAGCATAATCAAGTCAAACTATGGAGGGCAATGCTACGCCCTCCTCTTTTTTTGAAAGGAGTACTTTCCATGTCCACCAAACAAAAGCCCAGAGGCGACATTCATCAAGAGATCACTAACAACATTATCAGTCTTCTGGATGAAGTTGACTTAAACGATTATCAGCCGCCCTTTGCCAATCTTGCCGCCATGGGTATACCTGAAAACCCAATCACGAAGAATAGATATCAAGGCGTGAATATCCTTGCGCTTTGGTTCAACCAAAAATCAAGAACCTTGCGCTCTAATAAATGGGCAAGCTTCAAACAGTGGCAACAAATAGGAGCCACCGTCAAGAAAGGCGAAAAAGGCTCACGTATCATCTTTTATAAAACCCTCACCAGAGAAGAGGAAGGCCAATCAGGTGACACCGAAGAAGTGAAGATCCCGATGCTCAGACAATACAGCGTTTTTAATGCATCTCAAGTTGAAGGCTATGAAGATCAAGATGTTTCTGAATTACCGGAATCCGATAGCGTAGAGCGTCTATCACTCATTGATGAATTTTGTCAAAGTACAGGGGCAGAGATCAGAACAGACGGAGACGAAGCATTCTATGCTCAACCGGGTGATTATATCAATATGCCCAACACATCACTGTTCTTTGACACAGAGCAAGCCAGTGCGACAGAGAATTACTATTCCACCCTCCTCCATGAATTGACACACTGGACAGGCGCACCAAAGCGCCTTGATCGCACGGAAGACCCTGAGAGAAAGGCCATAGAAAGCTATGCCTTTGAAGAGCTAATCGCAGAGCTTGGCGCGGCTTTCCTCTGTGCCCAACACAATATCACTCAGACACAACCCAAAGGTCATGCGCTGTACATCAAAAGTTGGTTGAGGGCTTTACGCAATGACAAGACGTTGATTTTTAAAGCCTCAGCACAAGCCGCGAAATCCACCAACTACTTAAATGACCTACAGCAGGAGTTGGTATAATGAACATAATAAGAATCGATAAAATGGAACAGACTGAAGCTATCAAAGAAAGGTATGGGGAGAATTATTTTAAAGATAATAAAGCAATAGCTGACGTGTGTGAACTATGGGGTGTTGAAATGGATTTAGAAGGTCGTCTCACATCGAAGAGTGAGACTTTGGTCGAGGTTGGTAGATGCTGGGCAGAGATGAGTTACATAGAAACAACAAACGGCCAGATACTTTTAGGTTTAACAGCCATGTTTTCCGCAAATGGCTTTGCTTCACCTGCAGACATTTGGAATGGGAAAGCTTTTGCATCATTAATGGATGCCAGAGTTTATGCCATGGAGAGCTCAATATTGTTCTTCAATCAAAGTATTGAATTTGAAAATAGCTGTTCAAGTCAACAGAACAATCAGAGTGCAATAAAGGCAGTTCAAATCTTACAAAATCAACTAACGCCACAACTTGAGTTATTCTAGGAGATTTAAAATGAAGATTGAAGAAGTAAAACTCACCTACAGAAACAAGCTTAAGGCTAATGAAAGACCAAAAATCACATGTGCAGAAGATGCGTATCAAGCCTTCTTAAAAAGCTGGGATCAAGACCAGATAGAATTGATTGAAGAGTTTAAGGCCATGTTCCTTGATCGTCAATTAAGGATTATGTCTATAGCCTCAATATCTAAAGGAGGGTTTACCGATACCTCGGTAGATTTGAGGGTAGTCTTCGCCATAGCCTTGAAAAGGAGGGCTGACCGTCTTATTTTAGCCCATAACCACCCTTCTGGAAACCTGAAGCCAAGTCAAGCAGATATTAACCTTACGGATCAATTTGTTGAAGCGGGTAAGCTAATGCGCCTAGAAGTAGTTGATCATCTGATTATCACCAATGATGGGTTTTCCTCGGTTATCCATGACACACGTCATTTAAATCGGAATTGATGGCACTGCCTTGACTCTTTAGCCCTAATCATAAAACTTGCATTACCAAACAATTACCACTATAATGGTAATAAATGCTATATTTACGATGCAAGTAATACTATGAACTCACTTATAACCACATCCAAGGCTTTACGAAAAGTTGCCGACAGCTTGCGGGCTATTCGTCTTGAAAAGGGATTCACCCAAGCAGGACTAGCGGAACGTGCAGGTGTAAGCCTAGCCTCATTACGCAAGTTTGAGCAAAAAGGACTAATCTCCCTAGAGTCATTTTTCAAGCTTGCCATGGCACTTGGGTGCCTCGATAGTCTTGTTGGAGCTCTAAAGCCCTTGAATGAAAATTTCACATCCATTGACGATGTGTTGAAAAATAAGGAAGACAAAAAACGACAAAGAGGGTGGCGAAAATGAGCAATATCATCTCTTTGAATGAAGTTAAAGTTGGCCTTAATTTTGGCGAAAATACTATTCCAGTTGGTAGACTTGCCAGCCGAAACGCTCAAATTTACTTTGAATATGATGAAGCTTTTCTTGATCGAGGTCTCGAAATATCCCCCTTAAAACTTCCCTTGGAATCGGGCCTTCAAACTTTCAGCCCAAGCCTTTTTGAAGGTTTACCGGGGGTTTTCAATGACAGCCTGCCTGATGGATGGGGGCGCTTATTGTTTGATCGCCTAGTCAGAAGTCGTAATCTACTACCCAATGAATTCAGCGCCTTAGATCGGCTTGCCCATATCGGTTTTACTGGATTAGGAGCTTTGGTCTATCAACCTGATTATAGCGATGAGAAATCAGAAGAGATTATAAACCTCGACACGCTTTCTAATCAAACCCAGGAGGTCATGGATGGAGAGGCTGAGAACGTTCTGGCTGAATTGGTTGACTTGAACGGATCATCCGCTGGGGCTAGACCAAAAGCCTTAATTGGTGTTGGGCAAAACAAAGAACAAATTATTCATGGGAAGCATGATCTACCACAGGGTTATGACCACTGGATTGTCAAATTTGCCAATACCACGGATGGCCTCGATGCTGGAGCTATTGAGTACGTCTATTCATTGATGGCTAAAGAAGCTGGCCTTGAAATGACACAAGCCCACCTATTTCCAGCTTCAAAAGGAGCCGGTTACTTTGCCACCCAACGATTTGACCGACTTAAGAATACGAGACTTCATATGCATACGGCTAGCGGTCTATTGCATTCTGATTTTAGAACGCCCTCGTTAGATTACGAGGATTTAGTCACCTTGACCGGGGTGCTTACAAAAGATGTCAGGGAGGTGGAGAAAATGTTTCGTCTCGCAGTGTTCAATACCCTCTCACATAATCGAGACGATCATGGAAAGAACTTCTCATTCCTTATGGATAATACTGGTCAGTGGAAACTTGCACCAGCCTATGATTTGACTTTCTCATCAGGACCACGTGGACACCAAAGCACTATGGTTATGGGAGAGGGGCAGTACCCTTCAAGCAAACACTTGATTAAGCTAGGTAAAGAAGCCAACCTCACTCGGGCTCAAATCAATGAGATTATCGAGCAGACCAAAACGGCTCTAGATCAGTGGGATGTACTTGCCAAAAATCATGGTGTGAGCAATGCCAATATCAGGCTTATCAAAGCACGATTACTTGTCTAACTCCTCTCAATATTTCAGTACATAATGAAAATCTAAAATCCATTTGAATGAATCCTTGAGTTCATTAGAAGGTCACTGAACCAACTCATATGAACCTTAGAAAGTGATGTAATCTCAAAGTCCTGTTTTTCTATCAGACATCACGTCAGAGGAGATCGATACTTGATTATTCTCTATCGTAATCAAGATCCACCTGAACCCCTAAGAGCTTATGTCTTTCAGACTCATCTGTGAGTTCAAGTACTGTATTTTCTTCAATTATTTCAGAATAGAGTTCTTCACCTAGATATCGTTTAGTGTCCTCCAATACATTTTCATTCGCAGATATTATATATTGGAAGTCAAAGTCTTGAGTTTGTTTATGTGCTATTTCGAATAAGGTAGCCACTTGACGAGGATCAATTTCGGATAACAATCTACCATCATGAAACAAGAACTTTACATTGTGGTTATTTTGCCCTTTTAAAATAGTCCAATCATAACAAAAAATTTTGATATAATTAACTCCATCGCCCTTATCATCGTCTATCTTGGCCTTTATATCAAACCTGTTCTTATTTTTTCCGTCATTGTTGTGGATCTCAATACCCGCTCTTTTTTTCCCATAGAATTGATCGGCAAAGGACTTAAATAGTTTTATATTTTTTGTGATCAGGTCGGAGTGATTCTTCAGATAGTTATTGGTCTTAATATTCTCATCGCTGAATTCTTTTGTAAACTCCTCCTGTTTGTTTTTAAACTCATTTATGAGGTCCTTGTAACGTTCTAACTTTTCTAACCGCGTCTTAAAATCCCTGAGTTGGTCATTAAGATTAGTAAATTCATCTAAAGCACCTTTGGTGTTCAAATAGCCTAATTTTTCATCTTTTCTCTTCCCAAGAGTTCTTATTATTTCATTTATCTCATTCAATTGCTTTTCAAAGCTTTGTTTTTCTTTAAAAAGTCGTCTACCGCGATTATCAGTGAGTTTTTCGTTGAAGCTTTGAATTTCATCAAGCCTTTTTACCACCATTTCCGGTAACTCTAGTTTAGCTTGCCGATAGAACTTCTCGATTTTAGATCTTGATACATCAGGCTGAATTTCCAAACTCTGCTCCAGATTGTATAGCGCTCTTTTAATTCTTTCAGCTCGATTCTCGTATTCCTTGATTTTTCTTTTCAAATAATCTGCTTCGGCAACTATTTCGTGATAGTCCTCAGCAACTTGAAATCCTTTGAGCCTGCTTTCTAATAATTCAATGTTTTGACTTAGGTCATAGATGTCTATTTCAATGTCTTCGCCCTCGTCAAAGAATGACTTCATTATTTCATCATTCTCAATTCCCTTTCTTCGCTTATCTATGTCATCAATATTCTCTTTCAACTCAGCTTTTCGCTGAATTAATTGAGGGTTTAGACCTAATAAAAACGCATTATTTAAGAGTTGTGGGTAGTCTTGTTCCTTATTAACAAATTTAGCGTAGGAGTTGTAACCGAATTTATTAGGACGAATAAACCTAGAAATCAGGCTTCTGAATTTTAGAAATTTAATCGGCTCAGGAAGCTTGAATGCCTTTGTTTCCAAAAAGTCTTTATATTCCTGTAATGAGTATTCTCTCTCGTTTAATCTAATCTTATTTTGATCATTACATTTCCTGATCGATATGTATTTCTTGCCTTCAATTTCAAACTCTAAGATGAATTCCCAATCATTCAGCTTAGATTCAAATTCTGGATTTGGGTTGGAGCCTAGACAAAAATGAACCAAAGCAATTGATAGGGATTTACCAACACTATTATAGGTGTTCTTACGATTTATAAGAGCCTCATCAGTCTGATGTTTTTTGCCTACAATTAAACTTATCCCTGCTCTTTTGAACGGAATGGTCTTGAAGGACTTTTTATTTGACCTCAGTTCAATTAATCGCATTGTAAATTCTGTCTTCCGTATCTAAATCGATGGCACCAATAACAAACAGGTAGTTAAGGGCCAGCACAACGTCATCAAAACCATGATATGCATCAAAAGTCTTGCTTTTATTTAGTTTGATAATTTTTTTCCAGAGATCATCAATAGTGAGAGGTTTACTCTTAATATAGTTTAAAATATACGCTCCTAGTCCAAACAATGATTCAGAAACCCGGATGTGTTTAGTTGGTAAAATCATTCTTAAAATAGTTCCGATTGGGTTGGCGTTTTAGGTTCTTCAAATATATCACAGTAAGAGAAATAATATGCCATCAAAACCAAAACGGCATCTTGGACGCTCTGCTTTCTGGTTTTGCAAGCTTTATCCAGAATATAAAGAAAAACTTTGTCAGAATCTTGGTCACTAGGGAAATGTAAACATCCCTCTTGATAGAATGATGAAAATTTAGTCCTGAGCTTTTCCTTGATTATTGGCTCTTCAAACTTAAAATATTTTTTCAAGTCACCTTCTTTAAAGGAAGCTGATCTTAAGAGGGTTTCTGTTTCTTTCGATAGATTATTAAAAGTTATTTTTTGATCAAAATCAGGATTGTCTGGAAAAGTTATGTTCAAATGATCAACCTCGGCATTTAGTAAATACTCAACTACACCCTGCATAACCACATTGTCAAAAAGATCAGCATTCGGGCTGGGTACATGGCCCAAAACGGAAAAGATGTCGTCTTCCTCTAGTTCAAAACAGGTTTTTTGAAGATCACTGGGTATGGTAATTTTAAACTGAATATCAGGATAGTCATTGTTTAGCTTTTCAATTTCAAGGGAGAGGTCAGGATGAACCCCTTTGAATTTATCATTCAAAACAAATGAGAAATACTTAATTGGTGAAGTTTCGTTCCATTGTTTGTAGAGACCTTCAAAATCAGTTTTTAATTTTTTAACAGCTTCACTGACTTTTGCATCAGAATCTTCAGGCGCGTAAACTTGGTAATAGGTGCCACTTGAAGGGTCAAAACCATCATTCTTTCTATCACCAATTCTACCTGCAGGTTTTATACTACGGAAATTGGGATACTTTTTGTTCATTATTAAACTAAAGAAGTCCTCAAAAGACTGGCCGTTTCTTTTGTGTACCTCTAGTTCAAACCATTTTTTGGCAATGTGCCTTTGTGCGTCATCCATTGCTACTGTTTTACATGTTGTAAACTAATTATCAAATTTAATTATTACCAATTTTTGTCTCTATTACTACAAGTAACCACAAAAGGAACAAAACAGGTACATATTGACTAATCAATTAAATAGGACTAAAGTCCTAAACAAGATTGAAAGGTTCTAGAATGAATAAGACTGAAATAATGCTTTTGATGAAATTCGAATCTCCAACTATCCCCTTAAAAAAAGTTTGTGATGATTATTTCGGTTGCAGTGAGGGTACTGCAAAAAACAAAGCCAAAGCCGGTACCCTCCCCATACCCGCCTTTCGTTTATCTAAATCACAAAAAGCACCATGGATGATTCACACACAAGACCTTGCTGGGTTTATTGAACGCAAACGTGCCGAGGCCAAAAATGAATGGGTAGGAACTTAAAAACTCTTTTTATCTGGATATAGGTTTGTGTAAACCTGCCACAAAGTATTTAAGTCCTTGTGTCCAGTAACCTGTGCGACCTTTTCTATCGGATAGCCTTGCTCAAATAATCTACTAGCCCCTTCACGCCTTAAATCATGATACCGCAAATCTTCAATACTAAGATTGTTTCTTGTGATGCGATAACCTGTCGTTACTGATCGTGAATTGTATGGGAATATTTTTGAACTTACCCTTGGTTGGCGCATGACTATTTCGAAAGCGCCACCTAAAAGTGGTACTTTCATATGATTACCATCTTTCTTGCGCGGATCTTTCCTGTCTTTCACCCATACCCATTCTTCATCTTCGTTTAAATCTTCCCATAATATTGAGCATACTTCACCAACACGCATACATGAAAGAATAGAGAATTCGAAAATATCAGAATAAGGAATAATCGTACCTCTATGTTTTTCCTTTTCTTTAAGTGCTATAAGTAATTTTTCGACCTCTTCCTCGCTTGGTCTACGCGTCCTAATATTTGACTTACCAATCAACTTTAAAGTGTGCAGGGTGGGCATGGCCTGAACGATAGGGTTTTCATCAGCATTAACATCAAATAATGCCCGTGCTGTTTTTAAAGCTGCTCTAATGTGGCTAATATCAGCAGCAATAGTTGCGGGGCCTGCGCCAGCAGATTTCCTTTCTTTTGCATAATCTACAAAATGTTTTGGTCGTAGTTTCTGCACGTCTATTTTAGAGATATCGCACTTAGTTACGGCTTTAAGAGACATACGTTTTGATCTACCTGCCTCTACGTATGAATCATCTAGATAAGCTTCTATTAAGTCTCCGAGCGTTTTAATAGGGTTATCAAGACTTAAAACCTCTTCACCCTTTGAAATCTTGATTTCAAGCTCTTCGACTTTGAGCTTGCCCCATGCTTTGGCAGCAGTTTTATTTTTAAAGGTTTTATTTTTTGATTTACGTTTATCACTATCATTCGGTGTCCATCGCACCTGACACAAAAACTTTCCCTGACGAGATGTTATGTTATAATATGCCATGCTTGATTTCCCACCTTCATAATTCCGAGTAAAGAAATGTTGGCATATTGTTGGCAAGAAATCAATGAAATAACGCCAAATGTCTAGAAATAACTAAAAACAGAAGAAGGCTATAATCCGCTGAAACCCTTAGAAAACAAACAGACACAAGAGAAAAAGCCGCTTGCTCACATCAGCATTGCCCCCATGATGGATTGGGCGCATTCATCAAATAACCCCTTGAAATAAAACAATTCTTAAATTGATGTTGGCAATATGTTGGCAAACCGTACCACTTAGAAGGTTTCTTTTATTAAGCTCAAAATGTATTCCAACTGTCTGTCATCTTTGATGATAATCTCATAATCTCCATTCCCCCAGTGTCCGACACGTGATACATCTCGGGTTATATTCTTAGGATCATTTAACTCACCTTGCTTTTTGTTGATCCACATTTTCAAACCATTTTTTTGAATAGCTATATCGCAAACAATTTTACCTTCAAAACGGAAAGCTATTCTTACTTTCTTAGGCTCTGAATCCATATTATCATGCAAGTTTAGAATTGCTCGCTTGAACCGTTCATATAGCTCAATCGTCTCATCACTCTTACCAGATAGGTGGTCTTCTTCATTGTAAACTTTGATTTCATCCTGAACCGCCTTTAGCCCCTTATTTAGTTGAGTGATAGGCTTGATGCTCTCTGCAGATTTAGATTTCTTAATTGGACTGATTGAAACTGTGCCATTTTCAAATCTTTTTACTTCCCACAGCTCAATGGCTATGTCTTTGAAATTGGTTGCCAAACGCTGATTCTCAGTAAAAGTAGTGGAAACAAAAACTACTCTGGTTTGCGACCAGTCAACATCGCCACGTTTGAGCTGCTTCTGAAGTGACTCATTGTATTCAATGATAAAATCAGCTTTGTTTTCAAGCAGAAGACTTAAGTACGTAAAGCCTTGGTCAACGACACTTATGTTCTTATCGCGCTTATACTCTATGATGATAAAGGCCTTGTTTTGGTGGTCATAAGCCAAGGTGTCTATCCGCTTATTTTTGATGGAAAACTCAGATTTTACTAATTCCAGTCCCATTATCGTATTGAGGTTAGCCTCAAAGAGGTCTTGGATTTCCTTTTCAAGTTTGAAAGGCTTCTCTTTTATCTTAGACAGTGCTCCTTTAGTGTTGGCGTATATTAACATACCTATTCCTTTACGGTTATCTCTACTCTGTAATTGATTGGGGACAACTTAAACTTTCTATGCAGCCCTTTAAAAGGCTCTTTAATTTGCCAGATTTTAGGGCTAGTTGTATGAGCTTCAAAAACCACATAGATATAATAGTTGTCTAATTCTACTGCTTTCAACCTTTCATTATCAGTGATTATGAAATTTGCATTTCCCTTTTCTCTCTTTGTCGCTTTTACTTCAATGTATTTGACATCACCATGCTCATCCAATGACTTGATGTCATAGCCTAATCTATCGTCTGATTTTGATGAGTGTTCAAGTTCATCTAAAGAGAACTTTCTCTTTTTAAAAAATGACTTTTCCCAATTGAAGACAATGTTTTCGCCTCGGGCACCCAATTTACTATTACGTTCTTGTTGTTTCTCGTAGTCTATTTTTGCCTTGCCACTCCTTGTTTTTTCACCTGCATCAACATGGTCAGAAATGTCTAGCATAACTGGTTCAGCTTCAACCTTTTCAATCGGTGGTAAAGCATCTTTTAAGTTCTCATCTTCTTCATTTGATGGGGGGTAGCCTATTTGACTATATAAAAAGCTATTGAACTCATAGTTTGACCAAAACTTCGATATGGCATTATTATTTTTAAAAGTAAGTAGGGAATCTTGCTTTGCTAAAATCGTTTTACCCTCTGGGTTCAAGCCAAGTTCTCCAATGAAAAAGTCTAGATGGCGATGGGAGTACAAATTCAAATATTGATCCGGATAGTAAGAGCCTAATATTTTAAATTTGAATAAATCGGCCAATCGATTTTTCCCAATGGCAACTCGGTCATTGTTGGCTCCAGCCTGAATAAGGTCAACTATTTCTGCTTTTACTTTTTCTAAAGCATCAATTTCATTCGCTGCTTTACCAAGCTTCTTTGTGTAGCGATATCTTAATTCACTTTGCTTTCCTTTTTTACCAAAATAGACAACAAATACCGCTGAGGTAGATCCCCTCATATCACCAATAACTGCAAGCTGTCTTTCCAATCGGTAGCAAAAAGAACTGCTTGAGTTTTTTCCAATGACGTAATCATCAATAGCTAAGCTTTTGATAGCATCAATTGAAAAATCCGAAACAAAGTCGCTCTGTATATCATTGAGGCCTTTGAAGTGAGAGGCATCAAGCTGTCGCTTCAATTCAAACAATTCTATTTTATGTTGCAGCTCGTTTTGCATTCATCAATATCCCCAATCGGTATGAGAAACTGGGAGTTTATTTAGTTCATCTCGATGAGCCCTCCACTTGGGCATATACTTGTTCATTAGTGATATGAAGCGGTCATTGTGGCTTCTTTCCAGCAGATGCACCAGCTCATGTACTATGATGTATTCTAGGCAATTCTTTGGCTTCTTGGCCAACTCTAGATTGATCCAAATTCTTTTCTCTTCAATGTTGCATGTGCCCCATTTGGTGCGCATGTGTTTTACGCCCCATTCATTGGATTTCACGCCCATAACTTTTTCCCATTTCTCAATGATTTCTGGGATTTGGGACTTTAGTTCTTTTCTGTACCACTCTTTGAAAACCTTTGCTCTTTGCATTCGGGTGCTGTCTGCCTTGACATATAAGTTAATCTCTTTGTGGTTTTTAAGCTCAACTTTATTCCAGCCTTCATGCTCAATCACATTGATGAGGTAGCGCCTGCCTTCAAAGTAATGGCTCTCACCAGACACATAGTCTCTCGGTGCTTCTCTTGCCTGAGCTTTGAAGTTTTTGATGTGTCTTTTTATCCACGAGAGCTTGGAGATGGCAAACAAACGAATGACTTCATCATCCGTTCGAGAGGGAGCCGCTAGACGAATCCTTCCAGTAGGTGGGTACACAGCAAGGTGCATATTCTTGATGTCTTTTCGTATTACATCAATATCAAGGTTGGCGATCTGTAATTGCTCTATGCTAATACTCATCTTGCGCCTTGATTATCTTCATCAACTCATCTGTTTTCGCTTGGTCTTTAATTATGCCTTTGACAGCTAACATTAGTTTTTTCTCACGTATTCCACCATCGCGCCAATCGTCCAACTTGTTACTTTGGATTAGATTATCTAAAGCTAATGCCATTACTAGGTCATTATCCAAGTTGTCAAAAAGTGCTCTTTTAGCTTTTGAAGTTAGTGTTGTTGGGTAATCATTTGTTTCCTCTGGTTTATCAATCTTGCCAGCTAATTCCTTGATTTTTTTCAGGTAGGCTTCATAGGCCATTGCCTCTCGCTTACGCTGCTCAATCAGTTCGTCAAGCAACTCAGACATCTTCTCAAAGAACTTGGGGTTAGTTGGTTGTTCTTCGATGATCACTTTTCTAATGTTATTCTCGATAGTTTCAGCTATAGCTTCTTCCCTCTTTCTTCCTTTATTGCCGTAAGGTTCTTCCGGTTCACTCACTTTCACGATTAGGTCAACCAAACTTTCATTTTCAAAGTCGGATATTTTACGGCTTGGACTAGCCGCTAGATACATATCCATCAATTGACGCATACCTGGTTCGAAGCGTTTTAAGTCCACCTTGTCACCACTGGCTACTTTGATGGTCTCTCTTAGATCAGCATAGAAGTCTACTTCCTGTTTGATTTTGTCAGCTTCAGCTTTGGAATACCCTGCCTTGTGCATTTCATTAGCTAGGTTGGCATAGGCACGAATAAGCGAAATGGTCAGCTTATAAAGGGTTAATCTTTTTTGCTCCGTACCCTTCAGATCGTCTTTATTTTCAGTATTACCGCAGAAGAAGCGAATGAAATTCGGCTCGTCTTTGGGATGAACTGGTTCACACAAGGCTCGCACCGCATCCAGAGCATCATCTAGCCGCTCTCTGCTTTTCTCATATCGGTCTGAAAGCAGCCCATTGACATCATCCAAATCAAAATCATCAAATGCTGTTGAGGTGTAGTCTTTGATCGATTTCTTTAGACTATCAAACAAGTCCTTGTAATCCACTACATAGCCATAATCTTTATCATCCGTATCAATGCGGTTTACCCTGCAAATGGCTTGAAATAAGCCATGATCCTGCATACTCTTGTCAATATAGAGATATGTAGCTGATGGGGCGTCAAAGCCTGTAAGGAGCTTATCTACGACAATGAGGAGCTTCAACTTTGCTGGTTCTTTGATGAATGTAGCTTTCGCCCGTTCTTCAAATTCCTCTGGGCTTTTGCCATTGAGCATTCTTTGATACACCTCATATTGCATGAGCTTATCCGTAGGTGCACCTTCGCCAGTTTCTTCTCCCTTAATATCTTTTACCGATGGTTCATAAGAAGTAATGATGCCACATTCCTGAAATCCTGAATTTTGGAAAAGTTCATAGTACTTACAGGCTTCATATATGCTGCCCGATACTAGCATAGCGTTCCCCTCACCACTGGAAAGGCGGGGCTTGATCTTGAAGTCTTTGACGATATCAAAAACGATCTTTTCTAACCTTGACTTGGAACCAAGCACTTTTTGCATGGTTCCCCATTTCTTTTTAAGCTCGATTTTCGCCAGATCATTCATGCCCCTGGTTTCGGCATCAAACCAGTCATCAATACTCTGTTGATCAGTGATAAATTGCTCCACATCACGGGCTTCATAAAGCAAATCCAGCACCACACCATCTTCTACAGCTTCATCAAATCTGTAAGGATTGCCAATGTATGGACCAAACACTTCAATACTTTTCTGCTTATCTTTTTTGAGTAGGGGCGTACCTGTGAAACCAATAAATAGGGCATCTGGCAGAATTAGCTTCATGGCTTCATGCAGCTTGCCTGATTGGGTGCGATGACATTCATCCACAAAGACATAAATGTCGCCTTTGGCCTTGAAATCACTGGATAGGCTTTTCTTTAGTTCTTCAATGTACTTGTCTAGATCCTCATCTGTTGCTTCTGACTGTCTACCAAACTTGTGTACAAGGCTACAGATCAGCCAATGGTCTTTTTTATTAAGCTTATCGAGGAGGTCTTTTCCACTTTTGGTACGGTATATCTTTTCTTCATTGTCAATGAACTTACCTTCTATCTGCTTATCCAGCTCGTCACGGTCGGTAATGATTAAGACACGGCTATCAATTACATTTTCATGAATCCATTTGGCGAGCATCACCATCATAAGGCTTTTGCCACTGCCTTGTGTATGCCATAAGATACCACCTGCTTTGTCTCTTACATGTTGCTGTGCTGCAGCAATACCAAAGAACTGATTAGGGCGAGATAGCTTTTTAGTGCCTTTATCAAACACCACATAGTCATGAATGATAGTAAGGAAACGCTCTTTATTGCAAAGCAGGTAGAGTTGACGATCAAGTGAATAATCAAAGTCTTTATCACAATCCTCTTTCCATGCGAGGTAATACTTTTCGGGTGTTTCTATGGTTCCATAGCGCAAGCCTTCTGTGTCATTACCTGCCATTACAAACTGCATGGAAGTGAAAAACTTTTGAATAAACTCCGGCTTTTGGTTATCAAGGTTTTGACGGATGCCCTGCTCTATTCCTACTTTACTACGCTTTAATTCTAAAACACCTAAGGCAATTCCGTTGATGTAGATAACAATGTCAGGGCGCTTAGTATTCTTGCCTCTTACTGTTACTTCTTCGGCTATGGCAAAATCATTCTGCTCTCGTTCCGTCCAGTCAATAAGCCAAACTGTCTCATTGAGTTTGCCCAATTCTTCTTTAACCGTTACGCCATAGCGTAACAATCGGTATATCTTCTTATTGGTGTTATAGAGTCCTTCCGATAGGTCTGAGGCAGTAAGTACAAGTTTTTCAATGGCTTTCTTGGCCAGAATGGTAGAATAGCCTTGCTTTTCAGTGAGAAAACGAAAGAGGCGTTCTTCCTCAATGGGAAGTGTCCGAGTTTCTTCTTGCCAATCTCCTAAGTACTCATAGCCCAATTCTTCCTGGAATAGTTTGACTATTCTGTTTTGACTTGATCGTTCATTTTTGCCGACTTCTTTACTCATACTAATCGGGTTTTTCCTGTTAAAAGCTCCTGCATCATGCCTTGTTTGATGTTGAGGTATTTTGATTTTTTAAACTCGATTTTCTCAAGTTCTTTATCTATTTCAGAGAGGATTGTAGCAATTGCTTTTTGTTCATGTATGTCCAAGGGAAATGGTGTAATTACATTTTTAATAATGGTCAAATTCAATCCTCCTCTTCCTCCATCACCAGTAGAAAGCTTTCGAAGCTCATGGTATTGCATATCCATAAAATAGAATAAAAATAAGGAGTCATAACTTGAATTAGGCAAGATTCCGGCAATTGATTGATTTGTGCATAATTCAATAAGATTGAAGGCGGCTGTTCCTCTAGTTTTACCTTGCCCTGCTAATCCAATTAATACACACCTTGGTGGAACCTTATGTGTACTTGAGTTATTTAGCCCTTCTTCTGTAATCCTGTTTTCTACTTCTGACACAAATTTCAGATTAAGCTCACCTGAATTCATCCAAGGAATTTCACCATTCCAATATTCCTTAATTAGAGTACTTGGTGTACCACCAGCGATAACTTTTGCATATTCTCCAATTTTTTTCTCCACCCATTTCCCCTCAAAGCCTGGTAAACGCTGACCACCCTGAGCAGGTGATTTCAGAAGGCGTTGCATGGCTCCCCGCTTGATGTCTTTCTTTTTGGTTATTAGCTTGTTCAGTTTGGAGATGAGGGTATCTACCTCACTAAGGGCGGTGGCAATGGCTTGTTGTTCTTTTCTTGGAGGAACTGGAATCTTAACTGAGGAGAGTCCAGACGAGTAAATATGTACAACTGCATCCCCTTGTCCTTTTACAGATTTTTGCTTGGCAACAATAGGAGCATTGAGTAAATAACCAAGAAACGTAGAATCACAATTTACTGGTCTGAGTATGACAATATCGCCACCTGCATAGACTCTTTTAGAGTATAAAAGCGCGGCACATTTCCCTATTTCCTCTCTTGTTTCACCAGAACCAGCAAACAGGATATCACCTTCCGTAATTTGATTACTTGCACTGGCGACTTCTTCACTGATGTATGAGTGAAATGAAGTTATAATGTTGTCATATTTGGTGTATAATTCGCCATATCTGACACAGGGTATTCCATCAGATTGAACTTCATCTTTCTTAATCCCCTTGCCTTTCAAAAATAGCCCAACCTTTCTTAATGTTGACACAGACCAATCTTTAGGGATTAAACCTATTTCAGTTTTCTTATATGTGGCTTCTTTTAATTCCATTTCAAGCCCATGTTTAGTAGGTGCTTATTGACCTTGGTTTCATAGTCGGCAACCGATTCACCTAAAGCACCCAAAGTACTTTCGTATCGTTCTGCTAGTTCTTTGATCCTGCCAGTCAGGCGTTGAGAGATTTCATCAATCTCTGTCTGGATGTTGGTGCTCAGGGTAGTGATCCATTTATCATCCACCACCAAAGTTTGCACTTCTTCTTTCGTCAACTCTCCGTATTTGTGAATGGTTTTTTCTTCCAGTGCTTTGTATGCTTCTTTAATCTTGGTAACCAGTTGGCTGATTTCTTCCTGTAATGTCATCAGCTTTTCAATGGTTTTGAGTTCAGGAATGTAATCACCTGCTGTTGCCATTATGCCTTTGAGCTTTTTAAGCAATTCCTCTCGCTTTTGCTTCACTTCTTTACGCAAGTTGGTTTGATTGCTCAATAGAGTGAGATAGCGATAATGCACATCCAATTCTTCAAACCAGACATGTTGGACATCCGTTTCCCAATTAGTTTTTTCAAAGTTTTTAGATATAGTATGTACCTTAGTCTTGTATTGTGGTGGTAAATCAGAAAGCTCAATTTGCTTTTTTAGGTCGAGCACTCGATCCTGAATATTGCCTTTCACCAATCTGCCTTTGGCATTGGTGAGTTTCTCGAAGAACGTGCCCCATAAATCACCTTCCAGCATTTCCCGAATGTCGGTGATGCATTGTTCCAGTTCCTCCGCAGAAGACTGATAGCTTAAGTAAGGGGCATTGAAATGCACTGCAAAAGCCAGGTCCTGATATTCTTCGAGCTTTTCGTTAAGGTCGACTTTAGAGATTTTACCGTTTGCTATTTCTTCAAAAATGGCTTCTTCTCCGGTATTGTCTTCCAGTAGGGTAGCGAAGTCATTTTCCATACTTTCCTTGTCTGCCTCTTGTGACTGAATGGCCTTGAGGTCTTCGGGGAAGTAGCGATTTACGACCAAGGGTTTAGGCACAAGGTCACAATCGTAGATGGTTTCCTTTTTGGTCTGCTTTATGATGTGGAGCTTAGCCACCCAGCCATCTTCAATGATCATGTAAGTATCATCTTTCATGATGTCCAGCCAATAGTCCATCAAGTGCTGGTAAATGTCATAGCGATCTACAAGTGCTTTGCCTGTGTATTCATTGAGCAGGTTTTCAGCAATCTTATGGATGAGTTTTTTAGGAGAGGTGTCCTCATGAATACCCTTGAGTGTTGGCGTATTTTCAGCCTTCCAGCTTGCAAATAGCTTGTCCATTTCTGTGCGATAGGCTTTAAACTCTTGATGACTAAAAATAGCCTCTTTGATGGCTAAACTTTCAGTTTTCAAAGCATTGTAGCCCGGTCTTGTTTCTTCAAATAGTTCATTTCTCAGACTTGGGTACACTTCCCAATAGCTATTCATACCCTCTACATCACGACTTGGTATGCCACCGTTGATGTGAGCATCCAAATCCTGAATATCCTCATCTTCTTGTGTGTCAATGTAGCGAGGCAAGTTGAGGTTATACTCGTTTCCGATGATCTCCTCAAAAGGGACAAAACGAGCGTATTTATCAACTTTACGTTCTGCATTGAAAACGTCTACGATCTTATGAATGTCCTGTTCTCTAAGGCGGTTTTTGTTACCATCTTTTAGATAGCCTTTGCTGGCATCAATCATAAAGATGCCCTTTCGGGTATCGGTGTTTTCTTTGTCGATGACAATGATGCAGGCAGGAATACCCGTGCCGTAAAACATATTAGAAGGCAGTCCAATGATGCCTTTAAGGTACTTGCGTTCAATTAAGTTTTGGCGAATGTCTGCTTCTGCATTTCCTCTAAAAAGTACGCCATGAGGCAAGATGACTGCTGCTTTACCTGTTCCTTTTAGGGAAGCAATGATGTGCAGTAAAAAAGCATAATCACCGTTTTTATCTGGTGGTAAACCGTAATGAATAAAGCGTTTGAACTCATCGTCCAAAGGGGTAATTCCTTGACTCCAGTTCTTTACTGAAAATGGAGGATTGGCCACTACTCGGTCAAAGCGTTTCAGCGAACCGTCTTTCTCTTTGTGATCAGGCCGCGCAATAGTGTTACCCTTCTTAATGATTGCATCTTCATAGCCGTGCATCCACATATTCATGACCGCCAAACTCTTTACGGAGTTGTCTTTTTCTTGCCCATAGATTGAGAGGTGTCTATCTGCTTCCATTGCTACTTTAAGTAGGAGTGAACCAGACCCACATGCAGGATCGTAAATAGAAAACTGAGATGAACCTGCATCCTCAATTTGGATAATCTTAGCAAGCACTCTGGAAACCTCGGCAGGCGTATAAAACTGCCCTTTACTTTTTCCGGATTCCGTAGCGAAATGGCGCATTAGAAATTCATAAGCATCCCCGAGGATATCGTCATCTTCAGCTCGGTTGTTTTTGAAGTTTAGGGATGGATTTTCGAAAATACCGATTAGACCGTCTAACAAGTCAATCTTTTCCTTGTCGCTTCCAAGTTTGTCATCATCATTGAAATCTATCAATTCCACAGAGCCTTCTAATCCATTTTCGCGAAAGATGGGGCGGATGATTTGCTTGTTGATTTTATCTCCAATGTCTTTTTGGCCTTTTAGAGCCACCATATCTTCAAACGTAGCTCCTTTAGGAATGGTGATCAGGCCATCCTTACCTGCATATTTATCAGACACATATTTGATAAAGAGCATGGTAAGAACATAATCTTTGTATTGAGAAGCATCCATGCCTCCTCTAAGTGCATTACATCCTTCCCAAAGGCTGGTGTACAATTCTGATTTTTTTATTGCCATTTCAATTCTTTGTGCTCATTACATTTATGAACAGATTGCATTTTTCTTCCTCTTAAGACAAGCCCCATAAGAGTTTTAACAATTAACCGAATAAATCGAGATCAACCTCCAATTCAAGGTCTTCAATTTGTATTTCATCGTTGTTCTCACCTGAAAAGCTAAAAGTGCCGCTTCCATTGGCAACCTCCAAGCCTTTGTGTGGAATGCCATCACTAGTGTCCATGAGGTTTAGGGTGAAGCTGAACTGAGCATTCTTAAACTCAAAAGATCGCTGAGGTATATTAACAAAGATGTCATCTGCACTAACCTCAACCTCGTGATCCTTAACTCCATAATGACCAGGCTCAGTGTCATCTAATTTATTTAGCCATTCTTCATGATAATGAAGTTGTTCAGCAACTTTCTCTCTTATTGTGTCTAGTGTCATAGAACTACCTTTTAATTCAAATTCAAAATCTTCTTCGTTTGCTTTGAGATCAATTGAGTCTACTTGAAGTCCGTGTAAATATTTGAAGAGGTTATCAACCGTATAGTTGCTTTTTCCCTTTTCGATTGCGATGATTTGGTGTCGCAATAAACCGGAATGTTCGGCCAGAACATCTTGCGAAACCATTTGATTTTTTCTTAATTTTTTTAGGAGACTTCCAAATTCTACCCTGCTGCTCATAGGGCAAATATATAAAATGTATTGATAATGATACGTATCTTTAAGAATACTATTGTGCGGCCAATGATTCTCGCAAAAACTATCCGTTAATTAATTCTTGTGCAATTGATCGCATTTCTGAGAAATCTGAGTCTACGGCCGTTCCTTCAGATATATTGATAAGCTTCTTTAGCTTTTGATCGTCAGAAAGAATTAATTGTTCCTTATTATGATCTTTTTTATATAAATCCAGCAACTTGTTAAAGTATTTTTTTTCAATACTTGTAATGTCTGGCGAGAAATCAATTTTAATTTTGAGTGACACGGCAGTCGAATTCCAATTAGCTCTCTCGAGCAAGTAAATAAGTGCTTCTAACTCATTTGTCTCTCTAGGGTGAGTCACCTTATAAATATCAACCAAAGACTTCAGTTTACCTTGGGGTTTTAGCGATTCTTCTAGATCATCAAACATTCTTAACCTCTCGCAAAAAGAGATTTAATAACCCAATTATTTTTTTATGTCAACACTTTTATCCAGAGATACGATCATTGCCTATATCGCAAAAAGTAATAAATATCTTTCTCTAGATATTTTTGTTCTTTGCTCAAATTATCAAAGGGCAATAACTTGAGATTAATTCCCAGATTGTCATCCCTTTGCTGCTCTTCCAAACTGAGTATTGTTGATTCAGAAATCGAACCTCTTTTGTACATAAAAAGGATATTCTTTGCATAGGAGAGAACCTTACCTAGAACAAAGCTCGTCTCAAAAGAATCTCCAGACCCTGAATATGTTAAGATGAAAAAACTAGCTGTTTTTAATAGTGAAATCATTTGGGGAGCATCCCTGTACTCTAGGAGATTAATCATATAACCTTCATTAAAACATTTGCTTTTTACGTTGTTTAATGTGGTTTGAATTAGATTTTGGCTATCTATCTCATCTGGTGTTTTATTCAAAACCAATCCAACATCTGACATTGTCAAGATAAGAGGTACTTCGGAATCAATAAATCTCAACCTACTCTCAAGATGATATTGACCACTTCCTAGCCTAGTCCATTTTTTATGATTGATGTCAAAGGCACATATATAGTTGTCTTCTCTAGCTTTTAGATAATCGCTAGCAATTGTTATATCGAATTCATCAAATAATTTGAATGCTTCTTTTGTAGTGATTTCCGATCCCAACAAATTACATAGCACTCTTGTTGAAAACACTCTATTACCATCAAATTGGCTAAGTACTCCCGTACTAGAACCTGACTTATTTCGGCTTAGGTGAGTTGCAATAAAGGATAGTTTTCTTCCATTATTGCTTTCTAAGTGAGCTGAGAAAATAAGTTCTCCAAGCGAAGAAAAAGTTTCTGAATATTCTCCATAATAGACAGTGTAGCCTGGCTCATGCTCAAAATCTTTCTTGTATAATGAGCACTTTGATTTATTTTCAATATTAATCCAAGCCTTGCCCATGGTTGGATTAGACTTTGAGCCCGCAATAGGCATAGAAAAATAGTTAATTATCCACGATGTATTGATTGAGCTTAAATCATACATCTTTTTTTCATGATCTTCTGCGGCTTGAAAAAATAGCTGCAAAAACTCGTGAACATCAAGGTCTTTCAAAGACTTATTTTCAATTCCATCTCTTTTCTCTGATTTTTCAATCCATGCTCTAAGTGCGTCTTTCCTTTTATTAAGATTAGGACGACTTACTCCAATTCCTTCTGGATTTTTTAACTCATAATCATCTCGAAATTTTTGATACCCGCCAGGCAAAGAGTTAAGCAGTTTGATTGTTTCATCAACTTTCTTTTCAAGGTTATATAATTGATTTGTTTTAATCATCTCGAATATAGGATTAAAAGCAAGATAGTAAAATTCAGTGAATTCACTGAATCACAGTGCTTTTTAGTGAATTTAAAAAGTCATCATGAAATTCACTTAAATAACTGTAAATCAATAACATATGATTCCATTTTGTCGTTTGGTTTTCTAGGTTTGTATCCTAAGACATTCAAAAATTAATTAGTCAATATATACCGAAATCAATATGAGAACATTACTGAGCAATTTATTAAGAGGAGAAAAACACACCACAGACAGGTATATCTACTATGACCATACAATAGAGGATCAAGTGAAGGAGGCTGTTGAGAAAACCTTAATTAACCAGGAAAAGAAAATACCTCTGAGAACAACAATCGAGCAAGAAATGAAAAGGCTAGATGAAGCTGAAATTACTATTCACGCCAAGCATTGCCAAGACATCCTTAATACTGAAAAAAAGTTAGACTTGGTTAGAGGTGAGATTTCTGACGCTAAAAATTTATTTACTGAACATGTTCAGGCGGAGATGGAAATCTTGCCCGATAAAATGTACGAGAAGATTGATAAAGTAGAGGCTAACCTGAAAAGAATGGAAGCTCAAAAAAGCGAAATGGAAGAATATAATGTAGAACTAAACAATCAAGACCATGAAAAAGAAGATTAACGATATTCGGTTAAAACAGATATTAAGAGAAACCATCATATCATGGCCTGTTGTCGTTTTGATAAGCGTAATTCTACTTGGTATAGAATTTTCATTGAGCCGCCCACTCTATGAAACACTTCTCGATATGGGCGTATTAATGGGCGGTATTCTTGCCTTCGCCATGTCGATCTTATTGATGGTTTTATCCAAAGTTACAGCGAAGCTCCTGGTCAAAAAAGATCGGCTATCAAGCTTCTTTGCTGGGATAATAAGCTCTGGCTTCTTGTACTTCATATTTACAGCGCAGAAAGCAGTTGCATTGGAAAGACAGAATGACCCTTTGAACATGCTTATGACCGCTTCAAATGATAGCATGGCAGAGTCAAACATTCACCTAGTAGCAACTGGCATGGTAGTTCTTGTTTATTCATGTTCTGTTTTTCTCAACTTCTTATACTACCGAGATCACAAGGCGGATAAAAATATGCTCTTTCAACTTGCTATGTCAAAGCTTTGGAGACTGTTCGAATATCATCTTCTGCTTCTTCGTGGCAAGTTTCAGCGCACATCGGCCAAGCCTAAGATTATAGCTGAGAGAAAGGTCTACGATTTTATTCGAGACAAACAAGTAGAAGAGCAAGGGCTTGTTAGCAAGCTATCCGAGCTAAAGGGTAAACGTGACTATGAATTAGCGGAGCTAGACAATGCCCGAAAGCGAATTAGGACAGCTATAAAAGCCGCCTACAAACACTGATTTCATAACTCTTTAAAAACATAATAAAATGAGCAAAATTTTTGAAAATGGAATTTTGATGGGCAAGGTCTGTCAAATTCTAATTGGGCTATTATTCACAATACAGCCTGTAAATGCACAAATAGTTGAATATGCGATCATGCGCGATGTCAGCAACAGTTCTATTGATGCACAGCCTTTGGACTCAGATATAATCTTTAGAAAGGTGGTTGGTGAGCTTGGTTTGCAAGACGCCAAAAAAGGTGTAATTCTACATACCTTATTATGCGGAGCAAGCAGATTGCCGGAAGTTCGTCTGGCTACACTTCCCCTACAGGAAGGGTGGCTGAGTTCTTCATCTGAGCGAACCAAGCATCTTCGCCAGTTTCTTACTAAGGCTAAGGCTAATATTAAGTTCCTGGCCGAGCATCCAGCTGATCAGCCACAGACCAATCTCTACAGAGCACTGGTACATCTGGCAAAGCAGTTTTCCCAAAAGTCTACTGAGAAAAAGGCCATTGTTATCAGCGATGGGGCAAACGTTTCTAGTGTGTTCAATGCCAATCAGTACTATCAGCAGCCATCTGATCTGATCACTGATTTTGATAAGATCATCGAGCAATTTCAGAAGGATTCACCACTACCAGATTTGACAGGTGTTGAGGTTGTACTAGTGACTCCAGGGAGTACTGATTTTCATCTATGGCTTAGTCGCTTCTGGGTCAAATTTATTCAAATGCAAGGTGGTTCAGCCACCGTCAGAGCCACTTTTTAAGTGGTCTCTGACTAAACTTCTTTCCAATATCCAAACAAAAATCAAAACGATGATTACTGAAGAATCAAACATCAATATCAAGCCGCGCAGTACCTTGAAAATAGGTGATCTTGCTATTATCCATGCAGCCGTAACAACCAAAAATAAGTTTTGGAACACCCTTTTTTACAAGCACTGGTCTGAATTTGCAGTACTGTGCCTGAGACAATATTTCCGGTTCAATAGGGCAATCATGGCCTCTCAACTCTGGTCAGTTTTTCGCTTTAACCCTGGATTTCAGACTATGGGCCTTTTATCGACCCTTGCTTCAATATGTTGCCTTTTAAGTTACAATAGTTCAAATGTGGAAGATTGGTTGAAAGCGGTGTGTATTTTCATCGTGCCCTTTATACCCTTTTTTGAACCATCCGAAGAGTTATACGAGTTGGCCGTGATCGATATAGAGTCACCTTTTCTACTCGCCTATTCAGGGCTGTTCATTCTCTCTTCTCTATTTCATTTAGTTACAATCTGGATTGGTCGAGGCAATAAGAGCATTACGAAAAGAGGTGAGAGCTGGATTGGTCTTGCCTTATCCAAATACATGAAGGTAGACGAGTTTCTGGTTGGTATGCTTGAAGTATTGATCGTTATCGCTTTAGGTCTTTGTGCATGGAGGTGGGCTGGAGATATACACTTTGGCATCTACATGTTGCTGATAAGCTTGTCAGAAGCCTCTCAATTGATATTAGATAAAGCCCATCAGGCCCATACACAGTCAATTTTAAGAGCATGATAGGCGCAACCTCAAATAAGAATAGAGTCCTATTCGGCTTGACAGGTGAGAACAAAAGGGGTACATCTAAATGATAAAGCCCAGCACTATATCTGCAAGTCGTACGCACATTCAGGTGCAATGGTGTTGTGAAACCCCCAATCACTTAAAAGACGAAAAGCTATGATGAGAATAACAACATCAGCCAATGCCCGAGCTGCATCTGGCTATCATCGGACATCGCTCAGGAAACAAGGAGAGTATTACAAGCAAGAAATAGAAGCCTTCTGGAATGGCGCACTGGCTAAAAAAATGGGGCTTAAAGAAGTTACTCTAGAGAATTTCGATGCCCTGGTGAATAACAAAACCGCTAACGGAAAAGAGCCTCTAACACCTATTACAGCAAATAATAGGCGCGTGGGCTGGGATATAACTACCCTGCCCCCAAAGAGCTTTAGTATTCTGACAGCACTCACAGATGACCCAGAATTAGAAAAGGCCTTCAAGTATGCTAATCGTGAAATGATGTTGGAAGCAGAGCGATCAGTTTTAGCGCAAGCGAACACACAGCACGACAGGTTCTTTGAAGAAACGGGCAATGCATGTTGGGCTGAGTTCCATCATAAAATTGGCAGACCTGTGGAACATGATCGTGGAGATAAGAAAGTTTTTGCAGGACAGCCCTTAGAGCATATTCATAATTTCCTGATCTCAGCCACCCACAGTAAGGCCCGCGATAAGGTTTTGGCCATTGACCCCTACCTGATCTTTAAATCAGCACCCTATCTGCAATCCTATTTTCACAGTGTTTTGAGCAACAGACTCACCCAAATCGGCTACAAAGTTGAACGAACACAAGATGCATGGGAAGTAACAGGGGTAAGCAGGTCAGTGATAGAGCGTTTTTCGGAACGATCAAAGATTGTCGATAAGCTGGCTGAGGAAAAAGGCATCACAGATCCCAAGGAAAAAGCAAAACTGGCAGCACTTAGCCGCGTGTCTAAAAACAAATCAATTCCAGAAGAGGAGCTTTTTGACCTTTGGAAAAGTCAGCTTAGCACAGAAGAATTTCAAGCCCTTCAAAACCTTCAAGGGACTAGCAAAGAACCTTCTAATCCCATCACAGCCAAAGAGGCTATTGATAAAAGCCTTGAGCATTTCTTGCAAAGGAGTTCAGTGGCAGAAGAGAAGCGTGTGTTAGCTCACGCCATGACGTTGAGCTATGGCAGCGGTCATGCGCCTAAAGACTTTAAGGCAGAATTGAAAAGCCGCGATAACATCCTTTACTCAGAGGATAATCACGTGCCTATCCTGACTACCCGTGAAATGGTGACCAGAGAAGAGGAAATGATCGCATTAGCTATTTCTGGTAAGGGGAAATTCAAACCTCTTAATCCTGATTACCAAATCAAAAGAACGTTTTTAACGGAAGATCAGCAAAAGGCTGTCAAGGAAGCACTAAGTACCCCTGATCAGGTTTTAGCCATTGAAGGAAAGGCAGGGTCTGGCAAAAGTACCCTACTCCAAGAGCTGTCTGAGGGCCTGAAAGCAGTCAATAAGAACATAGTTCCAGTGGCAGCTTCCTCACAAGCGGTGGAAGTGCTTCGTAAGGAAGGGTTTCAGGATGCACAGACGATAGCCTCTTTCTTAATTAATCCCAAGCACCAAGCTTCTATTCAAAATGGCGTATTGGTGGTTGACGAGGCTAGTCTTTGCGGGGTGAGAACAAAAACTCAACTCTTATCCATCGCAAAAGAGCGACAAGCAAGGGTTTTTCTCAGCGGCAACGTGCGCCAGCATTCTAGCCCTGGAGAATATGGTGATGCGCTTCGTATTCTTCAGCAGCAAGCCAAGATCAAAACTGTCCATGTTCGGCAGAATATGAGGCAGAAGCCAGCCGACTACAGAAAGGCGGTTGATCTTATTGCAAACAAGAAGACACTCGAAGGCTACCAGATTTTAGATCAAAAAATGAAAGCTGTTCAGGAAGTCCCCGAGCATGAAGATCGCCTTGATAAAATTGGTGAGGATTACATTAAATCCATCAAGGCCAAACGTAGTGCCTTGATTGTAAGTCCAACAAATTTTGAGAAAGATCAGATTTCGGGTTTGGTCAGGGAAAAGCTGAAAAAAGAAGGGTTACTTAAAGGTAAAGACCGGAGCTTTGACACCCTCAAATCACTAAGCCTTAGTGAAAGCCAAAAGAAAGATATTGTCAGCTATCAGGAAGGCCATGTTGTCCGCTTTATCAAGAATCAAAAGGCAAAAGACAGTAAATCTGGCTTCAAAGCAGGTGGACATTATGAGGTGTTATCCCAAGATCAAAAAGGCGAAATCAAAGTCAGAGATGTAAAGACCAAGCAAGTCTTAACCCTGCCCCATGAGACACCCCAGTATTATGCAGTCTATGAAAAGACCAAAACCAATCTGGCGGTGGGTGATTTGATACGCCCAACAGTGAACCTTAAATCCAGAGAAGACACAAAGATCAATAATGGCACACCCCAAGTTGTAAAAGGCTTTAAGGGTGGAAACATTCAGCTTGAAAATGGAAAGACCTTATCCAAAGACAGCTACCATCTGGCGCATAACTATGTGTCTACGACACATGGGGCACAAGGCAAGACGTGCCAAGACCTCTATGTAAGCATGAGCAATGCCTCAATGGGAGGTGTGAATGACCAGGCTTTCTACGTGGCAGTGTCGAGAGGTCGCTCTCGCATCCAGCTTTATACAAGCAATAAGGACGAGCTGAAATCAGCTATATCAAGAAGCGGTGAGCGCACCACTGCAAGAGAAGTAGCGCGGGAACATGAAAGGCGGTTGCAGGAACAAAAACAACGCAGTCATTACCAAACAAGAATTAAAAGAATAGAAGAACATGCGGTATCAAGACAAAAGCATACAGGGATTACGAGGGATATTTCCGGCACAATCGGCAACAAGCGATAAGGAAATATCTGGTGAAAAGACCCCATCTGTCTTTTCACCAGCAGGCCAGTTCTATGCCCTTGCCTCTGAAGGTGAAATGGTAAGGCGTTTTGAGGTTATTCAGAGCACTGGAAAAAAATACAGTTTTCCGTATGCCCTGCTCCCAATCTGCATTTTAGAAGATAGTGCCACTCTCTATATCAAGGCATACGAGCTATTGATTACCCTGACGGGTCGCAATCTTGACCCCATTCACGAGCATTTCAGCAATGAGATTATCCTGTGGATGAGGTCCAGTTTAAGCGGCAAGGATGACGGTAGCGCATCTACATTCATTAAGGATATTACAGTAGAAGGAAAGACAGTAGATGATAGCATTTAAACCTATTTGGAATGAAAGGAAACGAACATAAAACTTACAAGCTAACGCCACGCAACTTAAGTGATGCTGAACTGCAAAAGCGCCTTGATCTATACAGTGAACGAGGTAATGAGAAGCAATTCTTTTCTATTCAAAAGATCAAGAAAAGCTATCTCGAAAGCAACCGAACCGAGCTGGATAAACGAGTTAAATCCGATCTGTTCTATGCTCAGGGGATCAGAGCCGGTCTACCCCACACTTCACATGAAAGCATCAAATATACCAGAGCAGAAACCGATCAAAAATTGAGGGATCACATTGTAAAAGAGGCCAAGAGTGAATATCGCAAGCATCAAAATTTGAGCAAGTGGTTCAATAAAGATGATCATATGCTAACAGAGAAACAGAAGCAGGTTGAAAGAGGTGAAGCTCACCAAAAGATCAACGGCCTGATGACAAAATATAATGCAATCGGGAACCCTATGACAATGAAGGGTAAGAGCAAGGATAGAGATATAGAAAGATAAGCAGCATAAGAATTTAAAAACGAAAACAGGACGGCTATGAGGGTCATATTAATAGATGAGGACGCATTTTTCGCATTAATTGAAAGAGTTGTTGAACGGATGGACTTGAAGCATTCAAAAAAGGAACATAAGTGGCTCACTCCAGAGCAGGCCATGAAAGAACTGGGCATTAAGTCAAGTACCACTCTTCAGCGATATCGTGATGAGGGTAAGATCAGATTTTCTCAGCCAAGCAGGAAAATCATTCGCTATGACCCTATTTCAATTCAAGAATTCTTGGACAGCAAATCACATAACACCTTTTGACAGACGGAAGATTTAAGCAATTCGGAAGAATACAAAAGAGCCTATAAACGGGCAGATAGAATTTGCAGGTTTATGCCGCATGTGATTGAGAAAATGGAAAGCCCTGAAGGGGAAAGCCCAGCGCAAAGAAAAGCCTTTGAAGACCGAATAACAGAGTACCGCATTGAACAAGACGGTATCAAAAACACACCTCGTAAGGCGCTTTTTCAGAAGTATGGAGCAAAGCTTCATCGATACAATAACGATCCTTCGAAGGGTAAAGACAGGACAAGAGATTAAATCGAAAATAAAACTGATATGGATATTCTAGTAATTCTAACGATAGGCGCTTCTGCAATTGTCATAGCAAGCCTGGTTTTGATAATTCGTCAGAAGAAACGCAGGGACTTTGTTGATAAAAACATAAATGAGTTGAAAACCTTAGTGAGTCAATCAAATGGATTGCTGCATAACGAAGCTGTGCTAATTCATAATTTCTCACCCCTCATCGAACAGGCCCAATATAGAGCGGAGTATTTACATGAGCTGTGTATGACCGCGATGAACAATGCGAATATCAACCGCGATAACGATCCAGTGCCCGACACAATTATTTACACCAGAATTGGTAAGTCCTTCAATGAAGAAGATAATATTAAGGTATTCTACGAAAGCGAATTTACAGATAGAAGTCATGATAGATGGACTTCCATCAGTGAAACCAGAAAATGGGTAATTGGATTCCATTCAGGTTTTAAAGCGCTCGATTCCCTTGCCGTGTATCACTATTTAAGACAAAAAATAGATGTGAATCATGGGAGCATCAGATTTAAGATTGACAAGGACGAAAATACCACATGGATAACGCTTGAGCTTAGTATTTACATCCATGAAATGCCAAAGGAAGAAACAATTAAAATGACGTAATCATGAAACTATTCTCATCAAAAGAAACGGAACAAAAGAGCTATGAAGACCTGCTTGATACAGTCCTTTATACCGTTCCAGAAACAGGTACTTCAATCACATGGGCCGATGCAGTTCAAGGTACGCTCATCACAGGTGCTACAGGAAGTGGTAAGTCAAGCGGAGTAGGCAGGCATGCCGCACATGCCATGCTCAAGAAAGGCTTTGGTATGTGCATCCTTTGCGCGAAAAAGGATGAGCGCAACAGGTGGCTGGGATATATCCAAGAGGCAGCGCCTGAGCGCGAAAAAGACCTTGTTATCTTCAACAAAGAAAGTGGCCTTAATTTTAATTTTCTGCAATATGAGATGGGGCGCGAAGGAGAAGGCGCAGGGAATGCACTAAATGCTGTCGAAGCTCTAATGAGCCTCAACGAGCAGATCAGGGTTTATCTTTCAGGTGGTGGCGGTGGAAAAGATGAGCGATTTTGGGATTTGTCACTTCGCAGGTTGGATAGTCGGGGTATATCAACACTAATACTTGCAGGGGAAGAGGTAAGCATTACAAATTTGCGAAAATTAGTCTCTGATTGTTTCAAGGGAGATGAACCAGACCATTATAGGAAATTGGAAAGTCAAACCAATGATGAAAGTATTGATCCCCAAATACGAAAACAAGCTGTCACGGAATTGAATGCATGGATAGAGTCTAACTATTTCCTTCAGGTGCTCTTGAAAATATCGAATAAAGACATTCAAGTCCATGAAGAAGAGGATGTAGAACTGGTGATGAATTACTGGCTCAAAGAATTTCCTAAAATCGGAGAGAAGGCTACCAGTATTATTGTAGAAAGCTTTATGGGGATTGTTGAGCCATTTTTGAACAATGGTGTTTTAAAGTCACAATTTTCGAGAGGTCTAAGTCAAGAATTATTGCCGGAGAACATCTACAAACAAAACAAGATTGTCATTGTGGACTTTCCAATAAAGGAATTCGGAATAGCAGGTATTTATGCAGCTAACATCTATAAGACAGCCTTTCAAGCAGCCATGGAGCGCAGGGATATTGAAAGGGAGGACAGCCCCAAACCTATCGGGCTTTGGATCGATGAATACCAACAGTTTTGCACCTATAGGACAGACAGTCAATTCCAAGCCACAGCGCGTAGTTCTTGGGTAGCTACAACCTACATAACACAAAATCTTCCTGGCCTATATGCAGTATTCGGAAATGATCAGCCTGAAGCCAAGGCAAAGAGTTTGCTCGGTAATCTCAACCTTAAATACTTTGCTAGTAATGACAACTACGACACTAATCTATGGTCATCTAATATGATTGGTCAGCATATGACTGATTTACACAATCTGAGTATTAGTAAGGATATGGAGTTCAGCAAGACCAAGAATCAGCAAATGCAGTTCAAAATAAGCCCGGATCATTTTACCGTGCTAAAAACTGGTCGTAAGGCCAATAAATACATCGTTGAAACGATTGTTTTTAAGTCTGGTAAGACTTGGGGGAAAGGCCGTCAAAATTTTGCATTGGTCGGTTTTAAACAGAAGTGATTGAGATAGTGAATTGTCTACCCCACAACACTTTCTAAGGCTTCATCTACATCTTTAAACAGGAAGTTTGATTGATAAGCAATTGTTGTTGTAATACTGGTATGCCGATAAAGTTTTTGAAGCATCTGAATCGGGATTGTATCACCTGATAGGTTACCAAATGTGTGTCTTGCTATATGCATCTTTAAAGGCTTGCCTAAGTCAACTTTCTCTGAGATGCGACTTAAATGCTTATTAAATTTTTTGTCAGCATTCTTAATGGCCTTCGTAACCTGCTCACTGTTTTTTAAATCTGTCTTTTTTAACTCAGGAAAAACAAAGTCGGTACTATCTTTTTGATCAACATATTGATTAAGTATCCTCTGTGCTTTTTCAGGAATTTTCAGAGAGCCAGCCTTCTGATTTTTCCCCATACTATAGAAAAGTCTTCCGTTTTGAAAGTCGGACCACTTTAAGCGAATTACATCCGACACTCGCATTCCTGCCAAATAAAACGAAAATAACCAAGCGTTCAGGGCATGTCTTTCAGGTCTTGTTAGCTGACTTGATTGTAATTCTTCTAAGGCTTTGACTTCCGTCTCTTCTAAGCCAATTTTTACACTTTGCGGAAATCTTATTACGATTTTCCCCTTACCAAAAGGGTAGAACCTACGATCAACCAGATCATTGCGAATAGCCAGGTTAAAAATTGTTCTAATGACCACAAGATGATTCACAACGGTTCTTTCTTTTATACTCCGTGTACTTCTTAGGTAAGACTGATAGGTCTTCAATTTTAATTCTGTGATATCCCTGAAATCAATATCACCCCCGACAAAATCCTTAAAATGCTTAATCATCGGCTTTTCTGCAGAGATACGAGTGTGCTTGCCGGATTTTTCAAGAATATCTATGTAATCATCAGCTAACTTGAAAAAAGAACTGCTTTTGTATTCTTTGCGAATATGGCTTTTGACAATTGCGGAGGAGATACGTTTTTCACTGGCTTCTAATTCCAATAATTTGTCATTGGCCTCAGAAGTCTTTTTTAAGATCAGATTGTTGAGTTGAACAGAATTGGAATGGCTCTTTCTTACTCGAAGGTTTTTTTCATCCCATTGATTGAAATCAATGTATTGACCAGTAAACATGTAAGACGACTTCCTGTTGTGTGTGATCCGAATAGCAACTGGATACTTATTATCTTTATATGGCTTTTTGTAGAGAACAGGCTTGACACTTCCCATGGTAGTTCTTTTGATTTTGAGGAATAAAGATAATGTTTTAGCTACAACATAGCTACAACATTTCTGGGTTTTACTAGGTTTTATATGGTCTAATTTTCAAACATAAGCAGCCTTTAAGTCATCATTAAGGCCATTTTAGATCAATACATATCAAAAAGGGAAAAACTTAAAATCTTGTGAGCTTTGCTCGTGCGGGTTCAAGTCCCGCCTCTGGTACAGAAGCCTTCCCGATTTATCGGGAAGGTTTTTTGTTTTAGACCTTTTGATGTTGCCGCATATGTAAGTTGACCTCACTGCCCAATTATTCCATAATTGGCATGTGGAATTCCTTTTTCTATGGCCCATCCCACGTTGCCAAAATCAAAATGCCAGAATTCTTTTAAATCACAGACAAAATCTTCTTCTTCAAAAAGGTTAATAAGTAATTTTCTATTCGCTTTCGCTTCTATTGAAATATCTGGATAATATGGATAGCAGCGCTCATTTAGGTCAATACTGTATCCTTTGTTTGAGCCGAAATCCAACACCTGTTTTGTTTTATTATCATAAATTAAAGCGTCTATTGCACCACCTGTGGCATGCGTTGATTTTTCTGTTGGGGCAATGAAATAGGAAACTAGCTGATCAATTTGTTCAGGAGTCTTTTCAGGATGTTCTTTTTGTAAACTAGAAGCTTTTCTCCTTCTCAATACCTCTTGATGTTTGAAAGACCTCCAGGCGGATCGAATGACCAACACCTTGTTTAATTCATCTAGAGAATGGCTGATCCTGTCTATTTTTTCTAAAATTGGCCTTCTAACTAGGTATTCATACCCCTTCATCACAGAAGGTTCAAAAATTAGATTAAGATCTGAGTCAAGTAGGCTAACCATAGGAGAGTTATCCTCCTTAATCGGATAGCTATATTCTAATTGCTTATGAAAAAGGTCCTTACTTTCTACGTAAGCGCAGTATTCTTTGGTTGTCATGATGTGATAAGTGATTTAGAGATATAGGGTGAGGTCATTAGAGACAGCAAGGCGCTATAGTTTACATCAAACCGTACTTCTTGCCCCACTGAGAGTCTTTCCTTTCTTGTATCGATCACGATGTGGTCACTACTTGCGGAAAGTATTTTGAAATTAGATTTAGGCCGAAGACCGCTCACATGAACGTCTTGTAAACCAATGGCTATTATGGCCCTTAGCATCTCCCCTTGGTCTTTGAAGGTTGGTTTTACTCCAAAAGCGTTTTGTCCTGATTGGCCATAAGGAAGACTTGGTTTTGTCTTTAGTTCTATCACTTCAGCTACCAATACGAAGGCATCAATAAACAATCCTGGAATTGGTTTTCGATCCAAGGTTTCTCTGCCCAAATAGATGGATTCACCTATTCTAAGGTTATTCACTCGACTTACTTTTTTGGATTGAATAAACCATTGATAGTTAGCAGAATTTCCACCTGATATGGTTTTAAGTTGGATGCCAAACTTATCTTCAACCGCTGAGGTAATCGATGTCAGTTCCTGCATTTTATTTTCATCAGGAGTGATACCGCCCATACAGGCTAGGTTTGTGCCCAAACCAACAAGTTTTAAACTTTTTAGCTTGAGTAATTGGGCTATGGTATTGTTCAGGTTTTTGGGCATTATGCCTTCTCTCAAATCACCCATCTCTACCATCAGTATTACCTGATGAATTGTCCCTGATAACTGCGCAAAATGGTTCAGTTTATTCAAGACTGATAACTCAGAATTGAGACTACATTCAGTATGCTCTACTACCGCCTGCGCTTGACTAAGCATAGGACTTCTGAGCAGAAGGAATTGTGCTTCAATCCCTTTTTTTCTCATTTTTACGATGTTGCTGAGTCTGGAATCACCGAGGGTATTAATGCCATTTTTCACTAGTATTGAAGCAATTTTGGCATGCCCACATACTCCTTTAGTTACACCTGTAATTGATATACCTTTAGCACCATAAAGGGCGATTAGGCTTCTTGTATTGTGTGCTATCTTCTTAAGATCTATCTCAATCCTCGGTGCTATCACTTGATGCTCAAAGGGAGTGGAAACAGGCTCGATAATTGAGCGACTAACTTATCGCACCCTTTTTTAAGTACGTCAGTGACGGGTACATTGAATTTCGCTTCGTACTGCAAAATTTCTTCATCTATTTCGGCATCTGTCATACCTTCATGGTTTAACGTGATGGCTACTACCTTAGATTTGGAGTATAGTTCTATCAATTCAATTTCACTTGCTAAAGTTGGCATATCGAAATCAGGAAAGTCACAACGCATTTTTCTTTTTGGTGGGTGCTGAAGAATAATCGCATTGGGCATTGCTCCTTTGATAATAGCTGGGGAAGAAGTGAATGCTGGGTGACTTAATGCTCCTTGGCCTTCAACAATGATAATGTCAGGATGCTCATTTTCATCAGCGGTAACGATGGCATGCTCTACAGCCCCACTGGCATAGCCAGAGCTTAGCATATCAATAGCAAAGCCATACTTTGCACCTTGAAGTAAACCTGTTTGGCCTGTAGCTATGAAAACTACTTTCATACCCTCTTTTTTCAAGGCTTCAACGAGTTCAACGGCTGTGGTCCTTTTGCCTACTGCACAGTCTGTGCCCATTATGGCTACGACTGGGGTTTTGATATTCCTGATCTTGCCAGAAAAAGCATGGAGGTCCTTCGTTTTTAGAGGTTTTCTGACATCATAGATTTTTATACCAAACTCCCCAGCTTTCTTAACGAATTCCAGATCGTCCGAAAGAAATTCAGGTAATCCATTGACGATATTCATTCCCAATTTCATAGCGGTAAAAATCACTTCCCGCTCTTCGGGGCCAATGTTCGGAGTTAAGGGGGCAATGCCATAAATGAAGTATTTAGGGACCTGACTTAGGTTAGCGATCGCCTCATAAATATTTTTAAAAATCGGAATGTCATTTTTTAAACCATCCAGATATTCCCCAGCATCTAGTCCTGCCTTTGTGCTATCAATCACACCAACGATTTTGAATTTTTCGGAACGTCTGACTAGGCCATTGGCCACCTTTCCATCTAATTTCCCAAATTCATTTTCACTATATACTATTGCTTCGGATTCCATAATTGCTTCGTTTTATGCCTTAAAATAGGGTCGGCATGGTGGAATATATCTGATGTATTAGCGCCTATAGACGCTTGGTTTTATGGTGCTGTGGTAGGTGGTACTAGTTCTCTTTCATAATAAACTAGCTCTTTGGCTTCTTCATTACCTACTAGCTTACAGTAATAAACGCGGTGAACGTAGCGCCTAATCATCAAAGGAATAGTAGGACACTCTTTCGCATAGACAATTTCTCCTTCTTTGAAGGCATTATCTAGGCTGGGTTTAAAACGATCAATTCCCATTGCTTTCTCTATGAGATGGCTTAATACATTGAGTTTTTTCCTTGGACTGAATAGGAATTAATTGAGGCTTTAGGTTCTTTTTCGGCTCGACAATGAGGTATTCCGCTAAGCGCATCCCTATAAATTTTAGGAAATTATAGATTTGAGTTTTAGCGGGGTTCCAAGCGTTAAAAACCTCACGATAATGAGTTGCAATCACATCTCTTAGCGTATCGAATGCTTTTTGTGACCGATGTTCATTATTGGATTTTATTGTTTTCATAATTTTGCGTTTAATGACCATTTTGCATCTTGAGGATGAATAGCCAACTTGACCTGATGTATGACTTAATGAGACTATTTGTAATGCTTGGTTGTAGACGAAAAGAAAAATGTGCCCAAAGAACTGATCTTAACCATGGTTTCAACCGAATCCCGTGGGCACCAATGGTAATCCAACAACCAGAATACTTTTAAATTGACCTACTGGATTTTTCTTTTCGCTTCTCGGCTTTTTCCGCCCTCTTTTCCTTTAGATTTTTAGAAGCTGGGGTCTTATCCGTTTTTGCTTTTCCTTCTTTTTCCTTTGACATAATTTCGGTTTACAATGAATTAGTCTTTAAGACTTGTAACATGACAAGTTGGAAAACAAAAGGGCATTTAACTTACACCGACCTGATCATGAATTACATATATCACAGGTTTTCAAGATTGTTGCTCCGCTTTTTCTTTAGCGTTTTATAGAATGAAGGGGTAAGGCCAGTAATTTTTTTAAACTGATTCGACATATGGGCCGCGCTGCTATAGTGTAGTTTATGCGAAATTTCGGAGAGAGATAGTTCATCATAAAGGATCAACTCTTTCACCTTCTCGATCTTATGAATAATAATGAACTGCTGTATGGTAATGCCTTTTACTTCTGAAAAAGTGTTGGCCAGATAGGTGTAATCATAGGCAAGCTTCTCCCTAATGTAATCTGAGTAGTTGGTCTTGGGAAGTTCATCCATGTAATGGATCATTTCGATGATCACATTTTTGATCCTATCTACTAGGATACTCTTTTTATCATCAAGTAACTCAAGTCCTGACTTGAGCAAATTGGTTTTGAAGAGCATTCGCTTTTCATCGGATAAAGGCTCGGTAAGTTCTACCATGCCTAACTCAATTTGTGCATGTTTCAAGTCCAATTGTTCCAACTCTTGCTTCACAAGAATCTTGCAACGCAGACTAACCATATACTTGATGTAGAGTTTCATAGGTGGGGGCTAAATAGGTATACGCAAGGTGGATGAAAAGAACTGGATGTACTGCTCTTTTATCTACCAATTCAGGGCAATTGATTGAAAGCAGGATGGGAAGTAGTTGAACAACTAACTGCATCATCCGTACATGTAAGTTTCGCTCTTAGGGTAAGATATCTATTGTCAAGAGTCGTAGTTTAAAAAGACTATCATGAAGATCGGGCTCGTTCTGTTGCTTCTAATATTCTCTTCCTTTTTTAAATTATGAGACTCAAATAGTCAGGCCTAGTGATAAGTATAAACTTTGATAAAGGAAGGTTAGATACCTTTACTTTTCCCTGGTTATCGTTTCAGCCCGAAAAATGGCCTTAGAAAGTGTACTCTTCTAATCACAAATTCATAGGTGATCAAACAGCCTAGGCCTGTGAAGAGAATTACCATGATGAATTGAAGCGATGCTGGAATATCAAGTGGAAATATCAATGAAGAAGCCAGGTAAAGAAATATCATATGAATAATGTATATCGGATAGACCGCTTGGCTCAAGTAGCTGAGCGCCCTGCTCGGTCTGTTTAGATAGCTAAAACCAATACCCAGAACTGCAAAAACCCATAGGTTAGATTCAATTGATATCAGATAGCTGGGGGCTATGAGTTCAAATTCCAAAAGTCTTATTTGGTAAAGTGCCAAAGCCAATACCAACAATATCCACTTCCATTTTTTGACTGTATTTGAGAAGCTATCACCCGCATAGATAAAACAGAAACCAGAGAAAAAGGCGAGAAGACCAATTGTAAAACCATGAACGTTCATAGCATAGTACTCAAAGCTCACTGGGTTAATGATAAGTGCTTCAGCTACAAAAGGTAGCATCACCAAAACCAGCCCAAGGGGATGGCTGAAAATCCTGCTTAGCATTTTGTGCACCTTACCACCTTCATTTCTTTTTAGATAAAAGAAGACCGGAGATAGTATGAGAACATAGACAAAGATGTTACCCAAAAACCACAGGTGCATAGGGTTTATGTAATAGTCAAAGGGTTGATCATAGTACCGTTGCCAAATGAAAAGGTGGATGGGTACAATGAATACCATGCCGAACCAAAAAGGTAGAAGGATTCGTTTTGCCCTTTCTTTGATAAGCTCCTTCCAGCTACGCTTTCGCATGGCAAAAGAAACCCCCATGCCTGAGACAAAGAAGAGTAAAGGTATACGCCAGACATTTAGTGCTGACATAGGAGTCCAAACAGATTCGAGAGATTCATTGCTTAAGATAAAGCCTATCATCCCGCCCCAAGGCTGAAACCCGATGGCGATATGGTAGATTAGGAGCAAACCAATGGCGATTACCCTTAACCAGTCAATGTCATACCTTCTTTGGTACGCTTGTATATTGGGTTCCATCCTTATTTATGGTTGCTGATAAGTGATGCGATGATTCCACGAGCTTCTTGAATTTGATCATAGTCTAGTTTTAATCCCAGTGGGGCTAAGTCACGCTTTACTTGATCGTAAATAGGTTTGACCAGATCGAAAGGCGCTTGAACAGATTCTAATGCTGTGCTCCCAAAATTATTACGAGCATCGACTTCAATTCCTTTTGCAAGCAGACGCTTTACGATTTCAGTCCTTCCAAAAAATGCGGCAGTATGCAGTGCCGTAGAACCATCACCACTAGTTACCGTCAAATCAGCCCCACCTTCGATTAATGCCAAGGCAATTTCAGTTTTTCCAAACGTAGTCGCTATCGCCAGCGCGGAAGAGCCAAAGTCATCTTTTTGATTCAGGTCTGTACCAGCTGCTATGTGTTGCTTAACAAGGTCTAGCTTACCGACAAAAGTGGCTTCGAACAATGATTGGCGCGGAGCATTAACTCCTTCCGTGCTATTTTCTTTTTTATCCGAGCTACATGATTGTAGTGAGAAACCAATGATAAGGAGTAATATCACTGCTCCAAGTTTCCAGTAATTTGTTCTTGAGTAATTCATTCTGTTTGCTTTCGGTTTTACATTTATTTCGATGATTCAAAGGTCAGCAAAACCCTATAGGCCCGATAAACAGCTATGGTGCGGTTCGTGTGATTTATGCTCAAATCTTAGAAATTATGGCGTAAGCCTATAAACTATGACGCAAAGATGTGTTTTGGGCTAATTTGAAGGGTTTGGAAATGGCAACTTTCCTGCTCTCTTTTGTATAAGCTTTAACACTGCAGTTTTATCGAATGCCGAACTTTTTAAACATAGAAAGCGAATTTTTAGATGGTGTAATCAACTCCATTGAAGCCAATCTTTCGGACGAAGACTTTGGTGTATCTGAGTTGGCGGAATTACTAGGAATGAGTCGGTCCAACCTGCTCAGGAAAACACAGAAACTCACAGGCCTTTCTGTGAGTGTATTGATCAGGCAAGTTCGGCTGCACCATGCACAAAGAATGCTCCAAAGTGATGCCTTCACTGTATCGGAAGTATCGTACAAAGTAGGTTTCAATAGTGTCTCATATTTTACGAAATGCTTTCGAGAACATTATGGTTATCCACCAGGAGAGGAGACGAAGAGGTTTGCCGAGTCTACAAAAGAACCAAGCACTTTAGAAGTCAATAATGGTTCGATAGATAGGAAGTGGTTTGTGATAGCAATTGTGTTCGCCACGCTCATATTGATCATCCTTTTTTATCCGAAAAAGGAGGCAACCAAGCCTTTAGATCTTAAGAAATCAATAGCCGTTTTGCCCTTCAAGAATGATAGTGCTGATTCGAGTAACATTTATATCATCAATGGTCTGATGGAAGCAGTGCTTAATAACCTTCAGAAAATTGAAGACTTGAGAGTAGTAAGCAGAACGTCTGTGGAAAAGTATCGAAGTAGTGACAAGTCTATTGCACAAATATCTGAAGAGTTAGAGACCAACTACATCATTGAAGGCAGTGGGCAAAAAGTGGGCGACCAAATCCTACTGACGATACAATTGATTCAAGCACCCGAAGATGATCACCTATGGTCACAACAGTATAGGCGCTCTACGAGCAATATTTTTGAGCTTCAGGCAGAAGTAGCGAAGGATATTGCTCAGGAGATAGAGGTCTATATTTCTCCCGAGGAGATTAAGAGAATTGAAAAACTACCTACCGAAAATGCTGAGGCCTATGATCACTACCTAAGAGGTATTGCTATCATGAATAAAATATTTGATGCTGATTTTAATGAGGCACTGGAGTATTTTGAAATGTCTGTGGCGGCAGATCCTGATTTTGCCCTCGGATATGCTAACATGGCAATCTGCTACTATTATTTGGACTTCTTTTTAGCACAAAAGGTGCATAATAAGGAGATCAATGAGTTGGCAGATAGAGCATTGCTGCTTGACCCAGAATTATTTTCCAGCCAGGTGGCCAAGGGGCTTTTTTACATGCAAAACGATCAGTATTTATTAGCAGTAGATTATTTCGAAAAGGCCTTGGAATACAGCCCGAACTCCGTCAGCGCCCACAATTTCTTATCAGAGATATACAATCTGTATTTGCCAAACACCAAAAGATATCTATCACATGCCCTCAGGGCGCTTAGACTTGAAAAAACGAATATTGATTCCAGCCTGACTAGCATATCCTATTTACACTTAAGTAATGCCTTGGCACAGTCTGGCTTTTTTGAGGAGGCAGAAATATTTTCCAAAAAATCGATCCAGCTTGATAGTACTAATCTGTTCTCACAGTATTTGTATGCATATATTAAAATGGCCCAAGGCAATGGAATACCCGAAACTGCAAAATTGCTAGAAGGTGTTTTGGAAAAGGACCCTACTAGACTTGATGTGATAATGGAAGTTGCGAAGATGCACTACGCGATGGAAAGTTATGATACAGCGGCTCAGTACTATGATGGTTTTTTGCAAACAAAAGAAATGTACAAACTGGATCTCTTTTATGCCGAGGATATTAAGATTGCTTTTGTCTTCAAACAAATGGGTAGGCTTGACGAGGCAGAGAAACTACTAGCGAGTTACAAGGTCTTCGCTGAGAATGATAAATCTATTTATCGTGATTTAATGGTTGCTAGCTACTATGCCTATATCGGAGATGTTGAACAAGGAATGATTTATCTAAAGAAATTTTCAGAACAGCGGGACTATTTTTATTGGCTTGTTATGATGCTTGAGGACGATCCAATCATGAAGACATTAAGCGTACATCCAGACTTTACTCCTACGCTGAGAAAAATCAAAGATCAGTTTTGGGAAGAACATAAAAAGACTCGGCATATGCTTGAAGAAGAAGGTCTAATTCAAAATACGCTAAGGCAGGGTAGGTTTTAACAGGCTTTTATTAATCCCGCCTTGAGGTCAAGTAAGCAGAAGGTGAAACGCCCAGTTTTTTCTTAAACTGGCGGTTAAAGTGTGAGATATTATTGTAGCCACAATAGTAGCTTATTTCCAAGATTCCCATCTGTCTTTCCATGAGCATTTTGCAGGCAAAACCAATTCTAATTTCATTCAAAAACTCTGTGAAAGTCTTTTGTGTGGTTCTCTTGAAGTAGCGACAAAAAGAAGATTTGTTCATGCTTACTAAATCCGCAATGTCATCCACGTTTATGTTTTCCTGAAAATGGCGCATCACATAATCATAGACTTTATCGAGCTTAAGGTCGCCCGCAAGCTCAAAATGATTTACAAATCCAGTGCTGGCAATGGTTGTTGCCTTTTCGTCTTTACATAAATGAGCTAGAATATCAAGGAAGCCGAGCATGCGTGACAATTCACTCTTTTTTTCAAGGGACTGTATTTTTGCACCTACTTTAGCGCTTGTACCTTCAGAGAATTTTAACCCTAGTTTTGCCTTTTCAATCAAGGAGTGAAATTCTATCAATTCGGGAATCTCCGCAAAGGAGGTTTTTAAGAATAATGGGTTAAAATGAATCGCAGAAGCTTCCGCTCGTTTTTCTGAATGAGCGGAAAAATACGATTTGTCATTCTGATACATGTGAGGGAGATTACTACCAATAAGCATGAGTTCACCTGCTTGAAATTGATCAATATTATCTCCAATAAACCGCGTGCCCTCACTCTGAACGATATATACCAGCTCCAACTCAACATGATAGTGCCAAACCTTAAGAAAGTGTGGGAAATTATGTTTAGCGACAGAAAATGAGCGGTTTGGAGAGGTCTCTCGTTTGAGTAATGTTGCCTTCACTGATGTTAATTTAGCTGTAATAACAAGAAAATAGACCTTTAACGCAAAAATAGTGCAAGGTCAGGGATACTTCAACGTAGTATTGAAAGCCATAATTCGACAGATTGCTATATGTTCAAAAATGGCATTCGACCGAATTGCACCATCATTAATTACGAAGTAAGAGACATTCGTTTTCCAACAAGCAAAACGCAAGACGGTTCTGATGCTATGAATCCAGATCCGGATTATTCAGCGGCATACTTAGTCCTTAAAACAGACGTGCCTAATCTGGAAGGGCATGGCCTAACTTTTACAATAGGAAGAGGTAATGACATTTGCGTACAGGCCATTAAAGCTTTTATGCCACTTGTCATTGGCAAAAGTCTAAATGAGATTACTTCTGATATGGGAGGTTTTTGGAAGTGCCTAAATGGAGACAGTCAACTCCGGTGGCTCGGCCCTGAAAAAGGAGTAATGCACATCTCTATGGGTGCTGTAGTTAATGCGGTTTGGGATCTTTGGGCCAAATCTGAGCAGCAACCACTCTGGCAATTAATTGCTGATATGACCCCGGAAGAACTTATTTCCTGTGTGGACTTTACCTATATCACCGATGTGCTTACCCCACAAAAAGCATTGGAAAACCTAAAGGCAAAGGAAAGGACTAAGGTTAATCGAATAGAGATACTGAAAGAGAACGGATACCCAGCTTATACCACATCTGCAGGGTGGCTCGGCTACTCAGACGAAAAAATTAAAAGGCGCTGTAAAGAAGCCGTTATTGAGGGCTGGACACACGTCAAGATGAAGGTAGGTAGCGACTTGTCTGACGATATAAGACGGGCTAAAATCATACGTGAAGCAATAGGGGATGAACGTTTTCTGATGATGGATGCTAATCAGAAATGGGACGTAAATGAGGCCATTCAAAACATGAATGTACTCAAGCAATTCAATCCACTGTGGATCGAAGAGCCAACCAGTCCAGATGATATTCTGGGCCACAAAGCGATCGGTGATGCACTTGAATCAATTAAAATTGCCACTGGAGAACATTGCCAAAACAGGGTGATGTTTAAGCAATTTATGACCTCTGGTGCCATGGACATTTGTCAGATTGATAGCTGTCGATTAGCCGGTGTAAATGAAGTGCTAGCGGTGTTAATGATGGCAAACGAATTGAATGTTCCTGTATGTCCACATGCTGGAGGCGTTGGGCTTTGCGAATATGTTCAGCACCTAGCCATGATCGATTATATCTGCATCAGTGGTTCACAGGAGGGCAGGGTTGTGGAATATGTAGATCACTTACATGAACATTTCGAATCGCCAGTCAAGATTAAAAAGGCCGCATACGTGGTTCCAACGGATAGCGGTTATAGCATTACAATGAAAAAAGAGTCAATTTCAATCTATAGTTATCCTGATGGAGCTTACTGGAAAAACGAAAAAATGAATCACAATGAGTAGATTTAATTTAACAGGAAAGACGGCTGTAATTACAGGAGGAGGCAGTGGAATTGGAAGGGCAATTGCCATCGCCTTTGTAGAGTCGGGTGCTCAAGTGCACATCCTTGATGCAGATCAAAAAGCTATTGATGAAACCATTTCAATCAGTGACACCATTGACGGACATCGTTGTGATGTATCAAATCAAAAAGGAATCACCCAGATCATAAATCAGATTGCCACAAAAAACGGCATTGATATCATGATCAATAATGCTGGCATTGCCCACATCGGTAATCTTGAAAATACCAGCGAGGAAGACCTAGACAGGATTTATGGAGTAAATGTCAAGGGCGTATACAATGGCATGCTGGCAAGCGTTCCGCACATGAAGGCTAAAGGAGGAGTTATCCTCAATCTGGCATCGGTAGCATCGTCAGTGGGTATCGCAGATCGCTTTGCTTATTCCATGAGTAAGGGGGCAGTTTTGACCATGACACTTTCGGTAGCAAAAGATTACATCAAAGATAATATCCGATGTAATTGTATATCGCCAGGCCGAGTGCATACTCCATTTGTAGATGGTTTTATTGCAAAGAACTATCCAGGTGAAGAAGAAGAAATGTTTGAAAAGCTCTCTGCTACTCAACCCATTGGCCGTATGGGCAAACCCGAAGAAGTTGCCAATTTAGCCGTCTTCTTGTGTTCAGATGAGGCAGCATTTATTACAGGAACTGACTACCCAATTGATGGGGGCTTTATAAAATTAAATACCTAGATGAAACTTATACGATTTGGACAACCTGGCGAAGAGAAGCCAGGGATAATTAATAAGAGAGGTGAACGCATTGACGTCAGTGCATTTGGGGAAGATTATAACGAACGCTTTTTCGAAACCGATGGCGTGAAGCGGCTCATTACGTGGTTGTCGAAAGAAATTGATGCTTGTCCTAAAGTTGCTGAGACGGAAAGATTAGGTGCACCAATCGGCAGGCCTTCTAAGATTGTTTGTGTGGGTTTAAACTATGCCAAACATGCTAAAGAGAGCGGCATGGAACTGCCTAAAGAACCTGTTCTTTTCTTTAAGGCTACGACTGCAATTGTTGGTCCAAATGACGATGTAATTATACCCAAGAATAGTGTCAAAACTGATTGGGAAGTAGAATTGGCCATAGTCATTGGCAAAAAAGCTTCATACGTCTCTGAGGCAGAAGCAATGGACTTTATAGCGGGCTATACAATTCACAATGATGTCAGTGAACGAGAGTTTCAATTGGAAAGAGAAGGACAATGGGTAAAAGGTAAGAGCAATGATACTTTTGCGCCTTTGGGGCCTTGGTTAGTTACCACAGATGAAATTGATGACCCAAATAATCTCAATCTTTGGCTCAAATTGAATGGCGAAACCATGCAGGATAGTAATACCTCTGATATGGTCTTTAAAACCCCTGAGCTTATTAGCTACATCAGCCAATTTATGACATTGCTGCCCGGTGATGTAATCTCAACAGGGACGCCTTTTGGCGTTGGACTAGGCCTTGACCCACAACGCTACTTAGTGCCGGGAGAAGAAATGGAATTGGGGATTGAAGGTCTTGGAGTAGCAAAACAGAAAACTATCGCTTATCAATGAGAATAGATTCGCATCAACATTTTTGGAAATATGATGCCGATCGAGATGGTTGGATTGATGAATCTATGGAAATCCTAAAAAGAGATTTTCAACCAGCCGAATTGGAACAAGCGCTCAAGACATGTCAAATTGATGGCTGCATTGCTGTGCAAGCCGATCAGTCTGAAGAGGAAACAAATTACTTGTTGGACTTGGCGGATGACAATGAATTTATAAAAGGAGTTGTGGGTTGGGTTGACCTCCAATCTGATAATGTTTCAGAACGATTAGGCCATTTTTCTGAAAGGAAAAAGTTCAAAGGTGTCAGACATATTTTGCAGGCCGAGTCAGATGGCTTTATGCTTAAGGATCAATTTATCAACGGAATTAAAACGCTTGTTGAATTCGATCTTAGCTATGACATCCTGATTTTACCAACACAAATGGGCGGGGCATTAGAGTTAGTTCAGCAAGTACCCAATCAACCTTTTGTATTAGATCACTTGGGGAAGCCTTACGTGAAGGATCAGCATTTCTCCCCATGGAAAGAAGAGATCATGGCCTTGGCAAAAATGCCGAATGTGTATTGTAAGGTGTCAGGATTAATCACCGAAGCCGACTGGAGCCAATGGCAGCCAAATGAGATTTACCCGTATTTGGATATTGTTTTTGAGGCATTTGGAATTGATAGACTTATGTATGGTTCAGATTGGCCTGTCTGTCTTTTGGCAGGAGGCTATCAGCGAGTTTATCAATTGCTTTTCGATTATATGAATACCCATTCGGAACTTGACAAGCAGAAGGTCTTTGGGCTGAACGCTCAAAAATTCTATAACTTAGGATAGAACTCAAGCATGAAAAAGAGCATTTTACATATTGGCACTATTCTCTTCCTAGGTTTCTTTTTAGGTTGTCAATCAACAACAGATGTTCAAGTTCCAGAAGGAATGGTTTACGTTCCGGAAGGCCCAAATATTTCGGCCTACTTCATGGATGAAACACCGGTTACAGTTGCCCAATTCCGAACTTTTGTGAAAGCTACGGGTTACGTTACTGAAGCTGAAAAATTCGGTAATTCAGGAGTATTTACCATCGAAACTAACTGGTTTCTGAAAGAAGGAGCTTATTGGGAATACCCCATGGGAATGGACGAGCCAATCGCAGAAGATAACCATCCGGTTACACAAGTTTCCTATAACGATGCTGAAGCCTTTGCCCTATGGGCAGGCAAAAGACTCCCAACAGCTACCGAATGGGAACATGCGGCTAGAGATGGAGAGGACATAAGTACAATTTACAATTGGGGAAATACATTAGTCGTAGATAACGCTTACAAAGCCAATGTGTGGCAGGGCTCATTTCCTTATGTGAATACCTCAAAGGATGGTTTTGAATACACATCACCTGTCGGCTACTTTGGCAAGACTAAGCTGGGTTTAGCCGATATTTCTGGCAACGTTTGGGAATGGACGAGCGATTGGGACATACCCTATGGCATTAGCAAAGAGCAATATGAGATCACAGTATCTAGCCAAAAAGTAATCAGAGGAGGTTCATTTCTATGCGAACCTTCATTTTGTCATGGTTATCAAATAACTGGAAAAAGTGAATCCACACCCGATACCAGCTTGATGCATACAGGTTTTCGGTGCGTCAGAGATATTAATGAAACTGACTTTAAAAGACTGCAATGAAAAAAAATCTGACACTAGCATTTTTTATCCTCATATGTACACAGGCTTTTTCACAAGCAATTTATGAGGAAGAGCGCTACGTTCCTGAAACCGATCCTCTGGCATTGGCCAAAATTGAGCAATGGCAGGGATTAAAATTTGGCTTATTGATGCACTGGGGAGCCTATAGCCAATGGGGTATAGTGGAGTCGTGGTCCCTTTGCCCGGAAGAATATGGTTGGTGTGAGCGAACAAAAGGGTCAAATCCTCAAGACTATAATACTTACAAGCAAGAGTATGAGAACCTTGCTTTAACCTTTAACCCTGTAAAATTCGACCCTGAAAAATGGGCTAAGGCTGCCAAGGATGCAGGCATGAGATATATGGTGTTTACCACCAAACACCATGATGGCTTTACAATGTTCGATTCAAAATATACTGACTATAAAGTAACAGGGAGTAAAAGCCTATTTGCCAATCACCCGAAAGCCAACATCACGAAAGAGATTTTTGATGCCTTTAGAAATCAGGATTTATGGACAGGAGCTTATTTCTCAAAACCAGATTGGCATTCTGAATATTACTGGGACCCTTACTATCCACCGAGAGACAGAAACGTCAACTACGAACCAGAAGCGAACCTAGAGAAATGGCAGAAGTTCACGGAATACACCCATAACCAGATTTTGGAATTAATGACCGACTATGGTAAGGTCGACATTCTTTGGCTAGACGGAGGATGGGTAGCCAAGACCCCAAAAGGCCAAATCACAGATTGGTATAGCGGGCAGTTGGGTGATCAAAACAAGAACGGTTACATCAAACATCGCATCGTCAATCAAGACATTAAAATGGACGAACTAGTGGTCAAGGCAAGAGAAAAGCAGCCAGGGCTCATTGTGGTAGATCGTGCAGTACATGGTAAAAACCAAAACTATTTAACCCCTGAAAATCGAGTCCCCGAAAAGCCACTGCCCTTTCCATGGGAATCACCCATGATTTCAGGAGGAGGCTGGTCTCATACCTTTAATGCCACGTATATGAGTGGCCATAAGGGTATTCATTTGTTAGTTGATATCGTCACCAAAGGGGGTAATCTGCTTCTTAATATTGCTCCTGGGCCTGACGGAACTTGGCAACAAGGTGCATATGATTTATTAGAAGAGTATGCTAAGTGGATGAAAGTCAATAGTGAGGGTATTTACGAGACACATGCGCTAGCACCTTACAAAGAAGAGAAAGTCGCTATGACACAAAAGCAAGACGGCACCACGTACTTTTTCTATATGGCGGATGAGGATGAGAAAATCATGCCTTCAGAAATCACTGTAAAGTCACTTCAACCAAGTGCTAAAGCATCGGTAAGCCTTTTAGGAAAAGGGAACTTGAAATGGAGAAAGAGTGGAAATGGATTTGTAGTAACCATACCTGAAAAATGGAGGAAGGATCCTCCGGCCAACTATGTCTGGACTATCAAAGTCAGTCAGTTAAAATAGGCTTATGATACGAAGAAGCCTTTCAATGCTGATTGTCATAGTCACAGTAGCTTTTACTTTAGGTTGTCAAAAACCTGAAGAAACTAGTCGTCCAAACATTGTTGTTTTTTTGGTCGATGACATGGGCTGGCAAGACACCTCAGTACCATTTTGGAGTGAGAGGACGGCTTATAATGACATCTATCAAACGCCCAATATGGAGCGCCTTGCTGCTGACGGCATGAAGTTTACGCAAGCATATGCTTGTGCCGTCTGCTCGCCCACCCGAGTAAGTTTAATGACTGGAATGAATGCAGCCCACCATAGGGTTACCAATTGGACACTTCAAAAGGACGTTCAGCCAGTGGTAGATGATAACAAATTAGCCCAACCGAATTGGAATGTGAATGGAATGAGCCCAATGGAAGGTGTTGCCAATACCATCCACGCCACACCTTTACCCCAATTATTACATGACGCAGGATATTATACGATTCATAGTGGCAAGGCGCACTTAGGAGCCATCGGAACACCCGGGTCTGACCCATTGAACCTCGGTTTTGATGTCAATATTGCAGGCCATGCGGCTGGCGCACCAGGAAGCTATTATGGTACGGAGGCCTTCGGAAATAATGATCCTAAAAGGACCACATGGGCTGTGCCTGGTCTTGAGAAGTACCATGGTCAGGATATTTATTTATCGGAAGCCATTACTCAAGAAGCGGTTTATGCAATGGAAAGAGCGGTCAACAATGATCAACCTTTCTTTCTCTACATGGCCCATTATGCTGTCCACACTCCAATACAAGGAGATGACAGGTTCGTACAGAAATATTTAGATCAAGGCTTGTTACCGACAGAGGCCAAATATGCCTCCATGGTAGAGGGAATGGATAAAAGCCTCGGTGACATCATGGACTTTCTGGGTAAAAAAGGGTTAGCCGATAATACAGTGATTCTCTTCATGTCTGATAATGGCGGACTGAGTGCGGTGGCCCGTGGTGGTGAAAAGCATACGCATAATAAACCACTCAGTAGCGGTAAGGGATCAGCACATGAAGGCGGAATTAGAGAGCCCATGATTGTAAAATGGCCTGGAAAAGTGAAGCCAAACAGTATAACCCATGACTACTTGATTATTGAAGACTTTTTTCCGTCCATATTAGAGATCGCATCAATAGAAAGTTATCAAACGGTGCAGCCCATTGATGGAGTCAGTTTTGTGCCAATGCTGACCCATGCCAACGTAACCTCGTCTAAGGACAGACCACTTTTTTGGCATTATCCAAATCGTTGGGGACCAACAGGACCCGGTATTGGAGCAAGTAGCACAGTGAGGCTGGGAGATTGGAAACTGATTTATTATCATACGGATACCAGTTTTGAGCTTTTTAACCTTGAGCAAGATATTGGCGAAAAGAGAAATCGAGCTACCGATAATCCAGAGAAACTAAGCGAACTAGCCTTAGTATTAACTAATTACTTAAAACAAGTTGATGCACAAATGCCATTGGATAAGTCGACTGGAAAAACGGTAAACTACCCCTCTGAAGCGCTAGGGCAAGACTGATAACAAGTCAATTAATAATAGTAAATTATTACACAGTAATTAACCTTAAACTAGTATGAAAAGAGTTTCCATTTTGCTGCTGCTAGCGTTCATATTTGTTAGCTGTTCTAATGTAGAGAAAACCTCAGATAAACCTAATATTATCTACATCATGGCTGATGATCTCGGCTATGGAGAGCTGGGCATTTATGGACAGACAAAAATTCAAACGCCTAACATTGACGCCCTAGCCAGATCTGGAATGATGTTCACGCAGCACTATTCAGGAGCCCCCGTTTGTGCCCCCGCTCGCTACATGCTAATGACAGGAAAACACCCTGGCAATGCGCATATCAGAGGTAACGATGAGTGGGCTTCACGCGGTGAGGTTTGGAATTATGAGAAGGCTGTCTATGATCCAAACTTGGAGGGGCAACGCCCGATTCCAGATGGCACCATGACAGTGGGTAATGTATTGCAAAATGCTGGGTACAAAACGGGAGTTGTCGGTAAATGGGGCCTAGGTGCACCACTTACCGAAGGAATTCCTAACAATCGAGGATTCGATTTTTTCTATGGCTACAACTGCCAGCGTCAGGCACACCAACTGTATCCAAAACACCTATGGAAGAATGAAGAGAAAGTATGGACAGATAATGAGCTTGTGGCACCAAGACAGAAATTGGAAGAAGGAGCCGACCCAATGGATCCAGCCAGTTATGACAAGTTTAACAAGCAGCCAGATTATGCGCCAGCGCTGATGCAAACTGAGGCCCTCAATTTCATAGAACAGAACAAAGAGGAGTCATTCTTTCTCTATTATGCAACACCAATACCACATTTACCGATACAAGTACCTCAAGAATATACCGATCGGTATATAGAGCTATGGGGAGAAGAAGAACCATATGTTGGTGACAAAGGATATTTCCCACACAGATCGCCAAAGGCAGCATACGCAGGCATGATTACTTATCTAGATGATCAAGTAGGGGAACTGATCGACAAGCTCAAGGAATTAGGGCTCTACGAAAACACGCTGATCATCTTCACGAGTGACAATGGGCCTACTTATACAGGTGGGGTTGATGCACCTTATTTCAATAGTGCCGGACCATTCGAAACAGCTTATGGTCGTACGAAAGGATTCACTTACGAAGGAGGCATTAGAGTGCCAATGATTGCCGCTTGGCCAGGCAAAATAAAAGCAGGTTCTAAGACAGATCACATCTCAGTTTTTTGGGATTTTATGGCTACAGCCGGAGAAATTGCTAATATCGATATCCCTGAAAACACAGATGGCGTGAGTTATTTACCAACCCTTTTGGATAAAGGAACACAGCAGGATCGAGAATATCTTTATTGGGAATTTCCAGAGTATCAGGGACAACAAGCCATTAGAATGGGTGACTGGAAAGGGATCCGTAAAGAGATCAAGAAAGGCAACATGACCTTGGAACTCTATAACCTCAAAGATGATCCTGCAGAACAAAATGACATTGCTTCAGCACATCCAGATATCATCAAAAAGATGGAAGATATTATGGTCAAAGAACATACATCAGCCACCCTCGATAGGTTTAAGATGACTCAGTTAGGTGATGTAATGACAGGGAATTAACATGACAATTGGTATTCGAAAATCACTTATAAAGTACTCAGTCTTTCTCGGCTTACTCATGGTGTTGGTGGGTTGCGGAACAGAACGAAGCTTAAAAAACATAACCGTTCTACTGCGACAACATGGAGATGATGGAGTAGATACCTATAGAATTCCGGGCCTTGTCACAACTAAAGAGGGTACTTTAATTGCCGTTTATGACATGCGAAGAAACGGTTCTGTTGACCTTCAAGAAGATGTAGATATCGGAATGAACCGAAGTACGGATGGCGGAACTACATGGGAACCCATGAAAGTCATTATGGACATGGGAGAATGGGGAGGTCTACCCGAAAATCAAAATGGAATTGGTGATCCATCTGTATTAGTAGATAAGGTGACTGGGACGATTTGGGTTGCTGCTGTTTGGGCACATGGACATCCGGGAGAACGAAACTGGTGGGCATCAAAGCCAGGGATGTCACCGAAAACTACAAGCCAGTTTATGTTGACCAAGAGTGAAGATGATGGGCTTACTTGGTCCGAACCGATCAACATAACAAGTCAAATCAAAGACCCAAAATGGCATCTGCTATTGCAAGGTCCTGGAAAGGGAATAACCATGGACAATGGTACACTTGTATTTCCCGCGCAGTACAAAGACGAGGAAGAGATGCCCCACTCGACCATCATTTATAGCAGTGATCAGGGAGCCACATGGAAAATAGGAACGGGGGCAAAATCGAATACGACTGAAGCACAAATTGTAGAATTAGATGACGGCAGCTTGATGCTGAATATGAGAGATAATCGAGGCGGCTCAAGGTCTATCTACACCACTTCTAATATGGGAGAAACCTGGGAAGTCCATAGTACATCTCGGATTGCTTTGATAGAGCCCGTTTGTATGGCGAGTTTGATTAAGCATACATATCGCGGTAAAGCATATTTACTCTTTTCGAACCCTAACTCAGTAGAGCGAAGAGAGCATATGACCATCAAACTAAGCAAGGATATGGGAGACACTTGGCCAGAAGATTATCAGGTTTTGTTGGACAGTGGCTCGGGTCGTGGATACTCTTGTATGACCTCGATAGACGAAGAGACCATCGGTATTTTGTATGAAGGAAGTCAAGCCGATTTGGTTTTTCAGAGAGTAAAAATTTCGGACTTGTTGAACCAATAATATGAAGTACAAAATTGAGTTGAAATTCTTAATGTTGGTGATTGCGGTCACCTCACTTGCTACGTCATGCAGTCAGAAGAAAGAATTCCTCGCAGAGTTTTCCAGCAATGATCGCACATGGATAGGCCCGGATTTCTGGGCGAACCGCTTGCAGGATTGGAAGCTTGAAGACGGACAATTGGTTTGCCTTAATGAAACCAACCCAATGCGCACGGTACACTTGCTCACCCGTAATTTGAAAGAGCATGAGGGTGCCTTTGAAGTGTCTGTTGATATTGAATTAGTAGGTGATGAATCAGGTGTTGCCAATGCGGGAATTCTATTTGGTGCAGGTGCTGGCCAAGATTACAGACAAGCCGCTTTAATTCATCACAGCTACGGAAAACACGGAGGACTATATGTAGGGTTTAGTCCTAGAGGGAGACTTTTTCTACGCGATTTTGAAACAGAAGACACCATGCTAGCAGAGGTAGATCTGGATAAGTCGGATTTAGAAGGTAAAGTGAAATTGTCATTGATCATTGACAAGAATGGTGAGCTGATGGCAAGAGTGAGCCAACATGAGCAAGAGCTCGCTACGCTTGAATATGCTAAGGTTCCTGAAGATCGATTGGTTGGAAGCATTGCCTTGGTTTCTAACCCAGATCCAGAAACTAAAAAAGGAAGATTCTCATTTGACAATTGGCGTGTATCGGGTGAAAAGATCGGCCAAAACGAAGATAGAAACGGTGGCCCAATCATCGGAACACAACACACACTTCACGAAAAGACGGTTAAACTAACCGCGCAATTAATGCCAATCGGTGACGAGAATACGAGTGTTGCTTGGATGGAGATTAAAGAGGGAGAGGATTGGAAAAAAACGCAGGAATCGGAAGTGCTCAGACCAGGGTTTACAGCACATTTCAGAGCTGAAGGCTGGGATGACACAAAAGATCAGGAATATAGAATCGGTTACCATTTGGAAGGACAAGATTACTATTCCAATGGCGTGATCAGAAAGAATCCAATTGACAAGGAAGAGCTAGTCGTTGCGGCTTTTACTGGTAATCACAACAATGTGAGGCCTAATCCAACCCGATGGGGTGGTGTAGATACGGGTAAATTCCCTTGGGATTGGGGCCTTTGGTTTCCGCATACTGACTTGATTGAAAATTTCATGCAACATAAACCCGATGTACTATTCTTTAGCGGAGATCAGGTATACGAAGGAGCAAGTCCTACTTGGGCCGACAGGCAAAATGGAGAGCTAGATTACCTCTACAAATGGTACCTCTGGTATTGGGCTTATGGAGGACTGACAGCAGAAATACCATCAATTACCATCACAGATGACCACGATGTCTATCACGGTAATATTTGGGGCGCAGGTGGAAGATTAGCCAAGCCAGGTGTTTTGGGCGGAACTGCGCAAGACGGAGGTGGTTATAGAATGCCTGCCGAATGGGTCAAGATGGTAGAACGCACACAAGCAAGTCATATGCCTGACCCCTTCGATCCAACGCCCGTTGCACAAGGAATAGGTGTTTATTACACGGACTTTACCTATGGCGGAGTGAGTTTTGCCGTTCTAGAAGACCGAAAATTCAAATCTGCACCGAGAGCCCTTTTGCCAAAAGCAGATGTGGGCAATGGATGGGCTAGAAATAAAGATTTTGATGCGAAGAAAAGTGCAGATGCGAAGGACGCAATTCTACTCGGAAATAGGCAGCTCGACTTCTTAGAAGCTTGGGCAGCCGACTGGTCAAAAGGTACAGAAATGAAAGCGGTACTTTCTCAAACCATTTTTGCTGATGTAGTCACTTTGCCTTCCACAGAGGTCAATGATGCTAATTTTCCAGGCCTAGAGATTTATGAAAAAGGGAGTTACGCTCCTGATGATGTACCAGCAGCTGACATGGATTCAAATGGTTGGCCACAGACAGGCAGAGATAATGCTGTCAAGAAAATAAGGAAAGCCTTTGCTGTTCATATTGCAGGCGATCAGCACCTCGGTAGCACCATTCAATATGGCGTGGATGAATACAACGATGCGGGTTTCGCACTTTGCGTTCCTTCGATCGCCAATTTTTATCCTAGGAGATGGTTTCCCAAGGAACCAGGAAAAAATAGAGCAGCAGGAGCCCCAATTTATACGGGTGATCATGAAGATGGCTTCGGGAATAAGATGACAGTTCACGCAGTTTCCAATCCTTATATCAGTAATAAATTCCCTGCCGAACTGCATGACAGAGCAGCGGGATACGGCATTGCCAAGTTCAACAAAAACCAAAGAAGCATTACGCTGGAAAACTGGCCGCGCTGGGCAGATCCATCTAAAGGTGATGCGCCATATGAAGGCTGGCCTGTGTTGGTGAAACAAGAAGATAACTACGGGAGAAAAGCCAAGGGATATCTTCCAGAAATTCAAGTGTCAGGAATTGCTGACCCCGTCATTCAAGTCTACGATGAAACAGCCGGAGAAGTAGTGTATACACTAAGAATCAAAGGCAATAATTTCGCGGCCAAAGTGTTTGAGAAATCCCACAAATTCACCGTGAATGTGAGCGACTATTCAGGGAGTACAGCAACACAATCCTTCAAAGGATTGAGTATTGGATCCGAAGAGACCATTAAGGTCGTTTTCTAAAGGTTAAATGTTCTTATTATTCTAATACATCCAGGAGGGTGGCAAAACCGAAAACTGCGCGAAATACAAGGCGGTTGGCCCGGGCTGGCGTTGGCCTTGTGCGGCAAAAACCGGGCTTGTATTTGGTGTTTTCGGAAAGGCTTTTTCCGTTAGTTTTTGGCCTCAAAAAGTAACATCTCTATGTATTTCAGTGCTGATTAATAACGAGGCAATAATTTTTCTTCGTCATTTGAAATATGAATTAACGTCAGATATGGGCAAGAGTAGATATTTTATTTCCACTTTTCAATCCAAAGAACACTAATTGTGCAAACATAGTGTCTATTGTGGCGAATGTCTTACTAGACTATTTTGACTTAGAAGAGTAGTTTTATCTCCATTGATGAACCGTGAAACTTATTTCAGATGAAGGCACCACGTAGGTTTGCATATCAGATTTTTGCTTTGTCAATGATCTTCACAATCCTGAATGGCTGTCAGTCAGTAGAAGTACAGGACAAAAGCTTGGTGCTCTGGTATGACGCACCAGCAACGGATTGGTCCAAAGAAGCATTACCAATTGGTAATGGAAGACTTGGCGCTATGGTCTTCGGAGATCCCGTTCATGAGCGAATTCAACTGAATGAAGACTCAATGTGGCCCGGAGGCCCTGATTGGGGTGATGCCCAAGGAAACCGACAAGACCTTGAGAAAGTAAGAGCCCTTCTGATTGCGGGAAAAGTGCATGAAGCCGATAAGGCCTGGGTGGGCCAATTCTCACATAAAAGTATAGTAAGGTCACACCAAACGATGGGTGATTTGTTCATTGACTTCGAGGATAGGAAGATCAGTAATTACAATCGTCAGCTAGATTTAGACTCGTCATTGGTGACCGTTTCATACAATACCGAGTCAGGACGATTTACGGAAAGAATTTTTGCGAGTGCTCCTCACAATGCCATGGTTTTGGAACTGGCGACAACGGATGAAGCCGGAATCAACCTGGATTTGAGACTAAGCAGGCCAGAAGATGATGGGAAACCAACTGTTGAAGTCACCACTCCTTCAGATCATGAGCTTCGAATGGACGGAGAGGTTACCCAATATAAAGGCAAACACTTCTCTAAACCGAAAGCCATAAACTATGGAGTAAAGTTTCAAACAAGACTCAAAGTGGAGAATGAAGGAGGAACCGTATCTGCTTCAGATGGAAAGTTGACCTTGAAAGGCGTTAAAAAAGCAACCATATACATTGTTGCTGCTACCTCTTATTATCATGATGATTATAAGGCGAAAAATGAGCTCGATTTGCAAATCGTTGCTAAAGAGTCTTTCACGGAAATCCTCAAGGATCATGTCGATGATTATCAAAAATTATTCAGACGCGTAGACTTAGATTTGGGTGGCCATGAATTGGACAGCTTAGCTACAGATAAAAGACTAGAACGAATCAAAACAGGTCAGCCAGATCCTGATTTTGTGGCTAAACAATTTCAGTTTGGTCGTTACTTGTTGATCTCAAGTTCACGGCCTGGCACCAATGCAGCTAACCTTCAGGGCATATGGAATGAGCATATTCAAGCGCCTTGGAATGCAGACTATCATTTGAATATCAACTTACAGATGAATTACTGGCCGGCAGAAGTGACTAACCTAAGTGAAACGCATCAGCCACTCTTCGATTTTACCGAGCGACTAATAGAAAGGGGTAAGGTAACGGCAAAGGAACAATACGGAATGCGAGGCTTTGTAGCACATCAGGCAACAGACTTTTGGGCACCAGCGTGGATGCGTGCGGAACGACCATATTGGGGTGCCTGGATAGGAGGTGGAGGCTGGCTCATGCAGCATTTCTGGGATCATTATCAATTCACAAGAGATGAAGAATTTTTGCGAGATCGTGCATATCCTGCACTCAAAGAGTCTGCACTTTTCTACCTCGATTGGTTGATGAAAGACCCCCGAGACGGTCAGTGGATTTCTGCACCGGCAACGTCTCCTGAAAACTCATATATCGCAGGCGATGGAAAGCCTGCCGCTACCGTTTTGGGTACTGCAATAGATCAACAGATTATTGAAGAAGTATTTACAAATGCTTTATCCGCAGCGAAGATTTTAAATATTGAAGATGATTTTACGAAAGAGGTCAGCGCCAAATTAACAGTCCTACGACCCGGAGTTGTGATTGGTCCAGATGGTAGAATCTTAGAATGGGATAGGCCATATGAAGAAGCGGAAAAAGGCCATCGACACATGTCTCATCTCTATGCCATATATCCAGGAAATACAATTACAAAAGAAGGTACACCCGATCAATTTGCCGCTGCTAAAAAGTCGACCGATTATCGTTTGGCAAATGGTGGGGCAGGTACTGGATGGAGTCGTGCTTGGTTGATTAATCTTTCCGCGAGACTTCAAGATGCCGAAGAAGTAGACAAGCATGTTAACCTGCACCTACAGAAATCTATTGTCCCTAACCTGTTTGATATGCACCCACCTTTTCAGATCGATGGAAACTTTGGATTTACTGCCGGCATTGCTGAGGCATTATTGCAATCGCACACAGATGATATTCATCTCTTACCTGCCCTGCCAAAAACCTGGGCTGATGGACATATAGAAGGGCTGAAAGCACGAGGGAATGTTACAATTGATCTGCATTGGAGCAATGGTCAGTTGAATAAGTTCACGGCATTACCGAAGGTATCTGGAAGCTATAAATTCAAATACAGAGATAAGGTTAAAACAATTCAACTCAATGGTGGAGAACGCTATATATTTCCTGTCAAATGGTTTGACGAATAAATGCTAATTTGAATGATTAAGATGAGTTGAAATATGGATTTGAAGCTTACCAACAAAGTATTCATTGTCACTGGCGGAGCCAAAGGGATAGGGAAAGCAATTGTGCTACAAATTGCCAAGGAAGGAGGAATTCCTGTTGTACTAGACAATGATGCGGATGCTGGCGAAAACCTCTTTTATGAATTAGAGAAACTACAATGCGATACATTTTTTTTCATAAAGACCGATTTATGCGATTCGGCCCAATGTGAATCAGCAGTAAAGCAAACCATAAATGATTGTGGTAATATTCACGGCTTGATTAACAATGCTGGGGTAAATGATGGTGTTGGCCTGGAAAACGGCACGCCCGATCGTTTCAAAGAGTCTTTACAAAAGAACTTAAATCACTTTTACAATATGGCACATTACTGTTTGCCATATCTTAAGAAAACGAACGGAACCATCTTAAATATGGCTTCAAAAACCGCCATAACCGGCCAAGGAAATACTTCAGGTTATGCCGCTGCAAAAGGAGGCGTATTAGCCCTGACACGGGAATGGGCTGTGGAGTTACTGGAGAGCGGTATTCGAGTGAATGCGATTGTACCTGCAGAAGTTATGACTCCTCTATATGCGAAGTGGTTGAATTCCTTTGAGAATCCCAGAAGCAAACGTGAGTCAATTGAAAATAGCATCCCTTTAGGTAATAGAATGACCAGACCTAGGGAGATAGCCGATACTGCAGTGTTTCTGTTATCAGAAAGGGCAAGTCACATCACTGGTCAGCACATATATGTCGATGGTGGCTATACGCATTTAGATCGCATTATTTGATAAAATAGAATGACTGAATCTACCCATAGCAAACCAAAATTGATTGAACGGAAGGCACTGATTCCTTTCATATTAATCACCTCACTTTTTGCGCTATGGGGTTTTGCTAATGCCGTTACAGATCCAATGGTACAGGCGTTCAAGAAGGTTCTTGAGTTAACTAATTCGCAAGCAGCATGGGTACAAATGGCCTTCTATGGGGGTTATTTTTGCATGGCGTTACCGGCTGCATTATTCGTAAGGAAGTACTCATATAAGGTTGGAGTTTTAATCGGCTTAGCCCTTTATGCATTGGGTGCATTGCTGTTTTATCCCGCAGCCATTACAGAGCAATTCTGGTTTTTTTGTCTGGGCCTTTATGTACTCACCTTTGGTTTGGCTTTTTTAGAAACAACGGCAAATCCTTACATTCTAGCCATGGGAGCTAGGGAGACAGCAACACAGCGTCTCAATCTGGCACAAGCATTTAATCCGGTTGGCCTCCTTGGTGGCTTAGTCGTTGCACAACAATTCGTTCTGAAGAATTTACAGTCTGACGACATTGTAGAATATGCTTCCTTAGATGAGGCAAAAAAGATACTCATCAGAACCTCCGATCTGTTGGTCATTAGGAATCCATATGTCATTCTTGGCTTAGTATTGATTGGTGTTTTCGTACTGATTGTCGTGAGTAAAATGCCTCAAGCTAGGGGCGAAGGAAAAATTCCAAGCCTCAAGTCTACTTTCGATTCCCTAAGGAAGAATAAAAAATACGCACTCGGTGTATTGGCTCAAGTGTTCTACGTTGGCGCTCAAATCATGTGCTGGACCTATATTTATCAATATGCTGAAGCGATCGGGATATCCAGTACAACCGCAGCAAACTATCAATTTGCAGCCTTTATAGTCTTTCTTTTAGGCCGAGCCGTAGGTACTTATCTGCTAAGGTTTGTCAACGCGGGTAAGCTGCTAATGTACTTTGCCTGCCTCGCAGGGATCAGTACTATTTTGGTCATCTATCTTGAAGGAGTACCTGGAATGTATGCCTTGGTAGCCATCTCATTCTTTATGTCTGTGATGTTTCCAACCATCTATGGCATAGCATTGAATGGTCTGAACGAAGAGCAATCGAAAATAGGGGCAGCCGGATTGGTCATGGCCATAGTTGGTGGGGCACTAATGCCCAAATGGCAAGGAATGATCATTGATATGGGAGGTTCCGAAGTTAATGACACACGAATTCTTGGCGTAACGGAGGTAAACTTGTCATTCATACTGCCATTCGTCTGTTTTGTCTATATCGCTTGGTATGGGCACAAAGTGTTCAATAAGTATCAAAAGTCAGCAGCTATCTAAATGAAGAAGTTCTGTCTTACGCTCGACCTGAAAAATGACCCTCAACTTATTGAGGAGTATAAGAAGCATCATCAAGCAGTTTGGCCTGAAATAATTCAGAGTATTCATGAAGCTGGGATTGTTGACATGGAGATTTATCTTCTTGGTACTCGATTATGCATGATCATCTTAGCGAAAGATGCTTTCTCTTTTGAGGCCAAGGCCAAGCTTGACGCGAAGAATCCCAAAGTACAAGAATGGGAGTCGCTCATGTGGAGCTATCAACAAGCCCTGCCTCTGGCAAAACCAGGAGAGAAGTGGTCGGCAATGGAAAATATTTTCGAACTTAATGGGACTCAACCCCTATGAGCTGGCCATATAATAGACAATATCCTTCGATAGACGACTTGCGCGACAAAGCAAAAAAGAAGATGCCCCGCTTTGCTTTTGAGTACCTAGATGGAGGTTGTAATGAAGATGTGAACCTCGTTCGCAATACGGCCGAAATTAGAGAGGTGTCCTTGGTTCCTCGTTACCTGACTCCATTTAAAGGGAATGACTTGAAAACTGAATTGTTTGGTCATGTATATGATGCGCCCTTCGGGATTGCTCCAGTAGGGTTGCAAGGTCTCATGTGGCCGAATGCAACTGAAATATTGGCTAAATCAGCCTTTAAACATAATATTCCATTTATTCTAAGTACAGTTACCACAAGTAGTATAGAGCGTGTTGCAGAACTTACAGAAGGGAAAGCGTGGTTTCAACTTTACCATCCGGCCAAAGAAGAACACCGAGATGATATTCTAAAAAGAGCTGAAGCAGCTGAATGCCCTGTATTGGTTTTGCTATGCGATGTGCCCTCATTTGGATTTAGACCAAGAGACATTAGGAATGGATTGGCGATGCCTCCGAAGATGACGATCAAAAACATGATTCAGATTTTAGGTCATCCGGATTGGGCCCTGAATACGCTGAAACATGGACAGCCGAATTTTGAAACACTTAAGCCGTATATGCCCAAAAAGTTAGGCCTGAAAGGTCTGGGTGGTTTTATGGATCAAATGTTTTCCGGTAGATTAGATGAAGATAAAATTGCTCGAATCCGCGATAAATGGAAAGGTAAGATTGTATTGAAAGGTGTGGCAAGCGAAGCAGACGCTGAAAAATCAGTGCGTCTTGGTTTAGACGGGATTATCGTTTCAAACCATGGCGGTCGTCAACTAGATGCCGGAGAATCTACCATTCGACCAATGACAAGAATTTCAGCCAAGTATGGCGATCAGATAAAAGTAATGATGGATAGTGGAGTGCGTTCAGGACCAGACGTAGCCCGTACGATTGCTAGCGGAGCTGAGTTCACCTTTATGGGACGTAGTTTTATGTATGGCGTAGGTGCTTTGGGGAAAGAAGGCGGTGACCATACCATATCACTCATCAAGACACAATTACAACAAGTGATGGAACAGGTGTGCTGTGAAAGAATCACAGATCTACCAAGTCATCTTTTTCACGAATCGGTAGACAAGAATTGATCAGATGAAATATAGAATTAGGACATTTTTTACCATTACATGTATCAGTTTTTCCATGCTGATGATGAGTACAAATAGCCCTTCTAATCTTAGTTTCTCGGAGTACGACCAAAAGATTCCGGGCTCTGATCTATCACTAAAGCTTATCCCAATTCCAGGAGGAACTTTCGCCATGGGAAGCCCAGCATCAGAAGCTGGAAGAAATCCAGATGAAGGACCTCAGCATGAAGTGATGGTCAGTGATTTTTGGATGAGCACCATGGAAATAAGGTGGGATGAGTTTGAGCTTTTTCTTTATCGAGAAACTGACAGTGAAATTGCCAGAGACAATAGAGAGCTTTCATTGGAAATTGATGGCATTGCCGGGGCAACCATGCCCTATGTCAATTTTAACAAACCAGGTTATCCTTTAGTGAATGTGACCCAATACGCGGCCTCTACTTTCTGCAAGTGGCTTAGCGCAAAAACAGGTCACTTCTACAGATTACCAACTGAAGCCGAGTGGGAATATGCCAGTAGAGCAGGTACTAAAGAAGCATTTTCGTTTCCAGAATCTACGCTTGATGAATACGCATGGTATGGTGCCAATAGCGATGAAAAGTCACATAAAGGCGGTACCAAAAAGCCAAACGCTTGGGGTCTATATGATATGCATGGCAATGTTTCGGAGTGGGTATTAGATGGATATGACGAAAACGCTTACAGTCAAGAGAATAGACAAACAGACCCGCTTGTGACAACAGAAGAACTTTACCCTAGAGTCGTCCGAGGCGGTTCATTTAAGGATCCCGTTACAAATTTAAGATCATCAGCAAGACAGTTTTCAGACAAGAGCTGGAAAAAAAGAGATCCCCAAATACCCAAGAGTCTCTGGTGGTTAACTGATGCACTTCATGTTGGATTCAGAATCGTAAGGCCAAAGCAAGTGCCACCAGAATCCGAATGGGAAAAATATTGGGGTAAACCAATTAGAGAATATTAAAACCAAAGCTTATGAAACCTACAGATCACAGTAACCCAAACACAAGACGCAAGTTTCTAGAAACCACTGCCAAAGTAGCAGGAACAGGCGCACTACTCAGTGCTTTCCCTTTTCCAATAAGTGCTTATGCAGGCGCAGCGGGGGAGATAAAAGTAGCGCTCGTAGGCTGTGGCGGTCGAGGAACAGGTGCCGCTGCTCAGGCCATCGAAGCAGACCCAGATGTGAGGTTAGTGGCAATGGCCGATGTTTTTGCCGATAGATTAGAAGGCAGCTATAAAAACTTGGCGACCAAATACGAAGGCAAAGGAAAAGTGATGGTCAAGGAAGACGCTAAATTCACGGACTTCGATGGCTATAAGAAAGCTATCGATATGGCGGACGTGGTGATTCTAACGACTCCTCCAGGTTTTAGGCCTCTCCATTTCGAATATGCTGTTCAGCAAGGCAAGCATGTGTTTATGGAAAAGCCTGTGGCGACAGATGTTGTAGGCATCAAGCGTGTGCTCGAAGCAGGTAAGCTAGCGCGAGAAAAGAAATTGAATGTTGTTGTAGGCCTTCAGCGTCACTATCAAAAGAATTATAGAGAAGTAGAATCGCTGCTTCAGAAAGGTAGCCTTGGAGATATCGTTTCAGGACAAGTTTACTGGAATAGTGCCGGAGTTTGGGTTAGACCAAGGAAACCTGCACATACCGAACTAGAATATCAAATGCTCAATTGGTATTACTTCACTTGGATCTGTGGTGATCATATTCTCGAGCAACACATTCATAACATTGATGTGGCCAATTGGTATATCGGTGCTAGACCAGTTTCTGCGCAAGGAATGGGAGGTCGTGAAACCAGAAAAGGTAAAGATCACGGACATATTTTCGATCATCACTTTGTAGAGTTTGTTTATCCTGAAGGCCAAGTGATTTCTAGTCAATGCAGACATCAGCGCGGCTGCATGAATAGAGTGGAAGAAGTATTCCAAACTACTCAAGGAAGTATCAAAGTAAATAGTGGCAATCGAAGCTTGGTGAAGGGCTATGATGGTCAGACTATTTTGGATTACAAAGGCCAAAACGATATCAATCCTTATCAGCAAGAACACAATGAATTGTTTGCGGCCATTAAGGCAGGAGAACATCGCTTAGACAATGTTGAGTATGGTGCTGAAAGTACCATGACGGCAATTTTAGGTCGAATGGCTACCTATTCTGGTCAGCAGATTACTTGGGATGAAGCGATGGCGAGCGATTTGAAATTGGTGCCAGACAATCTGACCTCATTTAATGATCAAGCGCCAATCTTGCCAGATGCAAACGGTAACTACGAAGTAGCTATTCCAGGTAAGACAAGGTTCTTTTAAGCCATGAGCAAACGATCCTTAACCTACTTTTTTATCGCCATGGCCACACTACTCTCTTGTAGTGTACCAGAACAAACAAAACAGACCGTTCAAAGTGAAGACGATCGAATGGAATGGTGGCGTGAAGCGCGTTTTGGGATGTTCATTCATTGGGGTCTTTATGCTATTCCAGCTGGCGAATGGAAAGATCAGACCAACCATGCGGAATGGATTCGAACGACTGCGGAAATTCCTTTAGAGCAATATGACGAGTTCTTACCTAAATTCAACCCCGTAAAATTTGATGTAAACGCTTGGGTAAATATGGCCAAGGAAGCCGGTATGAAATACATTACCATCACCAGTAAGCACCATGACGGTTTCGCACTTTATGACTCCAAAGTTTCAGACTACGATGTAATGTCCACGCCTTTCAAGCGGGATATCTTAAAAGAATTGGCCGAAGCTTGTAGGAAGGCAGACATCAAACTATGTTTTTATCATTCCATTATGGACTGGCATCATCCAGACTATCTTCCGAGAAGAAATTGGGAAAAAGGCAGAAGCGCAGAAGGTGCTGAATTTCCTCGATATGTTGACTATATGAAAAGTCAGTTGAAGGAACTATTGACGGAATATGGAGACATCGGAGTGCTTTGGTTTGACGGAGAATGGGAAGACACTTGGACGCATGAAGACGGAATAGAATTATACGATTACGTTCGAAGTTTTCAGTCAGATATTATCATCAATAATAGAGTAGATAAAGGGCGTCAAGGAATGCAAGGGCTAACTGCCGAGGGAGATTTCAAAGGAGACTTTGGTACCCCAGAACAAGAAATACCGGACATGGGATTACCCGGTATAGATTGGGAAAGTTGCATGACCATGAATGATCATTGGGGATACAATAAAAATGATAGCAATTGGAAATCGACCGAAGACCTAATCCAGAAACTATCAGACATTGCGTCCAAAGGAGGCAACTTTTTACTCAACATTGGCCCTAAAGCTGATGGTACCTTTCCGCAAGAAAGCATAGACCGACTCAAAGTAATTGGCGAGTGGATGCGAGTAAATGGAGAGTCGATCTACGGTACCAGTGCCAGTCCTTTTGAGCATTTATCATGGGGTAGGGTTACGCAGAAAGCGATGCAGAATAGTACTCGCCTCTATCTTCATGTTTTTGATTGGCCAAAAGATGGAAAACTAAGGTTGAGTGGCATAAGAAATAAGGGGGTTAGAGCTGGACTGCTTGCGAGTTCATCAGCAAAACTTGCTATCGAAAGAGATGAAGACGCCTTAGTTATCTCTGTTCCGAAAACATCTCCAGATGAAATTGACGCAGTCATATTTTTAGATATTGAAGGAGCTCCAGAAGTGATACTGCCACCAGCAATTAATGTTGAGGAAGAGAGTTTTGTAAATCAAATGAAGGTGGTGCTGGGCAATGAGAATGGCGCCACAATTAGATATACCTTGGATGGCAGTACGCCAACAGGCCAATCGGAAGTCTTTGATGGAAACCTCTCAATTCGAGAAAGCGCCATGCTTAAAGCAAGGTATTTTAAAAATGATTTGGCAATCAGTGGTACAGCCAGTCAACAATTGACAAAAGTGGCAATGCAACGGAGTAGAAATCTAAGCAACCTTAAGCAAGGACTTGCCTATCAGTATTACGAAGGCGATTGGGATGCACTACCAAATTTTAATACGCTGAAGGCTGTGAAGAAAGCAACGGTATCAGATTTTAATTTCAGTCCAAGAATTAAAGAAGAGCAGTTTGCTTTTGAGTATATGGGATATATCGATGTTCCAGAAAATGGGGCCTATCGCTTTTATGTTGCTTCAGATGATGGTAGTCAACTCTTTATCAATGATCAACTAGTAGTTGATAACAATGGCCTACATGGCATGGTAGAAAAAGGTGCGTTGACTGCGCTTGAGAAAGGCTTTCACAAGATCCGTGTAACCTACTTTGAAAAGGGAGGGGGTGATGGCTTAATTGTAAGTTGGAAAGGCCCTAATATCCCTAAGAATGAAATTCCCTCTGAAGTATTATTCAAACAATAACACATCAATGTAAATAAGGTCGTTAACAGCTTTTGAAAGTTTTTAGACATTTGTCTAAAATAGACCTTGAAAAGGAAACTAACTGATAGCCCATTCCAGTAATTGGTTTTAGGTAGGAGGCTTCGAAGATAAAGTCTTCTTCATATGAGTAGCCACTTTACTTACCCACATTCAAGACCATAACAGGAAGCTGCGAATGATTGACAACATACTCGGTAATGTCACCTCTAAAGAAACGTTGCAATTGATTAGGTTGAAATGACAGTAGCATGACCATATCCGCACCTAAGTGTTGTGCTGCTTTTAGGATTCCTTTTTTTCTGCTTTTATCTGAAATTACTTTGAAGTCACAATTTTCAAAACCGTGCTTATTTTGGAAGGACTTAATTCGCTTATCCAATTCATAAGTTGTACTGAAATAGGATGGCGTATTGATGTGTAGAAATTCGAGGCGTGCACTAAAGAACTGTTGAATTTCCTTGAGTTGATGTGCAGACTGTTCGTAATTGTCTGTGAAGTCGGTTGGCACCAAAATCTTTTTGACTTGTTTTTGAGGTGTTGTGTCATTCACAACCCTTTTGAAATGAGCAAAAATAATTCTATAACTTCACCGAGATTTTCAGCCGACCGATAGCTTAAAAGGCTGACTGAATCAAGTTGAATATGATTATAAATAATGTAGAAACACTACCTGGCCAAACGAATAGAATCACCGTCAATGTAGCGAAGCTCCCGTCTCATTCGCCAATTGACATCTCAATTACCATTTCAAGGGCAAAAAAAGAAGGACCTGTGCTGCTCCTGACAGGTGGCTTGCATGGAGACGAAATCAATGGTATTGAAACGGTCAGGAGAATTATCGATCAAGGCTTAAGTGTGCCTGAGATAGGTACGGTCATTTGTATTCCTATTATCAACATTTACGGCTTCATCCACTTTTCAAGATCATTGCCTGACGGGAAAGACATGAATCGGTCGTTTCCGGGAAATAAGAATGGATCTCTAGCATCAAGGGTGGCTTATTACTTAATGCGCGACATCGTACCCATGATAGATTATGGGGTCGACTTTCATACGGGAGGCGCAGATAGAACTAACTACCCACAAGTGAGGTGTATGACAAAGGACCCTATCAATGCGGGTCTGGCCAAAGCTTTTCATGCACCGTTTACACTTAACTCTCCTTATCGGCCTAACTCTTTTAGACAAGCTGCGGCCAAATTAGGAAAGAAAATACTGGTCTTCGAGGGAGGTGAATCAGGTCGTTTTGATGAGTTTTCGATTCAAGAAGGCATTAATGGAACCATGAGGCTAATGAACCATTTAGACATGTCATCACGAGATTTGCCTGTGCCTGATTATGAGAATAAGATGGTAAATAACTCCTCTTGGGTGAGAGCGAGATCTTCCGGTCTTTTCCAGACTTTGGTGCAAAGTGGTGAGTATGTTAAGAAGAATCAACTGGTTGGGCATATTACTGACCCTTTTGGCGAGTTTTGTGTGAGATTAAAAGCTCCTTCAGATGGTTACATCATAGGCTTGCAGAATAATCCAATCTTGCACATGGGAGATGCTGTAATGCATATCGGTAGGACAACTGTTGATACGTTATAAAGCCGTTTATGATGGAATAAGAATTTAGTTGCCGTGATGTTTCCTATTCCTTTTGCTGACGGATGCAGCGGGCCAAATCTCGATTTAGGTTTTGAGAGATACGGGCTTACCTAAGACGATTTCAGGTGCTGAGTCGATTGAAAATATTCAGAGAAACAGAGACTCTCCTATTTCAATCCAAATAGTAGAATCACCGACCCTTATCTTTGTCCTTTAGATAGGAATCAACTCAGTCATTCAGATTTTTCCCTTTTCGATGATTTATCATTATCAATGATAAAAATTATACCATGAATTGATTAATCCACTATCTATTCAATCCCGGAACTTGTGTAATTTTGCAGTATGGATTACGATCAGATTATACGAGATGTCGCAGCTTGGTTTAAGAGTCATTTAGACGTATTGATCATCTCAGTAGGTGTTATTATCCTTTATGCAGTTAGCAGAAAAGTAATTCGCGGTCTGGTAAAACGACATGGCGCGAAGAATGACTTTGATAAGTCGCGCATGCTCTATATCACTAAGATTACGGGTTTGGTTAATTCCATTGCCTTTGGGGCACTTTTGGGCTTTGTCTGGGAGATATCTTTGTCTGGCCTATCGCTGTATTTCGCCAGTATTTTTACGGTTGTTGGTGTTGCTTTATTTGCACATTGGTCTATTCTAAGTAATCTAACTGCTTCAGTGGTGCTCTTCTTTTTCTTTCCTTATCGTATCGGTTCACACATTAGAATTCAAGATGGAGATAACTCTGTTGAGGGGCTCATTTTGGATATCAAGATGTTCTACATCGAAATAGAAATGGAAGATGGAAGAATAGCTTCTTACCCAAATAACTTGGCTATTCAGAAGCCGTCTTTCAAAAAGAAAGGGGCTGACGATAAATAACCATAGCCCCGATTTAATTTGGTATTAAATCCACTTTTTCTTACGGAAGTAGTAGAGCATGCCTAAGGCGACTGTGATCATTACTCCCCAGAAAATGGGATACGCGTAATGGTATTGCAACTCTGGCAAATACTCAAAGTTGGTGCCGTAAATGCCTGCAATGAACGTTAATGGAATAAAAACCACCGAGAATATGGTGAGTACCTTCATCACATCATTTAACCTATTAGAAACCGTAGTCTGATAGATGTTTAGCTGATCAGACAAGATATCACTATAAGTTTCTACGGATTCTGCGGATAGACTAGCAAGGCCTTCCAAATCTTTCAAAAAGGGCTGAGTTTTCTTATGTATTAATGGAGAATCCGAATTGCTAAAGTGGATACAGGCTTCTCTCGCAGGTCGAATGACCTTACGTAAGTAGCTCATCTCTCGTTTATAATCTGTAATTTTTTGGAGTAAGTTACCTTCGACCCTCCCAAGAATTCTTCCTTCTAAGTCTTCGATTTTATCACCAAAACGCTCAACGATATGGATATAGTGATCGATAACTGTATCTAGCATAACATAGCAGAGGTAATCAACGCCTCGCTCTCTAATTTTGGCACCTTCTTTTCTGATACGGTCTCTGATTGGATCGAATACATCACCCAACTCCTCTTGAAAAGTGAGTATGTAGTTTTTGCAGACAACAAAGGTCAATTGCTCAGACTCAACATAATCTCGTGCCTTGTCATACTTAAGCATTTTAACAGCGATAAAGAAGTAGTCATCATAATCTGTGAAGGTTGGTCGCTGACCAGTATTTAGCACATCTTCTATAAGCAAGTTGTGCAGTTCAAAATGATTTCCTATTTCGGAAATGAGTGATTCATTGTGCAATCCGCAGACATTCACCCATGACACTGTTGGTGTTTGGTTTAGGCCCGATAAATGAGAAGCTTCGCTTACGAATTCTTCACGAATCTCCTTATTGGTATAATCTATAATGTGTATAGTGGTCTCATCAACCTTTTGTTTCCCTACAAAAACTGGAGAGCCGGGTGCGGCACCTAATTTTTGAGATCTATCCTTTAAGAACCTAGCCATGGAGTAACTTAAAAATTTTTGGAATTACGAATGACCTGAATATAAACATATCTTGTGTATTGGACTGGTTGAGCTATTAAGTTTAGCCAACTCCTTTGTTTTTCAGGACAGCTTTTGCCTTGGTTATAATGGTGGAGTCACGACTAAAACGGGACGATACCTTAATCCAAAACGGGCTAAAAAGCAGCGTCAGGGATATGATAGAGATCGTAATCTGATAGGCATAGTCTGTAATAATGCCACTGCCATAGGCAAGCGCCCCCAATACAAAACTGAACTCCCCAATTTGTGAAAGTAAGGCGCCCAGATAGAAACTTTCTCCCCATGGCATTTTAAACATACGTGCTGTCAGTGCAGTAATCAGATTGTTGGTAATGAATATTACGCCTACCAACAGAGAGATCAGTCCTAGGTTATCCCAGATGAATTGAAGGTCAATAAGTAGCCCGATAGAAATAAAGAAAAGCGCCAAGAAAATCACCTTTAATGGATAGAGACTGTGATGAAACCACGCGGTAGTTTTTGATGAAGCCACCAACATGCCTGCTACAAAAGCACCTAAGGCAGTTGATAGGCCAAAGAAACCGGTCAGTGCCGCAAAGCCAAAGCACAAGCCGAATGCAAAGAAGACCTGAATTTCATGGTCGTGTTTAAGAAGTTTATGAAACGGCAGTTTAATCACCTGTTTTTTGTAGAGCCATATGACAAATGCAATGATTAGAACAGCCCCAACAAGTTGCAAAACAACATCTTGAGTGTGAATGGGTTCTCCAGACATATAGCCCAAGATGATCATCATAGGTACAATCAAAACATCTTGTACTAGTAGTATGCCCAGTGCATTTTGGCCTACTCTGGTTTCCATTTCGTTCCTTTCTTCGATAATTCGAAGTACGACAGCCGTGCTGCTGAGGCTAATGACAAAGCCAAGGGTCACTATACGGGCCAGTGACCAATCGAGAAAGTACCCGATAACCCAAACGGCAAGTACGCTCACAAAAATTTGAATTAGGGTGCCGGTCAGTGAAAACTTCCAGTTGCCAATTAGTTTGGGTAGAGAAATCTCCATACCGATAAAGAATAGGAGTAGTACCAAGCCAAGTGACCCCAGTTGATCGATTAGCGCAGTATCGCCAACTACATTAGTAACGGAAGGCCCAAGAATTACCCCAGTAATAATGTAAATGATGACATGAGGCTGTTTGATCAGTCGCAATAGAAAGCCAATGCCGACTACGCCTAATGAAATGACAACAAATTTCATTAGGAAAGGATTGCTTTCGGTTGAAAGAAGCAAGGCCAGATTTTGGGAGTACATAATTAAATGTAGCACTTCTTTTGATGATCAAAAAAGTGGCCGCCAATAAGGCGAAGGATATTTTTTGGTCATTTACTTAACAAATATGAAATTAATAATTAGTTTTACTTTCGTTAAGTAAATAAAGTATCAGATGTCAGATCACTCACTTGGAGAATTTGAAGAGCTTGTGCTCTTAATGGTGGCCGCTTATAATCGTGAAGCATACGGAGTTTTAATCCTAGAAAATCTAGAGGAGAAGCTCAATAAAAAAGTCAACGTTAGTGCTGTGCATGTAGCGCTTAAAAGGATTGAAAACAAGGGCTTTGTAGCATCTAGCTATGGAGGTATTACTAAAGAAAGAGGAGGACGAAGAAAGAAGTACTACGAGATTACTTCACTGGGAAAGAAGGTGCTCGATCGTCAATATGAATTGAGAACCAGTATTTATAAGCAAATTCCTAATATTTCATTTGGTCAATGAATATTCAGCCACCAAAGCGTGCCTTAAAATTTCTGCGATGGTTTTGCAGGGAAGATTACTTGGAAGAAGTAGAAGGGGACTTGGTCGAACTCTTCGAAAAACGCTTTGAACAATCGCCTTCAAAGGCAAAAAAGTCATTTATATGGAGTGTTTTAAAATACTTCAGGCCCGCATTTATTAAGTCATTTCAAAAATTCAACAACTCAAATGCAACAGCTATGTTTCGACACAATCTTTTAATCACACTCAGAAATTTTAAGCGCTACAAAGGTTCCTTTCTTATTAATTTGATAGGGCTGTCAGTGGGGCTATTGTCAGCACTACTCATCTATTTCTGGGTGTACAGTGAAATGACTGTTGATGGCTTTCACCAGAAAGACCAACAACTCTTTCAGGTAATGCGCAATTCAAATTATGGGCAAGGGATTAGGGTATATGATAACAATTCTGACTTGTTACCCGATGCTTTAAGAGCAGAATTAGCTGAGGTAGAATATGTAGTTCCTTTCGTTGAAGTTTGGTCGGATGTCTACCTGTCATTAGCCGACCGTAAAATCAAAGCAGATGGTAAACTAGTCGGTAAGGACTTTTTCAAGGTCTTCTCTTATGACCTCATCAAGGGGGATAGAAATAGTGCCCTTTCGGACATGAATTCAATCGTTTTGTCCAAGCAGTTGGCAGAGACCCTTTCTGAAAGTCAAGATGTTGAATTGGGAAAGATTGTTTCCATTCTAGGTGAGACAGAATATGGCGCCCGCTATGCAGGAGATTATGTGGTTACGGGCATTTTTGACTTTTCTAAGCATAATGTCTCTGAAAGATTCGACTTTCTGTTGACCACCGAGTTGTTTCTTAGCAAACGTAGTCCCGGCAATTCAAAATGGAATAGCAATAGTTCACGCACCTACATTACGCTGAAGGAAGGAACGGATTTAGCGCAGTTTAACCAGAAGCTCAATGCCTTCTTTCGAAATAAAAGATACCCTGATAATACAGAATTAGATCCTGAACGCGGAGAACATATGTTCCTGCAAAAATATTCCGAGCGTTACTTATACAATCGTTACGAAAATGGGGTTCAGTCTGGCGGCAGGATAGATTATATCATTCTTTTCGCTGCAATTGGACTTATGGTATTGGTAGTCGCCTGCATCAATTTCATGAACTTATCTACTGCACAGGCATTCAGAAGGCTGAAAGAAGTTGGAGTAAAAAAAGTAGTTGGTGCGTCTAGAGGCATGTTGGCTTTCCAGTACGTGATGGAGTCTGTGGTCTTGGCTTTCATATCTTCAGTGATTGCTGTTTTGGGTGCTTTGGCTTTATATCCAAAACTGGGTTTGATATCTGGCCGAGAACTGGTCATTGACTGGAATGTTGAATTAACCCTAGGCATTTTTATGATAGTTGTCGCCACGGGACTAATCGCGGGAAGCTACCCTGCCTTTTTTATCTCAAAGATGAGACCGATTCAAATCTTAAAAGGTAAGCTGAAAACCTCATGGGTAGAGGTGCTCGTCAGAAAAGGATTAGTCATTTTCCAGTTCTGTGTATCTCTTATTTTGATCATCACAGTGATTGTGGTTACCAGACAAATTGAGTTCACGCAATCGAAAAATCTCGGTTATGAAAGGGATAATGTTTTGACTTTTAGTAGCGAAGGGGACTTACTTGAAAACTACGAGACTTTTCTCAATGCGGTTAAAGGAATTAAGGGCGTAAAGAATGCAGGTGTTATAGAAGGAGATCCTATAAACTTTCGGAATTCTGGAAGTGGTTTCCCCCGGGAGGACAAACCTATGGTACAGTTTACTTTTGCTAGAGTAGGCTATGACTATTTAGAAACGATGGGCATTGAGTTGCTTCAGGGTCGCGCTTTTTCAAGAGAGTTTGCCAATGAAGAGACTAAGATCATTTTGAATGAAACGTCAGTAAAGGCCATGGGTTTAGAAGATCCCATTGGTAAGGTTTATAATATCCGTGGCAAGAAAGAAGTAATCGGAATCATGAAGGATTTTCATTTCCAATCGCTTCATCAAGAAATCAAACCGAGCTTTTTAATCTTTAGACCCGAAGATGTCAATACCGTAGTGATTAAAATTGTGGCAGGGTCTGAGCGGGAGACGCTCACTGAAGTAGAAGAACTTTATCGAACCTTCAATCCCAACCTGCCATTTGAATATGAGTTTTTAGATCAAAACTATGAGGCACTTTATCAGGCCGAGCAAAGAACCGCAAGTCTTTATAGGTACTTCGCAATAATTGCCGTTTTTATCTCTTGCTTGGGTCTATTAGGGCTCTCGGCCTTTACGGTACAAATGAGATTGAAGGAGATCGGTATACGGAAAGTTTTAGGTTCTGGAATCTGGCAAATCATTACGCTATTGACACAAGACTTGACACGTACTGTTCTTATTTCTCTAGTGATATCCATTCCGCTTGGTTACTACCTATCGAAAGGTTGGCTTGATGGCTTTGCCTATAGAATTGACCTAGGCATGGGTATTTTTATAGTTTCAGGGATGCTTGTGGTGTTGATGGCTTGGGCCATAGTGGCTTTTCAGGCTATGAGAGCAGCACGCGTTAATCCGGTAATGTGTTTAAAGGACGAATAGAAAATGGATATTCAACCACCAAAGCGTGCTTTAAAATTTCTGCGTTGGTTTTGCAGGGAAGATTACTTGGAAGAAGTAGAAGGGGACTTGGTCGAACTCTTCGAAAAACGCTATGAACAATCGCCTACAAAGGCAAAAAGGTCATTTACCTGGAGTGTTTTAAAATACTTCAGACCCGCATTTATTAAGTCATTTCAACAACTCAACAACTCAAATACAACAGCCATGTTCAAAAACTATCTTAAAGTCTCTTGGAGAAACCTCAAGCGTCAGCCCTTTTTTACCGCACTGAATACCTTTGGTCTTGCCATTGGCATGTCGGGCGGACTTCTTATTGCCTTATTCATTTATGATGAATTGAATCATGATAAAATGTTTGCGGATGCAGATAGCATTTATCGGGTAAATATTGACAATAAGATTGGGGGAGAAGCCAATAAATATGCTGCCGTATCAGGCCCCTTGGCAGAAGTAATTGCTCGGGATTACCCTCACATTGAATCGATTACCCGCTTTAAACATACTGGGAGCAAGTTAATCAGACAGCTCGATGCTGAACAGAACGTGAAAGAAGATCATGTCGTTGGGGCAGATACCTCATTCTTCCAAATGTTTGGGCTAGACCTGATCATAGGCAACAAGAACACGGCATTTAGGGAAGCCAATACATTAGTCCTCACAAGATCTGCAGCAGAAAAACACTTTGGCCTGAGTGAGGCTTTAGGTCAAAAAATGCTTCTCGATAATAAAGAGGTTTATGTAGTATCTGGTGTAATAGAAGACTTGCCAAAGAATTCGTTTTTAAAAGACTACAATGTTTTTCTATCCATTTCCAGTTTTAAAGATCACGACAGCCCAGCATGGGATAATTGGAATTTTCCGACCTTCATTAAGCTTAAGCCTACTGCAAGTGAGTCTGACCTTCAATCATATCTGAGTACTGTAAAGGACAGGTACTTGATCCCATGGGCACTAAAAACGTATCCTGGGCTTACTATTCAAGGTGTTGAGGCACAGGAGGCCTCTGGAAACTATATGATTTTCGATGCCATTCGATTTACGGATATACATCTGTATTCCCCCAATTTATCAGGGGAGTTTAACCTCAATGGAGACATGCAAAACGTTTATATTTTGTTTTTCATTGGGGCTTTCTTGGTACTATTGGCCAGTGTAAACTTTATGAATTTGTCCACTGCACGTTCATTAAAGCGGTCTAAGGAGGTGGGCATTAGAAAAACACTTGGCTCACATAGAACAGCGGTGATTGGTCAATTTTTGACGGAGGCCACTTTGGTCACCTTCATCTCTTTGTTATTGGCTATTGGATTCTCGTCACTTGCCATGCCCTATTTTAACACGCTTGCGGATAAGGCTATGGTCATTCCGTTTGGCGAAGGTTCATTTTGGATAGTGCTATTGGGCTGCACATTGGTATTGGCCCTTTTGTCAGGCAGCTACCCTGCTTTTCTCATGTCTAAGTTTTCACCACTCAAAGGATTAAGAGGAGGCGATCAGTTTGTTGGAGGAGCTAAAACGCGGAGTATTTTGGTTGTCGTTCAATTCGCAGTCTCCGTATTCCTGATTGCCAGTACACTAGTGGTTTTCAGACAGCTCAGTTTTATTCAGGGCAAGGACTTAGGTTTTGAGAAAGATCAGATTTTGGTACTTAATGATGTAAGTGCTGTTGGCGAGCAGGTTGAAACATTTAAACAGGAGGTAGATCGTTTGGCACAAGTGGATAGAACTTCACTGAGTAGCTACTTACCCACACCTTCTGATCGCAGCGGCACAACTTACTTTCCTGAGGGCGAAGTCTTACAAGCACAATCAGCCATTATCATTGACCAATGGCATATAGATTTTGACTATGTGCCAACGCTGAATCTTAATCTTCTTTCGGGGAGAAATTTTGACAAGGCATTACAGACGGATTCCTCAGGCGTAATCCTCAATGAAGCGGCAGTTAAAATGTTAGGAAAGACTACTGAAAGTGTCATCGGTATGAGAATCACTGACGACTTCCAAAATGAGAATGAAGAAGAGATGCATTTCTATACCGTCATAGGGGTCGTCAAGAACTTTCACTTTGAGACACTTAGAAATAATATCGATGCGCTTAGTTTGATTATTGGCAAAAAAGAACCCAACAGAATGATGGTCAAATTGAGGGCTTCTAATTTTTCAGAAACCATTTCGGAAATAGACGGCCTATGGAGTGAGATGGCACCCGGTCAGCCTTTCGATTATTATTTCATGGATGATTCCTTTAATGAGACTTATCAGGCGGAGCAAAGGTTAGGTCAGATATTCATCACTTTTACGATACTCTCCATCTTTATTGCTTGCCTAGGACTCTTCGGTTTGGCCGCTTTTAATGCCGAAAGGAGGGCCAAAGAAATTGGTATCCGCAAAGTATTGGGCGCCACTATCACTCAAATTACGGTAAGGCTTTCTTCAGACTTCTTAAAACTGGTACTCGTAGGAATCGTCATTTCGCTTCCATTGGCATGGTTTGCTATGAACCGATGGTTGCAGGACTTCAGCTACCGAATTGATATTGGGTGGACTGTATTTGCCATAGCAGCGCTACTTGCTGTGCTCATATCCATCCTTACTGTTAGCCATCAGAGCATCAAGGCAGCACTCAGTAACCCCGTAAAATCTTTACGATCGGACTAGATGGGTTTTGATTATTTGTCGAGTTGAATCTCTCCATCAAGTTGCAGTGCAATCACTGTGACTTGTTGATCTAAGGCTGCTTCTGGTACTTCAAAATAGAGTAAGCCGGCTTTATTGCTCCAATAAGGCTTATTGTGAATTTGCTGTCTCAGTTTAGTGCCTTGGCCAACGACTCGGATACGATTGACTTTATTCTTTAGACCACGGATGACTATCGGTCCATTGGGTTTGTGCTCTAGAAAGACGTAAAGGGTTTTCTTGTCTTTGGATAGTGTGGTTGGGCCATAGTAATAGTCTAGCGGAATTCCAGCTTGTGTGCCATAAATAGCTTCCTTGTGCTTGTCCGTCCACCTTCCTAATTCCATGAGAATGGTTTGCTGTTCTTGGGGAATGGTTCCGTCAGCTTTCGGTCCAATATCGAGGAGGAGATTTCCGCCTAGCCGAAGACAATCGATAAAAATCCGAATGATCTGGTTAGGTGTTTTATAGTTATTGTCATTGTGTTGAAAGCCCCACGAATCGTTCATGGTCATGCATAATTCCCAAAAAGGACTTTCAGGTTTGGTCAATGGTACCCCTTGTTCAGGCGTATCATAATCGCCATTATTTGTCAACCGAGCGTTGATGATGGTATTGGGATTTCTTTGTAGCAACATCTGTCTCGTTTCTGATGCTTTCCACTCTTCTGCTTTGTGTTCCCAGTCCCCATCGAACCACCAGAGGTCTGGGTTATAGGCTTTAGAAAGCTCTGAAAGTTGGCCTTGATAATAGTTTAAAAATTTGTTCCATCTATCTGGTTCATCATTGATTAGATAACGTTTTTCAGTATTGGTAAAATGCGTGTACAAATCACTGGACCAATCAGGCAAAGAGTAATATAAACCTACTTTAAGCTTTTCTTTACGAATGGCTTTTACAAAAGGGGTAATTAAGTCTTTACCTGCTTTTGAATGCTCTACAGCATTGAAGTTTCCCAAAGCCGTATCCCAGAGTGAAAAGCCATCGTGATGTTTGGTAGTGATTACTGCATATTCTGCTCCGCTTTCCTTAATCAACTTTGCCCACTCTTTAGGCTTATAGTTTTCTGCCCCGAAGCTTTCGGCCTGTTTGATGTAGTCTTGGTGCGAGATATAACCGTTGTAGAAAGACCATGATTCATCTATGCCATTCACCGAGTAAATACCCCAGTGAATAAAAATGCCCAGTTTCGCATCGCCAAACCACTGCATTTTTTCTGCTGGTTCGGTCTCCTGTGCATTGATGGCGAAAGGGCTACAAAAAAGTAAGGCAAGGATGGTAAACTGAATTTTTCGTAAAACGATTTGGGTATTGACTTCCATGACTTTCAATTTAATCACTTATTCTAAAATGGGTCAACTTAAAGGTACTAGATTCAATTTTTGGACTTGTGAAGTTTTTGTACCTTCCATTGACTTTAAATAGAGGCTTTGAGCCATTCATCATGACTGAAACTAGTCCCGAAATCATCAAGCAGAAGCTAGTAGCGCAAAGAGCTTTTTACAAAGCTGGAAATACGAAGTCCGTTGAGAAGAGAAAGGATGTGTTAAGGAAGTTAAAGAAGGCAATCTTAACCAATGCTTCGAGCATTACAGATGCTTTACATGCAGACCTGCGGAAGTCTTACAAAGAAGCTTTCATTACAGAGGTTGGGTTAGTGGTCAAGGAGATAGATCTTCATATTCAGCATTTGAGTAAATGGTCTCATACCAGGCGGGTAAAAACCCCAATCTACCTTATGCCTTCCACCAGCTATTTAAAGTACGAACCAAGAGGGGTAGTGCTTATTATCGCTCCATGGAACTATCCTTTTCAATTGATTATGATGCCTTTAATCGGGGCCATTTCAGCGGGAAATTCTGTCGTTTTAAAGCCGTCTGAATTTTCATTGCATACTAATACAGTCATGGATGACATTGTTCAATCGGTTTTTGAACCAGGACATGTAACGATGATCCATGGAGAAAAGGAGACGAATCAAGCCCTTTTGGCTGAAAAGTTTGAGATGATATTTTTCACGGGTAGTACGAGGGTTGGTAAAATAGTGATGAAAGCCGCTGCCGAAAACCTTACCCCAGTTGTGTTAGAACTTGGGGGAAAAAGTCCGTGCATTGTGGATGAGAGTGCTGATCTCGATGTGGCAGCTAGAAAAATTGCTTGGGGCAAAACTGTGAATTTAGGACAGACTTGTATTGCTCCGGATTACTTATTGGTTCATGAAAGTGTCAAGCAAGAATTAGGAGAAAGGATCACTCAATATTGGAAAGACTTCTATGGTGAAGACACACAAAAAAGTGAATTTTTACCGCGAATGGTCACGGAAAGCGCGTTCGATAGGGTATCCGATTACCTCAGCCAAGGAAAAGTGCTTAGTGGAGGCCAAACGGATAGGGCTGATAAGTTCATAAGCCCAACACTCATGGACGATGTCGATTTGGCGGGGTCGATAATGCAGGATGAAATTTTTGGGCCGATTTTACCTATGATTGGCTTCGGCAAAATTCAAGAGGCCATCGATTTTGTTAATTCTAAAGACGAACCATTGGCTTATTATTATTTTGGTAAAAGTGCTAATGCAAGCAATTTATTGGAAGAGAATACGTCTGGGGGAGTATGTATTAATGATACGCTCATTCACATTTCCAACCATGCCTTACCCTTTGGGGGCGTTGGTTCAAGTGGAATTGGCCACTATCATGGCAAATCAAGTTTTGAGGCTTTTTCTCATGGTCGGGGAATCATGAAATCCCCTACTTGGATTGATGTTCCCTTTAGGTACCCTCCTTTTAAATACTTTTCTATGGTGAAACGTATTCTTTCATAGTATTGATGCCTCTTTTTGATTTAGCCGAAAAGGCATTACTTGAGATAATACATTATCTTGTAAAATTCACTTTTAACTAATCTATGGAGTTTTTAGAAATACCTTTGTTCGATAAGGACATCTACAAAATGATCTTCCGCTTCGCGCTGAACTTCTTTTTTATCAGTTTGATCATTAGAGGTTTGTATTACAAACATGCCCGAAGAACAGAGTATGTCTTTACTTTCTATATGGTTAGTATTGTCATTTTCTTTCTGTGTTTTACCCTTCAGAACTTTACGCTAGACTTAGGAATGGCCTTGGGGTTATTTGCCATCTTCGGCATTATTCGGTACCGGACTTTGACAATTGATATTAAAGAAATGACCTACCTCTTTGTCGTCATTGGTGTTTCGGTAATTAATGCCCTCTCTAATAAGAACATGAGTTATGCGGAAGTCATAGGGGCTAATGTTGCTATTGTAGGCGCCATTTATATCATTGAAAAGTACGTCTTGTCTAAAGCACGGGTGGAACAACGCAGTGTTACCTACGACAACTTGGACAATGTAAAACCTGAGCACTATGAACGCTTGGTGACTGACTTAAAAGAAAAAACTGGCTTAGATATCACCGAAGTATCTGTATTAAAAACTGATTTAGCCAACGGTGTTTGCACCCTAAATATTTTCTACCGAGTTCAGTCTAGATGATCAATTACAGAGCCCTTTCTTTCTATTTATTCTTGGGTCTTTTCGCATTTTCAGCACACGGCCAATCCAACTTACGGGTAAGTGACATTGAAGTATGGTTAAAAGCAGGAGGTAAAATTGACTTGACTGATAAGTGGGGAATTGATTTCGAAGAGCAGATTCGTTTTGATGACGATATAAACGCTTTAAAAAATTACCACACGGAGATTGAGTTGACTTTTAAACTAAATAAGGCTTTCAGTCTACATGCCGTATCCAGATATATTACTCGCAATGACAATAGCGGTAGTGTACAAGGTTTTGAAGACTTGTTCCGCTATCAACTAGGGGCAAGCTATAAACATGAACAAGGACAGCTAAGATTCAAACATAGAGCGCTCTATCAGCACAGGAATGAGATTGGGATTTCGGAAGCCCAGGGAGATATACCTGAAAAATTTCTTCGCTTAAGATCCAGTGTGGTCTATAAGATCAAAGATTGGAAATACGACCCTGAATTTCGTGTAGAATACTTTAACGCCCTCAATGACGAGGTAGGTACAAATAACCAATTTAGACTAGGTTTCGGGACAGAACGGGATTTCAAGCAATTTGGTGAGTTGGGGTTTTTCTATCTATTTGAGAGCTCTTTGGGTTTAAATATCAAACAGTTCACCCATATTCTATCTTTTAAATACACCTATATTTTTTAGCCTACCAAGCTTGAATTTGCGAGTCCATCCAAGTAGAACGTTCTCTTATCCAGTTTTTTACATAATCAACCTCTTCCTCCAGACTATTGCCAACAAAGCTATTGAATGGAAGTGCAATGCCGAATACTGGCCATTGCCCAAAATTTCGGTTGGCAGCCCCATTGGATTCTAAGTAAGTAATCCAGTCATCAATTTTGGTCTCTATGGCCGATTGGTTTAGTTGGTTGGCCCTAAGTGCGGTCCAGCGTGTTTTGATAGCGCTCCGAAACTTTGGGTCTTCAAGTAGCTTTTCCCACCAAAAATGTATTAACCATAGGTCACCTGGGTTTCTGTCGTTGTATTGGTAAATCCATTCATCCGTTGAGCTTCTGCCATCATTACCGAAAGCTAGATTAAAATCCCAAGCGGGGCCCATAGCCAGTTTACCATTTTGATATTTGTGCAGATAGGTGCTCAGTCTGTAGCCGTCCGGATTAGCACTCAACTCATTTAGGATAAAGAAGTCCACAAAGCTTCCTACATCAATGTAGTTTTCGTAATCTCTAGTGCTACCGGAAAAGTCTTCTTCCACTAAGGCATCTTCAAAATCATGAATGTACTGTTGTATGTAGTTTTTTTGTGCCGAATTGATGACATCAGCCCTAGGGTATTCATATAAAAAGTATGTCTCAATGCCCCTTTTTGATCCAAAAGGTGCAAAGGGATGCACATTTTCATTTGGGCTATAATCCGATCTAAACCCTAAGTTTTCGGTGTAAATGGCATCACCTTCCCAATCAGAGTTGCCAGTGTCGCCACTTGTCTTATCAATCTTAAGTATATAACCTCCTGTCAGTTCAGCACCTGAGGTAACATTCTCGTCCATAGGTTCGATGGTCAGCCTATCCCCATCCCTTTTGATCTTTTCCATAAAAACATAAATACCACGATAGCTGCCATTTAAATTGAGTTCTACTAATTGGGTTTTAGAAGCCCACCGTCCGATGGAGTTGGATAAGTCATAGAGTAAAACGTTCCTAATCATGGTCTTATCGCTGTAAGGCCCGTGCATTACCCAATCCTCTTCTTTGCCAAAGTCTAGAATCTCTAATGAAATATCTGCTCCGGTTACATCCCAAAATTCTATGCCATAAGAGAGTTTTGGAAAAAGTCTTCGAGAAGTAGAGCCTCTTAATTCAATGCCGATAGGGTTAGCGAAAACAGACTGCTGATTGACGAAAACTTGCAAGTTGGCGCTAACTTTAGGTTCGTCAACAATGGTATTGCCTTTCGAATCAATCACAAAATACGGTATCTCGCTCCCCTCGGGTAGTATCAGGTCTGGGTCAACAGGTATATCAACTTCACCGAGATTATCTTTACAGGAGACAAGGATTATCGATAAGAAGAGGATGAAGTTTAAGGAAAGTTTGGATAGACGCATAGGTGTTTTGTTGCCTCGGTTCAGTCGTTTAATGTAGTGGGAAATTAGCAAAAATTATACCGTCATCTTGTTTCTTAACACTGGCTAATAATTTGAACCTTGAAATTTCCCTTTTGTTCTCAGGCTTATCTTTTGAACTCAAGTATATTTGAGGCCCAACGTAAAATGACATGAGAAAAAAAATAATCGCAGGAAACTGGAAAATGAATAAAACTATGGAGGAAGGCTTAGCCTTGGCTTCTGAAGTCACAAGCATGGCTGCAGACGAAGTCTCACCAGATGTGTCGATGGTGATGTGTACCCCAGCTATTCATTTATCTTCTGTTGCAGCCATTGCAAAGGAAGTTTCTAATGTTTCTGTTGGTGCTCAAAACATGAGTGAGCATGAGTCGGGAGCCTATACTGGCGACTTGGCAGCTGACATGATTCTTTCAACAGGCGCTTCATTCGTTATTATAGGCCATAGCGAGCGAAGAGAATATCATTTTGAAACGAATCAGCAACTGGCAGATCGCGTAAAGTTGGCTTTAGCGAAAGGTTTGACTCCGATTTTTTGCTGTGGAGAGTCATTAGAAACCCGTGAAGCAAACGAGCATGTGAGTTTCGTAAATAACCAATTAAAAGAAAGTCTATTCGAACTTTCTGCCGATGAGATGAGCCATGTGGTGATCGCCTACGAACCTATTTGGGCAATTGGAACAGGCGTGACGGCCAGTACCGATCAAGCACAAGAAATGCACTTGAGCATTCGCAGTGCTTTGGCTAGTCATTTCGGTCAGGCAGTAGCCGATGGAATTTCAATTCTTTATGGAGGTAGCATGAAACCTGCCAATGCCCCTGAGTTATTATCGCAACCTGATGTTGATGGTGGCCTAATAGGCGGTGCTTCACTAAAAGCGCGTGACTTTATAGATATTGCTAAATCCTACTGATGGATTTTATTCAAATCAATGTTCATTGCGATCCGCCATTCAGAGATATTCTAATGGCCGAAATGGGCTACTTAGAATATGATTCGTTTGTTGAAACTGAAGTGGGATTTGAAGCTTACATTTCAGAGGATAAGTTTAGTCACCCTGCACTACAGGCCCTCTTTAATGACTACCGAAAGCAGACGCGCATTTGGTATGAGTTGAAAAAGATTCCGAAAGTGAATTGGAATGAGGAGTGGGAGAAGAACTATGATCCCATTTTGGTCGATGATAAAATTTATGTCAGGGCTACTTTTCACGATCCAAAACCCAAATACCCCTATGAGATTGTGATCGTCCCGAAAATGTCATTTGGAACGGGGCATCATGAAACCACACACCAGCTACTAGCACTTCAGCTAGAAGTTGATCATCAAGACAAGCAAGTGCTGGACGTTGGATCCGGCACAGGTATCTTGGCCATTATGGCCGCGAAGCTTGGAGCAAGTTCGGTGGCTGCTACTGACGTGGATGATTGGTGTATTGAGAATTCTCTTGAGAACTTTCAATTGAATGCCATAGCACCAGCCTTTGTAAAGAAAGGTGTGATTCGGACTTTAGACCTACAAAATCAGTATGACATTATACTTGCCAATATCAATACAAATGTTTTGCTAGATGAAATACCAGTATACACAAGCCTCCTTGTCAAAAACGGATACCTTTTCTTGAGTGGCTTTTATGAAAAGGACATGGCTCAAATCTTATCATTAACAACTGAACAAGGCTTAAAAGAGGTCAAGCATACCACACGAAGAAACTGGGTGGGTATGCTTCTTCAGAAAGTCTGACAAGTTTTGACTATTCTGACGATTTCTTCGTTCATTTAATAGGTCAATCCAGACAACAATACTTTATGATCAAGGGTCAAAGAGTAATCATAGCACTCCTTTCATTGGTTATGCTGAGTACCATAGTACTTGCGCAGCAGACACCCCTTGACTCTATTTCGACCACTCCAGACATAGACGCGATCATTAAAACGGATGATCCATCCAGTTTTCCTCCTCAATACGCATTCTTTATAGAGAATTATCAAGCCGATCGCTTTTCTACTGAGATGAAGCGTGACTTGTTGATAGGCCTGTTCAGGCTCGATAGTCTCAATATTCGCTTAAGGTATGATTTAAGAGAGTTTTTAGAGATTCTTCAACTGGCTAAGGAAAAACACACTTTCGATGACGTTGCCATGCAGGACTTGACTTATGCTTTGCGTAAGGCAACAGAGCAATATAATCGGGTAGAGATTCAAGCTTATTTAAAGACACTCCATACTTTCTTATCCGAAAACGCCATCTATAAGGATCGATACCAATCGATTACTGTAGCCAATGGGACATTCGAAATAAAATTCAACCAAGAGAATTTTGATCAGCAAGAAGTCATTGTCTACACACCAGCGAAAGCCGTTTCGGTCGAAGAGTTGAAGGCACGTGCACGGGGCGAATATGTAGCGCCAGCAGCACCGCCAAAGGACCTTATGAATGAGGTATTGCCCGAAATGTATCCAGAAATGGGCGCGGTGATTCACATCAAAAAAGGCGATTTAGTTTTTGCCAGTAGCCAAGACACTTTTCAGATTAGTCAAGTAGAGGGTTATTATCTGTTTGACAAAAAGCTTTTTCGGGGACAAGATGGTACTGTAGACTGGACTAACCTAGGTATGGCGCCAGATGAGATGAAGGCTAGGTTGAGTAATTATGAGTTTGAGGTAAATCAGCGAGAATACAAGTTTGAAAATGTGCTTTTTAGCCAGCCTGAAAAAATAGATGCACCTGTTTCTGGAGAACTAAGTCTAAACATTAGGCCATCTAGGAATGAGCGAGGTACTTACCCACGGTTTACATCTTACAATGCAGATACACCCATTAAGGGCTTGGGTTCTGAGAAACTGACCTTTACAGGTGGTATTACTTATGAGGGAACTAATTTCTATTCTCGATCAGCCTATGAAGAAACATCAACTGTTACAGGTACACTAGAGGGTGCCATGCGATTCAGGACGAGAAGCAAGGACTTCGTGTTCAATGCCCAAGACTCTATTTTGACTTCCAAGGATGCTGAGCTTACAATATATCATCAAGGGGATTCCATTTTTCATCCTGCTATTGAGTTTACCTATGATTACAAAGTAGACTTAATGGAAGTTGAAACCAGTGTAACCGGCTATAAAACCACTCCTTTCAGGTCTTCTTTTTACAATGTCGATATATCAGGTGATCAGCTGACTTGGGACTTAAATGCTGATTCACTAAACCTTACTATCAATTCTGCTCGGTCTGATGTTCCTCTAATGATTGAGTCCAAGGATTTCTATAGCAATCAGAAATTTCAGGACATGGCCCAAATTTTTAGCTTTCATCCGTTGATCATGGCTGTAAACATGTCTAAGAACTATGGCGGTTCTTTTTACACCAGTCAAATGGCCAGGGATAAAAACCTAGATGAAGGACTAGTTAAAAAAACCATGGAACTTTTGATGGCAAGAGGAATGGTGAAATACGACCGTACGAGTGGGCTTGTGGAAGTGTTAGAAAAGGGGTTTCATTATGAAGAAGCAGGGAGTAAAAATCCTTACTATGATGATATCTTAATTCCCTCAATCATCGGAAACGCTCCGAATGCCACACTGAATTTCAAAGACTCCGTGCTTACTGTTAGAGGGGTACAACGTTTTTTAGTGAGTGATTCTTTAGACGTAGTCATTGCCCCGAACGATGGGCAAATTAAAATATTGAAGAATAGAGACATCGAGTTTAATGGAGCATTGGATGCAGGTAATTTTCAGTTTAACGGATCAGGTTTCAAGTTTAAATACGACAGTTTCTATGTAGATATGAAAAAGATCGACTTCATTAGACTTCAAATCGAAGTCGCTGAGGGGAAAAGGGAGGCGCTCAGTAATCAGCTAGTAAGTACCTCTGGAAAAATTCAAATCAATGAGCCTGATAATAAGACCGGCCTAAGGTCACTGCCAAAGTACCCCATCTTTACATCCTTCGAGAGTGCCAATGTTTATTTTGGGGGAGATGATGTATTAAAAGGAGCTTACGATAGCACAGTATATTTTGACATACCACCCTTCGAAATAGATAGTGTGGCAGATGAAGACCCTTCCAAATATGAGTTTAAAGGCACGTATTTTACAGGTGGAATTTTGCCTGACTTTAAAGAAGGTCTTAGGTTAATGCCCGACAAGAGCTTTGGTTTTGTACACGCTATTGCTGATACTGGTTATAATCTATACAGAACGGGCGGTCGATTATTTGGAGAAGTAAGACTCGATAAAAAGGGAATGACTACTCCCGGTCAAATGGATTATCTCACAGGTAGTTTTGACGTTGAGCTGTCTACGCTCTACCTAGATTCTCTTGTGGCACCTAAAGGTATTAAGGCGGTGCTTCAAGAAGGATTTGTTGATACAGTATCCTATCCTTCCATGCAAGTGGAGGCCTATAATATGAATTGGTTGGCCAAGCGAGATAGTATGGTTTTGACTAATCTAGACGGCAATAAACCTTTCCAAATCTTCGACAATAAAGCGCAGCTAAAAGGAGAAATGACGCTGCGAAAAATAGGCCTTTTTGGGTCTGGTGAAATGGATATAGATGGGGCAAAGATTCTTTCTGACGCTGTCGCTTTTCAGAACCAATCCTTTACCGCATCTCATTCAACTTTGACATTAAAACCACCCAATTCAAGGAAACCTATTTTGAGTACTGTCGATGCACGTGTAGATTTTGATGTAGCCAATGAATTAGCGAAAATTGGTCCGGAGGTAGCCGGTACTGCCTCCTTAGAGTTTCCCTTGGCTCAATTCAAAACCTCAATACCCTCGGCCATTTGGGATGTAAAAGCGAATACCGTTACCATGACCAAGCCGGATGACGTTCCTATTGAGCAGTCTTTTTTCTATTCAACGAATAAACGATTAGACTCTTTAGCATTTAGCGGTACTGACGGGTTCTATGACATGGAAACCAAAGAACTTAATGTTAAGGGGATTCCCTTCATTAAAGTAGCTGACGCCAAAATAACACCAGAGGGAAGTGAGCTTACCATTCTCGAAAATTCCAGGATAGAAAAACTCCAGAATGCCGTAATTCTTATTGACACGGCCAATGCGTATCATAGACTTTATAATGCAGAGATAGAGATTCTTTCACGAACAAGCTTTCGAGGACGAGGCACCTACGAGTTGGTGAATGCTGTTCAAGATACTTTTGCCATTCAATTTGACCAGTTTCGTTTTGTTGAGAAAGATGAAGTGAATGGCCCCCATACTATGTCAAGTGGTGATGTGAATGCTGCGTCTGGTATTCGCATTTCTCCTGGCTTTATCTATGAAGGAAAAGTCACCATGTATGCTTATAAAAAGGCCCTTGAATTGGCCGGAGCTGTGAAGCTGGATTTAGAAAAACTGAAGGAAAGAAATATTTGGATTGAGTACGCTTCAAACGATGACATTGAGGAGGTAATCATTCCTTTTGACCAGGCGCGTACACGAGATGGTTTTCCACTTAACGCGGGTATTCATTTCGATGTAACAAGGAACCCCTACATGTCTTTTATCACAGAAAAGAGAGATCCGGCAGACGATGATTTTTTTGTGCCTCGTGGAGGAAACCTGTTTTTCGATGCCAAAGAAGAAGCCTATAGAATTGAGAATCCTCAAAAATCCCAAAGCCCTGATGTCTATTTGGCTGGAAGTATGTTTTCTTATAATGAGTATTCACAAGACATAAGCTTTGAAGGTAAATTGAATTTCTTCGGTGGCAAGCGCGGAGCAAATATTCAAGCGGCTGGAAAAGGAAAAGGCAACCTTGACTCTGCTAACTATGAGTTAGACGCTACCCTAGTACTCTCTTTTGGACTACCCATTGAAGGCCTTGCCGCCATGGGTCAAAACTTGAAAGATATGGGCGAGCAGCTAGGGGTGCCGAGGGCACATCAAGACAGGTCCGACATGATCTATCGCGTAGCAGAGTTTATCGGAAATGATGCAACTATTGCTTGGGACAGAAGCTATGAAACGGTACCGATCCCTTTGGCTACGGCTTCTGAGACCGGTGAGTTGGTAAAAGACCTAGTCATTTCAAAAGTGCATTTGAAATGGTCAAAACAGAGTAAGGCGTTCTATAGTGTCGGTAAAATTGGGGTTTCGAACGTATCCAATATCGACTTAAATATGGAGTTGGATGGCTTTGTAGAAATTAGAAAAACGCCTGAAGGAGATATAATTACTGTGCTGCTCGAAATGACGGATGGTACATGGTATCACTTCACTTATGACGGTTTTAGTTTTGGTTCGTATTCATCCAATGAAGTCTATAACCCTACCGTTTTGGGGAGCAATAATGGAAAGACCAAAATAGGCTCTTTCAAAGTATTTATGACCACCATTGAGGAGATAACCCGTTGGGCTGCCGATTTCAAGAAACTCTATTATGGTATTGATGAGCCTTACCGTTTGGTAATGGCCGGAGACTCCAATCAGTCACTCAAGAAAAAGACTACCATCGAAGGGGATGGCTTCTAGTGAAAAGCCCATCTAACATCAAGAGTATTTAAGATTATACCTAGCTGACCCTGCATTTTGAAGCATTTGGATTAAATTGCTTCAAAAAAGAACCGCATGAGTGCTATCAACGATTATATCGCGTCCAACAAAGAACGTTTCCTAAATGAATTGCTTGATCTGTTGAGGATCCCCTCAGTCAGTGCGGATAGCAAATTCAAAGATGATGTTCGAACAGCTGCATGCTTTATCCAAGAAAAACTTGTTGCTGCTGGTGCTGATAAAGTTGAAATTTGTGAGACGGGCGGCCATCCGATAGTGTATGGTGAAAAAATGGTAAGTCCATCAGCACCCACTGTTTTGGTTTATGGTCATTATGACGTTCAGCCTGCAGACCCATACGAACTGTGGGACTCACCTCCTTTTGAACCGGTGATCAAGGAAACTGAACATCATCCTGATGGAGCAATCTTCGCCAGAGGGGCATGTGACGACAAAGGGCAGATGTACATGCACATCAAAGCTTTTGAAACTATGATGAAGACAAGCACTTTGACATGTAATGTCAAATTCATCATTGAGGGAGAAGAAGAAGTAGGTTCAGACAATTTAGAAGATTTTTTAGCAGAAAATAAAGAGAAGCTTAAGGCAGACATAGTATTGGTATCAGACACGGGTATCATTGCTAATGATGTACCCTCTATCACTGTTGGCCTTAGGGGCTTGAGTTATGTGGAAGTTGAAGTAACCGGACCAAACAGAGATTTGCATTCGGGTCTTTATGGTGGGGCTGTACCTAATCCGATCAATATTTTAGCCGAAATGATCAGCTCTTTGAAAGACGAAAATCAGCGGATCAACATTCTTGGTTTTTACAATGATGTAGTAGAACTGACGGCTGTTGAACGGGCTGCATTGGCGAGAGCACCTTTCAGCTTAGAAGAGTTCAAAAGTTCTATTGGCCTGAGCGATATTGAAGGGGAATCAGGCTATAATTCGATGGAACGTACCGCCATTCGGCCTACCCTTGATGTCAATGGTATTTGGGGTGGTTATACTGGTGAGGGAGCTAAGACAGTAATTCCTTCTAAGGCTTATGCTAAAATATCAATGCGCTTAGTGCCAAATCAAGACCCTGATAAAATAACCAAGCTCTTCGAAGAACATTTTAAGAGTATTGCCCCTAGCTCTGTGAGTATTAAAGTAACGCCACACCATGGTGGACAACCTGCGGTAACACCTACAGATTCTCCAGCCTACTTGGCGGCTGCAAAAGCGATGGAAACAACTTTTGGCAAAGAACCAGTGCCTTATAGAGGAGGAGGAAGCATACCAATAGTGGCCTTGTTTGAACAGATTCTTGACGCTAAGACCGTATTGATGGGTTTTGGGTTGGATTCAGATGCTATTCATTCGCCAAATGAGCACTATGGTCTATTCAACTATTACAAGGGGATAGAAACAATACCCCTGTTTTATCAGAATTTTGCTGAAATGAAGTAGAGTGAAATTGAATGAAGTGTATTGAATCAAAACACAATTGAATTCGTTCTGTAAAATGTCTATGAAAAAGTTTATAGTATTCTTCGGTATTCTCCTCATCGGTTTTCAGGCCTCAGCCCAACTCAGGAAAACGACAGAATGGACTTTTGATGCCTCCAAGAGGGAAGTAAAAGTTGGAGATGAAATAGACTTGATTTTTAAGGCCACAATTATCGATGACTGGTACCTGTACTCCAGTGATATTGGTGAGGATGTGGGCCCTATGCCGACTGAAATCACCTTTGAAAACACAGGCTCATTTGAGCTAATAGGTGATTTAGTCCCGGTTGACCCCAAGAAAAAATTTGACAAGATATGGGAAGCAGATGTTACCTACTTTATTGAAAAGGCTGAGTTTAGACAGCGCATTAAGGTACTGAGTAAAAACCTCAACCTAGAAGGGGAACTGTCTTTTCAGACTTGTACGGACCTTACCGGTCTCTGTATTCCTGGCTTTAAAGATGTTGACTTCGACTTTATTAAGGTTGTCGATGAAGCATTAAACCAAAGGCCGTTACAACGAGGCCTTGGCGTACAAAATCATGCACAATGGACTTTTGAGACTACACAAAATAACGTGAAGACAGGCGATGAAATCGAATTGATTTTGAAAGCCAAAATTGACAAGGACTGGTATTTGTACTCTAGTGATAATGAAGAGGGAGGACCCATTCCAGCAGAGATCACTTTTGAACCAAATGCTACTTTTGAAGTGATTGGTGATTTGATACCTGTCGATCCCCAAAAGAAGTATGACAAAACATTCGAGATGGATGTCACCTATTTCAAGGAATATGCCGAGTTCAGGCAAAAGATAAAGGTGCTAAGCCCTGATCTGGATATTAGAGGAGAGGTCTCCTATCAGACTTGCTCAGATGTTACGCTATTATGTGTTCAGGGCAGTGCAGACTTGCGCTTTGATTTTACAGAGGTGAGCGGAGCTACTATAGAAGGTTCGAATGATTACAGCGATCTTTTGGAGGCCGAAGGAGGAAGTTCTCTTTGGGGATTCTTTATTGCTGCATTCCTTTTTGGCCTTGCGGCCTTGCTCACACCCTGTGTATTTCCAATGATACCGATGACGGTTGCTTTCTTTACGAACAACTCTCAGTCTAGGTCTCAAGCCAAAATTAAAGCTTTAAGCTATGGGGTTTCGATCATTGCCATTTACATTTTGATCGGATTGATTTTCACGAGTTTTTTCGGAGTCGGTCTCGCAAATGACCTGGCCACCGGAGCAGTAGCTAACATCATTTTCTTTCTTGTTTTCGTAGTTTTCGCAATCTCCTTCTTTGGTTATTTCGAGATTAATCTGCCGACTAGTTTCGTCAATAAGATGGATAAGAAAGCCGAAAAAGGAGGCTTCTTAGGTGTGTTCTTTATGGCGTTCACCTTAGTACTAGTTTCATTTTCATGTACAGGTCCAATTGTCGGTACAGTCTTAATTCAGTCATTTCAAGGCGAAGTGATTAAGCCAGTGGTCGGTATGCTCGGGTTCTCATCTGCATTTGCAATTCCATTTACGGTTTTTGCATTCTTTCCCGGCATGCTGAAAGACCTTCCAAAATCAGGAGGGTGGCTGAACTCAGTAAAAGTGGTGTTGGGCTTTATCGAAATTGCCCTTGGCTTTAAATTCTTAAGCGTGGCAGATCAAGCCTATCACTGGGGATTGCTAGACCGAGAGGTTTATATCGCCATCTGGTTCATCTTAGCGATTCTGTTAGCATTATACTTGTTTGGCATTATTAGATTTCCGCATGACAGCAAAGGAGGAAGGATTAAGCCGATTGCCTTGGTAGTAGCCATCAGCAGCATAGCCTTCGCGGTATATCTATTTCAAGGCTTTGGTAACGCACCTCTCAAGGCCCTAGCGGGTTATCTGCCACCTGAAAAGTCCACTGATTTTTCCTTCCAGCAAGCACTAGGGTTGGCCGAACCAGAAGAAAAGCACGATGTTGCCCCTGAGGGTTTTAACGGAGACGTGAAGTATGCAGATTTTCTAGAGTTACCTCACGGATTGAAGGGCTTCTTTGATTATGAACAAGCCGTAGCTTTCGCAAAAGAGGTTAATAAGCCGCTCTTTATTGACTTTACAGGTCATGGCTGTGTGAACTGCCGTAAGATGGAGCAAAATGTATGGTCAGACCCAGCGGTATTGAAAAGATTGAATGATGACTTTGTAGTGGTTGCCATTTATGTGGATGACAAGACCGAATTACCAGAGTCTGAATGGTACACCTCGACATTTGATGGTAAAGTGAAAAAGACCATCGGCAAGCAGAATTTTGATTTTCAAATTGTCAGGTTCAATGGCAATGCGCAGCCCTATTACGTGCTGTTAGATAATGACGAACAACCACTCGTTACCCCGAAGGCTTATGACCCTAGTGTAGACAGCTTTGTTGCCTTTTTAGACGCAGCTTCTCTCGAATTCGAGAGGCGAAAATAAAATTCACTATGAGCGAGAAACAGGAAACTTACACATTGCCCGTCAAGGGAATGACCTGTGCCGCTTGCGCCCTTAGCATTGAGAACACACTGAAAAAGCAGGCAGGAGTCGAAACCGCCCAAGTTAATTATGCTACAAATACCGTACTTCTTGAACTGTCCGAAGAAGCTAAGCTAAGTAACTTAAAAAAAGCGGTTAAGAAAGCTGGCTACGATTTACTCTTAGACCAAAGCACTGCAAACCCTTCCGATGGCACTGAGCTGAGGGAACTAGAAAGACACCTGTATTTTGCGCTCCCCATTACGGCTGTTATAGTCGTTTTATCCATGTTCATTGGTAATTTTGAGTTAAAGAACTACGTCTTGCTTGTGCTTACTTTGCCAGTTTTGTTTTGGTCAGGGTTAAGGTTTTATAAAAGCGCGCTCACCCAGTTGACTAGGTTAAGTGTGAACATGGATACACTGATTGCCACCGGTACTGGAGCTGCTTTTGTTTTCAGTCTAGCAGTAACCGTCTTCCCAACATGGCTCACTGACGAAGGACAAACAGCGCATGTTTATTATGAATCAGCCGCTGTAATAATAAGCTTTATTCTGCTGGGTAAGTACTTGGAAGAAAGAGCAAAAAGTAAAACGTCATCGGCCATTCAGAAACTCTATAGCCTCAATGTCAATACAGTTATTCGTTTAGAAAACGGTAATCAAAAAGTAGTTAAACTAGAAGAAGTCGCAATTGGAGATATTCTCTTGATCAAGGCTGGAGAAAGCGTTGCGGTGGATGGAATAATTACGGAAGGAGCATCTACCATAGATGAGAGTATGCTGACAGGAGAACCAATACCTGTTGATAAATTGGAGGGAGACCATGTAAAAGCTGGAACACTTAATCAAAGTAGTGCCATTCAAGTAAGCGCAGAGAAGCTTGGTGCCGAAACAGTCCTTGGTCAGATTATTAAGATGGTTTCTGATGCCATGGGCTCAAAAGCACCAGCGCAAAAACTTGCCGATAGAATCGCCAGTGTTTTCGTGCCAATCGTTCTGCTCTTGGCTATTTCGACTTTCTGCATTTGGTATTTTTTGGTGCCAGAGCGCTCACTTACTTTGGCATTTATCAACACCTTCAACGTCTTGATTATTGCTTGTCCATGTGCCTTAGGTTTAGCCACGCCAACGGCTCTAATGGTAGGTATTGGTAAGGCTGCCTCCAAAGGTATCTTGATTAAGAATGCCATCGCTTTGGAAAAAGCGAAACAAGTAAAAAGACTCTTTTTGGATAAGACAGGTACAATTTCAAAAGGTAAACTAGAAGTCACCGAAGCAGAACTCTTTTTTCCTGATGACGAAAAACTAGAGCTTTTGAGTATTCTAAATGGTCTTGAATCAAGTTCTAACCACCCTATTGCAACAGCGATTGTTGACTACCTGAATCACTCTTACAGATTATTCCCATTCCAGATGTCCAGAGTCGATACCTTACCAGGTGTTGGTCTAAGCACTAGCATTGAAGACGCCTTATTTGAGGTGTCTGGAATGGATCACTCCCACGCAAAAAGGCTATCTCAGGAGCAACTCAAGTTTGTTTCTTCATTCCAAAAAAAGGGACTTTCCATAGTACTCTTCTGGAAAAATGAAGAGCTCAAAGCCTGCTTTGGCCTGAAGGATACATTGAAAAGCGACTCAAGGCACATCATTTCCGATCTTCAAAAAAGGGGGCTGGCGATTGAAATTCTTTCTGGTGATCACGAAGCGGCTGTAGCGAGCGTTGCCTATGAGGTAGGCATTGATCAATATAAGTGGGGCTTAATGCCTGCCGATAAAGCAGAGATTATTGCTCAAGCCCAAAAAATGGAAGCTGTTGGTTTTGCTGGGGATGGTATAAACGATGCACCGGCCCTGGCGCAAGCCGATTTGAGTATTGCCATGAGCACGGGAACCGATATTGCTATTGAGAGTGCCGATGTCACCTTAATGTCTGGTGACTTAGGGAAGATTGGCGCTTTGATTAAAATCTCTGGTCAAACTGTGAGTACAATGAAACAGAACCTTTTTTGGGCTTTTGTTTACAATATTATTGCTATTCCTATTGCCGCAGGAGTGTTAATTCCAGTGAATGGTTTTATGTTAAATCCAATGATTGCTGGAGCCGCCATGGCTTTTTCATCTTTGAGTGTGGTACTGAATAGCCTCAGGCTAAAAGCCTCCAAATAGGTGCTTCAAATTTTTTTTCACGGAATTGCATCCAAAAAGTGTTATTTTCGCGTTTAAAGGCAAAAATTAGTTTATGAACAAACGCTTAGCCGCACTACTGTCGGTATGTCTTCTGGCCATCGTTGTCACGATTTATTTCGTCACCAAGCCCTCCATGGATATTGACGAGAATGAGGTGTTTCCTGACGAGCTTTCAGAAGAAACCTTTGAGGCACCAGAACCTCTATTCAAGTTTGGGATTCCAGTAGAGCTTTTTGAAATGGAAGAGGGTCAGATTAAGCGCAATCAGACTTTTGCTGATATTGTTCTCCCTTTTGGAATCAGCAGGCAGGACATCTTCACCATGGACAAGATTTCTAAGCAAGTGTTCAGTGTGAGAAATTTTATACCAAAGAAAAGATATACGGTGTTTTATAACACTGATTCCCTCAACAAGAAAAAGGCATCTTATTTTGTTTACGAACCTAGTGATCTAGAGTATGTCATCTATCAGTTAACAGACTCACTTGGCGTTTTCTTGGAAGAACGTAAAGTAGAAATCGTAGAGCGTACAATGGCCGGAGTTATCACCGAGACCCTCGATCACTCCATCCGTGCCGAAGGTGGTTCTGCAGCTTTGGTAAGTGCTATGGCCGATGTTTTTGGTTGGCAGATAGACCCAAAAATGTTGAGAAAAGGAGACTGGTTTAAAATTATTTATGAGGACAGAATAGTTCAGGGTCAGTCTGTGGGCATTGGCAATATCATTGGTGCGGAGTTTAATCATATGAAAAACTCCTACATGGCGTATAACTATGATGATGGAGAGGGTATTGATTTCTTTGACGAGAAAGGTGAAAGTGTTCAAAAGGCTTTTTTAAGGTATCCAGTTGAGTTTTCCAGAATATCGTCACGTTACAATCCGAGTAGGTATTTGAAAATGTATGGTCGTAGACAGGCTCATTTAGGAACTGACTTTGCTGCAGGTATAGGTACCCCTATTAAGGCAGCTGGTGATGGTATTATTGTCGCTCGAGGTTTCACCAAGCCAAATGGCAACTATGTTAAAATCAAGCACAATGGCACTTATACAACTGGCTACTTGCACATGAGTAAGTTTGGCAAGTTTAAGAATGGTCAACGTGTAAGAAAAGGAGATATCATAGGTTATGTAGGGAACACAGGATATACCACAGGCCCACACCTCTGTTTTAGATTTTGGAAACGAGGAAAGCAAGTAGACTTCTTAAAGGAGAAACTCCCAGCCGAAAAGCCACTTAAGGCAGATGAATTACTGAAGTTCGAAGTCGCAATGGAATTGACGAACAAAAGACTAGACGATATTCCAAATACTTGGTCAGATAAGACAATTTCTGCCAGTAAGGAATAAGCTTAAAGAAAACATATTGTAAAGCAGGGCGTTCGTCCTGCTTTTTTTCGTTTATTCGATTAAATGAGACTTCTGACTACGCTTTTGATAACCATTTTAACGGCATCCAGTCTTCTGGGACAAAGTGTCGGTGTGGTTTTGAGCGGTGGTGGTGCAAAGGGCATTGCCCACATAGGGGTACTTAAGGCACTTGAGGAAAATGAAATCCCGATAGATTATATTGTTGGAACTTCTATGGGTGCCGTCATAGGTGCTTTTTATGCCGCAGGTTACAGCCCAGAGGAGATTGAGGCCTTAGTACGTGATCCCTCTTTTCAAGATTGGATGAATGGAACTTCCACTGAGAAATACCAATACAACTACACTAAGGCTGAAGATAATGCCTCATGGCTGTCACTAGACCTCTTACTCAGTCCTAATGCGGGGCCGACAATTAACACGCCATTGGCCAATGATATTGTTATTAATTTCGTACTGAATGAGTTTTTGACCCAAGCCGCACAGAGCGTAGACTTTAATTTTGATAAGCTTTTAATACCCTTTAGATCCGTAGCAGCAGATGTGTTTACGCAAGAGACCGTATCCCTTGCTAACGGTTCCATTATGCAAGCTGTAAGAGCCTCCATGGCTGTGCCCTTCTTTTACAGGCCCATAAAGTATCAGAACCAATATCTTTTTGACGGTGGCATTTATAACAACTTTCCTGTTGATATCATGGAAAAGGACTTTGCGCCAGATTTAATCATTGGGTCTAATGTATCTTCCAAAAAGAGTAAGTCTTATCCTTTCGGAAAAGACGAGGATCTTATCAGTGATGCACTACTTTTTCTGTTTTTGGATAAATCAGATTCAACCATGTTGGGGGAAGATAATGTCTATATAGAGCCGGATGTCGTTGAAATGAGTGCTTTGGATTTTGACAAAGTAGACATCTTTATTCGAGCAGGTTATGAGGCCGGCCAAAAGAGTGTCACAGACCTTAAAGGCAAGTTGTCTAATCGAGTAATAGCAGCATCTGTTGAGGATAAAAGGACTGCGTTTAAGAAGAAATTTAAACCTTACAGTTTTGGGGCACTGGCACTAACAGGGTTTGATACATCGCAGCAAGGGTTCATTGAAAAACTCATAGACTTTGATGAAGGTTTGAAATCAATTGATGAGGTACGCAAGGCTTATTTTCAGTTGGTTTCTGAGCCTTATTTTAAAAACATCTACCCTAATTTTGGCTATGATCAAGAAGGAGGATATTACATCCTTGAGCTTTATTTAAAGCCCACAGCGAAAAGAGCCCTTTCCTTAGACGCTGGAGGTAATCTCTCAACGCGGCAAGTGAGTACCCTCCAAATAGGAATGACACTTAATTCCTTTAGAAAAAAGCTCAATACTTATAAGGTTAGGCTATCAACGGGTCGCTTTTATGAAGGAGTGCATTTGGCTTCTCGCTTCAATATAAATCCGAAAAATCGGTTTTTTGTAGAACCGGCCTTCACCTTCAATCATTGGGATTATCTCAGTACTGAAGATATATTGGACAAATCAGTGGAGCCGGTTTTAATCAACCGCATTGACCGAAAACTGGGGGCAACTATGGGCTTAGGCCTTGGTCAGAGAAGCGTGCTTACCTTAACGACAAGCCTAATTCGAAATACTGACGAGTACTCTAACCAATCGGTTATTTCATCAAACGACATTCTAGATGTAATTGAACTCACTTCATTTAAGACTGAGTTGGCCTATGAAAGGAATAGCCTGAATAAAAAGCAGTTCCCGACAGTGGGGACTAGGTTTTACTCTTCCATAAAATACTTGAATGGTTCTTCAGATTATAGCTCAGGTACGACTTCTGTTCTTTATAATCCCAATAATCTGCGACAGATCTCTGAGGGTAGAAATTGGTTTTCGCTGAAATTAGGTTTTGAAGAGTTCAAAGAAGTATCTCCTCGCTACACTTTTGGGTGGATGTTCGAAGGAGAATACTCTAGCTTAAAACCTTTTGAAAACTACCAAGGCACACTACTATACCTGCCTTCATTTAGGCCACTTTTCGATTCACAAACCTATTTTTTAGAAGATTTTATGGTCCAAGGCTATTTATCACTTGGTATGAGGCATGTGCTGCACATTAGAAGAAAACTAGACTTTCGTTTTGAACTCTATGCATTTAGCCCATTTAAAAGCATTACCCCAGGGTTAAACCAAAACGCTGAGGTTGTAAACGGCTTTAAAAGAACATCATTTCAGGGTATGACAGCACTGATATATTCTACCTTGGCCGGCCCCTTATCTCTTAGGCTCAACTACATAGAAAATAACAATGTGCAATTTGGGCTGATGTTGTCGTTTGGTTATCTTATATTTAACCGAAAATCACACGATTAGCATAGTTTTGCCTCAAACGTCAAATAGAAGTACCTGAAATGCGGATTTTTAATTATTATTGAATTGCGTTTAGCTGAACGCTTCACCTATGAAGCAATATTTTACTCTACTTTTCTTAGTCTTTTTAACATTTGGGTCATTCGCACAAACCACTGTGCAATGGGCTACAAGGGTGGCTGAGGTTTCTTCAGAGTTCACCGAGCTTGGTCACTCTGCCCGTCAAGCACTTTTTAAGCCAAATATTTTACCGAGTGGAGGTGACAATCCTAATGCATGGCGACCGTACAAGCCCAATACCACTGAATACATCAAGGTAGAGTTCGATATGCCTATGCCAATAGAGCAAATTGCCATTGGTGAGACCTACAATCCTGGTTCGATTTCCAAAGTATATGCTTACGACCCTGATGGAAAAGAGTTCTTAGTTTTCGAGCAGCAGCCTGGTCCTATAAGAGAGCAGTGGAGACTTTTTAGAATATTTATTGAGAAAACAGCCTACAATGTTAAGTCGCTAAAAATAGTAATGGACGGTACGGCTATTGATGGGTTTTCTGACATTGATTGCATAGGTGTTTCCAATGACAAAGAACCGATAGAAGCCAGAATCAATTTAATGCCTGATATTAATACTAAGCTGCAGGTATATAGGCTAAATGATTTGATCAATAGTGATAAGCGAGAGATTAAGCCTCTATTAACCAGAGACGGTAAGACCTTGTATTACAGTCGGAGAGGGCATGCTGAAAATGTGGGTGGTTTGGATGACCTTGAAGACATTTGGTATTCGGATTTTGACAATATCACCCAAGATTGGAGCCTTGGGCTTAACATCGGTGAGCCATTAAATAATCTTGACCCCAATTTTATCAGTGGCTTTCTTCAAGAAGATGAAGAATACATTGTATTGGGAAATGAGTACCTGTCTGGCCGTATGAATTACGGAATTTCAAAAAGTAGAAGACTTAACAAAACGACATGGACTTATCCGCAAAACATGAGGATCTACAATGACCTTAACGTCCATGAAAATGTGAACTTCTGGTTAACCACAGATAGCGAAGTCCTTATTATCTCCGAAGAAGGCCGTGGCACCGAAGGATTACGCGATTTGTATGTAAGCTTTTTGCAGCGTGACGGACTTTGGACAGAGCCTATTCACATGGGAGAAACGCTGAATACTGCTGGTGAAGAAGAAGGCCCATTTCTGATGCCGGATAAGAAAACCTTAATATTCTCTTCTAACGGACATAGTGGCTATGGCCGCAAAGACCTGTTCATGACACGAAGGCTGGATAACTCTTGGCAGAGTTGGACCGAGCCTGAAAACCTTGGCCCAGTTATTAATTCGGAAGAAGATGATATGTTCTTGTTTTTGCCGAAGGATGGCTCATTTGGCTATTTCTGTAGAGAGGTAGAAGGAAACAACCTTGATATTCATTCACTCACCCTTCCACTGGTTACTAGACAACTGAGGTTAGTGACTTTATGTGGTAAAATTGTCGATCCTGATACACGCGAACCACTCGACTCGGAAGTGGTTTTTTCTAGGTTAAGAGACGGAGTAGAAGTCGGGCGTGTGAGGACAGACTTGGCAGGTAATTATTGTATTGAATTACCAGCAGATGAAATTTACAGTTACAAAGCAGTAATTCCTGGTTTTATCCCAGTAGGATCGACCATTGACTTATTGGATGTATCTGATTTGAATATTTATGCAGTCAACCTAGATAGGCTTGACCTAGATAGTACTCAGCTGGAGGCCGGCCAGCCAATTGAGGTGCCAGAAGACGTAGTAAGAGCGGTGGCAATTACCCTAGCCCTTCCTGAATTAAAGAGAGATACCTTCGAAGTATTGAATGCGCAAAGAAGAGAATTAGGATTGCCCGATCTGAGTCCCAACGCGATACTGAGTGGTATTCAAGCCCCGACTTTAGACGCACAACCTCAAATTGTGCGCGCTGCGCCAAAGCAGTACTTTATTATTCGCAATGTCTTCTTTGATTTTGACTTGGCTATACTCAAGAAGGAGTCGTGGACAGAGATACGAACCCTGGTTGAATTTATGAATGATTACCCTGATGCCATCGTTGAGCTAACAGGTCATACGGACTCTTATGGCACAGACCAATATAACATAGACCTTTCCCGAAGGCGTGTACAAGCGGTGAAGAAGGGAGTAACTACCTTAGGAATAGACCCTGATAGACTCAGGATAAAATGGGTGGGAGAAAAAGTGCCGATTGCTTCGAACAGGACCCGAGTGGGTCGGGCTTTCAATAGAAGAGTAGAGTTTCAGATAATAGAATTGTATTAGGTAAGTCTATTTGGTTTGACTAAGTTTTTGACGCTTGACTAGCTTCACATATTGCGTTAAGTATTTGTTCTTAACCTCCTCCTTAATCAAATCGTATTTCAATATTTTGTTTATAACTAATTGCATAAGCTTTTCATTTCTCTGGGATGGATAACGAGCATAAGCCTCATTAATCATGTCCATCGCTGTGATATATTTTTTTTCTGTGTAGAGCCGAACTGATTCGTTGAAGTACTGAAGCCCTGATAGCTCACCTAGGGTTATTTTATTAAAACCATTCACTAAATTCCATTCGTCCACACTTCCATCGCCTACTGTAGTGAGCGTTCCTATATTACGTGGATCGAGGCCATCATGTTCCGCACTAGCTCTTAATTCTCTACTCAGATTGATTAAACCCTCCTCTGGTAGTGTTGATTCCATGACCATTAGCCTGTTGTCAACCACCACTCTGACATAAACATGATTGGTTAATTCAATGATGTCATACTTAAATCCGAAATGGTCTAATATGAGTGCATAAAGAGCCGTTCCTGTAAGACAACCGAACGCACCAGTCTTTAGTGTTTCGTCCATAGTGGCCATTTTACTGTAGTCTACGAGGCTCTTTTTATGAACACGATAAAAGATTGATCTCAAAAAAGTAGCATCATTCTTTTTACGAATTCGGATACGTTCTAGCTGTTTGATAATCTGATCGTATTTTTTTTCGAAAACAGCCCCTTCTGAATCGGTGGCTAGTATTTTCTCACTAATAATAAATTGACTAATGGGGTGTTCAGTGGTTTCTGAAACGGATGGTTCCTGATCATAGGTACGTCCTACGCATATGCTTGATATGCCGAAAATAAGTAAGAACGATATGATTCTTATGCCTTTCATTAAACTTCTGAGATAAGCTATTTGTATGCTTTATGTAAAGTTTCGATAAACCTAAGGTAACATTAAGTTAACATTAAAACAAATAATGTCAATTAAACGCGACTAAGTAGCTTTGAGTAACAGGATTGTTCCTACTTACGTAACATTAGGATAACATATAGTTTGTCCTTGCTATGAAATTCATTTTTACACTTATTGCGGCCTGATATATCCCAATGCGAATAAGGTCAATTGCCAAGTCGATTAGAGGTTACCGAAAGATTCACAGATATCTCGGACTAACTATATCCATATTGTTAGTTATCAGTGCTATTACTGGTATTCTGCTAGGCTGGAAAAAGAATGTTGATTTACTTCAACCACCTACCCAAAAGGGACTACAAACCGCTTATGATCAATACCAACCAGTCGAATACTTAGCACAAGTGGCAACACAAGCCGTAGATTCCCTTGGTTTAGATGGAAGTAATATTGACAGAATCGAATACAGACCAACAAAAGGTATTGCCAAGGTAATCTTCGATACGGGCTCTTGGGAGGTCCAAGTAGATGCTACTAATCTAGCCGTACTCTCTGTAGCCAAAAGACATTCTGATTGGATTGAAAGCTTGCACGATGGTTCTATCATTTCAGATTTCTTTAAGCTGTTTTCTATGAATTTCTTAGGCGTTGGTGTATTGCTCTTGATCGCATCGGGCATCTGGCTCTGGTGGGGACCGAAAAAAATTCGGTCTTTGAAGCAAGAAGACTAATGTTAAATCTTGTTGAAGAATCCTTTCTTTGACTCACTCACACTTTATTATTGGTTACCTTCGTTTTTCGTTAAAACACTTGTCTCATGAAGAAAGTAGGGAAAATATTCTTGGTATTTCTTGGCGTGCTGATCATTGCCATACTCCTGATTCCGGTCTTTTTTATGGACAAGATCAAGGAATTGGTCATCAGCGAATTTGAAAAAAGTACCGAAGCCGAACTCTACTTTGGAGACGTGAGCCTAAGCCTGATCAAGAACTTTCCTGATTTCACCCTGAGCCTTTCGGACATGGGAATTACTGGTAAAGGCCTTTTCGAAGGCGACACCCTTATGAGCGTTGGTAACCTTAGTGCGTCTATCGATTTGAACGAAGTACTTTTTGGTGAAACCATCAGCTTGAAGTCGATCAACCTAACCAAACCCAGTTTCACCATCATTACACTTGTGGATGGCACAGCAAATTACGACATCGCAAAAGCTTCAGAAGAGATCACGGTGGAAACAACTGAAGGAGAAGAAGAGGGAGCAGCTGTAAGTTTTGGCCTCCAATCTTTCAGCATTGAAGATGGTGACTTTGTGTACTACGATCAGTCTATCGCCTACTTTATGCAAATGGCGAATATCAATGTCGAAGGATCGGGAGATTTCGAAGCAGATATCTTTGACCTAATCAGTACAGGGTCGCTTGACTTGGTCGACATGAACTATGATGGAACGGATTACGTGACTAATAAATCTGTCGATTTAGATGTGGTACTTTCTATGGACCTTCCTAATTCGAAATACACATTCAAAGAGAACGAGATCAGTATCAACTCATTTCCACTGGCAGTGGATGGCTACTTCTCTCTATTAGAAGATGGCTTTGGGATGGACCTCAAATTCAAGGCACCACGCTCTGAGTTCAAGCAGTTACTTTCTTTAGTTCCAGGTGTATTTACCGAATCTTTTGAAGATTTAAAGTCCGAAGGAACACTGAGCTTCTCAGGAAATGTGACGGGCGAATACAACGAGAACTCGATGCCAGCCTTTGGTTTAGACCTAAAGGTAAACGATGGTCTTTTTCAATACCCTGACTTGCCAGATGCGATCAAGAATGTGCAAATGAACCTCTCTGTTGAGAATAAAACAGGAGTGATAGAAGATACACGCATCGATTTAAGCCAACTACACCTTGAAATGGGAGCTAACCCTCTTGACGCCAAATTGGTAGTGGAAAATCTGAAAGACTTCCGCATGGATGCGAGCGTAAAGGGCAAATTGATTCTGAGTGAATTGATGAACTACTTCCCAATGGAAGGCTACGAATTGAGCGGAACGTTGAACCTAGATGCCTCGGCAAATGGGGTTTATGATAGCATTAATAATATCATACCTAAACTAGACTTGAATGTTAACCTGACCGAGGGAAGAATAAAAACACCTGATATTCCAAGCCCGATTGAGAACTTTGTGATTAAGGCCCAAGTCGCCAACCAAACTGGTAAGCTGAAGGATACACGGATTGAGGTAAGCAATTTGGCGATGGAGCTTGATGGTCAACCCTTCAAAGGGTCAATGACATTACTCAACCCAGAGAACTTTGAGTGGGATGTAAATGTCGAAGGAAACTTAGACTTAGAGAAGTTGATGAAGCTCTATCCTATGGAAGGCATGGCTTTGAAAGGTCAGATATCAACTAATCTATCGAGTAAAGGGAAGATGAGTGACCTAGAGGCGAAACGCTATTCTCGTATGCCTACGAAAGGAAATCTAACCTTGACGAATTTTGATTATAAAGGCGATGCGATCGACAAGCCGATAACCATTAGCAAAGCGGTAGCCTCTTTCACAAACGATAAGATGAGTCTTACTGATGTTGCTGGTACAGCGGGTTCTACGAGTTACACCTTGGCAGGTGAAATTACCAACTACTTGGGCTTTGCCTTAAATAATGAGATCCTTAAAGGATCACTTACTGCCCAAGCAGATCAACTGATCATCAGCGAGTGGATGACTGAATCTGAGGATGCTTCTGAGGAGGAGCCTGAAACGGAAGAAGAAACTGCTTCGGAGCCTATGGAAGTCGTGAGAATTCCTGAGAACGTCCAATTCAATATGAATGCGACAGTAGGTAAGGTAACGTACAATAAACTTCAGATGAATGATATGCAGGGTAAACTGGTGGTCAAAGACGGAATTGTTAAGCTGAACGATTCAGGCTTTAAGGCAATGAATGGTACCGTTGGTTTGACAGGCGAGTACAATAGCAAACCAGAACAACCGACATTCGATTTTAAGATTGGCGCCAAGGAAATTTCAATCCCTTCTTCTTTTCAGTCCTTAGACATGGTGCAAAAACTAGCACCCGTTACTGAGAAAATGACAGGACTGTTCTCAACAGACTTTAACATCAATGGTGCCCTAGGCGCTGACATGATGCCTGATTATGCATCGCTTACAGGCGGTGGATTAATACAGATACTCCAAGCCAGCCTTGGGGAATCAGATCTAATGGCTGGTTTGAGTTCTGTGACAAAATTAGCTAAGGTTTCAACAGCGACACTTGATAAAATTAAAATGCAGGCGGAGATCAAAAACGGCCGATTGTTTATCAAACCTTTCGATATTAAACTTGGTGATTACCAAACTACGATTGCCGGAAGCACCGGCATTGACGGCACGGTGGATTACCTCTTAAAAATGAATGTACCTGCCGGAAAAGTAGGCACGCAATTGAATTCGTTGGTGTCTTCATTGACGGGTAGCAGCCAAAGTTTGACAGGCGATAATCTAATATTAAATATTGGTATGGGAGGGCTTTTCTCGAAGCCGGAATTTTCACTCAAGTCAATAGCCTCTGCAGATGACAATTCTGTTAAGAATGTTGTGACGGCCACTGTTGAGGCAAAGGTTGAAGAGAAGAAAGAGGAAGTCAAAGAAGAAATCGAGAGCAAGGTGGCTGTTGCCAAAGATTCAGCAAACAAGGTATTAGCCGCCCAAAAGGATTCGCTAAAAGCAAAAGCTGATACCTTGCTAAAGGCTCAAAAAGATTCCTTAGCAACCCTTGCAGCTGGAAAGTTGGGCCTTAAAAAAGACAGCGTAGACAGCAAGCTCGAAAGTGTCAAAGAGAAAGCCAAGGGTGCCCTAAAAGGGCTGTTGAAGAAGAAGAAAAAGGGAGGTAATTAGAATGATAGCTCATATTCTTATACTCTTATCATTCATCTACCCTCAAGAACTTCATCAGACTAAAACGAGCTATGAACAGATTGCATTCGACCATTTCTTGCAAAATGTTTTTGACGATAATTATATTAAAGGTGAAAAGGCTTTTTTTTCCGGCTTTGCCAATCCCAGCGCCAAAATATCAGGCTCTTTTTATGACTGTTTTTCGGATGATGGTTCTTTTGAAGAGTTTAGGCTTAGTACTAAGCCCGAAGTCTCAAATCAATTAGAGATTGAATTTCATCAGACAAAATTAATTAGGCGATCATCTAAACTAAGAAGGAGAGGGTTGAACATAAATGTTTATAGATCTGTGAAAGATGACAATTTCGCATATGTATACCTGACAGTATTCCGTTTCCATCTTTATACGGACCATTATTTGATTAAGATCTCCTTGTCGGAGCTGGAAGTGATTGACATTTGTAGGAGGAATGAACAATGGTGATGGCGAATTAGTGAGGGGTATCTCCTAGCGCTCACTTGCAGTGAGTGCTTCTCCTTAACCTGCCATTGCGAGGAGAGGAATTATGCGAAGCAATAATTCTTGACGCGGCAATCCGTTTTTAATAGCAGAGAAGTCCGTTGATTCCTGACATTGGCGCTCCGAACAGACGGATGCTGTCTTCCTCGTTCCTCGCCATCAGAATGACGGATTCAGGGGTGATTTTGATTTCTTTTGAGTAGTCACCACTAGGCTTGGCGCCTCGCTGAGACTACCTTTAGACGCCATTTCATAGAGACTTGTTACACCCTAAAACACGAATTCACTAACACTTAATATTGGAGCGAAAAGGGTAATAAATCGATAAATCTCTATGTTCCAAAACGTCTTTTGAATCTGCCATTTTTGTGGAGCAATGGCAAAAGTAAACCCACACATCAATCAAGGCACTCAATACATTCAAGTATCGAGACTCCCTTTTAACCAAGCAATCGGCATACGAAAGTCAATCTCTGAGTATAATATGTTAACGCTAGAGACAGCATCAGGCACGGTTTCCGATGCGTTAGAATACAGCCAGTATGAATATTGGTTTGATTTTCATTTCGGTTCGAAAGAACCTGAGTTTGAGATTTAGGCCTTCCAGCCGTTTTCGGCTACTTGATGAATGCTGTTTTCGACTTTAAGTCTCATTTCAGCTTTGTACTGCTGTAGGTTTTCAGCGATGGTATCATCAAAGCTTCCAATTATCTGAGCTGCTAGAATTCCTGCATTCTTAGCGCCATCAAGGGCAACAGTCGCAACTGGTACGCCACCAGGCATTTGAAGAATTGAAAGCACAGAATCCCAACCATCAATAGAATTACTTGATTTTACTGGAACACCAATCACAGGTAGTGTAGTCAATGAAGCAACCATTCCAGGAAGATGAGCAGCACCACCAGCACCAGCAATGATGGTTTTTAGGCCTTTGCTTCTGGCGTTCTGAGCGTACTGAAACATGCGTTCAGGAGTTCGGTGAGCAGATACTATCGTCAACTCAAAGGCAATGCCTAATTCTTCTAAAACAGTAGCTGCTTCGCGCATTACACGAAGATCAGATTGACTACCCATGATAATTCCTACAACTGGTTGGCTCATGCTTTTACTTTTAGCTGTGATTTTACGAAGTTAACTTTTTCCTTTAATCGATTGGTATCCGTATCTGTAATGGTAATGTGGCCCATCTTTCGGAAGGGCTTAGTGAGTTTTTTGCCATACAAATGAATATGTACACCATCTGTGGCTAACACTTCGTCCATGCCCTGGTAAATGGCTTCTCCCGTGAAGTCAGCCTCACCCAATACGTTCAGCATAGCGGAAGGTAATACAAGGCTAGTGTCGCCCAGTGGCCAGTTTAAGATCGCCCTTAAGTGCTGCTCAAATTGAGAGGTTACATTTCCTTCGATGGATTGATGTCCACTGTTGTGCGTTCGTGGAGCAATTTCGTTGACGAGAAGCTTTCCGTCTTTGGTCAAAAACATTTCAATGGCAAGTAATCCGACCATGTCCAGCTTTTGTATCAATTCTTTGGCCAAGGTTTGAGCCTCTGCTTCTACTTCGCTGTCAATTTCGGCAGGGGAGAACAAGTACTCAACAAGGTTGTGCTCAGGGTGGAAAACCATCTCTACGGTAGGAAAGGTTTTGATTTCACCAGCCTCGTTACGGGACACGATAACCGATAGCTCTTTGTCGTAGTCGACCAATTTTTCAATGAAGCCATGTGCCTCGAAGGCTTTATCCATGGCCTGCTCATCTTTGATCATCTGAACGCCACGGCCGTCATAACCGCCTGTGGCCAGCTTGTTAACAAAGGGAAGAAAGTCTTTGTGACTCGCTACTTCCGATTTGCCACTGACTTCAATGAATTCAGCAGTTGGAATGCCATGTTCTTGATAGAATTGCTTCTGATGTAGCTTATTTTGAATCAGCTCAATGATGTGGGGTTGAGGAAAAACCTTTTTGCCTTCAGCTGCTAGCTGCGCTAAAGCTTTGGTGTTAACATTCTCAATTTCAATTGTGATTAGGTCCTTGTCTTTTCCAAAGTTATAGACCGCATCGTAATCTGTTAAAGCCCCTACTTGGAAAGTAGTCGCAATGCTTTTGCAAGGCGCATTAGCATCTGGATCGATGACGTGAATATCTAAGTTAAAATCTATGGCTGACTGGATCATCATGCGGCCAAGCTGACCGCCACCGAGTACACCAATTTTGAGGTTAGGATCGAATGACATAAGGTATCTCTAGCAAAGGCCAAAGGTAATTAATTATGTCAATTTATGAATTGACTATAAGCCCTCAGTGATTGGTCATTCAGGAATCTCAATTCCCATTTTTTGCATCAGCTTAGTGGCGTTAAAACTCTTGCAAATGCCTGGAGTCAGTGTATAATCAAATTTGATTTCATCACCAATGATCTCGCTATTAAAGCTGTAGTTTTTCACACCTTTCAATTCATTGGTAATGTTGCCCAATTCAATATCGTGTGTAGATACAAAGCCAAAAGCATAGGCTGAGTTTAATTGCTTTATGAGTGCCAGCGCTCCTTTGTGTCTATCTTCAGAGTTGGTGCCCTTCAGCACTTCATCAATCATAAAAAGCACAGGAGTCTTGCCATCAATATAGGCCAGTAGTTGCTTAAGTCTTTTGAGTTCTGCGTAGAAAGACGATACATTTTCTTCCAAATCGTCTTGGCTTCTCATGCTCGTAAATATCCTGAGGTCACTCACCGTCATTTCTTTGGCGCAAACTGGAGCACCTATTAAACCTAATGTACAATTGACCCCAACTGTTCTCAAGAAGGTACTCTTGCCACTCATGTTAGAGCCAGTGATCAAACAAATGCCACCCTTACCATGAAATTCAAAATTGTTGGTGACTCTGTTTTTCGATTTGATCAGTGGATGGCCAAGGCCAGTTGCTTGAATATCGAAATGATCTTCGCTTATTTTTGGGTATGAGAAATCAGGGTTCGAATACGCCAAACCCGCCATACTAATAAGGGCATCTAACTCGCCAATCGTGTCGAACCATTTTGCGATATCTGCATGATTTTGTTCTTTCCAAGCACTGGCACGGATGTACCAAAACAGATCGAGTAGCAACAGGATATCGAATATGATGTAGAGCATATTCGTTCTGCTTTGAAGGTTATCAAGCACCAATTGAAGGTCCTTAATGATCTTTGATGCTTTGGTCGTGTCATGCTCAATGGTCGACTTCAAGGCCTTTAGTTTTGCACTTTTAAAGTCGCTCTTTTCGATCATGTCAATATGGAATCGAAGTGCGCTGAGCGATTTATAACCTTGTTCGGTTTTTTTACTAATGTATTGGACTTTGTTAAAAAGGCCTCCTAAGATTATGATATTGATAAAGCCTAGCAGAATGGGTACACCAGATTGCATATAGCCCATGCTACTCAATACAATTGTGGTTACAGTCGCCAAAGGCATTATAGCCATTACGATTTTATAGAAGCCTAAATTCTTGACCTTGTCATCTTCTTTTAACCAGTCGAGCAAGGGTTGATGATCAATTTCAGTGCTGTCTTCAACCATTCCGTAGGCTTGGAAATTTTGTCTGAAGTCAATGTCAGGTGTCAGCTCTTTTACGCTTTCCTGCCGATCAACGATCTCTTTTGTGTCAGCGCTTTCGCCTAACCATTTGGCGAGCATTTTTTCACCAATGAAAGTTGATGTTCGGTTGATCAATTGAAATACAGAGTGTTTGCCAAAAACATCTAGGTCTTCGTGATAGGGGTGGCTGGCTTGGTAATACTTTTTTCCATCATTGAATCCACTGAAATCACTATGGAGTCGTTTTACCTCATCCGTATTAATTTGCTCCATGGCAGCCGACTGCCTTAACTTAAAGCGAAGTGTTGCATGCGCCTTGAGCAACACCAGGTAAATCACAATTGCCATGATTAGCACAGCACCAGCAGCTTCTCCTTTTTTGTCATTGACCAGCATAACAATGCCTATGATAGCCGCCACAAATAGGATGACCCTTGCCCATGATAAGGAAGTGTAGCTGCTTTTAGCTTCAGACGCCTCTTTGGTAAATTGAGCTTGTCTTTTTTCGTAAGTATTTTGGATTGTCTCTTTCAATGAATATGGTGTTTGTTCCATGTGCATACGGATAAATGCAACTATGGATTTCAAAGTGCGCTAAGCTAGCAAATTGATACATTCTTTCAATTTGGAATTTCTTTATATCTTGGGCGTCTACTGAAAATATAGTCTGTGGCAATAGAAGAGAGTGAGTTGCTAGAAGCCTTTGCAAAAGGCGATAATGCTGCTTTTGAAAAACTTTTTAATATGTATTATCAACCTACTTGTAGGTATGTCATCAGAATTATTCGTGACAGTGATACTACAGAAGAGATTGTGCAGGCCACATTTGTGAACTTATGGGAAAAGCGATCGATGATTCGCTCAGACATAAGTTTTAAATCTTACGTCTTCCGAGCAGCATACAATACGGCATTGAATTATATCAAACACCGTAAAGTGGTCTCCAGCTTTGTATCTAAGAAGCAAGATCGAATTGTAGAAATACAAAGAGAGTTTGTTAGTCATCAGCCTGATTTTGAATTGCAGAAGCGAATAGATGAGGCTTTAAGCGATTTGCCTCCTCAATGTCAGCGCGTTTTTAGATTAAGCAGAGAAGAGGGAATGAAGTATCATGAGATTGCCGATGAGCTCGGTATCTCGAAAAAAACAGTTGAAGTACACATGGGAAAGGCCCTAAAGTTGTTGAGAGCTAGTTTAAAGGATTATTTAGTCTTTTTTCTGCCGATTATCACTTTCATGTAGGGGTGTCTATGGGGTTGGTTGTTAAGTTTATGAATAGAAAAAAATAGGTGATGGAAGAGCTGATGGCCAAGTATTTGGCTAATGAGTTAAGTGAAGAAGAGAGAATTAGTTTTGAAGGTCAACTTGTTGATGACGAATCATTACAAGTTGAGTTCGAAGAATATCTCAATGTATGGGCTGAGAGCAGTCCTGAGACTACTATGTCTTTTGATCAAGCAAAGGCCTGGAAGGCTGTTGCCAAAGAGACAAAGTCGCCCGCTCGAATTGTTCCTTTGGAACGTAAGCCTAGGTATACCCTCTTAAAAATTGCTGCGACTTTACTGATTGTATTAACGGCTGGTTATTTCTTGTCTGACACGGCTAGAGATAGCGTAAACGGTTTAGTTGGCGTTTCTACTTTGACAGAAGTAGCGACAGGTTCCGAAATGAAAGAAGTGAGCCTGCCTGACGGGACAGTAGTAAAGCTAAATGCTAACTCTGAGCTCGCATACGCAAAAGGTTTTGGAGAAGCCCATAGAAACATAATATTAAAGGGCGGTGCCAATTTTGATGTGGAACGGAATGAAAGCTTACCATTTATCATTGAGGCAAACAATGGAAAAGTAGAAGTACTTGGAACTAGTTTTGACGTGAAGGCATATCCTGGAAAAGATGTTGAACTTAATGTGGCTGAAGGCACCGTAAAGTTTTCTTCAGCCGAAGAAGAAATAAAAGCTGAAATACTAAACGCTGGTGAAAAAGCAAAACTTTCGACCGATGGGAAATCGATTGAAAAAGACTTGCTAGAAAACCAGAATTATGCTGCATGGTGGACAAGGAAACTTGTTTTTGAAGATACTCCTTTCGATAAGGTGATAAAGAGTTTAGAAGAAACTTACTGGGTAGAAATCGACTACAGCGATGCCTTATTAAACTGCCCATTAACTGCCACTTATGAAAATAAGCCTTTGGACGAAGTCTTTGATTTGTTGAAAAGTACTTTCGTAGGCAGTCAATTAAAAGTCATTCGCACTAAAGAAAACAAGATAAAATTAGAAGGAAAGGCATGTGCTAATTAAATTGGTGCATGGTCAGGAGCTTTTTAGTTTCTATTGTACTTTTTCTATCCTATCAACTATCCGCACAAAACCAGGCTGTTACAGTTCTTGATGAACTTGTTAGTGTAGAGTTTAACGGGGCCTCTATTCCCGCTGTTTTGCGTCAAATAGACAGGTTATCGGCCGTAAATTTTTCCTACAATAGTAGTCTCATTCCCCGTGATGTAAAGATTTCAGAAACATACTCAGAAACCTCAGTCCGTACAATTCTGACGGAGGTACTCTCAAAAGTGAACCTATACTTTAGAGAAGTCAATGGAACCGTCATTATCCTTAAACAACAGTTTAGCGAGCGTAAGATTAAAGGAAGGGTTGTTATGCTAGGTTCTGATTCACCCCTTGCTTATGCCAATGTATTCATTGAACGCAGCATGTTGGGTGTCTACACTGACTTGAATGGTGAGTTTGAGATAACGGACATACCTAATATTGGCTTTAACCTTGTTGTTTCTTACCTAGGCTACAAGTCTAAGAAAATTCCTTTTGATGGTAAAAAAGATCTAAGCTCATCCACTTATGTGGTTGAATTGGAAGTAGACCCTAAGGTGCTTGAAAGCATTCAGGTAATTGGGAAGGCCCGCAAAAAACGCGTAACAAGAGATGAAAGAAAGCTCCGAAAGAGATTCGAAGTTGATTTTTTAGGGAGCTCAGATAATGCTAAAAAGTGTAGAATTGTCAATCCCGAAGTACTCAATTTTGAGGTAATTGACTCACTAGACAATTATGTAGTTACTGCAGATGATATTCTTTTTATCGAAAATAGAGCCCTCGGTTTTCGTATCGAATATTTGCTTGAGGAGTTTAAATATGAGAATGGTCTCAAGCTGAATATTGGAAACGCTAGGTTCAAAGAACTTGAGACAAAGTCTCGAAGAGTTTATTCACGATGGGAAAGCGCCAGAGAGGTTGCTTATAACGGGTCTCCTCAACACTTTCTAAACGCAGCAATTTCCAATTCATTGGAAGAGGAAGGTTTTGAACTCAATATTGTTCAGTATGATTCTATTACTTATGGATTTACTACGCCTCTTAATCCACCACCAATTGAAGAAATCCTAACCGTGACGAAAACTAGTGATGAGTATATCTATAAGCTTCATGCCAATCATGATGTTGAAGTGACCTATAAAGGTGAGTTCGAGGACGCTAAGTATAAGAAAATCTATCGCAGCACGTCTAAAGGAGGTAATTATAAGTATACTGATAAGAAGGTGCGTACCTCAATTGCCCTTACAAATATTCAAAGCCTTTACAGTTATCAAGACTTTGGGGTAGACGCTACCGAAGTTGAATTATTCCAAAAGTCCATCATCTTTTTCATCAACCCCGATACTCAAATTTCTTATCCGGGCCGTTTTAAAAGTCCAAGAGATGTGCTTTTTGCAGGTTGGTGGGTTTGGGGCTCTCTCTCTGATTGGCTCCCCTTAAATTATAAACCAGACTAAGAGAAGATCTGGTAAGTAATAAAGGCCGAAATGTAGGCGACTGCTGTCATATACACTACCTGAATGATTGGCCATTTCCACCCTTTAGTCTCTCTGTAAACTACCGCTACTGTACTCATACATTGCATGGCAAAAGCATAAAAAACCATCAGTGAAAAGCCCAGTGCCATCGTGTACATGGGTTTACCAGTTTTTGGGTTAATCTCTTTACTTAGTTTCTCTTTGATGGTCAGTTCATCATCGTCTTCCGCACCAATGCTATAGATGGTAGACATAGTACCCACAAAAACCTCGCGCGCAGCAAATGATGTGATCAGCGCAATGCCAATTTTCCAATCGTAGCCCAGTGGTTCTATTGTGGGTTCAATGAACTTTCCAAATGAGCCAATGACAGAATGCTCGAGCTTATAGGCATTTATGGCGATTTCCAGCTCAGCTTCGGTAGCACTAATTGGTAGCTCTTGTTTTACATAAGTCTCGGCATTTTTGAATTTGTCTCCAAAGCCATAAGAGGCCAAAACCCATAAGAGGATGGAAATGGCAATAATTACCTTACCGGCTTCTAATACGAAGGTTTTAGATTTTTCGAAAATGGTAAGGCCTACATTTTTCCATTGCGGAATTTTATACCCCGGCAACTCCATAATGAAATAGCCCTTTTGCTTACTCTTCAGAATAAATTTCATTGCCCACGCAGATAGTATCGCTGCAAAGAAGCCTAGTAAATAGAGTGCAGTTAAGACTAAACCTTTGAGGTTAAAAATACCGAAGACGTAGTCGTCAGGCACAACTAAGGCAATGAGCAGTGTATAGACAGGCAGCCGAGCGGAACAGCTCATGAATGGGGTGACGAAAATTGTAATGAGGCGATCCTTCCAGCTGTCTATATTACGGGTAGCCATAATAGCCGGAATTGCGCAAGCCATTCCCGAAACAAGGGGGACTACACTCTTTCCGTTTAGACCAAAGTTTCTCATTACCCGATCCATTAAGAACACAGCACGAGACATATAGCCAGATTCTTCTAAAAGAGAAATAAAGCCAAACAGGATGGCGATCTGAGGTATGAAAACCAAAACGCCAGCAAGGCCAGCTATGATACCATCTGTAATCAGGTCATTAATGACGCCATCAGGAAGTGTCATTTTAACCCAATCACTAAAGCTGGCTAGTGAGCCTTCGATTAAGTCCATTGGCCCTTCCGCCCATGCGAATATGGCTTGAAAGATGAGCATTAACAGGGCTAAGAAAATAAGGTAACCGAATACTTTGTGTGTCGTAATTCGGTCGATTCTTTGAGAAAGTGTCGACTTACTTGAGTCGCTAGATTTTTTAATGTTTCGATCTACTATATCCGAGATTAAGGCATAGCGGCCGAGTGTTTCTTGCGATTGGGTAGGCACATCATAGAAGCCATTTTCTTTTTTTATGGCTTCAATTCTATCCTTCTCCTGATCGCTCAGAAATTTGAGCCTAACATTTTGCTGAGCATATTGATAAGCACGATAGTCTTCTTCTAGCCCAAATTCGGCTTTAATGTCTTCAATGGTTTGATCAGCCAAGCTCTTTACTTGGTAGAAGGGCTTTTTAGACTGAACTAACGGTTGTGTTAACACGTTTCTTAGCGCTTCTACACCAGCACCCGTATGGGAATTGGTTGGAATTATTTTTACCCCAAGGTCTATTGACAATCCTCTTAAATCGATTTTGAGTTGCCTGCGCTCCGCAACATCCATCATATTGAGCACCAAAACTATAGGAATGCTCAGGTCTCTAATCTGAGTGAATAATAAGAGGTTACGCTTGAGGTTAGAAGCATCAGCCACTACTACGATCACGTCTGGATATTGATCGTGATCCTTGTCTAACAACACCTCCTCAACAATCTGTTCATCGATTGTTTTTGGGTAAATACTGTAAGTGCCCGGTAGGTCAATCAACTCGGCCGTTTTGCCGTTAGGCAGCTTCATAGTCCCTGACTTCTTGTCAACGGTAACACCGGGGAAGTTTCCTGTACGTTGATTTAAACCTGTAAGTAAGTTGAATAGGGTCGTTTTCCCAGAATTTGGGTTTCCTACAAGTGCTATTTTGAGGTCTTTCTTTGTTGACATTTCAGGCTTCTTCAAGAAGAATGCTCGAAGCTTCTATTTTTCGAAGTGAAAGTTGATAGCCCGCTACTTCTATGGCAATAGGATCGCCAAGTGGGGCAATCAGTTCCAAAGAGATTTCGGCCCCTGGTAGGCAGCCCATTTCCATTAGTTTAACTGACAGTACTTCGTCAGTAAAACCTTTTATAATCCCTTTTTCGCGGATTTTGAGATGGGTTAGATTCCTCAATCTTTATTTAGATTAATTATAAAGAGCGCAATTTAGTCGCCAAGTTTGGCTTTACAAAGTGATACTTATTATTTGTCAGGACTGAGTATCCAATCGGAGTGTTTTAACGGCTCCCACGGCACTTCAGTGAGATCAACTTGATCATCGATTAACTTAACCGTAGGTCCGTTGTTAAGCCGAGTAAAGGCCTCTGCGCGAACTTCTACATCACCTACTCCAGTCGACTTGTAATGACGATCAAGATACTTCGCAAATTGCCAGATCATGTCTGGTTTTCCTACTATGGCGCCAGACTGTTTTACTGTAAGAAATTCATTGGGTTTTACCACCCAGCTAGAATCACTTTCAGTCGATCTAATATGGTAAGTCAGGTTGCCTGTTTTATAGCGAAGCATCATCCGCCAAGCAAGTCGGTGGCCCTCTTCGGTGTAGAATACGTCTCCTTTGTACAGGTGATGTCTAAGTGGGAGGTAAAGCTGTAAAATGAAGTAACAGATAAACACAAATGCCAGAGAAAACCTCCCGAGGCTCAGTCGGGGTATCGTTAAGGAATCAAGATTAATGACCGGTTTCTTTTTGAAAAATAGCTTTCGTACCGATTCAGGATTGAAGAAAAATACGCACAAGCCAATCATCAGATAAGGAAATATGCCAATTTGGAAAACGACAGAATTAAAAAGGTGGAAAATGAGGGAGACAATAAAGGCTCCAATCCGTGTTTTACGATATAGGAGGAAATAGATCACCAGTCCATCGAAAGCGATTCCTCCAAAGATAACAGCCTGTTGAAGCCAAGCATTTTGAAGAAGGTCTCCAATCAGCCAATAGTAACTTTTACCTAAAAAGCTAAGGGAGATGAAATCACCGTTAACCCAGCCTGGGTATAGTTTATGAATCGCAGCGAAGGTAAAGACGATCCACATCTGTAATATGAAAATGTTGATACTCCAGCGTGGGCAGGTAGTAGAGACAATGGAATTTTTTCTTTTGGCGTCCATGGATGCGTAGGCATGTGCCGGCACGATGAGCATGAAAAGGCAAAGCAAAATCAAGAAGTAGTAATGGTTGTTATACGCAGACTTTTGCATCATATACACCATTGTCCAAAGGATGGTAAAAGTTGCAATACCAATCCGATAGTAAAAGCCTAGCATCACCATCAAACCACAAATGGCCATGAGTGAAAAATGGATATACATGGCGTAACCATCAGGCGCTTGTAGCCATTCAAAACCAATTATGGTAAAGTTGAATTCAGGTTCAATGAGTACTCTTCTGACCCAGCCAGTTAATATGGCGCCAAGGCTCTCAGCAAAAATGAGGAGCCCAAAAATGATTCTGAAGAGAATCAGTGGCGAATTATCTACGGGTTGGAATTGGTTTCTTATCCAGATCAAATCGTTCAAATTTGAATCAATTGAACTAATTTAAGGTTATAAAACCATGACCGAAAAGAAAAAGAAGTCTATTAAGAAGTCGAGCCCTGAGAAGGCAACTAAAAAGAAAGAGTCCAAGGAAAATGAAGTGCTGGACGAAGACAGTTTTGACTTTGGCGGATTTCCCAAAGATGTTTCATTGAAAAGGAATATCGGTTGTGGAGGTTAATCATTCAGAATAGAAAACGCGTTTGACCCTACTACTCACATTGGTCAAAACCTCATAGGAAATGGTATCGCCCCATTCAGCCAGTTGATTGACAGTTGGGTTGCTCCCAAAAATTATCACCTCATCTCCAACTTCGGCTTCTAAACCTGAAATATCAACCATCGACATGTCCATGCAAATGTTGCCAATAGTTCTCGCTGCTTTACCATTGATTGTAACGTAGGCATTCCCGTTTCCAAAATGTCTTAGAAAACCGTCTGCATAGCCAATCGCAATTGTGGCGATGGTCATATCTTTTTCGGCTTTGCCCTTTCGGCCATAACCAATAGTTTCTCCTGTACTTACTTGTCTCTTTTGCGAGATTACTGTTTTTAGCGTAGCGGGCTTTTGAAGTTTATCGGCATGTGTAGTACTCACTTCTATTCCGTGTAGGCCAATGCCCAACCTTACCATATCTTCTTGGAAATTGTTGTGTCGCACAATACCTCCTGAATTCAAAATATGCCTTATTGGCTTATGACTTAGAACACTTTCAATACCATGGGCATACTTTCTAAAAAGCATTACTTGGTTTCTCGTAAAATCTTCTTGTGCTTGATCTTCCGAAGCAGCTAAATGAGTAAAAATACTTTTTACATGAATGTGCGGGTTGTTGTCCAACGTATGTATTAACTGCTCCAGATCGCTCCCATTGAAGCCGAGCCTGTTCATTCCAGTATTAAGAATAAGATGTGCTGGCAAGACCTTGTCCACTAGGCGATAAGCACCCAAAAATGTTTCTAATTGTTCTTGACTATATATTTCCGGCTCTAAATCATATTGTATTAAGTTGAGAGGATCGTCAAGTGATGCATTCATGACCATAATAGGCAGCTTTATACCGTCTTGTCTCAGCCGTACCCCTTCATCGGTATATGCCACGGTCAGGTAATCCATCTTATGAAACTCCAGTAATCTACTGATTTCAGTACTACCCGTGCCATATGCCATGGCCTTTACGACCACCATGATTTTAGTCTCGGATTTAAGCAGGGATTTATAGAAGTTTAAGTTGTGCGTGATGGCATCTAGGTTGACTTCTAAAATAGTTTTGTGCCCCTTATCTGATAGCGCCTTCGATATTCTCTCAAAGCTAAATTTCGTTGCACCTTTGATAAGAATCAGCTCTTCTTTGAAACTTCTCAGTGCCGGAGATTTTAAAAAAGCATCGGTATTTTCGAAAAATTCAGTCTCTACACTTAAGTGCTCTCTGTTGGCCGAAAGCTTCGGTCCAATAGCAATGAGCTTATTAATATTTCTTTCTAAGAGCAGTGCGTTCAGTGCTAGATATACTTGGTCATTGGCCTTGTTTTGGGTGAAATCAGAGAGTATCAAAGACCTTTTGTTCATGTGCTGTTGCTGATCCATGAAGTCTAGCGCCTTAGTGAGCCTAGCAAGGTCGTTATCATAGGTGTCATCAATAAGGTAGCTGTTGTTGATACCTTTCTTTAGTTCCAATCGCATCTTTATAGGCCTAGTCATTGAAATACCTCTTGAACTTTATTCTGTGTTAAGCCCAAAGATTAAAAGAGTCTAACACCGTTTGAAACTGGGGCGTCAGGAGTACAAAGCACTACATCTCCATTTTCATCTGGAAAACCAGTGACTAATACTTCAGACCTAACCTTTCCAATTTGTTTTGGAGGGAAGTTAGTAACACATACTACCTGTTTACCTATTAAATCAGATGTTTTATAGTGTTTTGTCACTTGAGCGCTTGATTTCTTTACGCCCAACTCATCACCTAAATCTACATGAATGATATATGCTGGGCGATGTGCTTCAGGATATTCTTCCGCTTTTATAATGGTTCCGATTCTGAGAGAAACCCTTTCGAAATCTTGCCAAGTGATGGTATTCATAGGCCTGTTCAAAAAAGAAATTGATGAATGAAGTGTAAATTTGTCGCTCTGATGTTAAGCTAGTTACAAAATTTTGTTATTTTTATGGCCCTTTAACGATTAAACTATGCTGAAAAAGGTCACAGTATTGGTAGTCACTTGTGTCATTGGATTGTGTTTTTCAAATGAAAATGCACAAGCTCAAGAAGGCGGAGCTGAGGAGAGTTCAGAGGTTATTATTGGCTCTGATTCCACAGGTACGCAGATTCCAGTAGATAGCGAAAAATTAGAACCTGTAAACCAAGCTTTCGGCAATAGTGCTGATGAGGTTATCTCTGAGAGACCTGTGCTTATTAAGAGAGAAGTGCCAAAGCTGCTAGTCGTTCCGAACAATTCTTCTGAAAAATCGAAAGTGAAGGATGCCAAGTCCGATGTTTCTTTCAATATTTTCTATTACCTCTTCTACAAGTTTAAACACGTAGACGGTAATTAACTAGCACTTATTTTCCGTTCATAATTATCGGTTGCAATACTGTTGCAAAAACGTATACTTTTGCCCCATGATCAGGGGCTTTTCTTTTTTTGTTCTGGCATTCTTACTTTGGATCGGTGTTGCGCAAGCTCAGACTGATTGCGTTTTTGATTTGAAAGGAACAGTCGTCTCTTCCGAAAACGGGGAGCCAGTACCTTTTGCCACGATTGAAGTCGAGAGTGGTAATAATAAGCAAGCATTGGTCAGTAAGGCCAATGGTATTTTTGAAGTATCAAGCCTTTGTGAAGAACGAGTAAAGGTGATTGTTAGATTTATTGGCTTTCAAACTTTCGAGAAAACATATGTTTTATCAAGAGGTAAAAACGAGCTTCAAATCAAGCTCTTAGTCGATGTTAAGAATCTCGGTGAAATTACTATTGAAGAAGAGAAAGTAGCTGAAATCGTGACAGTTCAACGAAGTGAAGTGAACGCTGAAGCTTTGACGCGTTCGGCTGGGGCCTCTTTGGGAGAGGCGCTCACAGAGATCAGCGGTGTTAACATGCTTCAGACTGGACCTACTATTGCTAAACCTGTCATTCACGGATTGCATAGCAATCGCATACTCATTCTGAATAATGGAATTCGTCAAGAAGGCCAAAAGTGGGGGCAAGAGCATGCACCAGAAATCGATCCCTTTGTCGCCAATAATTTAAAACTTATTAAAGGTGCTGCAGCTGTAAAATATGGCTCTGATGCCATCGGTGGTGTGATATTGGTAAACCCTGCCGAATTACCAAGTACTAATTCGTTTGCGGGTAAGGTTAATGTGCTAGGAGCTTCCAATAGTCAATTGTATGCCTCTTCTGCTCTTTTTGAAGGTGGTATAAAGGGACTGGATGGTTTCGGATGGCGTGTGCAAGGAACGTTTAAGAGAGGTGGTGATGCACAGGCTGCTGACTATAGGCTTACCAATACGGGAACGAAAGAACAGAACTTTTCAATGGGTTTGGGTTACCACAAGGATGATGTGGGTTTAGAAGTATTCTTCAGCAGTTTTGATGCTGAACTTGGTGTATTAAGAAGTGCACATATTGGTAACCTTACGGATTTAGCAATTGCGATTGACAGCGATAGGCCCCTATTTATTGAAGATTTTAGCTACGACATCAATAACCCATTTCAAGATGTAAGGCATCAGTTACTTAAGGCCAATGGTCACATTGAGTTGAATGACCTTGGTGATTTTTCTTTGCAATATGGACTTCAGCATAATCAAAGAAAAGAGTTTGATGTTAGAAGGGCGGGACGTTCTGAAATTCCTGCTTTGTCTTTAGATTTAATTACCCACACTTTGGATGTTGATTTGGATATGAGCGCCAGGGGAAGTTGGAAGTGGGATGTTGGTGCTAGTTTTTTATATCAAACGAACGAGAATAGTCCCGAGACAGGTATTCGGCCTTTGATTCCTAATTTTGATAATTGGACAGCAGGAGCGCACTTGATCGGTCGCTTTATTAGACCTAAGTATGAACTTGAGTTTGGTGCTCGCTATGACTTCCGTCACTACTTAGTCAAAAGGTTTGATGAGAATAATAACCTTGAGCGGCCAGAGTTTGACTTCAATAACTTAACCGGTTCGGCAGGGGCAGTTTTTTTCCTAAATAGCGATTGGACTTTAAGGTCTAATGTGGGCACTGCTTGGAGAGCACCACATGTGAATGAATTATATAGTGAAGGACTTCATCACGGTGCCGCAGCCATAGAAGAAGGTAATGACCAATTGGTTTCAGAGAAGTCTATTAAGTGGATTAATAGTCTAGAAAAATATACTGACCGTATGAAGCTGAGTGTTTCGGCCTACTATAACCTGATCACGGACTATATTTATTTGAGACCAGAAAGTGTAGAATTAACAATACGTGGAGCCTTCCCAGTTTTTAGGTATCAGCAGACTGATGCCGTGCTGTATGGGCTTGATACAGACCTAGAGTACATTTTTTCAGATCGATGGACAATGAATACCAAATTATCCTTGATTCGAGCTGAAGACAGGAAATTGAATAGCCCGCTGATCAATATACCTACCAGTCAATTGGAAGGATCAGTTGTGTATAACTTTAGTGAGGGCAGGTTGCTAAAACCATTCATTTCAGCAGGGTTTAGAGCGGTGAACCGTCAGCGCAACGCACCAAGGGTAGTTTCTATTGAAGAGGTTTTGGAGGCAAATGATAATGATCAAGATTTGTTTGCAAGTGACCCAAGCATCTTTGATTTTATTGCACCACCTGAAGGGTATGTAAACTTTAATTTGAGTGGGGGATTTGACTTATTATTTCAAAATGAGAATAAGCTAAACGTTTTCATGTCTATCGACAACCTGTTGAATAATAGCTATAGAGATTACCTAAATCGTTTTAGATACTACGCAGATGATTTAGGAAGAAATATTAGTTTAAAGTTGAGTTATACTTTCTAGCAAACTATTTGACGAGACCTTCAATATCCTTGAGTGTAAGGTTGCCTTCATAGTAAGCACGTCCGAAAATCACCCCTTTTACCCCGATGTCTTCCAGTTGCTTTATGTCATCTACAGAGCGTACTCCACCACTGGCCTGAAAAAAGATATTTGGGAATTTCCTTACCAGTCTTTCGTAGAGCTCAAAATTGGGTCCTTCTTGAATGCCATCTTTTTCTACATCTGAGCATTTGACATACTTAATACCGCGCATGTAGAAATAGTCTATGTGGTCGTCAAGTTCGGTCCTAGTATTTTTTTGCCATCCTCGGATGGCTATTTTACCTTTTTTGACATCCGCACCTAGCGTGATTTTTTCACGGCCATATGAGAGCATCCATGAAGAGAATAGTTCTTTTCTATCTACCGCAATTGATGCTGCTGTAATTGATGTGGCACCATATTCGTAAGCCTTACTAATATCTCCGTCAGTGGATATTCCTCCGCTAAAATCAATTTTCAGATTAGTGTAGCCTGCAATTGATTCGAGAATATGATAGTTTACTGGGCTGCCTTTCCTAGCACCGTCTAGGTCAACAATGTGTATTTTTTGAATACCATATTCTTCAAATTGCCTAGCTATATCAACCGGACTGTTCTTATATACTTTTTCACTAGTATAGTCACCCTGCTTAAGTCTGGTAAGTTTTCCGTCAATGATGGATATAGATGGTATAATCTGAATCATAAATGTCTCTAGAAGATTGAAAGAGGCTAAAACTAGTAAAATTTAATTTCCTGAGCGGAAAGTCAGGTTTAAATTATTGTTATAACCGAAGCCTATGAAAATACAAAACCTTAATGAGTATAACAAAAAAAGTCATTGCGCGTTATTCCGGTTGTGCATCAGTAATGAGCTTAAATCCTGAGCCATGCAACGTCATTATTTGTACAGTTGGGTCAACTTTTAAGTGCTTCCTGAGCTTTGCAATGTAGACGTCCATGCTTCTGGCGTTAAAATAGCTGTCGTCTCGCCAAATCATTTTTAAGGCAGTGGAGCGGTCTAGCGGTTGATTTATATGAAGACACAGTAGTCTTAAAAGTTCTGACTCCTTAGAAGTAAGCTTAGTCTGATTCTTATTTTCTATGAGTAATTGTTTGTCATAGTCAAAGTGAAATGAGCCAAAGTCAAAGTCTTTTTGATCTGAGAATTGAGGATTCTTTTCACCTGTTCTTCTGAGTATGGCCTGTATTCTTAGCAAGAGTTCTTCCATACTGAAAGGCTTGGTGATATAGTCATCGCCTCCGATCTTAAAACCTTCAATGGTATCTTCCTTCATCGACTTGGCCGTAAGAAACATAATGGGTGTAACCGAATCGTTCCTACGAATCTCTTTAGCCATTGAGAAACCATCCTTCTTAGGTAGCATGACATCAAAAAGGCAAAGGTCAAAAGACTCACTTTTAAAGGCGTTTAGACCTTCTTCACCATCTCGGCATAGCCTAGTTTCATATCCCTTGAGTATTAAATATTCATTAAGGATTTGTCCTAGATTTGGATCGTCTTCTACGAGTAATAATTTGAAACTAGCCATTGTTAAAAGGTAAATAGATTTTAAATGTGCTTCCTTGTCCAACTTCACTTTTCACATTGACTGTGCCGCGATGCATCTCTACAATGTTTTTCACATACGATAGTCCTAGTCCAAAGCCTTTCACATCATGGACGTTGCCCGTGGAAACTCGGTAGAATTTATCAAATATTTTTTCAATTGATTCTTTAGACATACCAATTCCTTTATCAGAAATTTTCAGGATAATTCCGGTCGAAATGTTGTCGGTCCTAATATGAATTTCAGGAGCCTCGGGAGAGTATTTGTTGGCGTTGTCTAATAGGTTGTAAATGATATTTGTTAGGTGAACTTTGTCTGCCTCTAGTAAAGAGTTAGACGCCAATAATTGACTGGTGATTTGCCCGCCTCTTTTCTCCACTAGTATGTTGATGTTCACTAAAGCTTTTTCTATGATTTCATGCAGGTTAGTTTTCTCTAGCTTCAGTTTAAAGTCCTTCTTGTCAAGACTAGCAATCTGAAGTACTTTTTCAACCTGCAAACCTAAACGCTTATTTTCATCTCTGATTACTTGCACATAACGATCTACAAAAGCCTTGTTACCCTTAATGTCATCATCTTGTAAGGCCTCTGTGGCCAATGATACAGTGGCAATAGGTGTTTTGAACTCATGCGTCATGTTGTTCACAAAGTCATTCTTAATTTCTGACAGCTTCTTCTGCCTAAGAATAACCATGATGGCATAGGCAAAGCAAGCAATCACAATGATTAAGAGGAGGCCAGATGCTGAAAGCGGTATAACAGCCTGACTCATTAAGTACTTTTTCTTATCTGGAAAATCAATGCTGAGATAAAATTCCTTCTGATTTAAGTCAGTGGGAAAGAGATTAACCCTGAGATCAGATTTTTTGATGCTCTCCTCCGCGTCTATACTCTCGTTAACGAGTAGCATCATTTCATTAGTTGGTTGATGTAGAATACCGTAATCATAAGGAATATCAAGGCCACGGTTGGTTAGCTCTTCGGCAAGTAGGGTGTCGAGTATTTCTGGGTTTACTCTGGAGAATAGATTGTTGCTTCCGAGTAAATGATTGAACCAGCTTTCTTTGAGCATTTGAACCCGCCTGTTCATTTGGCGTTCCATTTCAATTTGCCTTGCCTGAGAATTAAACGCTGGATTTTGCTGCATTAATGATTCAAAACCAAACTCAAAAACAACTTGACCAGTCGTTTCATCAACTAGCTGGAAAGATCCCTTCATGAATTCCTCTGACGGAGGAATTTCTCCTTCCGGCATGTTCTCCTGATTGCTTACCAAAATACCAAGGGAGTCTTTTGGTGTATTCCTTCTAGGCCTAGGGCGATCGTTTGCGCTCATGCCTCTTTGAAGGAAGCTAATGTCATTTTCGATAGCCAGCCTTTGGATAACCTCGTTTAAGGCCTCGTTCACGTTTTGATTAAAGCGTTCGTTATTTACCTTGTTCACCTCGGTAATCCAATAGTACTGAAAAGCCACCAATCCAAGGAGGGCACAGCTCAGTAAACCAATTAACCAACGAATTCGCATACGCGTCATGCTTCAAAAGTACTTTAATTCTACCCCTAGCGGTGCATGGTTAACAATTATTAACATCGTTTAACCACCCTTTAACATCCTTTTGCAGTAGATGTAAATAAGTTTGTATCAATAGTTTAAAGGATTTCAAATATGAATTGGTCAAAACAACTAAAAAAGATAGCGGGTCTACTAGGGCTAGTGTTTGTGCTTTCGGGAGGAATATATCAAACTGCTATAGGACAAAGTGCAAATGTCAGAGAAAGCCAGTCAGTTTCAATCTCAAATACTGAGGACGGTAAAGTAACGTTGAAAGTGATTATCAAAAAAGGCGATGATGAAACCACCTTTGAGAAAACATATGATTCACATGAGGACATGCAGAATGATCCGGACTTAGAAAAGTATGGGATTAATGTAGACTCATTTGGTTTTGGAACAGGACGGGGTGCTCAGCCGAAATTCTTCTTCCATAATGGGCCAGGCCAGAGTTTTTGGGATGATGATTTCGATTTTGGAATGGATATAGATTCCATGCGAAGTAGACTAAAAGGTATGATGCAGGGCTTTGGTCCCAATGCATTTTCATTTGGTTTTGATGCTGATGATTTCATGGATATGGACTCATTAATCCAGCGCTTTAATTTCAAGAACGATAATGGACGTTTCTTTTTCAATGGGGAAGAAATGAGTGATATGGACTCGTTACGTAGTGCTTTGAAAGACAAGTTTAGCAACATGATGTTCGATTTTGATTTCGGTGATATGGATGATGATGCCTTTAGCACTTTTAGATTCAATAGTGACGATGATGATATTAAGGTAATTTCAAGAGTCAAAGTGTTTGTCCGGTCTGCAAACGAGGAAGACAAAGCGGCAGTGGGAACAGATGAGATGGAAGGCCTTGAGCTCAGAGATATTAATTTTTACCCAAACCCGAGTGACGGAAGATTTGATGTTGAACTTGAAACAGGCAGTGATAATGCCATTCAAATATCCATTATAGACCCAGATGGCAATGAAGTTTACAACCGAACAGGAATACCGAAAGAAGGTAGGTATGACTTCCGTGTAGACTTAAGCGATGAACGGAAAGGAGTCTACATTATGAAGGTGATTCAAAACAACAAGGCCCTCACCAAAAGGGTAATTATAGAATAGTATTTGCTAATCATTTTTGAAGAGAAGAGGAAGTTGTCAGAAGGCTTCCTCTTTTTTTATTAATAGCCCTTATATTTGGCCTTCAATTTATTGACCATGCTTTTAGAGAATGACAGATATAAGGTACAGGGTGTTGATTTGATCGACTTGGCCAGCGAATATGGCACGCCTCTGTATGTTTATGATGCCGATAAAATTCGCGCACAATTTGATCGATTAAACAATGCTTTTGGCGGAGTTAAGCTAAAGATTAAATATGCTACCAAATCGCTCACCAATATTTCTATTCTCAAGCTTTTGAAAAACTATGGTTCTGAGTTGGATTGTGTATCTATTCAGGAAGTAAGGCTAGGACTCAGAGCGGGGTTTGAACCGAATGAAATTCTGTACACACCTAACTGCGTTTCTTTTAGTGAAATTAAAGAAGCAGTAGAGATTGGTGTGATGATCAACCTCGATAATATCTCCCTACTCGAACAATTCGGCCATGAATTTCATGGTTCGGTGCCGGTGTGTATCCGATTAAACCCGCATATAATGGCCGGTGGAAATAAGAAAATATCTACCGGTCACGCTGATTCCAAGTTTGGAATTTCAATTTATCAGCTTACGCACATTCTTCGGGTGGTGAAAACCTATGACCTCAATGTTGTCGGTTTGCACATGCATACAGGTTCAGATATTCTCGATTCAGAGGTATTTTTGAGAGCGGCCGATATCTTATTTGATACGGCTAAGAATTTTGAAAACTTACAATTCATAGACTTTGGAAGTGGTTTTAAAGTAGCCTATAAGGAAGGGGACATCACCACAGATATTGAGGACTTAGGTAAAAAACTCAGTGCATCTTTTAAGGATTTCTGCCAACAATATGGCAGAGAGCTTGAGATGTGGTTTGAACCGGGAAAATTCTTAGTGAGTGAGTCGGGTGTTTTTTTAGTCAATACTAACGTTGTAAAAACTACTCCAGCCACTGTTTTTGCTGGGGTTGACTCAGGAATGAATCATCTGATCAGGCCGATGATGTATGATTCCTACCACGAAATCATTAACCTTTCCAATCCTACAGGAACAAAGCGAGTTTACACGATAGTCGGCTACATCTGTGAGACTGATACCTTCGGACTTGACCGTAAACTAGGTGAGGTGAAGGAAGGCGATATTCTTGCCTTTAAAAATGCAGGAGCCTATGCTTTTAGCATGGCTTCAAACTACAATTCTAGACTGAAGCCAGCCGAAGTCTTAATTTACAAGGGACAATCCCACTTGATTAGAAAGAGAGAAGTGTTTGAAGATCTCACACGAAATCAGGTAGAGATTGAGATTTAATCTAACTGTAAGCCCAAGCGCTTCTTTTGCCTATGGATAAATCAGTATTTTAGCAAAGCATTCAACAGTAGCATATTAACATAAATAGTCATGAAAAAAATAGTTCAAGTAGTAGTTCTTCTAGGCATTATGATGGCCTCTTTCAGTTTTAAGGATCAGGATACTACCTTAAAGAAGAGTATGGAGGCAGGAAAAAATACGTATAACGCAGTGTGTATGGCTTGCCATATGAATAGTGGTCAAGGCATTCCTTCTGTTTTTCCTCCACTTGCTAAATCTGACTATCTCATGGAGGATGTTGATAGATCAATTGAGAACTTGATAAACGGTTTGAGTGGAGAAATTGAGGTGAATGGTGCAAAATATAACCAAGTGATGCCGGCTAGTGGTTTGGACGATCAAGACATTGCTGATGTGCTGAACTATGTAATGAACTCTTGGGGAAATAAGGCAGAGTCTACTTTAACCAAGGCAAAAGTTGCTAAGGTTAGGGCAAGTTTGAAATAAGCCACCATAATAAACTTTGATTAGAGCAGTTTAATAGAAGGAATGATGTACAGAGTTTCTGTCAATTCAATGAGTAACATCATGAAAAAGATACTAGCGCTATTTTTCTGTTTTATGCTTTGTGCAAATGGTTGTAAAGAGCCTGTTGAAGACACTAATCCTCAGCAAGACGCTCAAGACTTTAGTACTGCATTTACAAATAGGCGCTCACTCGGTGAGATCCAATTGCCTGATTTAGATGAAGCTTCAGGTCTGGCATACAGCCGATCAAACCCCGAATATCTTTGGTCTCACAATGATAGTGGAGGTGACCCCTTATTTTACCTTATGACAACATCAGGGGTAGAATCAGGAAGGTTTATGTTAGACGGTGCCCAGAATATTGATTGGGAAGATATGGCCATTGGAACAGGACCAGTCTTAAATCAGTCTTATTTGTATGCTGCCGATATTGGAGACAATAGAGCCGTCAGAGATAGTTATAGTATCTATCGCGTGGCTGAGCCTGATTTGAATGTGGCTAATATTCCTGCTAATTCTACACTGTCTGACGTTGAAACGATCAATTTTATTTATGATGACGGTAATGCAAGGGATGCAGAGGCCTTAATGGTCGACCCGGCCACAAGTGATATTTATATCATTTCAAAAAGGGAAGCTAGTGTCATATTATATGTTCTGCCTTTCCCTCAGAACTTAACGGAGTTAGATACAGCCGATCGTTTGAGGGTATTGCCTTTTACCATGGTAACGGCTGCCGACATCTCGGCTGATGGAAACGAGGTGCTCATCAAGAACTATCTCAATGTTTATCATTGGGCTAAAACAGGGACTGAAAGCATTTCAGAATTGCTCAGTACGGAACCTTCGAGGCTACAGTATACGGTCGAACCACAGGGCGAAGCAATCGCTTGGCATACCGATGGAACTAGATATTTCACATTGAGTGAGCGTGGAAGAAACAATTCTCCTGTAGTACTTTTTGACTACAGAAGAAATTAACTAGCGCTGATTGTGTTCAGTGTGGCTGTAAAAGCATTGTAGTAAGATCTTCCGATAGGAATCTTTTTCTCACCCAAGTAGACAAAGTTTGTGTCAATTGCTGTGACTGCGTCTACTAAGACTACGAAAGACTTGTGCACTCTCAAGAATCTATCTTTAGGGAGTTTATCAGTAATTTCCTTTAAAGACTTTCTGATGGTGTAGTCCCTGCCATCATTCACATGAATTGTAATGTGATTGCCATCCGCCTCAATCCAGTGGAGGTTTTCATACTTTATCTTCTCTAATAAACTCTTCTTTTTGACAAATATGGAGTCATTGCTGTAGGTAGTGGGGTTGGAGGCAGCTAACCGGTCTACACCAGAACTAACGGCAACTCTATTTTTATTGAAAAGTGCAACCTCAATGGCAGCATAGACATCATCCTTTGTAAAGGGCTTTACAATAAAGCCAAGTGGCTGCGTGTGCTTTGCCCGGTTAATGGTTTCCTTGTCTGAATAAGAGGTGATGTACACGAAAGGTACTTTGTACTGTTCTTTAATGATCGAACCAAGTTCAATGCCGTCTTGATCTCCTTTAATCTTAACATCAAGGAGTACTAAATCTGGCCTTGAACTCTTTATTGCCTTGATTGCTTGGTTGGCCGAGTTAGCTAATTCAGTATCGTCATAACCGAAAATACTTAACATTTCCTGCAGATTTTCCGCAATAAATGGTTCATCTTCAACGATCAAGATCCGAGGACTTTGGCTGTATGGTTGTTCCATATCAGTAAATTTAGTTTAGGTGAATATCTGAAATTAATATTTTAATTGGCGTAATACCATAAAAATAGTATTTTAAAAATACTGAATTTCATATCTCTGCAGGCAACAATGTGATGGAAAACATTTTTAAAGATACATTAAACGATTTTGCAGATGCAAAGGTAAGAGAGATAGATTTACAGTCTGTTGTTTCAAATCTTAGCGAAGCAGTTTGGTCAATTGGCTTGACAAATGAGCCCTACCAAATTCATTATCACAATGATCCATTGCAACAATTGAAGGGAGATAAGCGCTATAAGCCTTACCCTAAAACCATTGAAGAATGGCAAAAATTAATACACCCTGAAGATCGTGATAGAGTCCTAGAAGAGGTTGTTAATGCCCTGGGCATTGGGACTGCCAGTTATACGTATAGGATCAAAAGGGGCTCTACTGATTACAAGTATTTTCGGGACCGCGTAAGTGTACTTTTCGAAGAAGGTAAGCCAGTCAGACTCGATGGTATTAGCGTTGATATTGATAGTATCAGAAGGTCACGCTTAAATCTTGAACTAAGCCAACAAAGGCTCAAGAGTATTGTGGATGCATTGCCAGATCCAGTTTTTATCTCAACTCAAAAAGGAGGTAAGATTATTTTTGCCAACGAGGTACTCTTCAAGGCCTACGAAATGACACCATCTGACTTTCTAGGTAAGAAGGTCATAGAGTTTTATCAGAATTTTGAAGGCAGGAGATCTTACATAGAGTACCTAATGAAAGAAGGGCATGTACAAAATCATGAACTTCTATTAAAGAATAACAATGGAGAGTCTTTTTGGGTAAGTGCATCTACCATGCCTCTTGATTTTCAAAATCAAGAATGCTTCATCACAATACTTCAGGATGTTACAGTTCGTAAAAATCTGGAACGAGAGATACAAGAAAGTAATGAACGCTATCAATTAGCGGTAGAGGGAACTAATGATGTTATTTGGGAATATGATTTCAAATCAAAGTACTCCTATTTATCACCGCAGTTTTGGTCTGGTATGGACCTTGAACCTGAGCTGAACCCTCTGAATGACGAGCTAATAACGAAATATCTACTCGAAGAGGAAAAAGAGGGTTTTAGGAAAATTTTGAGTGAAGCCTTTGCAACACAGCTTGAGGATATGACCCTAGAGGTTAGATTCTTGGCTAATGATAATCGCGTAATATGGGCCCTATTTAAGGCGCGTATTCTATATGATAAAAAGGGTAATGCACAGCGAGGGGTAGGCTCTTTGTCGAATATTACTTCCCTTAAAGAAGCACAAGCCAAACTTAGGGAGAGTGAAGAGAAATATAGAATGATTTCTCAGAACTCGAGTGATTGCATCTGCCTTCACAATACGGAAGGTAAATTTGAGTTTGTTAGTCCGTCCTCAATAGAAGTCTTAGGTTATTCGCCCGAAGAGCTCAAAAATATTAGCCTATCGGATTTCATACATGAGGATTACCAATCTTTGCTCCGTGATGAGTTGATTAAAGTAGTTAAGGGAGAAGAGAAAAAGGCTTCAATCGTTTATAAAGCTTATAGCAAAGGAGCTACCACTGAATGGTTGGAAACCATAGCTGGAGCTATATATGATGATGAAACAGGTAGGGCACTTTACATTCAAACATCTACGAGAAATGTAACCGATAGAATAGAGGCACAGACTAAACTCAAGGAGAGTCAAGAAAGGTATAAGCTCATTACGGAGAACTCCAATGACATCGTTTCCCTGATGGACCCTACAGGAAAATATGTCTTCGTTTCACCTTCCATTAAGGATACTATGGGCTACGATTCTGAGGAAATGCTTGGAAGAAATACTGCAGAGTTTATCCATCCTGATGATTTAAAGATGATTGCAAGTTCCATGGGAGAAGCCCTTGAGAATAAAACGAAGGAAAGTAATGCCACTTTTAGGTTTAGGCATAAATCAGGTGAATGGCGATGGATTAAAGCGACTGGAGGAGTAATTCTTGATGATGATGGTAACATTATTTACCTAAGGTCTAATAAGACCGATATCACTGACCGAAAGGTTACAGAGGATAAGCTTAAGGAACAGGAAGAGCAGTACAAGTTAGTTTCGGAAAACTCTGGCGATGTAATTGCCTTGCATGATTTGTTTGGTCAACTCACCTTTGTGTCTCCTTCCTGCTACCGAATGGTTGGCTTGACGGTCGAAGAAACCATGGCCATTAACGACTTCGTTGGATTGGTTCACCCTGAGGATAGAAAGAAAATTAAAGACGCTTTTATTGACACCATCAAGAACACAAGAAAGGATACCATTGCTTCAATTAGGTTAAAGCAGAAAACAGGAGATTTCCTTTGGGTAGGTGTTTCTCTTTCAGCCGTATTGAATGAAGACGGAAGGACTAAATATGTTCAAACCTCAACGCGTGATATTTCAGAAATCATGAAAGTGATTGAGAAAGAGAGACAATTGAATAAGCTAAAGTCTAGTTTCATTTCGATGGCATCGCATGAATTTAGAACACCTTTGACTACCATTCAATCTAGTAATGAGCTGATAAGCATGTACTTAGATAGTTCTCAAGAACCGGTTGATACAAAACTATCGAAGCATGTTTTAAGAATTAGAACCGAACTGGAACGTTTAAATTCTCTTTTGAAAGACGTCTTTACCCTGGGTAGACTGGATGTTGGCAAAGCACGATTAAACAAAGACATTACCTCCTTGACTGGCATTGTAAAGCAGGTGGTATTAGAAAACTCAGTTTCGTTTAAGGATAGAAGTATCGTCATTAACACGATGGGAGAAGAACGACAGGTTAAATTGGACAGTCAGTTGATTAGCCATGTACTGTCTAACCTGATTAATAACGCATTGAAGTATTCCCAAGGAGGAAAAGACCCTGTAGTGACCATTCACTACGAGGCAAACTGGATTGAGATTCACATCAAAGATTTTGGAATTGGTATTCCTAAGAAGGATCAAGAAGGTCTCTTCGAATCTTTCTCAAGGGCTTCAAATGTCGGAGATATTGAAGGTACGGGACTGGGCCTCGTGATTGTAAAGCAATTTGTCGAAATGCACGGAGGAACCATCTCTTATGAGTCTAAGGTGAATACAGGAACTACATTTAAAGTGGTAATTCCTGATCTAGATTAGAAATAGAATCCAAACTTAACCAAGGGCACAAAGGCTTCTTCCGATTTTGCTACCAATACATTGACGGCAAATCTACCGAATGGTGTAATGTAAAACCCACCACCATATCCATGATGTAAAGTGTCTGAGTCTTCTCCGTCTAACCACACACGGCCAATATCATTGAACAAGATTAACCCAACTTTAGAAGGTAAGAAGTAGTTGTTCCATTCAAAAAGATCTACTCTCAAATCCAATTGGTGATAGAAACTACTTTCACCAGCAAATCGAAATCGTCTATAGCCCCTTAAGGTGTTAAAACCATCTAGCTGACTTGCTTGAAAGAACTCGAACTCGCCAAAACTTCTTTGATAACCTACTCTTGTGGCTATCGAAGTTCGACTAAACGGACCAAGGGCCCACCTAAAAGTAAGGTCTGTGTTCCATTGGGTACTATTGTTCGAGTTGTCATTGAGTCCTGCGTTATAGCTGATGTCACTATTAAAAGTAATTCCCCTTTTGGGGACTATGTTATTGTCTTTGGTATCAAAATGGAGCCCGATACTACCACCAAGATATTGCTTGGAGTCAAAAAGTCCTGTCTGATTTAAGCCATTATTGGTAAAATCACTGATAAATCTATCAGAACTCTGCTGTATTTCTATACCCCTGTAATGTGCTCCAAGGTTGAGGTTGGCATGTGTTCCAAGGTTAAGGTTGACTGACGGGCTAACCGTCAATTCTTGAAATCTGGTTCTGTAAAAAGTCAGCTCAAGATCATCATCATAAACGGATTCATTACCTAGGCCAAAGAAGTTGTTTACGAAATTTGGTGCCTTGATACTCGCGTCCAAAAGAAAGTCTGCCTTGCCGAAAGTATCTATAAATTCTCCGCTATACTCAAGATTGTAAGAGGAGGTAGCCAGGGCATAATTGGCGGTAAAACTCTGTTGAGAAGCAAAAGGTGCTTTTCTGAAACCATCTTTTTTAAACATAAAACCAGCCCCTAAGAAGAGGCCATCATCAGGGTTGAAGTTGAACGATAGGAGAGGCATTCTAACGTCAAAGTCGAATTCCTCCATGTTATAACGATTGATGTCTGGGTCACTATCTGACCTGAGGTCTTTCGTTTCATTGCTGGTAATCAATTCCGTTCCGGAAATCTCATCATAGACAATTGTCTTCTTTTTTCCAGTGCTCACGCTACTGAGATCGGTGATTTTGTCATCATCATCACCAGCTATGATTCTGACGAGAATGCCCTTCTTAGTATTTCCTTTGATCTCAAATTCATCTTCTCCAGCAAAGCCAAAAAGCCTCACTTCATCAGTAAGGGATGTATTGAAAGTTCTTTGATAGATGATATTGTCACGTTTTCCTTTTTTGGTCACTTTGTACACGGTGACTTTCGTGTTTTCATCATCTAGTCTTTCTACCAAAAAGTACTCTCTTTTATCACTACCTCTAATATCAACTTCTTTAGATAAGAATTTGAAGTAATCAGCTGCCCACACATCGAATTTGTCTCTTCGATTTTTAAGTTTTCTGATGATCTCTTCACCTCTTAAATTATAGATTTCTTCTGGCCATAATCTGATAGATGATTCAATCACCTCATCGGTTAAAGCAGCTTTTAATTCATTTGCCTCTTTTAACCAGTCATCAAGTGACGGCTCTGTCATAAAGTAGCGATCGAACCATTTAATTCTGTAGAATCCATACGATGGTGTATAACTGATCTCTTCTTCAAAACCCTTTAGTGCGGGTTGAGACCATTTAGAAGCAGCTAATTTTTTAAACGAGCCTTCGCCAGCAAAGAAGACCTGATCACGGTCTCTAGGAATCGGCTTGTAGAGGTTGACATCATTTTTCTTATCATATTCTATCCAACGCCATTGATCATCATGTCTATCCCAGTCGCCCAACCACATATCGAATAGACGGTTTCTAACAACAAAATTCTGATCTACCTTATTGTCATTATCTTTCTTCAATTTTTTGTAGAGATCTGGGCTGGAAATCACATCGTCACCAGCACCAAACATGTCTTCTTTAACCTGCTTTTTATTGACTCTCTCTTCGAATAGAGCCAACGAATTAGCAAGTTCTTGTCGATAGATGCCGAACCTTGGATCATTAGGTATATAAACGATTTTAGGGTTTGCATGAAAGATGCCTGCCGCATCGGCAAGGCTAGGCACCACCAAAGGTGCATAAGGATGAGAGGCAGAAATACCATCTTGTACAAGACTCTTAACGAAGGTGTTTCGCAATTCTGGTGGCAATGTAAGGGCAGGATTTTTGTCCATTGAACGAAGTACATATTGTTTGCCATCTGCTGCTTCCAAGCGCAGAGAAGTAGTTTGATGACCTCCCCCTTTTTGTAGAATTTTAAGCCCGCCTTTTTCAGTAGCGATATCGAAAATTGGAAATGTGAGTTCAGTAGCCCATTCTTTACGATGATTTTCGCCAAGTAAGGATTTGTGTAATTTAGATCTTCCTATGTACTGTTTACTTGCTGCAAAAACAGTGTCTTTTCCGGCAAAAGAGATCTGGCTGTATCTAGCCATTAAGTCTTCGGGAGTTGGACCGAAAGGTTTTTCTGATATCACATCCGTGTAGATTTCTTTGACCGTATTTTCATCGGGGGTGAAAAAACTCAGTTTGGTTTGCCCATTGGCAAAGTAATCTAGCCTCGCGTAGCCCATCGTATTAGAAGCAAATTGCGCATCGCCTTTAAGCATTACACGCGCATTATTTTTTGCCCCTGCACCACTTACTATAAAGTGCATTCCCTCTTTTTCTATATGTTCAAGGGCATGTTCATGACCTGCAACGTGGATAATGTCTGGGTGCTGAGACATCAATTCTACCATTCCATCTCTGAAACGCTGGTATGCCGGATGTGCAGTGTCTTGAATATTGCCAAACCACTTCCTGAAAAGGGGATAAATAGATCCGATTACAGGTAATGGCAAATATGATATAGGTTTGGGAATACTCTTTGAAGCCGTCAATGGAAAAATATGATCTTTCCATCCAAATACACCTCCATGAATACCATAGGTATACATAGGGTGATGGGAAGCTACAATCACTTTTTTGTGTGCATTTCTTTTTAGGGCATCTTGAAATAGCGCTGCCACATCTGTAATATTCGTCACACCACAGGCTTCAGTTGGCTTGTTACCCTTGTGCAAGAACCACTGGGTATCCATGGTAATTAGTGTAATCTTGTCAGTAAGATTTACTTCAAATGGGCCAGGGCACCCTCCTGAAGGAAGCCAAACATCAGCGCTATCCAGTGCATTTTCTACATACTCCTCCTGTATGCCGAGCCATTCAAGACCATAACTTCTACCCTGAGCCCAATCGTGATTCCCTGGAATAAAAATTTTGTTGCCTCCAAAGTTTTTTACTGCGTTGATTTGACCATTGATTGCTTTCTCAGCCTCAGCTCTCAAGGGATGACCTTTTGGAGGCAAACCTTTTGGGTATATATTATCTCCTAGATATATAACTGCCCCTTTGTCTCCAATCTTTGTTAACTCAGCCTTTAATGCAGTGAGCACGGGGTTTTCAATGGGTTCACCGGCATCACCGATTAAAAAAACAGAGTAAACAGGGTCTTGCTGAAAACCAAATGTATTTCCAATAACGCCAATGAAAATAAGTAGAACTAGTGAGTATTTTTTTACGGTATAAAATTTTGGCATGCTTAGTTAACTGGGCTATCAAGAAAAAGATTCAATACAGATTACTGATCTACTCAAGATAATAAGAAGTAGATAAGGAAAAATGCGAAAGCACTATTTACTCACAAACTTTAGAATAGTTCCCCCTTCACCTTCAACTTCATTCGAAATGTATAAGTCTCCATTGGGTGTAAATGTGATTCCTTCGGGTTGAGGGAAAAGACGACTTTTGAGCTTTGTAAGATGTTTTGGCTCGCCATCTGGATTTATGACCAGTAGAGACCGTCCTACAGAAGCGAGTACAAAGATATCGCCAGTCAATGGGTGAACAGCCACGGCAGATGGCTTGAATTTGAATTTCTCTCCCACTACACGCTTCAAGTCTTTGTCTTGAATGACATAGCGAGGTACTTTTTCAAATTGTTGTGATGGTAAATGGTAACCATAAATGGCTTTGCCTTTAACATCCACATTTTTTATATCTCCATCTTCTTTTAGCGCAATGAGTAGGTGATTGGTACTTGGGTTAAAGCCGAGCCCTTCAATATCGTTGTCAGATTTGAAAGGGGTTTCTATTTCTACCACTACGCCTTCCATGTTAATGTTAAAGCGGTAAAGCTTGCCATTGCTTTTGACCGCATAGACGTAGTCTCCAACACGTTCTATTCCTTCAAAATCACCGTTTCCGTGAAACCTAACCCTATGTACTACTTTTTTCAGTGCCAAGTCATAGACATACATACGTCCCTGTTCATCATTGAGCATAGCCAGCTGAGCGTTCTGATAAAAAGATAGGCCAGAGACTTCTTCTAGGTATTCGGGCAGTATATAAATCTCTTCTGGCTTTTCAAGATCATATGCTAAAAGGCTATCTGCCTGACCAAATGCCAGAGAATAATTCAGTAGAATTAGTAAAATAAAGACGTGCTTGATCGTTTCTCTCATGGTTCAGGGAACAAAAATACACATGTATTGATTCACTATACAGCATAGTAGCGGCAATGTGGATTATTTCAAACAATGTACGGCATTGTATGTAATTTAGAATGAGCCCATTATATTTATAAGCTTTAGATTCAATCAAGTGGCGGCAAACAGTGTGATAAAGGAAGTCGAGGAGTACGCAAAGGGAATTCTATTAAATGAAATTCCTGAGAAATTTGTGTACCACGATGACTACCATACCCAACGCGTTGTTAACGCATCGCAAATGATTGGTCGCGAAAGTGGCCTTTCTGAAGATGATATTGAATTGCTGACCATTGCCGCTTGGTTTCATGATACTGGTTATAAGGAAGGCTGCGCGAATCACGAAGCAACGAGTTGTGAGATTGCAAGATCATTTTTAGCATCCAAATCATTTCCAGCCGAGAAGATTGCTGTTGTGGAAGCTTGTATTCAGGCGACTAAGATGCCTCAAGATCCTAAGAATTTGATGGAAGAGGTACTGTGTGATGCAGACCTACACCACCTTGCATGTAATGACTATCATGAGATGTCCGAGAAGATGCACAAGGAAATTGAGCTCATGAAGGACCAAGAAATCGATACCGATACTTGGAACGAAATGAACTATAATTTTTTCAAGGATCACGAGTTTTTTACCCCTTACGCCAAAACGCACTTGCAACCCATCAAAGAAGAAAATCTGGCTTCTATCAAGAAGGCCTACAAGAAGAAAAAGAAGGAAAACAAGTATGTGCAAGAGCTTGAGGCAAAAGTGGCCAAGCTTGAGGGAAAAGTATTGCTGAAACCCGATAGAGGTATTGAAACTATGTTTCGAACAACTTCTAAGAACCACCTAGAACTGAGTGGCATGGCCGATAATAAGGCAAATATCATGATCTCGGTGAATACTATCATCTTGTCAGTAGTAGTTTCTGTGCTTATCAGAAAGCTAAATGAATATCCAAACTTGGTCATTCCAACCATCATGTTGATTGTGGTATGTTTGACCGCAATTGTCTTGGCTATACTAGCGACCAGACCCAATGTTTCTTCCGGTGTATTTACGGAAGATGACGTGTTAGGAAGAAAAACCAACTTACTCTTCTTTGGGAATTTTCATAAAATGAAACTAGACCGTTATGAATGGGGTATGAAGGAGATGATGAAAGATGGAGAGTACCTCTATGGCAGTATGATCAAAGACATATACTTTCTAGGAGTCGTCCTCGGCAAAAAGTATAAGCTACTTCGGCTTTGCTATACCACCTTTATGATCGGTTTTGTCCTTTCAATCATCGCTTTTGTCTGTGCGATGTTGCTGTTTCCACCGCAGGAACAAACTGGCTTTTACACTTTTTAGAAAAAGCGTAGCTTAGATAGACTAAGTGTATCGCTATGCTCAAAAACTATTTTTTAATTGTTCTCCGTACTATTCGTAAAAACCCTGGGTATGCAGGGGTCAATATTTTAGGTCTTACTCTGGGTATTACAGCATTCTTAATGATTGTTTTAGTGGTTCGGTATGAGCTCAGTTATGACAAGTTCCATACCGATAGTGATAAGATATTTCGGATAAATAATGAATTGAGGCTGTCGAGTGGTAATTATAAATACCCTAATACAGCTTCAGCCCTGGGGCCTGCCTTGCTTACTGAAATGCCGGAAGTAACAGGGTTTACGCGGATTGGTGGGGCAGGTCAACAAATTATAGTTGAAGTTGAAACTGAATTATTCAAAGAGGAAAATCATTTCTTTGCCGACTCGTCTTTCTTAGAGTTTTTCAACTTTGAATTATTGCGAGGCAATAGATCAGATGTTTTGGATGCTCCCAATACAGCCGTTCTTACAGCATCAGCTGCCATGCGCTATTTCGGTACGCTAGATGTAATAGGCAAGGAGTTCAAAGTGAAAGGAGGTGCAGAGATTAATTATGCCGTGACAGGCCTGCTAAAAGATGTGCCAAAAAATTCTCACATTCAATTTCAAGTACTTCTTTCGGCAGAAACCCTTCGAGCTCGAGGTAATGGCAACGGTCTAAATAATTGGAATGGACAAGGTTTTTATACCTACATCAGATTGACAGATCCCATTTATGCTGATAAGGTTTTGGTTACCATGGCAGACCTTAGAGCTAAAAATGTAGCGGAGGAGCGGCAGAACATGTTTAACCCTGACCTGACCCCTTTTGAAGACATTCACTTAAAATCTAACCTCCGTAATGAGATTGTTGCGAATGGTAGTCTGGATGTGGTCTATATTTTTTCGGCCATAGCGATTTTCGTTTTACTGATTGCTGGAATCAACTATATGAATTTAGCTACTGCCAGATCAGCCAAACGTGCACAAGAAGTAGGAATTCGAAAGGTATTAGGTGCCTATAAGAAACAATTGATTGCTCAGTTTTTGAGTGAATCAATCATACTCACATTCATTTCTATGCTTTTGTCGGTGGCCATAGTGATCATATTATTAGATCCTTTTGGCGACTACATTAGCAAGACTCTGACAATGGATATGCTACTAGAAACGCAGGTGATCGCATTGATGATCGGTGTGATTTTAATCATTGGGTTAGGTTCTGGGGTTTACCCTGCGCTGTTTTTGTCTGCATTCCGACCGGCTATTGTGCTAAAGGGTAAGCTAATTCCTGGTATGGGTAGCTCTGGATTTTTTAGGAAGGCATTGGTGGTTTTTCAGTTTGTGATCTCAATCGTAATGATGATAGGTACTACCATGGTGTATAACCAATTGAGTTTTATGAAGAATAAGTCTCTGGGTTTTCAAAAAGACAATATCCTAGTAGTTTCCAATACGAATCAAGCCATAACACCTCAGCTCAATACCTTCAAAAATGAATTGATCAATCATATGAATATCCGAGGTGTTACCGCTACTATGAGTAAGCCGGGTGGACTGAGGCCTATTATGTTTGTTAAGTCTGAGACAATTATTGATGATGAAGGAGGGCTAAATTTAGCAGGGATCAATATCGATTTCGACTATATGAGTACCATGGAAATCGATGTTATCCAAGGTAGGGATTTTGATACTAAGACACCTACGGATTCAACGGCAGCCATCATTATCAATAAACAGGCAGCCCTAGAGCTTAATTTGGATGAGCCAGTTGGTAAGATGATAGAAATCAGAAACTTCCAAGGGCAATGGGAACAGAAACGGATCATTGGACTTATCGACAATATTAATTTCGAGCCATTACAGCGTAAAACGGAGTCGTGTTTCTATGCCAATTTCTTACCTAATTATCAGCACTTATTTATCAAACTGGGAGATGAAGACGTCTCCAAAACGATAAGTTATGTGGAAGAACTTTGGGGGCGATTTGCGCCAGCCCAACCTTTTGAATATTCGTTTCTGGAAGATGATTTGAACGCCCTATACAGTGCAGAAGAAGAGTTGAGTCAAATCATTATTTATTTTGCCATCCTAGCAATTGGTATCGCATGCCTTGGCCTTTTTGGTTTGGCGTCTTTTTCCACTGAGCAGCGCATAAAAGAGATTGGTGTGAGAAAGGTTTTGGGAGCGTCTTTAAGTCAAGTGCTTTTTCTACTATCTAAAGATTTTGCTGCGCTTATTGTTGTTGCTATGCTGATAGCTTCACCAGCTGCCTATTATCTAAGTAATTGGTGGCTTCAGAATTTTGCTTTCTCAGTGGAGTTGTCGGTAACTACCTTTTTAGTGGCTGGATTTGGAGCGCTTTTGATTGCCTTACTAACAGTCAGTTACAAAACCTATCGAGCGGCTGTATCCAATCCAGTTAGAGCCCTGAGGTCTGATTAAGAGTGTCATAATCGAACAAGGGTGATCGGAACTGTACATATTTTTGTAAGCTGTTCTAGGCCTAAACGCTAAAATCAATATATTCGCTATTGGCATATAAATTGGTAAATGCATTGAGGTCAAAACATTAATCAAGACAAATGATAAAACTACAAGACATTGATAAATACATCGATTCTAAATATCAAAGAACCTTTATCCTTAAGGGCATTGATTTAGAGATTGAACAAGGCGAGTTCGTAACCATTATGGGTCCAAGTGGTGCCGGCAAATCTACCTTGATGAATATTATAGGCATGCTAGACGAACCTTCACAGGGGGAATATTATTTCTTTGACGAGCCGATTCATAAAATGAAAGAGCGAAAGCGTTCTGAATTGCACAAGCACCATATTGGTTTTGTATTCCAGGCCTACCACTTGATCGATGAATTGACGGTGTATGAAAACATTGAAACACCGCTTTTATACAAAGGGGTGAAGTCTTCCGAAAGAAAGAGTCTGGTGGCAGAGATGCTGGATCGTTTCCAAATGGTCGCGAAAAAGGACCTTTTCCCAGAGCAACTTTCTGGTGGACAGCAGCAATTAGTAGGTGTAGCAAGAGCATTGATTGGTCAACCGAAGCTTTTACTTGCTGATGAGCCTACGGGTAACTTACACTCTGATCAGGCAGAAGAAATCATGGAGCTTTTCCAAAAGCTAAATGAAGAAGGAATGACAATCATTCAGGTAACACACTCTAAGGACAACGCAGCTTACGGAAAGCGTACCATCAACTTAGTAGATGGTGGTTTGGATAGAGACGATAGGCATTAGAAGTTTGTCCAACATTGAAATTGAAAGCTGCCAATAGGTGGCTTTTTTATTTTTTTAAAGGATAATCAAACTAAATAGTTGAGCTGTTTATAGTACAATTGAGTTTGACACAACTATTTCTATTTAGATTCTATCCTGTGCAGGCAATAATTATCAGGCACATAGAAATTACAAAATATCGCATTTCATTATAATCGGGTTACTGATCTCGTCAACAGTCTCGAGTAGTTTAAATGCTTCCTCGCGCCCTTTTTTTAAACGCTGAAGTTGTTCTGGGTCTTTAATTCGGTTGATTTGATTCTTTACGTCATATAATTGTTCGGCATTGATGGGAACATAGAAGCTGTCGTCATAAGCGTAAATAGGAAAGTCTTGGATACCTCCAAACAAGAGGTCATCTTCCATGCCCGAATAACTCGTTATGCTATTATCCTTCTTATCAACAATTAAAGTCACTAACCCTCGATGCATAGCCCTTATTTGTACTTTGTCGTTTGTTTCAAGAATTGGCCAATTATATATCCACGTATAATCGTAGGCTTCATTTTCAAGTCTACTCACATCATTAAGAATTTTTTCTGGGAGTATATCATCAGAAGCGAGTCTGTACCTTAGTTTAGCCTGTGTTTGATTTATTTCGTAAATCTCATGACCATGCGATCTGTAATAGAGAAAGGAGTTGTTGTGAACAATGGGATTAAACCCTATTGGAGAAGCGGTATATTTTGCTAGGGCTGTGGAGGTAAAATCAAAAATTCTATTAGTGATTATATTATTCTCAATCATTAAAAGGTGATAGTTGATGTCTTTTTCGCCCAGTAAACCGTTACTGAAAGCAAATGTACCATCATTGAATGCAAACCCTGACCTTCCATGGAAAGGTAAGTCCATTTTTATCATGAAGTTGTTTTCAAAGTCATAAGCATGCATTGAGAATTGCCGATCCATAATGAAAATCAGTCCATTTTTTGACATAAAATCTACAGGATCTAAATGCTCCCCTGGACCACTACCTTTTGTGCCTACACTATGGATAAATTCACCCTTTGAATTGAATAAATACACCTTTTTAGAAATATTGCTGTCAAGCACGATGATTCCACCGTCAATGATCTGCATTTTAGAAATCTCGCCAATAATTACACCAGGGGGAGTTTTCAGTTCTATGTATTCTCGGTTCTGAAATAGTTCGGAAGCTAGTGGTAGTATGTGGGAGGTCTTCACTAAATCGAGTGTTACTGCAGAGTTTTCAGTAATAGAAAATGAGCTATCTGCCTCATCCATTATTGAGAAGGCCTTTAGCCTATTGATGCCAATTTGGTCATTTTCTTTGCCGCTGTAACATGAAGTCATCACCAATATGATGGTAAGGCAGAGAATGAGAATAGGTTTCTTTTTATACATAGCCTAGCGTTTCCAAGTCTACTGATTTATTAAAGCACTAAGTGGGTTCATAACCGCCACCTATCAGTCAGATGTAAATATACTCTCCATAGAATAGCTTTTCTATACCCTTTTTGGCGATTCTGGCGGATAAAACTTGTGTTTAAAGTACTTACAGGATATTATGAGAGTTAAAAATATTATATAAAACGAATAAAGTCATATTTTAGAAAAAAGAAAAAGATATAATTAATTTATTGAGAGCCGAATATTGTGATCCTCGAGAGAGGATACCCTCTCAACATCTGAGGTTTTACAGAAATCTAGTTGATAAGTGAGGTGTTTTAGTCTTAAAAAGGATAGCCCTTTTCCTGATACTTCTCTTTTGTCTTATACAATTGCCACCAAGGTGTGCCGGGTGAGGCATGGTGCTCATAGTGATAGCCAAAGAAGTAACAAGTCAGAAATGCCCACAGATGATTCGCTTTCTGACTATGAGATTTATGCTCATTTTCATTACTGTGCGCTCCTTTGTGCGGAAGGTATGTCCCAAAATAGAACAATTGAAAAGTAGCCAATACACTTGGAAGCATCCAGAGGAGTATCAGGTTTTCTACAGGAATAAATAGCTTAAGTACATTGAAGGTGATGGCCATTAACAGTATTTGTTGCCAACTGATATACTGTTTGAGAAAACTGAAATACCAAGGAAAAAAGCTGCCATGGTGATAGTCAGGATCGTTTTCTGTGGCTACAAACTTATGGTGTTCGTGATGCTTCGGAAAAAGGCGGTAATAAAAGTTGTAAGAGAATAGGAGTGCCGTCAACTGCCCAAAAGCTTTGTTGACGGTTTTGTTCTTAGACACTGTTCCATGCATGGCATCATGTGCAGTAATAAATAGCCCAGTGTATAAATGCGTTTGTACTAAAATCAATAGATAGAGTAGAGGCGACTTGAAGTCAACCGTCCACTGAAGTCCAAATAGCAAACTAGTAAACCACAGTGTGATGATCGCTAATGCAATAATTACCCCTAGATGTGGTTTTAGATTATTCACGCCTGAATTTACGGATTAAAGCTTTTGCAGGTGACATTTAATATCCTCCATCAACCACATTGGGGTAGAGGTGGCTCCACAAATGCCAACACTTTCGTTTAAGCCAAACCACTCGGCCTTGACATCTTCAATCGAGGAAACGAAATACGTGCGGCTGTTTTGCTCTTTACAGACCTGATACAGCACTTTTCCGTTTGAAGATTTCGTGCCACTGGCAAATACAATTACATCGAAATTGGTTGCGAAGTTTCTTAGCTCCTTATCTCTATTTGATACTTGTCTACAGATCGTGTCATTTGTCTTAACCGATATGCCATTTTCTCTTAGCACTTCATTAATCTCGTAGAATTTATCAGTGCTTTTGGTGGTCTGGCTGTAGAGTGTGATCTCTCTCGGTAGTTTGGCTAAGTCTAATTCTTCTAAATCTTGAAAGACCACGGCATTGTTGCTTGTTTGTCCGAGCAGGCCTACTACTTCGGCATGTCCATGTTTACCGTAGATATAGATCTCTTCATTTTTGTCGTAAGAGTTTTTAATCCGATTTTGAAGTTTCAATACCACCGGGCAAGAAGCATCGATGAGTTCAATATTGTTTTCTAAGGCTAATTGATATGTGCTTGGTGGCTCACCATGTGCTCTAATCAATACCTTACTGTCTTTGATATTTTGTAACTCTTGATGGTTGATGATTTGAAGGCCTTTTGCTTCAAGCCTCTTTACCTCTTCATCATTGTGTACAATGTCGCCAAGGCAGTAGAGCTGCCCATGCTCCGCCAAAATATCTTCAGCCATTTCTATAGCATACACTACACCGAAACAAAAGCCGGAATTGATGTCAATATCAACGTTGAGGTTGAACATAAAGAAATAACCTTGATCAGGGAATTATGTTTGCATCCCTTTATTAAATCTATGCTAAATACGACCTGACTTGAGGGGTTGGATTTTAGTTGGCTTTTAAAGCCTGCTGAAAATAGGTTTCAAGTAGAATGCTGATTTTTCTAGAATTTGGAATTCGAATCCGTTCTTCCATGATTTTAGAAGATGGACAGTTCTTAATTTTCTTAAAAAGTTTGAGGTAGTATTTGTAGGCAAGTAAAACACCCGTTTGAGCGCCATCTGGTAATTTTTTTATGCCGATCAATGCGTCATCAAAGTCTTTTTGAATATCGGCTTCTATAAGTTCTTTGCTCGACTTTGAAAAGGTTTCGAAATCCACACCCGGGAAATAAACTCTTCCTCTATCTTCAAAATCGCTTCTGATGTCACGAATGAAGTTCACTTTTTGGAAAGCGGAACCTAGGCTTTTTGCAGGCGGGAGTAAGTCTTTGTACATCTCTGTGTCTCCTTCACAAAAGACTTGGAGGCACATTAGTCCAACCACTTCTGCGGAGCCATAGATATACTCTTCGTAACTCGCTTTATCATAAGTAGTTTCATCCAGATCCATTTCCATACTGTGCAGAAAGGCTTCTATCAAGGCGTGGTCAAGGTTGTATTTGTTGACCACCATTTGGAAAGAGTGTAAAACTGGGTTTAGACTGATTCCTTCTTCTATGGCTTGGTACGTATCTTTTTTAAAGCGACTAAGCAAGGCTGCTTTGTCGTGATTATGAAACGTGTCTACTATTTCATCCGCATAGCGTACAAAACCATAAATGGCGTAGATAGGGTAATGGAATTTCTTGCCGAGCGTTTTTATACCCAAAGTAAACGAAGTGCTGTAACGCTGTGTAATAAGCTTACTGCACTCAAAAGTCGTCTGATCAAATAAATCCATCATCTAAAAATAACTAATAATTGGCCTTCTGGTTTAAGCCATATCTTTCTCTACCTCATCGGCAACCACAATACCCGAAATTAGACTAGGTGGTACGCCTGGCCCAGGAACTGTCAATTGTCCTGTATAGTATAGGTTTTTAAGCTTCTTAGATTTCATTGAAGGCTTCAGAATAGCCGTTTGTGTAAGCGTGTTGGCTAGACCGTAGGCGTTGCCTTTAAAGGAATTATAGTCTTTCACAAAGTCCCTATGTGCAAAGCTCTTTTTATAAATAATGTGCTCTTTTATAGATTGACCGGTATGCTCTTCCATCCTCTTGATAATCATATCGAAATACTTGTCTCGTATTTCCTCGGTCTCTTCTAAGCCCGGAGCTACCGGAATGAGTAAGAATAAGTTTTCACAGCCCTCAGGTGCTACGGTGTCATCTGTTTTCGAAGTTAATGACGCATAGAATAATGGCTTTTCCGGCCATTTAGGATCTGTATAAATGTCATGCGCATGAGGTGTGAAATCAGTATCAAAAAAGAGATTATGATGTAGTAGGCCATCAAGTTTTTTATTCACACCTACATAATAAAGAAGAGAAGATGGAGCCATCACTCTCGTGTCCCAGTATTTGTCGGAATAATTCCGTGTTTGGGTGTCGAGTAACTTGGTTTCTACATGGTGATAATCAGCACCGGCAATTATAACGTCCCCAGTAATTTCTCCTTGGCTAGTTGTAACTGAGTTCGCCTGACCATTGCTATGGTTTATCTTTACGACCTCATGATCGGTTAAAAGTTTTACGCCTAATTCTTCAGCCAACGAGCCCATGGCTTCAACAATTTTATGCATACCTCCTTTCGGGTACCATGTTCCTAACGACATATCGGCATAGTTCATTAGGCTGTACAGCGCAGGCGTGTTTTCTGGCAAAGCTCCCAAAAATAAGACAGGAAACTCCATTAACTGGATCAGCTTTGGATGCTGAAAGAACTTTCTAACGTGTTTACTCATAGACTGGAAAACATCCATGCGAACCACATCTACTAGGAGTTTTAGGCTAGCAAACTCTGTTAAAGATCTGCCTGGCTTATATACAAGCTTGTTAATGCCCACTTCATACTTGTATGCCGCTTGTTTGAGGAATGCCCTAAGTTGCAAGCCAGCTCCAGGTTCGACTGACTCAAAAAGTGCTTCGAGCGCTGTCATCTGAGCAGGAATGGGCATAAAGTCGCCTCCCTCGTAAATGACTTGATAGCTAGGGTCGAGACGAATTAGTTCATAATAGTCTGCAACGGATTTACCGAACTTATTGAAAAAGGACTCAAAAACGTCTGGCATCCAGTACCAACTTGGCCCCATATCAAAAGAGAAGCCCGACTCTGTGAAGTGTCGGGCTCTACCCCCAATGGTGGTGTTTTTTTCTAGGACAGTGACATCAAAATTCTTTGATGCTAGATTGATGGCTGCAGATAATCCTGCAAAACCTGAACCTATAACCAATGCCTTCTTCTTATTCATGAAGGCTAAACTAGTCTTAGGCTCTATATGTTCTTAACTTTTCTTTTAATTGTTTTCTCGCGATGTGAATTCTATTCTTCACTGTTCCGATAGGGATTTCAAGTCTGTCGGCAATTTCGTGGTATTTAAACCCTCTGAAATACATCATAAAAGGTGTTTTGTAAACATCATCAAGGCGATCAATCGCGTCATTAATATCTCTTAGGGCAAAATTACCTGCTGCATTGTTTTCAATTCTCGTATCTGAAGAGTTGATAAAATGTAGGTTGTCAGTAGTGTCAATGAACGTTCCTCTTCTTACCATTCTTTGATAGTTGGTAATAAAAGTGTTTTTCATGATCGTGTAAAGCCATGCTTTCAAATTCGTTCCTTCAGAAAACTTATCTCTATTATTGTAAGCTTTCATAAGTGTCTCTTGAAGGAGATCATTTGCATCATCTGTGTCCTTTGTGAGTTTCATCGCAAAAGGTTTCAAAGACTTTGTCATTTGCGAGAGAGAGTAACTGAATTCTAAAGTTGTCATGTCTTAGATGTTTTGTTAAACAAATATTGTAAATGATTAAACAAAATGCAAATACATTTGTGGAATTTATTTTACAATACGTTAAACAAAACAAGAGGTTTCAGTGAAATATGCCGATTAACACCGATTTAAGGTAGATAAAGGTTAAACAAAAAGGTGATATAACAGAAATCAATATTCTATCAATACCCTATTTGTTTTATCAATATTGAAAAGTGGTGAACAAAAAGGAGTGTTGATTCAGGATTTGCCCACCGGAGCGGTTGCATTTTCCTCAATAAATGACACCAAGTGGTTCGGATTTGCAATTTGGACGATGTTATCTCGTAGTTCCAAATCTTGTCCGATAATTTGACTTCCGGATACTAAAATGGATGTTTCAGGGAATTTATCGGCCAGATTATTTAAATAGTCTTGAGGAGAGATGTTGGAATCTCTTGACGTAATGATAGTAAGTAAATAGTCAGGCTTATATAGGTCATATGCCACACTTAAATCGTGAAAAGGCATATTTTGTCCTAGGTAAATACTTTTACTGCTTCTCGCTCTTACCAAGAAGTTGGCAAATAGAAGACTTAGTTCATGAAGTTCATTTTCTGGTAAGAACATCATGTATTTTTTTGCATTCACGTCTACCGAAGGATATTGTCCATCAATTGCTACGATCACTTTTTGTCTAATTAAATGCGACATAAAGTGTTCTTGTGCTGGGTTGATAGAATCCGTCAACCACATGATACCAATCTTTGATAAGAATGGGTAAATGATATTGAGCATAGTTCTTTCAAAACCATGCTTTAGCGTATTGGCAGAAATGATTTTCTCAAAACGTTGCTCGTCCAAGTCAATCATTGATAGCGTAAGGGCATAAATCTGATCAGCGTGACTAGTTGCTTTTTCAGTTACCACTAAGACTGCCTCTGACATCTCTTCACGAGACATATTTGCAATCTTAGAAATTTTGAAATTATTATCTTTTAACAGAGACACGTTCAGAACCAATTTTAGGTCTTCCTGATCGTAGTACCTGATATTAGTATCGGTACGCTTTGGGTTAATCAAGTTATAGCGCTGTTCCCAAATGCGCAGGGTATGCGCTTTGATGCCTGATAGATGTTCTAAATCTTTTATCGAATACTTTGCCACTGCTATATCTTTTCTCCTTCGTCCTTAAAGTATCTTTTTGGTATAAAAAACAACCCAAAAGAAACTGCGTCATCCTTTTCTTTCGTTCGGTGATGCGCTCTATGTGCATTAGTAATGGCTTTTAAATATTTTATTTTGGGTCGACCGAGCCATTTCAGTCTTTTGTGAATCAATACATCATGTAAAACAAAATATAACATGCCGTAGAGGCTTATTCCACAACCAATCCAAAAACGATAATCAAAACTTTCAACTCCTAAGAATATCAGCACGATCGCTGATCCTCCAAACAACACAGTAAAAAGATCATTCAATTCGAAAAAACCTTTGTTGTGTTCATGGTGTGTCTTATGAATTTTCCACAAAACACCGTGCATAACATACTTATGCACCCACCAAGAAAAAGCTTCCATTATTCCAAAACCCGCTAAGGTCCATGCAATTGCTTCAATCATTGTTCTGCTCCCTAACACATTGTGGTTAAGATTGTTTGAGGTTTTTTTTAAATAAAATTTAAAATCAGGAAAAAGCCTACCTGTATATATAAAAGCCTAAGAGCCAGTGAATTGTTCGAATCATTCATTAGCCGATTAAATAGCAACTGTAATACACAGCTGATGGCAAACCAAGCGACATAATTCTGTATAGGTATAGCGACACTTTCCCATGACCAAAAGTCATATGCAATAGCAACTGGTTCAATTAAAAAATCTAGCACGGTCATAAGGGATGCACCGAAGATTATTCTTAAAAATAGATTTTTGAAAAGCCTTCTACTCAGTTGAGCTGTACAATAGATAAGAACTACCCAGTTGAGCCCAATGGCCAATGGTACTTCAAGGACTTTTAATCCAAGTGTTTTGCCATAAGCATATTCACCAAATATAACTCCGGTTTTAACCCCGAGCACTTCCACAAAGAACCCAACTAAAAAAGTGACGAGTATGAAAAGACCATAACCTTTACTTTTATGAGATTCAAAATGTAGAACAATGGCAGCTGTTGCTAGTAAGTTAAAAGGAGTGAGGGTTTGAAATAAGGCTCTTGAGCTTTCAATGCTCAAACCGACTAGCCCTGCAATATGCATAGCTAGCAATAACATGAAGGCATTCCTTTGATTCACAAAAGTTATACTATCTATTTTACTGAGCATCGCTTTCAAAACTTGATCAATTCGTAAATGTTTGAAACCATAAACCTTAGATTTGCCACAAATATATTGTGATGATTCTTTATAATGTAACTGTAGCGATAGATAAGAAAGTAGAAACAGCGTGGATTGCTTGGATGAAGGACGTGCACATTCCTGAGGTAATGGAAACCAATCAATTTGAAGCGTATAAATTCTTCAAGGTTTTGAACACCGAAGACCCTGAGGCCTCATCTTATAGCGTTCAGTACTTCGCGGCTGATATGAAGAACATTCAAATGTACATGGCTGCTTTTGCTCCTGAACTTCAGCAGAAAGCTTTGTTAAAGTTTCCTAACCAAATGGCGGCATTCAGAACATTGCTTCAGTCAGTCTGATAGCTTTCTATTTGTTCTTCTGATAAGGTGCAGTTGATCCACTCTTCGTCCAGATCTGCCCCGAGCTTTTTGTAAAAATTGATAGCCGGTTCATTCCAATCTAGCACTTGCCAGCGTACTTGCTTTGAGTGGGTTGCTTTAGCTTCAAGGACGATGGCGTCCAAAAGAAGCTTACCGTAGCCATTTCCTCTTTCAGACTCTTTGACGACCAGATCTTCCAAATAGATAGCTTTACCTTTCCAAGTGGAATATCGGTAATAGAAAATAGCAGTGCCGACTATGTTTCCATTTACCTCAGCAACAAAGAATTCGAAAACTGGTTTTTCACCGAAACCATCTTCTTTCATTCTTTCAACAGAGTTATTTACCTCGTGAGGTGCTTTTTCATAGATGGCCAGCTCCATCACAAGGTCAAAAACTGCTGAGAGGTCTTCTGTATTGCCTTTTCGAATCATGAATTAGGTAGATTAATTGCGACAGCAATTTAACGTCTTCTTCGAAAGTTGAAAGCCGGAATTTCTCGAACAGTTAAATTCCAGCCTTCATCCAGTTTAAATTTTCGATTAAAAACGGTAAGGTTGAAGCCTAAGAACGCTAAGTTTCTAACCCAATAGAACGTATTCAGGGTGCCATTCGTCTGTGATCTTATATATTCGTTAAAGGCCATGCCACTGAGTTGACTAGTTACTGGCCTGTAATTCACCCCCTTGATCATCTGAATTTCTTGAAAATTTACTCTGGTATTATCAATGATTAAATGGTCTGAGTATACATACAAAGTGCCTTTTACCTTGGTGCCATCTTTTTGTCGGCACTTAATGGTTTGGCCTGTTCTAAATACAGATGGCTTTTTTTTCCCTTCTTTTGATACGACCAATACATTATTCGGATTTAAGGATTGTTGAGCCAAGAGACAAGTACTCAGAGACAAGAAGAAAAACAATAATGTGATTTTCATATGATACGATTGCGTCTTTCTACAAAACGACTTTCTGTCTTAAAGAAACGGGTGCACACTTTCCACAGATTAAAATAGAGCCTTTTTTAACTGAGCAAGTGTGTCATTCCTCCTCCATCAAGAGGGGGGGATTAATGCCAATAGCCTCAATGATCCAGTTGTGCGCTATAACCGTAATTGCCTTGCGGAGCAGGTATGCCATTCAATGTTCCATGCCAGCCTATTTGTGGCCCTCAATACATGTTAAGTATATGAAATGAAAGAACATGAAATGAACCATAGCGCGTGTCTAGCCAACTTTCATAATTAAATTGAGCGTTGTGATATGTGATGCTAAATGCTCACTTAGGCGTTAAGATATAGTATCGAAGCCCGTGTATGGAATTAATACATCAGGAATTTTGATACCCCCTTCGAACTGGTTGTTTTCAAGCAGGGCTGCCATAATTCTTGGCAGGGCCAATGCACTACCATTTAATGTATGGAGCAAAATAGATTTCTTGTTCGCGTCTTTGTAACGCAACTTTAATCGGTTGGCTTGGAATGTCTCAAAGTTAGAGACTGAACTCACTTCAAGCCACTTGTCTTGCGCGGCAGAATATACTTCAAAGTCAAAGGTCAAAACAGAGGTGAAGCCTAAGTCCCCGCTGCAAAGTCTAAGCTTCCTAAATGGGAGCTCCAACTTTCTCAAAATACCTGAAACATGGTCACACATTTCATTCAACGCTTGATAAGACTCTCCTGGCTTTCTTATTTGTACAATCTCAACTTTGTCGAATTGGTGTAGTCTGTTCAGCCCTCTAACATGGGCACCCCAGCTACCGGCTTCTCTTCTGAAGCATGGTGTAAAACCCGCATGCTTTACCGGCAAGGCGGCCTCATCTAGAATTACATCTCTGTAGAGGTTGGTAATCGGCACTTCAGCGGTTGGAATCAAGTACATGTTTTCCGATGCGATGTGATACATCTGACCTTCTTTGTCAGGCAGCTGCCCAGTGCCATAGCCAGAAGCTTCATTGACCATAATAGGGGGTTGTACTTCAGCATAACCTGCTTCAACGGCCTCATCGAGAAAGAAATTTACCAAGGCCCTTTGCAAGCGAGCTCCTTTGCCTTTAAAAACGGGGAAGCCCGCTCCCGTAATTTTGATACCTAATTCGAAGTCGATAATGTCGTATTTTTTTATCAAATCCCAGTGTGGTTGAGCACGCTCATGGAGTTGAGGTAAATCTCCCACCCTTTCAATTTCCACATTGTCTTCATCTGTTTTTCCTACAGGAACAGACTCGTGCGGTATATTGGGAATGTTGTAAAGTGCTTGCTTCAGTTTCTCTTGAAAATCATTCAATTCTTCCGCTAAACCCTTGTTCAATGCCTTTAACTCGGCCGTTCTTGATTTAATTTTTTCTGCCTCATCGCGCTTACCTTCTTTCATCAAAGCGCCAATTTGTTTGGCAATACTATTGGCTTCAGATAGGTTGGTGTCTAATTCCTGTTGTGTCCTCTTTCTCTCTTGGTCAAGAGCGATAACTTCGTCTAATAAGACCTCAGCATTCGCTATACCCCGTTTTTGGAGTCCTTTGACGTGACGGTCCTTTTCTGCAATGATGTTGGCTACTTGTAGCATTTTACTTCTGAATTTGAGCAGGCAAAGTAAACTAATTCCGATCAATTTTGTGACTAAAAACCCGTTATAACCTTCGATAGCGCATAAAAATAGAGGTCATTCTTTGACAGTCTCGATTGTTTAGTCTAATATTGTACAGTCCTAAGATGATGGGATACATATCCAAAGTTCATCTCGAGCAACTAATCATTAAATTATAATTCATTTTTATATTCCTCTCAAGAGAGGATTCCCAACCCAATTATTTATATGTACACCATTGACGAATTGAAGCTTATGCTTCTTTCTGAGCTCAAAGAAATAGCTGAGAAAATGGCGGTAAAAAACTTCAAAAAGCTGAACAAGCAAGATATCATCTATGCTATTCTCGATCAGCAAGCAATTACCCCAGAAGATAAACTACCCACAAAATCAGAAGGATCAAAAGAAACTGCTGAGGCAGAGAATAAAGAAACTTCAGAAAAACCTAAGCCTGCAAGGGCGCCAAAGCCTAGACCAAGGCCTAAGAGAGAAAACGTAACTGAGGCACCTGCTGCTGAGCAGAAGGAAGATGGACCAGAGGCAACTAGTGATGAAGCAAGAGCTTCCGAAGAAAAACCTGAAAGACCACCTCGTAAGGATAATAAGAGAGAGCCAAGAAAAGACCGAGAGCCTAGACAGGACAAGGAGAATGACGGAGACGACCGTAAAGGTGAGGAGAGAAAAGAACGAGAAGATAAAAGAAACAAACGTCAGCAATACAATCAGAACATCAAGGATTTTGATGGACTCATTGAAAGCGAAGGCGTATTGGAAATGATGCAAGATGGCTACGGCTTCTTGAGGTCTTCTGACTACAACTACCTTGCTAGCCCGGACGATATTTATGTGTCTCCTTCTCAAATCAAGCTATTTGGTTTGAAAACAGGTGATACGGTCAAAGGTCAAATCAGACCCCCGAAAGAAGGAGAAAAGTACTTTGCCTTACTCAGAGTTGAATCTGTAAATGGTAAGACTACTGAAGAAATTAGAGACAGAGTTCCTTTTGAATACTTAACGCCACTCTTCCCAGAAGAGATGATTAAGTTAAGTACCAAGCCGAGCATGATGTCTACGAGAATTCTAGACATGTTTGCACCGATCGGTAAGGGGCAAAGGGGAATGATTGTAGCCCAGCCAAAAACTGGTAAAACGGTTCTCTTAAAAGAAATCGCCAACGCAATTGCTGAAAATCACCCTGAGATTTACCTGATCATTCTTCTGATCGATGAGCGTCCTGAAGAAGTTACAGACATGGCTAGAAGCGTCAAAGCTGAAGTTATTTCGTCTACTTTCGATGAGCAAGCCGATCGTCATGTGAAGGTTTCTAACATCGTGTTAGAAAAAGCTAAGCGTATGGTTGAGTGTGGTCATGATGTAGTGATACTTCTTGATTCGATCACTAGACTAGCAAGAGCTTATAATACGGTAGTGCCTTCTTCAGGAAAAATTCTTTCTGGTGGTGTAGATGCTAACGCATTGCACAAGCCGAAGCGTTTCTTCGGAGCGGCACGTAATGTTGAAAATGGCGGATCGCTTTCTATCATTGCTACGGCACTGATTGAGACGGGATCTAAGATGGACGAAGTGATCTTTGAAGAATTCAAAGGAACGGGTAACATGGAACTTCAGTTGGATAGAAAACTATCTAACAAAAGAGTTTATCCTGCGATTGATGTGCCTAACTCTGGTACGCGTAGAGAAGATCTATTGATGAGTAAAGAAGAACTCCAGCGCGTTTGGATACTACGTAAATTCATGAATGATATGAACTCTGTGGAAGCAATGGAATTCTTATTGGATAGAATGAAAGGTACTCGCAGCAATGATGAGTTCTTGATTTCAATGAACAAGTAAGAGACAGACCACGTAAAAGACCTAAAGGCCATTCATTTGAATGGCCTTTAGGTCTTTTACAAAATAAAGAATGCAGTATTTCTATATATTTGGATTAAATCATAAGTCTTTTTGTAGTTTATGGATTAAATATTCTGTTTGAGGAAGATTGATGCGGTTAGGCAATCAACAAGTTGTATTTTAGATAGTCAGACTTATTTTATTTCAATGAGACTAAAGACAATTCTAATAACTTATTTTTTAATGCAACTGTCTCTTGGTTTATTCTCTCAAGAATTGCCTAATAGCGAATTCGAGCTTAAGATGGTTAGAGACAATCTACTCGAAACAGAATACATTGAACTTCTCAAAGATGCTTTTGAAAGCGTACCAGAAGGCTCAGCTTTATCGGCCCATTATGCCAATCAGTTAAGTGTTCTCTATTACTCCTTAGGTGATATGGAGAAGGATCTCTTTTACAGAGAAAAGGCGATTACCTATTGGAAGAATACTGAAATCACAGAAAACGAGCGTGACCTTTTTGGCCAGTTCCTCCTGTCTCATATCAGTTGGGGACCTTACCGCACTTCAGATAAGAAGTATCTAGACACGGCTTCTATGTTCCTGGAAAACCCTCAAGACCTTCTTTATTTGGAAGCCCTTAAAGTAGATAAGACTCGACTTCCAAAAGATAAAGAGGTTTATGTCAACCTACTGGATAGCCTCTTGGAGCTTGACTTATCAGATGATCTTAGGTCTAACGTTATGGTAAGGCATGTGCTCCAACTTTCAAGGACCAATTATGAAGACAGTGCCCTCGCTGTTATCGATGAGATTGAGAAACTATCTAACAGTCTCCAGGTTCAAGTATACTACAGATATTATCGAATTACCATGTACTTGAGAAATGATAGGTATAGGGAGGCTGCGCGGGAGTTAACATTTATCCGAGATATTCTGGACTCGAATGAACGAACGAAAGTGTCCTTACCTGCTATTCAATACCATTCCGCTGCGCAAAGACTTTTTGAAGTTCAAGGCCTCTACGATTCTGCATTGTATCATACTTTGCAAAGAAGCGAAATATATAGAAAAACCGATAGGCAGTCTAACCTTGCTGAAACCTATAAGACGCTGGCCAGATTGTATAATCGACTTGGTGAGTATGAAAATGCAGAAAAATATGCGAGGGATGCGATTGAGTTATACTCACCGCAACTATTAGATTATCAATCAGTGGTAAGGAACAGTCTTTTGTATTCTCTGCTTTGCCAACTCAAAGGTGCAGAAGAAAAAGCTAAGAGAGATAGTATAGTCACCAAGATAGAGGCTACTATCTCAGAGCAAGAAACCATCGTATACAAAAGTAATTCGCTCTATAATGTAACCACTTACAAAGCATTTAAAGGGAGATACCTGAGCCTAGCTTCCGATTATCGAATTGCCGAGAATCTTTTGAGAGAGAATTTAGTCACTGCACAGTCCCAAGACCTATATACTGCTGACAGATACTCTCATATTTATTTGACCGAATTGTTGGTGTCACAGAAAAGGTATACAGAGGCAATTCCATATGCTTTGAAGCATGTGGATAATGTAAACTTGGATGTTAATGAGCGTGTTTTTCTATTGAAGATGATAGTCGAATGTTATATGGCAAAGGGACTCACAGATGAAGCACTTATATATTTAAACCGTATCACAGAAATTATCCAAAATGAATTTGATGCCAAACTCAACTATGCTATATCGCAATACGAGGTAAATGAGGAGCTTTCAGGACAAAAGTTATTGAATACGGAACTTAATGCAGAGCAACTTGCCAAGGCTCAACTTATTAAGCGGCAACAAACAATTTTATTGATTGTTTCTCTAAGTATACTGGCCATCATTTTTATACTTTTTAGACTCATTAAAGTTCATAAAAAGAACTTGAGTCTTTTGAATCAAGTTGAAATAGAAAGGAAGGAGCTTGAAACGACTAATACTGAAATGGGAAATATGATCTCTGACTTTCAGGCGAGCCAGAAAGTACAACAACAATTAATTCAACAACTATCCAATGATTTGAATGGAATGTTTAATGGTCTAAAAGGGATCAGAGAGTTTATTCCAGAAGTGGGTAAATTCAATAAGGAACAAGAGAAGTATTTTGAAAGAGTGTCTGAGATAATAGATGAGAAACGGTCGGCAATTACACAGCTAATCTCGCTCAACTCAATTGCCGATCAGTATGAAATAAAGATAAGCCGGGTTTCAATTAATGATTGCCTGAATAAGGTGAGTAAGAACTTGTCGCATAGCCTTAGTTTGAATGAGGTCCAATTGTCAGTAGATATCCAAAAAGAGCTGGTGTTCTTGGCTGACTCCAAGCTGATTGAATTGATTTTCGCCTCACTTGTAGAACATGGCCTTCAGCAAAATATGCTAGATGGTAGGCTTTCATTGAAAGTTAACTCAGATGAGGGTCTCAAAATAGATTTTGAGTACAAGAATAAGGTGGAACCCGCGGATGATTCGGCAAAGAAATTTGGTTCAGAGGCACTAAGTGATACTAGGAGCTACTTGTATAAAATAACTCAGTTTAAGGACTTGATGGATGGCGACCTCCAGTATTTAAGTATAGGGGAAATTGATAAGATTTCTATTAAACTCAATCTAATAGAACTAAAACCATCAACAACAAAGGGTAATGAGCTTGAATCTCTTGAAATCGAGGCCGTATATGATCGCGTAATGGAATTTTTGAACAGTGAGAGTGGTTTAATCAACCCAGAATTGAATCTAGCTATGCTCTCTCAGTCCGTTGGTATTGCAAGGCGAAAGGTCTCTTATGTTATCAACAAGAGGGAAAGAACTAATTTTAGCAAATTCTTAGCGCGTTTAAGAATTGAACAGGTCGTTGAGAAGTTGGATAAAGGTGACTATAGGCATTTCAATATTGCCGGTATTGGTTATGATGCTGGATTCAATTCAAAGTCCACTTTCTTTTCTTCTTTCAAAGAGTTTGTGGGGTGTACGCCAGGTGAATATGTATCTTCAATGTCCAAAAAAGCATCCTAAAGTATCCAAAATAAAAAGGCAGATATAGTTGTACCTCTTAGCGCGACTGAACTTTGCTATCTCAATTTGACAAATTTGTGATTTGGTCTACGACTGATGTACTACAGAATGTAGTACGAAATCATGTGATTGGCCCAAATTCGAACCTCAGAACTTTTAATCGTACTCTAAGCCCAAACGATTTCAGCTATTTCCGATATCGAGATCATACGGATACGGTTCAGCTTGGTTGTAGATGGGTAGTCGAATAAAATTGCCTTGATGTTTAGGTCTATTGTCAGAATCCAATAGAGGTAATGACTACTCTAACAACGCAACCAACTTGGGATGATTCATTGTTCAATCTATTTTTCTTTAGAGACTAATTATAATTAAAAATTTGAACATGAATCATTCCTTGATTTACAGGTGCTTAGTCTTGCATCGGTTTCTGTTAGTTTAGGTTGATCAAGGAGGCTATTGTTAATTATCGCCAGCCAATTAGTTCAAGTCTTAGGTTTTGAATCTGAAGTTGTTTTGGACAAAATCTCTAAGCTCCTGTAAATTATTTAATCCCCCCCATACATTGCTTTTCAATCCTTTATTCATGCCCGACCTGATTTAGCTTAATCAGACTTGTTTTGCACTTCGATTACTTTGGAGGCTTATGCCAGACTTCTTAGTCTTATGAATCTGGTTTGGTGATTTGGCATAGAACGTCTTGATCTGTTTTTTGCTAACACAGCAAAGTGCAACATTTTTACACTCTTTGTTTAGCGCTATGATCTTTTCAAAATCACCAATTATCTTAATCAAGTCATTACGTTTCAGGCCCCATACGATAGGTAGGTTGTACACATTTAGGTTTTTGCCAATCTTATATCTATACGCACTGAGCTTAAGTTGACTTCCGTACCAGTGATTTTTTAATTCGAAGTTTAACACATTATTGATTGGCAAACTAAATTGAGTAGCATAACCCAGGACACTGAAGAAAATATTCCAAGGATTCTTCATTCTATAGGCAATCGCCACTCCATCACTTTTTAGTGTATAGTGCTTTGTGATCTTTTCTATTATCGGCTGAGTTTGTTTCATGATAGTTACTTTCATTATTCCCTGATTAATATTTTGAACCTTGAGGAGACATTGTTGAGGCTTATCCATAGAATGTATATGCCCGCTTTAAGAGTACTGGTATTAATGCCTAAGTGATTATATGAGGTGCGCGACATCTCCGCTTTTACCTTTTGTCCTTCTAAGGTGTAGAGCTGAACTTGAAGGTCCATTGCGCTATGATTTAATTTCAAAAACAGCGTTTCGCCCTTTTTTACTGGGTTTGGATAGGGTTTGCGAATGCTGGTATTGCCTGAAAATTTAATCAGTCTTATTTCTGAGTACTCTGTCTCTCCTGTTACATCGTGAGATTTAAGCCGATAATAATTATTACCAAATAGAGGTGCGTGATCAGTCCATGTGTATGACTTTATGGAATAGCTGTTTCCAGATGCTTGTACATTGCCAAGTTCCGTAAAAGTAGAACCGTCCTTAGACCGCTCTATGGTGAAATGACTACTGTTTTCTTCGTCAGTTGTCGACCAATCCAACTGAACTGTATTAGTCTTATCTGTCGCTTCAAAGGAGAACAGGGTAACGGGTAGGGCATTGTCTTCACTTGAAGCTAGAGTAAAATAGTTGCCGTCTTGGAAGTCGACCTGAAAGTTGACCAAGTTATCATTTGTGACCACGAATGATTGAGAGATTACTGTAGCTCCAGAGGAAAAATCTCCATCCTGATCGACTAAGAGCACGACTTTGCTTTCATCATTAGTGCCCACTCCTGTCGGCCCCAAGAGAGTAGAAACATCAAACTGGACTACAACTTGACCAATTGATTGAGTATTAATGGTGTTTTCCTGTACTCTCCATTCCCTATTGAGTCTACTTAATACTTGAAGAGGGTCAAAATCTATATTTTCATTTCGGTCGTACAGCGCCTCACCATCATGCCCCCAAATCAGAGCGAGATTATCTGACATTGTACTTGGATTGTCTGCATTACTGAGTTCTAACCCGTTGGAGTCGGAATCCAATCCAATGGTGACAATTGCATCGCTATTGGAACTCTTAGATTGCTTCTGGGTAACATTGGTATAGTCATTTCGAAAAATTCCAGCGACATTATTATGAAACTGTGAGTTTACTGAGGCGTCCCATATGACTAAATCGGCTTCATTTGAGTTTTGCCTTACGATATAATCACCTTCTCCACTCTCAAAGTTTGTATTGTCTCCATCAGTATCATTGGATAGCGTAATGCCATATTTTAGTGCCAGATAGCTTTCGATGCGCGCTCTTTCTGTACCGCTATTAAGTAGTTGGTCATAGACAATTGCTTCTGCGATTTGACCATTAAAGCCGTTGTTATTGTCTCCAGAGGCGGCAATTTGAAAGGAGTTGGTTGCGCCACTGAAATTGGATGTAAAACTTCTCCTTAACTCACCATTGACATAGGCATGCGATCCGTTTGTCTCTAGGTTGTCATAAACAATCGTTGCCAGGCTTAATGTGTTGGTATTGTATAGCGCATCAATATCTGCCTCAAAACTACTTCCTGTACTCAGGGCTTGATTTTGAGTTGCGCCTGCAGCATCGATCATGTACCTGGCATTGGTGGATGAACTTGTTTTTTCACCCCAAACAGCGCCTGCATTGTCCTGAGATGGTTTGTATACTGCTATAACCGTTAAGTCAGGGCTCGTTGAGGCATTGACATTTAAACTGGTATTGGATGATTGAGATCCATTAAATGTATATGCCGGTTGGTAGTTGGTAGCAGTAGTTAATGCAGGTGAGCCGGTAAAGGTGATATTGACATTGTTGCCAGACAGGTCATCCCAGAAGATGGTAGTCACATCTCCTCTCAACCACATTTGAAGATTTTCGGGCACACCTCCCGGTACTCCTTGGAAATTATCTCTATAGTCTAAGTCGCCCGAGTATTGATAGTCTCGATCAGCATCATTGATCTTACCATTGAAGGTAAAAGGGCTATTTACAGTGGTGGGTAAATAAAAGTCACCCTCTGGATCGCTAAAGCCTGGAAAGATAAAGATGATTTGGGAACCACCGTTGTTTAGTAATGTACTGCTGTTAAACTGTCCTGATGATGGGTTTAAATTTGCTCTAACAGCATCAATATCAAAGGTCCCATCGTTGTTGGAATCTAAATCCAGATAGTCAGGATTATCTGTACCATCTGTGTTAACTGGATTGCTGAGTGCGGTTCCACCATTATCAGTGTCGAAGCTATCTTTTATGCCATCTCCGTCCGTATCTGTAGTACTCGGCCTGATATACGCTTTTGTGGCCTGTGCTTCGATGATGTCTGAAATACCATCATTATCACTGTCTAAGTCAATTCTGTTTTTGTGACCATCACCCTCCGTGTCGGGATCTGCGAGTGGAGTGCCGCCATTATCAGCATCAAACATATTACGCCATCCATCAAGGTCGGTATCTTGATATGTTCCGTCTGCTTTTCCATTATTATCGGTGTCTGTGCCTCCCGCCTCAATAATGTCCGGTATACCATCGCCATCACTGTCTAAGTCCTTCTTGTTTCTAAGCCCATCACCATCAGTATCTGCATTGGCAGGAGGAGTTCCTCCGTTGTCTGAGTCAAAGCTATTGGCCCACCCGTCATTGTCAGTATCTGTTGCCGTATCGACTCTACCATCATTGTTGGTGTCACTACTACCTGCTTCTACAATATCAGGTACTCCATCCTGGTCACTATCCAGATCAAGGATGTCCAACACCTGGTCTCCATCAGAATCCGGGTTGGCCAGTGGGGTTCCTCCATTGTCTGGGTCGAAAGTATTGGCCCATCCATCACCATCTGTATCTGTAAAAGTGCCATCTACTCTTCCATCCCCATTGGTATCAGTTCCACCGGCTTCTACAATATCAGGTATCCCATCATTGTCACTATCTAAGTCAATACGATTGTTAAATCCATCGTTGTCAGCATCACAATCATTGGAAAATGAAGAGAACCAACTGAAAGGCAGACCGGTGATACTTTGTGTAGTGGTGGCGTATTGAATACCTAAGAGTGGGCTCGCGCTTGAAGTATAAAAGTATTCCAGCGTTACGGTGTGTTGACCGATACTTAGGGCTATGGGATTGCCATTAGATGTTCCTATAGGATCATGCAAGCCATCGTTGTCCACCACTAAGGCGTTATTAATATAGAGCTTGGACCCATCGTTGGATAGGAGGGTGAAGGTATAGGTGTCGGTTGTAGGTATGTTGATAAACCCCGTAAAGCGTATGGCAAAGTTCAAATTTGAATTAGTGCCTGACGGTTCATGAGTTAGATTGATATCTGGAATGTTGAAACCAATGACAGCACCCTGAGCATAAGGATTTGTTATAGGGATATTGTCTACAGTATTGCCAGCAGGAGCATCAGAGAAATAGGAAATTGCCAACGTACCAGGTATTGTACAGCCTTCCACTAGGTCTGTTAGCCCGTCATTATCACTGTCCAAATCTATTCGATCATCTAGTCCATCACCATCTGAATCGACCGAGATTAATGGTACACCTCCATTGTCTGGATCAAAGGTATCAGACCAGCCATCACGGTCCGTATCGACAAAGGGACCATCTACTTTTCCATTGTTATCAGTATCTGCACCACCAGATTCTGTGATGTCCATACTGCCGTCACCATCAGAATCTATATCAAGCTTGTTTTTACTACCATCGCTATCGGTATCTGAATTTGCGAGTGGCATTCCTCCATTGTCCGGGTCGAAGATATTGGCCCATCCGTCACCATCGGTATCTGTTGCCGTATCAGCTCGGCCGTCATTGTTTGTATCATTGCCCCCCGCCTCTACAATATCAGTTACACCATCCTGATCACTGTCTAGATCGATCATATCTGGCACTTGGTCTCTATCAGAATCCAGATTGGATAGAGGGGTTCCCCCATCATCTGGGTCGAAAGTATTGGCCCATCCATCACCATCTGTATCTGTAAAAGTGCCATCTACTCTTCCATCCCCATTGGTATCAGTTCCACCGGCTTCTACAATATCAGGTATCCCATCATTGTCACTATCTAAGTCAATACGATTGTTAAATCCATCGTTGTCAGCATCACAATCATTGGAAAATGAAGAGAACCAACTGAAAGGCAGACCGGTGATACTTTGTGTAGTGGTGGCGTATTGAATACCTAAGAGTGGGCTCGCGCTTGAAGTATAAAAGTATTCCAGCGTTACGGTGTGTTGACCGATACTTAGGGCTATGGGATTGCCATTAGATGTTCCTATAGGATCATGCAAGCCATCGTTGTCCACCACTAAGGCGTTATTAATATAGAGCTTGGACCCATCGTTGGATAGGAGGGTGAAGGTATAGGTGTCGGTTGTAGGTATGTTGATAAACCCCGTAAAGCGTATGGCAAAGTTCAAATTTGAATCTGTACCTGAAGGTTCATGAGTTAGATTGATATCTGGAATGTTGAAATTAATGACAGCACCCTGAGCATGAGGATTTGTCAGAGGGATATTGTCTACAGTATTGCCAACAGGTGCATCAGAGAAATAGGAGATGGCTAAACGGCCAGTTACAATACAGCCTTCTTCCAAATCCGTCAACCCGTCATTATCACTGTCTAAATCTACGGTATCATCAAGCCCATCACCATCTGAATCTACTAGCATTAAAGGGATGCCCCCATTATCTGGATCGAAAGTATCGGCCCATCCATCACCATCGGTATCATTGAATGTTCCATCAACCTGCCCATCATTATCCGTATCTGTACCACCAGCTTCTACAATATCAGGGATGCCGTCATCATCAGAATCTAGGTTGAAACTATTGTTATCGGCTTGGTCAGTAGATGTACATCCATTGATATTGGTGATAAATGTTGAAAATGGTACCGGAACGATGGATGGGTTGGTGAGACTGGCATATTTAAGGGCCAGTTGTCGGCCCCCAGAATTTTCAAAATATTCTATTCTAATGCGATGGTTTCCCTCAGTAAGCGCGACTGAACCGGATCTTTCTGAATAAGGGTGGGCTCCATCATGGTCTACAATTTCTACATCGTTAATAAATAGTTTGCTACCATCATCAGAGCCTAGGTAGAAGGTGTAGGTATCGCTATTGGTAATAAATATATCACCTGTAAAACGAATAGAGTATTCGGTGATATCGCCAGGCGAATTGGCCACTTGTAATGCCACAACATCGAAGTCTGAAGTAAGGGCGATGTTATCAGCGCCAATAGTCGGAATGTTGTCAACAGTATTACCTGTAGGCAGCACATTGTAAAACTCATAAGTGAGCATGCCTGTAACAATACAGTTCTCATCTGCATCCGGAATGCCATCATTATCATCGTCCAAGTCATTGCCGTTATTCACCCCATCGCCATCGAAATCGTCTGTGGGTCCGAAGCAGCTATCATCACCAATGGCGTCTCTATAATCCAGTCCGCCAGTGGCACATGTCAAATAGTCATTGTCCAGGTCTAGGAAAGAATTTATCTGATTGGCACCTCCCAGAATACCATTTGGGTTTGTAAAATTATCTGGTCCATGGAGGTTATCCAGTCCATTTTGCCCTACTGTACCGTCTGTCTTTCCATCGTTATTGCTGTCTGTCAATAGCCCAGTGGATTCGTCAATATCAAAGACGGCATCATTGTCTGAGTCCAAGTCCAGATAGTCGGGATTATCGGTGCCATCTTTATTGAATGGACTTAGTAGTGCAGTTCCACCATTGTCAATATCGTAAGCATCATCGATGCCATCACCATCGGTGTCGTTTGCACTAAATTCTATATAGGTCTCAGTGGGCTGAAATTCTATATTGTCAGGTATGCCATCATTGTCGCTATCTAAATCAATTCGGTTTTGGAGACCATCGGTATCTGAGTCCAAGTCATTGGGAGTGGTTCCACCTTGATCAGGGTCAAATTCATCTGCCCAACCATCCACATCCGTCTGTGTCAGACTACTATCAGAACGACCGTCACCGTCCAAATCCGAACCCCCAGCTTCTTGAATATCAGGTATGCCGTCATTGTCGCTGTCCAAGTCTAGTCTGTTGTCTAGCCCATCTGTATCAAGGTCATCATAGGAAAGTGGACTTCCACCATTATCACTGTCAAAGACATCTGACCAACCGTCTAAATCGGTATCTGTAAAGACTCCATCTACTATACCATCTCCATTGCTATCTGTTCCTCCCGTTTCAATAATATCTGGGATTCCGTCATTGTCACTATCTAAGTCTATCTGGTCTGCTATACCATCTCCATCAGTATCGGGCAGCAGAAGAGGGGTGCCACCATTATCTGGGTCGAAGGTATCGGCCCAACCGTCACCATCGGTATCGACAAATGTACCATCGACTTGTCCATCATTATCGATGTCTATACCACCTGCTTCAACGATGTCTGGTATACCATCATTATCTGCATCTAGATTGAATTGGTTAGCATTTCCAACACCACTTGTAGCGCACCCATATGATTTTCCCCTTAAGATGGAGAAGGGCACGGTGATTTTTGTGGGGCTAGAAAGACTCTCATATTGTAATGTAAGCTGTCTGTTGCCAGAGATTTCAAAATACTCGATTTTGAGATCATGATACCCAGCAGAAAGCACTACAGATCCGGACTTTTCTGAAAAGGAGTGGGGACCATCATGGTCTACTACTTCTATACCATCAATATAGAGTTTACTTCCATCATCAGAGCCAAGGTAGAAGGTATATGTATCGCTATTATCTAGTAATATATCGCCTCTGAAACGGATTGAATAATCACTTACATCACCAGGTGAACTAGCCACTTGTAGAGCTATTACATCGAAGTCTGAAGTGAGCGCTATATTATCAGCACCAGTGGTTGGAATGTTATCAACAGTATTACCTGCCGGTAGCATATTATAGAACTCATAGGTGAGTGTGTTATTGACAATACAGTGTTCATCTGAATCTAGAATTCCATCATTATCATCGTCTAGGTCATTGCCGTTATTCACCCCATCGCCATCGTAATCGTCTGTGGGTCCGAAGCAGCTATCATCACCAATGGCGTCTCTATAATCCAGTCCGCCAGTGGCACATGTCAAATAGTCATTGTCCAGGTCTAGGAAAGAATTTATCTGATTGGCACCTCCCAGAATACCATTTGGGTTTGTAAAATTATCTGGTCCATGGAGGTTATCCAGTCCATTTTGCCCTACTGTACCGTCTGTCTTTCCATCGTTATTGCTGTCTGTCAATAGCCCAGTGGATTCGTCAATATCAAAGACGGCATCATTGTCTGAGTCCAAGTCCAGATAGTCGGGATTATCGGTGCCATCTTTATTGAATGGACTTAGTAGTGCAGTTCCACCATTGTCTATATCATAAGCATCATTTATGCCATCACCATCGGTGTCGTTTGCGCTAAATTCTATATAGGTCTCTGTGGGCTGAAATTCTATATTGTCAGGTATGCCATCATTGTCGCTATCCAAGTCGATGGTGTTTGGGATTAGGTCTCCATCAGTATCCGGGTAGGTCAGTGCGGAGCCTCCATTGTCAGCATCAAAAGCATCGGCCCAACCGTCATTGTCGGTATCGGTAATGGCACCATCTACCTGACCATCACCATCGGTATCAGTCCCACCCGCTTCTCTTATGTCGGGTATTCCGTCATTATCACTGTCCAGATCCAGTCGATTATCGAGCCCATCTCCGTCAAGGTCATCATAGGATAGTGGACTTCCACCATTATCACTGTCAAAGACATTTGACCAACCGTCTAAATCCGTATCTGTGAAGACTCCATCTACTATACCGTCTCCATTGCTATCTGTTCCTCCCGTTTCAATAATATCTGGGATTCCGTCATTGTCACTATCTAAGTCTATCCTGTCTGCTATACCATCTCCATCAGTATCGGGGAGTGGAAGGGGTGTGCCCCCATTATCTGGGTCGAAGGTGTCAGCCCAACCGTCACCGTCAGTATCGACAAACGTACCATCCACTTGTCCATCATTATCGATGTCTATACCACCTGCTTCTATGATGTCAGGGATGCCATCATTATCAGCATCCAGATTGAAAGTATTGTTGCTGGCAGTGGCGGTGGAGCTACACCCCACAGTATTAGTAACCAGTATCGAAAATGGCACTGGAATGATGGAAGGGTTGGCGAGACTGGCATATTTAAGGGTTAGTTGCCGGCCTCCTGAGTTCTCAAAATACGCTACTCTAATATTATGGTATCCAGAGTTGAGTGTCACCGAACCCGATCTTTCTGAATAGGGGTGAGCTCCGTCATGGTCTACAATTTCTACATCGTTAATAAATAGTTTACTACCATCATCAGAGCCAAGATAGAAGGTGTAGGTATCGCTATTAGCAATAAATATGTCGCCAGTAAAACGAATAGCGTATTCTGTAATATCACCAGGCGAATTGGCTACTTGTATTGCTATTACATCAAAGTCTGAGGTGAGTGCGATGTTATCAGCACCCGTAGTAGGAATATTGTCAACAGTATTGCCTGAGGGTAATACATTGTAGAACTCATAAGTGAGCATGCCTGTATTGACACAATTTTCATCCACATCGAGGATGCCGTCATTGTCATCGTCTAGGTCGATGTCATTACATATACCATCACCGTCAAAATCGTCACTGCCTCCGGTACCACCTACTAAACCACCACATGCTATTGAAATAGTCTCAATCTCATTGGAGAAGAGAATTGAATTGTGAGCGTTTAAATCCCTTGACAAAAAGCTATTGCTGTACGGGTTATTGTCTATTTCTACAGTACCCCAGAAGGTTTTGCGGACCATGTGATTATGCAGGTGCAAAAATGCCAAGACAATAATGAAAAGGCATGAAATGAATCTGACCAGTTGGCCATATGAATGAGGGTAATGAGGCGTAAAAAAGGACTTGAAGAGTCCGATTTCCTTTTCTAAAGTATGTGACGAGACATACTTTGAAAAAGCAATTTGGAATGATTCCACTGGCTGTTAGGCAATCGTTGTTAGTATATACACACCGCGCTCCTCGTTAGATATCAACGATATCTCAAAGGAGCTTTAACAACTATGCGCCAGCCAGCAAACCCGATTGGGTCTGCTCTTAGTCTTGAATTCGAAAACTTAATTTCGATACATAAAGCACTGAAATGTAATGAATAATATTTTTGATAATGTCAATGACATTAAAATATATGTCAATTGACCATTTTAAAATTCTTTTTGTGAAAACGTATATTGAATTAATCAATTGTGCCTAATGAAAGTTTTGTTTTCGCCAGCTCGTAAAAATGCTGATCAAATGCACTGGTTTTGAGAACCATATCGCTGCTTAATTCCCAAAAAAATGCCGATACATGGACCAAATGAGTCTGAATTCATGTCCTTGTCACCTATTACTACTACTCGTTACATTTTTTGAACCTCAATTCCATTAAGAATTAGCAATCTAATAATTGATAATAATCGAGCATGTTCCATTGAACTATGTTAACATGTGTTTTGGTGAATACGGGCCAGACTGGACGAGTTTGGCCCCTTTTTTATAAAACACAATTCATCATTGAAAAACCTCTCAAAGAATCAGCTCAATTGTCGGCTTTTTATCCTCTTTAAGATACTGTCAAGTATTAAGTCTCTTTTTTAAACCTATTCGTTAATTTCGCGTCACCGAACAAAAGATGAGGCTGTTAGTTCAGTTACTCAATGATGGTATTCTTGGTAGTGGTTACTCCTGAATACCTTCATGAGGCTCTAATAATCCATGAATTTCATACCAAAAACGCTTCTCAAAAAGCTTTATACCAGAGGCAGTCTTAACAAGACTGACCAAGGCTTCACCTTTAATATTAAGAACCGATTGATCGATGTGCACTTTCAAGGCCTACAAAACATAGAGGTTGAGGGAAGTGACGTTTCTGAAGATTTGATTTTTGCTGATTTAGGAGATGGGCAGTGGGTTTCAGTCAAAGAGATTAACGAGCAAAATGGCTTTAGCCTCAAGCTTGGAAAGAGTTTTGACGTTTTAGTTAAATCACCGCTCAATGGACAAACAGATCTAAAGCTGGATTTTAAATTTGATACAAAACCGTTCGGTAGCTTAAGCTTTGGAGTAAATGACCAAGTTAACGAAGCACAACTTGAACGTGAGATTAAAATTCCAAGGATTTATGAAAGCGACTACAGTCGTGAAGCAATGGAGGAAAGAGTCGATTTTGTAAAATCATTTACAGGAAACGACCCAAAAAACATACATCAGCCAATCGATGAAACCTCCATCTACCAAGGCAATATCGAGCACTTAACAGGTTTTGCGCAAGTACCATTAGGCATCGCAGGCCCGATCAAGGTGAACGGGGAATATGCGAAGGGTGACTTTCTAGTTCCACTCGCTACAACTGAAGGAACCTTGGTCGCTTCCTATAATAAGGGAATCAAACTGGTAAACGAATCTGGAGGAGTAAACTGTCGCGTAGTGAAGGACGGAATGCAGAGAGCACCCGTTTTCATTTTTGATACACTCAGTACAGCAATAGATTTTAGTAAATGGATTGATACGGTGTCAGATGATCTCAAGGCTGAGGCTGAGGTGGGATCAAATCATCTAAAGTATCAAAGTGTAGAAACCTATCAGGCAGGAAATAATGTCTTTCTAAGGTTCAATTTTTTTACAGGCGATGCTGCGGGCCAGAACATGGTGAACAAAGCTACCTTTCAGATTTGTCAGTGGATTTTGGAATCCTTTAAAGGGATCAAGCATTTTTTCCTTGAGTCTAATATGGCCAGTGATAAAAAGCATTCTTTTATCAACTCCCTAAATTCCCGAGGCAAGAGAGTAATTGCAGAAGTCACGTTCTCGGAACGCTTGCTTGTTCAAAACTTTGGAGTAGATGCCCACCAATTACAACGCCATTTAGGAGTGGCTAATCTTGGTGGTATGATGGCTGGTGTAAACAATAATGGATTACACACCGCCAATGCATTGGCTGCCATGTTCATTGCCATGGGGCAAGATGTAGCCAATTTGGCTGAAAGTACTGCAGGCTTTCTGCACACTGAGGTTACTGCTGATGGAGGTCTTTATGCTACAATCACATTGCCTTCGTTGATTGTAGGAACTGTCGGTGGTGGAACCGGCCTGCCTACGCAGAAAGACTGTTTGCAAATGATGGACTGCTACGGTAGTGGCAAAGCAAAAAAACTGGCAGAAATTATTGCAGGTGTCGTATTAGCGGGCGAAATTTCATTAGGAGCAGCTATTTCATCACTTGATTGGGTCGCTGCACATGAAGATTTAGGAAGAAACTCAATTCCTTAAATGAAAAGCGTATCAATCATTATTCCAGCATATAACGAGGAGTCTTGCATTGGTAAATTGCTTGATAGTTTACATCAACTTGACCCTCAGCCCTTAGAGTTTATCGTGGTTGATGGTGGGAGCAATGATAATACCCAAAAAATTGTAGCTGCATCGCAAGCTATGCTCGTTCAGGCAAAGCAATTAGGCCGGGCTGCGCAAATGCATTCAGGAGCCTTAAAGGCTAAAGGTGAAATCCTTTGTTTTTTACATGCCGATACATTTCCTCCAAAAGATTTAGTCCGCATAGTCCAGAAGACTCTAACGGATCAGACCATTGCTTTGGCCGGGTTTAGAAGTATAATGACAGGTTCCTGCAATCAACGCATGACCACGATGCACAATAGGGTTAAGACCTACTATGCTCCCTTTATTTACAATCCTTATCGAACACTTTTTAAAGGCTTGAGACTTCTTTTCGGAGATCAATTGCTTTTTTGCCGAAAGGCTGATTATCTAAAGTCAGGAGGCTTTAATCCTGAAATGATGATCATGGAAGAGGCAGACTTGTGTATCAAAATGAATCGACTGGGCGCGATTCATCAAATAGGACAAAAAGTCTACTCGTCAGACAGAAGGGTTGCGCGTTGGGGTGCCATCAAATCAAACCTTATTTTCATTTCAATTGCTTCCCTCTGGGCATTGGGTGTTTCGAATAAAAAGCTTGCCGAATTTTATGGCAATGTGCGTTAAGCCGCTGACGGACTTACTAATCCAAAAATCTCTCTTATTTTTACTTAATACCAGAAACTACATTTTTTCTAAATACGCACGCAGCCTTTGTTAGTCAAACAAGGTAAGGTTGTCACAAGGGCTGTATTTGAACAAGATCGAAAAACTATTGGAAGCAATTATTCTAGGCTGCAAGGAGAATGATAGGCAGAGCCAAAGGGAATTGTATAGCAATTTCTATAGCTATGCTATGAGCATTTGCCTGCGCTACACCGGAGGTGAAGCCGATGCTGTGGAAGTGCTCAACGATGGTTTTATGAAGGTTTTTAAGAATATAGAAAAGTTTGATATCGACAAACCTTTCAAACCTTGGTTACGCAGAATTTTAGTGAATGCATGTATTGACCATATAAAAAAGAATGCTAAGCATAATCACCTGGCAGATATTTCAGAGGCTCAGGTAGAAGAAACATCCCAAGTTGCTCCAGACCATGATATGGATTATCAAGAGATTCTAGAGAAGATTGGGCAATTGTCTCCAGCTTATCGAGCAGTTTTCAACTTGTACGTCATAGACGGATACAAGCATCAAGAAATTGCCGAACAATTGGGGATTACAACGAGTACTTCTAAAGCGAATTTAACGCGAGCAAAGGCAGCCCTAAGGTCTTTACTTAGTAAGGAGGTGTATAAATATGGATGAGGCGAATAAGAACGGTGATGCATTAGAACAGCTGGCAAGGGAAGCAGCAGAAGGAGCTCAGTTTGAGTTTAACCCATCCGCTTGGAGCGCGATGGAACAAAAACTTGATGCACCAAAAAAAGGATTCTTCTGGTGGAAACTCGGAGGCGGACTTGGCTTGCTAGCGCTTATCCTATTGCTTGTTATACTGATACCAAGTGGTGAAAAAGAGGGTGATTCTGAATTAAAATCACCAATAGAGGAGCAAAAGTTATCTCAACGAAATAAAAGTGTTGAAAGTACTGATGACGTTGCTTCTGACAGCGAAAAAGTAGTCTCCTCAAAGGACGGAACGAAAGATGCTAAAGTGCAGGATAATGCTAAAATAGCAACTCAGGTTCAGGAATCTGATTCGACCATCACCTTAATAACTTCTGAAAATGAGATTAATAATGCTGAAAGTAGAAAGCTTGTGCAAGAAGCTGCAGGGTCTGAGGCTAACGTTGAAAAAAATCAACTAGCCGTGAATAAAACTGTATCGACTGGCGAACCTCAGTCAGTCACAAACAAGGTTAAGCCACTTGAAAAGTCTTCAGACAGGACCAATAACGCAGGTGAGATACTCAATACAACTGATAGCAACAATGAAGGCATTGGCGCATCTATTGCAACTTATTTTGATCCATCGCAGCCAATTGTTCCATCTGATAGTATAGAAAGCCAAAGGGATAGCCCATACGGGGCCAGTCTCGAAACCATAACACCACGGTGGGTTCCTAGTGTCTATCAATTCGATCTGTCATTAAAGCCCATGGCATTGGACGCTGGCTACTACCAAACAGCCGACTTAGATAGCCTGCAGGATTTCAAAAGGTGGTCGTTCGGTGTTCTGGTTTCTTTTGATTTAAGTGCTACTGGCCTAGAAGGTTTTACAAACCCAGGTACTATGATTGGCTTGCAAGCGGAATATCGAATTGCTCGGAATTGGAGTATTCAATCTGGATTGAGCTATTCTGTTAAAAAATATAGAGCCTTGGGAGAGGAATATGATACTTCAACTTGGCCAGGAGGTCGCTCCGATAACCTAGTGAGTGCTTTGGCTCGTTGCCTAGTCCTTGATATCCCAATTAATGTCCGAAGATATTTTAAGGCAAAAAATGACAATCAATGGTTTGTTAATACTGGTGTTTCAACCTACCTGATGTTGCGAGAAGATTATGACTATGAGTACGCTACTCAAAATCCAAATTGGTCCCCCACAGGCCAGATTCGTGGAGAGAATAATCACTTCTTCGGTATCGCGAACTTCAGTGTTGGGTATGAAACTCCAATTAGTAAGAAATTTGGTCTTGCCTTTGAGCCATTTATGAAATTGCCATTAACAGGTATAGGGCAAGGCAAGGTGAGGTTCTTGAGTTTAGGCGCCAATGTGGCCATCAAATTAAGATAATAGTTAGCAAGTCGATTGAGTCGAAGGGGCCCTCGTTTTCGAGGGCCTTTTCATTTTTAAATCAATGTTTATTTTATGCCTTAATCTTTACCCATCGCGTTATATTAGACATATGACTAAAGAAACCAACCCTTTTTCACATGGGGCTTAGTACAGTTCGAAGTTTAGGCCTTTTAAAAAGAATCATTTATAAGGGTTGGTATTGGGATGCTCAGCAGAAAATTGAACGTATTCAACCTCACCTTTCTCGTTCTAGGAAGATCTTAGATGTAGGATCGGGTTATGGAACAGTCACAGATTTACTGAGAATTGATGGTTATGATGTCACACCGGTAGATATCAAAAATCATGCAATAAGAGAGAATTTAAAGCCTATTTACTTTGATGGCAGGACTTTGCCATTTGCTGACAATACTTTTCATCAAGCACTATTACTTACCGTACTGCATCATACGCCAGAGCCAGCAATTATTATCGCTGAGGCAGCAAGGGTGTGTCATGAAGTAATTATCATCGAAGACATTTACCGAAATAAAGTTCAACAATACCTCACCTATTTTACTGATAGCCTATTCAATTTAGAATTTAAAGGACACCCACATACCAATAATACACGGGATGGATGGGCTGCCATTTGCAAATCCTTAAACTTGGAGCTGAAGGTTATCCGTTCTGATCGATTCCTACTTTTCTTTCGACAGGAAACTTATTTGGTCGTTCGCAATGCCAGTGAATATAGCGACACGGAGCAGTCTGCAAACGTAAGCGTTTAAAAGCGTGCTTTCGCAAGCTTCTTTGTTTTGAATTTACTTTCTTAGGTAGATGAAATGGGGATTTATAGGATTTGGTCGGATAGCGAGAAAGTTTTTGGAAAGTCTCAATGCTGTAGAGGGTGAGAAGGCTTATGCCTTTGCTTCGCGATCTAATGCCGAAGCTTTACAATTAGAATTTCCAAATGTTAAGGTTTATGATACATATGAAGCCTTACTTGCCGATCCTCAAGTAGATATTGTTTATATCAGCACTACCCATAACTTTCATTGTAAAAACACCATTGAAGCGCTTCAAACAGGAAAACATGTGCTCTGCGAAAAGCCAATGGGAATTTCTAGTGAAGAGATCCTTCAGATGACCAAAGTAGCTCGGACTTCGGGAAAGTTCTTGATGGAGGCCATGTGGATGCGGTTTTTACCCGCCTATCGAGAGGCAATTCATAAAGTAAAATCAGGCGAAATCGGTCGGGTCAAATATATGACGGCTAGCTTTGGTTTTCGGTCAGAAGATAAGCTGACAACCAGCGGGAGACTATTAAATCCAGATTTAGCAGGCGGTGCCCTTTACGATGTAGGCGTCTATCCTTTAACCATTGTTTCGGATCTTTTCGGTTGGGAACCAGTTGACTTTAAGGCACACGCCATTAAGTCTGATACTGGGGTAGATGAAACCATTCAAATCCAATTGAATTTTGGTGAAGATAGACTGGCACAAGTTGTAGGAAGTATAAGCTTTCACACCAACAAAGAGGCTTGCATTTATGGAGAGAGAGGCTTCATTAGAATCCCCATGTTTTGGAAAACAGAATCGTATGAAATCATAAAAGGAGATGAGGTTGAATCATTTCATTTACCCATGACGAGCACAGGTTACGCGCATGAAATTGAAGAGGTTGTAAAATGTATAGAAACGAAAAAAACAGAGTCAGACCTCTTTACACTTAACGATAGCTTAATGAGTGCCCAGTTGGTGGAACGTATTCTTTCAACCATCTTCGAAGAGAAAATTTAGGACTATGCCAAAAGGATTTTTAATAGACCAAGACGGAGTTATCTATGTAGAAAACAAGATGATACCCGGAGCGGATGTGTTTGTGAAGACACTTCAAGACAATAATATACCCTTCACCTTTATGACCAATAATAGCCAGCGGAGTCCATTGGACGCTGTGCGTAAGCTGGAGAAAATGGGCATTTACGTAGAGGAGAAAAATGTCTACACTAGTGCAATGGCCACGGCTCATTTTATGGCCCAACAATTTCCGAATGGAACGGCTTATGTCTTGGGAGAAGGAGGTCTAATTTCCAGTCTTCATGAAAATCGAATCACACTCGTTCAAAATGATCCAGATTTTGTGGTGGTCGGTGAAGGGATCAATTTTACACTAGAGATGGTACGCAAGGCCATTGATTTTATATTGGAAGGTGCAAAATTCATCGCCACCAATCTTGATGCGTCACCCAGAAAAAAGGGGTGGAACAATTTGGGTATTGCGTCTATTGTAGCCATGATTGAGGCAGCTACTGGCAAAAAAGCATTCTCCGTTGGAAAGCCCAGCCCAGTGATGATGCGTCAAGCTAGAAAGCACATTGGTTTGGCTACTGATGAAGCCACGGTAATTGGAGATACACTGTCTACTGATATTCAGGGTGGTGTGCAAGTAGGTTATAAAACTATACTGACACTAAGCGGCATGTCCAGCAGAGATCAATTGAACGACTATCCTTTTAAACCTGATTTGGTTATTAATTCCATCGCAGAATTGACCTTGGACAAAATACCTTGGTGGGAAGATTGAGGTAAATCACTACTTATTGATTTCTAGGAATTAGTATCTTACTCGTATGTATTTTTTAGGCTATGATTTGGGCAGTAGTTCCGTTAAAGCGGCATTGGTTGATGCTAAATCGCTGGCTCCAAAACACATTGTAAAATACCCAGAAAGTGAAATGCCTATTGATGCACCTCATAAAGGGTGGGCCGAACAAAATCCAGAAGATTGGTGGCAGAATGTCCAGATAGCAACAGAGAAGTTACTGGAGGAAGCTGATGTTAGAGGCACCGAAATTGTATCCATCGGGATCGCATATCAAATGCACGGATTAGTGCTCGTTGATGACAGCAAGGAGGTCCTCAGGCCAGCAATTATTTGGTGTGACGGACGAGCCGTAAACTCAAGTAAAGAGGCGACATCATCTTTAGGGGAAGACTATTGCCTTAGTCATTTGCTAAACCTTCCCGGAAACTTCACAGCCTCAAAACTCAGGTGGGTAAAAGAAAACGAACCAGAGGTATTTAATCGCATTAATAAATTCATGTTGCCTGGTGACTTCATTGCAATGAAGATGACAGGTGAGGTCAATACGACAATTGGAGGTTTGTCAGAAGGTGTTTTCTGGGACTTTACGGAAAATCGAGTTTCGGAGGAATTGATGAAGAGTTTCGGTTTTAGCCATGAACATGTTCCGAATATAGTGGAGGCAATAGGCGATCAAGGTCAGCTATCTAAGCAAGCCGCACAAGAACTTGGCTTAAAAGCCGGCACACCCATCAGTTATAGGGCAGGGGACCAACCCAATAACGCCATGACTTTAAATGTACTGAAGGCAGGTGAGGTTGCGGCTACTGGTGGGACATCAGGCGTAATCTATGGTGTCACAAATACGCTAGTTTATGACCCAAGTTCCAGAGTCAATGGTTTTGCACATGTGAACCACCGGGATGGAGCACCAAGTATTGGAACGCTATTATGCATCAATGGTGCCGGTATTCAATACAGCTGGATAAGACGAGTACTCGGTGATGCCGGGAAAAGTTATGAGAACATTGAAAAACAGGCCGATTCCGTACCTGTAGGATCTGATGAATTAAGTCTCTTGCCATTTGGCAATGGAGCCGAAAGAATTTTCGAGAATAAAACGATAGGCGCACACATGTCCACTATCGATTTCAATAGACATACCAACGACCATATTTACAGAGCCACGCTTGAAGGAATTGCCTTTGCCTTTGTTTATGGTGCTAATATTATGAGACAAATGGGTGTGAAGGTAGATCAGATGAGAGTTGGTAATGATAACCTGTTCCAGTCTGATATTTTTTCCAGTACCATCGCCAACACTTTGGGATGCTCTATTGAAATGTATGATACAACTGGTGCAGTTGGTGCAGCAAAAGCTTCTGGTGTAGGAGCGGGTCATATAGCAACTATAGAAGAAGCAATGAGTGGACAAATAAAGATCAAAGAAGTAGTACCATTAACAGATAATGCTGCTTATACAGAAGCCTATCGGGTTTGGAAGAACAGATTAGAAACACAGTTAAATAGTCAGTAAAATGAGCTTATTAATCGGTGAGAAAGAATTTTTTAAAGGGATAGGTCCAATAGTCTTTGAAGGAAAAACTTCAGACAATCCTTTTGCTTTTAAGTACTACAATCCTGAGCAGATGGTGGCCGGCAAAACCATGCATGAGCACTTTCGGTTTGCTATCGCTTGGTGGCATACGCTATGTGGTACTGGAGGCGATCCTTTTGGGCCGGGTACAAAGATTTTTCCTTGGAACGCATCAGATGATCCTATTCAAAGGGCTAAAGATAAAATGGATGCGGGCTTTGAATTCATCACCAAGATAGGGGCTGAATTTTATTGTTTTCATGATTTCGATTTAGTGGATGAAGGCCCGACACTTTCAGAGTCAGAAAAACGGCTAGCTGTCATTTCTGATTATGCCCTTGAAAAGCAAAAGGCTTCTGGAGTTAAGGTATTATGGGGGACAGCAAATCTGTTTTCTAACCCTCGCTATATGAATGGAGCAGCCACCAATCCAGATTTCGATGTGGTGGCTTATGCAGGCGCACAAGTTAAAAATGCCCTTGACGTAACAATCAAGTTAGGGGGAGAGAACTATGTGTTTTGGGGTGGTAGAGAAGGATATATGTCCTTGCTCAACACGAATATGAAAGCAGAGCTAGATCACATGGCAAGGTTTCTACACATGGCAAAAGACTATGCTAGAGGCCAAGGGTTTAAGGGTAATTTCTTCATCGAGCCTAAACCATCCGAACCGTCAAAACATCAGTACGATTTTGATGCTGCGACTGTCATTAGCTTCCTGAGACAGTATGATCTTATGGATGATTTTAAGTTGAATTTAGAGGTGAACCATGCCACCCTAGCGCAGCACACTTTTGAGCATGAAATGCAGGTTGCTGCGGATGCGAATATGCTAGGCAGCATGGATGCCAATAGGGGTGACTACCAGAACGGCTGGGATACAGATCAATTCCCAACCAACCTCAATGAGTTAGCGCAAACCATGATTGTATTTTTGAAGTCTGGGGGACTGCAGGGTGGAGGAATAAACTTTGATGCTAAGACTAGAAGAAACTCTACTGACTTAGAAGATATCTTTTTAGCACACATTGGAGGGATGGATACCTTTGCTCGGGCATTGATAATTGCCGACCGTATTCTGTCCCAGAGTAAATATGAGCAACTCTTGTCAGATCGTTATGCTTCTTTCAAACAAGGAGAAGGGCGGAACTTTGAACAAGGAAAACTATCCCTTACGGACTTACATAAATTGGCCTTAGTCAATGGTGAGTTAGATTTGAAAAGTGGGAAGCAGGAACTATTCGAAAACATTATTAATCAATACATTTAGAGAAGTTTAAACAAAAGTTATATGTATGTACTTATGATTTGCAGGTAACCCTTTTAAACACTCAGCTTTTGGAACTAAGTATTCATGATCAGTACCTCAAAATCGATCCGCAGAAAGGAGCCGCTGTCACTAATCTGTCCCTTTCAAAGCATGGTAAGACTCGAGAATTGATTAGCCCACAAAAGGATTATCACTATCAATCTTCTCTACTTTTTCCCTTCCCTAATAGACTCAAGGACGGTAGGTTTGAGTTCAGTGGCAAAAGCTACCAATTCCCTCTTAATGATTTTGGAAAACCAAACGCTCTGCATGGATTTATTCATGATATGAAATTTGAAGAGGTCGTCCGTGACGAAGAGAAGTTAGGCTTGGTTTGTAATTATTTGGGAGACATTGACTATTACCCATTCCCATTCGACATGCAACTAACCTATCGTTTGGAACCTGGAGTGCTTAAAATTGAAGTGGAAATAACAAATACTGGAACCTCTCTGATGCCTTGTTCCTTCGGATGGCATCCGTACTTTAACCTCAGCGATGGTGCAGACCAAGTCAGAATTGAATTAGTAGGTGCTGATTTAATAGTCGTTGACGAAACACTCATTCCGACAGGGAAAAGGACACCTTATCGAACTTTAGAAGAGGCCTGCACTATTGAAAACCTTAAGCTGGACAACTGTTTTCAGTTTCAAGACACTACAGCTAAACGATCTACCAAGCTGTGTTTTCCTGATGATACCACATTAGAAATTTGGCAAGATAGATCGCTGCCTTTTGTTCAGTTGTATACACCCGATGATTATAAAACCATCGCCATCGAGCCGATGAGTAGCAATATCAATGCACTAAACACAAAGGATGGCTTAAGTCTGATTGAACCTCAGCAATCCTTAGCGCTCAATTTTGGAGTTTCTCTTCATTAGACCATAATCCACTTCTATTCTCGAATGATCATTAAAGGCATAGGTATGTCCAAAATCATTTTCTTAGTGTGACTTCCATGTCTTAAACGTTCCAAGAAACCATGATGCTTAGAAATCATGGCCACGAGCTGGATATTAGCCTCTTTGGCAAATTCCATTAATCCTTCTTCTACGTCTTCTGACTTTCTGAAGTGAAAGGAGTGTTTAATATGCTTGAGGTATTTGTCCATGCTCCGGGCGATATCAATTTGTTCTTTTACTAGAACATCCCCCTTGTCAATATGAATTACATGAAGCTGGCCCATAAATGCTTTGACAATATCTGCCACCAAATGGATCGAATCATGTTCTGGAACATTGCGATAGTCACCTGCTAAAGCAATATGTTTCATGCGTCCAATGTTTGCATCCTCTGGTAAGACGATCACCGGGACCTTCACGTTTTTGATTACATGATAAGCGTTGCTACCAATAAGTGTTTTGGCAATCCCACTCGCACCGTGAGTACCCATGACCACTAACGCAATCTCTTCCTCTTTGCATAGCTCATTAATGCTCTCGTGGAGCGACCCGTATTGAATGATACTTCTATGAGGTACTTTAGATAATTCGGGCATTCCTTCAATAAGAGTTGTTATTCTATGTCTTGAACTTGCCTCCAATTCTTCAAAATCATAGCCAATATTCCCTGCTGGAACCCCTTCTGCCAAACCTATCGGTACAATTACTGAATGAAACAGAAGTATCTCCATCTGCATTCTATCGGCTATCTGCACAGCATTCGATAGGGCATTTTTTGAACAACTGGAAAAATCGATTGGTACTAGTAGCTTTTTCATAGTCTCCTCCTTTGTCTTGTTAAACGATGTAATGAAGCTATCTAACAATAAAGTTCGTACGGCTGATTGCGATCAGGCAGGTACATGATTATCATCATGTTTTTGCAGGCTGGAAAACCCTTAATAAAAAAATAAAGGGGTTCGGATTTGTGTGGATTACCTAAATACGTACTTCATCAAATTTGACAGTACTTTCAGGCGTGATCTAACCTATACTTTCAACTCTATCATTCATGGGTGACCTGTTACTAGAGGATGATGTTTTTATCGAAAAAGTAAGTAATAGAATTCCTCCGCCAGCCAGCAAAACCTGTTGCTTTGGATGAGTGTCATCGGAGTTTTTGGTGCCTCATGCTGCAGGCCCTGTGAATTGATATTTATGCAAAAAAAGTATTCAGAATGAGTACGAATTTTTGCCGTGGCATTAATCACTACCCCTAGTGCCGTTTTTCGTCCTCTTCTTTTTCAGAATTATAGAAACTTAGGGTAGTAATACATATTGTAATTAAGCGCGCACACTGCGCTATCATGATTTGTGTTTTGGTGAATGGCCAGTCTGTACGAGACTGGCCTTATTTCGTTTATATCAATAAAAAAAGCCAAGGCATTTGCCTTGGCTTTTTTCTAGTAGCGGGAACTGGACTCGAACCAGTGACCTTCGGGTTATGAGCCCGACGAGCTACCAACTGCTCCACCCCGCGATGTATCAACTTCGGACGATTTCCGAAGTGGGATACAAATGTAGGTGACAAATCCATTCGAAACAAGTACCTTTGCGACTTAATTTTTGAGTAAATGAGCGATCAACCCCATAAGGCTGGTTTTGTGAGTATTATAGGTAAGCCCAACGTAGGTAAATCTACCTTGATGAACGCCCTAGTGGGTGAAAGGCTGTCAATTATCACCTCTAAGGCCCAGACTACAAGACACCGTATTATGGGAATTCTAAGTGGAGAAAACTTTCAGATCATTTACTCTGATACTCCCGGCATTTTAAAGCCTGAGTATAAGCTTCATGATTCTATGATGAGCTTTGTTAATAGCTCATTCGAAGATGCAGACGTGATCCTCTTTGTAGCCGACCTTTATGAAAAATTTGAGGAAGAGAAACAGATCAACTTTTTGAAAGAGAAGAAGGTACCAGTCATTCTTGTTATGAACAAGATTGATCTATCAAAAGGTAGCCAAGCCGAAGACAAAGCCGCCTATTGGCAGGAGATGTTCGACTTTGACGATGTCATATTGGTTTCGGCATTAGAGAAGCAAAATATTGAAAAGCTTTTTGAAAGTATTCTGAAACACTTACCAGAACACCCAGAGTATTTTCCGAAAGATACTTTGACTGATAAGCCAGAACGCTTTTTCGTAGATGAGATCATTCGCGAAAAAATCTTCTTAAACTATAAAAAGGAAGTGCCTTACAGCTGCCAAGTAGTGACGGGAGAGTTTAAGGAAGATGAGAAAATCATTCGAATCCGAGCTGAGATTTACGTTGAACGGAAGAGTCAGAAGGGAATAATTATCGGACACAAAGGCGAGGCGATTAAGAAAGTGGGTATTGAGGCAAGAAAAGACCTTGAGACTTTTTTCGGAAAGCAGGTGCATTTAGAGACCTTTGTGAAGGTAGAACAAGATTGGAGAAAGAAAGAAATGAAACTCAAGGGTTTTGGCTATTCCAACTAATTGAATTACGAATTTTGAATTACGATTTAACAAAGAGTTAAGAGGATTGCCCATAAATCGTACATCAACAATCTAAAATTGAAATGGCAAACATTGTAGCAATAGTAGGAAGACCAAACGTTGGTAAATCGACTTTCTTTAACCGATTAGTTGAGAGAAGACAGGCCATCATGGATAATGAAAGTGGCGTAACCCGCGATCGTCATTATGGATATGGGGAATGGATTGGAAAGCATTTCACCGTAATTGACACTGGTGGATATGTGACTGGCTCGGAAGATGTATTTGAAGGAGCAATCCGCGAACAGGTCGAAGAAGCTATGAATGAGGCTTCGGTAATTGTCTTTATGGCCGACTGTCATGATGGTTTGACCGGTTTAGATCAAGATTTTGCCAAGATTGTAAGAGGACTTAAAAAGCCAGTGATTGTTGCAGCAAATAAGGCCGACACTCCTGAATGGTCTTACCAATCGAGCGAGTTTTATGGACTAGGCTTAGGTGAAGTTTTCCCGATTGCTTCGTCAAGTGGGAGTGGGACTGGAGAGCTTTTGGACGAAGTGGTTAAACACTTTGAGGATGATGGTAACGAAAATCCAGAAGACGGAATTCCTAGAATAGCAATTCTCGGTAGGCCGAATGCCGGAAAGTCTTCATTTATGAATGCCATTTTGGGTAAGGAAAGAACCATTGTTACAGATGTGGCTGGTACAACCCGAGATTCCATCAATACGCATTATACGCTCTTTGGGAAAGATTTTATATTGACGGACACAGCAGGTGTACGGAAAAAGTCAAGAGTTCATGAGGACATTGAGTTCTATTCAGTCATGCGTGCCTTGCAAGCTTTACAAGACTCTGATGTGTGCGTAATCATGATCGATTGTACGCGTGGTTTAGAGTCACAAGACATGAACCTGATCAGTTTGGCGCTGAAGTATAAGAAAGGTCTCATGCTAATGCTCAATAAATGGGATTTAGTAGAGAAGGACTCCAATACTATGAACAAGTTCAAAACCGATCTCACTGAAAAGCTCGGACACCTAAATTGGATTCCGCAGATTTTTACTTCGGTCACTGAGAAACAGCGTATCTATCAGGCCATAGAAATGGCGGTGAAGGTATATGAAAATCGTATCAGAAAAATTTCGACCTCTCAACTCAACGATGCGCTACTACCTGCCATTGAGCATTACCCGCCACCAGCATTAAAGGGTAAGCACATTAAGATCAAATACATAACTCAGTTGCCAACGCACTCACCAACAATTGCCTTTTTCTGTAATTTACCTCAGTATATTAAAGCCCCTTATGAGCGCTATCTGGAGAATCAGATCAGAGATAAATTTGAGTTTGATGGGGTGCCAATAAAACTTGTTTTTAGGAAGAAGTAGTCATTTACCAAAGCTGAAAAAATTCTTCGACTCGCCTTAGCTGTCTGCGTGTATAGAAGGATTCTTGAGGGTGATTTCTAGTGGAGTTTAGGAATGCATATGTGGCATCAAAGACTAAGTAACTAGCATAGTTAGCATGCGTTTTTTGTTTGTCAGCAATAGTAGCTTCCCCTTGCCATATGAGTCTATCACTTTCAATAAGTCTCAATTCTATCGAGAGAGTTTTATCATAGGTATGAAGCTCTGAATACTCTTGGATGAATTCCCCAGGGATGGTTACTTCGGCTCTCTCCTCCTTGCCTTCATTATTCTTAAAGGTCACCGTTTGTGTTTGGCTGGGTGCTTGTGTGGTGCTTTGGTTAACTGTTATAATTGGGCCGTTGACTTCAACCATCCAGTTTAATATAAATTTTGCTTTGCTCTCGTCCATCGTGACTGAATACCCTAACTTATGCAAACGGAGCCTCAACTTTTTCACATAAGGCATTAGAGATAGATTATTTTTTGCAGCCCGATCATTTACATAGATTTGGGAAATCTTTGACTTATCTAGGTTTTCAATTCCGTAGGCATCGGAGGTTATCTTAAGTTTGTAGAATAATTGAGCCGAGGCCTGAAAATGGAATACAAAAAATATTGAGAGAAAATAAATGAATCGAGCCATAACCGTTGAGGATTTACGCCAACTACTATCAACAAAAGTGCCAACTGATGCCTTGGGCTATTGTCTACGCTTGTGGGTAGAACAACCATTCTTCTTTCGACTCGCTTCAAATAGAAGCTCCAAACTAGGAGACTACCGTTATAACTCCAGGGATAAATCGCATATGGTTACAGTGAATAGTGATCTGAATGCCTATCAATTCTTGATCACATATGTTCATGAGGTTGCTCATAGAGTGGTGCACAGAACTCGACTTGGGCAGAAGCCTCATGGCATAGAATGGAAATCTTGTTTTCAGAAGTTAATGCTGCCTTTACTGCGTCCAGAGGTATTTCCTGATGATATCCTGCGAATTTTGGCCAAGCATATGAAAAACCCGAAGGCAAGTAGTTCGGCAGACTTTAAATTGTTGCAAGTGCTTTCAAAGTATGATGAAGTAAAATTATCAGGGCCAACATTAAAGGAAATTCAACTCGATCAGGAGTTTAAGTTTAGAAAGAGAGCATTTAGAAAGTTACAGGAGAAGCGTACGAGAGCATTGTGCTTAGAGCTCCATAGTCAAAGAAGATACCTGATACCCATGATGGCGGAGGTAGAGGTTTTAGATGAATAAGTCGATGACCCCGCTTCGCACTCCTTCTGGGAGGAGGATTTCTCTGTATACTTAATCAAAAGGTCTATTGGTTTGATTCTAAGACAAACCTGTTGTTTTTCCAATTATGTTTCGACCCAGTAGGACTCATCATCTTATTCTTATTTGCCGAGGTTTCTAGGGTTTGCTGTTTTACTCCCCTTCTTTAAGGAGGGGTCAGGGGTGGTAAAACAACTTTTAATTTTATCTAATACCGCCATAGTCGCTAAAAAAACATCTTCATTTTCGATTCGAATAACCTTGAAGCCCAGCTGCCTAAGTTCATCATCACGTTTTTGGTCATATTCGAGGCCATGTGCGGAGAAGTGTACGTCTCCATCAAGCTCTAAAATCAATTTTTCAGATGGACAATAGAAGTCGACAATGTAGTTTTTGATGCTATGTTGTCTTCGGAATTTCCGACCTTCAAGCTGCCTTTTTGAAAGTAAAGTCCACAACGTAGCTTCGGCTGAAGTGCCATTATTTCTGAGGTGTTTCCTCAAGACTTTTAATGCTTTCCTATTGTGTATTTTGTCCATGAAGATTAGTGTGTGAAAGTGAATTTCATAAAAGTGCTAACCACCCCCAACCCCTCCTTGAAAAGGAGGGGAGTGATAGGCATTCTTTAAAATTGCTCTATTGAATTAATTATCTGAGTCAAAAGTCGAATGACGATTGTGCATTTCAATCTGGATCGTATTATCAATAAATTGAATCTAATTCCACTCCTGCTAGGAGGGGTTGGGGGTGGTGAGTAAGATCTCAATCTTCTTAAGTATGTTGGTTAAGAAGGTAGAGAAGTGTTATTTTTTTACTTTCCACATTGACATATACTGTGTGTAATTTCAAATTCTTGAAATAAATGGAGTTGTGCGAATAGGACCACCCCAGCTTCGCACCCCTTCTAGGAGGCGAGTGATTTTGCTAGACTAAACCAATCCTTCGGCCAATAATGTGATCTATTTTCTCGAAGAACAATTGTGGTTTTAACGTGCGCCAGTTTACTATATCCAGTTCGCCACCAAAATTGAGATAGCTATCAATATTGAAGTTTTTCATCTCATCTTGAACGAAATCTCTAAAGTTGACTCCAGTAATCCAGCCCTCTTCCATGTCTTCAAACCATTCTTCGTAATAGCTGTCATCCGATCCATGAAAATTCAAGATGTTTTCACCGATCAGTATGTACTTGGTAATACCATAACCATTGAAGTGGTCAATGATATTTCTCTTCAAATACATGATATCATTATTGATGGCATCATTCCACTCACCAATGAATTCTATGATGATGAACCCACGTTCATAATCAGTAAAAAGGATTTTGATGTAGAGGGTTTCCGAACCCATAAAGTCCCAATGAGGGTCAATGTAGTAGCCGTAAATGTTCTCGGAGTACAGGTCGAAGTTATACTCCTTACCATCGTATGGCGAATTAGGGTCTTCTGCGACATTATAATACTTGAGCCAGCTGTAGTAGGGTTCGATATTATGCATCGGCTAAACAGTCTGAATGTGTACCCATTTGACTGGTTGGTTTGGCGTGTCTTGATTTAGGATAACCTCGAAATCGAGCGCTTCTCCATTTTCCATGGGTCCGATTACTGAAACAGTACCCCTAGAATTCGTATTGAACAAATTGGCAAGTTGAAGAGACTGAAAAACAAGCTCAGAGTTGGAACTTGCCGACAGTTGGACAAGAATATTAGCTTGAAACTGGTCAGGGAATTTTTCATATTTGGCCAACCTTTGAATGTCGAAAACCAAGCCATTTTCCTTCTGGAAGCTATCTAGAAATCTTTGAAATTTCTCTTTTTGGGCAACCTGATAATTGATCGTGAGGAGGACAGTTTTCATTCCTGATCGTTCTTGATAAAGTCAATCACCTTCCGCACAGAACCATGCTCTTTTAACAATTGCTCGGCCACCTTATAGTTTACCTGAAGCATTTCCATGATCATCTTTGCACCGCGATCCACCAGTTTGTTGTTGGACAACTGCATGTCGACCATACGGTTTCCTTTTACCCGGCCTAGCTGAATCATTACTGAGGTTGAGATCATATTCAACACTAATTTTTGCGCGGTTCCTGCTTTCATGCGTGTGCTGCCGGTGACGAATTCAGGGCCAACAATCGGTTCAATTGGAAACTCAGCTTCCCAGGCTAATTTACTGTCTGGATTGCATGTGATGCAGCCTGTGAGAATGCCATTTTCCTTAGCTTTTTTGACCCCTCCAATTACATAAGGGGTTCCGCCTGAAGCGGCAATACCGATCACGATGTCTTTATGATTAATCATGTGTTCTTGTAGGTCTTTCCATGCCTGATCCGTGTCGTCTTCAGCGAACTCTACGGCTTTTCTGATGGCACTATCTCCACCGGCTATGATTCCCACAACCATTCCATGTTCGACACCATAAGTAGGAGGGCATTCTGAGGCGTCAACCACCCCCAGTCTTCCGCTAGTACCGGCTCCGATATAGAAGATGCGGCCGCCTTTTTTCATGCGAGGTACAATTTCTAGTACCATTGCTTCGATCTGAGGGATAACTTTATTGACCGCTTCAGCCACACTTTGATCTTCATGGTTAATGCCTGTGAGCAATTCTTTCACACTCATCTGATCTAAGCCGTTGTGATTTGATTCTGATTCAGTAATGTTCATGGGTGTGATTTATTGATGAAAAAGGGTAAGCCCAGCGATGGGTTCTTGTGTGATATGTTTGATTTGTAGACCATTCTTCATGGCAACATCTCTCAGAATATTTCCGAAGTAATAGGCCACTGATCCTGTAAAGTGAATAGGTAAGTCTTTATGTCCCTCATACTTCATTACGTTTTTGCTAAGGAAAAGATCAAAGCCAGTAGATACTAATTGATAGACGTATGGGTCTGTTGTGTGCTTTCCAATGAATTTGGCGAAGCTTGCTAAAAACCTGCCAGGCATAGGTTCTTGATACATTTTTGTAAGAAAGCCATCTTTGGTCAGTTCAAACTCCTCTTTGAAAAGAACTCGAAGATGCTTGGGCATATCTTTTCGATAATAATCCGTGACTAGTGTCTTGCCCAGGTAGGTGCCCCCGCCCTCATCTGCCACTGCCCAACCTAAAGATGGTACATTCTCGAGGATTAACTTTCCATCATAGAGGCAAGAGTTGGTGCCAGTTCCTATAATACAAGCGATACCTTCTTGATCGCCACAAAGAGATCGGGCGGCTGCCAGAAGATCATGGTTTACATCGATAACGGCATGCGGATAATAGCGACTCAGTAGCCTAGAAATCTTATCTCTGTTGGTAGCAGAAGAACAGCCAGTACCATAGTAATAGATACGGTCCATCTTTTCTGGCATTTGGTTATGGAGGTTTTGAATCTCCTTCAACATTTCTTCCTCGGTTTGGTAGTAGGGGTTTATTCCTGCTGTTCTAGCCTGAGCTATACCGCCTTGATCATCTATGATCCGCCAATCCGTTTTTGTAAAGCCACTATCGGCAATGAGTATCTTCATTTAATGATGGAATTCTGGGTATGCATTACTAATTGGAACGAATTTAGAAGTGTCCACGGAGCTTTCCAATTCATTTTCCTTTTAAGCAGTAGTGACTGAAACCTTTCATTTGCATTCTCGTGTTAGTATTAGGTTTATATTATAAACTAGTTTACATTTGAGCAAATATTAAATCATGGAAGAAAAGGAAATGTCTCCTCAGGAAAGTATGGCGCTGATCAATAACATGATCAATCGCGCCAGAAGACGGTATAAGGATAATAGCTTCTTCTTCTTGCTTTGGGGTTGGATTGTCCTTGTGGCCAGTGGCAGTCATTTTTACTTTTTGGAGTTTACAGACTACCCTTACCCATACATAGGGTGGTCGTTGAATATTATCGGAGCGATTGCCTCCGTAATTAGAAGCATAAAAGACGCTAAAAAGGCGGTAGTCTCAAGTTATGCCGATCGTATCTATGGGTACTTATGGCTGGCCTTAGGATTGGCTATGTTTACCCTTGTTTTCAACGGAGAAATGTTCGAATGGGCCGTGGTTCCGTTTATTCTATTATTAGTAGCCATAGGAACTTTCGTTTCTGGGGCAATGATGAAATTCGTACCATTGCAAGTTGGAGGCATAGCTTTCTGGATACTCTGCTTCGTTGCTTTTAGAGTGTCGGAAGCACAGCAAATGTTAATTATGTCGATTTCTATGATAGGTTATTTGATTCCAGGATACATGATCAGACACAAAGCAAAGCATAATGGGGTTTGATTTGCCACTAGACCCCCTTTTACATTCACAGTTGAGGCTTGCGGTCATGTCGCTGTTAATCAGTGTTGACAGTGCGGATTTTGTTTACATCAAGGAGCAGACGAATGCTACTGCGGGAAACCTAAGTGTACAGATAGATAAGCTTTCCACAGCCGGATATATTGAAGTGACAAAAGGATATGAAGGAAAGAAACCTAAGACGACTTGTAAAGTAACCCAACAAGGTGTCGATGCTTTTGAGGCTTATGTAAAAGCGATTCAAAAGTATTTGAAACCATAATTTTTTTGAATTTATAGTTTATAAAATAAACCAGTTTACAATTAAAAAACGATTCAAAATGAAACAGTACATCAAAATGAAAAATCTAAAAAAAGTATTTTTATGTGCTTTAGCACTAGTTTTCACTACGCAAATATCATTTGCTCAAGATCCGTCAGTAGCCAAGTCAGAAATGAAAAAGCTGAGTAAATGGGTAGGTGAATGGCAAGGTGAAGGTTGGGAGATGAGTGAATCGGGCCAACGCAATACATTTAAAGTAACCGAGTTAGTTACGTCAAAATTGAATGGTCTCGCCTTAAATGTAGAAGGGAAAGGTACCGGAAATGACGGTTATGTAGGTCACAACGCAATGGGCATGATTTACTATGATATGAACCATGGAGTCTTTCAATTTAATACAGTTACTCAAGGGGGCAATAGCTCTTTTACCGAACTAAAAATCAATGACAAAGGAGAGTTTATTTGGGGCTTTGATGTGCCTGGGGGAAAGGTAGAATTTACAATCTCAGTTGATGGTGAAAATTGGATAGAAAAAGGAGCTTTTAGCGATGGTAACAATTGGTATCCGTTTCTCGAAATGAAATTAAAGAAGGTAAAGTAAGGCTTATGGAATTTTTAGATAGACTTCAAATCATCAATAGTTGGACAGGTTTCTTTCATACGGTTGTGGCCATTTTGGCCATGGCCTTTGGCACCATCGTTCTTATTGGAAAGAAGGGTACTACGAGGCATAAAAGGATTGGTTATGCCTATGTCGTTTCCATGCTCTTTTTAAATGCTACGGCCTTTGGCATATATAATTTTGGTGGGTTTTCGCTTTTCCATGGCTTTGCACTTGTGAGCTTAGGTGCACTTGCAGCGGGTATCATTCCAGCTTTGAGGCGTAAGAATGCCAAGTGGTATAGGAGTCACTTTTATTTCATGAGTTGGTCAGTTGTTGGATTGTATTGTGCCTTTTGGGCCGAAACGGGCGTTAGGTTCTTCGATATGCGCTATTTCTGGTGGATAGTAATGTTAGCGACTATGCTTACCTCAATGATTGGGGCAATAGTTATTAATCGTGAAGCAAAGAAGCTTAAACTGGCGTAAATCTTTTACTATTGTTTGTTCTTATTCATTGAAGAAGCCATTATCGTTTGCTCTTTTGAATTCAGCCTTTTTAAGTGGAAGACTTTTTCTCCTAATTGGCCGATGGGCATAAAATCGTTTACTGCTTCTTCCGTCCTAGAAATTCTCATTTCATCCCTACTCTTCATTTGGGCAAGGATATTGAATTTTCTACCGTCAATCGTCTCATATGATAATAAGAATTGATTGCCCTTACTCATCATTTGATAGTCTTTCACTTTATGGCCCATAATATTGATGTCTGTCGAATCTTCATTCAGATCAACCCCTAATAAGATGTCTAATTCACTCTGGAACTCATCGCTTGCAACCCACATGCCTGCAAGGTTGGTAATGCCATCTTTGAAGTATAATGGCTCAGGTTTTTGAGGAGCACAAAAGGTCAATAATAATGCTAACGGAACTAAAAATAGTAGCTGTAGTCTTTTCATAATCTCTTTATTGATTCGAATGTCCTTAGATCAGAGCTGACATTTTTTGATTTTCGTTCAGTGAACCGAATCCTTCGATAACTGGTAAATATTTTCGATAGTTGGTAGAATTCTTCGATAAATGAATTTTCGGCTGTCTAGGTTGGGTTTTCAAATTCCGAACAATGATTATCTTCGAGGAAAGTCACAAGTATGAAAACCAAATTGCTGCTATCAATCTCATCCATATTCATTCTAAGCCTTGCTTGTCAAACTGAAAAGAAAGAATTGACAGATGCAGAACTAATGACCAAAGCCAAAGCATTGGCTAAAGAACACATCATCGTAGATGGTCATGTGGATTTACCATATCGTATGGAACAAGGTGGTTTTATGGTGCAGCAGAAAGTGCTTAATGTTTCTGTCGGCACTGCGGACGGCAACTTTGATTTTCCTAGGGCCAAAGAGGGTGGATTGGATGCGCCTTTTATGTCCATTTATATACCAGCGCAGTATCAGCAAGTCGAAGGCTACGCCAAAAAATTTGCAGACTCTCTGATCACTATGACAAAGCAATTGGCAAATACTTATCCAGATGAATTTGCTATAGCTTATAGTCCTGATGACGTAGAGGCCAACTTTAAGACTGGTAAGATTTCACTTCCCATGGGTATGGAGAATGGTGCGCCATTAGAAGGCGATATTTCTCTCGTTGAGTATTTCCAAAAAGCTGGAATTAGATATGTGACTTTGACGCATGGTAAGGACAATAAGATTTGTGATTCTTCTTACGATACTACCAGAACGCATGGCGGTCTGAGTGACTACGGGAGAGAAGTTGTATCGGAAATGAATCGTGTCGGCATAATGGTGGATATCTCTCACGTATCAGATGACACTTTTTGGCAAGTAATGGACCTAAGCAAAGCACCTGCTATTGCTTCTCACTCTTCCGTACGACATTTTACCCCAGGTTTTGAGCGTAATATGAACGATGATATGATAAAGAAACTAGGCGAAAATGATGGGGTCATCATGATCAATTTCGGGTCGAGTTTTTTAGACGGAGAATATAGAGCCAGAAGAGCAGCTTATGATGAACACGTGATTAATTGGCTAGCCGATAATGAATTATCTCGAAATGACCCGAAAGCCAAAGCTTACATAGAAGAATATACTAAGAATAACGATCCGTGGAGTGATGTAAAGAAAGTAGCTGATCACATCGATCGTGTAGTAGAACTTACCGGTAGTACCGATCATGTAGGTTTTGGATCTGATTTCGATGGCGTGGGAGATTCATTGCCCACAGGGTTAAAGGATGTTTCTACTTATCCTAATTTGATTTACGAGCTATTGAAACGTGGTTATTCTGATGATGATATTGCTAAAATGTGTTATCAGAATGTATTCAGAGTTTGGCGTGCAGTGGAGGCTGTTGCATCAGGGGAGTAGCGAATTAGTGAAATAGTAAACTAGTGAATTGGTTAAATGGTGAATTAGTCTTCGTCAGAGCCTAACTGAGCAATAGTTCCCTGATCAACCAATTTCCCAATCAACTATTTTACTAATTTCCCAATCACTTCGAACTTTTGAAATACGGCTTCTGTGTGTGGGGCTTCTGGCAATTCATCTGTTAAATCTTGACCAGCCCAGTGCTCATAGTGCTTGCCATCTCTCCATAATTTGGAATGGGTAACATCATAGATTTTGCCTTTATAGGCCACCCAGATTTCTTCGCGATCTTGCCCGTTGCGCAGAGCCAGTTGAGCCTTGGTGTAAGTGCTATCAATCATAGCCCTTTTCTTTCATGTAGCTCCTGATCTCCTCATCGCTGGTGTAGAATGCGAAATCTAATAATTGCGGACCTAAGTGGTGATCAATGGCAATAATATCAGCTCCCTTCTCGAATTTTCTTCTTACCTTTTTTGAGAGAGACCAACCCGCTAAAGTGGTAAGCGTTCCGAAGTACCCACGTTGGTCGTATTGGATAAAGTGTGCCATTTCATGGGATAGCGCAGAAACTCGCTGATTTAAAGTGAGGCGTTCCATAAAGGAGCCTTCTTCGATCTTAATCTTGTAAATTTTGCTTTTACGAGGCTTAATGAAATTCCATACTGAAAAACTGGCTTCTACAGGTGCTCCCGGTAATTTCTTCACAATGATCTGTACTTTTCGGGCTTGAAGCATTGGATAATGAGACAAGGCCAATAGCGCGGCTAATTCAAATTTTTCACCATTTTTGAGCGTCAATTTAGCGCCAAGGGCTTCACGAAGAGAATCTAGTTTTGGAGCCCAAGTGGCTTCATCATAATATGCTGGAAACTGCGGATTAGACTGTGCAGATAGTGCATTGGTGCAAAAAAGTTGCACACAAATCAGGCAAAAGATGAGCATGCTTGAAATACCGTGCGCTGATGTTTTTAACCTCATCGCGTTACGTAATAAGTATGGTCTCTTAGTAGGGTGTACAAAAATTTTACCGTTGGGAGATCACTCTGGATGTTGTACTTCTCTTTTAATTTCGCTTCAACCAAACCTATAGGTTTTTTGACAGCGTCATTTTTGAAAACCCGTAGTGCGTCTTTTATCAGTTGCACTTCAGCGTCACTGATATTTGCAGCTTCAAATATTTGTGGTTCATAATCTTCGTCAACCACGTCCATCAAGATCTTATTTTGCATATTGGTGGCTGAAATCTTCTTCATTTTTACCACTGTTGTACCAGCCAACAAGTCACCTACGCGCTGGCCGTTTTTGGTGAGAATGATAAAGATCACGCCTAAGCCAATAATGAAAAAGTCGATCGGCTCTAATAGCCAACGCAGAAAGTAGGAGACAAAGGAAGGTGTGCTGCCGTCAAGTTTCACCACTTTTATGCTCAGCGCCATTTTGCCCACGGTTTGTCCATTCATCAAGACTTCACAAACGAGTCGGTATAGGTAAACCAGTAAAGCTAAGAGACCACTCACAGCAAGTCCTTGGCCTACGCCTAGGAAGCCTAGGGTGAAACTTAAAAGAATATATACGCTACCAATAATAATGATATCAATAGCAAAGGCCAGAAGACGCTCTCCAATACCCGCTAATGGGTACTCTAACTGAATGTTTTGTGTGGTTTGAATACTGACAGCTTGCATAAGAACTATTATTGCATAATTTTTGGCTGAAATACGAAAATCTATGAGGGAGTCCGCTTTTGTAAAAGCAAATATAAGTAAATGGGAAGAGTTCGAAAGTCTCGTTGCAGCTAAAGCAAAAAAGGATCCAGATGTTTTGGCTGATTTGTTTATTCAGTTGACAGATGATCTCTCTTATGCTAAAACGCATTACCCAAAATCAGAGGTTACTGCTTATCTCAATAACCTGTCTACTAAGGTTCATCAATACATCTATAGAAATAAGAAGGAACGTAAAAATAGATTTGCCGAATTTTGGAAACGTGAGCTACCCCTGATCTTTTGGCAACATCGGAAAGAGTTTAGATCGGCTCTCCTATTCTTTGTTGGCGCTTGTATTATCGGTGCCTTTTCCGCTGCATTTGACGATAACTTTGTTCGACTGATTTTAGGAGATCAATATGTAAACATGACGCTCAATAATATAGATAGTGGTGTTCCACTAGGCGTCTATGGTAAAATGGCCCAAAGCGATATGTTCGTACTTATCACTTTCAACAACGTCAGGGTTTCGTTTATAGCCTTTGCCTTTGGGATAATTGCATCCGTAGGAACCGTCTATATGTTATTCCAGAATGGCGTGATGCTCGGGTCTTTTCAATACTTCTTTTATACTAAGGGACTATTGCTTACCTCAATTTTGACAATTTGGATTCACGGAACTATCGAAATCATTTCCATCATTATGGCTGGCGGAGCGGGGCTCATTATGGGCAACTCAATGCTTTTTCCTGGTACTTACACGCGCATGGAATCGCTGAGAAGAGGAGCCACCACAGGAGCAAAAGTAGTGTTGGGCTTAGTGCCAATGTTTATTTTAGCAGGCTTTTTAGAGTCTTATGTCACGCGGCTTTTTGATATGCCGCCAGCATTAAAAGCAACAATCATCTTGGCCTCGCTGGCCTTCATGATTTATTACATTATCTTATACCCAAGAAAACTTTATAAAAATGTCCCATCAGCCCCAGATCGAATTTTATAAGAAGCGACAGTTTGGCGAAAAGCTGAATGCTGCTTTCATGTTCATTCGAGAGAATGCTTGGCCATATCTGAAAGTCCAGTTCATGATTGCCGGACCAATCTTACTGATTGCCAATATTCTGGTCAATAAATTTGCCTTGGGGGTATTTGATTTCAATGGTGAGTTTTCAGCTAATTTTCTTATTGATTTGATGCAAATGTCTGGTTTGATCTTGCTGATCGGCCTTATCACTACTACCGTTATTCCTGCTGTAACCTATGGATACATGACAGCCTACAAAACTACGGCACCTACTGATATCAGTGTGGCTAACGTTACGAATGGGTTTGCTTCTCGGTTTTTTAATATACTTGGGCTAAATATTTTAGCATACATCGTCACGGCTATTGCGATGTTTTTTCTGATTTTACCGGGCATCTATGTAGCAATTGTATTGAGTTTAGGGGCCTCCATTATCGTTTTTGAAAAAAGTAATCCGATTGATGCCTTTGGAAGAGCTTTTACTCTGATAAAGGGGAAATGGTGGAGTACTTTTGGGCTATTAGTAATCATTTCAATTATTGGCTATATCATCAATCTGTTCTTTGGTTTACCTAGAACAATAGTGCTTGGGATAGACATGTTCACTAGCCTTGATACAACGGGAGGAATTGAAGGTGTTGAGATGGAGAACTCTACGAATCAGGTACTGAACGTCTTGTTCTCAGTCTTCGAAACTTTCGGAAGCATATTGAGCGGTTCCTTGATCTACATGGCACTTGCTTTTCAGTACTTTAACCTCGTTGAGCGAAGAGAATCTAAAGGCCTAATGTCGAAGATAGAACAGATGGATGCTGGAGCAGAAGAAGATGCTGAAGAACAATACTAAGGCTGAAAATGCCATTACATTGGTACAATTGAAAACACATAAAGTCATTTGATTGAGAATAGTCTTTTCTGACTGAAAGTGATCTAATATGCCAGCAATCAACAAACTAGAATTCTTTCGGAAAAGGAGCTTTTTAGATAAGTTTGGTGCGACTTTTCAGTTTCTCAACGAAAATGCTTGGCCCTTCTTAAAAGCTCAATTGGTAATTACCGCACCTGTGCTCATTATCATCAGTGTGCTGATGAATGAGGTCTCTGGAGGTCTTATGGCTTTAATTTCAGGCGTACAAAACCTAAAGGCAAATGATATCATAGATTTGCTTGGCCTATACGGCCTGTCCCTATTATCCATCTTAGTGACAACAGCACTTATTCCGACAGTCACTTATGGGTACATGATTCAATATCAAGTGCTAAAGCCTAAAGAGATCACTATTTCTAAGGTGATGGAGGGTTTCTCTGGTAAATTCTTCAACATTTTGGGTTTTTATTTTTTGACTTCGTTAGCCGTTGTGGCTTTCGGATTTTTAATAGGCTTTACTTCATCTGTATCGACTGACCTTATAGGTAAATGGGTTCTTGTTTTTTTCTTCCTTGGCTGTACGGTACTATTGGTATTGACCATAGTGCTGATGCTTGGTGCACCCTCAATAGCCTTTGAAAAAGGAAATCCAATCGATGCCTTTGGTAGAGTGTTTACCCTAGCAAAAAGTAAATGGTTGAGTACTTTTGGTCTCGTAATTTGTGTCGGTATTATAGGTCTTATCATCAGTTTTGTTTTTGCAACACCACGGGCGATCACCTTTGGTATTGAGGCATATTTATCTCCAAATGCTAAAAGTGAACTAGAAGTTATGGATGAGGCCCTTGTCAATACACCACTCAGTATTTTATTTTCTTGTTTAGAATCTTTTGGAACAATTTGCCTGTACTCTCTGATATACATTGCACTTGGTTTTCAATATTTCAATTTGGTAGAGCGGAGAGAGTCTAAGGGATTAATAAGTGAGATTGATGGGATTAATACGGAGGAGGGGAATACATCTGATGAGGACTATTAGCATACTAATTTTTCTTGTGACTGTTGTTTGCTCAGTTTCTGCGCAGGAGATTGACAGTATACAAACCGCTGTAGAACAGAGGGCTTTTGACGAACAAAAGCTGAACGAATATCGCCAAGACGGAAAGTTTCAATATGAACTACCTACGCCAGAAACTGAAGGTCCTTTTCAACGTTTTTGGCGAGGTGTTCAAGAGTGGTTTGCACGACTGATTGGCTCAGGTGCTACTGCAGACATATTCAATATCTTGATCCGGGTCTTAGTCGTTGTTGCTTTTATTTACTTAATCATAAAAGTCTTCGGTATAGAAGTAACCACTGTTTTTAAGCCTAAAAAGGCACAAAAACTACCCTATCAGGTCAGTGAGGAACAACTGAATGACATTGACTTTGATCAGGAGATTTCCTTAGCCCTGCGAGAAGAACAGTGGCGTTTTGTAGTTCGGTTGACTTATTTATGCGCACTTAAATTATTGGCAGCTAGCGAAGCAGTTACCGTAAAAAAAGGAAAAACCAATCGAGAATATCTCTATGAGCTTTCAGGTAAAGATGGAGCGTATGATTTCGAACGGCTGAGCTTTATTTTTGACTATACCTGGTATGGGCACTTCGAAGCAAATGATGCGATTGTGGCGCAAGCGCAAGAGCATCTATCAAAGATTAAAAATCTAGGAGGGGTAAAATGAAAGACAAGAAGTATGTGATCTTTCTAGTAGCCGTAATTGCTATGTATGTTTTTTATGAGTTGCAGAAACCCAAACAACTCAACTGGACGTCTACTTATCATGCGAATCATTCGCTCCCTTTTGGCGCTAAAGCCACTCATGATTTAACAAAGGATTTATTCACTAATCAAAGTTTTACGTCTGAGTATAGGACGGTTTATGAATTAGTAAATGAGGGCGAAACAGAAGCCAATATGTTGCTCATTGCCGATGGTATGGGCATGGATGATAATGATGTCGATGCTTTATTTACATATTTAGATTCTGGGGCAACTGTGATGATAAGTGCTAGAGAGTTTAGTAGGCCGCTCTCAGATACACTTGATTTTGAGGTTTTTGTTAAAAACCCTGCGCTCGCCTATGATTTTAAGGCAATACAAGAGGCCCTTGCAGGTGAAGCCAATGAGACCATTAGCCTAGCACTTGGAGGCGTTGAGGTGAGAGATTACTCATTTCCGATTATCGCCACTACATCTTTTTTTAATAAGATGGACAAAGAGAAGTTTGAAGTACTAGCCACCAATGAAAATGGTAAACCTGTTTTGATTGGCTCGAAGACGCTAGAAGGTCAGCTATACATTTCCACCATGCCATTAGCTTTTACCAATTATTTGGTCTTAGACGAGAAAACCACTGAGTTTGCGTCAGCCCTCTTGAGCTTATTTCCGAAAGATCAGTCTTTAATGCATAATGAGTATTATCAGTTGGGGAGGCTAGAGGCACAAACCCCATTAAGGGTCATTCTAAGTAATCCTTCGCTAAAATGGGCATTTTTCATTTTGGTGTTTACACTACTGATTTTTGTCTTCTTCGAATCGAAAAGAAGACAACGCATCATCCCCCTAATTACACCGCTTAAGAATATGTCAATTGAATTTGTGGAGACACTCGGTAGATTGTATTATCGACAAAGCGATCATCGGAAATTGGCGGAAAAGAGGGTTCACTATTGGAAGGATTATGTGAGAGGGCACTATAACCTAAGGACTGATCAATTTGATGATCGTTTCGCCAAAGACTTGTCTAATAAGTCAGGTCAGTCGATTAAATCAATTAATGTACTATTAGAATTTATTAAACGAGTAGAGGCCGGAATTGAGATTAACGAAGGTGAGTTAATGGAAATTGAAAAACGGCTAACCGCTTTTTACGGAATAAAATAATATGGAAAACCAAGAATCATTTGAAAGCAGGGTAGACCTGACCAAGCTGAAAGAAGGTGTAGCTAAAATAAGAGAGCAAGTAGGAAAGGTCATAGTAGGTCAAAAACAGATGGTCGATTTGATCATTACTGCTGTATTGGCTGACGGACATATTCTTTTAGAGGGTGTTCCCGGTGTAGCGAAAACCCTTGCTTCTAAGTTGGTAGCTAAGAGTATGTCAGTAGACTTTTCGAGAGTTCAGTTTACTCCTGACCTTATGCCATCAGATGTCTTAGGTACAAGTGTTTTCAACATGAAGACCTCCGAATTTGACTTCAAGAAGGGGCCTATCTTCTCTAACATTGTGCTGATAGATGAAATAAATCGTGCACCTGCGAAAACGCAATCTGCCCTTTTTGAAGTAATGGAAGAACGTCAAGTTACTATTGACGGTGCGACTTATAAAATGGAGGCACCTTATCTAGTACTTGCTACACAAAACCCTGTGGAACAAGAGGGAACCTATCGTTTGCCCGAAGCACAATTGGATCGTTTCCTTTTTAAAATAGAAATAGGCTACCCTTCCGTGGAGGACGAAACAGAGATACTACTCAGGGCCGCTAATAGAAAAGGAGAACAATTGGATCAAATTACTCCGGTAATTTCAGCCGAAGATATTGCGGCTTATAAGGCGACTCTTACTGAGATTATTGTAGATGAAAAATTATTAGGCTACATCGCTGAGATTGTAAATCAGACAAGAAATGACCAATCTATCTATTTAGGGGCTTCACCTCGGGCATCATTAGCCCTATTAAATGGATCGCGGGCGTTTGCAGCCATACAAGGCAGAGACTTTGTAACGCCAGAAGACATAAAATTCTTAGCTGGTCCAGTGCTTAAGCATAGAATAATCCTCACACCAGAAAAAGAGATGGAAGGCATCTCTGCCTCTGAGGTAATTGAACAATTAGTCGCTAAAACGGAGGTACCTCGTTAATGAACTTTATTCGTTCATTCTATATCACCAATAGATTTTTCTATACCGCAGGGACCTTGGTCTTTTTGTTTATTATTGGCTTTGCTGTGCCTTTTGTCGCGGTAATTGCCGAGGTGCTTTTTTACTTGTCATTAGCTTGCTTAGTTATAGATACGCTTTTACTCTATGGTATAAAAGAGGGTATAAGTCTTGAACGGCTCTGTACGGAGAAGTTTTCAAATGGCGATCCGAATCCGGTGAGAATTATCATTGAAAATCGATATCCAATTCAGCTTCGTTTGCAAGTGGTAGATGAGCTGCCTGAACAACTACAGATCAGGGATCAGGTTTTTGATCTCACGCTACCTTCCGGATCAGTTAAAGAGATTGATTATAGTATTAGACCGACAAAGCGTGGAGCTTACGCTTTTGGTGCGGTAAATGTCTTTGTTTCGAATACGCTGGGCATTGTGCGAAGGCGTTATCAGTTGGGTGATGAGAAAGAGGTGGCGGTATATCCGTCTTTCATCCAAATGAGAAAGTATGAACTATTGGCCATCTCAAACCAATTGCGAGAATTTGGTGTAAAAAAGATCAGGCGCATAGGAAATAACATGGAGTTTGAGCAAATCAAAAACTATGTTTCTGGCGATGATTATCGAAAGGTGAACTGGAAAGCTACAGCCAGACGAGGCCATTTGATGGTAAATCAGTATCAAGATGAGCGCTCGCAACAAGTCTACTCTGTAATTGACAAAGGCAGAGTGATGCAGATGCCTTTCGAAGGCCTCAGTCTTTTGGATTATGCGATCAATTCGAGTCTGGTTATTTCAAATATTGCTTTGAAAAAGGGAGATAAGGCGGGTGTCGTCACTTTCCAACAAAAAGTGAATTCGATACTGCCAGCATCATCTCGAAACATGCAGTTGAATTTAATCTTGGAGCACCTCTATAAGCAGAAAACAGGTTATAAAGAGTCTGATTATAGTAAGCTTTATATTGCTTTAAAAAGAAAGGTAACGCAACGATCTTTGGTGCTACTTTATACCAATTTCGAGTCATTATCGGCTTTAAAGAGGCAGTTACCCTTTTTGAAACGCATAAAGCAGCAGCATCTGCTTGTATGTATCTTCTTCCAAAATACTGAGGTTGAAAAGATCATCCATTCGAAAGCTGATGACATAGAAGAGGTGTATATGAAAGGTATTGCAGAACAATTGGCCTTCGAAAAGAAACTGATCGTAAAGGAACTTCAAGCCAATGGTATTCATACGATTTTAACACCGCCAAAAGAGCTAAGTGTCAATACTATCAATAAATACCTAGAGCTTAAGTCTAGGGGACTGATATGAGGAATAAAAGACTCTGGTTTGGACTGATACCTATAGTCTTTGTGATTGCTATTCTTTGGAATTCATTCAGCCAACCTGGTTTGAATGATTTTGTTTCCACTTTTGAAGAAGTTGATCTCTACAGAAATGCAAACAATACTGGTCCGGTAGAGCGGGTCTATATTATTACAACTACCGATAGTATTTGGAGTGAAATGGAACGCTATTCAGGCCTTATGCCATACAGTAAGCTGGGTACTACTACAGTCTATTTCTTTCATAAAAACGGCAAATACCCAACTACTGCACTTGGTGGGAGCGTTAACTTCGACCCGGCATTTGATGCCTACTGCCTAGCGAAATATCGGAAGAATAACTTCGGTGCCACGTCCTTCGCGATGTTCCCCTTTAACAAATAATTGTTAAGCTATTGCCATCTGATTTTTAGGCACTACCAGTGCTTCTCGCTCTGGGAAGTAGGGTTATGAATAGATAAGACGTACTATGGGTGTATCATAGTCGATATTTTATTGTTAGTCCATTAAAACAAAAAGTGCTTTAAGATCATTTTTATTTTAATGACCCAGTATTAACCCCTGATTCGGATGGAATCGGGGTTTTTCATTATTAGAGCAATTTACCTTGTGCTTTGATCCATCGCTCTGGAAAGTCGCCATGCGTAGCGCCTTTATAGTCTTCGTAACTACAAGGGATGTAAGCTCGGTCCATCATTTTCTCACCATAGTTGACTAGCATCCACCATTTTTCCGAAAGATTACTCTTATAGAAGGTCATGGTGTCTTCCGTGTTTTCGAAACTGACGGTGTACTTAGTATAGTTGTCAGAATTAAACTGCCCTGTATCTCTTCTATTATAGAATCCTTCTATGAAGTACCAAACCATTGTGGCCATGACGGATGCTGTTTTAAGTGCATCGTCATCTAAGGACGGATAGTATTCATGAAAACCGACAGAAGTCATTTTTTCATTAATTCCGGCATACCAACTGAGTTGGCAGGCCTCTTCCCCTGAAAGACCAAAGGGTTGTGCTTTTGGGTTACCCGGTGCATCTGAAGAACGAATCGCAGAGATGTCAAAGGTCAACATATCAGCCATTCGAATCAGTGGTTCAGCCTGCTTAATATCATACCGAATCTCTCCGAGGCGGAGCGATTCAAAATAAAGTTTATCTAATGCCTTTAGCATAGCGGCATCGATCAGATAGGTTTGATGCGCCAGATGACTATAGTTTAATAAGAAGTTCGGCTGATGGAGCAGCAGTTCATTCAGAAAATTTGCGGAAGACTCAGCTTCTTCTTCCATGTCCATGAAAGCGTCAACATTGGCAACAGAGATTAATTTATTGGCCGTTTCGTATGCTTTGAACTGACCTAGGGCTAAATTCTGATTTCCTCCTATCATTATGGGCAATACTCTTTGCCCCATTAAGAATTCACAAATCTCTCTTATTCTCGCCTGTGTTTGCTCTTCATCAGCACCCGCTTGAATATTACCTAGGTCGGCAATTCGATAGGTGGCGCTGCTACGCTTAAGCGCGAATAGCTTGGCACGAATAAGGTCGGCTTCACCTCTTGAATTGATACCAATAAGGGCTATATCCATTTTAGAAATATCGAACTCTTCGTCTTGCAAGTGTTTGATACTTTGACCTAAGGCATTTGATGGTAAATCGCTGTCAGTAGAAATAGGGGAGAAGAATAAATTCAGATTCATATGATATGCTATATGGTATAATAAAGATAGGATATTTGGACTGATTAAGAGAACCAATTAAAAAAGCCCCGCTCGAAATTTCGAACGGGGCTTTAAGTTTTCTATAGATGAGTGAATTACCCTCCGAAGTCGTCAAATGCGACATTCTCATCAGGTACACCCCAGTCTTCGCACATTTTGATTACTGCTGCATTCATCATCGGAGGTCCACAGAAGTAGAATTCGATTTCTTCAGGAGCATCATGCTTGCTTAGGTAGTGATCGATTACAGCTTGGTGTACAAAGCCTACAAAACCATCGCCTTCATCAGACATTGTTTTCTTTTCTACCCAATTATCCTCTGGCACTGGCTCAGAAAGCACTAGGTGGAATTTGAAGTTTGGAAACTCTCTTTCAATCTGTCTGAAATCTTCTAGGTAGAAGAGCTCACGCTTAGATCGGCCACCATACCAGTAAGAAACTTTTCTTCCTGTTTTTAATGTGTGGAAAAGGTGGAACAAGTGAGATCTCATAGGTGCCATTCCAGCACCACCACCAATGTATAACATTTCTTCCTCAGTCGGCTTGATGAAGAATTCACCATAAGGCCCTGAGATAGTTACTTTATCACCTGGTTTTCTTGTAAATACATATGAGGAACAAATACCTGGATTAACATCCATCCATTTGTTATTCGCTCTGTCCCAAGGTGGCGTTGCAATACGAATGTTCAACATCACAATGTTTCCTTCCGCTGGGTGGTTAGCCATTGAGTAAGCACGGAAGATTTCTTCTTTGTTTACCATTTGCAAATCCCATAAGCCGAATTTATCCCAGTCTTCTTTGAATTTGTCCGGACCAGCAGGATCATCCGGAAGCGGCTCAATGTTCATGTCTTTAAAGTCACAAACTACTGGCGGCACATCTACTTGGATGTATCCACCTGCTTCGAAATCTAAAGTTTCTCCTTCAGGAAGTCTTACTACAAATTCTTTAATGAATGAAGCCACGTTGTAGTTAGAAACTACTTCACATTCCCACTTCTTAATTCCGAAGATTTCTTCTGGAATATGGATACGCATGTCATTCTTTACTTTCACCTGGCAAGTAAGACGAACGCCTTCTTTTTGCTCTGCACGGCTCAAGTGACCAACTTCAGTAGGAAGCACATCTCCACCACCTTCATTGATGGTACACTTACACATGGCACAAGTACCACCACCACCACAAGCTGATGGTAAGAATATTTTCTTTCCAGAAAGTGTGTTTAGCAAAGTAGAACCTGCTGCCGCAACGATTGGATTTTCTTCATCTCCGTTGACGATGATTTTCACATCTCCGGACTGAACTAATTTTGATTGGGCGTAAAGCAAGATCAACACTAGCAATAGGATGACTGCGGAGAACGCAACGATTGACGTAATTATGATTGACGACATCTATTAATCGATTTTAAATCAACAATTTGAATCTAAAGACCCTGATTTGTCAGGGCTACAAATATATTGACTAAAAGCTTAAATCTGTAAGTGAATTAGAAAAAAGATATGCGATCTAAAACCATATTAAACGGTGATTTTTTCTAGCAATTGCTGACCTTTTTTCAACTCCTCAATTTCGGCATTTAGTCTATTGACACATAGATTTCCTAAAACGTTTTCTACGCCAGTTGAGCAAAGAACAATATTGTTTTTAGGATTGTTTAACCATTTTTTATCTAACAGGTTGTTGATGCATATTTTTCCAATAATATAGCTGTGATCAAAACTAAAGTACTTGTGCTGAATGCTTTCAAAATCATCTAGGGTTATCTCATGCGGGTTTTCAAAACTGACATAAACCTCTAATAATGAGTCATTGCTAAAGGGTAGCTTACCGAGGTTATAATGCTTTTTATACTCATATCGGTAATCATAGCTTAGTGCTGAAATATCCGATAGTACGGCAGCCCCAGTAGGTAAACTGCCAGCACCTTTACCAATAAATAGCTGATCATCACAAAATTCGCCATTGAGTGTTACAGCGTTGAACTCATTTTTAATTCCAGCTAAGTTGTTATCAGGTTTTATGAATTGAGGAGTGACAAAACCATAAACTTTGTCGTTTACGCGTTTAGCTTGCGCAATTAGCTTAATGCTAAATCCATTTTTTTTCGCATATTCTAAATCAGCAGTCTTTAGATGATCAATGCCTAAATTGACAATTTGATCTGGGGCCACATGTATACCGAAGGCATGTGTCAAAAGTATGCTTAGTTTGTACTTTGCATCTAAGCCTTTAACGTCTAAAGTTGGGTCAGATTCGGCAAAGCCCAGCGATTGCGCTTGAAGAAGCGCTGTCTCGTAGTCGAGATTTTCCTCGAATATCTTAGTTAAAATGTAATTGGTAGAACCATTAAAAATTCCTTTAATCTCATTAATGGGTTCGTGGCCAAAGTATTCTTCCAAAGTCCTAATGATTGGAATACTGCCACAGACAGCGCCCTCATACAATACTGCTCTGTCCGTGCGGGCTTGCAGGGCTACTAAATCTGAAAGGTTTTCGGCTACCATTTTTTTGTTCGCTGTAACAACTGATTTACCAGCGTTTAGCGCTTTCGTTACTATTTGCAATGCCGCTTCTGCATCATCAATTAGCTCAACTATTACGTCAATATCTGCATCATTGAGTACCTCTTCAGCCTGGGTAGTGAAAAGTTTAGGGTTGAGACTTCTCGGTTTGCTAGGGTTTTTGATACATATCTTTTTAATCTCTCCAGAGAAGTTCTTAGCGTTATTAAGCGTTTCGTAGAGTCCTTGACCAACGCAACCGAAACCGAAGAGTCCTATTTTTATATTTTTCATGAAGGGGTGTTTAAAAAGTTTTTGATGGTATTACTGATGGCAGGTGCTTCAACTAAGAAGCCGTCATGTCCATACTTCGAAGGCAGAATATCTAGCTTTGACTTGGGGATATGTTTCGCTAATACTTCATGCTCTGATGCTGAGAAGAGTAAGTCTCCTTCAATGGCAATTACTTGAACATTAGCTTGAATGGTGTTTAGTGCACTCTCAATTCCATTTCGATCTCTTCCAATGTCATGTGTGTCCATAGCCTTATTTAAGGTGTAGTAGGTTCTGGCATCGAATCGCTTGCCAAGTTTTTCGCCTTGATATCGTTGATAGCTCTCGGCTTGAAAGTTGTCAAGTTTGCCTTCAGAATCCTTTTGGTTTTCATTGAAGGTTCTATGGTTCCGATAAGAGATCATGGCCATTGCTCGCGCAGCCTCTAACCCCTTCCAACCTCCTTTTGGAGAGGATGAATAGAAAGAAGGATCAGCCTCTATCGCCATGCGCTGGGCAGTTCTAATCGCTATGCCCCAAGGCGAGCTCTTTGCAGAGGTGGCGATGACTGCCAGGTTTTGGAATAATTGAGGGTCTTGAACCGCCCACTCTAAGGCTTGTTGTCCCCCTGTAGAGCCACCGATGCCTAGATAGATGGACGTAATACCAAGGTGTTTTTGCAAGAGGCGGTGCGCCTTGACCATATCACGAATGGTAAGGTTAGGGAAATCTCTCAAATAGCGTTCGCCATTGCGAATGTCAAAATCTTTTGGTCCAGTACTGCCATAGCAAGACCCTAAGATGTTTGCACAAATAACAAAATGATCTTGTGGATTGATTAGGTCGTTTTCTCCTATTAGTCCGGGCCACCACTCTAAAGGATTAGCGTTGGCTGTTAGGGCATGAAACACCCAAACGATATTGCTCTTGTCCTCGTTGATTTGCCCGAAGGTGTGATAAGCAATTCTAATTTCAGGTAGATGTGCCCCGCTCTCTAATGAGAATGATTTCTCATAAAAGAAATATTCTGGTTGCGAAAATGCTGTGTTTTCAGACTTAGTATGAGCTTTGTAGCTGTCTTTGAACATACTTCTAAATAAAATTGAAAAATGTGAATGGGTGATTAGGACCTAGTAGGTCTGATAGAGCACATACGAAGGTGCATCGTCAAGTTATTGCAACAAGACAATTGTGGATAATCAAGAATAGATGGAATACGCATACTTACCAATTTATATTCTCCCGAGTGTCACTCGACACCCTTTGGGATCTGGATTTAGCACCTTTTCCAAATGTGTTAGGAATGGTTGCTAGCGTTTCAAAGAGCCAGTCTCTCCACGCTTCTTTATAAATCGATTCACTCCGAAGTCTCGGCTATGAATGACTTGATGCTGCAAACGTAGCAGCACTTTAGTTGGTTTCAAAAAATAATTTGAAAAAAATTGATGTCTCCTTACTTGAGCATTCTCAGTACAGTTGTCAATTGCTTCTTTAGATCACGTCTATCGACTATGAAATCAAGAAACCCATGATCGAGTACAAATTCGGAACTCTGGAAACCTTTTGGAAGGTCTTTGCCTACTGTATCACGAATTACCCTAGGGCCTGCAAAACCAATCAAAGCACCTGGTTCAGCAATATTGAAGTCTCCTAACATTGCATAAGAAGCCGTTACACCTCCCGTAGTTGGATCGGTCAATAGTGAAACGTATGGTATTTTGGCCTCAGCAAGAAGCGCCAACTTGGCCGAAGTTTTAGCCATTTGCATCAGGGAATAGCCTGCTTCCATCATACGTGCACCACCTGATTTCGAAATCATTAGGAACGGCATTTTATGCTGCAAAGCGTAGTCAATTCCGCGAGCAATTTTCTCACCAACTACAGAACCCATTGATCCACCAATAAAAGCGAAGTCCATACAGCAAATAACTAGGTCTAGCCCATTCATTTTGCCATGCGCTGTTCGCGCAGCATCTTTTAGGTTAGTTTTTTCCTGAGTCGCAACGATGCGCTTAGGATACGGCTTACTATCAACAAATTTCAAAGGATCACCAGAGCTCATGTTCGCATCTAGTTCCGTAAACTTGTTGTCGTCAAAGAGTATTTCGAAATACTCTTTTGATCCAATACGTACATGAAAGCCATCTTCTGGACTCACATAAGCATTGTTCTTTAATTCACGCGTGTGGACGATTGTACCGCCCGGGGTCTTAAACCATAAGCCATCAGGAGCATCTTTCTTCTGATCGGTTGGAGTGGTAATTCCCTTAATTTTTCGCTGAAACCAAGACATATAGTAGCGTTATCGTCTAATTTTTTTCAAAGAGTAGGCAAAAATAGACTAAAAGTATTCCCCTGCCAAAAGATAAGGCAAGAGTCGTACGGTTTAAAAACTATTGAAAACTCTTGGGCGACAATGATATTGTCTCTTCCTTTGTAACGGAATGAACGTTCATTCCGCACTGAATATGATCGATAACAAGACTGTTGATAAGAAATCTGCCATTCTAGAGGCCACGCTCGACTTGCTTTGCGAGCATGGATTTCATGGTACGCCTATCTCTATGATTGCCCTGCGGGCAGGTGTAGGGGCGGGCACGATTTACCGCTACTTTGAAAATAAGGAGCAATTAATCAATGAGCTTTTTACTTCGATCAAGAAACGTGTAATAAAGGCCATGCTTTTTGGATACGGAGAGGAAGGAACACATAAGGAGCGCTTTAAGCATTTATGGATGAATCTGATCAATTATTGTATTGCTCATCCTAAGGAATTTCAATTTGTAGAGCAGTATAGGTACGCACCGTTTATGAGTAATGTCACTCGTGAGGAAAGCTTCATAATCTTAGCACCTATTATGTCATTTTTCATTGAGGCAAAAAGAGCAGGAGAGATGAAGGATTTACCGCTTTATACAATTGTTTCTTTGCTATACGGCCCAATTGTATCGCTGTCTAAACTACACATAGACCATAATCAATCTTTAACAAAAGTGCGCATTGAACAGGCTGCGGAAGCCTGTTGGGATGCTGTAAGAAATCATTAGTGATGAGTATACCGAACGTAATAATTAGTGGGGTTGGGAGTTGCATCCCAACAAGGATAATAAAGAATGAGGACTTTTTAAATACCGAATTCTTTCAAGAAAATGGTGAACGATTTACGGATCCAAATGATGTAATCATTAGGAAATTCGAAAAGATTACCGGCATTAGGGAAAGGCGATATGCGGAGCCTGGTCAAAAGGCATCTGACCTAGGAGCAATAGCAGCAAAGAACGCTCTGGAGAATAGTAGTATCGAGGCTGATGCTCTAGACTACATCATTTTTGCACACAATTTTGGTGACATGCAAAAGGATAATAATCGCATCGATATGATGCCTAGTCTTGCTGCTCGTGTAAAAGGACATTTAGGTATTACCAACGCTTCTACCACATGCTATGACATCATTTTTGGCTGCCCAGGATGGGTTCAAGGTGCTATTCAAGCAACGCAGATGATTAGGTGCGGTGATGCGAAGCATGTGATGGTGATTGGTGGGGAAACCTTAAGCCAGACTGTCGATCCGCATGATCGTGATTCAATGATTTTTGCCGATGGGGCAGGAGCAACGATTTTCTCAGCGTCTGATAATAGCAAAGGGGGATATATAGCCCAATGTTCACGCACCGATGCTAATGATGAGCTTTGTTATTTGGCAATGGGTCCTTCTTATAATGAGTCCTTGAATGATCATGGTGGAAGCTATATAAAAATGAAGGGCCGAAAGATCTATGAATATGCACTAACTAATGTGGCGGATGCTATGAAGTGTGCTATTGAAAAAGCCGGCCTTGGATTAGAAGACATTAATAAGATTTTAATCCATCAGGCGAATGAAAAAATGGATGAAGCCATTCTTCATAAGCTCTTCAAGTTATATGGCACAATGGGTGATTCCAGTAAGCTGATGCCGATGACTATTCAGACCCTAGGCAATAGCTCAGTAGCTACTATACCTACTATGTTGGACATGATTTTAAAAGGGAAACTAGAAGGGCATGAATTGAACTCTGGTGATCATGTCATATTTGCCTCTGTAGGAGCGGGTATGCACATCAATGCAATGGTGTATCAGATGCCTTGATTTGCCCCAAACGGAATTAAAAAAGCCGAAACTTTCAAAGGGTTTCGGCTTTTTACTTTTAGTTTTTATGGTCGTTTAATCAACTTCTTCATAGTCCACGTAATCACCTCCTTTGAAGTTGTCAGCTGACTTCTCGTTTTTATTCTTAGGGGCGTATTCAACTCTTACATTACCATCAGCAGGTCTTGTAGTCTTGTGCTGTTGATGTGTATTGCGTTGCTGCGGATTACCGCCACCCATCATGCGGGTCATAAAGCGACCGATGCTTCTGAATATCCAGTAGATAACTAATATTGGTAGTATGTATTTGAATATATAACCCATTTATCGGCTTAGGTATAGATTTCGTTTTGAATAAATTTCAAGGAAATAATCATCTAACAAGTCATCTATAAAGTAGATGGCTTCACCAGTCGATTTCATTTCAGGCCCCAATTCCTTATTTACATTCGGGAATTTATGGAATGAGAATACTGGTTCTTTGATGGCATAGCCTTTCTTTACTGGCTTGAAATCGAAATCAGTAACCTTCTTCTCACCCAACATCACCTTGGTAGCATAATTCACGTAAGGCTCCTGATAAGCTTTTCCTATGAATGGAACGGTTCTAGACGCTCTTGGGTTGGCTTCAATGATATAAACTTGATCATCTTTTACCGCAAACTGAATGTTGATCAGTCCTTTGGTCTCTAGTGCTAGTGCAATTTTCTTGGTATGCTCCTCAATTTGGCGCATTACAATATCCCCCAGACTGTATGGGGGTAAGAGTGCGTATGAATCTCCAGAGTGAATACCTGCAGGTTCAATGTGCTCCATAATACCGATGATGTAGACATTCTCTCCATCACAGATAGCATCTGCTTCGGCTTCTTTAGCACCCTCTAAGAAGTGATCGAGTAGGACTCGGTTACCAGGGATATCTTTTAGGATATTCACCACGTGCTCCTCAAGCTCTTGCTCGTTGATAACGATTTTCATACCCTGTCCACCTAATACATAGGAAGGTCTAACCAATAACGGGAATCCGATCTCTTTTGACAGCTCTAAGGCTTCATCTGCATCTTCGATAACTCCGAACTTTGGATAAGGAATGTTGTTCTCTGCCAAAAGTGTTGAAAACCTACCTCTATCTTCGGCAAGATCAAGTGCTCTATAGCTTGTGCCGATAATTTTAATACCATACCGGTCTAATTTCTCAGCAAGCTTTAAGGCGGTTTGACCACCTAACTGAACGATGACACCTTCAGGTTTTTCGTGTAGGATGATGTCATATATATGCTCCCAGAACACTGGTTCAAAGTAGAGTTTGTCCGCAGTGTCAAAGTCAGTAGATACTGTCTCTGGGTTACAATTGATCATGATGGTTTCGTAACCACACTCTTTGGCAGCATAAAGCCCATGTACACAACAATAATCGAATTCTATGCCTTGACCAATTCTGTTAGGACCTGATCCGAGTACAATAATTTTCTTTTTGTCCGTTACGATTGACTCGTTTTCAGAATCAAAACTTGAGTAGTAATAAGGTGTCTGCGCCTCAAATTCTGCCGCACAAGTATCTACCATTTTGTAGACTCTCTTGATGCCTAGTTCATGCCTTCTGTTGAAGACTTTACTTTCGACACAGTCCAACAAGTGTGCAATTTGTCTATCGGCATAGCCCTTTTCCTTCGCCATTCTGAGAAGGCTCTCAGGGAGGGTATCTAAATTGTGCTTTTCAATTTCCCTTTCAAGTGCAATGAGTTCTTCAATTTGCTGCAAGAACCACTTGTCGATCTTGGTCTTTTTCTGAATGGTTTTGAAAGGAATACCAAGCTTGAAAGCATCGTAAATATGGAAGAGTCTGTTCCAGCTGGGATTCTCCAGACTATTCAATAATACGGCTTGATCTTTTACTTCTTTCCCATCAGCACCGAGTCCGTTTCGCTTGATCTCGAGTGATTGACAAGCTTTCTGTAGTGCTTCTTGAAAGTTTCTACCAATACCCATTGCTTCACCTACAGATTTCATCTGAAGGCCTAGCTTTCTGTCAGCACCTTTGAACTTGTCGAAATTCCAACGCGGGATCTTTACGATAACGTAGTCCAATGCTGGTTCAAAGAAGGCTGATGTTGTTTTGGTAATCTGGTTTTTTAACTCATCTAAGTTGTAACCGATCGCTAGCTTAGCGGCAATCTTGGCAATAGGATAGCCAGTTGCTTTAGAGGCAAGTGCTGATGAGCGAGATACCCTTGGATTGATTTCAATACCAATAATTTCTTCGTTGTCTGGTCCTACAGAAAACTGAACATTACAGCCGCCGGCAAATTGACCAATCGCGTTCATCATGTGAATGGCCATATCTCGCATGCGCTGATAAGTGGTATCCGAAAGCGTCATGGCAGGTGCCACGGTAATTGAGTCACCAGTATGCACACCCATTGGGTCGAAGTTCTCAATTGAACAGATGATAATGACGTTTCCTATATCATCCCTCAGTAATTCTAGTTCGTATTCTTTCCAGCCCAGTATACTTTGTTCTACTAATACTTCGTGGATAGGTGAGGCATTCAAACCACGCGTCAGCGCCTCATCAAATTCTTCTTGATTATGGACGAATCCACCACCATAGCCACCTAAGGTGTATGATGGTCTAATGACCAATGGGAATCCAATTTCTTGGGCAATTTCTTTACCCTTTAGGAAAGACGTAGCAGTTTCTCCTTTACAGACCCCAACGCCAATCTCCTGCATTTTAAGACGGAATTTCTCACGATCTTCCGTGGTTTCAATGGCATTAATATCTACACCAATGATTCGGGTATTGTACTTCTCCCAAATCCCAGCCTTGTCACAGTCAATGGCAAGATTCAATGCGGTTTGACCACCCATAGTAGGTAGTACGGCATCAATTTGATGCTTTTCAAGGATCTCAATGATTGACTTTTTGGTAAGTGGCTTGAGGTAAATGTTATCAGCCATCACAGGGTCAGTCATGATTGTGGCTGGGTTCGAATTGATGAGTGTTACTTCAATTCCCTCTTCTCTTAGTGATCGGGATGCTTGAGATCCCGAATAATCAAACTCACAGGCTTGACCAATGATGATCGGCCCACTTCCAATGATGAGGATGGATTTAATGCTATTATCTTTCGGCATGTTTTAAGTAAAGAACGACTGGTTGACTTAGGTACAAATTGGGGCAAAGTTATACCATAAAGCTAATAATCAAAACGAGTTTTCCATTAATCAATCTCGAATCATTTTTTAATCCTTTTGAATACATTCTGGAAGGGCGAATTGAAAAAAATGCTAATTTGCTTGAACATACATTTACCTTGAAAAATCGATCAAATGAAAAATACTAACCATATCAAGAGCATACTTAGTCTATTTGTCATGCTACTGTTCGTTGCGGGTTGTGCCGCTACAGGTACTGCTTCAAATGGGAATGCAGGTAAGAAAGGCAAAAAAAATGAGGTATATGACCCAACGGGAACTTGGGAGTATTCGGTAGAGTCACCTGATGGTGCTACTGGAGGTAAACTTATGATTCAAGGCGCTCCAGGAACTTACTCTGCTTCACTAGAGACCGATCAGTTTGGCACCCTAGAACTGACTGATATAGATTTTCAGGGAACTTCTATGACGGGTGTCATCGATGTGATGGGCAATACGGCTGATATCCAGTGTGATTTTGAAGGAGACACTTTTACCGGCTCTATTTATGTTGGAGAAGATGCATTCCCAATGGAAGGTAGGAGAGTAAGCAAGTAGTTTCTCACTCTAGATATTTTAAGGTCTGTTTTAGTTGACCTTCTTAAAGCATAAAAAAAGGGAAGTCGATATTCGACTTCCCTTTTTCGTTTATTATTATCAGCTTATACGTTTAGCGCTCTATTATCAGTGGCAGCTAAACAAGCTTCTTTAAATGCTTCGGTATACGTAGGGTGTGCATGAGACATGCGAGATATATCTTCGGCAGAAGCCCTAAATTCCATGGCGACAACGGCTTCTGAAATCATATCTGCAGCTCTTGCTCCAATCATGTGGACACCTAGTATTTCATCTGTTTCTTTGTCTGCAAGTACTTTCACCAGGCCAGAGACGTCCATAGAGGCTTGTGCTCTACCTAATGCTCTGTATGGAAATGAACCTGATTTGTAAGCCTTTCCACTTTCCTTAAGTTGTTCTTCAGTTTGGCCTACGGCAGCTACCTCTGGCCAAGTATATACTACACCAGGAATGAGGTTGTAATTAATATGAGGCTTCTGTCCATTCATAACTTCCGCAACAAATACGCCTTCTTCCTCAGCTTTATGGGCAAGCATGGCTCCTTTAATTACATCGCCAAGCGCGTATATATTGTCAACTGAAGTTTTGAGGTGACCATCTACTTCTATTCTACCTCGGTCGTCAGTTTTAATACCAACGTTTTCCAAACCAAGGCTATCGGTGTAAGGTCTCCTTCCAATAGAAACCAAGCAATAGTCTCCTTTAAGGTCTATCACTTCACCCTTTTTGTTTTCTGCTGAAACCGTAACCGTTTTAGCAGTCGATTTCACGCCAGTAACTTTGTGGCCTAGGTAGAAATTAAAGCCCAATTTCTTCAACGACTTCTTCAATTCGCGCCCCATGGTTTTGTCCATTGATGGGATGATGTCGTCCATAAACTCAACAACCGATACTTCAGCTCCCAAACGCCCATAGACCGAACCTAGCTCCATGCCAATCACACCACCACCAATAATGATCATGTGTTTCGGGATTTCTTTTAATTCTAAGGCTTCAGTTGAGGTAATCACTCTCTTTTTATCATTGTTGATAAATGGTAGTGATGAAGGTTTTGAACCTGTGGCAATGATTACCTTGTCTGTTTCTACTTTGGTCTCTTTGCCCTCAGAATCTGTAACTTTGACATTGTTCTTGTCGATGAAAGAACCCATGCCATGGAAGACATCGATTTTATTCTTTTTCATGAGGAAATCTACACCTCCCGTAACTTGAGAAACAACAGCTGCTTTTCGGTCGATCATTTGTTTCAAGTTCACTTTTAGGTCTTTCAACTCAATGCCATGATCTTCGAAAGTGTGGGCGGCATTATGATAGTGCTCAGAAGAATCCAAAAGGGCTTTTGACGGAATACATCCAACATTTAAGCAAGTACCTCCTAATGTATTGTATTTCTCAATAATGGCAGTTTTCATACCTAGCTGAGCACATCTAATGGCAGCTATGTATCCACCAGGTCCTGATCCTATTACTGTTACATCGTATTTCATTTTCGAGTATTTAGTATTAAGTACTGATTATTGAGATAATTAAATTCCTAAGAGTAGACGTGTTGGATCTTCCAACAATTCTTTCACTCTCACCAAGAAACTGACTGATTCTCGGCCATCAACAATTCTATGATCATAAGAGAGTGCCACATACATGATTGGCAAAATCTGTACTTCACCATTCACTGCCATCGGACGCTCAACAATGTTGTGCATGCCAAGGATTGCAGATTGAGGCGAATTAATGATTGGTGTGGAAAGCATTGAGCCGAAAATACCACCATTCGTGACTGTAAAGGTTCCTCCAGTCATTTCGTCAATTGTCAGTTTTCCGTCTCTAGCTTTAGTAGCAAGTCTGACAATTTCCTTTTCTATTTGATCGAAGCTCATTGATTCTGCATTACGAATAACAGGAACCATCAAGCCTTTCGGGGCTGAAACTGCAATCGAAACGTCAACGAAATCACTGTATACTATTTCGTTATCCTCAATGCGGGCATTAACTGCTGGCCATTCTTTAGCCGCCATAGTTACTGCCTTTGTGAAGAATGACATAAAGCCTAGGCCGACTTCATATTTGACCTTGAACTGCTCCTTATATTTCTTTCTCAGATCCATGATCGGTTTCATATTCACCTCATTGAAGGTGGTTAACATGGCCGTTTCATTTTTTACAGAGACAAGTCTTTTGGCAACCGTTTTTCTCAGAGCAGACATGCGCTCTCTACTTTCGTTTCTGCTACCAGGAACTACTGGGGCTGGAGTAGCTTCTTCTTTAACTGCAGCTGGTTTAGGAGCTGAAACTTGTGCTTTTTCAGCATCTTCTTTTGTGATTCTTCCGTCTTTTCCTGTGCCAGAAACAGCAGAGGCCGATATTCCTTTTTCAGCAAGAATTTTTGCCGCGGCAGGAGACGCATGTCCGGTAGCGTAGGTTTGGCTACCGCTGGCCTGTGTAGATGCTTCCGCAGCAGGTTGTACTGTCGGTGTAGCTTCCGCAGCCGGAGCACCTTCCATTACTTCAATCTTACAGATCAAAGCACCTATTTCTATGGTAGAATCTTCTTGTGCTACGATGCGCAAGATTCCGTTTGCTTCAGCAGGTAGTTCGAAAGTAGCCTTGTCTGAATCTACTTCAGCGATTACCTCATCAAGTTCCACAAAGTCTCCGTCCGCTTTTAACCAACTCGAGATAGTTACTTCTGTGATTGATTCGCCTACGGTAGGTACAATCATTTCTTTTACTTCACCAGTGGCTTTCGGTCCTTCAGAAGGTGCCGGTGTTTCACTTGCCTTTGCGGCAGGGGCTTCGGCCTGAGGAGCTGCTGCGCCAGCCTCATCTATTTTACAAATTATGTCACCAATTTCGAGGGTATCGCCCTCTTTGGCTACGATTTGAAGTGTACCTGCTGCTTCCGCATTCAATTCGAAAGTAGCTTTATCAGATTCAAGCTCGCAGATCACTTCGTCCATTTCGACATGATCTCCTTCTTGCTTGAACCACTGTGCAATGGTTACTTCTGTGATTGATTCACCAACTGCAGGAACTTTGATTTCCAAACTCATGATTCTATTGATTTAAGCGAAAGCTTTATTAATAATTTCTTCTTGTTCTTGGGCGTGAACCTTGGCGTAACCAGTAGCAGGTGATGCACTTGCTTTTCTCGATATCAAAGTAAGGTTCTTCTCTTTATATGCACGCTGTACGAAGCTCCAATAGCCCATGTTCTCTGGCTCTTCTTGTAACCAGTAGTGTTCAGCGTTTTTATACTTGTTAAGTATTTCGTTTACCTGACTTACAGGGAAAGGCTGTAACTGCTCTATTCTTATCAATGCAACGTCCTTTCTTTTGTCCTTTTCTTTTCTCTCTAAAAGATCGTAATAGACCTTGCCTGAGCATAAGATGACTTTTTTGACAGACTTGGCTGTAACATTATCATCACCAATTACTTCTTGGAATTTACCCGAAGTAAACTCCTCCAGAGGAGAAACTGCCTTAGAGTGTCTCAACAAAGACTTAGGAGACATAACCACAAGTGGTTTTCTAAACTCCCATGTCATTTGTCTTCTCAAAGCATGGAAGAAGTTTGATGGTGTGGTGATGTTGGCCACTACCATGTTATACTCCGCACTTAGTTGAAGGTATCTCTCAGGTCTGGCGTTTGAGTGCTCAGGCCCTTGTCCTTCATAGCCGTGTGGTAATAATAAAACAAGACCATTCATGCGTTGCCATTTCGTTTCTGAACAAGAAACAAATTGGTCTATCATTACTTGGGCTCCGTTGGCAAAGTCACCGAACTGGGCTTCCCAAATCGTTAAAGCATTTGGATTAGCCATGGCATAACCAAACTCAAAGCCCATTACCCCGAATTCGGAGAGCAACGAGTTATAAATTTCGAATTGGTTCGGGATTCCCTCGATATGGTCTAAGCTATTGTGCGCATGATTGGTGTTCATGTCGTGCAATACTGCATGGCGATGAGAGAATGTGCCTCTTTGAACATCTTGACCAGTCAGCCTAACTTTCTTACCATCAATTAACAAAGAGCCATAAGCTAACAGTTCGCCTCCTGCCCAATTCAACATTTTGTCCTTGAAGAACATGTCGTTTCTTTGCTTAAGCTGCTTTTCGATCTGCTTTAAAGGTTTAAAACCATCAGGCACAGATGTCAACGCTTTTGCTACTTTTTCAACACTCTCTTGGGAAATGCCTGTCTCTGGAGAATTGTCGAAATCTTCTGGCTTTGACCTTCTCAGGTTTCTCCATTCTTCTTCAAGGGGCTGATACACATATGGCAGGGGCTTTTGTTTCACCAGATTCAAACGATCTTGAAGCGTGCTTCTGAACTCCTTGTCCATGTTCTTGGCTAAAGCCGCTTCAACCTCGCCTTTCTCAATGAGTTGTTTATTATAAACCTCTCTTGGGTTGGGGTGCTTAGAGATTTTATTATATAAAGATGGTTGTGTGAATTTTGGTTCGTCACTTTCATTGTGGCCATGCCTACGGTAACAAACCATATCAACAAAAATGTCTCGTTGGAATTTTTGTCTGTATTCGACAGCGAACTGAACACAGAAGATTACTGCTTCAGGATCGTCTCCATTTACGTGGAGGACTGGGGCATCAATTATTTTGGCTACGTCAGTAGAGTAGATACTTGAACGGGCATCGTCAAAATCAGTAGTAAATCCTACTTGGTTATTGATGACAAAATGGATCGTACCGCCCGTATTGTACCCTTCCAACTTACTCATTTGTACAATCTCATACATGATGCCTTGCCCTGCGACTGCGGCATCGCCATGAATGAGAATTGGGAGTATTTTGGATCTATCTCTTTTATATTCCTCGTCACCCTTCGCCCTTACGAATCCTTGTACAACTGGATTGACTGCTTCTAAGTGCGATGGATTCGGAGCGAGCTTTAGCTCAACTGTTTTACCGTTGATTGCTTTGATCTGACTTGAATAGCCTAGGTGGTATTTGACGTCACCGTCTCCCATGGTTAAGTCAGGTGTAGCACCACCTTCAAATTCATTGAAGATTTGCTCGTAGGTTTTACCCATGATGTTGGCTAGCACATTTAGTCTTCCACGGTGAGCCATACCAATCATCACTTCTTCAAGCCCCAGTTCAGCACCTTTATTAATGATGGCGTCTAAGGCAGGTATAGTAGTTTCGCCACCTTCTAATGAGAACCTTTTTTGGCCGAGGTATTTCGTGTGAAGAAAGTTCTCAAAGACTACGGCTTCATTTAATTTTGAAAGGATACGCTTTCTCTGTTCAGCTGAGGGGTTGAAATTCAGTGCGTCTTTTTCAATCTTTTCTCTTAACCATTTCAGTTTTTCAGGGTCTCTGACTGACATGTATTCAAAGCCCACTGTGCCCTCGTAGATATATTTTAATGTTTCAATAATCTTAAGGAGTGTAGCCTTGCCTATTCCGAGCTCTTCCCCGGAAATGAATTCAGTATTAAGGTCTGCATCACTAAGGCCAAAATCTGGAAGATCAAGAATGGGTTTTCTATCTTTTCTTTCTCGTACAGGATTAGTGTTAGACCTCAAGTGTGCCCTTGTTCTATAAGCATGAATCAAGTTTCTGACTTGAACTTCTTTGTCGCTAACAGTGCCAACTGCTTGAGTGGTCGCTGAAGTAACTTGGCCGTTCGGTAGCATTGGAAATTGCTCTTGGGCAAATTCAAAGCCTTCGAAGAATTTTTTCCATCCTTCATCAACACTTTGAGGGTCAGCCTTAAATTGTTGGTAAAGAGCGTCTACAGCTTTTGGGTCTGCATTACTTAAGTAGGTGTAATTGTCCATGGGTATCTTGTTCCTGACAGTTAACGACAAAAGTACCAGAATGGTTTTGGCTTTAAAAACTGCTTATGCGGGTTTACAATTTATTGAGAAATTTTAAAATTTGAAATGATGAACTAGTAACTGAAGAGCCGAGTATTACCACTTTGAGAGAAATTTATTGTTTCTGGTTTTTTTAACACAATAAATAAGCGCATTGTTGATTAACACTGATGTCCGAAGAGCTAATAGGCTCATATAATTGGACGTAAAGCTAGGCAAGTTGTAATCGCTAGTTATTTCGTGTAACTCAGTTTAGATGAGTCATTTATTTAAATCAAAAGTATAGGATTATAGTTGAATAGTTCTAAATTTGATTCTTTGTGATAGTGTTCAAACCCAATAATTGACGCATTAAAATCTATATGAGTTTACCTTTTTTGAAGATCCATTACCTACTTCGATTTATGGTCACCTGTGGCCTGATTACTCTATTGCAGGGAAGATCAAATGCCTTTCAGAAGCCGATAGAAGAGTTAGAATTACTAAACTTAGCTATTTATGACTCGAATTTTACACCAGACAAAATCGATGGAGGTGTTTTTCAGTATATGGATGGTAAGATTTATTATCTAAAGCCCTATCTCCAGAAAATAAAAGTGTTTGAGTTTCAGAGTGGCGAAGAAGTGTCTGAAATAAGTCTCACCAATTCTGGCCCAAACGCTGTAGGCAGAGAAGTGAAGACTTTTTATGTACTTCAACCTGATTCGATTTTAGTCTATTCAGAATTTAATAAGAATAGGCTCTCTCTAATAAATCATGAGGGGGATGTCTATATAAACTACAACTTGAGAGGCAATTTAGCCGAGCCGTTGCATAAGATGCCGATGTCATTGGTGTCTGGTCTTGGTGCAATGGCAAGAATAGGTTCACTCATAATTACTTCTCATTACAGTCTCGATTATGATCATTTGAAGACTTTCCCGACTCTTCAAAGTATGCCTTTCAGTTCAAGATTCTCTGAGGTGGTGGAAGCAGCACCAAAAATCTACGAAGATAAGCTACAAAGGATACCAAGGCTATCTCCTTTTTTAAGTTCCTTTTTAGTTGATAATTCAGTGACTGGAGAAGTTATCATGGGTTCTCCATTCGATCATAATCTGTATGTGAGCAAAGATTCACTGAAATCATTCATAAGTGTACCTTCCAAAAGTAATCACATTGATGAGTTCAGATTGCTTAATCAAGATATAACTGAAATCGGTATAAGTGAGTATGAGATGCAAAGAAGTGATGTATCTCTGATTAGCCCTAGATACCACGCCTTGTTGCATGATCCTTATAAGAAGCTTTATTATCGTATTGTTCGTCTGGGCTTGATAGAGGAAGAAGTTCAAGCACTTAGAAATGATGAGCCAGTTAACATAACACCCTCGGAATATTCGATAATGGTCCTAGACTATTCACTGAATACTATTAAAGAGGAGAAGTTTTCGTCACGTGAACTCAATTTTCATCGAGGCCTTTTTGTTGCTCCTGATGGTTTATGGGTATTATCAAAGTCTTACACAAGCAGTCAATTCATAGGTTTTTTACGTCTGGACTTGGGGCTTAACTAGTAGATTGATTTTTAATTCTCTGCGTCTTTTTTAAAAAAAACACTTACATTTGCAGTCCTTTTTCAGGACGTGATCTTGAAAAGCTGAGGACGAGATCCTCGTAGAACTTAAAAGTTATATGGCTGTTAAAATCAGATTGGCCCGAAGAGGCCGCAAAAAAAGAGCGATGTACGATGTTGTCATCGCTGACGCAAGAGCACCACGTGATGGTCGCTTTATTGAAAAAATCGGAACTTACAATCCAAACACTGATCCTGCATCGATAAATATCGATGATAACAAGGCGTTTGATTGGGTGATGAAAGGTGCACAACCTACAGACACTGTAAGAGCAATGCTTTCTTACAGAGGTGTAATGTTCAGAAAACATTTACAAGTAGGTGTGGATAAAGGAGCAATCTCTCAAGAAGATGCGGACAAGAAATTGGCTGCTTGGGTTGAAGAGAAAGAAGCTAAAATTTCTGGTAAAACTGATCAGTTAGCAAAATCTAAAGCTGACGCAAGAACTGCTAGACTTGCTGCTGAAGCAAAAGTAAGTGCAGCTAGAGCGGAAGCAATTGCTGCTAAGAACGTAGTAGTTGAGGAGGTTGTAGAAGAAGAAGTTGCAGAAGCTACTGAGGCTGTTGAGGCAGAAGCGCCAGCAGTTGAAGAGGCTGTGACTGAAGAAGCGCCAGTTGTAGAAGAGGTAGCTGCAGAAGCTGCTCCTGAAGTAGAAGAAGCACCTGCAGAAGAAGTAGTTGCAGAAGCCGCTCCTGAAGTAGTAGAAACTCCTGCCGAAGAAGTTGCTGAGGCACCGGCTGCTGAAGTTACTGAAGAAGCACCAAAAGCTGAGGCTGAAGAAGCTCCTGCTATTGATGCATCTGAAGAGCCTAAAGCATAAGTAAGTAATATCGCCATGACTATTGACGACTGTTATCAATTAGGTTTCATAGTCAAGACACATGGTTTAAAGGGTGAGGTTCAGATTTTTCTGGATGTGGATGCGCCCAATGAATATCGAAATTTGGAATCAGTTTTTGTCCTTCAAGGACAACAACTGGTTCCTTTTTTTATTGAGTCTATGAGTAACCTAAATGGTGCCAAGGTTATTGTCGCGTTTGAGGATGTTGACACATTAGAGCAGGCTCAAGCACTGAAAGGCAGTGAGCTTTACTTGCCACTTGATGCATTACCCAAATTGACAGGTAGTGAATTTTACCTTCATGAGATCATTGGTTTCGACCTGAAGGACACTAATACGGATACGGTCCTTGGAAAGATCGACAATGTCGTAGAATCAGGTCCGCAGTTGCTGTTTTCGGTTTTAACATCAGAAGGTAAAGAGATACTGATTCCGTATACCGAAAGCCTTTTAGTGGTGTTTGACAGAGCATCAAAGCTAATATCCTTGAATGTTCCTGAGGGCTTAATCGATATCTACTTAGCAGAAGATGAGGATTGATATCATAACATGTTTGCCAAAACTTCTTGAAAGCCCTTTTGGTCATTCAATACTTCAGCGTGCGCAGGATAAAGGTATAGTAGAAGTTGTAGTACATGACCTCAGAGCATATGCCGTAAATAAGAAGAAGCAGTTGGATGACTATGCATATGGCGGTGGTGCTGGTATGGTTATGCTCATTGAGCCGATCGACAATTGTATATCCGCCTTGAAGGCCGAGCGTGCGTATGATGAGGTGATTTATATGACGCCCGATGGAGTGACTCTGAATCAGCAAATTGCCAATGAACTTTCATTGAAGGGAAACCTCATGATACTCTGTGGTCACTACAAAGGAGTAGACGAAAGAGTGCGTGAAAGATTTATCACAAGAGAGATAAGCATAGGAGATTATGTTTTGTCAGGAGGTGAGCTGGGTGCCGCGGTGCTGGCAGATGCCATTATAAGACTAATACCAGGAGTTTTATCAGACGAAACTTCGGCTTTGACAGACTCATTTCAAGATAACCTGTTGGCCCCTCCAGTGTACACCAGGCCTGCGGAGTATAAAGGCATGATAGTGCCAGAAGTCCTGCTTTCTGGGCATGAGAAGAAAATTGAAGAGTGGAGATTCCAACAATCTCTAGAAAGAACAAAGAATAGACGTCCAGACCTGTTAGAAGACTAAAAAATTTCTAGCTGAGTATCAGTTTATAAAAAAGTAATTTCTATATTTGCATTCCAATTTTGGGACGACCAGATTAAGAACGAAGATTATGAGCGATCTTATCAAATTTATAGAGGAAGAAAGCAACGAGAGAAGGGCTGCTTTTCCAGACTTCAACGCAGGTGATACGGTGAACGTTCACGTGAAGATTAAAGAAGGCACAAAAGAGAGAATTCAGCAGTTTCAAGGAACTGTGATACAAAGAAAGAATTCAGGATCAAATGGTGAGACTTTCACTGTTAGAAAAATATCTGGCGGTGTTGGTGTAGAAAGAATCTTTCCGTTACTATCTCCAAACCTAGACAAAGTCGAGGTATTAAGAAGAGGTAAAGTAAGAAGAGCAAGACTTTATTACCTGAGAGGTCGTCAAGGAAAGTCTGCTAGGATCAAAGAAAAGATTTCTAGATAATTATTATCTAAAGAATTTTAAAGCTCTGACTTGTCAGGGCTTTTTTTATGTTCTTTTTTGTCCTCTGGTCCGTTCTCATTAAATAAAAATGCACGTATGAAAAAAATAATTATCGCCACTCTTTTTGTACTCTCAATTGGTACTGCCAAAGCACAGGTCGGATTTAGCTATTTGCATTCAGATGTGATTAGCACATTTGGAATAAGCTCTAACCCAGATAAGTTTTTTTGGGCAGAGGCCAGGCTTTCTCTTGATGTCGATTGGTCGAATGTTGGTCCCGAGTTTGTAGGTTTCTTCAATGTGGTAAGAAGAGAAGATTTCGATTTTTTCCTTGGTACTGGAGCTCGATTTAATGCTTTAGAAGGTATTATACTTCCGGCATTTGGTTTCAAAATTAAGCCTATTGAATCGAAACCAGACTTGACTTTACATGCTGAAGGTATGTTTGTTGTTGGAGAAAACTCAGAAGTCTTTAAGGGATCGATTGGAATAAGGTATTTTTTGAGGAGGAAGAAAAACTAGCGTCATTTTAGTCCTGATGGCTCATATTGTCCGCCATTTTGTCACAAATTCAAAAAAGGCTCGTTAATTGCAATCAGCAGTCAAAATTAGGGAGTGAATACGATCAATTTTTATAAGTACCAAGGAACGGGAAATGACTTTGTCATGATTGATAATCGTGATCAATCTTTTGATAGAAATGATGTGGAATTGATTTCATCTCTATGTGACAGAAGATTTGGTATAGGAGCCGATGGTGTAATCCTTATTGAAGAGAGTATTGATGCCGATTTTGAGATGGTTTATTTCAATCCTGATGGCTCTCAATCTCTCTGTGGTAATGGTAGTCGTTGTGCAGTGATGTTTGCCCGTCACTTAGGGTTGATTCAAAATGAAACAACATTCTTGGCCATCGATGGTCTTCATAAAGCATTTATAGCAGATGGATTAGTACATCTGTTGATGCATGACGTGTCTTCATACGAAATGATCGGTAATGACTTTTTAATTGATACGGGCTCGCCTCACTACTTGAAATATGTTGATAGTACAGAAAATGTTAATCCAATTTTAGACGGTAGACAGATCAGGTATTCAGATCGCTTTTCTCAAGAGGGTGTCAACGTCAATTTTCTCGAAACTGTTAGTGATAATGAATTAAAGATTAGAACATACGAACGCGGAGTAGAAGGGGAGACTCTTTCGTGCGGTACAGGCTGTACGGCCGCAGCACTTTCCTTAGGATTAAAAACTGGTGCTGAGGAAGTAAAACTAAAGGCGATTGGCGGAGAACTAAAAGTGTCTTTTAAGAGGCAGGAGGAGTATTTTAAAGATATATATCTTATCGGCCCGGCAGAAAGGGTTTTTGCAGGGCAAATTAGCCTGTAAGATTATAGAGTCAAGTTTCCTTATTAATACACAAGAAATTAACTTTAGCGTATAAAGAATTAATATGAGCATTTTAACGAAGGGGATATCAAAGCTTTTCGGAAGTAAGTCTGACAGAGACGTAAAGGAAGTCACACCAATTGTGGCGCAAATCAACTCCGTCTATAACACGCTTTCTGATATCAGTGATGAAGAATTAAGAGGTAAGACCCAAGAGTTTAAGGATCGCATAGCCAGTGACCTGAAAGATATAGATAACGAAATTGCCACCCTTCAACAACGTATTGAAGATGAACCTAATCTTGATATTCAGGAAAAGGAAAACATTTTTCAGGCTATCGACAAACTCGAAGAAAAGCGTAATGAGGAACTTGAGGTAGTACTCAAGGATATCTTGCCTGCCGCCTTTGCTACAGTAAAAGAGACAGCCAGACGTCTAAAAGAAAACGGTAAGCTGGTTGTAAATGCTACTATGATGGACCGCCAGTTGGCTGCAGGCGGTGATCATATCCAAATTGAAGGAGATACCGCCACTTGGTATAACGAATGGAATGCAGCAGGAACACAAATGAAGTGGGAAATGCTTCATTATGATGTTCAGTTGATTGGAGGTATTGTATTACACAACGGCAAAATAGCTGAAATGGCCACAGGTGAAGGAAAGACACTCGTAGCAACGCTCCCAGCGTATTTGAATGCATTAGCAGGACGAGGGGTACATGTAGTAACCGTAAATGATTACCTAGCCAAAAGAGATTCTGAATGGATGGCCCCATTGTTTCAGTTTCACGGCTTATCCATAGACTGTGTTGATAAACATAGACCAAACTCTGAAGAGAGAAGAGAAGCCTATAGAGCGGACATTACCTATGGAACTAATAATGAGTTTGGCTTCGATTACTTAAGAGATAACATGGCTCGCGAAGAGAAAGAACTCGTTCAGCGGAAACATCATTATGCCATGGTTGATGAGGTGGACTCAGTACTTATCGATGAAGCCAGAACTCCTTTGATTATTTCAGGCCCAGTTCCAAAGGGAGATGAGCACGAATTTCATGAGCTTAAACCACGCATTCAAAAACTAGTTGATGCTCAAAGAAAGATTTGTGGTCAATACCTAAACGATGCCAAAAGACTTCTCAAAGAAGGAAATGAACAAGAGGGCGGTTTAGCGTTATTTAGAGCTTTCAGAGGCCTTCCGAAATACAAGCCTTTGATTAAATTTTTGAGCGAAACAGGCGTAAGAATGACCATGCAGAAAACAGAGAACTTCTATCTGCAAGACAATCAAAAAGCCATGCCTCAAGCTGATGAGCCTCTTTATTTTACCATTGATGAAAAAACCAATGCCGTTAATTTGACGGAAAAAGGCACAGACCTTATTACAGGTGAGGGAGAAGATACCAACTTCTTTATTTTGACTGATATTGGTGATATAGTTGCTCGTTTCGAAAAGGATGAAACCTTGAGCGATGATGAGAAGCTGAAGCAGAAAGATGAGGCCATCAAAGACTACAGCGTCAAAGCACAAAGAATCCATACAGTAAATCAGCTGTTGAAAGCCTTTACTATGTTCGAGCGAGATACTGAGTATATCGTTGCCGAAAACAAGGTAAAAATTGTGGATGAGCAAACAGGTCGAGTAATGGATGGCCGAAGGTATTCCGATGGTTTGCATCAAGCGATTGAAGCAAAAGAAAATGTAAAGGTGGAGGACGCTACCCAAACCTACGCCACCATTACGCTACAAAACTACTTCAGAATGTACCACAAGCTGGCCGGTATGACAGGTACAGCAGAAACAGAAGCGGGAGAGTTTTGGGAAATCTATAAGTTAGACACGGTTGTAATTCCTACCAATCGACCTATCTCTAGAGATGACCGACAGGATAAAGTCTATAAAACCGTACGTGAAAAATTCAACGCTGTAGTTGAAGAGACAGTTGAATTGACAGAACAAGGCCGACCAGTATTGGTGGGTACTACTTCCGTTGAAATCTCGGAGATACTTAGTAGAATGCTTAATCTTAAAAAGATTAACCATCAAGTGTTGAATGCCAAGCAGCATGCGAGTGAGGCAGATGTTGTAGCTGCAGCAGGTAAACCAGGTACGGTAACCATTGCAACCAACATGGCAGGTCGTGGTACAGATATTAAGCTACACCCAGATTCGAAAGCAGCTGGTGGTTTGGCCATTATTGGTACAGAGCGTCACGAATCAAGACGTGTCGATAGACAGTTGAGAGGTCGTGCAGGACGTCAAGGTGATCCAGGAGCTTCACAATTCTTTGTATCCTTAGAAGATAACCTGATGCGTTTGTTTGGCTCGGATAGAGTTGCCAAACTCATGGATAGAATGGGGTTGAAAGAAGGCGAGATGATTCAGCATTCTATGATTACCAAGTCCATTGAGCGTGCTCAGAAAAAGGTAGAAGAGAATAACTTCGGTACGCGTAAAAGACTTTTAGAGTATGATGATATCATGAACCAACAGCGGACTGTGATTTATGACAGACGTAGAAACGCGCTTAAAGGTGAGCGTTTGCAGTTGGACATCATGAACATGCTGTATGACACTTGTGAAGACATAGTAAACAATAGCAAAGGCTCTGAGGATTATGATGCTTTTAAATTGAGTTGTATCAGTACACTTGGAATAGACTCAAAAATTGATCAAGATGCCTTTACCCGAACAGATTTCAATAATCTTGTAAATGACCTTTATGATGAGTCTTATGCCGCCTATCAATTAAAGAATAAGACAATTGCTCAGAGCACCCTGCCTTTATTAAAGCATATTCAAAAAGAAAGAGGTGCTACTGTTGAGAATATCCTTTTGCCGTTTACTGATGGTAAGCGTCAAATCGGAGTACCGGTTAATTTGCAAAAGACCATTGACTCTGAGAATGCCGAAATGATTAAGGCCATGGAGAAGGCAATTACCTTAGGCGTGATTGACCAGACATGGAAAGAGCATTTGCGTGATATGGATGACTTAAAACAGTCCGTGCAAAATGCGGTATATGAGCAGAAGGATCCTCTTTTGATTTATAAATTTGAAGCTTTCGAACTATTTAAGATATTCCTTTCTAAGGTAAATGAAGAGACAATGTCCTTTCTGTCGAAAGCAACCATTCCTACAGAAGACCCGAACAGAGTTCAAGAGGCGAGGTCTTCTAAACGTCAAGACTATAACGAATCGAAAGCTGAATCACAAAGTGCTTTGGCCGGAAGACAAGATACGCGTAATAGGCCGCCTGTTGAAAAAGTGGCTCCAATCAAGTCTGAAAAGGTATTTGGAAGAAATGACAGGGTATCCGTTCAGTATCCAGACGGAAGTGTAAAAAAAGACGTTAAGTTTAAGACTGTGGAAGCAGACATCATGTCTAATAAGTGTGTGGTAATTGATGAATAGATTCATCCTCAATATTGTCTTAGTCCTCTTGGTAGTTGGCTTAGGTGCTGCTGGCTGTGCAAAATCCAGCGTTCCTCAAAAAGCTGAAGTCCTTGATTTGTCCTTTTCAGAAGACCTCTCTCAGTATAACCCTAAGGTAGAAGCCTTAGCTACTAACATGGGAGAGGAATCGACCGAAACCATTCAAAATAGTCCATTAGAGACTAGATTTGATATTTCAAATCAACTTGATGCTTTAATTGATTCGATGAGAGTAGGCAATGATTCTATTCGAATGATTGACGGCTATACCGTCCTAGTTTACTCCGGAAACAACGGTACAGAAGCAGGTAGAGTAAGGAACAGACTATTTGATATAGTACCTGACATGACGGCTAGGTATACCTATAAATTGCCTACCTATTTTGTGAAGGTTGGCCAATTTTTTCAGCAAGTAGAAGCACAGTCACTCTATCGAAAAATACGTGAGTATTACCCAACTGCATCAATCGTTCCGGACAAATTCCCGATCGAAGAGAAATGATATCATCGGATCAAATAAAGGAATTGGCCAAGCAGTTTGCGGATGATGTGGTGCAGATTAGGCGTCACATTCATGCCAATCCAGAATTGTCCTTCCAAGAATTTGAAACAGCCAAATATGTCGCTGAGCAACTGCGATCAATGGGCATCGAGCCGTTAGAAGGAGTGGCTGGAACCGGATTGACGGCAATCATTAAAGGAAAAAATCCTGAATCAAAAACAGTTGCGCTTAGAGGTGATATGGACGCATTGCCCATCCTTGAAGCGAATGATGTTGAATATAAGTCAACCAAGGATGGAGTGATGCATGCTTGCGGTCATGATGTGCATACGGCTTGCGTTTTGGGAGCAGCCCGCATATTAAACGGGCTTAAAGATCAGTTCGAAGGAACTGTAAAGCTGGTTTTCCAACCAGGTGAAGAAAAAAATCCAGGAGGGGCTTCTCTAATGATAAAAGATGGTGCCTTAGAAAATCCTAGGCCTGATCGCATGCTAGGCCAGCATGTAATGCCATATATATCCACTGGCAAAGTTGGTTTTAGAGAGGGCATGTACATGGCAAGCGCTGATGAGATATACCTTACAGTGAAAGGCAAAGGTGGGCACGCAGCACTACCTGATAAAGTAATTGACCCAATACTGATTGCATCACACATACTTGTTGCACTACAACAGGTAGTGAGCAGAAATGCTGATCCAAAGACACCGACAGTATTATCTTTTGGGACAATAAATGGAGGGCAAGCTCAGAATATTATTCCTGATGAAGTAAAGATTTCTGGCACTTTCAGGGCACTTGATGAGGTATGGCGTTTTGAGGCGCACAAAAGAATCACTGCCATCGCTAAAGGCATTGCTGAAGGCATGGGGGGCGAGTGTGATGTAAATATTGATGTGGGCTATCCGTTTCTCACCAATGATGTAGCCACCACGCAAGTAGCAAGAAAGGCTGCTGAAGAGTATCTAGGTGCTGAAAATATTGTGGACTTGGACCTTTGGTTAGGCGCAGAAGATTTTGCCTACTACACACACGAAGTACCTTCAACTTTTTATAGACTTGGAACAGGGAACGAGACTAAAGGCACTACCCATGGAGTCCATACGCCAAACTTCAATATCGATGAAAATGCCATTGAACTTGGTATTGGATTGATGGCATGGATTGCTTTAAATCAATTAGATCAGATTTGATCTTCCTCGCTGTACTTACCCACAGCACTTTGACTCATATTCAGTAAGTGATCACCGATAGTCTCCAAGCTAGTGATGATGTCTTTATAGATAACCCCAGTTTTCACAGAATACTCTTTTGACTCGATTGATTTTAGATTCTGTTTGTGGAGCTTGACTACATAATCGTTGATTTCTCGCTCCTTGCTGATCGCTTTTTCTTCGTTAACCTTAGAGATATCATCAACATTCAGATTGTTTTTCACAATGGCTACGGCATCTGAGATTAAGCCATATAGAACCTCCAGTTTATTGATCTGCTTACTAGTGAGGCTAACTTTTTTAGAATCTATTCTCTCGAAATGTTTTACTAACCTCAAATATTCATCACCTGTTCGCTCAAATTCGGAGGCAATACTCAAGATATCTCTAATTTGATTAGAATGATTCTTGGTGAGCTCTTCGCTAGTGATCTGTATTAAATAATCAGAAACCTCTGCCTCAAACTTATCGGTAATGTTTTCAAGATCGTAGATACGTGATTTATACTGGGTAATTTTCGCTTTTTCAGTGGCAAGCAAAAGCTTCTTTGAGTTTTTGCATAGGCTATCAAGGATATCACCAAACTGCCTTACTTCCATTCTTACTTCTTGAAGTGAAAGGGAAGGTGTTTTAACAAGACTGCTGCTGATGTACTTAAGTTTAAAGACCTCATCATCTCCTTCTTTTGAAGGAACCATCTTGATAACAATCTTCGCGATAAAATTGACAAACCAGACTAAAGCAAGTGTATTCAATATGTTGAACAACATATGAAATGCAGTTAGCCCATCTTTAATGGAATCGACATTGGTGAATGGTGATCCAAGATCTAAACCTATAACGATAGTGTCAATGAGCCTTAGAAAAGGGTTAAATAGAATAAGCATCCAGAGGACACCAATAAGATTAAAGATCAAATGAGCTCGCGCAGCTCGTTTCGCATGTGTGTTACCGATAACCGCAGCAATGTTGGCTGTTACAGTGGTACCAATATTTTCTCCAAGCACAATAGCCGCAGCCATTTCAAATGGTATAATGCCTTTGGCACAAAGCGTTAAAGTAATGGCGATTGCGGCACTCGAAGATTGTACTATAATTGTCACCACCGTTCCAACAGCAACCATCAAGATGGTAGAAAGAAATCCATATTCCCCTAATTGCCCGATAAACTCTTGAGTCTCTGGAGAAAGGTCGCTAGGCACCAAGTCTTTAAGTGCTCCAAGCCCAATGAATAGAATTGAGAAGCCAATTAAGAATTCACCCAAGTATTTCCAGCGATCTACCTTGGCGAATAAAAATAAGGGTACTGCGAAGGCTAGAATGGGGAGTGCAAAAGCCGTAATGCTAATCTTAAATCCAAAAATGACAATGATCAGTGCCGTAACTGTTGTACCAATATTGGCACCCATTATTACCCCGATCGCCTGTTTCAGGTTAAGCAAGCCAGCATTTACAAAGCTCACAATCATTACCGTAGTCGCTGAAGAACTTTGTATGACGGAGGTAGTTAAGAAGCCAGTCAGAACTCCGCCAAGCCGAGTGCTCGTCATACTCGCCAAGCCATTTCTCAGTTTATCGCCCGCGACTCGTTGAATTCCTTCGCTCATGACCTTCATGCCATAGATGAAGAGGCCAAGTGCGCCAAAAATCTTAATTAATGTGGTAACCAACGGTTCTTGTTCGGGAGACATTTGAGAGATTCAGTGTAGCGAATGATTGATCGTATAGGACGCTGGTCTATTAGGGTTACTACAAAAGTATAATACTTTTTCGATTATCAGAATGACAGGATTAAGTCCTTGTTAACACGTGTAAAGCATTGAAGACACATAAATATTGTAACTAACTGTAAACAAGGACTATAGCATAATTTAAGATTTTTCGGAATTAAATTAATTGTTAACAAAGGCTTTACATGAATGCCTGACTTACAAGGCCTTAATGATCTATTTTTGCGAATCAATTTTATTAGACGTAGTCAAATAAGTAATTGGGAGAAGAAGACTTAAAATATGGTAATCAGAAACCGCGCAGTTGGTTTCTTTCAGCAGTAATGTTTGTATTGGCCGCAGGACTTTTCTTGCTCGCTATCGAATTGGTTGGTGCTTCGGTAACCATGATAGGTCAAGAAACGGCTAGATCAATACTGTTGGTAACGTCAAACCCTTTCATTGGCCTATTTATTGGTCTCTTGGCAACAGCTTTAATTCAGAGTAGTTCTACTGTTACAGCCATGACGGTCGCAGTTGTCGCCTCTGGCTACCTGTCTTTAGGCAATGCCATACCCATTGTAATGGGAGCAAATGTGGGTACCACATTAACTAGTACATTGGTCTCTCTCGGTTTTATTACCAATCGAAACGAATTTAGAAAGGCAATTTCGGCAGGTACCATCCATGATTTCTTTAATATCATTACTGTCCTGATTGTTTTTCCTTTAGAGTACTACTACGGGGTGCTTAGCTATTGTGCCCAGCAACTGACGGCAGTTTTTGCAGGGGGAAGTGATACTGCTAATCCTATAAATAATACACTTGATATTGGATACTCTAGGGTAACAGAATTGATCATGGGCATTCTTCCCCAAAACTTTGTAGCGATTCTGATAGCGTTGGTTTTGCTTTTCCTATCAATCAAGTTCCTATCCAATATTATCTACTCTAGGCTGATAGGAGCATCTAAAGACAAATTGAAAAAATATGTTTTTAGTAATCCTTACAAGTCGTTTGGTTGGGGTACCCTGATTACCGCTGGTGTACAGTCAAGTTCAATTACTACCTCGCTAATCGTTCCTCTGGTAGCTTCTGGAAGAGTTAAGCTCAGCAATTCATTCCCTTTTATCATGGGGGCAAATATTGGCACTACCATTACAGCCCTTTTGGCGGCATATAATAGGTCAGATGCAGCTATTAGTTTGGCATTTGTTCACCTCTTATTCAATTTAATTGGTGTATTAATCTTTTTGCCCTTTCCTACAATTAGGAAAATACCCGTGATGATTGCTTACAAGTTTGGTAAGCTCACTTTAGATTCTAGAATTTTTGGGTTTTCATATATCATTATCACCTTCTTCTTACTTCCATTTACATTGATCTACTTAAGTGGTGGCTCTACAAGCGAACAGCTCATTTACGAGTATGAAATTAATATGAATAATGGAAATGAGAAAGCATCAACAATACTCGTAAATGCTAAAAGTCAGCAAAATCAGATTCAGTATTTGGTCTATGCAAATGCTACTGCTGAAGGAGCTAACTCTCCCGATACTTCTTTTTCCATCAATAAAAATCAATCAAGCTTAGCTAGTATCGAAGGTTTAGTACGGTATAATCTTGCAGATCAAAAATTTGGTAAGACAGGAAAGATACTTTTAGCATATGATACGGCAAGCTATCGGGCCGGAGATGTGCTTTTCCGCGGCTTGCAGTTTATAGAAGTCGAGTTTAATAATGGCTCCAAAGGTCAGTTTCTTATTGATAAGGAAAAGAAAGTTGTCATTAAGTCTACTTACTTTGATGAGAATGGTAGTCTTTTAAAAGCGAGTAAGTTGATTTCGGTTAAATAGTTTTACCACTTCTTTATATCTTGCTTGAAATCCTAAGATTTTGAAGCTGTTCGATTTAGAAAAATTAATAGATACGTTTACTGGTTTTTTAGAAACCAAAATTGAGTTAATTAAACTCGATGCTAAAGAAGAACTCAGTGGCTTAATTGCAAAGGCACTCGTTCTTTTCATGCTCATGTTGTTGGGCTTAATGGCGATGATTTTTTTGTCTTTTGGTTTATCAACAGTGCTAAATGCCTACCTGAAAAGCAGTTATCTCGGATATATAATAGTAGGTGTGATATATTTGAGTCTATGCGGACTTATTTATACGCAAAGAACTTCACTTCTTGAGCGTATTCGGGCCGAGGCTAACAAAGAAGTGAGTGAAGAAGAATTGTGATTAATATGTCAAAGCGAGAAGAACTTCAGAGTGCTAATGAAAATTTCAAGAATGCTCTTGAATCACAGATCAATGAACTAAAGCATAACTTCGATAAAGTTGGAAAAAATGCGTTAATCGTTGGAGGAGGCCTTTTAGGCGCTTATCTGTTGTCAACAGTTTTCACAAGCTCTAGCAAAAAGGATAAGCCGAAAAAGACGAAGGTGTCTAAAAAGGAGCAGAGTCATTTCAAAGACAATCTTTTAAGTGCTACACTAAAGGAACAGGCCATCATATTTATATTAGGATTAGCTGCTCAACGTTTGAGTGCCCTCTTAAAAGAAGCTCAGGAGGAAGAGAATGCAGAATAATGAATTGATTAAGTCTTTTGCAGCGCTTGCTGCTTCTGGTAGAAAGGCATTGGCGGTATTATTCGATCCAGATGATACCGATGAGCACAGTTTGATTAAAAGCTTGAATGTTTGCTTAGAACAAAGAGTTGACTTCATTTTTGTAGGAGGGAGTCTGGTGACTACAAATAACTTGCATGAGGTAGTAAGTATGATAAAGTCTTATACAGATATTCCGTGTGTTCTTTTTCCTGGTAATGCTATTCAAATTGATACCTCGGCCGATGCAATCCTTTTTCTATCATTAATCTCAGGTAGAAACCCCGAATTATTAATCGGTCAGCACGTAGTTGCTGCACCTGTGGTTAAAAGAAGTAATCTGGAGGTCATTCCAACAGGGTATATGTTGGTAAACTCAGGTAAGGCGACAAGTGCTTCTTATATCAGTAATTCACTACCCTTACCAAATGATAAACCGAGTCTCGCAGCGAGTACGGCCTTGGCTGGTGAAATGCTTGGGCTTCGCACCATCTACATGGATGCAGGTAGCGGTGCAGATGAACCAATTTCTGCTAAGGTAATACGTGCAGTTAAAGCAACTATCGATATACCTTTGATCATTGGAGGAGGTTTGAATACACCTTTAAAGGCTAAACAAGCCTTGGACGCTGGGGCCGATATTGTAGTTATTGGGAATGGAGCACAAAAAAACCTCAGCCTATTGACTGAGGTTTCTGAAGTAATTCATTTCTGTAATGAAGCCTTAAATGTTAATTAGACTTTCACGTCTTCTCATTTTTCCTGCTGGTATTCCGAACATCATCTTGAATCTTCTACAGAAGTACGCTGTGTCTTTATAGCCAACTTCTCTTCCAATGTCACGGATGCTCTTCTTAGTAGTTCTTAGCAACTCTACCGCTGCTTCCATGCGCTGATACTCAATATAGTCCTGTGGGTTGATACCCGTAAGCATTTTGAAATATTGTCCTACGTAATCTTCGGATACGCTGGCAACGCGTGCAAGAACTTTATTGGATAAGTCGCCACCAATGTTCTTTTTGATGTAGCTGAAAATATCGATCAGCCTAGGGTCCTTAAAGTATGTACTGTTGGTTACAAGTTGCTCTACGAACAATCTGTTATCCAGAATATACCTGATGACTTCAACAACTAAATACTCAGTGTTTACCTTGATAATTCTGTTTTTACCAGGCTTTATAGAGTTGTCCTCGTTAATGATCAATCTGATTAAATCACCAAGAACAGTTGAGTTACGAATTGCGAAGGGAGTGATGTTTAGAGAAGAGAAGAAATTGACAGAGTCAAAAACTTTAGCTTCAAACATTACTTGGCTGAATCCGTCAACATCGAAGTCGTTGATTTCAGAGTCATTCGCGTTTTGTAAATACTTCTTTTTGTTAGAGATGAACTCTTCATTAGAGATAGCCTGTGCTGTAACTGATCCAAAGGATATAGACAGAGACTTTCCGCCAGGTATAAAAAGCATATCTCCTTCCGATACCTTTTCTTGGTCTGGGCCGAAGTATACGTCTCCATTATTGACTACAATAATGGTGTTTTCAACATCGTAGAAATTATCAATGGTGACAGCCTTGGCTATCTTCATATTTCTACTCTTAATGTATCGAACCCCGAGAGATTCTATGATTTTGTTATAATCTTCCATAGTGGTGTATGAAATGTTTCGAAAAAAAAATGGTTATGAACTGTACGAATTTACGCTAGTGTATAATAATAACCAAAAAAAATGACCATTGACAATAATTTATATGTCACTGGTCATTAATATGTAATAATTCTACTTATTTCAGTAACTCTCGAGATATAACAATCTTTTGTATCTCAGAAGTACCTTCATAAATCTGCGTAATTTTTGCGTCACGCATTAAACGTTCGACATGATATTCCTTGACAAAGCCATATCCACCATGAACTTGTACTGCTTCAATGGTAGTATCCATCGCCACTTTTGAAGCGTATAATTTAGCCATAGCACTTGCCTTTGAGAAATCTCTTTTCTGATCTTTTAATATTGCGGCCTGCATACATAACAAACGCGCAGCTTCAATCTCAGTTGCCATGTCAGCTAATTTAAATTGAATAGCTTGGTGCTGACTAATTGGCTTGCCAAAAGCTTTTCTTTCTTTAGAGTAAGCAAGGGCCAACTCATATGCACCAGATGCGATACCCAAAGCTTGAGATGCTATTCCTATTCTTCCGCCATTCAGAGTAGACATAGCGAATTTGAAACCGAAACCGTCTTCTCCTATTCTGTTTTCTTTAGGAACCTTTACATCTGTAAACATTAAAGAGTGTGTATCAGAACCCCTGATGCCTAACTTGTCTTCTTTTTTACCAACCACAAAGCCGTCCATGCCTTTTTCAACAATCAGGCAGTTGATACCACGATGTCCTTTATCTCGATCAGTTTGGGCGATTACTAGGTAGATGGAAGCAGAGTTACCGTTGGTAATCCAGTTTTTGGTTCCATTTAGTAAATAGTGATCTCCTTTATCTTCAGCAGTTGTCTGTTGAGACGTAGCGTCTGATCCTGCCTCAGGCTCGGACAAGCAGAATGCACCAATTTTTTCGCCTGTGGCTAATGCCGTCAGGTATTTTTGCTTCTGCTCTTCAGTACCGAATTTTTCGATTCCCCAGCATACTAAGCTGTTATTAACCGACATGCAAACACTGGCAGATGAGTCTATCTTAGATATTTCCTCCATGGCAAGGACGTAAGAAATGGTGTCCATACCACCTCCTCCATACTTTGGATCTACCATCATCCCCATGAATCCGAGTTCGCCCATTTTTTTGACTTGCTCAGCTGGAAATCTTTGGTGTTCATCTCTTTCAATAACACCTGGTAAAAGCTCTGTATTGGCGAACTCTCTAGCCGCGTCTCTTACTGCAATATGCTCTTCTGTTAATTCGAAATTCATTAGAAATTTTTTAACGAACGTTTGTTAGGCAAAGTTAATCAAATCGTTAAAACTTGCTAGCGATCTCCTAAGAATACCATAGCGTAGTAGATAAGCATGGCTAAGGAGCCTAGGGCGGCCACTAAATAGGTCTTTGCGGCTGCATTTAATGCGTCTGTAGCCATTTCATGTTCTTCTCCTTGAGTAATATTTCTTTCATCTACCCAAGCCAATGCTCTTTTTGTCGCATCATATTCTACGGGTAGTGTAATGAACGCAAAAAGCGTAAAAATGGCGTAGGCACCCACAATGGCAAACCCAGCAATTGGTAGTGGTATTAATTCGGCACCAAGAGAACCAATAAGCAGGGCGATAAACATGAAATTCATGATGCGACCACTGGCATTCTGAATTGGCACTAATGCCGATCGCATTTTTAAAGGCGCATAAGCAGTGGCATGTTGAATTGCATGACCACATTCGTGCGCTGCTACGGCAGCCGCCATCACGGATCTGCCAGCGTATACGTCTGGACTTAAGTTTACCGTCTTGTCCATGGGGTTATAATGGTCAGTAAGTCTTCCCTGAACAGATACGACCTGCACATCATCAATGCCATTGTCTCTGAGCATCAACTCAGCGACTTCTTTTCCCGAAAGGCCAATTTGCAAGCCTACTTCAGAGTACTTTTTAAACTTTCGCTTCAGGCTGTTTTGAACAACCCAGCTCACAATCATAATTCCAATGACTAAAACGATACCCATATATTTAACCTTTTATTTTATCTATAATGTTTGTGGTAGAGTACCCATTGACTAAGTCAATAGTCTCTACTTTTCCTCCGTTTGCCAATACGGTTTTTGCACCCACAATGTTTTCAATATTGTAGTCACTTCCTTTTACCAAAATATCGGGTAAAAGCATGTCTATTAACTCCTTTGGCGTGTCTTCTTCAAAAACAGTTATACCATCAACAAAAGACAAAGCCGCAAGCATTCTTGCTCTTGCCTCTTCGTTATTAACCGGTCTGTTTTCACCTTTCAATTTTTTTACAGATTTGTCAGAGTTTAAACCAATGACAAGCTTATCTCCCAGGGAACGAGCTTTTTCCAAATAGTCAATATGTCCTAAGTGAAGAATGTCAAAACATCCATTTGAGAACACAACCTTTTGACCTTCGCTTTGCCAAGATCTGATGAGTTCATTCAGGTGTTCTTTCCCCTTTATTTTTGACTTTGTCTCCTTCAATTTTTGATGGTTTGTACATCGTGTTTACTAAGATCAAACTTATTGACCCAAATAGCAAAACACTTATATACTGTGATGTATGAAGTATCAGGGCAAAAATCTTTCCATCCTCTGAATCTATGCCATAAAGTACTAAGATGCCTGCCACAAAGGCATGAAATGAACCAACTCCATTAGGTAATGGGGCGGCCATGCCAAAACTTCCCATTACTAGAATGGACATGCCGGCTAAAACGCCTAAGTCTTTCGTCATTTCTGATCCAAATGTGATCACATAGAGCATTAAAAAATAAAGTACCCAAATGCCGATGGTAGCAGACCAAAATCCTTTTTGATTCTTTAGCTTCCTTAAACTTAGTACTCCTTCAAGAAGCTGATTTATAAATGCTTTGATCTTTAGAATGAGATTGATTTTTTCGGAGAGTTTCGAAAAGAATATTAAATAGATGCCTATTGCTCCTAATATAGAGGCAATGGCTAGTACCCACCAGTTAGAGGTAACCATTGAAATGACTGAGTCCTTCACCCAAATAAACTCCCCTTTTAGTAAGTCAAACTGCAACAAGAAAGTGGCTGCAGTGATCATGAGCAGCATCATCAGGTCGATAACGCGCTCTGTGATTACAGTACCAAAAGAGAAGGCAACAGGAACCTTGTCAGTGCGATTGATAATTCCACACCGTGTTACTTCTCCAAGTCTGGGCACCAAGGAATTAACTAGGTAGCCAATCATAACCGCAAAGTAGCTTTTTAGAGTGCCGACATTATGCCCAGAGCTTTTTAGGAGTAAGTTCCATCTCCAAGCTCTTAGGAAGTGGCTGATAAATGAAAGTCCAATACTTAAGAGTATCCAAGAGTAGTTAAAGTCTTTTAGCGCTATTCTAATTTTCTCAAATGGTATGTCCTTAAATAGATACCAAAAAAGAAGACCTGTTAGAGACAGAATTATGGCATACTTAAAAATAAATTTTCGGTTTGTTTTCAAAGGATAGTTTAATTGAGCCTGTTGTTTTTATCAGGAAAGATAATTGTTGGCTTGTGGCTTTTGGCTTCTTCAAAATCCATTATACCGTAAGATACGATAATGATTATGTCTCCCACTTGAACTTTGCGAGCTGCAGGGCCATTTAGGCAAACGGTACCACTGTTCTTTTCTCCTTTTATTACATAAGTTTCAAAACGTTCTCCGTTGTTAACGTTAACGATTTGAACTTTTTCATTCTCTATAATATTCGCTGCATCCATGAGCGACTCATCCAATGTAATGCTCCCTACATAATGTAGCTCAGCCTGAGTAACCTTGGCGCGATGAATTTTCGACTTAAAGACTTCTATTTGCATTTTTTCCTTCTCAAAACGAGCGCAAAACTAAGAAATTAACATCAAGTTGTCTATTAACCTCACTTGACCTATTTCTGCAGCAATACACAGCGCCATTTTTTTATTTTCTTCGAGTACTTCTACAGAATGGAAGTCGTCAACACTGACAATCTCAAAATACTCGAGAGATAAACGCTCCGAATCGTTGAATAGTTCTTCAATTTGTGTTTTGACAACATGGATCATTTTTCCTTGAAGGAGGTTTTCTTGCGCTTTTCGTAGTGCTCTATAAATTAGGGATGCGTCATTTTGTTCGTCCTCAGTCAGTCGCATATTACGCGAAGACATAGCCAGTCCGTTTGGCTCGCGTACTGTTGGCACCATATTTATTGTTATCGGAAAATTGAGTTGGTCAATAATGGATTTTATTATAAAGAACTGTTGTATATCCTTTTGGCCAAAAAATGCTTGGTCTGGTTGAATGATATTAAAGAATTTGGATACTACTAATCCGACTCCGTTAAAATGTCCTGGTCTGAATTTCCCCTCCAATTCCCCTCCAATCTTTTCCAATAAAATTTTTAAAGAAGGATTGGACGGGTAAATCTCTTTTTCATCCGGCAGAAATAAAATATCGCAACCGCAGTCTGCTAGCTTTTCTATATCAGCTTCAATTGTTTTTGGGTAGTTGGATAGATCTCCAAGGTTATTGAATTGGGCTGGGTTTACGAAGATGGTTGCAACTGTGAGGTGGCACTTTTTAAGTGAGGCCTCTATTAAACTTATATGTCCTTGATGCAGGGCCCCCATGGTAGGTACAAGGCCAATTGTCTTTTCGGCTTTTCTGGCATTTTTGAGTGCATTTCTTAGCTCAATGATAGTTTTAAAGATTTCCATGACGACTTTTAACGCTTATTAACGGGGTGCAATAGACATAACACTGCCTTTTTCTGTAAAATTGGAGGATTTTTGACCCAAATTCAGTAATTTTGTGGCTCTTTTTCAAAGAAGAGATTTCATTTAATTTCCATTAAGTATGTCAAAATTAAGAATTCTGTACGTTGCAAGTGAAATTCAGCCATTTCTTCAAACATCTGAGGTTTCAGATTTTGTAAGAAAATTACCTCAAGCCATGCAGGAAAGAGGTATGGAAATCAGGATTTTAGTGCCTCGTTTCGGTCTCATAAATGAGAGAAAGAATCGATTACACGAAGTAGTTAGACTTTCAGGGATTAATATCGCTGTTGGTGATGAGGAGAAACCATTAGTCATTAAAGTGGCTTCAATCCCTAATGCTAAACTTCAAGTATATTTTATTGATAACGAAGATTACTTCCATAGAAAAACTGTTTTCTACGATAAGGAAAACAATTTCTATGAAGACAATGATGAAAGAGCGATTTTCTTTTGTAAAGGAGTTTTAGAGACGGTAAAAAAATTAGGATGGGCACCAGATATCGTTCATTGTAACGATTGGATGACAAGCTTGATTCCAATGTATCTTAAAACTACGTACAAGAACGATCCAATATTTCAAAACACTAGATCAGTCTTTACTATATACAATAATGGCTTCTCGCATCAGTTTAAAGGAGACCTATTGGATAAAGTAAAAATGATGGACATCGATGATAGCATGCTAGAGAACTTAAAATCTGCTGATTTTGCAGGTTTTATTAAGACTGGAGCTGAATATGCGGATGCTGTTATTAGAGCTGAGGAAGAAGCGAGCGAAAGCTTAAATAACCTGTTTATTGAAATTGAACAAGGTAGAACCGTAAGTACAATTGAAAAGGACGATAACTTTTTAGACTCCTATTTTAACCTATATAATGAACTTGTTGGCTAAGATTAGAATATATGGGGTCCTGATGATGGGCCTCATCATATTTAATTCTTGTGAGGAGAGCGGGAATTTTGGATTAGGATCTGACGATATATCTCAGGTTGAATTCAGTTCTGATGAAATTGTGATAGGCACTGGTATAGTGTGGTTGGATTCAATTAATTCATCTAATCTTGGAAGAGTATTAATTGGTGAACACCAAAACTCAGGTTTTGGAAGCATGTCTGCCACTGGTTATATTGGTCTAGACTTGAATGAAACAACACATCCGATTTTAATAGCTGAAGATCGATTTGATTCGGCAAAGTTAAATATCAATATCAATTACCTTTTTGACACAACTTCTTTGGAGAGAGTGTTTAGCCCTAGGGCTTACGAGATTGGTGAGCCGTTCCCAAATTCTTCTTCTTACAACACGCAGACTGAATTTGAACAATCCAGTACACTGCTCGCATCTGGAGATTTTCAAATAAATACTTTTGATTCAACCTACGCTTTAGATGTAGATAACGATTGGGCACTACTAATTTTTGAGGGTATAAGAGATAACTTATCGTCCTTTGAGACCCAAATGGGTTTCGAAGAATTTTTCCAAGGTTTTGTGTTTCGCCATGAAGGAGCATCACAAAACGTTTTCGGAATTGCGGGTGGCGAAAGCTTTGAGTTGGTTTTGTATTATTCTCAACCAGCAAATGATGGTTCAGGAACTTTTAGAAATAGGGAGATTACTTTGAATAACAATGGCCGGTCAAGTTTTTACAATTTATCAGTTGATCGCTCTTCTACGGATTTTTCTTTTGTTGATGAGAAGCACGTAGCATTTGACGTGGCTAGTAAGTCTGTTGTTCAGTCTGGTGCGGGTTTGGTTACTGTACTTGATCTCTCAGATTTACAAAGGTTTACAGATGAGAATTCTGACAGGAGTATTATTATCAATCTATCTGAGATTACAATTGGTCCGATAGAGGAGTTACCTAATGGAATTGCACCTCCGTCTACGCTTGCTTTATTGATCACTGATGAGAGGAATACTGTAATAGAGGACAGCCGTCAGGCGACTGCTGCTGGCCCAAGTCCGAGATCGATTCAACGAGATGGTACAAATATACTTGCAAGTAATGCGCCATTACAGCTTAATTACAATGCTGATACTAGAACCTATACGGGTTCCATTACTACTTTTACTCAAGCGTATTTTAGTGATGTCTTCAGAAGAGAGCGTATTTTCATTTTTCCGAATGGAATCAACCAATCAATTAATGGGTTCACCATTGATCCCGATAATATTCAAATCAAGATTTTCTACTCTCAATTGAGGTAGGCACTCTTATTATTCTTACTTTTCGAAAAACCAAAACATTATGTGTGGAATCGTTGGCTACATAGGTAAAAGACAAGCTTATCCAATAATTATAAAGGGTTTACAGAGACTCGAGTATCGGGGTTATGATAGTGCGGGAGTTGCACTGTTGAATGGTAAACTTAATGTTTATAAAAAGAAAGGTAAGGTTGCAGATCTTCATGATTTTGCCAAGGATGAAGATTTGTCTTCATTCATCGGTATTGGGCATACAAGGTGGGCTACACATGGTGAGCCTAACGATACCAATGCACACCCTCATTTATCTATGGGAGGGAAATTAGCAATGATTCACAACGGAATAATTGAGAATTATTCTGCTTTAAAAACAGATTTAATATCCAAAGGGTACACCTTCAAAAGCGAGACAGACTCAGAGGTCTTTATCAATTTTGTTGAGGACATATACCTGAATACTAAAGTCGATTTGGCTGAAGCGGTCAGACTGGCTTTGACTAAAGTGGTTGGTGCATACGCCATCGCAATTGTATCATTAGAGGATCCTAATTTGTTAATTGCTGCTAGAAAAGGAAGCCCTTTAGTTGTAGGGTTAGGCAAGGATGAATTCTTTTTGGCATCGGATGCAACACCAATTATCGAATATACAAACGAGGTTGTCTATCTCGATGATCAGGAGATAGCGATTATCAAAGACAATAATCTTACGATTAAGAATATCGAAGACGTAGAAATGAAACCCTACGTTCAGACTGTTGACATCGAATTAGAGGCCATAGAAAAGGGTGGATATGATCATTTTATGATCAAAGAAATCTTTGAACAACCTAAGTCAGTTGGTGATTGTCTTCGAGGTCGTCTCAATGCAAAAGAAGGGCACCTTCACTTGGGAGGAATTAATGACTACACAAATAAGATATTAAACGCAGATCGTATTCTCATTCTGGCTTGCGGTACATCATGGCATGCTGGTCTGGTAGCAGAATACATATTTGAAGAGTTTTGTCGAATTCCGGTAGAAGTAGAATATGCTTCTGAATTTAGATATCGTAATCCAATCGTTGGTGAAAAGGATGTTGTAATCGCAATTTCTCAGTCTGGAGAGACAGCAGATACCCTTGCAGCTATCGAATTAGCAAAGTCTAAAGGAGCCACAATCATTGGTGTCTGTAATGTTGTTGGATCATCTATTCCAAGAGCAACCCATGCGGGTTCATATACCCACGCTGGTCCTGAAATTGGTGTGGCAAGTACTAAGGCCTTTACAGCACAGATTTCTGTACTGACTATGATGGCTTTAATGATCGCACAGAAGAAAGGTACACTTTCGGAAAGTGCTTATAGAAACCTATTAGTAGAACTAGAGAGCATTCCTGATAAAATTGCGAAATGTCTTGATTTAAATGCTCAGATAGAGATTATAGCAGAGAAGTTTCAAAATGCCACAAACTTCCTATACTTAGGAAGAGGCTATAATTTCCCTGTAGCCTTAGAAGGAGCATTAAAGCTCAAAGAAATTTCTTATATCCACGCGGAGGGTTATCCTGCCGCAGAAATGAAACATGGGCCTATTGCGTTGATTGATGAAAATATGCCTGTTGTGTTTATTGGTACAAAAGACTCTTCTTATGAAAAGATTGTTTCTAACATTCAGGAGGTAAAGGCTCGTAAAGGAGTGGTTATTGCTATTGTGACAGAGGGAGACACTGAGATTACTGAGATTGCTGACTACATTATTGAAGTACCTCATACACATGAGGCATTAATGCCTCTGGTTTCAGTAATTCCGTTACAGCTTTTGTCTTATCATATTGCTGTAATGAGAGGTTGTAATGTAGACCAACCTCGAAATTTGGCTAAGTCAGTAACTGTAGAATAATATTGAAAGGGAGCTTAGCTCCCTTTTTTATTGTGCAATTAGATAGGACGCTTTGAGAGCAGGGCAGATTTTATAGCGCTCTTCTTTTGTGTCTTCATATAAAGCTTCAAGGAGTTCATATACGTTTCGAACACCAATTATCTCTAACCATTCAAAAGGTCCAAACGGATAGTTTGTCCCGAGTTTCATCCCAAGGTCAATATCCTCTTTTGTTGCAGTACCTTCTTGTACCGTGTAGAAGGCCTCATTGATGATCATTGCAATAATTCTTGGAGTAACCATTCCAACCCTGTCGTTGACGATTTCAAAGTCTGTTCCCATTGCCTTACAAACAGAGTCCAACTTTTCATGTTGACTTGCCTCCAAAGCAGATACTTCTAGAATATCTCTGCCGATGAAAGTGGGTAGGCCATTGAAACCAAAAACCGTATTGCTCAATTCACCTTCTTGAAAAAAGGATAGTTCGGCAAGACAAATTTTTGGAGCATTGATAAAAACTGTCAAACCTTCATGGTCCTGATAATTTGAGAAAAGCTCAGGCTCGTCCCCCACAAAAAAATCAAAGATTACATCGAATGAAACGAAGGTAGAATGAAACTGATACCTTGAATCGAAGGTCAGCTCGTGTGTTAATCCGAATTTTTTTTCGAATTCATTAAAATCTCCCTCGGTACCGATAACCAGAATCTTCATAAATGACTAATTTGACACAAAAGTATTAATAATTAGACCATGTCAAAGACCATTATTACAAGTACTCAAGCACCCGCCCCTATTGGACCGTATAGTCAAGCCGTAAAAGCTGGCAATACCTTATATGTATCTGGACAAATCCCATTTGATCAGATTACAGGTGAAATGATAAATGAGAATATCACTGAAGAGACACATCAAGTAATGAAGAATATTGAAGCTGTCCTAAGTGAGGCTGGAATGAGCTTCGAGCAGGTAGTGAAGTGTTCTATTTTTATTAAAGATATGAATCAGTTCGGAGCTATTAATGAGGCCTATGCCATGTACTTTAAGTCAAACCCACCCGCAAGGGAAACAGTAGAAGTGGCAAGGTTACCAAAAGACGTGAATGTTGAGATTTCTTGCATTGCGGTCAGTCTTTAAGACGAATATGGACTAAGACCCTTTCGTAAGTCTTTCTATATTTGCGCCCTAATTTATCGCATATGAGTGTTCGCGTCAGATTCGCACCTAGTCCAACAGGAGCCTTACATATAGGAGGAGTCCGTACGGCTTTGTACAATTATCTATTTGCCAAAAAGCATCAAGGAACCTTTATTCTTAGAATTGAGGACACAGATCAGAACCGATTTGTTGAAGGTGCTGAATCTTATATTATGCAAGCCCTTGAATGGGCAGGAATCGTTCCTGATGAGGGTATAAATGTTGGTGGGGATTTTGGTCCTTATAGGCAGTCTGACAGGAAGGAGAGATACAAAGCGTTTGCGGATCAACTGATAAGTGATGGTAAGGCTTATATTGCTTTCGATTCTTCGGAAGAATTAGACGCCATGCGTGACCGATTAAAGGAAGCACGTGTAGCCAACCCGCAGTATAATGCGATTACTAGGATGCAAATGAAGAATTCTTTGACCTTATCTGTTGATGAAGTCAATGAGTTGATAGCTGCCGGACACCCTTATGTCGTTAGAATTAAACTGCCAAGAAATGAAGACGTTAGATTCAAAGATATTGTCAGAGGTTGGGTTGTGGTGAATACCGCAACCATGGATGATAAAGTCTTACTTAAGTCTGATGGTATGCCTACCTATCACTTGGCTAACATAGTAGATGATCATCAGATGCAAATTTCTCATGTAATCCGAGGTGAAGAGTGGTTACCGTCCGCGCCATTACACGTTCTGCTCTATGATTATCTAGGATGGGAAAAGCCTGAGTTTGCCCATTTACCATTGCTGCTCAAACCGGATGGCAATGGAAAGCTAAGTAAGCGTGCTGCAGACAAATTGGGATTTCCGATTTTCCCATTGAATTGGACTGACCCCGCGACACAGGAGCTATCTAAAGGTTTCAAAGAAGAGGGTTACCTCTCCGATGCGTTTATCAATTTCTTGGCATTCTTAGGTTGGAATCCTGGGGGTGAAAGAGAGATTTTCTCAATGGATGACCTTACCGAATTTTTTAGTTTAGAGAGAATCAATAAGGCCGGAGCTAAGTTTGATATTGATAAAGCCAAGTGGTTTAATGAGCAGTACCTTAAGGCAATGCCGAATGAAGAATTAGCTGTAACATTCAATTCTCTTTTAGATAGTCCAATAGATATGCCGAAGGCAACTGCCATAGTTGATGCATTGAAGGAGCGTGTGAGTTTTGTCAAAGAAATGGTGGCGGCTGGAAAATTTTTCTTCGAAGCTCCGAACTCCTATGACGAAAAAACAGTCCGAAAAAAATGGAATCAGCAGGCTATAGAAAAGCTTCTAGGGTTTGCACATAAGCTTAGTAGCCAAAATCAGATTACTAAGGAGCAAGCAAGAGAAGTATTAATGGGTTATCTTGCTGAAGATGAGACCCCACTGGGCAGAGTAATGCCTGCCTTAAGATTAGCATTGACAGGACAAGCCGGTGGCCCTGATCTAATGGCAATCATTGAGATTTTAGGCCCCTACGAAGTGGTTGCTAGAATTAATAAAGCAACAGAAACGATTGTGATAAACGATTAATTATGGCTAAGAAAAAAGATCAAAACCAAAAACCAAAGGTGGCTTCTGAGCTAGATGGCCTAGAAGTTAATATTGATTCATTTGGGGAAATTCAGAACTCATTATCAATAGATAAGATCAATGAGTTTTTGAATAAGAACGTTGATGATAAAAAGCTCAGAGACAGAGAAGACCTTGATGAAATTCAAGGAAGTACCGAAGAAGAGTGATTAGTTGATCATTAATCAATGCAAATACTTTTTGTCTTGGTGTAGTCAGGAGTGATCATCAGAACTATTCATTTCTATCACCGCTCTCCATAAGGTGCCCAAAAACATAAGCGTAAAGCCTATCACTAACATGCCTGACTGGACGTCAACATTGATTGGATAAAAAAGTCTCAGTAACGCGGTTGTAAGTACTAAAAATAGGCCAAACACCGCAACGCGGGTCACAACTTTACTATTCACGGCTTGAATCTTTTTTTCTAAATATACTCGGGAAAATTGCCGGAACTTCCTTTTTGTAATCAATGTAGACCTGCCCAAACCTTGTGATTAATTTCTTCTCTTCAAGTCTTATACCAATTGGTAAGTAGATGAGCAAGGCTAAAAGCGTCACAAAACTCGATAGCAAAGGGTTATAAATGAAATAACCTAGAAATATGAGAATCGTCCCTGAGTACAAAGGATGCCTTACCTTTTTTTGAAGTCCCTCAGTGACTAATTGTTCTTGATCCTTTTCAGGCTTGAGACCAAGAAAAACACCAGTGCTATAATTACGGAAAGCTCTTTTAATAATGAAGATTCCCATGGTCGCCATCATCAACCCAACATAAAAATGAATTGGGCCGGGCACCATTACCAATGGACTTGATATTACTGCACCAATTACTAGGACTAGACCAAGAGTGATAAGGGAAATTAAATTATACAAGATGCGGTACGTGCGTGGCGTTACCCCAACGCTATCTCTCACTTTAGGTAAAAGTAATGCACTATGTAGTGCGTAAAAGACGCCCCAACCTAACAATAGTATGGTATGATCAAGCCACATAGCCGCAATGATAAGTATATTTTTTATGTTTAGTGACTGAAGTATTATGAATAGAATCGATCGACTTACAGCCATTCTTATACAACTGCAATCTAAGAAGGTGGTCACAGCACAAGAAATTGCTGATAGATTTGAAATCAGCTTGAGAACAGTTTATCGTGATGTCAGAGCACTTGAAGAAGCAGGTGTTCCTTTGGGCGCTGAAGCAGGCAAGGGTTATTTTATCATGGATGGGTATCATCTACCACCAGTAATGTTTTCGCAAGAGGAGGCAAACGCTTTGGTATTAGGTTCAAAGCTTATTGAGGAGCAAACAGATCACTCCATCAAGAGGCATTTCAATGAGGCCATGTATAAGATTAAGAGTGTTTTGAAAAATGATGAAAAAGAAGGACTTGAAAAATTAGAGTCACAAATACGTGTAGCTAGGATTCCAAGGCAGGTAAGTGACGATTTCCCAAATAATTTCTTATCCACCATTCAAAAAGCACTCATTGAGCAAAGAGTTCTGGTCTTTAAATACTTTTCTAACTATACAGGAGATTTTAATGATCGGCAAGTAGAACCGATTGGCTTGATTTTCTATGGCAATAACTGGCATTTATTGGCGTATTGCCGGCTTAGAAAAGCTGCGCGCGATTTTAGAGTAGACCGGTTAGTGAAATTATCTTCTTTGGATGAGAAGTTTGAGATAAGCCAGAAGTTCAAAAATCAGTTTATGCAAGAATTAGTAAGAGGTTCTGAGCTTCAAGAGGTCATTGTTGGCGTTGACAAACAAGTAGCACGTTTTATAGCTGACCAGAAGTTTTATCAAGGCTTTGTAAGCGAGGAAGAAGCAGGAGGCTATCTCGAAATGAAGTTTCTTGTCCCCAGCCTTGAATACTTTTCTAGGTGGTTGGTTTCTTTGGGTGACGCTGTGAAAATTATTGAACCCGAAAGTTTGAAAGTTATAATGGTTGAGCGTGCAACAGAGCTAATGACGCATTATAATTCATAAGTTTTTTCGATTATCGAAACCCTACTGACATAGGGTTGTCACTGACTGCTATTTAATTGCCACCAAATTAAAAATTATGGACATGGTAGCATTGAAGAAACTGGATTTAACCAAACACTATCCTGAATACTATAAGGCGAAGGAAAAGCCTCAAATAGTCAATTTTGAGCCTTACAATTACATTACAAGCTCAGGGATATCTGCTCCAGAAGACCCTCTTTTCAACGAGGCGATAGAAAAACTCTATAGCCTTGCATATGGAATCAAATTTGTCTGCAAGGCAAATGAATTAGATTTTGTAGTGCCTAAGATGGAAGCCTTTTGGTGGGTGAATGGTGAACAACCTTTTGATGAGACTCCAAGAAGCGATTGGCACTGGAAGATCATGTTTAGAATGCCAGATTTTGTTGCAAACTCTGAATTCACTACCGCTTTGGAGAAGCTGATAAACTCAAATAAACTTCCCGAAGAACATGGATTACTATTTGAAGAAATACATGAGGGACTTTCCGCACAGGTAATTCATTTGGGCTCTTATGATAGCGAGAAAGCTTCGCTAGAAAAGCTCTTCAATTTTATTAAGCAAGAGGGTTTTGAGATTGATGGGTATCATCATGAAATATATCTGAGCGATCCGAGAAAGGTAGCAGAAGAGAAGCTGCGGACCATAATACGTTATGCAATCCGATAGCCTAAAAAAACAATCCTTATTGATCAATACCGAGGCAGTCTGCTTTGGTATTTTTATTTAGCACCTTCCTGACTACTTTCACTAGAGATTGCACAAGCCATGAAAGTCCTCATCTGTCCAGATAAATTTAAGGGTTCTCTTACCGCATCAGAGATATGTAGCGCCATAGAGGTAGGCTTAAGGCGTTTCGATCCAACAGTGCAAACCAAGAAACTTCCACTAGCTGATGGTGGAGAGGGGACACTTGATGTACTAGAATCCATTCTAAACACTGAACGGATAGAATTGACGGTCAATGACCCATGTTTCAGGCCAGTTAAGACCTATTATTTGCGATCGGGAGACACCGCTTATATTGAAATGGCACTGGCTTCGGGTTTGCAATTATTGACAACATTGGAGAGAAACCCCTTGAATACTTCGACCTATGGTACTGGAGAACTCATCAGGCACGCGCTTGATCGTGGCGTAAGCGAAGTCGTTTTAATGGTAGGAGGCAGTGCCACTAATGATGGTGGTATTGGGATGGCGAGTGCATTGGGTTATGAGTTTATGACTGATAATCAAGAAGGTTTTAAGCCCGTAGGCAGGTGCTTGAGCCAAATTGATAGTATAGGTAAGGAGAGGCGTCATGAAAGAATTGGTGCTGTTCGATTCACTGTACTTTCTGATGTACAGAGCCTACTTCTGGGCCCGAAGGGAGCTTCATATATGTATGGAGCTCAGAAGGGCGCAAGCCCAAAGGCAATTAAGAGTTTGGATGAGGGTTTGGTAAACCTCTCCAAGGTCTTGAACAATGGTTTTGAAAAAACAAAGGGCTCAGGCGCGGCAGGTGGTTTAGGTTATGGTGCCATGTCCTTTTTGGGTGCCAATATTCAGTCGGGTATTCAAAGTATACTTAAGATAGTAGGTTTCGAAACTATGCTAAAGGATATCGATTTAATTATCACTGGAGAGGGAAGGTTAGATAATCAGTCGTTGGAAGGCAAAGTCGTTTCTGGAGTTATAGCGTTTGCTAAAAAGAAAAATATACCAGTTGGTATAATATGTGGGGTGTCAAATCTTGAAAGTCTGAAAATTGATAATTGTACCATCCTTCAGGTGTTGGATTTAGCAGAAAATTTAGAAGATGCCATCATAAATGGTTCTAGCTATGTAGAAGCCTTAGCCCATGATTTGATTAGTCGCCAAGTATAACCCTAATGCTTTGTTGAATTGATTATTTTTGCTGCATGAAGTCTATCAGCATTGGTATAATAAAAGAAGGTAAAGTACCTATTGATCGTAGAGTGCCGCTCACCCCGCATCAGGTCAAAGAAATTCTAGATACTCATGACAATATTGAGATTAGGTGCCAGCGAAGCGATATCCGTTGCTTTGATGATAGTGACTATAAGGCCGCTGGTGCTAAGCTAGTAGATGATGTTTCTGATTGTGATATTATTTTAGGTGTGAAAGAAGTACCTGTGGAGATGCTTTCTTCAGGAAAGACTCATTTCTTTTTTTCGCATACAATTAAAATGCAAGAGTATAATCGAGGGTTACTCCAAGAAATCCTAAAGAAGAAGATTAGGCTCATCGATTGGGAGTGTTTGACTAATAAGAACAATCAGAGACTGATAGCTTTTGGTAGATATGCCGGAATTGTGGGGGCTTATAATGGCATACTCACTTATGGTAAAAGGTATAATATATTCCATCTGCGTCCTGCACATGAGTGTTATGATTTGGACGACATGAAGACTGAGTATTCAAAGGCAGTACTACCGCGCATTAAGATTGCTCTTACAGGCGGGGGGCGTGTATCCAAAGGTGCCATGGAAGTATTAAATGGCATGGGTATAAGAAAGGTGAGCCCTGCTGAGTTTGTATCAGAGTATTTTAACGAGCCTGTCTATACACAGCTAAATACCCGAGATTATAATAGGAGGATTGATGGAGGAGATTTTGACAGAGATGAATTTTACAGTAATCCAAGTGCCTATGAATCTTCGTTTCTCCAATATGCACGTAAAGCGGATGTTCTAATCGCAGGGGCATTTTGGGATCCGAATGCACCGGTACTTTTTAATAGACATGATGTAATTCAAGCGGACTTTAAAATTCGTGTGGTGGCAGATATAACTTGCGACATTGAGGGTTCAATTCCTTCGACTAAACAGCCGAGTACAATTGATGACGCTATCTATGATTTTAATCCTAGTAACGATAGGGTAGAGGCCGCTTTTACCGATGAAGGAAACATTACTGTGATGGCGGTTGATAACCTTCCCTGTGAGTTACCCCGTAATGCTTCAGAAGACTTCGGAAATGAGTTTTTGAAACATATATTGCCTAATCTGACAGGTGATGACACTGACGAAATTATTAAACGTGCAACGATTTGCAGTGGAGGTGAGCTCACTGAGAAATACTCCTACCTACAAGAATATGTCAATGGACATTAGTCGATATATAGAGCATACAAACTTAAAACCTACTGTTACTGAAAGGGAGATTGACCAATTAGTAACAGAGGCAGTTGAACATCAATTTATTGGTGTATGTGTTCCTCCTTTTTGGGTGAAAAGAGCTTCAAGAGAATTAGAAAGTCAAGATATTCAGCTAGTAACTGTCATTGGATTTCCACTAGGGTATCAAATGACGGAGAGTAAATTGGTTGAGATTGAAAGAGCAATTGATAATGGCGCGAACGAATTGGATGTTGTTTTCAATCTTTCTGCTTTTAAGTCAGGTATGCCATGGGCTAAAATAGAACTGGCTAAGTGTGCCAACCTGATACATCAGTCAGGCTGCATGATGAAGACAATAATTGAAACAGCTTACTTATCAGATGAAGAGATCATAGCCGCAACCAAGCTTGCAGCTGAAGCAGGTGCTGATTTTGTTAAGACCTCAACAGGTTTTGCCACAAGCGGTGCACAATTGTCTCATGTAGCGTTGATGAGAAAGCAATTACCGTCTAACGTTGGTGTTAAGGCGTCAGGTGGGATTAAGGATTTGGCCACTTTAAAAGCCATGGTATCTGCGGGCGCTGATAGAATTGGTACTTCTTCGGGCTTAAGTATAATGCGAGAGTTAAGTCCTATTGCCTAGGCCGACTTGGCATTTAATTTCTGAATTCCCTTATACTTATAAATACGAAGTCCGAAATGGTCGAATATACTGACCTTCATGCGGTTTTGGGCCAATTCGATTCGTTTAGATGGGTCATGAAAGACCGATAACTCTAATCCTGCCAAAACGAAATTCTTCTTGGTGCAAAGTTCATTCACATAGGCGTCAAAGGCCTTTGGCCAGTCGGTCATGTACATTTCATAGTGACTCCTACCATCGAAAAGTAGTTCAAGCTGATTGTCGCCAAGGTTGTACCTGTAAATACCAGCCAGCACATCATAGAGTTCATCGAAGAAAGAAAGATGATTTGGTTTAAAGCTGTCTATTTGATCAGTTGTCTCATCAGGAAGCCTCAAGGGATTGAATAAAGTATAGTATCCCTCTTTCACAAGGTCTATCAGCCTAGCCTCTAACTCAAGTCTTAAGTTTGATTGTACCTCTTTGAGCAGGTAATTTTTATCTAAGAGAAATAAGCGATCTGACACCTAAAAAATTTTCACAAAGCTAAATAATTATAGACAATAAACGAAAATTGATGCGGTTCAGAAGGACTAACGTGCAGCTCCTCTATTTACTATTCTACCAAAAAAGATTGCGTTCATCATCAGCTTATTGGTGCCGTACCAGAAAGCTCTGAAATTAGGGTTGTCAACTAAGGATACGATCCTGCCATTCCCAAGTGCGTTAACGCGTATGGTTGAAGTTCCCTTAAGTGCCTCAAGGTTTGCATCACTGATCCATCCACTACGCAGTGGCTCGTCTGTATAGCGACCTGGGTTGGCAAATTTACTTTCAGAAGGTTCAATCATTGTGTTCCCTCTTCTAAAAGTGGGCAAGAGCTCCTTATAGTAGCCAAAGGCCATAGGGTGTGATAAATCGAGAGTTGACATATAGACGCCTCCTGGAATATTTTGAGCCCTACTAAAATTCGAGATCTGATCATAGGCTATGTCTTCAGCGCTCGGGCGTTCAGGGCTTACTGTTTTCAAACTTGTCAATTTGTTTCTGGCCATCCAGCTCACTGCTGAGCCCATGCCCACTAGTGTACCCCCGTTGCTGACCCATCTTTTCAAATTCGCCATTTCTGAGTCGTTGATATCAAGGCTACCAGAAATAACTATCGTATTATATCTGTCAATAGCCGATGAACCAATTCTACTCACAGGTAGCTTAGTGGCGAACATATTCATTCTTGTGTCTAATAGATGCCATACTTCACCGATGTCATATGAACTTCCTGCTTCTACAATTAATGCTACCTCGGGCTTTTCGAGTGTTATGAATGAATTGCTACCTAGTGAAACACCACCAGTCAGACCTGTATTTAATGCATGAACATGTAAGCCGTCTTCTTTTGCGATCGCTTTTAATTCTTCGAACAGGTCGTAAGCTGAGAGTTTTTGATTGGCTACGGGAATTAATATAGTGCCTCTATCAAACTCTTTCTCGTCTGCACCAATGAATTTACTTGTTGCCACCTTTAGCCTCACTCCCTTGGACAGTAGTCTATTGGCAGCCCTAGGCGCGTAGTAGCCATGCCATTCAAAAGCATAGGCATAATTACTTTGACCGCCTAAAACCTCTCCTTCAGGGAAGGATAGATTTTCAACTTTATCTCCCAATTGATTTCTGCCATAATCACGGCTAGACATTTCGTTATACTCAAGATTAAATGCCATTGGGTACGTCCATCCAGAAATATCATAGAAGAGGCTATCCTCAAAGGTTGTTCTTTGCTCAAACATGGCTTTGATGATTTTATAATTCCTTTGCTTCAACGGGATTATATAGCTGTTTTCAGGAAGGTACTCTTCTTCTTGCAGCCGAATTCTTCTAGATGGTCGATAGAAATCTATTTCTTGCTGGTCTAAGATTTCTGCCAAGTGATAAGCCCTTACGGGGTCTTTTTCGGCTTTAAAAATATATGCCTTGTGGTTATCGGAATCAGCCTCTCTTAAGGCCCTCTTGTAAAAGTTTCTTTGGTATTCTAACAATTCAACTCTCATGGTGACGGTGGCCTGCCAAGTTGATAAGGCCGTGTTGAACTGGTTTTTTACCGTAAAGGGAAAGCGTAAAATACCATTTGCACTTTCTTGTGCATGACCTCTAGAGCTAGCTTGTTCAAAGAGTATACCTATGCCACCGTTAATGTCAGGGAATGTAGACCCTTTTCCATAATAGAAATCGTCATAGCCTTCTTTTGTATAGTACAGCGAGCCAATACTATCGAGTGCTTTGGCGTGATATTCACCAATCTTACCTGTAAGTTCTTGATTCAATTTAGGGGTCAATGGGTGTGTTCGAGCTGGTACACCTGGCTGGAAAAAGAAGGTGGAATTAGTTCCCATTTCATGGTGGTCAGTTAGCACATTCGGCTTCCATTGATGATATTTTACGATTCTGTTCTGTGATTCTGGTTGCTGAAGTGGTAACCAATCACGGTTTAGATCGAACCAATAATGATTAGTACGTCCACCAGGCCAAGATTCACGATATTCTCTATCGTTCGGGTCGGGGTTCACGTTTTTCCCTTTATGCATGTTAGCCCATGTAGAGAACCTTGTAAGTCCGTCTGGATTGTAGGAGGGGTCTAGTAGTACAACAGATTTTCTCAGCGCATTTTCAATTTCGGGTCCTTGGGCGGCAGCCATGTAATAAGCCACTAAGAGTGATGCATTAGAGCCACTAGGTTCGTTTCCATGAATACTATAGCCCATATATAGGACGCTCGGCATTCTTTTTACATCAAATTTATCAGCTTCATTAGGGTATGTTAACCAAACATGATCGCTTCTTATCTTATCAATGCTTGCGTGGTTATCAGGGTGAGTAATGGTAATTAAAAGTTGAGGCCTTCCTTCGTGTGTTCTTCCTGTCTCTTCAATTGTCATTCGGTTAGAAGCTGCCGCTACAGCCCTCATATAGGAGACTAATTTGTCATGGGTAATATGCCATTCACCAACTTCGTGGCCTATGATTGACTCAGGCGTTGGAATTGAGGGGTCATACTGAACATTATCTGGTAAGTAATAAGCTAAATCAACTTGGGCATAGCTGGCGGTAGCTATTGAGAGTATTATTGCTAAGAAAAGCGTAGAAAAGCGTTTGTAATTCATAGTTTCGACTTACACAAAGAAAGCAATATACGGATTCCAATAACTTAATAAAAGGAGAAAAATCGTTAGCGAAAATTACTCTACAAACGCTTTTTTGTTTGTAAAGGACGATTTACTTTTACTAAATAATCAGAAAAGCTATCCCCCTGAAAATAGTATCTCTTATAAAGTGAGAAATATCTGATTATTAATGTGTTGACTTCCTCTGCATGCACAGTGCCTGCTTTGTGAGTTTATCTAAATGGATTTTTAATAGTTCTAAATTATCAATGTTAACAATAGGTTAAAGGAATCTGGCAAACGTAGCGAAATCATAACATTTGTCAACTCACCCCGACCTTTATAACAATTACTTTTGCGATTGTAAAACGCGCTGAGCGCAACAAAGAATTGAATCGAAACAATCTAATCTACTTTAAATTTTCTTCTATGAAAAGACAATTACTTCAGTTACTCTTGGCTGGATTGATGCTTGTAACAGTAAATGCAGCATTCGGTCAGGGTACAACTACCTCTTCAATTAATGGAAGGGTGACAGACGCAAGCGGAGAAACACTCCCTGGTGCTACTGTGGTTGCAGTGCATACACCTAGTGGATCTCGCTATGGAAACATTACCAATGGTGATGGTTATTACAGAATTCCCAACATGAGAGTTGGTGGTCCGTACACGGTAACCGTAACTTTTATTGGTTATAAGGAATTCACAAGAGAGAATGTTTATTTGACTTTAGGTCAGGCATTTAAAATCAACGCTGAGCTTGCAGAGACTTCAGTTTCTTTAGAGGCGGTTGAAGTTGTTGCTGACAGAAATAGCGTTTTTGATGGTAACAGAACTGGTTCTGAAACAGTTGTTGGACTTGCTCAGATCAACTCTACACCTACTGTGTCTAGAGCTATTGGTGACTTTGCAAGGTTTACACCGCAAGCCACAATAGAAGAGGGTAACGATGGTTTCTCAATTTCAATTGGTGGACAAAACAACCGTTTGAACTCTATCTACATTGATGGAGCTGTTAATAATGACGTGTTTGGTCTTGCTGGTTCGGGTACTAATGGAGGCCAAACGGGAGTTTCTCCTATCTCCATTGATGCAATTGAGCAATTCCAAATTCAAGTAGCTCCTTTTGACGTTAGAGTTTCTGGTTTCGCGGGTGGTGCTGTAAATGCAATTACACGCTCTGGTTCAAATAACATTGAAGGTTCTGCTTACAGATTCTGGAGAAATGAAAATTTTGCTGGTAAAACACCTACAGACTCTGATATCGAAAGAAGAAGACTAGACGAGTTTAGTGCTCAAACATATGGTGTTAGACTAGGTGGGCCAATCATTAAGGACAAACTATTCTACTTCGTTAACTACGAAAAGCAAGAAGATGAAACGCCTCAGCCATTTGATTTTGCAGATTATGAAGGTGATGCTACCGCAGCTGACATCACTACCTTAAGAAACTACCTTGGTACTTTTGGTGGATACGATCCGGGAACAATCAGTGGTAATCCTGTTGTATTAGAGTCTGATAAACTAACTGCCAAGATTGATTATAACATCAATCAAAATCATAAGATCAGTGCTCGTTACTCTTATGTAAAGGCTGACAACATCGAAGGTGTAAGATCTAGCCCAAGAACATTGAACTTCTACAACAGATCTGAAGCTTTCTTATCTAAAACGAATTCAGTTTCTGCTGAGTGGTCAGGTACATTTGGACAAAACATGTCTAATAAATTGACTTTCGGTTACGTAACAGTTCGTGACGATAGAGATCCGTTGGTTGATTTCCCAACTGTGAATATCCAAGATGGTGTTGGTTTTATAAGACTAGGTGCTGAAGAATTTTCTACAGCCAACCTTTTGAACCAAGATGTAATCACTATCAACAATAACTTTGAGCTATACAAAGGTCGTCACACGTATACTTTCGGTGTTAATGCTGAATTCTACGATGTAGAGAACTTGTTCATTGCTCAGAACTACGGTAGATATTTATTTGATAGCGTAAATGACTTCGTTACCAACCAACCTGCGAGCGATTACTTCAGATTGTTTTCTAACAGGGATAATGTAACAGGTGATGGTTCTTTGGCAGCAGCGGCATTTAAGTCTTCTCTAATCGGACTTTATGTTCAAGATGAGATGCAGGTTAATGACAACTTGAAGCTTACATTAGGTGTAAGAATTGATCGACCATCTTTCGATGATACGCCAGTGAACAATACGTTCAACACTGAGGCTATTACAGAGATTGAAGCAGCCGGTTACGATTTAGAAGGCGCTACTATTGGTTCTTTCATTAATTCTTACTGGGCATTTGCACCAAGATTTGGATTTAACTGGGACGTAAACGGTGACAGAACGCTTCAAGTACGTGGTGGTGCAGGTGTCTTTACTTCAAGAATTCCTTTGGTATGGCCAGGTGGTGCATACAACAACAATGGGTTTAATTTAGGGTCTATTGACGAAAGAGGTTTTGATGGCTTATTTATAGGAGATCCATTTAATCAGCCAGGAACGCCTAGTACAACAGTGCAGTCTGGTAACATCGATTTATTCGCTGCAGACTTTAAAGTACCTCAAGTGGCTAAGTTTAACGTTGCTGTTGACAAGAGATTGTCAAACGGTTGGATTTGGAATGTTGAAGCACTTTATACTAAGAACATCAGTGCTGTTACTTATCAAAACTTGAACATCAGACCTTCTACTAGCAATTTGACTGGTACTGGTGATAACAGACCAATCTACAATAGAAGAAATGAAGTAGTTCAGTCTAACAACTATGGTGGTATTTACTTAGCTTCTAACACAGGAAGAGGTTATGCTTATAACTTATCTACCACTTTAACAATGCCATTAACTAACGGTATTCAAGGTAGCGCAACATATGCTTACGGTGACTCTTTTAATGTTTTTGATGGAACTTCTTCTCAGAATTCTTCTCAATGGAGAGGTGTACACTCAATTGGTGGTAGAAACTTTGACCAACCATTAGTTAGATCTTTCTTCTCTCAAGGACACAGAATCATTGCTCAAGCTTCTTACAGATTTGAGTATGCTCAGAATAGAATGGCTACACAAATTGGTCTTGTTTATGAAGGACGTTCTGGACAACCATTCTCGTATATCTACAATGACAATGGAAACTTGACAAACGAAGATTCTCGTGAGAGAAACTTGATTTACGTACCGTTGAATAGTAACGATATCAACTTAGTTGATGATGCTTCTGCTGGTACTGCTGCTGAGCAGTGGTCTGCGCTTGATGCTTTCATCAGCGGAGATGATTACTTAAGCGAAAGAAGAGGACAGTATGCTGAGGTTAATCAAAATAGAGCCCCTTGGAGACATATCTTTGATTTAAGGTTGATACAGGACTTCACAGTTAACGCTGGTGGTAAGTCGCACACGCTACAGTTCACTGCTGACATCTACAACTTTGGTAACGTGTTGAACAAAGAGTGGGGAAGAAGATACTTTGTGCCTTCTGACTTCGAATTGTTGAACTTCGAAGGTTTCGAAGCTGACGGTACTACACCTACATTTACTTTTGATGGTGTTACTGACAACGATCCTTCTGCGAACAGAATCGATGACTCTGGCTTGGTAAGTTCAAGATGGCAAATGCAACTCGGTCTTAGATATACTTTCGGTAACTAAGATTCATTACAATACATGAAAGCCCGTCTGCCTTGGTAGACGGGCTTTTTTTATGGAATTATGTGTTATGACAGTTTTTTGAAACCTATTCATAAGAATATTGTTAGATTAGCGACTTAGCAAATGCTGTATTACAAAACATATCTTCATGCTGACTCAAAAGAGTGGGTCACGTTTATCCATGGTGCTGGTGGAAGCTCTTCCATCTGGTACAAGCAAGTGAAAGAGTTTAAGTCTCACTTTAATGTTCTACTGATTGACCTGAGAGGGCATGGTAAGTCTCAAGAAGTTTTTGAAAGATACTTTTCAAACGAATATAATTTTGAAAATATCTCATTGGATGTCATAGAGGTTTTAGATCACTTAAAAATTAAACAATCACATTTTGTGGGTATTTCATTGGGTACAATCCTGATGAGAACAATTTGCGAATTGGCTCCTGAAAGAGTAAAATCACTTGTGATGGGAGGTGCAGTTACTAGGCTCAACGTAAGGTCGAAGCTATTGGTAGTACTTGGTAACGCCACTAAGAAGTTTATACCCTATATGTGGTTGTACAAGTTCTTTGCATGGATAATCATGCCCAGAAAACGAAACCAAGAATCAAGAATACTCTTCGCAAATCAGGCTAAAAAGCTTTGTCAAAAGGAATTTGTAAGGTGGTTTGGCCTCACTTACAGAATCAGCCCAAAGTTGCGTTACTTCAACGAAAATGACACAGAGCTACCAACACTTTATGTGATGGGGGACGAAGATTATATGTTCTTGCCACAGGTTACACAGCTTGTGATAGATCACCCCAATTCTTCTTTACAAGTAGTGCCAGACTGCGGTCACGTGTGCAATGTAGAACAGCCTGACTTCTTTAATCGCACAGCGATTAATTTTATCTCCAATAATTCTTAAGTAAAAAACACACACAGGCTTTAAACAAGTGTCCCATGATTCTGAGGCTACTTAGGGAGATAGATGCTTCTTAATTAAAGTTATCCACCATAATCTTGGCCGAAAGAAGGCTTAAAGGTATTCCACCTCCTGGGTGAACACTTCCTCCACAGAAATATAGATGTTTGATTTTGCTTGAAAAGTTTGGATGCCTTAGGAAGGCAGCATATTTATTATTTGAGCTATTACCATATAGCGCACCACCTACAGAGCTTGTTCTTGATTCGATTGACCTTGGGTCGAGTATATCCTCTACCTCAATGAGTTCTGAGATATCTTCACCGAGCATTTTGGACAATTTGTTTAATATGTTTTGACGAGCCTCTGAAATCAATTGGTCCCAATCTTGTCCTTGATTATTAGGTACATTGATCATTGTAAACCAGTTTTGACAGCCCTCTGGTGCGTCATCTGGTTTTTGTGTACTTGTTATGTTTACATAGACCGTAGGGTCACTGTAAATGTCATTTGATTTGAAGATATGGTCAAACTCTTTCTTATAATCCTCTGAGAAGAAGATGTTGTGTAAATCGAGTTGATCGAATTTTTTCTTGATTCCCCAATAGAAGATTAAGGCCGAGCTGGACTTCGGCTGAGATAAAAGCTTTTTTGGCTGATCTTGGTCTTTCAATAGTTTCTTGTACGTACCAACCATGTCCATATTGCTGATCACACGATCAGATTTATGGAAGCCCATTGCTGTATTGATTCCTTTTGCCGCTCCTTCGAAAACCACAATGCTTTTGACAGGTGTGTTGAAGTAGAACTTGACACCAATACTTTTGGCTAGTTCGTAAATACTGTTGGTAATATCATGCATTCCCTTCACGGGGAAATATGCCCCCCGACCAAACTCCAAGTGGGGAATGATGTTAAGGGTTCCTGGTGTCTGATAAGGATCTGAGCCGTTGTAAGTGGCGTATCGATTGAATAGTTGGACGGTTTTTGGGTTTTTAAACCTCTTTTCATTCACCTGATTCATCGTTCGATTGAAATCGAACTTTGGCAACTTAAAGTAAGTTTTGATAGCCTCACTCCCTAGCCAGGTGGAGGTTTTATGCAGTGATTTATGCATAAAGACGGGGGCCAAGTTTTCGTACAGAAACTTACTCTTATCAAGTGCGGAAGCTATGTTTTGCTTTGGCTCTTCAAACTTATCTTCAAACTCTTTGAGGAGATTTTGTCTATCCGACCATGCGGTGAATTGTGCACCATCTGGATAGAAATAACGACAAGTAGTAGGTAATTTTTTGTATTCGAAGAAATCGGTCGTATTGAATCCACACAATTCAAACAACTCTTCCACTTGTTCAGGTAAAGTGAAGAGAGACGGCCCAGCATCGAACCGGTAATCATTCAGACGTATTTCAGTGAGTTTACCCCCAGGATAGTTATTAGCCTCAAAAACGGATACAATAAATCCTTTTGTAGCTAGGCGTATGGCACTGGCCATACCGGCTATTCCAGAGCCAATCACTATTGCTGATTTGGCCATCAGTTGTCGTCAATCTTAGTTTAGTCGTAGTCTGTTTGTGTTGCACGAAAATGGGTTCGGAATTTCACTTTACCAAATCATTCTGTATTTAAACAAAGAAAAATGTTGTTTAAAGAGTAAGTTTAGTTTGAATGGTCAGGGCGCAGGCTGTCAATACACTTCTATCGATATCGCTCTACTGCTAACAGCGGGCTCTTCACGGAGGCTCTTTCACCAAGAATATTTTCCATTATCAATTTGCCGGTAATAGGCCCCAACGTCCAGCCAAGCATGGCATGTCCAGTTCCAATCTGTAGATTTTCAATGGTATTGACTCTTCCAATGTAAGGAAGCCCATCGGGTGTGCATGGTCTTAGGCCCGCCCAAGGTTTGATTTTACTAAAGTCATAGTTTTCAAAATCTGGTATGGCTTCTTTCACCGAGTCTACAATTCCATTGACACGTTTCATGTTAATGTCATGATTCACACCTGTAATCTCCATGGTACCTGCGATCCTCAAACCATTCAACATCGGGGTTGTCGCAATTCGACCCTCGACTAATATGGAAGGTAGTTTCGGTGAAACAGGAGGCTTTTCAATAGTGAAGCTATATCCTTTGCCAGGTTGCAACGGGATGTCAATCTTTAGTTTTTTGGCAAGTTGAGGCGACCATGAGCCTGCTGCAATAACGAATTCATCGGCCTGATAACTACCGCGATCGGTGATGAACTCAGTAATTTTATTACCACTTAAACCTATTTCTTGAAGCTCTGTTCTAAAATCTATTTTTACCCCGTGCTTGATTAATAGTGTTTTGATTTGCTCCATATAAGCGCCCGGTGTCATCCAGCCATCACAGCCGAAATATACAGAGCCCGCCATATTGTAATTGACGCTAGGATCTAGTTTTTCGGTTTCTTGTCGAGAAAGCTCGCTTGCTTCTAAGCCATACTCATTGGCAATGTGAACTAGTTCTACTTCATGTTTTAAGGCTTCTTTCGTTTGGCAAACCATGAGCAAACCAGGTTTATCATAACCTGCCTCGATGTTTTCGTCCGCCATAATTTCTTCATAAAGATTCTGGCTTTGAGTAGTCAGGTCATATAGGACGGGTATGGCAGCCTTGACTCTTTTTTCTGTCGAAGCTTTCTTAAATAACCAACCCCATCTTAATAGGTCGCGACTGAGTTTTGGTTGAATGTAGAAAGGGCTGGAACTGCTCATCATCCACTTTATTCCCTGACTGATAATTCCTGGTGATGCTAATGGAATAAGGTGACTTGGCGCAACGTATCCTGCATTGCCATAAGAGCAATTGTCGCTTCCATCGGTGCTATCGATGATGGTTACATCAATACCGGCTTTGTTCAAATAATAGGCGGTACTTAAACCCACTATACCTGCTCCAACTATGACTACTTTCTTATCCATAATTATATCACTGAGAAGCCATGTGCATAAGGATCTTCATCATCGATGGTGATGTTGTTGTGTCCTGTAATTCTTGCCCAGCCTTTAATACTTGGCACTATAGCATCGAAGTTTCCGACCTTAGCTACATCTTCTATCTTCCCAATAAATTGGCTGCCAATAATACTTTCATGGATAAATTCATCACCTTTTTGAAGTTTGCCTTTGGCGGCCCACTGCGCCATACGTGCTGAAGTACCAGTACCACATGGTGAACGATCAATTGCCTTTTCTCCATAGAAAACAGCGTTTCGCGCAGTAGATGCTGAGTTGATGGGTTGGCCTGTCCACATCAAATGGCTTAGGCCCTTTATTGTAGGGTCTTCAGGGTGAACAAATGAAAAGTTTTTGTTCATGTAATCTCGTATGGTCCGACTCCAGCCGATCAATTCTAATGCACTATAATGAGCCATATCTTTATATCCGTCTTGTGGATCTATGATGGCATAGAAGTTTCCGCCATAAGCAACATCTACTTTGAGTGTGCCGAAGTCAGGGCATTCAATTTCTAAATTTGTGGCTGCCAAGTATGATGGAATGTTAGTGAGTTTCACTGCGGTTACTTTCTCACCTTCTTGTTCGTAGTCTATTTTGACAAGCCCAGCGGGCGTTTCAAGTCTGAGCTTTCCAGGAGTTTTCGGTGTAACAAGTCCTTCTTCAATCATGAAGGTGACTGTGCCGATCGTGCCGTGTCCACACATAGGCAGGCAGCCGCTGGTCTCGATATAAAGTACACCAATGTCATTATCAGGATCGCTTGGTGGATAGAGAATTGACCCAGACATCATATCGTGACCTCTTGGTTCGAACATCAAGCCTTTGCGAATCCAATCAAACTCTTGAATAAAGTGCTGACGCTTTTTGCTCATATTCGCTCCATTGAGTAATGGACCGCCACCAGCTACTAGTCTAACTGGGTTACCACAGGTATGCCCATCTATACAGAAGAAACGTTTTGTCATGTGATAGCAGTTTGAGTCAATTGTCCATTTATAACCCTCCATAACCCTAATGGATTACTATTCTTTAATGGATCTGGAAGTAAGCTGTCTGGCCAACTTTGGTAAGCAATAGGCCTCACAAATCTTGCGATGGCTGCCGTACCTACAGACGTTGTTCTTTGATCTGTTGAAGCGGGGTAAGGTCCTCCATGCTGCATGGAGTGACATACTTCAACACCAGTTGGAACACCATTAAAGAGGATACGTCCTACTTTTGTGCTGAGTGCATCCACAATTTCAGAATGGCTTGTTAAATCGTTTTCGCTTGCGACTAAAGTACCCGTCAATTGACCCTCAAGCGCATTGGCAACAGCCAGCATTTCCGCTGTGTCTGAGCATTCAACCACCATAGTAAATGGGCCGAAGATCTCTTCGTGGAGTTTTGGGTTGGAAAGAAAAGTCTCACCATCTACTTTGGCCGTTAATGGTTTCCCTTTGTTCTCTCCAGGATTGTTTACATCTCCTAAAGGTTCAACTCCAGTTTGCTCTATCAAAGACCGTCTATGGGTATAATAGCTCGTTACGATTTTCTGGTTGAGCATTGTTACCGCGTCTTTCGCTGCTAGTTCCTGACTTAAGGTATCGATGAATTGATCTAGGGCATCAGACTTTACACCAATTAAAAGCCCCGGACTGGTGCAAAACTGGCCTACGCCCAAGGCCACTGAATTAGCGAAAATATTGCCAAGCCCTACTGGGTCAGCAGCTAATTTTTCAGGCAGTAGAAAACTCGGATTCGTGCTGCCCATTTCGGCATAGACAGGAATAGGTTCAGGTCTCTGGTTTGCGAGGTCAAAGATGGCTCGACCACCACGTAGCGATCCCGTAAAACCGACTGCTTTTACTTTTGGATGCTTTACAAGTGCTTGGCCAGTAGCTATTCCTCCATTCATCATGGAAAAAACGCCATCAGGCATTTCACATTTTTCGACAGCCCTAAGTATGGCCTGTGTCACCATATCATTGGTGCCTAAATGTGCTTCATGTCCTTTTACGATTACTGGGTTTCCGGCTGCAAGCGCTGATGCGGTATCTCCACCAGCGGTTGAGAATGCCAATGGAAAATTGCTTGCTCCAAAAACTGCCACAGGGCCTATCGGAATCTGCATTTTTCTTAAGTCGACCTTAGGAAGAGGTTGACGATCTGGAATGGCCGTGTCAATGTTGATGTCTAACCAAGAGCCGTCTCTAAGAACGTTAGCGAACATTTTGAGCTGATTGCAAGTACGACCTCGCTCGCCTTGAAACCTGCCAACAGGTAAGCCTGACTCTCCAGATGCTCTTTCTAACAAAGCATCTCCCAATGACATAATCTCTTCCGCAATCGTTTCGAGAAACTGGGCTCTCTTTTCATAGGAGATAGCCTTATAAGGGCCGAAAGCTTGGTGCGCTTTTGCAACAGCTTCATCGATTTCTTGAGCAGTAGCTGCGACAAATTCTTCGGGGAAAACAGAGCCGTCCGTTGGATTGTAGGCTTTGAGAATATTATTTCCCTTGGCCGAAGCATCGTTTCCTATATAATTCTTTCCAGTAATCATTTTCAAAGATTTAAGTAGTCAGGTAGTTCTGGTCTAGTCGCTAAACCTTCTTCAATAATACGCAATACGTGTGCTCTTTCATCGCCTACCAATGGTAATCTTGGGGCACGAACAGTTTCTGTTCCGATGCCGGTGGCTACTTCAGCCAATTTGATGTTCTGAACGAGTTTAGCATTGATATCTAATTCGAGCAAGGGGAGAAACCATCGATATATCTTAAGCGCTTCTTCAATTCTTCCGGCCTTTTTCAATCGGTAAATGGCCACGGTTTCTTTCGGGAACGCACAGACAAGTCCAGCAACCCAGCCTCCTGCGCCCATGAATAAACTTTCAAGGGCAAGGGTGTCGACTCCAGAAAGTATTTTGATACGATTGCCAAAACGATTAATCATTCTGGTAATGTTAGAAATGTCACGAGTGGATTCTTTGACTGCCTGTATATTCTCGCATTCAATGAGCTCGGCAAACATATCGAGTGTTACTTCTATTTTATAGTCCACTGGGTTGTTGTAGATCATGATGGGCAAATCGGTTGAATTAGCCACTGCCTTAAAATAAGCGACCGTTTCTCGATCATCTGCCTTGTATCGCATAGGCGGAAGTATCATGAGGCCACTTGCACCATGTTTCTTGGCTTTTTCTGCTGCAATGATTGCGCCTTTGGTGGTCTGTTCTGCGATGTTCATAATCACCGGAACACGCCCGTTACAAATCTCAACAGCCTTGGCTACCAAAATGTCTTTTTCATCTTCCATCAGAGAACTGGCCTCCCCTAAGGTTCCGCCTAGAATAATGCCATCGACACCGGCCGATAATTGGGCCTGAATGTTGATCTCGAACATTTGCAGATCTAGTTGATCATCTGTTGTAAACTTTGTGGTTACCGCTGGGTAAACACCTTCCCATGCTACTTTCATATTGCTTCGTTTTTTATTGTCATTGCGAGGTAGGTGGCAATCTCCTAATCGATTATGGGAGATTGCTTCTCCCGATTCATCGGGATCGCAATGACCAAATGATAAAGTAAATGTACTTGGCTATTCCGAAACATTCCATTCTGATTTTTACCATTTATGATATGATATTAGCAATTATGACTAATATTGAACCCTGTATAAGTCTATATCATATCAGTGAAGGCGCTTCCATTCAAAATACCGAAAACCGAAAATGTCTCTTTCCACACGCAGATTGATGAAGAGCCTTTCTTCTATGACACCCTTCATCAGCATCCTGAAATTCAGGTCACGTTGATAGAAGACAGCCATGGCACATTGATTTACGGTGATTACTTGGGTACTTTTCAACCGGGCGATGTCTTTGTAATAGGACCGAACGCTCCTCATGTTTTTAGAAATGACAGTAACTATTACCAGTCCAATAGTGGATTATATGCTAAAGGTTTAACCTTCTTTTTTGATCGATATACCCTTGGGGAGCGTTTCTTAGACTTGCCAGAGGCGAAAGACTTGGTCAACTTTATTGATCAATCAGGTCGTGGATTGAAATTGACTGGGGAAGGACTCGAACCTTTGAGACAAAGTATTCGAAGCCTTTTTAATCAAGTGGGTCTCGACCGAATAATTTCCTTGATTGAAGTACTCAAACAGTTGTCACTAAGTGAAGACTTTGAATTTTTGTCTGGACATTTACAAACGAAGAAGATGAGTGAACTGGAGGGAAAGCGGCTCAATGATATCTTCAATTTTACCATGAAAGAGTACGCTAGGCCGATCAAGCTAGAAGAAGTCGCTGCTGTTGCACATATGAGCCCAACCGCTTTTTGTCGCTACTTTAAACAACATACCCGCAAGACGTATCTCGATTTTCTGAATGAATACCGCATAGGACAAGCCTGTAAATTGTTAGTTGAAAAGGACAAGCCAATTGCTCAGGTTGCTTTCGAATGTGGTTTTAATAACCTCAGTAATTTTAATAGGAAGTTTAAGAGGGTGTTGGGAAGTAGTCCGAGACAGGTTTTGAATGGATATTGAGATTTATACTTTAAGAGAAATATATTCAGTAATTATCCATGGTGTCTTAAACTTTTATTTGATATCAATCGTTGATAACTTGTGGATATCCATTGAAAATATTAATTTTGAGATAATAACGCCTCGCACGCCTCTGGAAACATGCGCACTTTGCGAGGTTTTTTTTGCTCACACAATACATGCGATACGAAGAGAAAAAGCCACCACTCACAGGTGAAGAACATATAACTCTTTTAGAATCTCGGGGACTGATTATTGAAGATAAGGAGAGAGCACTACGCTATCTTAAGACGGTTGGTTATTACCGACTCACGGGTTACATGTTTCATTTACAGTCTCACGATGGTAGTCATACATTTATTGATAATGTCACATTTGGAAATATCATCTCACTTTATCAGTTCGATAAACAACTGAGAGGTTTGACGTTGGAATATCTTGAAAGAATAGAGGTGGCGTTTAGAGCACTTTTAACGGATACCTTTAGTGCCAATCACGGTTTTTTTTGGTACCGGAACCATGAATTGTACTCCAATAAAGTTGCATGTGATGAAGCTGTGAAAGAAGTTACATCCAGGTATAAAGATCAAAATGAGCTCTTTCTAAGAAAGTTCGCTGCCAAGTACGAAAACTCACTACCTCCTTCAAATATGGCTATGGAAGTTTTGACTTTTGGGAAGCTTTCTAAAGTTTATGAGGCTTTGTCAAATAATAAGGAAAAGCAATCAATCGCTGGAGACTTCAATTTGGTTAGTTCTCACCTATCATCTTGGATGAGGTACTTAACCATTATTAGAAATATATGTGCCCACCATACAAGGCTTTGGAATAGAAGAACCACAGCCAATAACTTTCAAGTTCCAACAAGAAAGGGAAGAGGGTTTGTTGGTTCAATGCCAGAAACATTTAACAGAACTTACTACGGGACAGCTGCTATAATTGACCGACTTTTATTTTCGTTCAATCCTCAAAATAGATTTATAGAGAAGCTAGTAAATCTTTTAGACGAATATCCTGAGATTGAACCTTGGCGAATGGGATTCCCTGTTGATTGGAGAGAAAATGCCGTATGGCTCAATAAATAGTGAAATTAATGTAGTGATTCTACGATTTCTTCCAAATCCAGGCTCTCCCAATTCTCCTCAATTCCCGGCCTTGAGAGCACCTCATCCATGACTTCTTGTTGGCGATTACCTCTGGCAATGGCTTCGGAATAAGGCAGGTCACTAAAGGTGACCATAGAGTAAAGGGGCACCCATTGGTCTGGGTAGAGTTCATTGAGTTTCTTCTCGATTTTCTTTTGAAGTAAGAATTTATCATCCGCTACTTTATCACGCATTTCGATAAAGTTGTAGAGCGCTAAGTCTGCAATGGCATTGCCGTCAGGAATTCGCAGCTCCTGGTATTCGGCTAGTAAATCATCGTTGATGTCGCCATGCTTTTCTAATAACTGATCGAAAACATAACAGTCTTCAAATCCTGAATTCATTCCCTGACCATAGAAAGGCACTATGGCATGTGCAGAATCTCCAATGAGTGCTGTATTGCCCTTCACCCATGGATCACACCTTACGGTAATTAAACTAGATGTCGGGTTCTCGAAGAATTCCTTTTTCAAATTCGGTAGGTGAGGGACGGCATCTTTGAACTTGTCGTTAAAGAATGCCTCAGCATCTGCTTGGGTTTTGATGGATTCAAAACTGATTTCTCCTTCGAATGGAAAGAAAAGGGTGCAGGTAAAGCTTTTGTCAAGGTTAGGTAAAGCGATGAGCATGTACTCACCACGAGGCCAAATATGTAGTGCACCCGGATCTACGGCAAAGTTACCTTCAGCTGTTGGTGGCATGGTCAACTCCTTATAACCAGCCGAGATGTACTGCTGTGCAAAGTTAAAGCGATCTGTTTTTTGCATAGCCCCACGAAGGGCAGAGAATGCGCCATCACCACCGAAAAGGAAGTCGGCAGAAATAGATGTTCCGTTGTCAAAAGAAGCTGTCGCTGAATCAAAGTCAACATCAGTGCATCGATGTTCAAATTGAATATTTACGCCATGTGCTTCGGCCTCATTCATCAAAAGCCAGTTCAGGCCACCACGCGAAACAGAGTTGATGTATTGTCCTTCTTTTCCGTATGGTTGAAAGTCTAAATTTCCTTCCAAGTCATGAATCATTCGGCCGGGCATAGGAATGCAGCTTTCTTGGATTTTGTCTTTTAAACCAACTCTCTCCAAAGCTTTTAAACCTCTTCTGCTCAGCGCCAAGTTGATAGAACGACCACCAATGGCGCCCGCTTTCCGCATATCAGGCCTTCTTTCGAAGATGGTCACTTGATAACCTCTTTTGGCTAGCATGATTGAAAGTAGTGAGCCCACCAATCCGGCTCCGAGTATGCTGATCTTTTGTTTTTTACCTTCCATGCTTACATCTTTTCGAGACTCTCTCTCAATATTCTTGTGAAGTGATAAACATCTTCAAATGTGTTATATAATGGGACAGGTGCTACACGAATTACATTGGGTTCACGCCAGTCTGAGATCACTCCTTCTTTCGTTAAGACGTCAAATAGCTGTTTTCCATTTTTGTGACAGAAAATCGATAATTGGCATCCTCGTTCTGCTGGGTTACTTGGCGTAATAATTTCGAAGATTTGATCTTCTCCACTTAATTCGTTGACCAAGAATTCCATATATCCTGTCAATTTCAAACTCTTTTCGCGCAGCGGATCCATACCCACTTCATCGAAGATTTCGAGGGAAGCTAAATGGGCGGCCGTTGAAAGGACATTCACATTACTCAACTGCCATCCATCGGCACCCGGCATTGGTTTGAAACCCTTCTTCATTAAGAATCGCTCTGATTCATTGTGTCCCCACCATCCGGCAAAACGATTCAAAGCATCGTCTTCGGCAAAGCGTTCGTGCACGTAAATCCCTGACACGTTTCCCGGTCCTGAATTCAAGTATTTGTAAGAACACCAAGTAGCAAAATCCACATCCCAATCGTGTAGCGAAAGGGGAAGGTTCCCGAAGGCATGGGCTAAGTCAAAACCGACTAGTGCACCAACTTGATGTCCTGCACTAGTGATAGCTTTCAGGTCAAAGAATTGGCCTGTATAATATTGTACGCCTCCGATGAGGACCAAGGCAAGTGCATCGCCAGTAGATTTTATTTCGGCAAGGATATCTTCGGTTCGGAGCGTATGCTCACCATCTCTTGGGCTAAGCTCAATTAAGGCTTCGTCAGGATTTAATCCATGAAACTTTAATTGACTCTCGAACATGTATTGATCCGAAGGAAAGGCGCCTGCTTCACAAATGATTTTGTATCGTGTGGTCGTTGGTTGGTAGAAAGAGACCATCAACAAGTGGAGGTTGACGGTCAAATTGTTCATCGACACCACTTCTAAAGGTTTGGCCCCTACAATTCTAGCGAGTGCTTCCTTGCTGAACTTATGATAATGTGCCCAAGGCTTGCTGTGTCCATCGAAATGGCCTTCGACACCTAAGGTTTCCCAACCTTTTAATTCTTCTTCAATAAAGCTGCGAACAGTTTTTGGCTGAAGACCCAAAGAGTTACCCGTAAAATAGTAACTGTCTTTTCCGTTGACTTGAGGGATGTGAAAACGGTCTCTGTATGACCTCAACGGATCTTCAGCGTCCATTTTCTGTGCGAATGAAAGGCTATTCTCGAAGTTCATTAAAACATGCTTGTTTGATTTTGGCCAGGCATACTTTCTTCATGCCTCAACAACCATTCTTTTTTATCAAGTCCACCAGCATAACCTGTTAGGTTGCCGTCTGTTCCGATAACGCGATGGCAAGGTATGATGATCGCTATCGGGTTCTTGCCATTGGCAGTGCTAACAGCTCTAATTTTTTTAAGGTCACCTAAAGCCACAGACTGTTTGGCGTAGGTAGAAGTTTTACCAAAAGGAATGTCTAAAAGTGCGCCCCAAACTTCCTTTTGAAAATCGGTACCATCTGGATCGATCGGTACGTTGAACTCTTTTCTCTTGCCTTCGAAATACTCTTTCAATTGTTTCTTGCAATGCCGAACGGCAAGTGTGGTTGGTCCTTCTGTATCGCGTTCTTCGCCATCAACAAAACTGACCCGTTTAATGGTGTCATTTTCACCAACGATTTTGATTTTGCCCAAAGGCGAATCCATATACGCTATTGCCGTATCTCTCATAATTCAAATTGACTTTTTGGTAAGTCGAGCCACTCCAAAGTGGCATTGCAAAATATGTCTTCCACAATATCATCTGACAAGCCCATTTGCTCTATATAAGCACCAATTTCGAGGTCTCCTAACGGGAAGGGATAATCCGAACCTAAAGTGATTCTTTTTGACCCTTGCAGCTCTAGTACATACTTCAAAAGTAAGGGGTCATGGGTGATGCTATCTATCCAGAACTTACCGAGGTATTCTCTCGGGTTGACTGGGTTATCTACAGCTACTAAATCAGGTCGACAATTAAACCCATGTTCAACTCTTCCTAAAGTTGGAAGAAACGATCCTCCAGCATGTGAAAAGTTTACCCTTAGGTTTGGAAGTCTTTCTAAGACGCCTCCAAAGATCATCGAACATGCGGCCCTGGATGTTTCGGCAGGCATGCCTACTAACCAAGGTAACCAGTATTTTTCCATGCTGTGAAACCCCATCATGTTCCATGGGTGAATCATTACAGCCATGCCTAGTCTTTCGCAAGCCTCGAAAATAGGGAAGAAGCTGGCACTGCTTAAATTCTCATCGTTGATGTTAGAACCTATCTGAATGCCGGGTAGGTTCAATTCGTTTTTACAACGCTCTAATTCTTTTATGGCTAGCTCTTCATCCTGCATTGGGATGGTGGCTAAGCCAAGGTAATTTTTTGGATACTTATTGCAGAGCTCCGCGATATCATCATTTAAGAATCGAGAAACTTCTAATGCGTCTTCAGGTTTTGCGTCATAAGAAAACATGACGGGAATTGTGCTGACCACCTGTACTTGTGTGCCATGGGTAGCGTACTCATCTATTCTTTCTTGCCCATCCCAGCAGTTGGATTGAATTTCACGAAAGAATTTAGAGCCCTTCATCATCCTGGCTGCACCTTCCTTATGATGATGCAAGTTGATAAAGTCACCATATCCAAACTTCTCTGTCCATTTGGGCAGATGCTTTGGAATGATGTGGGTATGCATATCTATCTTTAAATTAGTCATTGGCTGAATAGTCAATTGTCATTTGTGGTTTTGCCTAGAGTCTTTATGTATGCATTCAATGATTTGTGCAGTTCGTCCAATTTTTGATCAAGTCGGTTGTATGTGTCGATGTCAATTATATTTCTTCGGTGACATTTCCCGAGCCAATTTTTTGTCTCCGTGAGCGAACCCCTAGCATAAAAGCAGAACTGCCTATTCTCCTTGAAAAAATATCTACCGTATCCCTCGGCAATATTAGCACTTATTGAATCAGCGCTCTTGGCAAGTTGTTTACCAATTGTATCTTTTTCAAAGTAATTCATAGATATAACTACTTTCCAAATTTCATCAGATATGTCGTCAGCTGATTTATATATCCGCAAATCTTCCAGTTTCATAAGTGTGTTTATAAAAACTATTTTCCAATGACCAATGACCAATGACCAATGACCAATGACTAATCTACTGATTCACAAATCTAGGATCCGTTTCCATAGTATGACCACAACTTTTGCAGGTACGAAGCTCTTCTGAAGCGTAGAATTCTTTGAACCTCGGTAAGAAGTCTTTTTCAATGTTGGTTAGCGGAAAGTAGGTGTCGTGCAGTTTATCGTTGCAGTTATCGCAAAACCACATGAGACCATCGGTGTGTTCAGGTTTTCTAACGCGTTCGATCACTAAGCCAATTGAGCCTTCAGAACGAACGGGAGAATGAGGCACTTTAGGTGGATGCAAATACATATCGCCAGGGCCTAACGGAATATCGACAGCCTTACCGTCTTCTTGGATTCGGACATTGATATTTCCTTCTAGCTGGTAGAATAGCTCTTCAGTTTCGTTGTAGTGATAATCCTTTCGAGCATTTGGTCCGGCCACAATCATTACGATATAGTCGGTTCCTTCAGGGTAGAGGTTCTTATTGCCTACTGGTGGCTTGAGTAAATCACGATTTTCTTCAATCCATTGGTTAAGATTGAACGGTCTTCTAATGCCCATTTCCTTTCTATTTAGCTTGCCTCTAAAATACGGAAAATCACGGTAGGACTAAACCCGATTTTCATAACTTTGGTTGATAGCCCAAAACCTATGGATCTTAATTTAAGTGGAAAAAATGCCTTAGTCTGCGGTAGTACGCAAGGCATTGGCAAAGCAATTGCCGAAGAGTTAGCCAACCTTGGCGCGAGTGTTACGCTCTGTGCTCGAAATAAGGAGGCACTAGAAAAAGTCAAATCAGAACTTTTTCATACTTCAGGGCAGCATCATCAGACTTTAGTAGCTGATTTCTCGAAACCCGATCAGCTGAAAGCTGTCTTAGACGAGCACATTGGTCAAGAAAACACTTATCATATTTTGATCAATAATACTGGAGGCCCTCCGGGTGGTCAAGCGATCGATGCGGGAATTGATGAATTTAGGATCGCTTTTAATCAGCACTTAGTCTGTAATCATATCCTAGCACAAGCAGTAGTTCCTGCTATGAAAGATGCTGCTTTTGGACGAATTATTAACATCATCAGTACTTCAGTAAAAATCCCACTGAATGGTTTAGGGGTTTCGAATACAATTCGAGGAGCTGTTGCCAATTGGTCCAAGACATTAGCGAACGAACTGGGCCAGTTTGGAATTACCGTCAATAACGTGTTACCAGGTGCTACGGCTACTCAGCGTTTGAGCTCTATAATCGAAAACAAGGCCAAGAAAACTGGAAAAAGTATTGAAGAAGTGGATGCAGCAATGAAGGCTAGTGTGCCAGCGAATCGATTTGCTGATGCAAGTGAAGTAGCAGCAGCTGCAGCATTTTTAGCAACGCCTGCTGCAAGCTATATCAATGGAGTCAATCTGCCAGTTGACGGTGGCCGAACGGGTAGTCTTTAATATGCAGCATCTTCCAATCATAGATCTTCATTGTGACCTTCTGGTCTACCTCTTGATGAATAAACAGGCCGAGCCTGAAAGCAAGGCTTTCGGTGCAGGGTTCCCTTTCCTACGAGAAGGAAAAGTGGCTTTGCAAGTTATGGCTATCTATACGGCAGTTGAACAAGCGAGTTCAAGAAACGGAATGGCTCAGTCAGTGATCTATAAAGACCTATTGAACGATTACACTGATACGGTTTATCAAGCCGATGGCGGGTTCAATTCCTTACAGGATAAAATAGGAATGGTTGCTTCATTAGAGAGTGCCTCTGGTATATGCAATGAAGAAGAGCCGTTGGAGAATGCTTTTAAGAATCTTGAGACTATCATATCTAATGTGGATCGGCTTTTCTACATCAGCTTTACCCATCATGCAGAGAATAGATTTGGCGGAGGTAATTATGCAGAAGCAGGATTAAAACCTGACGGAGAAGCCCTGCTTGACTATATGCATGATCGACAAATTGCGGTGGATCTTTCGCATACATCGGATGCTTTAGCGCATGACATTCTAGCTTATACTTACAAGAATGGGTTGAATGTGCCTGTGATGGCGAGTCACTCTAATTTCAGAGAGATTTGGGATCACCCAAGAAATTTAACACGTGAAAACGCTCAAGAAATCATTAATAGAGGAGGACTAATTGGGATGAATTTTGTCAGAGCCTTTGTCAATAATGATGAACCTGATGCGCTTTTGGATCATATCAAATATGGTTTTGGTTTATCAGGAGGAGAAAGTTCGATCGCTTTTGGTGCGGATTACTTCTATACCGGAGACTTTCCTGATTCAGCGCGTGACCCATATTACTTTCCACAACATGAAGACGCAACAAAGTACCATGGCATTTTGGATCAACTCAGTTCAGATTTAACCCCGGATCAACTCAGTCGTTTGGCACATAAGAATGTGGAAAGATTTATCGCTTCTAACTGGAAATAATTATGGAGATTATAAAGAACTATATCAATGGTAAGTTAGCTGAAGCTGAAAATGGCCAGTCCTTTGATAACTATAATCCATCAAATGGAAAGGTCTACAGTCAGATTCCAGATTCTACCCAAGCCGATATTCAACACGCAGTGGATGCTGCATCATCTGCTTTTTCTGCATGGTCTCAAACCAGTCGAGAAGACAGATCAAACCTACTCTTGAAAATTGCTGATCTTATTGATGCAAACCATGATCGATTGGCAGCAGCAGAATCAAAAGACAACGGAAAGCCAATAAAACTGGCCAGCAGAGTGGATATTCCGCGCGCTTCAGCCAATTTTAGGTTCTTTGCTACGGCAATCCTCCATGAATCTACCGAAGCCCATCAAACGGATCAGGATGCACTTAATATGACTTTAAGGTCTCCTATTGGCGTAGTGGGGTGTATCTCCCCATGGAACCTGCCGCTTTATCTGTTTACATGGAAAATTGCGCCCGCCATAGCTGCTGGCAATACGGTGGTTGCGAAGCCATCTGAGATTACTCCGATGACAGCCTTTCTGCTCTCAGAATTATGCATTGAAGCCGGGTTGCCAGCGGGCGTTTTAAATATTGTCCATGGTACTGGCCCAAATGCTGGTCAAGCGATATCTGAACATCCAGAGATCAAGGCAATCTCGTTTACGGGAGGAACGGAGACGGGTAAACGCATTGCGGCCACTGCGGCACCTATGTTTAAAAAATTATCGCTGGAGTTGGGAGGGAAGAACCCGAATATCATTTTCGCAGATTGTGATTTTGATGAGGCGCTCAAAACATCAGTGCATTCCAGTTTTGCTAACCAAGGGCAGATATGTCTATGCGGATCAAGGATTTTTGTAGAACGATCTATCTATGATCGCTTTAAAGATTCATTTGTAGAAAAGGTGAATAATCTAGTAGTAGGCGATCCATCAGATAAGAACTCTAATCTTGGAGCAGTGGTTTCAAAGCCCCATATGGAAAAAGTGCTTGGCTTCGTTCAGCTTGCTAAAGAAGAGGGTGGGATCATTCTAACCGGGGGTCATCAAGTTCATTTAGAAGGTGATTTATCCGAAGGTTATTATATCGCGCCTACGGTCATAGAAGGCTTAGCGTATAATTGTCAGACAAATCAGCAAGAAATCTTCGGTCCAGTCGTTACTCTTACGCCATTCGATAGTGAAGAAGACGTTTTGACTATGGCAAATAGTACTGAGTATGGTCTTTCTGCTACGGTATGGACTACCAATCTTAATAAGGCGAATAGAGTCAGTTCAGGGCTAAATACAGGCATTGTTTGGGTGAACTGTTGGTTGCTCAGAGACCTTAGAACACCCTTCGGTGGTGTTAAGCAAAGTGGTGTTGGTAGAGAGGGTGGATGGGATGTTCTCAACTTTTTTACAGAGAAGAAGAACGTGTGTATAAAACTATAGTGTCGATACATACGACATAAAACTGTATTTAAACGAAATCAACGCTATCTTCCTCTGTTTGTTCAAAACTTTTCTGAATTATTGAATTGTTAAGTTTTATTTAATTAAAAATCCTTCTAACTTTGACTTTACAGTTTAGAAGGTAGTAGCTCTGAATTTGTATTTGAAATTACATTTACCGCCCGGTAAATTAAAGATAAGTCTGGGTGTAGGAATCGAAAGATTCACTATGAGTAGTTAGTTACCCAGGTGTTTAGGTGAAAGGGAGTCGCTCCAACGGGAGTGACTCTTTTATTTTATACCCTCCGAAGTATTTTATTTTTCTAGTTTCTGATCGTGCAACGTTTTTGCATATCTGTATGTCTTTCAATAAGTTGTAATAAACTGATGTGGAAATCGTCTTAAAGTGTAACCACTTTAAAAAATCAAGGTCATACCATAAACTCAAACCAACATGTTCAAAAACTATATCAAGATCGCCTTCCGGTCACTGCTCAAGAACCGGGTCTTTTCTTTTATCAATATCACAGGGCTAGCCCTAGGAATATCCTCCAGTTTGCTCATTATGCAATACGTCAACTATGAGTTGAGCTATGAGGATTTCAATGAGAATGCTTCTAACATCTATCGGATAAAAACCAATCGATACAACCAAGGTGAATTAAGTACAGAATGGGCCTCTGGAGTTGTTTCAATAGGTCATTTGCTTAATGAGGCTTATCCTGAAGTAGAAAGATATGCACGCTTGACTGAGACAAGTGGCGTTATTTCCAAGGGAGATATCGAGTTCATGGAGAGGAATATCTATTTCGCCAACCAAGATGCTTTTAAGATTTTCGGAACAGAAATCATTCAAGGTGACACTGAGAATGCCCTTACCGAACCAAACTCAATTGCTATCTCTGAAAGTATGGCTAAGAAATACTTTGGGGCAAATGAGGCGATAGGTCAAACCCTAATGTATAATAGAGACCGCTCGGTTATTGTAACAGCGGTATTCAGAGATGTTCCGGATAACACACACTTCAAATTCGATGTGCTCGCTTCTTGGTCTACAATTGCTCAGGGAGAATGGGCTGCAGATGCTGATAGGGTTTGGTACTGGGATGGTTATTTCAATTATATAGAATTGTCTGAAGGCGTTACGGCAGAAGCTTTTCAAACCAAAATCGAGGAGTTTGTCGAGAGTCAATGGGGAGAGGAAATGCGTAACATGGACACATGGATGGACTTTGAGTTGCAACCATTGGCTGATATTCATTTGTACTCCAACTTTATTGGCGAAGCCGAAGTAAACGGAGATGGAGACTCAGTTTACGCCTTATTGGTCATCTCGTTTTTCATTGTGCTGATTGCTTGGGTGAACTATATCAACTTAGCTACTGCAAAGTCAATGGAACGGGCTAGAGAAGTTGGATTGAGAAAAGTCTTGGGCTCGCAAAAGGGTCAGTTGATCAGACAATTCTTGACAGAGTCATTTTTGGTGAATCTTTTTGCAGTAATGTTAGCCTTCGTCATTGTAGCCCTAGTACTACCGCCATTTGCCAATCTCACCGGTCAGCCTATGAGTATGGCTTTGTTTACCCAGCAGGGTTTCTGGATTGGACTAGGTGTTTTATTCTTTATCGGAACATTTTTGTCAGGGCTGTATCCGGCATTTGTCCTTTCATCTTTCAAGCCTGTCGATACCCTGAAAGGAGCTAAACTTACTTCTGGTGGGGGCGCCCTGCTGAGAAAAGGGTTAGTCATTTTCCAGTTTATGGCTTCAGTTGGACTGATTATCGGTACTTATACAGTCTATGAGCAGATTTCATTTATGAGAAATCAAGAGCTTGGAGTTGACATTGATAGGACAATGGTAATCAATGGGCCAAGTGTTACCGATTCAACTTATTCAGAGCAATTGACTGCTTTCACAGAAGTCATGAAGACTGATGCGAGTGTTGAAAATGTAGTAGTAAGCACGGGAGTACCAGGAAGAGGAGTCGGTTGGAATGCCGGAGGAATTAGAAAAGAGGGGGCTCCTGATAGCGAAGGAAAACAATATCGTGTATTGGGTCTGGGTTACGAGTTTGTAGAAACTTTCGATATGAAGGTAATCGCAGGCCGAAGCTTTTCAAGAGACTATGGAGATGAAGAGTCAAAGATTTTGTTTTCTCGAGCTGCTGCCAAAGACTTTGGTTTCTCTGATCCAGAAGAGGCAATTGGTGAACGTATTTTCTTCTGGGGAAATGTGTATACGATTGTGGGCGTAATGGAGGACTACCATCATACATCACTCAAGGAAAATTATGATAAACTCATCTTTAGGTTGATACCGAATGCTGACGGCTTCTATTCTATCAAATATAATGGTGCTAATACGCAACAAGTGGTACAAATGGCACAAGAAAAATGGGCTCAATTTTTTCCCGGCAACCCTTTTGAGTACTTCTTCTTAGAAGACCGATTCCAAGAACAATATGAGGCTGACGAGCAATTTGGTTCAGTATTTACGATATTCTCAGGTTTGACGATTTTCGTTGCATGCCTAGGCTTGTTTGGCCTTGCGGCTTTCATGACTTCAAAGCGAATCAAAGAGATAGGCGTCAGAAAAGTATTGGGGGCTTCAGTACCAAGTATCTTGAAACTTCTCTCCACAGACTTCCTGAAGTTGATAATGGTTTCCGTGATCTTGGCAATTCCGATCGCCTATTATGGAATGGAGCAATGGTTGAATAGCTTTGCCTTCAGAATAGATCTCTACTGGTACATTTTTGCTTTCCCAGCATTGCTAGTACTTATGATTGCGGTAGCAACGGTTAGCTTTCAAACGGCTCGTGCGGCAAAGGCTAACCCGGTGGATAGTTTGAGGTACGAGTAGCTTAAATTAGGAGGCTATAACAAAAGACCGAAGAGTGCATGCGCACTCTTCGGTCTTTTGTTTTTTACTTGCCTACATCTCCTTTATAGAGTTGCTTACCTTTTCGGTCAGTTTTTATGATAAGGTTTAGGGTAAGACAATCAGGTGTAGGATCGTCTGAGTCGGCACTACAGTCTTGACGGGTGCCATAGATGTAATACCCGTATTCAGTTTCCCTCACAGATTTGCCATACTCATTGTATCTGTCACCAAAGGTGTTTTGCCATTGCTTCACACCCAGTTCAGTTATTTTTACGATATAGATATCATTATTGCCATTGCCATAGGAGCTGGTCTCGCCCAATATTAAATAACCTCCATCGCGGGTAGCGATTAAGTCACTGGCGTAATCGTATCCCTTACCACCATAGTATTTCACCCATTCTTCGTTGCCTTGAGCGTTGGTCTTAGAAAGTAAGATGTCTGTTTGCCTTTTATTCGTATGGACGGTGAGCATTGTGAGCTTTCCTCCATCAGGAGTATCCAGTTGATGATTGTTTGTAGCTCGCTTTTGGAAGTATTTGATGGTTAGCAAGCTATCCGCTCCACCATCGTCAGTCCGAGTGATTACTTCATGGTTGGGTTTGTTTACCAACAGTCCAAATCCTAGGACTGCCAGAGCGCATAATTTGAGAATTTTCATTGCTGTTTCTTTTGAGTTTTATGACATGTTTAATCCAAATACGACCCATGGGTATGTCTTGGATTTCAACAAATTAAATATATTCTCTTTTTAGAAACAAATAAAACTATGGCTCACTGAATAACTATTGTTAATTCAATGGGTGTCATTTTAAATAGAGATTCCTGAGTTTCGAATTGATGTCCATTGGTACAGAATGACATTTTATAATCCTTGGTTTTGAGCTCGAGAACCATGTCGTCAATAGTATATTCACTGAATTCTGCTTTAAAATAGCGAGCCTTGAGAACAGAAACACCAAGTCGCATTAAGATGCCCATGAGAGAAAAATACAAGGGGTCAATATGCTCTTTGCCACGTATTAACTTCAGCTCTTGAATTTCTGAGTATTTTATTGGTATAGCCCGAACTTGAGTTGAGAAATTGGCTCTTAGAAGAATTCCATTTTCATATAATTGAAAATTACACTTTGAGTTTATTCGTAATGTGTTTTCTTCATTGTTAGACTGAAAAAAAGAAGTCAGAAAGTAGGATGTGCTTCCAATAGACCGAATGTACTTTCTGTTGATCCTCTTTGGTCTTCCTAATATTGGTTCCAATACCCTTGAATGAAGTTCCTTTTCAAAAAGAATCATATCACTCAAGTTAGGACGTATGCTTCTCAAAATCTACAGGATACTTCTCACTCTCAGTCTTCATCCATTTGTCCCAAAAGGTAAAATAGAGCCCAAAATTGAACCGGTACTGAGTGTGGTGTAGGCTGTGGTGGGTTGCGCCAATCATCCATTTGCCTAGCCAGTGTTTATGAAAGCCCTTAGGATAGATTTCTACATTAGAATGGTTGATTGCACTCGTCAAAGTCATGAAGGTCAAGAGCGTTACTATGGTCCAATAATGCATAGGCAGAAAGAGGATCACGACCGGAATGATCACCGATTGTAATATGCCTTCTCCCGGGTGAAATGAAAACGAGGTCCATGGAGAGGTGATATGACTGTCATGATGGACTTTATGTATCAAGCGATAGACTTTCGGCTTATGCATCCAGCGATGAAGCCAGTAATAATAGGTCTCGTGAATCAATGCTGCAATAAGAAAGCTTATAGGCATCCACCACCAACCGTATTGGTCGATGTCTTCATAAATAGCGGTATAGCCCTTTTGCCAGAGCACTACCATGCCGGCTCCAGCGAGTGCAAAGAATAGGGAGGTAAGTGTTGACCACATCACTTCTCGCTTATATTGCTTTTTATCCTTTGAGGGGGCGAGCACTTTTCGACTTCGGAAGTCTTTCGGGTCAATGATGTAGAAGACCAGGTAGAAAATACCTGAAACTAGCGTGTATCGGAACACGACCATCAGAAACATCAACCCAGTGAGGGCTGCAAAAGTTAATGGATCTGTGAAGTCGTACTGATGCATGCTGTATTAGGCACTTTTAAGCTCGGGTGAAATTAGGGAACAAATAACTCAATTCTTAGGTTTTAGAAATGCATAATTTGATAGTCATGAAAGGAAAATTCGAAACACTAATTGATCAGGACACTCCCGTATTGGTAGATTTCTATGCCGATTGGTGTGGGCCGTGTCAAATGATGGCGCCTTTGCTGAAAGAGGTGGCGCAAGAGATGGGTGATAAGGTTAAAGTGATTAAGATTGATGTAGATAAGAACCAGCCCATTGCGCAGCGCTTTGGTGTCAGAAGTATTCCAACACTGATTTTATTCAAGAATGGTAAGATTTTGGAGAATAAGGCTGGTGTAATGACTAAGCGTGATTTGACGCAGATGATTGAAAGAGCTTCTTGAATAAGAAATAATTCTTAGTTTTATCAGTCTATGGATATTTACACACCGGATCATGGACTAATGATTTTTCAAACGCTGTCGCTTGTGCACCTTCTCTTGATATGCTATGCGATATATAGGCTATTTAAGAACGATGACAACGATTCTGGTTCTCAAAGAATGTTCAGCTTCCTATTGTTGATGTTCATTCCAATCGTAGGGTCTCTGATCTACCTAAGGAACAGTCATCGCCCTAGAAGAAGAATGAACTTAGACCGTAAAGACTAACTAGAAGATTTCCTTTCCGTACTTTTAGTAGTGAGGTTGTAAACCCATTCGGGTGCTGAACGTCATTGTTACTTAAGGGAGGAATTATGAAAACAATAATCAAGGGATGTAATAATGCTTGGCCTGAGCTCAACTATACTGATTGGAGCGATACCTTAAAAACGATTCATCAGTGGACTCAGATCGTTGGTAAAGTTCGACTGAAAGCCATGCCATGGCAAAACCATTCTTGGCATACTACCCTTTATATCACTGCGAGGGGCTTCACAACCGGAAGCATGCCGTATGAAAATGGAATTTTTGAGATCGAGTTTGATTTTGAAAATCATGAATTGATCATATCCTCTACTTTCAATGAGGATTTAAAAGTCTCCCTTTTCCCAAGAACTGTTGCTGGTTTCTATAATGAGCTTTTCGACAAGTTGGCTGCTTTAGGTATTCGAATCAGTATTTACGACAAGCCGAACGAATTGCCAGAAGCGATTCCGTTCAAAGAAAATACTACCAATAAGTCTTATGACAGAGATATGGTACGAGATTTCTGGCAAGCCTCAGTGAGTGTTCACAACGTTTTCCAAAGGTTTAGAAGTGATTTTATAGGTAAGTGTAGTCCGGTACATTTCTTCTGGGGTGCTTTTGATGTAGCTGTTACACGTTTTTCGGGAAGAAAAGCTCCCTTACATCAGGGAAGTATGCCGAACATGCCGGCTGATGTGATGCAAGAGGCATATTCTCAAGAAGTTAGTAGTTGTGGTTTTTGGCCTGGGAGCGATGATTCACCGATGCCAGTGTTTTATTCCTATTGCTATCCTTCCCCTGCAACTTTTGGTCAGCATACCGTTCAGCCAGCGCAGGCTTTCTGGAGTGATGATATGGGCGAATTCTTTCTGAAATATGATGATGTAAGAATGGCCAATGACCCAAGTGAGATGTTGATGTCTTTTTTGCAGTCCACCTATGAGGCGGCCGCAATTTCCGGTCAATGGGATCGCTTGAATCTTGAGCGATAATTTTCCAATAAATATTCGAAAGGCCTTTTAGTTTTTGCCGATTTTGGCTGAGGTTTTAATGCTGACTAATTCACGAACAGTTTTTGCAATACCTGCAACGTCAAAGTTACATTCGGCATGTAATTGCTCTTGTGTACCATGCTCAACTATCGCGTCCGGTATGCCCAATCTAATGACTTTAGCCGCATATCCGTTATCAGCCATAAACTCGAGTACTGCACTACCGAAACCTCCCATTATACAGCCATCTTCGACTGTAACCACTTTTTTGAAGTTTCTAAAGATATCATGAAGTAGCTCTTCGTCCAGTGGCTTAACAAAGCGCATATCGTAGTGTGCAGGATTCAAGCCTTCTTCCAACAGCTGCTCTTTGGCTTCAACTGCATAGTTGCCAATATGACCCAAGGTGAGTATGGCGACTTCTTCTCCATCAGAAATCTTTCTTCCAGTACCAATGGTCATTTTCTTCATCTCAGTTTTCCACTCTGGCATAACGCCCGTACCTCTTGGGTACCTGATAGTGAAAGCTTGACCTTCACGTGGTAGCTGAGAAGTATACATCATGTTACGTAGCTCTGCTTCGTTCATAGGGGCAGCTACGATCATGTTTGGAATGCATCGCATATAGGCGATATCATAAGCACCATGATGTGTAGGGCCATCTGCACCTGCAAAGCCAGCTCTGTCGAGACAGAAGGTTACGGGTAGATTTTGAATACATACATCGTGAATTACTTGGTCAAACGCACGCTGCATGAATGTGCTGTAGATGTTACAAAACGGTATCAAGCCTTGAGTAGCAAGTCCTGCAGAGAAAGTCACGGCATGTTGTTCCGCTATGCCAACATCGAAAGCTCGATCTGGCATCGCTTTCATCATGATGTTCATCGAAGAACCAGAAGGCATCGCTGGGGTTATACCCATTACCTTATCATTCTTCTCGGCTAATTCTACCAAAGTATGGCCGAAAACATCTTGGTATTTTGGTGGCTGAGGGGTGTCAGGTACTTTTTTGAATACTTCTCCCGTTACTTTATCAAACTTACCGGGTGCATGCCATTTAGTAGCATTGCCTTCCTCAGCAGGTTTGTAACCCTTCCCTTTTACTGTTACACAGTGAAGGATTTTAGGGCCTGGAATATTCTTTAGGTCGTTGAGGACATTGGTCAGGTGGTGTACATCATGACCATCTACTGGACCGAAATATCTTAAGTTGAGAGACTCGAAAAGGTTGCTTTGTTTAAGCAACAATGATTTCATAGAATGCTCTACTTTAGAAATTACCTCTTGAGCACTTTTGCCAAACTTGGAAAACTTGCTGAGTAATTTCCATACATCATCTTTGGCCCTGTTGTAAGTGTGAGAGGTAGTGACATCCGTCAGATAATCTTTCAATGCACCTACATTTGGGTCGATAGACATGCAGTTGTCATTGAGTATGATCAAAAGGTTGGCGTTTGTGTCGCCTGCATGGTTCATACCTTCAAAGGCAAGCCCACCCGTCATCGCACCATCGCCAATTACGGCAATGTGTTGACGATCATCCTTTTTATACTGGTTGGCGATTGCCATACCTAAAGCTGCAGAGATGGAAGTAGAGGAATGTCCTACTCCAAAAGTATCATAGTCACTTTCTTTTCGCTTTGGAAAGCCCGAAAGCCCGTTATAGATTCTGTTCGTGTGAAATACATCACGTCTACCCGTTAAAATCTTGTGTCCATACGCCTGATGTCCTACATCCCAAACCACCTGATCTTTTGGTGTGTCAAAGATGTAGTGAAGCGCAACGGTCAATTCTACTACGCCAAGAGATGCTCCAAAGTGCCCGCCATAGACAGATACATTATCAACAATGAACTGACGCAATTCATCACAAACCTTTACAAGCTGTGTTTGATCTAATTGCTTTAAATCGGCAGGGGAGTCAATTTTCGAAAGTAGGGGTCCTGGCTCTATCAACATGGATTTGCAAACTAATGTCTAAACAACAACAATACGTTGTAAATGTTTGACACAGATTTCTTATCAAGCTCCAAAATTAAAAATAATTTTGGCTCCAAATGAGACATTTAGTCAATCTCTATATATTTGATTGAAAACGCTTTATAATCGTTGAGTTTCGAGATAAAACTTCCTCTCTTTGAAGGTCCTTTTGACCTATTGCTCTTTTTTATCCAAAGAGACGAGCTCGATATACACGATATTCCCATTAATAAAATCACTTCTGACTTTTTAGCATACCTGCATCATTTAGAAAAAATGAACGTGGAAGTAGCGAGTGAATTCATATTAGTTGCTGCCACACTCATGCGCATAAAGGCTAAAATGCTTCTACCAAGGCCTGTATTAGACGAATCTGGTGAAGAGATAGATCCTAGAGAAGAGTTAGTGCGTCACCTACTGGAATACAAAAAATACAAGTCTGTTATTGAGGAGCTCCATAAAATGGAGGATGATCGCCTTCAGAAAGAAACTCGGGGCAATATAACTAAGGAGCTTAGAAAGCTTGCCGAAGGAAGTAATGTAGAGTCAGAACTTCAAGATTTAGACCTGTACAAATTACTCAAGGTCTATCAGAGAGTTGTGTCTAGGTTTGAATACGAGCAACAAAAACCTACACATGAGGTAGTGCAATACCCCTACTCAATTGCCACGCAACGCGAATTTGTCTTAAATAAACTAAAGGATTCGCCACGGCTATCCTTTGTACAGTTGATTGAGTTTGAACCCAATAAGATTGGTGTCATTTTTAACTTTTTGTCCATTCTAGATTTGTTACAGCTGCGTGAAATCACCATGCATCTAGGCGAAGGCTTCAATAACTTTTGGATTGAAAAAATTGAAGATGAACTCGTGATTGAGTAAAGCCTATGGACGCTGAAAAGGCATTAAAGACCTTAAACGTGAAGAGCGTGTGGCTACCCGTGGCAATTGGCTTAGGTATAGTCATTACGTTGATCATTACAGACGATCGGATTACTGCGGATTCATTGGCCCTGATAAGAGATATTTCACCGATAGCCATCATTCTCTCACTGCTTATTCTAAGCTTTAAGGATGCTTTTAACATCTTTCGGTTAAAGTCGATTGCAAAACAGGAGCTATCATGGAGTAGCGTTTTTCGTGTGATAATTCTGTGGGAGTTCGCCATTGCAGTAACCCCGCCTTTTGTAGGAGCTACCGCGGTTTTGGTATTTATCATGCTCAAAGAGGGCCTCTCTTTTGGCAAGGCACTGGCCTATACTTTGTTGCTTGCTACTTTCGATAACCTCTTCTTTTTGACCGCCTCCCCATTGGCCATATGGTTTTCAAATGGTGAGGTCATTCCAGATCAAGTTCAAGTGATTGCTGGTTTTGAGCAAGGGATAGGTCCAGTTTTTTGGCTTAGCTACTCATTGATTGGTTTGTATACTGCTTTTATGTTATCGGCCGTTTTGCTTTTTCCAAAGGCAATCAGAAGGATTACCCATTTTCTATTTAATCAAAGTTGGTTAAAGAAGTGGAAAACTATTGTGATGAAACAAGCTGATGACCTTGTGCTAGTCTCTCAAATTTTGAAGGGTAAACCGGGCTACTTTTGGTTTTCGATCCTTGGTTTTACCTATGTAGTTTGGCTACTAAAATTTGCACTTCTCAATGTGCTGATTTCGGGTTTTGTGGATGTCAGCTTGAGTGATCAGGCCTTGCTGATAGGTCGGCATTTAATCATGTGGATCGTTTTACTGGTTTCGCCAGCCCCAGGAAACGCTGGTGCAGCAGAGCTTATATTTCCGGTATTCTTCGAAGAACACCTAAGGGAGTACACTTTCGTCTGTGCCTTGTTGTGGCGGCTCATAAGTTATTACCCTTATTTACTGATTGGGGCTTTCGTTTTACCAAAATGGATAAGGACATCAAAGGCTTGAGTTGTCAAGTAATTGTCCCATTTTGTATTTAGGCCTACCATGAATTATCTGACCAGACGCCATTTCTTTTTGTTCATACGCATCTTATGTTGTGCGGGCTTCTCTGGCCAAAGCGGGGTAATAAAGGGGGGAAGGAGCAAAAAAAAGCGGCCTTAAGCCGCTTTTAACTCATAATGTTTTAAGCTTAAAATCTCTCGCTCATTGAGAAATAGAAGTTTCCTTCAATCGCTGCATTTTCATCGGAGTCAGAACCGTGAACGGCATTTTCTCCAATAGATTTTGCATAGATTTTTCTGATTGTACCCTCTACTGCATCAGCAGGATTAGTAGCACCAATCAATTTTCTAAAGTCATCAACAGCATTGTCTTTTTCAAGAATAGCTGCCACAATCGGCCCAGAAGACATGTAGTCTACTAATTCACCGTAAAAAGGTCTTTCCTTATGCACTTCGTAGAATTTACCAGCTAACGCAGTAGTAAGTCTGGTATACTTCATTGCAATGATTTTAAAACCTGCTTCCTCGATCATTTTGATGATCCCTCCAATGTTGCCATCTGCTACTGCATCCGGCTTAATCATTGTGAATGTTCTGTTAGTTGCCATAATCGTTTTATAGTTCCTTTTTAAAATTCGTGCGCAAAAATAGGAGATAATTTTAAATAAGGTGTTGCCTGATTATGAATCTTTTAAGGACTTAATATTCAGATAATCAGACTTGCTTTCATTGTTTCATATCTGATTTCTTGGCAACTTTGCCGATTCTTTGACAGACCGACTTTGTCGGAAGCATTGCATGCAGAACATAGACTTATTAAAATCCAAGCTTAGTACCTCTAGTAAAATCATAATTACTACGCATCATAAACCAGATGCGGATGCCCTAGGTTCTTCCTTGGGAATGGCTAATTACTTGATTGAGAAGGGACATGAGGTACAAGTAATTACACCTTCAGAATATCCGGCCTTTTTACATTGGATGAAGGGTAATTCTGACGTACTCATTTACAGTGCCGAAACTGATGCTCAGTGTCAGGCTATAATCAATCAAGCTGATGTCATCATTACGCTAGACTTTTCTGTGCTTAGCCGTATCAACCAACTGGGCGACATGGTGAAAGCTGCAAACGGGTTTAAGGTAAATGTAGATCATCACCTAGATCCAGAAGACTTTGCTGACTTTAGACTTTGGAACACCAATGCTGCCGCCACTTGTGAGCTTTGCTATGAATTGATTGTAGCGCTTGGTGATGAGAAGTTGATTGACAAAGACATTGCGGAATGTTTATATGCTGGTATTATGACTGATACTGGTGGCTTTAGGCATCCAAATACAACTCAGAACGTTCATGAGGTAGTTGCCAAGTTAATCGCTCATGGGGCGGATAATAGCCGCGTCTCAAAAGAAGTTTACGATAAGAACTCAATTAATAGGTTACGTTTTCTTGGGTACGCCTTAAGTCAAAACTTGCAAGTATTACCAGAAAACAGGGTTGCCTTTTTTGCTTTAACCGAAGCGGAATTGCAGCAGTACAGTTCTAAAACGGGTGATACTGAGGGCTTGGTCAATTATGCCTTGTCTATTGAGGGTATTACGCTGGCAGGCTTGTTCAAAGAATCCAGTGAAGGTGTAAAAGTATCATTGCGCTCTATTGGGAGTTTTCCTGCAAACGAAATTGCAGCGAAGTATTTTAACGGAGGTGGCCATAGAAATGCTGCCGGAGGAAAAGTCGAAATTTCACTTGATGAGGCTGTGAAGCGCTTTAAGAGTGTTTTGAAGGAGTACGAACAGCAATTAGAGGAAGAATATATTAAGTTATGAAAAAGCCGATTCTCTTACTATGGTTAGGGATTTTCACGCTAATGATTAGCTGTGACCAGTCTCCTGAGTTCTTAACAATGACCTCAGGTCTAAAGTATAGAGTTGTTGATGATAAAGGAGCAGAAAAGCCTCGGATGGGCGATGTGATTTTCATGAATATGTCGCACTATTTGGGCGATTCAATGATTTACAACACCACCGATGATGGTTTCTTTTTAAACCCAAATATTGGTGCCCCTCCTGATGTCAGGGAGATTTTGAATTTAGCCGGTGAGGGGGATAGTATTCAAATCCAGATGTCTTTAGGACGCTATGCAGCGTTTACACGGTTACCCATCTCACCTAGGATGGACACCACTCAACTGGTTACTTGGAATATTAGAGTAACAGAAATTGAAAATGAATCGACCGTACTTGAGCGGAATCGAATAGCCCAATCTCAAACGGATAAAGAATTAATTGAAGCTTTCATCGTTAAAAATAATTTAGAGGCTCAAGTGACTGACGAAGGGGTGTATTATGTAATTTTGAAGGAAGGAAATGGGGTTTATCCAAAGGAAGGCAGCGAAGTATTTCTAGAATACTCAATGTCATTGCTGGATGGAACACTGATAGATACCAGTAGTGAAGAGCGTGCTAGAACCAACGAGATGTTCAATCCTAACCGCGTCTATGGTCCAAGATCATTGACCATAGGTGATAGGGAAATCCTTCGAGGGTGGAATATTGGTATACCTAAATTTAGTAAGGGTGGAAAAGGAAAACTTCTGATTCCTTCTTATTTAGCATATGGCCCTAGTGGTTATGGATCACAGATTGGACCGAATACTGTAATAGTTTTTGATGTTGAAGTAGTTGATTTAAAATGATGAAGAGATTAGTATACTTATTGCCCGTTTTATTCTTTTTGATTGCCTCATGTGACCAAGACACTGTCTTTGATCAGGCAGAGCAGTTGACAATCGATGTCGGCCTTATTGAGGCTTATTTAGCAGAAAATAATTTGGATGCTGACACGCTGCAGCCGAGCCAAATGAGAATTATCATTAATAATGAAGGTACGGGTCCTAATGCAGCTTTCGGTAGCACAGTAGTGGTTGATTACCGAGGGTATTTGCTAGATAACACTGAATTCGATTCTTCAATAGGTGGTGAACCCTTTGATTTAGTGATCGGAAGGTCTGACGTGATAGCAGGCTGGGATATCGGCTTGAGAGAGTTGAATAGAGGAGCTAGGGCTACATTCTTTATTCCCTCAGGACTGGCTTATGGTAATGTGAGACGGGGTACTTTGATACCACCTAATTCTGTGCTCGTATTTGAGATAGAAGTAATAGATATTCGCCAGTAGCTTATCTTCTTAGACTCCTTTTTTCCTACACATGAAGAAAATCTGTTTCGCAACCAACAATGCGCATAAGCTTGAAGAGGTTCGAACAATCATTGGTGATCGCTTTGAAGTACTCTCACTAAATGATATTGGTTTCGAAGGTGAACTACCAGAAACACATGAGACCCTCGAAGAGAATTCACTAGAGAAAGCCGAAAATCTTTTTAATCAGTTTAAAATCCCTGTTTTTTCAGACGATTCTGGCTTGGAAGTAATGGCTTTGGATGGTAAACCTGGAGTGCACACTGCACACTATGCAGGTGACCGAAATGCTATCAAAAATATGGACAGGGTGCTTGAAGAGCTCGGTGATTCGAGCGATAGAGAGGCGCAATTTAGGGCAGTAGTTACCTATATTGATGAATCGGGTGCACAACAATTCGAAGGTATTATCAAAGGTAATATTGCAGGCGAGAGGATGGGTGAGGACGGTTTTGGTTATGATCCAATTTTTATCCCTGAAGGCTATAAGCAAACATTTGCTCAACTTTCGGCAGCCGTAAAGAATACCATGAGCCACAGAAAAAGGTCAGTAGAAAAACTGGCTGAGTTCTTAAATAAAATGAATTAATCTCTAAGCTTTCTATTTTTACATTATGGAAAAGCCATATATCATTGGTATTACGGGAGGAAGCGGTTCTGGGAAAACCAGATTTTTGAAACAGCTACTTGAAGGGTTTGATGGAAGGCATGTAACATGTATTTCGCAAGACGATTATTATAGACCTAGAGAATATCAACTGGTAGATAAAAATGGTGAGCTAAATTTTGATAGGCCTGAGTCGATTGATTATGAGCACTTTGCCAGCGACCTAAGGGCATTGAGTGAAGGAAAGAGTATCCAAAAAGAAGAGTACACCTTTAATAATCCGAGTGTAGAGGCTAAAACACTAGTGAGAAAATCTGCTCCTGTGATCTTGGTAGAAGGTATTTTTATCTTTCACTATAAAAAAATCTCAGAGCTTATTGACCTGAAAATATTTATAGACGCAAGGGACTATGTGAAACTACAGCGTAGACTAAAGCGCGATAGGGAGGAACGAGGTTACGATGCCGATGACGTGTTATACAAATATGAAAACCACATCATGCCGTCTTACCAGAAGTTTATTGAGCCCTATAAAGAGGAAGCAGACTTAGTTGTACCGAATAATAAGGACTTTGAGAATGCGCTGCACGTCATTAAAGCAGCGATTAATAGCAAAATATTGGCGGCTAGCTGATCTTTTTTTCAATGGTTTCATTAAATTCGTGCCGCTGAATGAAAAGCCAACAGTCCATATCGAGTTTTAAACGATCGCTTTTTTTCCTTTTAGGAATTTTCGTGACCGTTTTTGTGGTGTCACAAGAAGTTGTGACATATCACTCTAATGAGATATCCGAGCAAATTCAAGCAGCGGATGAAGATGCTGATGAGGCTCCACAAAAGGATATTGTCTACTCTTTAACCACGGAAGTATTATTACCGATTAGTGGTATTGAGTTAGCACCTTTTCAAGCAATCTTACTTGGAGAATTAATCCATGAGACAGAAGAGAAAGCCCTTTTCTCACCAGAAGTTTCAATTTATAATTCTCCTCACTTTAAGACATTATTTCGGCAGTTTCAATCGCCAAATGCACCATAGTTAATATTTGACCAACAGACAGTATCCCTGTTTAGGATACTTCCAAAGCGCAACTGCGCTGAATAACCCATTAAATCTTTTTGAATAACCTTTATTACTAATGAAAAATAAGAATACAATCGTTTTTCTGACTGTCGTCATAACAGCGCTTTGTTTGTATTATCTATCAATCACCTTCTTTTCAAGAGGGATACAAGCAGATGCCGTAGAATATGCGCAAAACGAGTCAGGTGTAGTCGATCAGACTAAGAAACAAGCCTATTTAGATTCCATTTGGATGGAACCGGTGCTCAACATTTTAGGGGCAGAATTTACTTACAAAGACATCAAGGAAATTGAATTGAACCTTGGGCTTGACCTTCAAGGCGGAATGCATGTAACCCTTGAGGTATCTCCAGTAGAGATCATAAAAGGTCTTTCGGGCAATAGCCAAGATCCTGATTTTCTTACAGCCATTGAATTAGCTGCTGAGCGTAAGAAGACTAATGGACAAACTCCATTTACGGAACTGTTCCAGCAAGCTTATGTTGAAACCGCTCCGGGCGGAAAGCTGAGCAGGGTTTTTGCAAATGCTGCAAATAGCGGTAGAATCAGTTTTGAGTCTACCAATGCGGAAGTAATGGAAACTATTAACGAAGAAGTTGATTTAGCAATTGATCGTGCATTCCAAATTTTAAGAACTAGGGTTGACCGTTTTGGTACTTCTCAGCCAAATATTCAAAGGCTTCAAGGAACAAGCCGAATTCAAATTGAACTACCTGGGGTAGATAACCCAGCAAGGGTAAGAAAGCTGCTTCAAGGAGTTGCAAAGCTTGAGTTCTGGGAAGTGTATGAGCCGAATGAAATAGCGACTACACTGAATGCAATTAACACTGAGCTTGACAAAATTGAGACGGCAGCCAAATCTGCCGTTGCAACTGATATAGCTACAGAATTAAAGCCTGCTGAAACGCAAAGCGAAAATTCATTAGAAGCCCAATTGGCGCAAGCGGCAGATACGGCTGCCGTAGACACAACTGCTACTTCTACTCCAGGAGTTTCTAGTTTCTTTGCACTTCAAAAACAAGGGCCTTTCGCAGGGTTCTATTATAACCTAGCGGATACTGGTAAGATTAATAGAGTGCTTCGTAACGATGCAATTGTTAGACTTATACCGGGTAACCTATCCTTTAAATGGGCTGTAAAGCCTGCGGAAGGAACTGAGTTACTTGAGCTCTTTCCTATCAAGTCTACAAGAGGAGAAGCACCTCTGACAGGTGAAGTAGTAACTGATGCGCGTCAAAGTCTTGATGATAGAGCTAGGCCTGCGGTAAGCATGCAAATGAATTCTATTGGAGCAAAGAAATGGAAGAACCTAACTGGCTCTAATATCAATAGAAACATAGCCATTGTACTTGATAACTATGTGTATACCGCTCCTAATGTGGTACAAGAGATCGCAAACGGTAGCTCTTCAATCAGTGGAAACTTTAGTGTAGAAGAGGCGCAAGATTTGGCGAACATATTAAAAGCAGGGTCACTTCCGGCCCCAACCAGAATTGTTGAAGAAGGTGTAATAGGACCGACTTTGGGAGTTGAATCTCAAAGACAAGGTGTTACTTCTATCCTAGCTGGTTTGTTAATCGTAGTCATCTTTATGATTGCTTATTATGCAAAAGGTGGTATCGTGGCCAACGTAGCATTGCTTTTCAATATCTTCTTTATCATGGGTATTTTGGCTAACCTTAGTGCAGCCTTAACACTTCCTGGTATGGCAGGTATAGTATTGACCATTGGTATGTCGATTGATGCGAACGTGCTAATTTTCGAAAGAATTAGAGAAGAGCTGCGTAACGGTATTCCTTTACTACAGGCAATCAGCTCTGGTTATAAGAAAGCGTATAGCTCTATTATAGATGCTAACGTAACAACCTTCTTGACAGGTTTAATCCTTTACTTCTTAGGACAAGGACCAGTGAAGGGATTCGCGATTACCCTAATGATCGGTATTATCTGTTCATTCTTCTCAGCTGTATTCATTACCAGAGTAATTATTACTTGGATGACGAAGAACGGTAATGACAGCAAGATTTCTTTCGATACTCCGATGTCAAAAGGTTGGTTAACCAATATTAATTTTGACTTCTTAAGTAAGCGTAGAATAGCTTATCTAGTTTCTACTATCATCATAGTGTTGGGTGCTATTGCCTTAACAACAAATGGTCTTAGACTTGGTGTTGACTTTAAAGGTGGTCGTTCTTATGTCGTGAAGTTCGATGAAACCATGGTCGCTTCTGATATCAAGCTTGCTTTATCAGGTGGAGTATTTACTGAAGATGGAGTCGAAGTAAAAGAGTATAATGCTAGCAATACCCTGAAGGTAACCACTTCTTATAAAGTAGGTGAAGAATCAACAGAGGTGGATAATGAGGTGAGAGGTCTTTTAGTGGATGGAATTACAACCGCCACAGGAAAAACCTTTGTTGATGGGACATTGGAAATTGACGCAGGTAAGTTCACCATAATAGGGTCTTCCAAAGTGTTACCAACAATTGCTGATGACATTAAGAACTCATCTTATAAGTCTTTTGGATTCGCGATTCTCGCCATCTTTATCTACATCTTAATCAGGTTTAGAAGATGGCAGTTCTCACTTGGTGCGATTGTGGCCTTGGTGCATGATGCATTCATAGTGCTCTCTGCTTTTGCCATAGCCGGTTGGTTAGGTTTAAGTTTTGAAGTGGATCAGGTGTTCATCGCAGCCTTACTGACCATTATGGGTTACTCCATAAATGATACAGTGGTAGTGTTTGACCGTATTCGTGAGAACCTACAACTGAAAGGTTCGAAAGACCTCATTGGAACGTTCAACGAATCGATTAATTCAACGATCAGTCGTACTTTGATCACTTCAATGACAACATTAATCGTGGTGTTAGTACTCTTCATCTTTGGAGGTGAGGTATTGAGAGGCTTCTCATTCGCCTTATTGATCGGTATACTAGTAGGTACCTATTCTTCGGTATTTGTCGCAACCCCAATTGTTGTAGATTTAACCAAGAAGACATTAGGTGCAGCAGCAGATAAAGAAAAAGAATCTGCAAGAGCAAGAGCTGCGGCTAAGGCTGAGGCAACTGCACAGCAGGCTTAATATAAGCTCGGACACAAAGTTAAAACGCCACCCCGATTTTTCGGGGTGGCGTTTTTTATTCATGCGCAAACGAGGTTGAAGAATTAAGAAGAGGCATAGCTCTAAACCTCCTCCACAATAAAAAAGCCATCGTCACCAGCATTTTGGTAAAGGGGCATAAAGATTCGTCCATCAATTGGGGCCTTTATCTCACCACTTTTGTCTTCTGCCAGTAATTCACCTTTTTCTACAAATTGGAAACTGCCGAACCCTGGTTTCATATGGAAATAGTCCTTTGGCTTGACTTCGTGCCTATGCAATACGCGTACAACATCAGGTTGGCCTTTTTTCATAGCACCAAGCAATTCCTGATAATGGAGGAGCATTGACAGGTCATGTTGTTCATCAATCAATCCCGACTCGTTCATCAATTGCCAGAGTCCGTGGGTATGTACTTCTATCGTCTTATCTGAACCGATTTGACCACCTTCAAAGGCAAATGCTGTTACGCTAGGCCTTTTAAAATACCGAAGCAAGGTGCCATGGATGTAATCATCTAAATTCATCACAATAGGAAGCTTCAGGGACTTAATCACCGAATCATAGGCTGGCATACCCGCGTGTACAATGAAGTTGCCATTATCTGCCGAAGTGGCATGAAGGTCCACTATATAGGTTTGCTGATAGTCTTCAGATAATAGCTCAGAAATGAGTTGATAGAGGGCTTTAAGTTCTATGTCTTCTTGCGCACAAAGCGCCTTGGGTTTGGCGAGTGTTGCGTCAATAAAGTCCTGCGTCCAGCACCGATTAAGGTCATAATTCAGAAATCGTCTTTTTTCGGCAATGGCCTGTAGGTTGCCGGCTATCCCTATTACCTTTCCATGGACTGGTATATTGTCTTTCTCTAAAGCATCAAATACATTGTGAATCGCTTTCAGGCCAGATAATTCATTGCCATGCAAAGCACCAATGATTATCATCAACACCTTGTTGTCAGTACTCGACTTCTGATTAATTATTCTATTCATTAAGATCTCCAGCCCCTTTTACAATTTTTAGTATTGTGGAGGTCAAATTTAAGAAGTCGCCTTCAGTAACAATACCGATTAGCTTTTGATTTTTTACAACCGGCAAACATCCTACGCCATTGGCCTTCATCAGGGTCATAGCGTCTTGAACTGTTTTGTCTGGTTCAATGGTGACGGGATTCTTTATCATGATGTCTTTAACCATTTTTTCATTTGTGTCTCCACCATCTTTTTTTCTTAAATGTCGAAGCATCATACGAGCACTTATTAAACCGATGAGTTTGCCTTCATCATTTTCCACGGGTGTAAACCGAATGTTTTGCCAGTCCATCATATCAGCGACTAATTCAAGAATATCTTCTTGCTGAACAGTGAATAAGTCTGTCGTCATAAATTCTTCAACCAAAATTGTGGCTGGGTCTAGCTTAATGAGATGGCTTAAATTGGCCAAAGGCCATCGACTCACAGGTACTTTTGCTTGTTGATTTTTAAGCATTGATGAAGTGATAGAAAGAAGAATTTCTTCTTTGGTGGCATCTTTTGCCAAATGGCTATATGAATTAAGTACCCAATTCGTACCGTTTTGATTGGACGCAACGCGCTCTTCAATTACACCTAAGTATTTATCTATATCATCAGCATCCACCTTGTTTTTGGTTAGTCCTTCTTTCGCGATGGGTAAAAGTTCTTTGAGAATAAGTTCGTTGACGCTTAAGCGCTGACCATTCAGCCACCGTATTTTTGTATTCATTCCGTGAGATGCCGCCCCATAAAAATTCGATTTTACAAGGTCGAAGTCGATCAGGTTCGGGATGTCTTGATAGTGATCTTTGAATCCATTCATAGTGCCTAGCCAAAAGGCTGTGTTCGCCATTTCGTCTAGTACGGAGGGTCCTGAAGGAAGAATTCTATTTTCAATTCTGAGATGAGGTTTACCATTTGGGCTGATACCATAGCAGGGTCGGTTCCACCGATAGACAGTTGAGTTATGAATGGATAGTGCTTTTAATTTTGGTGTTATGCCTTGCTCAAATTCCTCTTGCGATCGGTCTTCTTGATCTGTCATTAACATCACTCTAAACCGAGAGATGTCTTCTTTAAATAACTCCAAGACCGAACCCTTGAGCCACCGGTTTCCGAAAGTAACCCGTGGACTCCTGTCTCTAATATGCTCATTAGTGATTCGAGTATCGACAGATTTCTGAAAAAGTGCTATGCGGGTTTCATGCCATAGCCGTTTACCAAAAAGCATAGGGCTATTGCTTCCGACAGCTAGCGTTGGGGCAGCCAGCAGTTGTGCAATATTGTACTGGTCTACAAACTCGTCAGGTCTAACCTGTAGATGTACTTGAAAGCTCGTGTTGCATGCTTCTAGCATGACGGAGTCAAATTTCAAATTGAGTTCGTCATACCCTTTTAGGTGTAATTCATAAGCCTTACCTCTCATGTTACTGATGGCCTCTGCCAGTGCATAATATCGATCTAGCGGTGTGATGTGCTTGAGGGTAAGGTCAAACTTTCTGAGCGTGGGTAGTATACCCGTTAACAGATAGTCTATTTCTAAATCTTTGCAGACTGGCTCAAGCTTGGCCAAAAGTGAGTTTAATTCGTTCTCCAGTTTGGCAAAACAATCGTTTTTAAAAGCTTGTGGAGCAAGGTTAGCCTCAATGTTAAACTGGGCTAATTCAGTTGTAAAAGAGGGGTTTTCTAGTTTCCGAAGTACCTCGTTGGCTTTTATTGCCGGTTTGTAATGCTTGTCAATAAGGCAGAATTCTTGTTCTGCACCAATATGCATTTGACCCGTTTCAAACCAGTCTTTTTCGATCATTTGCTCAAGCAAATGAAAATCGCTCAATAGAGATCTTGTAAAATCGTTGAGCTGTTTTTGAGTCTTTATGACTTTTACGTTCAAGTCGCCCATGTTAACCTACGGTTTATTCTTACTGACAAGGTTAACGAACCACTCGAAAAATAAGAGTGATATAATCAGGTTGATACCCTGATATAAGTCATAAAACGAAAGAGGCCATCTCTCGGTGGAAATGGCCTCTTTGGCTTAAATCAGATTAAAGAGTCTTTCCTATCTGCTATAGTTAGGCGCCTCTCTTGTAATGAAAATATCATGTGGATGGCTCTCTTTGGCTCCCGCACCAGTGATTTTAACAAATTTGGCTTCTTGCATTTTTTCGATAGTTGCAGCACCACAATAGCCCATGCCTGCTTGAAGGCCGCCAGTGATTTGATAGAGAACTTCTTGCACCGAACCTTTAAATGGTACACGACCAACAATTCCTTCTGGGACTAGTTTTTTGATGTCGTCTTCAGCATCTTGGAAGTAGCGATCCTTAGAGCCATCTTCCATAGCTTCAACAGAACCCATACCTCGATAAGATTTAAATTTTCGTCCTTCGTAAAGAATTACTTCTCCGGGAGCCTCTTCTGTCCCAGCGAGTAATGAGCCAATCATAATTGTGTTAGCACCTCCTGCAATGGCTTTTACCACGTCACCAGAGTAACGAACGCCCCCATCAGCAATAATTGGGATGCCAGAGCCTTTAATGGCTTGTGCACACTCATAAACAGCCGATAGCTGCGGCATGCCTACACCAGCAATAATTCTTGTAGTACAAATACTACCTGGCCCAACACCTACTTTGATGGCATCAGCACCAGCCTCAACCAATGCCTTAGCGGCTTCGGGTGTCGCCACGTTTCCTACAATCACGTCAAGATCTGGGTAGGCCTTTTTAATTCTTTTTGCGGTGTCAATAACACCTTTTGAATGACCATGGGCTGTGTCAATGCTTACTACGTCCACTCCAGCTTTCATCAAAGCTTCTATTCTTTCATCGATATCTGGTGTTACGCCCACTGCTGCACCAACTCTTAAGCGTCCATATTCATCTTTACAAGCATTTGGCCTGTCCGTGTTCTTCAGAATGTCTTTATAGGTAATCAATCCGGTTAATTTGCCTTTGCTATCAACAATCGGAAGCTTTTCGATTTTGTACTCTTGCAGCACGCCCTCTGCATCGTCTAAGCTAATTCCCATTTTACCAGTGATGACATTGTCTTTTGTCATAATGTCTTTTACTGGGGTAGTCATGTTCTTGATAAAGCGCATGTCACGGTTAGTGATAATGCCAATCAGTTTTTTATCGCTATCCACCACTGGAATACCGCCAATTTTGTGCTCACGCATGATGAATTCGGCATCTTTTGCCGTACTGTCAACATGTAGTGTTACGGGGTCGAGGATCATTCCGCTCTGAGAACGTTTTACCTTTCGAACTTGTAGTGCCTGTTGCGCTACTGTCATGTTCTTATGGATAAAGCCGAGACCACCTTCTAGGGCCATTGCAATGGCCAATTGGTGTTCTGTAACAGTGTCCATCGCAGCTGAAACCAAAGGAATATTCAATTGAATATTTTTAGTCAACCACGTTTTCGTGTTGGTATCTCTTGGTAAAATTTCTGAATAACCTGGGAGAAGAAGCACATCATCGTAGGTAAGTGCTTCGAAAAGGAATTTGCTAGAATCTAGTGGCATGGCAAATAAATCAGTGGTTTTATTTGCGGGACAAAAGTACGCAGATTGGGTGATTCAAAAAATGGCTTTGCCTAATTAATTTTTAATTATTGGTTTCTATGATGTCTTTTGATCAAATGTTGGACTTGCCATTCGTCCCATTCTTTTGGAATTACCAAAAGGAAAATGAGCAATACGGATCGCCACATGACATCATTGAGATTCCAAATGGGTGATATCAGCCCATGGCCGAAGGAAAAGATCAGCAATACAGAGGCTAAGGCATAAAGGGCATAATTCTTAAAGAGTCCTAACACGAGTAAAGCGCCACCTAACAATTCGACATATGACGTGTAATATGCGCTGAGGACTATAGAAACTTTGGTAGAAATGTATCTTCATAGGGTTTGAAGCTATTATAAACCCCGTCAAGTCCCCAAGTGAAGACTTTACCTATGCCCTGCATCAAAAATATGATACCTAGTAATACCCTTACAAAAAATGCTGCAATCCTGTGATTAAGCATGATCCATCACCTTGAAACTGTCAACCAGTCTTTCGAGATCGCTTTCCAAATTATAGACGTTAGGAGAAATACGGATCGAGTTACCACGGATAGATACGAATATTCGATTTGCGGCAAAACGCTGTTTTAATTCGTCCATATTCATATGCTTAGGTAATCTCAGGCCAAACAAGTGCTGTCCTCTATATGCATCGGACTCAATCTGGACACCTAATTCCTTTAGTTCTTTGATATAGGGAGAAGTAAGTCTTTCACAATAGTCTTGAATGTTTTGCTGGCCCCAGGCATTAACTTGAGTAATGGCCTTTGTTAGCATGGGTGTAAGGATAAAGTTGGCACTTTCGCCCACTTCATACCGAATTGAGCCCGGTTGATATTGTTCTTGATAATTGATTAGGTTACCAAAGTCCTCACTGTTGAGACGATTCATCCAGTTGTTTTCAATTGGGCTTCCGTCTTGGAAGTACTCACCAAAATAGGAAACTCCGGAGGCATAAGGTCCCATCATCCATTTATAGCCTGCAGCCACAACAGCATCAGGTCTAAACTCTGCTACGCTAAAAGGCAGTGCCCCGATAGATTGTGTCCCATCAATCACCATAATAGCACCAACTTCGTCAGCTCTTTGGCGTATAGCGGCCAAGTCAAATTTAGTACCATCTGCCCAGTGTACGTGGCCGGTTGCAATCATTTTAGTGTTGCTATCAATGGCCTCTAAGATTAACTCGTTCCAGCGTTTACCACGGCCTTCTATCATGTCAGGAGCAGAGACCACTTTCAGGGTGATGTCTCTTTCTTTTGAAAGTGCATCCCATGCATAGAAGTTACTTGGAAACTGCTCGTCCGCAATCACAATGTTATCACCTTTTCCGGCTTTTAAATTTTTTGCCACATTGGCTAAAGCGTAAGAAACTGAAGGTGTAATGGCGCAAGACCTTTCGGAAGGAGCATCAATGAGCTTGGCAAATTCTGTTCTTAGGGCACTGGTATTTTCGAAAAAACTCTCAGGTCTATTTGAACTTGGGTCATCTTTAGCATAAATGGCATGTACGCCAATCTCTGCTACGGACTTGAGCATTGGTGACATGTAGCTACAATTTAAGTAGGTAATGTCATCAGGTAGGTTGAATAGGTGTCTTTGATTTTCCAACATGCTACTTCAATATTTTCTCGAAATCTTGTTCAAATGATATTTCAGGCTCCTCTAAGATGCGTGCTATTTCTTCACCATCTCTCATTAAAATGATGGTCGGTGTTTTTCTTACATTATAGTCTTTTTCTCTGCCTAATTGACTCGTTTTGTTAACATCAACCCCGTAGAGTTCCAGCTGGTCAGATATGCCTAGTTCTTCACAAACCCGTATTAAACGAGGAATTTCGCGATTACTGTCGTGACACCATGTCCCCATAAAGACCAAAATCTTCAAACCCTTTAGTTGTCTGCGCTTAATGTTCTTAAGTGCATCAGTATCCACTATGTAAGTTTTATAGTTGGTGTTAAACCAAACCTTGTACGGTAGTTTTTGAAGGCCCTCTTTCGTGATGGGTCCGTTGAGAATTTTGTCTACGTATTCGGAAACACTCTCTGTTTCAACATTGTAAACTCTTTCTTGCGCTGAGGTCACTAGCGGAAAAGCGATCATTAAAATCACAAGAACAATAAGGGCTTTATACATTTCCATATGGAGGGTTTTGAATCAGTGAAATATACCAATTAATCCTATATTTGGCGCCATGCAGCTCAGCGAGATATGGCAACAAGTTGTTGACTACACGTCACAGATTAGTGTCTGGGAGCTAACGGGCTTAGTCGCAGGTTTGTTGGCAGTAGTCTATTTAATTCGTCAGAGCATCTGGACGTGGCCTTTCGGTATTCTATATGTGCTAGTGTCTTTTGTGGTCTTTTGGCAAGCACGATTGTATGGGGATTTTCTGCTCCATATTTTCTTTTTAGTCTTGAATGTTTACGGTTGGCTTTACTGGCGAAAAGGCACTGGAAATGCTGATGAACAGATTAAGATCACTCATTCCTCTCGAAAAGCGATGCTCATTACCTTAGGAGTTACTGTTGTAGGTATCCTGGTATTTGCGAAACTTTTGATTGCCATCCCATCTATTTTCGAAGGGGTTGATCCACCAGCCTTACCTTATTGGGATAGTACCACTTCGGTACTTAGTGTAGCTGGCATGTGGCTTACTGCACGTAAAAAGATTGATAATTGGTATTACTGGTTTGTTGTAGATGTATTGGCCACAGGCATTTATTTTTACAAAGAATTATACTTTTACTCAGCACTGTATCTTGTCTATATCGGCATGGCGGTGGCAGGCTATCTGGCTTGGAGAAAATCCATGACTTCCTCTCAACAATGATTTCAATTGCAATTGTAGGCCCTGAAAGTACAGGTAAAACTACCTTGGCGAAGTCTTTGGCCAAACATTATAATACGAAATGGGTGGCAGAGTATGCGCGGGAATACTTGACGGCTCTTGATGGACCCTATAGCCAGGCTGATCTCACGGAAATCGCTGCGGGACAGCTTGAGTTAGAAAGTTCGGCTAGGGCAAAGGCTGAAAAAATCGTTTTTCTTGACACGGATCTGCTCGTTATGAAAATTTGGAGTGAGTTCAAGTTTGGAACTTGTGATCCATGGATCGTCCAGCAATTTGAGATGAACAAGGCAGACCTTTATTTGCTTACCGACTTTAATATTCCTTTCGAATACGATCCGCTCCGCGAAAACCCAGAACAAAGAGGCGAGTTATTCAAAATTTACAAAGATCAGCTGACTGAGAGTGGAGCGAATTTTAAGATTGTCAAAGGAGATTTGTCCGACCGATTTGAGCAAAGTGTAAGTCATATCAATCAAATTCTATAAAGGTTACTGGCAATTCAAATTGCTTGTTAACTTTGCGCTTAATAAAAGGGGTGCCTATTTCCGAGAATTCGGGATTAAACAAAGGCTGAGATTATACCCATTGAACCTGATGCAGATAATGCTGTCGCAGGGAGGTATGGTAAAACAAAAGAACGGGAGAGCTACCCCTTAGCTTTTCTAAGTTGGACCATTTTAAAATTTATTCATGAGAAAAATTATTATGATGTCAGCCATGCTGCTGGCAACGGTGAGTGTATTTGCACAATACACCATCAAAGGAAAAGTGACTGATGCCGAAACTGGCGAAGTCCTACAAGGTGCAGGTGTGCTGTTAGTCAACAGCTCTCAAGGAATGCCGACTAATGCGAGGGGTGAATTCTCCTTTAAAGAACTATCGGCTAGGGAATATAAGCTTGTGGTTAGAATGATTGGTTATGCCAATTATGAACGTTCGATTTACTTGAACGAGAATCTCGATTTGACAATTGTACTGAATGCGAAGACTACCGCTTTAGCAGATGTAATAGTAACGGGAACACGTGCTACAGAGAAGACACCTACTACTTTCACCAATGTAACGGGTGAGGAGATTAGGAAACAGAATCTAGGACAAGATTTGCCTTTTCTGCTGAACTGGACCCCTTCGGTAGTTACTACTTCAGATGCTGGAGCAGGTATTGGCTACACGGGCATACGAATTAGAGGTAGTGATCCGACTAGGATCAATGTGACCATCAATGGTATTCCTATTAACGATTCAGAATCTCAGGGCGTGTTTTGGGTAAATACCCCTGACATTGCCTCGTCTACTGCTGACATTCAGGTGCAGCGAGGTGTTGGTACTTCAACCAACGGTGCCGGAGCTTTTGGTGGATCGATCAACATCTTAACCAACGGAATAAGCCAAGAAGCCAAGGCGGAAGTTAATACGAGTGTCGGCTCATTCAATACACAGAAGTACAATGCGATTTTTTCGACAGGATTACTGAAAGACCGTTGGGCGTTTGAAGGTAGACTATCTCAAATCACTTCTGATGGTTTTGTGGATCGAGCTTCGTCCGATTTACAATCTTACTATTTGTCAGGGGGATATTTTGGGAAAAATACCAGTGTTAAGTTCATCACTTTTGGTGGCGATGAGGTAACCTACCAAAGTTGGTATGGAACACCTGAGGCCCGTCTCAGAAACGATGCTGCGGGAATTGAAGCGGTCATTGCCAATAACGGTTTCACTCCGGCACAAGCAGATAACTTACGTAATTCAGGCCGTAGTTATAACTTCTATGAGTATGATAATCAGGTGGATGACTACGGTCAGGATCATTATCAACTTCACCTAGCGCATACTTTCAATACCAATTGGAATTTGACGATGGCCGGGCACTACACGAAAGGTGGAGGCTTCTTTGAGGAATTTAGGAATAATGATGACTTAGAGGATTATGGCATTGCCGATGTGGTACTCGGAGGAGCAACCATTTCAAGCTCAGACCTGATCAGAAGGCGTTGGTTGGATAATGATTTTTATGGGGTTGTTTATGATTTGAATTACGCTTCTGGGAAGGTCGATGCCACTTTCGGTGGTGGAATCAATGAATACATTGGCGACCATTTTGGTGAGGTGATCTGGGCAAGATTTGCCGGTGATAGTGATATCAGAGAACGTTACTATGAAAGCCAATCAGAGAAGGTTGATTTTAACACTTATTTGAAAATGAATTATCAGGCGAGTGAAAAGCTTAATCTCTTCGGTGATTTACAATATCGTACCGTTGATTACAGTGGTATAGGAGTAGACAATGATCTTCGTCCAATAGATTTTGATAAGAATTTCAATTTCTTCAACCCGAAAGTTGGTGCTACTTATCAGTTGACTAATGAGGCAACAATTTATGCATCCTTTGCGGTTGGCAACAAGGAGCCTAATAGATCAGATATCATAGATGCAGCACCAGGTGTAGACCCCGTGCATGAGACGTTGAATAACTTGGAGGTTGGTTACAAGCGTCAGTCAGCAAGTGGTTCTTTTGAATTCAATTATTATTTGATGGACTATAAAAACCAGCTCGTATTGACAGGTGAAGTGAATGATGTAGGAGCTGGTATTAGAACCAATGTGCCAGATAGTTATCGCATGGGTATAGAATTATCGGGTACAAAGAAATTGGCTAAGGGGCTGTTTTGGTCCGCTAATGTGGCTTTGAGTCAGAATAGAATTCAGACTTTTGAAGAATTAATTCTTGATTTTGGCCCTAGTTTTGATGAGGAAAATGAAGTAAGAACTACTTTTGAAGACACGGATATTGCTTTTTCTCCAAGTGTGGTTGCAGGAAGTCAGTTGTCATATATTCCAACTACTGGTATCGAGGTCTCTTTGCTTTCCAAATATGTGGGGGACCAATTTTTGGATAATACATCCAACGAGAACAGAAAAATTGATGCTTTTTTCGTGAATGACCTTCGCATCAATTACTCTTTTCAAACTAATCTGATTAAAGAGGTTTCATTGAATCTGCTTGTGAATAATCTGTTCAACCTTGAGTATGAATCTAATGGCTATACTTTCGGCTATTTTGGAGGTCAGTCTTTTGAGGTGAGAGAGAATTATTTCTATCCTCAGGCGGGCACTAACTTCCTTTTATCGTTGGGTTTATCATTCTAAAATGAGCTTATAATTGATGAAAAGGGGTACTCAAAACGAGTGCTCCTTTTTTCGCAAAATAAAAACTAATAGATTAGTTGTATGAAATATTTTTTAGTCCTCATGCTCTCTATTTCTTCATTCAGTTACGCCCAACAAGAGGGTGACCCTGATTTTAAGTATGAAACAGCATCGCCTCTATTTTTAAAGGGTACAGGGCCGAAAGTGGCCATTGATGAGGGGCATAATAACTTTCATACGCTATCAGGTAGATATGCGTCATTTGCGCAGGTTTTGACTACCGAGGGGTTTAGCGTTACGGCTGTTCAAGGGACAATTGACAAGGCTAAATTGATGAACCTTGATGTCCTGGTTATTTCTAACCCCATACACGAAAGCAACTTAGGAAACTGGGTGTTGCCGAATCCTTCGGCCTATACGGAATCTGAAATCAGCGCCATTAATGATTGGGTGAAGAGTGGCGGGAGCTTATTCTTAATTGCCGATCACATGCCATTTGGCGGAGCCGCATCTGACTTGGCCACTTCTTTTGGTTTTAACTTTACCAACGGATTTGCCCGATTCCAAAGACAAAATGGCTTTGAGACTTTTAAGAAAAAGGCTAATACGCTCGTAGCACATGAGGTGACGGAAGGCATAGAAAAGGTAATGACTTTTACCGGGCAGGCATTTGAAATACCAAGTCAAGCGGAAGGTTTATTGAAGTTTCCCAAAGGTTCATACTCATTAGAGCCAGATACAGCTTGGCAGTTCAATCGAAATACTTTTTCGCGACCAATCGATGGTTGGTACCAAGGTGCACTTCTTGACTATGGCACAGGAAAAGTGGCTGTTTTTGGAGAAGCTGCCATGTTTACTACCCAATTGGTATTTGAGCGAAAAATGAAAGTAGGTATGAATACTAAAGGAGCAAAAAAGAACGCTCAATTTTTAAAGAACGTAATGGCATGGCTAAGCAAAGACTGAGCGCCTAAGATTTATGCAAACGTTTTCAGAGAAAAGAAGTGTTGTTGCGAAAAGAAGGTTAGCCAATTTTGGATATTAGGTGCGCTGTAGTGTATTCACAATGCCCTGTGAGTGGCACAATGGTATTATTCAGTAAATGCGTTGTTAAGGAAGACAAGTACAATGAGGGAAACGGCAATAGGAATTGACATTGGAGGAACTTTTACCAAGTTTGGCTTGGTAGATGTGGAAGGCAATGTCTTAATGGAAGGATCCATTCCTACCTATGTTCATGAGACTATTGAACCGTTCCTAATTGCTTTGAGTGAAGCGATTAATAGGGGGCTTGATGAGATTTCTGACCCTTTTGAAATTCTAGGTATAGGTATTGGCGCGCCAAACGGCAATTACTACAAAGGCACTATTGAGCATGCGCCTAACCTGAATTGGAAGGGTATAATTCCTTTTATCGAAATGTTCAGTAAGTATTTTGACCTACCGATGGTTTTAACCAATGACGCCAATGCTGCGGCTATAGGTGAAAAGGTTTTTGGTGGTGCGAAAGACATGAACGACTTCATAGTGGTGACCTTAGGAACAGGGCTTGGCTCTGGCTTAGTCACCCGTGGTAAGCTCATTTACGGGCACGATGGATTGGCAGGAGAGTTAGGCCACACCAACGTTTATCCTGATGGCCGAGAGTGTAACTGTGGTAAGCGTGGTTGTTTAGAGACTTATGCATCAGCTTCTGGTATTAAAAGAACCGTCTTTAAGCTCTTGGCTACTAATAATGTAGATACGCCTTTGCGATCATACACTTATGAGTCATTAACCGCTAAGAAGATTACGGAAATGGCACTGGCGGGAGACCCAATTGCGCTGGAAGCATATGAATATACTTCTGACCTTCTTGGGTTGAAGTTGGCTGACGCTGCAGCCGTAACTAGCCCAGAGGCAATCTTCCTATTTGGAGGCCTTGCGAAGGCTGGTGATATCATTGTGGAGGCTACCAAAAAGTCATTCAATGAATACCTTTATCCGGGCTATAAGGGTAAAATCAAAATCAAATTATCTAAGTTAATGGATAAAAATGCAGCTGTTTTAGGTGCAAGTGCGCTTGTTTGGAGCGAAATTGCCAACAGCGAAGTTATCCGAGTGCCACAGCAGGCACGAGCAATTTAGAACATGTCATCACATCATATTGTAAGAGACGAGCAAGAACCGGCTTTGCTGATAGACGATCCTATCGCATTGAGTCAGGAATACGTGGACTTGCTTTTGGAGTGGAGTCCAACAGTTATTGTCACCTCAAACGCTTTAGACAAAGTGTTAGGATGGGGGATAAAAATTGATACCGTAGTGGCTCATTTTTCTGAGATTGAAGTACTTAAGCCTAAGTTAAAAGTCCAGTCACCTGTTCAATTATTGGCTTTTGAGTCAACCGACCTGCTGAATGCTGCTTATATTTTTCTTAAAGATCATGACAGAAAAGCGGTGAATGTGCTTGCTGATATCTTTAATTCAAAGGTTTTAGACTTGATCAAGGAATTCTCCACATTAATGGATTCAGTTCTTTTTTATAATGATCAGAAGTGGGTGTATATGAAATCGGGGCGTTTCGAAAAATGGGTGTCTACTGGGCATGTTTTTGGTATCCATCCTATTGCAAGGAATACCTATTTCACTTCTGCAGGATTTTATACGGATTGGAATAATGAAATGCTCCTTGAACCCATCGAGTTAACAGCAGAACAAACAGGACGCATTAGCCTTGTTACAAATGACAAACCCCTTTGGGTTGTGGAGTCAATGCACACAGACATTTATAGATAAAAAAAGTCAATCCCGTACGGATCGACTCACACGAAGTCTTGTGATGAAATCACATGTACTTAGTCGGGATGGCAATAGTAGTTCTAACCCGTACTTCTTTGCCATCTTTTATGCCGCGTTTCCAAGTATAAAGTTCTCGGATTTTATCTATCATCATGTTGTGCACTTGTCCAAAGAACAGGTACATGTCTTCATTTTTTTTATCAGACCCTTTTAACTTGGTTAATAGCTTGATGTTAGTAAGAAGCATGCCACCGTTAATTACCACCTCAAAATCTACTGTGGGAGGTAAATCTGACTTTTTAATATTTTTAGGAAGTTCAACATCTAGGGCAATTGCTCTCACGAAAGTTTCGATTCCGCCTATTGGTTCTGGTTTAATATCTACCTCAGATATGTCAAAAATCTCGTCTTCAACTCTTCCTAAATACTCGTAGAAGACAATGTAGTTTGTCAATTTGTCGACTGAGTTTTCGATTTCATCCATGAACTCTACTAAATCAAAGGAGTGATCTGACTTAAGGTTAGTTAGTAGACTAACTCCTTTAAGTCGATTGGTATCACTCTTTATTAAAGCAAAGACCTCATTTTTATCATCTCTATTGAGTTTATCAAAATAGAGAGGCTTTTGCCCAGAGCGTCCATGTGCTTCATATTCAAAGAGTTTTGTATCTGCACAGTACCTAGCCTCAATTTTTTTGTTGGGATAAAGCCCTTGAAGTTTTTCAAGTGTGGATTTATGATTTTCGGTTAGTTTCCCATAGGAAAGCCACGAAAATGTTTCGCCATATCTATTTTTGATTTCCTCAAAGGCTGCCTCTCTTGTTTCTACTTTATCCTGGGCTTTTAGCACGTTAATTCCTGTTATGGAGGTAGCCAAGACTGCAAGAATAAGCATGGAAGAAAATGTCTTTTTAAACGATGTCTTTTGTTTTTGCATGGTGGTAATTCTTTTTGATAGTGTAGAGATTAGCGCAAAGGAGTGGCCTAGGTTGAGGGCATTTGAATTAATACTCACTTTTACCAATGCCTGTGCATAGATTTTAAAATCTGTACTAACCAAGACAGATTGGTCTGCCAGTGCCTCATGATTGTCTTTGAGGTCTTTTTGAAATAGGTAAATGATAGGGTTGTACCAAATAAGACATTGAAGCAGATTTATCATTACCATATCGAAAGTGTGGTACTGGTTGAGGTGAGCAGATTCGTGCTTTTCTATAATCTCCCAAATGTCCTTGTCATAATCAGTGCCTTGAGGAATAAAGATCCATTTCCAGAACGAAAAAGGATATTTAATGCTTTGATGCGTAATCACATTGTCTTGAATATCTGTTCTTCTTGCCCCAAAGTAATACCAATGGGCCAATTTGAAAAGTTCGAAGAAGAATAAGGCAAGGCTTACGGCTAAGCCAGTAAAGTATATGTTTAATAGAAGCTGTGTCCAGCTAAAATCACTTACCACCTCGATTGGATTTATTTCATAGCTAGAATTTGGAGCGACTGTCGGATTGATGGTGCTTTCTGGTGCGTTTGTCATCAACTCAAGTCTTTGTTCGACAGGATTCGACCAAGGAAGAGGTACTTCTATTTCTATAAACGGGATGAGTACTGCCAGCGCAAGAGATGAAATCAGGATAATCCTGCGCAACTGAAAGTGCGTGTTGTTTTTAAATAGCATCCAATAGGCTATATATAATAAGGCAATGACTATGCTTACTCTAGCACTCCAAAAGAAGATTTCTTGTACCATTATTTTTCTTTTTTATCTTCAAGGATTTTGATAATCTGATCGAGCTCTTTTAAGTCCATCTTTTTGCGATCAGCAAAAAAGGATACCAGTCGGCTCAGTGAGCCTTCAAAATATTTACCCATTACGTTAGACATGGCGAAGTCACTGTACTTTTCCTTTGTCACCAGTGGGTAGAAGCGTTTACTGTTTCCAAGCACTTCATGTGCGACAAAGCCTTTTTGTTCTAGCACTGTCAAAACTGTTGCTACCGTTGTATAGCTAGGCGTATCCGTTTCGAACTGATCAAGGATTTCTCTAGTAAAAGCCTTGTCAAGCCTCCATAAGAGTTGCATTACTTTTTCTTCTGCTTTAGTCAGCTCTTTCATAGTAGGGTAAATGAGTATTACTATAAATATAGTAGATAAACTATATAAATAGTAATTCTATTAAAAAAATAGTAGCTTGAGCTAGGAGCTAGGAGCTAGGAGCTAGGAGCTAGAAGCTGAAGGTTTAAGGTTTAATACCTCTGACCATCCTGTATTTTCCCTGAAGGTCTTTACGGAGTTCGATGTTAGCATATCCAAGGGTTCTTAGTATGGCGCCTACTTCTTCTCCGAAGCTTTCGTGAATTTCGAAATACAATTTCCCATCCTTTTTGAGGCTTTTTACTGCTTTTTCGGCAACGGCTTGATAGAAGACTAAAGGACTTTCATCCTCAACAAAGAGCGCTAGGCCTGGCTCGTAGTCGAGAACATTTTTGTGCATTTTGGCTTTGTCTGCATTAGGAATATAAGGAGGGTTGCTAACGATAATGTCAAAAGCGTCTTGCCCAATATCTTCATTTAAAATATCCAACTTCAAAAATTCAACCTTCACCTCATGCTTGCTCACATTCTTTTTAGCCAGACTCAGGGCTTCCTCAGAGATATCAATGGCGGTACAATTTGCTCCTGAGATTTCAGCTTTAAGGCTAATCGGAATGCAACCCGTACCTGTTCCAATGTCTAGAATGGATGGCTTAGCAATTGTGTTCTCTTTGATAATCCAGTCCACTAATTCTTCCGTCTCTGGTCTGGGGATAAGGGCATGCTGGTTTGTTAAGAATTTGTACCCATAGAAAATGGTAAAGCCGACAACATGTTGGTATGGTGTGCCATTGGCCAATTGTCTAAGATCATGTGTGATCAAACTATCATCATAGGCTACTTCTGCATTTAGGGCTAACTTCATACCATCAATGCGGAGTCTATCTGCCAAATAGTTTTTGGCTATCGCAAGACATTCTCTCTCCTCATATGTAGTGATGAGTTCATCTTTGATTCGTTCTAAAAGGTCCTTTGACCGTGCAGTCGGCATAGTACAAAATAAGTGAAATAATTAATGGCTTTGGCTAACTTGCACCAGCAATGAATAGTCAGGATATACACTTCATGACCAGGGCCCTAGCACTTGCCGAATTAGGTAGGGGAAAGGTAAGCCCAAATCCAATGGTGGGTTGTGTCATAGTTTATGACAACCAAGTTATTGGCGAAGGTTGGCATAAACACTATGGCGAATCCCATGCCGAAGTGAACGCTATTAATGCGGTTGAAGATCAATCTTTGTTGGAAGCGTCAACCGTGTATGTTACGCTAGAACCCTGTGCCCATCATGGAAAAACACCTCCGTGTGCCGATCTATTGGTAAGGAAAAAGGTAAAACGGGTTGTCGTTGGAGCACTTGATAGTAACCCCTTAGTAGGTGGGAAAGGGCTTGAACGGATGCGGCAAGCCGGTATTGAAGTGAATCATGGAGTTTTAGGCGATGCTTCAAGAGCACTGAATACTAGGTTCTTTACATTCATTGAGAAAAGGAGACCTTACATCATATTAAAATGGGCGCAAACTTCTGATGGGTTTGTAGCCAGAGAAAACTTTGACTCGAAGTGGATCAGTGGAGAAGCCTCTAGAAGTCTGGTTCACCAATGGCGAGCGGAAGAAGACGCTATCATGGTAGGTACTCATACTGCCCAGTATGACAACCCCAGATTGAACGTCAGAGGTTGGGCTGGTGAAGATCCGCTCAGGCTGGTTATTGACAAATCGTTACGCTTGTCCACCAAACTGCACCTCTTTGATCGTTCACAAGAGACTATCGTTTATAATGGCCTTATTGCTAAAAAAGAAAAGAACCTTGAGTATATCAAGGTTGAAGGAGAGGACTATTTACCTGAAATATTAAAAGACCTGTACGCGAGAAAAATTCAGTCAGTTATTATTGAAGGAGGAAGCGCACTCTTGAATTCATGCTTAAAGGCAGGGCTTTGGGATGAGGCAAGGGTATTTACAGCGGCAGTTAACTTTGATGCTGGCATATCGGCCCCTGAACCAAAGGGTAATCAAATTGATTCGCTAACTATTAGTGAAGATCAACTAGACATTTATAACAACCCGGAACCATCTTTTTTACAAACGAGTTAGAACCAGTATGGCAGAAGAATTAATCATTGAAAACGGTGCTTCGAAAGCCGAAAGGTATAGATCTCTAATTCCTCAAATAGAGGCATTAGTTACTGGAGAGCCGGATTTAGTAGCCAACCTATCAAATATCGCTTCTGCGCTGAAGTATGGTATGGGCTATTTTTGGGTTGGATTCTACTTGGTGAAGGACGATGAACTTGTACTAGGTCCTTTTCAAGGTCCGATAGCTTGCACTCGAATAGCCAAGGGAAAAGGAGTCTGTGGCACCAGTTGGGCAGAAGAAACGACTTTGATTGTTCCCAATGTAGATGAGTTCCCTGGCCATATTGCCTGTAGTGGCGACTCAAAATCAGAGATAGTTCTGCCAGCTTTTAAAAACGATGAAGTCGCCCTGATTTTAGATGTAGACTCAGATCAATTGAACGACTTTGATGAGGTAGACAAGAAGTACTTGGAAGAATTAATGAAAGTTGTTGAAGAACTACTCTAGTTCGGCAATTACAGTTGCTCCACCTCTAGTCTTTTGACCCTTTTCAACGCAGATTTTGGTGCCGATCGGTAAAAATAAGTCTACTCTTGATCCAAATTTGATAAAGCCGAATTCTTTACCTTGAATAACACTTTGGTTTTCACCGATGTACCATTTGATTCTTCGGGCAGCTGCTCCCGCAATTTGTCTAATCAATATTTCAACGTTGTGATGAATTTGATAGACTACAGTTGTACGTTCGTTTTCAGTACTTGATTTTGGATGCCAAGCTACCAAATACTTACCCGGATGATATTTAAAGTATTTAATCAAACCAGTGACAGGGTTCCTATTGACGTGTACATTTAAGGGAGACATGAAAATTGACACCTGAATACGCTCTTTCCCATGAAAGTATTCATGTTCTTCAGTCGTTTCAATCACCACCACCTTACCATCAGCTGGTGCAAGAATGTGCTTTTCATTGAGCGCAATTTTTCTGCTTGGGTTTCTAAAGAACTGAAGAAAGAAAAGAAAGAGAAGACTGGACGCTCCAACTGTTCCAAAAAATATCTCTCCTTGAATTTCTAGTAAATAGAAAAGACTCAAGTTGATTGCTGTAAGAACAAGAAAGAGTACCGTTAAGAGTACTCTTCCTTCTTTATGAATATTAATCATTAATAACTCCTTAGTAACCGCCTCGAAACTTGTAAGTCTCGGATACCTTGTCAATCGCAACAATATAGGCTGCAATACGCATTGGTACGTTGTATTTTTGAGACGCCTGATAAACTTTATCAAACGCATCTTTCATAATTCTATCAGACCTTCTGTTAACTCTTTCGCGTGTCCACTTGTAGCCTAATCTGTTTTGAACCCATTCGAAATAAGATACGGTAACACCACCAGCATTTGCTAAGATATCCGGAGCTACCATAATTCCTTTTTCATTGATAATGGCATCAGCCTCTGCAGACGTAGGACCATTTGCCCCTTCAACGATAAGCTTTGCTTTTACATCGTTGACATTGCCCGAATGAATCACATCTTCGATGGCTGCAGGAACCAGTACATCAACGTCTAGTGTCAAAAGGTCAGCTGCATCTTTCATTAGCTCAGCACCTTCAAAACCTTCGAGCGTGCCATTATTATTATTTCTATATCCGATGGCTTTGTTAATATCGATGCCATTCTCATTGTAATAAGCACCCGAAATGTCGCTAATCGCAACAATCGTACAGCCACGTTCGGCCATAAGTAAGGCTGCATATGAGCCTACGTTTCCAAAGCCTTGAACAGCAATAGACGCATGGTAAGGATTGATTTTTAACTTTTCCATGGCCGCTAGAGCAGAAACCATCACACCACGACCTGTAGCTTCAACTCTTCCGAGCGATCCGCCAAGAACAAGTGGTTTTCCGGTAACTACAGCATTCACCGTAGTACCCATAGACCGTGAGTATTCATCCATCATCCAAGCCATTTCTCTTGGGCCAGTTCCCATATCTGGGGCCGGGATATCTCGGTCAGGACCAAAAACACCAGTCATAGACTGTGTGTAAGCTCTGGTCAATCGCTCAATTTCACCCGCTGACATTTCTCTCGGATTACACTTAATCCCACCTTTAGCACCACCGTATGGTATATCTACCACCGCGCACTTCCAAGTCATCCAAGCAGCTAAGGCTTTCACCTCATCAATGTTTACGTCCATTGCATACCGCACACCACCTTTAGAAGGTCCTAGGATATTGGAGTGAATCACACGGTGACCCTCAAATACCTTGATAGAACCATCATCCATGGTGACAGGTAATGAAACAGAAACTTGTTTGGATGGAGATTTTAAAACGTTATAAACTTGTTCATCAAGACCCAGCGCTTCAGTAGCGATATTGAATCTAGACATCATTGACTCGAAAGGATTTGCCTTGTCCTTAATTGGAGCCGGTTCAATGTAACCCATAGGGAGCTTAATATTGATTTAAGACTGTGTCAAAATTAAGGAAATTTTAGCCGAATATCTCCAATCGGAAACACCTTATTTTCTCCTTATATGATGAAGTGAATGTAGGTGGTTGCGAATGGTAAAGCAAGGATGAGGCCGTCAAATCTGTCGAGGAAGCCCCCGTGCCCTGGAATAGTACTACCAGAGTCTTTTATCGCCAATGCTCTTTTAAATACGGACTCAACCAAATCGCCAATACTACCAAAAACACTGATCACCACGGCCAGCCCAATCCATTCATAATTGTTGAGCATACCAAAGTAATAACCGAAGACAAGTGCAATGATAATTGATAGCGCTAGGCCACCAAATGAGCCTTCCCAGGTCTTTTTAGGAGATACTTTCTCAAATAACTTTGTTTTGCCGAAGGCTTTTCCTGCAAAGTATCCGCCAGTGTCATTTGCCCATTGAATAAAAAGAATACCTAATATCAATTCATATTGGAATTCACCTGAAATAAATGCCAATGGAATAACAAGGCAGAAGGGAAGAGCAATGTAGAAAACCCCAAGTACCGAGACGGCTAGGCAGTTAATGGCATGTCCTTGTCCATGGCGAATCAAAGGATACAGAAAGACCATAGAAAATAATGCTGGAAGCATCCAGAAGGCCTTTGAGCTTATTTCTCCTTGATAATGCAGGAATATCAGACTGAAAAGGGCAAAGCCAAATACCAACCCCCAAATTTCATACGGCTTAGTTTCTGCCTTTCGGGCTAAACCATAAAACTCTTTCAAAGAAAGTAGAGAAATGATCAGAAAAACAAAGGCAAATGTCCAAGGGTTGAACACTATTCCGGTAATGATAATGGTTATTCCCACTATTGCCGTAATGGCCCGTACGGCAAGGTTATTCATGATTAAATCTGATTTCTTCCTCAATGATTTTTAAAGCACGCATTACTGAATCAGGGTCTACCATCACCTCAATATTTCCAAACTTGTAAGCATGGTCTTGCTTGTTAAAAACGATGGCTTTCAGGCCCGCGTTTATCAGAAGGTCTTTTACAATTTCCGTCTGATGAGGACTAGTGCTTTTATATACTGTTTGCCAACTACTCAATGGTTTCCTTTGGTCGAAGATAGTAATTTCTAAAAAGGAACATGAAAGCAATGAAAACACTTACACCAATAATTTGGTAGCTAACAGGTATTGCTTCTGTTTCATCAAGGTCTACGTCCGATGCTGCGTAAGTCATGATCACTGCAATGCCATTGTTAGCCATATGCGCAATTATCGGATACCATATATTGCCAGACCATACATAGAGATATCCGAAGACAGCTCCTAGCATCATTCTTGGAACTAAGCCATAAAATTGCATGTGAATAGCAGCAAAAATGAAAGCTGAAACCCAGATGGCCACATGAGCGTTCTTTGTCAACTTATGTAAACTATTCTGGAGAACACCTCTAAAGAGCAACTCTTCCCCAATTCCAGGCAGCACAGCTATCACCACAAAGCCAAATAGGAACTGACCGAAGTTGTTGAAAGTGGTAAATTTTTTCGTGGTTTCAGCAAGCGTTTCCTCCAGTTCTCGAGCCCACTTTTCAAATCCAGACATAAACTCAGGAAACTGAAAATTGGCATTCCACTCGATAAAGTATGCGTTGACAAAAAAGAAACTGAAAGTCCCAACGACCGTGGCAACAGCCAATTTTGGATCTACCTTTGTTTCATTTGTGATGGATGACAAGGGCTGTTTGGCAATGAGCCTTAAATAGAACCAAGGGGTAAGAAAGGTGAATACGAGTGTATATAGCATTTGGGTAGTAAGTACCTCACCCAAACCCATGTAGTCATACAATAAATTGGGGTCTTCAGTCATTTCACCCATGCTTAGCCCATTGGCAAAAGCGAAAATGAAAGAGGCGATGGCACCGACAAATTGCCCTACAAAAAAGCCCACAAAAACTAGCCCTAGAACAATTAGAAAAGAAGAACCTGGAGTTCTTCCACCCGTGACGTCAATACCTGTGTCAATTCTCGTCATAATGGCGTAAATTTAAGCCAATTTTGTAATAGGATTTGGTAAGAATAGGAAATATAGAGTTAGGAGACTTCCCATTGTTGTTAGCACCAATGGAAGATGTCAGCGATCCACCATTTAGAGCTGTTTGCAAAGAAAATGGTGCGGATATAATGTATACGGAATTTATTTCTTCGGAAGCATTGATCCGTAATGCGGCAAAAAGTATTCAGAAATTGGATATCTATGATTATGAACGTCCTATAGGCATTCAGATTTTCGGAGAGAAGATTGAATCCATGAGACAGGCTGCAGAAATTGCCGAACGTGCTCAGCCAGAACTAGTCGATATCAATTATGGATGTCCAGTAAAGAAAGTTGCTTGCAAAGGAGCAGGTGCCGGTATTTTACTTGACCTACCCAAGATGCAAAAGATGACTGAGGAGATTGTCAAACAAGTGAGTCTTCCTGTTACTGTAAAAACCAGGCTCGGTTGGGATGATAGCACTATTCAGATTGTTGAGGTTGCTAAAAGGCTACAAGATGTTGGAATTCAGGCTTTGACTATTCATGGCCGAACCAGACAACAGATGTATAAAGGCGAGGCGGACTGGACTAAAATTGCCGAGGTAAAGCACCATCCAGACATTCAAATTCCAATTTTCGGAAACGGTGATATTGACTCTCCACAGAAAGCACTAGAATATAAAAACACTTTTGGAGTAGACGGTATCATGGTTGGTAGAGCAGCCATTGGATACCCTTGGATATTCAATGAGATCAAGCATTTCATGAAAACGGGAGAAACGCTAGCTCCACCAGACATGGCAGAACGCGTTAGCGTAGCCAGAAGACACCTTAAGTTTTCGCTAGAATGGAAGGGCGACCGACAAGGGATATTCGAAATGAGGAGACACTACACCAATTATTTTAGAGGTGTTCGTGATTTCAAACCTTACAGAACTAAACTTGTGGAAACTGAAAATCCCCAAGAGCTTTTCGACTTGTTAGATGAAATATCTGTCAGATTCGAAAATGCCTTTGAGCTGGCCTAAAATTTAGGCTTAAACTGTTTCACAAAAACTCTACATTTGGGCTTTATTCTGCGCCCATGAAAAACACAAAAGTTCTCGCTTGGACCATTCTGGTGATATTAGCATTGGTGTGGGGAACTTCATTTATCCTTATAAAAAGAGGATTAGAAGTTTATAGTGCAGGAGAAGTTGGCGCACTGAGAATTTTAGCAGCCTGTATTTTCATGATGCCCATGAGTATACCTAAGTTAAAGAAGCTCTCTTCACGTCACCTTAAAATGCTTTTTGGTATAGGGCTATTGGGTAGTTTTTTTCCAGCTTTTCTTTTTGCCCTTGGGCAGACCCGTCTCGATAGTGGGGTTACCGGAGTGATGAATGGGCTTACCCCAATTTTTGTACTGTTAATAGGAGCCTCTATTTTCAAGCAGAAATTTGAGAGAACGAAATACATTGGTGTTGCATTAGCATTTATTGGAACCGCCATTCTCTTAACTGCAGGTTCTAGTCAAGCTGGTTTTTCTGGTATCAATTACTACGCAGTTTTCATCGTTGTTGCTACCATGTGCTATGGTGCTAACCTAAATATCATCAAGTATTACTTTGCGGATCTTAGCGCAGTTGTGATTACCAGTGTAAGCATACTCTTAGTTGGACCTTTTGCTGCAATTTACCTCTTTGGGTTTACCGATTTCGCAGACAAAGTCAATACTGTTCCAGGAGGCCTTGAAGCCTTGGGCTATATCAGTCTTCTTGGTATAATGAGTACGGGTGTAGCTTTGATACTCTTTAATCGGTTGGTGCAATTAACAACACCAATCTTTTCGAGTATGGTGACTTATTTAATTCCTATTGTGGCACTGACTTGGGGTATTTTAGACGGTGAAACCTTAGTTGTAGGTCAAATAGCGGGCATCGCTGCGATACTTCTGGGAGTATATATTACCAATCGGAAAAAACTGCTAAAAGCTAGTTGAGATCAAACGTGGCAACTAGTGGGTAGTGATCTGATGGGTAGAGCTGCTTACTTTTCCACTGGTCAATCTTAAAATTCTTTAGATTCAAGCGTTGCGATTCAGCATAGAATATGTAGTCTACTCTTGGGCAGTGGCTTCCGCCATTCCATCCATGAAAAGTACAGCCCTCTAATTCATTTCCAGTAAACGCATCTTTAAAAAACTCTTTAATTCTAACGATAATATCGTCATCAAACTCTGCGTTGAAATCACCAAGAAGAACCGTTGGTGTTGCGTCAGTTTCAGTCATCAATGTTCTTAGAATCAATTCTACACTTCTGACACGACTGTTATTCGAAGACCTGTCTAAATGGGTATTTAGAATTTTGATTGTTTTTCCGCTTGTTCTATGCTGAAAGATTACTTGCGTACTGATTCTAGGTAAGGAGTTTCCCCAACTTTTAGATGCAGGCTTTTCAGGGGTTTCTGAGAGCCAGAATGTTTCATGATTGACTACCCTCCAAATTTTTTTGTTGTAGAAAATGGCGTTAGACTCACCTGCTTTATCTTTTTCTGTTCTAGAACGGTAGACAACGTCTAGTTGAGGAACTTCTTCAAGAATTTCATCAATTTGAAGAGGAAGGGCTTCTTGGGTAGCTATAATACCCTCTTTGTATTTTTTGAAAATGCTAAAAACCCTGTCTCTTCTGCTTTTCCATTTATTTTCACCATCACCGGGGGTGCCATATCGAATGTTGAATGACACCACCTCCACCATTTCTTGGGCATAAGTCTTAGGCGCAAGTGTTAAAAGAAATAGTAGTATACAAGAAAGTATCAATCGCACGCTCAAAAATGCAAAATAAAGCCTGCATTTTCAACCTAAATCAAGATCTACATGGACTGATAGTGTCAATAAGGAGGAATTCGAAATAATTAAGGTGAGGGTGTTTACTAAATGTTGACACGCATGAAGAATTGGAACATAAAATTGGGGTCTATTTTTGGGCTCGCGCTCTATTGATTATTTCGAAACCAAGTCCCATAGCAATACCTACACCAACACCTATTGCAATATTGCCCATAGCCACACCAATCCCAATGCCAATGGCTAGGCCAGTTCCAATACTCCCAAATCCTCTGCGTCTTGGGTAGTCATCTTCTCCGTTATTTCCCTCTTCTTTTGGCATGCTTGTAACACAAGTTAGGAAAATACAGATTTACTGGGTTACCGCTGACTTAATTCTTTTTAACTGAATCGAATGCCTCTGCGCATGACCAATAATGAATCGGTAGGCATCTCCAAGTCGAAGCTTGACTAATGGACCTAGGGCTGTGTTTACTTTCACCCGGTTGATGTCATAACTTCTTGATCTCTCTATTAACCGCAAGTATTCTTCATGCTGCGCAAAGAACTCTTTGATTGTTTCGTTGGCATCTAATGAATTTTCTGGGCTCATGGATTTCATCGTTTTCATGTTATTTGTAACCTCGCCATTTTCCTTTGGCGCTATCATTTTTACAAACATGTCACCTTTCCAGTGAGACTTATACTCAGCTGCTGTTGTTCCTTCATTAGCCGAATTTAAAGCATTCAGCGTATTGAGGTTGTAGACCTCAACAGCGATTGACATATGCTTTAGGCATTGTAGCATACTCCATTTTCCTTCAGACTCGGGAGTGTTAAGTGCTACCTCATCCATTCCGTTGATTGTTGCTTTTACTTCATCCAAAATGTGTTTTAAATGCGCTTTGGACGAATCGATATGTTTTGACGCTGCTATGACCATATTTCATTTGTTTACGTGGCAAAGTTCTGAAAGTGTCTTGAAATGATAATTGATCTATATCAAGAAATCACTGCATTGTCTTCTTTCTCATTCTTGAGAAGGTTTCGGGCGTCATGCCTAAATACGAGGCTAGGTGTTTTTGAGGGATCATTTGTATGACATGTGGACTCTGATTCATCAAACGATTAAATCTTTCTTCTGCAGAGTCTCCCAAAATACTCTTGGTGAATATGCCAAACCCTACGAGTACTTGCTGGTAAAATAGGCGTAACCAGCGCTCCATTAACCTATGATCATCCAATAGTTGCATTAGCGCATGGTATTCAATTCTGAGACCCACTGTACGATTAATAGTTTCCAAAGTCCATGTACTTGGTTGTTGACTGATAAAGGAGTCATAAACTCCGCTGTATTCACCGTCATAGGAAAACCCCATATTGTACTCTACACCATTTTTAAGGAAATAGCCACGTACAAGCCCTGTGTGCACATAATAGAAGTAGTGTTCGACTTGATCAAAGTTTGTAATGATTGTATTTCTGTCGAAAGCGAAAGGTTGCCATGATTCTGAGAAGGTTTTAAACTCTGAATCAGTTGGGGAAATATAACGCTCAAAACTAGCTTTTAGACCAGCGATCATGTCGTCCATAGCTGAAATTACGGATTGCCATTTTAAATGGGAATCATTTTTGATAGATTTAGATATGGTCAAAAGGGTAGAAGTCTTAAGGAATCATAAAGCATCTGAAGATCTAATGTTAAAGCGGTCGCTTCAAAGAAGCCCTGAAGAACGTATACTTTGGCTGATCAATCAGAATCGACTGATGCACAAGCTGAATCCACTAAAGAAAAAGTCGGCAGGCTTTGAATTACCTCGGAAAGATGGATAGTTTTTATCTCAATGTGATTCGTACGTTTAACACTTTCTCGGTGAGCTATGTAGTAGTTGGTGGATTTGCTGTAAATTTTCATGGGTATAATCGAACAACAGGCGACTTAGATATCTGGATTTCCAAGTCAGATGAAAATTTACAATTGCTGAAAGAGGCTTTAGCAAGGTTGAATTTTGAATTACCTGAGGAAGCAATTACTGAATTGAAAGCAGAGAGAATAGTTACTTTTTCTGAAGATGAATGTGTCATAGAGTTAATGACACGGTTAAATATTAGTAAATCTATTCCATTCGATACTGCCTTTGAAAGATGTGCATTGAAGAAGGTTAATGGGCTTGAAGTTAAAGTCATTTCGCTCAATGACTTGATTGAAGAGAAATCTAGATCAAAAAGATATAAAGACTTAGATGACCTGTCAAAACTGGAGGAGGCAAAGGTTTATTATGGCCTTAAATCAAAAGAAGAATAGTTTGATTGCAAAAGCGAATGCGGTGGCCATAACAAAGTACCGAACCCATTGATCATTAACTCGGGTACTCCACCTACTTGTAAACCATCCGCCTAATGCACTGCCTACTGCCAATGCAATCCCTAACTCCCAATTGATTAGGTCATTGTAAATGAAAATCCCCAAAGAAGCGAGCGTATAAATTGGCACTACGATCACTTTGGTAATGTTGGTTTTAAGCAGAGAAAATCGGTTGATAAATGTCAGTGCAGCCATAATTAAATAGCCGACACCGGCTTGTAGAAAACCACCATAGATGCCAATTAAGAAGAAGGCAATGATACCGGAGGCATTGGCCTTTGGCGTATTACGCTCTTCTTTATCGGATGAAATCTTGGTGCCAAATAGCATATAGGCAACTACTAGTACAATGACGGCCGCGAGAATTCGGTTGAAAGTTTCTCCTTTAACGTCTACCGCAATTAAGGAGCCAATAATGGCTCCACAAAAGGCCGCAACGCCCAGCCAAATGCTATATACTCCGACTTTGTTTCCTTTGCTCTGAAACCCACGGATGGCAAAGATTCCGTTGAAGAAAATTCCAATTCTGTTAGTGGCATTAGCCACATTTGGAGGAAGTCCCATAAAGATTAGAACGGGTAGGGTCAATAAAGACCCTCCACCGGCAAGCGTATTGATAATACCAGCAATAAGGCCGATTGCGAATAGAATCAGTATGTTCAGATAATCCAAAGATTAGTCCTCCCAGCGCCAATCACCACCTATTTTCAGTTTCAGTTTTAGGCCATTTCCTTCTAAGAAGGCTTTCGTTTCGGCATCTGTCAGTTTTTGTGCAGGTAGTGTATCAGTATCTGCCAATGCATAAAGCATCATTGACGAAAACCTCACATTGTTTCGAATGTGTTCTTCATTCACAAGGTTGAAATCATCACAATCAGAATGATAGCACCCATAGATGGAGCGATCTAAGTTTGAATTAGGAGCGGTATAAGGAATGCCTTGAATCATAAATGACTGGTGATCGCTATGCAGTCCAGCACCATTGCTGTTAGCATTAGTGTAGGCAACCGAATCTATTGCTTTTATTTTTTGGCCAATTTCATCAAAAAAGGCTTCCGCACTTTGACGTCCTCCGGCATTAAATCCTCTTGGATTTCCAGACATGTCTTGGTTCATGACATATTTAATCTGGTCGATTGAACCGTCTTTAATAGCCGCATCTACATAAGCGCGAGAGCCCAGTAAGCCTTGTTCTTCACCCATAAACATGATGAATTCTATGGTTCGCTTTGGTTTGAGGTTTAAAGCTTTGAAAGTTCTGGCCATGTCTAATACTGCAAAGGAACCTATGCCATTGTCGATAGCACCTGTAGCCAAATCCCAAGAATCTAAGTGACCACCTACGATAATTTTCTCATCTGGAAATTCCGAACCCTTAATGGTCGCGATTACATTTCGGGCTTTAATCTGATCCGATGTATTAGTCATAGTGATCTTCGCACGCTTTTTAGATTTTTTCAATGTTTCCTTCAACGCCATGCCATCTTCTTTTCCAATACAAACAGCTGGGATGTCAATCAGTCCTCCTGTAACCGATGCGGTTCCTGTTAACAATACGCCACCGTCTACTTGATTGATGATGATGATGCCTTTTGCACCATTGTCAGTTGCTAAAGCCGTCTTTTCTGAGCGGTGGAGGTTGGATGTTCCTTTTGGGGAGCCAGGTAGCACACCGATATAGACAAGAGCGATTTTACCTTCAACGGCACCGGGTTTGGCTGCATAATCTGCTTCTAGGCCGTTGCCCATATCTACAATCTCTAAGTCGATATCAGCAGCAACGGGAGAGTGTGCAAGGCTTACAGATGAATAGACTTCATAGTTTCTTTTATTTAGGTTTCCGATTTGTACTTCTATGTCACCACGCATCCAAGTTTCCACTTCGAAGGGAAAGTACTTTACGTCATCGATGCCATATGACTTCAATAAGTCGTGGGTATAGGCTTCGGCTTCAGCACCATTTTCAGAGCCTGTGAGTCTGTGTCCAATTGTAGAAGTAGCATCGCCTAAGGTTTGATAAGCTTTTGAATTCGCTAATACTTCGGTGTTGATTTTTTGAAAGGTTTGATCGAGAGTTTCTTCTGGAGTACAATTAAAAAGTAGTAAGGCAGAAAGTAGAGGGAGTAAAAATATTTTCTTCATGGTCTTATTTAAGGTGCATGAAGATAAAAATAAAAAAGCAGCTAAGTGACTGCTTTTTTATGGATTGCATGAGAAGCCTTAATGAGTGTCGTTAACTCGAAGGGTCAGAAAGCCAGAAACAATCATTGATACTCCTCCAACTACAAGAATCATGATTGTTTCTCCACCGAAAAAAGTATTCAATATAAAACCTAAGAGCGATGCAGCAACAATCTGTGGTATTACAATAAAGAAATTGAAGACGCCCATATAATAGCCCATTTTATCTGAAGGAAGGGAGCCTGATAAGATGGCATATGGAACAGAGAGAATACTGGCCCAAGCAATACCTACACCAATCATACTGAGCCAAAGCATCTGTGGATCTGAAACAAAGTACATCGAAATAAGTCCCAAACCTCCTAGGCATAAGGCTATTAGATGCGTAAACCTTCGACTCGTCTTTCTGGCAATAAAGGGGATAAAGATTGCGGCAATCGCGGCAATGCCATTATAACCACCAAATAAGTTACTCACCATGTCTGCTCCCTCATTGTAGGCTGCCGATGTCGTATCAGAAGAACCGTAAATGTGTGATGTAACAGCTGGTGTACAATAAATCCACATTGAAAAAAGCGCAAACCATGAGAAGAATTGGACAACTGCCAATTGAATCATGGTCTTAGGCATGGTGTTAAAGTCTTTCACAATGTGCACCAAGGCCATGGCTGTTTTACGAGCTTTTACGAGTAGACTACCGATTAAGTGAATTATTCCAAAGAAGACGAAGCCCCCACCAAGCACATGTAACTGGCGGGCTATGTCTGCAAAGTATACGAATGCTGAAAATACTAAGCCAATGAGTGTAAGTATCATCCCAACACCATTAAACTTTCTTCTGAAAAATCCTTCTTCAGACTCCTCCATGGCAGGTGCATTATGGTTTTCGTCTGGTTCTGGTGGATATTCTTTGGTAGTAAAGACAGTCCAAAGTACCGTAATAAGGTACATGATGGCGCCAACATAAAAGGCATACTTTACAGATGGTGGGATTTCCCCATCAGGCGCGGTGTTGGGTATGTTAAGCCAATTGGTGAAAATCCATGGCATAAAGGATGCTACCAGTGCACCAATACCGATAAAGAAACTCTGCATAGCAAAACCTGAGGTCCGTTGTTCATCGGGCAAAAGGTCACCTACAAAGGCTCTGAAGGGTTCCATTGTGATGTTAATCGAAGCGTCCATTATCCAAAGGACTCCAATGGCCATCCAAAGGGTAGCTGAGTTAGGCATCAAGAATAGGGCAATGGTTGCGGCTACTGCCCCAACAGCAAAGTATGGCCGCCTTCTTCCCCACTTGGTACTCCAAGTTCGGTCAGAGTAGTAACCAATAATAGGTTGTATAATGAGCCCTGTGACAGGTGCTGCGAGCCAATAGATGGCTAGGTTACTGGTGTCTGCTCCAAGGGTTTCAAAAATTCTCGAGGTATTTGCATTCTGCAGTGCAAAACCCATTTGGATACCCAGAAATCCGAAACTCATGTTCCAGATTTGGGCAAAATTGAGGCGAGGCTTTTTAATCATCTTAATTTATTTCAGGAATACCTTGTAGCGATATGGTGCTATTACTTGGCTTTTAGTGACGGTGAAAACACCACCACCAAATACCCGTTGCATAGCTGGATAGTCCTGGTCAATTTCAAACTCAACTTTCTCATCCGAAATATTGATAAGAACAATGACTAGGCGATCACCCTTGACCCGTTTGTAAGCAAGAATCTTATCGTCAGCAGTGGTTTCTATCCATTCAAGACTACCTCCAAAATTTCCATTCCAAAGCGCTGGATTTGCTTGTTTGGTAGAGAACAGCGTTTGATAAAGGAGGTTAAAAGTATATCCACCAGACCAGTCTATTGGGTCTTTTTCAAAGAATTCAATGCGTTTTTTATTGTTGGCCTCTTGCCCAGAATAAACCAATGGCATTCCATAAGTAGTTGCTGCAAAGACAAACCAAGCTTCTTGACTCGGGCCGAAGAACTCATCTGCTGTACCATTCCAACTGTTCTCGTCATGGTTGGTAATGATATTCATTTTGTAGTAGCCTTTCGGATAGCGTTGAAAATCCCGCGCGTACATATCTTTAATGGCCTGAGGTTTTTCTTCACCAGCGGCAACTTTCCTCATGAGGTGCATGAGTTCCCAAGAATAAGACATATCGAAGGCATCCATGTGGAGTTCAGTTTCTTCTCCTTCGGCTAGCATGAAAACAGGCTTGATGGCGTCAAGCTCTTTGCGCACGTTGTTCCAGAAATCAGTAGGTACCATACCCGCGACATCGCAGCGATAACCATCAATATCGAACTCAGATACCCAATATTTTAGGGCTTCAGTCATGGTAGTCCGTAATTTTTGATTGTCATAATTCAGGTCAATTACATCTTCCCAGTCGGCAACTGGAGGCATAAAGTTACCTGTACTGTCTTTGGTGTAGAATTCGGGATTGGTTTCAGTCCAAACATTGTCCCAAGCCGTGTGATTGGCTACCCAGTCAATTAGAACCTTCATGCCATTGTCATGTGCAGTTTTTACTAAGTTTCTAAAATCAGCTTCTGTGCCAAACTCTGGATTAACAGCTTTAAAGTCTTTGACAGCATAATAGCTTCCTTCGGTTCCTTTTCGGTTTTTCTGCCCAATGGGATGAATAGGCATAAGCCAAAGGATATCTATCCCCATGTTTTTAAGTCTTGGAATATCCTTGGCAAAGGCGTTGAATGTGCCTTCATCCGTATGTTGTCTAATGTTCACCTCATAGATTACAGCGTCTTTGCTCCAATCCACATTTTTTACATTAGAGGAGACAACGTTTGATTCACTGTTTTTTTCTGTATTGCCTTCACCGCATGCTGTGAGTATTAAGGCTGCAAAAGCAAGTGTCCAATACTTTTTCATCTTGATCATTTTTAGCGCCATTTTATTTCAATTGCTGAATCGATAAAATCAGTTTCGATAAATTTAATACCTGAAATCAGATAGTTCTTTTTATCTCTTTGTGGAAGCGGGTCAAATTCTGTGACGGGTTCAATCAGTCTGATATCTTCCTGTCCAAGTGTTACGGGCTGACTATTAACTTCTATTTCGTTGGCTTCAAAGCCGTGCAAGTAGACTTTCAAAGTCTTAAACGAAGTTTGAAAATCACCTTCAGCTGCCGAAAGGCATATTCTTTGTGCATTTCCGTTGAATGAGATTTCTCTTTTGTAGAAAGCCTTAGTTTCAAAGTCAAAAGTTTCTCCATCATCCTCATAGTATTGCTGCGTGGTTTCAACTTGACCATAATAGATGTGAAGCTTCAACTCTCCATCATGCGCTTCATGGGTGTTTTGCACTACATTTTGAAGTGGAATGATAGCTCCCTCTTTTGCATAGACAGGCAAGTCTTCCATGCTTGTTTCTATCACAAGGTGCTGCCCGCCCGTTACTTTTTCATCCGTGAAGAACCTGTACCAGTTGCCCTCTGGAATGTAAATTTTAGAATATTGCTGTTGCGTAGTGGTAGGGCAGACGAGTAGCCAGTCACCTAGGGTAAATTCATCTTGTGCATTGCCATGATAAATCTCTGGGTCATTGGTATAGTCAACGGCCAGTGATTTGTTGATAGGCGTTCCATTCTGATACGCCCTATAAAAAAGAGAATACAGATATGGCATCAGCTTGTAGCGGAGGTTAATGTAGTTCCTAGAGATTTCTTCCACTTCTTCGCCATAAGCCCAAGGTTCAGAGTCTCGAACATTCACCATACTATGTACCCTAAAGAAAGGTGCGAAGGTCGCTACTGCTAGCCATCTGGCAAATAGCTGAGGGCTACTTTCATCTACAAAACCACCGATGTCATAACCTGCCACCGGTACACCGGCCATTCCGAGGCTATTGACTAGTCTTACACCTAATAGCATGTGATCGTCACCAGCTACATTGTCTCCAGTCCAAACAGCAGAATAACGTTGAACTCCCGAAAAGCCCGACCGGGTTAGTGTAAAGGGTCGTTTGTTTCCCAGTTGTTTTCTGGCACCTTCGTAAGTAGCTCTTACCATTTGGAAGCCATAAACGTTGCGGGCTTTCTTATGAGTCACTTGTTGTCCTTCATAGTCAAACTCGACCATATCGGGAATATCTTGCCCCCAACAGGCTGGCTCATTCATGTCATTCCAGAAACCTTCTAAACCGAGATCGGTGTAGAATTTGAGTTCATCAGTCCACCAGTCTCTACCTTTTTTGTCTGTAAAATCTGTAAAGTGACTGTTCCCAGGCCAAACGCTGGCTTCATAAGGTGTACCATCAGGGTATTTCACAAAGACATCTTTCTCGACACCTCTGTCATAGGTGCCATAGCCCTTTTTGGTAGCAATGCCGGGATCAAGGATCACGACTACTTTAAAACCCTGTGAAGTGAGTTTGTCAATGAGTGCTTTTGGGTTAGGAAACCTTTCGTTATCAAAAGTGAAGGCCATATAGTCCTTCATGTAATGAATGTCTAAGTAGATTACATCTGCCGGAATCTTCTTTTTCCTGAAAGTATCGGCAACGTTATACACCTCGTGATCAGGGTAATAGCTATACCGGCATTGCTGAAATCCTAGGCTCCATTTCGGTGGCATTTGTATAGTACCAGTTAACTTGGCGTACTTCTGAATTACCTCATTAACGGTATTTCCTTGAATAAAGTAATAGTTAAGGTCACCACCACTGGCACTGAAGTAGCTAAAACGATTATTATTTGAAGTGCCGAAGTTGAAATGGCTTTTATATGTATTGTCTAGAAAGATGCCGTAGGGCCTTCCTTCACGTACACCAATGAAAAACGGTGTGCTGACATAAAGTGGATCGGTATCATTGTTAAAACCGAAAGCGTCTGAGTTCCAATTGTCAAAGGAGGATCCTCTTCGGTTCAGTCCACCACCTTTTTCTCCCATTCCCAAAAAGATTTCATCCTCGGCAAGCTGCTTATAATTGGTTACTTCTTCGCCTAACCAGCTAATTCCGAAGGTCGGATCATCACCATTCAGTAGTTTCCCATCACTATTGTAGAAGCTAAGTCTAAAAGGCGACTTTTTGACTTTCATGATGATGTTATCCGTCACCAATGAGATTTCATTGGCTTGATCATTAACCTTAACGGTGATAGCCTCTGGTTCCATGATCACCGAAAAAGGGTACTCATCAAAGCTTTCATACTTCGAAACCTGTACCCGAATAATGTTGTGATTGTAAGGTGTCAACCTAAATTGGTGATTATCCGACTTACCTTCTATGATATTGTTGAGGGCCTGAAATGTTGTAATGGCACCTACTGATTCGTTTCTGAAATTCATGAAATAGTCAATTATTCGCTTTGACTGTTGGTTAAATAGCCTTCTATATTAGCTAAAAAACTGGAGCATACGAACTTAAAAACTACGCTTAATGATGGAATAAAGTGACTTTATGCCTTTGGGGCTTAATCAAACGTTTGCAATGGACTAAGTATTAAAGTCGATTTGAAGAATCGCGAACGATCAATTCGGTATCTAGAATCTTAACCTGCCGTTTTCCTGGCTCTTTGGCGTTGATTTCTTCTAGTATCAGCTTGGCTGCTTCCCGCCCCATTTCATAGCCTGGTTGTGAGATGCTAGAAAGGCTTGGGTTGACCAGTGAGGAGAATTGCCAGTTGCTGAAACCGACTACTGCTATTTCTTGCGGTATCTGGATACCCGCTTTTATAATGGCGCTCATTGCCCCAAGGCCAGCCATATCATTGTTGGCAAAAACACCGTCAATTGCTACACCACTTTCAAGTAGATGGGTCATGGCTTTTTCGGCTTCGGCTTCTTCTCCATGACGACATTCTACTATGTATTTTTCATTTAGTGGAATTTCATTGTCTTCTAGTGCGGAGATATATCCTTCTTTCCGCTTACGGCTAATGATTAAATTATCAGGGCCAGACAGGTGCACTATGTTTTTACATCCTTTTTGGATCAAATGTTCAACAGCGTCATATGCGCCTTGGTAGTCATCGACAATTACACTCGAGGCATTCATACCTTCGACTAGTCGATCAAAAAAGACCATTGGAGTTCCTTCTTTTACCACTTTTTCCAAGTGTTGAAGATCAGATGTCTCCCTTGAAATAGATACGAGCAAACCATCTACTCTGGCACCCATCAGCGCATCGATGCTATCGGCTTCACGTTCATATCTTTCATTTGACTGGCATATCATTACGTTATAGCCCTCCTTCATGGCCTCATCTTCAATACCACTAATTACTGTAGAGAAGAAGAAGTGAACGGTTTCAGGGATAACGACTCCAATGATATTAGTCTTTTGATTTCTTAGGCTCAGTGCAATGGCATTAGGTCTATAATTGTACTTGTCGGCCAATTCAACTACGGCTTTTCGCGTGGTTGGACTAATGCCCGGAAAATCCTTTAGTGCACGAGATACTGTTGAACAAGAGATGTTCAATTCTTTTGCAATATCCTTTATTGTTACTTGCCCGCTCTTCATCTTTGTCTTCTCTGAAATAATCTATTGCATCTCTATTCAAATATGCCGATATCTTTTGACTAATCGTTCGCTGGCAAAATTTTTTTGAAAAAAAATAATCTGCGGAAAACAAGCAGTATAGGGAGTTTCAATCGTTTGCAGAACGTTGGTATTTTGCTGGTGCTAAGGTAGTTAGATTGATAATTCATTTTATAATCCCTACTTTGGTGTTAGCAAGAAGCTGAGAACTGTTGTGGGAACGATTGTTCTGAGTTATTGTCAGTAATTTCCTCCATTTCTATTATAGTTTACTTTACTTATAGCGCAACTTGTTTGCGCTATAAGTGTTTTAGGGGGCTTTGATTTGGAATGGTTTTGAGTTCGCTCAGAAGCTAATTTTTCTTTTCTTTGCAACTCGTATTACCAAGTTAAATACAAAACATAAACATGGGAAAATTCAGAAGCGGTGTGCTTTACGGTCAGGAACTAAAAGATTGCCTGAACTACGCCAAAGACAATCAGTTTGCAATGCCTGCCATTAACGTGATAGGAACGAACAGTATCAATGCAGTTTTAGAAGTTGCCAGCAAAGTTAATTCACCAGTGATGGTTCAGTTTTCTGTCAGTGGTGCTGCTTTTTATGCGGGTAAGTCACTCGACAATTCAAACTATAATGCTTCTATTCAAGGGGCAATTTCTGGTGCAATGCATGTTCATCAAATGGCTGAGCACTATGGTGTTCCTGTGATACTACACACTGACCATGCGGCTAAAAAACTTTTGCCGTGGATTGATGGATTATTAGATGCTGGTGAGGCCTATTATAAAAAGCACGGTCAACCACTTTTTAGTACGCATATGCTTGACCTCTCTGAGGAAAGCCTAGAAGAAAATATCGAGATCAGTTGCGAATACTTCAAGCGAATGAATGCCATTGAAATGGGCATTGAAATTGAGTTGGGTATCACAGGTGGTGAAGAAGATGGTGTTGATAATACAGATGTTGATTCATCAAGGCTATATACACAACCAGAAGAAGTGGCTGCCGCTTGGGATGCGCTAAGACAAATCGGTGATATCTTTACTGTGGCAGCATCATTTGGAAATGTTCATGGTGTTTACAAGCCAGGAAATGTTGAGTTGAGGCCTGAGATTCTTAAAAACTCGCAAACATATATTCAAGAGAAATTTGGAACGGAAGAGAAGCCGGTATTCTTCGTTTTTCATGGAGGTTCAGGTTCTGAAGCATCTAAGATTGAGGAAGCAACTTCTTATGGTTCCATCAAAATGAACATTGACACTGATATTCAATGGGCATGTTGGGATGGCATTCATAGCTACTACAAGGACAAAAAGGATTACTTGCAGGCGCAAATTGGGAGCCCTGATGGTGAGGATTCTCCAAATAAGAAATACTATGACCCAAGAGTTTGGCTTAGAAAAGGTGAGGAGAACATTGTAAAGCGTTTGGAGCAGGCTTTTGAGGAGCTAAACGCAATCAATAGAAACTAATCCTGTTTAAGCAGGATAAACTAAAAAGGGGCGATGGCCCCTTTTTTTATATAGACAGAATCTTAGCGATTCTAAATTCCTCATCTCCGAGCCTTTTTTGCATTTTTATGGCTTCTCCAATAGGGGTATATACAATCTCATTGTTGATCATTCCTACCATCACTTTAGACTGACCATTTCTTAGCCCTTCGACTGCGGCAACGCCTAAGCGACTTGCCAATACTCTATCCATTGTGGTAGGTGATCCACCTCTTTGAAGGTGACCTAAAACAGTCACGCGGATATCGAAATATCCTAATTCCGCTTTGACCATATCAGCGACTTCATATGCATTGCCTAATTGACAACCTTCTGCAATGATCACTACGTTTGATGCTTTCTTATTGGCAGCGCCTTTTCTTAGGCGTTTGATCAGGGCTTCAACCGTCCAGTTGTGTTCTGGAACGACCATGGCCACAGCACCACCACCAATAGCCGAATTAACAGCAATAAAGCCAGCATCACGACCCATTACTTCAACAAAGAAGAGTCTCTCATGTGAAGATGCAGTATCTCTAATTTTATCAATAGCTTCTCTGGCTGTATTACACGCAGTATCGAAACCTATAGTATTATCAGTTCCTGCCAAGTCGTTGTCAATCGTACCCGGAATTCCAATTACGGGAACATTAAATTCTTGACTGAAGATATCGGCACCTGTGAAGGAGCCATCTCCCCCAATTACGACTAAGGCGTCTAAATTGAATTTCTTAAAATTTTCGTAAGCTTTTTCACGCCCTTCTTTCGTGCGAAACTCTTTACTCCGCGCTGAAAGTAAAAACGTACCACCACGACTAAGGATATTTGAAACCGAACGCACGAATAGTTGCTCAATGTTACCGCTGATGAGACCATCATAGCCCTTATAAACCCCAAATACTTCAAGGTCATAATAGATACAAGCCCTAACTACCGCTCTTACAGCAGCGTTCATTCCGGGTGCATCTCCTCCAGATGTTAAAACACCTATTCTTTTAATTTCAGAAGCCATAGTCAATTGTATTAATCAAAAATAAGCTTTTGCCAGAGATTAAAGTAGCGCTGTTCCTTCGATTGCTGTGCAAACGATTGTTTCAGGGACATGAAAAAAGCCGCTTTGACGAATCAAAACGGCTTTCAATATCTTAGTATTCTATCTTAGACTCCTTCGGCAACAACTTCGGTTACATCATTTGGAAGCATTCTCTTCAAAAGGTTTTCGATGCCTGATTTTAGCGTCACAGCCGAGGCTGGACAACCACTACAAGATCCTTGAAGGTTCACTTTCACTACGCCTTCTTCAAACGAAGAAAAACCAATGGCGCCACCGTCTTGCTCTACCGCAGGGCGAATGTATTCGTCAAGAATACCTTTGATTTTCTTAACAACTTCCGAGTCGTTTTCGTCAAAAAGAGGGTCTTTATCTAGTTCTTCTAAAATCAAAGGCTTGTCAGCTTCTAAATAAGGCTTGATAGTATCTCTAATGCTATCCTGAATTTCAATCCAATCTATATCCTCAGACTTAGTGACAGTAATGAAATTGCTCATATAGAACACACGTTCTACATTGGGGAGTTTAAATAATTCTTGCGCTAACGGAGAGTCCGAAGCGGCTTCTGCATTGGGGTAGTCAAAGCTCACGCCATCCTGTAACAACATAAAGTTCACCACGAACTTCATAGAGTTAGGATTGGGGTTTGCTTCCATATATATACTTACTGCTTTCATTTCTCTATTGAATTAGAACTTATAACCACAAAGGTAGCTGATAAGTTCTTAGTCTTCTCTTAATTCTCCTTCAGTTTTGGCAACAATAGTAGCAACAGTAGCATCACCAGTCACATTTACTACAGTTCTTAACATGTCTAGGATTCTATCAACTGGGAAGATAATGGCAATCCATGCTGGGTTTAGGCCAACTGATTGCAATACTACAACCATCATAACCAAACCTGCACTAGGTACTGCAGCACTGCCTATTGAGGCAAGAGTAGCCGTTAATACTATGGTCAGCTGCTGTGCTACACTAAGATCTACCATGTGTAGCTGCGCCATAAATACTACGGCTACGGCCTGGTAAAGGCTTGTACCATCCATATTCACAGTAGCACCAATAGGTAGTACAAAACTGGATACATTCTTAGATACACCTAAGTTATCTTCTACACACTCCATGGTAACTGGAAGTGTAGCAGCACTCGAACTTGTAGAAAAAGCCATCAACTGTGCAGGGCTGATCTTACTGAAAAACTTCTTATATGGTAAGCTCTTGACAAAGGCCCTCACAATCAAAGGATAAAAAACAAAGATCAGAAAGAGAAGGCCGATGGTTAGTGTTACAGAGTAAGTGGCCAGTCCTTTAAATATTTCGATGACTTCTGCGGGGGTGTCGGCCATTTTTGCAACAACACCTGCCAGTAGACAGAAAACAAAGAAAGGTGCCGCCTTCATGACAAAGTCTACCATTTTTAGGAAAACTTCATTGGCTCCATGAATAAAGGATGAGAGTCCTGCTACTTTTTCATCGGGTAGCGCGGCCATGCATATACCAAAGAATATTCCAAAGAATATCACCTGCAGCATGAGTTTGTCATTCCCTAATGATGTCACAATGTTTTGTGGAACCATATCAATTAAGAACTTCATTGGTCCAGCGTCCTTGTTTTCCATGGCGGCCGCTTGCTTATCAGCAACCATCTTTTTTTGTGCTTCGGTCATCTCTTCAGCACGATCATAGCTGGCATAGGCAGGGTCGTTGGTGAAGTTCTTACCATCTAGAATCTCAACGCCATTGGAGTTGGCCCAGCTTTCATAGCTCAGGCGATTCTTAATTCTGGAGTCTTCATCTACCAAGCCTCCAGGCTTGATTGCGTTGACCAAGAGTAAACCAATACCCACTGCTGTCACGGTTGTCACTAGATAGAAACCGAGTGTTTTACCGCCCATTCTTCCTAGTTTTGACATGTCTTTGAGACCGGAGATTCCACTGATGATGGAAAACAATACCAGTGGTACGGCAATGTATTTCAACATACGAATGAAAATTTGACCGAAAGGATCAATCCAATCAATGGTAAACCGGTTCCAACCCATAGCACTTGAGGCGAAGGCCCAAATGATACCGGCAACTAGTCCAATCATGATTTTTACATGTAGAGGAAGCTTTTTCATAACAGAATATGGGATTTAATTACAATCGATTAGCCCTGCTAATTAGCAAATAATCGGCAATAACCAAAGCTGACATTGCTTCAACGATAGGCACAGCACGTGGCACCACGCAAGGATCATGTCTACCTTTACCAGAAACGGTAACACTTTCACCAGATTCATTGATGCTCTCTTGATCTTGCATGATGGTGGCGACAGGCTTGAAGGCAACATTGAAGTAAATGTCTTGGCCATTGGAGATTCCTCCTTGTACGCCACCGGAATGATTGGTTCTTGTTTTGATTTGATCTCCTTCAGTGTAGAAGGCATCATTATGTTCTGAGCCGTTAAGTTTTACGCCCTCGAAACCACTTCCGAATTCGAAGCCTTTAACGGCATTAATACTTAACATGGCTTTGCCAAGTTCAGCGTGAAGCTTATCGAAGACGGGCTCTCCTAAACCGGCAGGGGTTCCCTTGATTACACCCGTAATGACTCCACCAATGGTATCTCTGTTCTTACGCGTTTTATCAATTAATTCGATCATCGCAGCGGCAGTATCAGCATCAGGACATCTGATGATGTTGTCTTCCGTTTTACCTAGATCTAATTCTTGATATGTCTTTTCTAGTTTTAGGGAACCTACTTGAGATACATAGGACTCACAGCTAATACCATAATGCTTCAACAGGAGTTTTGCGATGGCTCCCGCAGCAACACGGGCAACAGTTTCTCGGGCGGAACTTCTTCCACCACCGCGGTAGTCTCTTAAGCCATACTTGGCTTGGAAAGTATAATCGGCATGGGATGGTCGAAATTTATCGGCAATGTGAGAATAGTCTTTACTCTTTTGATCTTCGTTTCGAATAAGGATACTAATTGGTGTACCGGTAGATTTGCCTTCAAAAACTCCTGAGAGTATTTCGAATTCATCAGCCTCTCTGCGTTGTGTAGTGATTTTTGATTGTCCCGGCTTTCTCCGATCTAGTTCTAATTGAATAAACGACTCATCAATTTCGAGCCCTGCGGGACACCCATCAATGACTACACCCAATGCTGGCCCATGTGATTCACCGTAGGTGTGAATCTTAAAAATCTTACCGAAAGAACTACCCATTTACTTTTTAAAGAACATATACCCTGCACCCGCTAACATAGCTATAATTAGTAAATTGGCAATAATTTGGGCTGTATTATCCTCTTTTAGACTTTCGAACTTGTTGGATGCTACATCTATATTGTCATAGAAAGAACCAAGGTCTGAAGCAGAAATTGAAACGTTCTTTTTACTCTCACCGGTTACTTTGAGTTTCACTGTTGATTTCAAAGTATCATACACCTCTTTTTCAGGATTGAAGAATACCCAGCCGAAATAGTCTTTGAGATCGTAGTCACCCGGCTCGTTAGGGATTCCGAAATAGCTGTATTGTTTTGATCCGGTGACTCTTCCAGCACCTCGATTAATGTCTTGACTCACATTTGGGGGATAAATGTCAATAGTTTTAGTGGCTGGAATCTTTAAGTCAGGTATGCCCGCAATGTTTCCTTCTCCATAGATGTTGAAAGTATATTCAAAGCTTTCGCCAGTTTCAACAATAGCTTTATCAATTTTCTCATCTAATTCAAAGTCACCCACTGCTACTGCATCTTTTAGCGGATGTGGAGGGAGTGCTTTTACCTTTACAGTCTTTTCTCGTGTATTGAATGTCTTAAAGTCTTCTTCTCGGTCGCGACCAAAAAATGACGGGGACTTTGCCACTCTGTACTTGATCATTTCGAAAGGAACAGAAGGGAATACAACTGGCTCTAGGTTTAAGGGGTAAAAAGCAGCTTGGTAGATTTTATAGCGTGTATAATTTTTTCCTCCTAGGGTCACTCTTTCGCCATAGATATTTTCAATATTGAAGTTTTCCTCCCAACAGTTCTCAGGTTTTAGGTCCTTTAAAATAGTCGAAAGCTGTTTGCCTGCTTCATGAAACTGAAGCGGTGCACGGTTGGCATCGGCTACGTAGAAAGCGAAAGTGGTGGTAAAACCTTCACCAACATAAACCTCATCCTTGTCAGTTGTTAAGGCGAGAAAAGCATCTTCTTTTACGTCAACAAACTCGGGTGCCTTTCGTGTTTCGTTTCTTCCGAAAAGGTCGTCAAAGGGATCAAATCTATTTCTTCTTGAATTCTGTCTTCGTTCAACTGCCTTCGTAATCTTAATTGTTTTTCCTTGTGAGCTAATGGTTGTGCCATTCAGCTCCATGCTAAATGGTTTTAGTGTGTATGTACCTTCTTCTAGGGGTAAATATCTTTGAATAATACTTTGCGATGATGTAATCTGGCCGTTAACAATATTCGTTTTACTTGAAGATGAGGTACCTCTTTTGGCAAAACCATCAATTTCAGGAAAGTCGGTATAGTTTTTTATCGAACCATTTTGCAAGGTGACGGTGATGGTGAAGAGTTCGTTAAGGCCCACTGCATCATTGCCCAATTGGACGGAAATTTCTTGTGCATTTAATGACGCCAAGGGCAAAAGCATAAAAGCAAAAAGCAGGAAAAGGCAACTGGACTTTCTCATATGAATTTTGTATTTTCATTTCCCCAATGGAAATCTACATCAAATATAATTTCATTTTTAAAAGGGAATAACCATTGGTACAATTCGTTCGTATGAATGGTACGACCGAATACCAAATTTAGATTCATAACCCTAAACGTTCTTAACATGTTGGAGTATTTCAAAATTATCCTCTCTAAGGTTAGCTTTGATAAGAGATTATTCGAGAGAGAGTTAAGAAAAGCCATCAAGTCACTTGTGGAAGATGAATTGAATGAGCTTAAAAAATGGTGTTACGCGCAATTTGGAAAGGTTTATGGCCCAATCATAGACCGACAATTTGTATTAACACAGTAACGAATATCATGAACCAGCCCATCAGAAATGATGGGCTTAACTTTTTTTAAGGAATTCCAAATTCCGTTTGAGCCCTTGAAATTTGGTCCTTTTTACTGCAGATCCTTTAAAGACCGACCTGAAAACCTCTTCTGTTAAATCTTGCCAATTATTGTTAAATAATTCTACGAACTCATCTTTTGGGTGAAAATCAGTCTCATTATGTGGTTTTGAAAAACGATTCCATGGGCAAACGTCTTGGCAAATATCACAGCCGAAGGCCCAACCTTCCATTTGATCTTTGAATTCAGAGGAAATCTCGTCTTTCAATTCTATGGTCAGATAAGAGATGCATTTTGAAGCATCTAGTTGATAAGGCGTAATGGCGTCAGTTGGGCAAGCATCTACACATTTAGTACACGTACCGCAGTAGTCTTTGATGGGGCCATCGGCTTCTAACTCAAGGTCAATGATGAGCTCGGCCAAGAAGAAAAAGCTTCCTTGATCCTTATTGATCAGCAGTGTGTTTTTACCAACCCATCCTAGGCCTGATTTTGCTGCCCATTGTCTTTCCATTACAGGCGCTGAGTCCACAAAGACTCTCCCTTCAATATGCCCTATTTCGGTCTCAAGCTTATGCACAAAGTCCTTGAGCCTATCCTTTATAACGAAGTGGTAGTCTTGCCCATAAGCGTATTTTGCAATCTTATGGTTTTCAGGTTTTTCGGAGGATAAATCTTTTTCGGGGTAGTAGTTGTACATGAGAGATACAACAGACTTGGCTCCGGGTACAAGCAGGCTAGGATCGAGTCTTTTGTCGAAGTGATTCTCCATATAGCTCATCTTACCATGAGCCTTGTGCTTCAACCACTTTTCTAAACGCGGAGCTTCTTCTGCTAAGAACTCGGCTTTGGAGATACCACAATAGTCGAAGCCCAAGTCCTTGGCGATGGTCTTGACTGTCGATGTGTTATGTGAGATCTGGTGGTTCATAAGCTCAACACCTCCCTAAGCCTCCTTATTAGTAGAGAACTTGTTGTTTTTTACTACTACAGAATCATTCCCCTCTTGAAGAGGGGCTAGGGGAGTGTTTTCATAATGATCTATGTAATTTTCAATGTCTATCAATGCACTATGAATATGATGTTTGATCGTATCATCTTTAAAACGAAGAAATGAAATACCTAGCGCTTCTATTTGCTCTTGACGGTATTTATCCCTTGTCTTGACCTCCTCAAATTCGTGGTAATCTCCATCAACTTCTATTGCGAGCATAAGATCGTAACAGAAGAAATCAACTATCCAGTGCAGAATTGGCTTTTGTCTATGAAAATCGTAACCCCTTCGTTGGCCTCTTTTAAGCTCATTCCAAAGCAATACTTCTGTAAGGGTAGAATTATTGCGAAGGAATCTCGCTTTCTCCTTAAGACCCTTATCATAGTATATCTTTGGCTTAAACATCACCCAAACAAAGTCCCAGTGTTGCCTGGTTTTTTGAGCTTCAGGTGTTCATAAGCCAAATCGGTCGCTTCTCTACCACGAGAAGTTCGTTTTAAGAAGCCCTCCTGAATCAAAAAAGGCTCATACACTTCTTCTATAGTTTCTGCTTCTTCTGAGACGGCAGTAGCAATGGTAGAGATTCCCACAGGACCTCCCTTAAATTTCTCGATAATGGTTATCAAAATGCGATTGTCCATTTCGTCCAAGCCATGGGAGTCCACATCCAAGGCATTCAAAGCCATTTGACTAATGTCGATGGTTATCGTACCAGTGCCTTTTATCTGCGCAAAATCCCGTGTTCTTCTTAGGAGATTGTTAGCAATTCTTGGGGTCCCTCGACTTCTTCGGGCAATTTCATATGCTGCATCTTCATCAATCGGAGTGTTCAGGATTTCGGAGGAACGCAGCACAATTAGGGTCAAGAGTTTTGAGTCGTAGTATTCGAGTCTTGCGTTAATGCCGAAGCGGGCTCTTAGGGGTGAAGTCAAGAGTCCTGACCGGGTTGTTGCCCCAATTAAGGTGAACGGATTCAGGTTGATCTGCACTGTTCTGGCATTAGGGCCAGAGTCGAGCATGATATCAATCTTATAATCTTCCATGGCAGAGTATAAATACTCTTCTACAATGGGGTTAAGCCGGTGGATTTCGTCAATGAAGAGGACATCGCCTTCTTCAAGGTTAGTCAATAGGCCCGCCAGATCACTTGGTTTGTCAAGCACTGGCCCTGAAGTGACTTTTATGTCAGACTCAAGCTCATTAGAGATGATATGTGAAAGCGTGGTTTTACCCAATCCAGGAGGGCCGTGTAATAAAACGTGATCTAGTGGTTCCGACCTTTGCTTGGCAGCCTGAACGAAGACTTTGATGTTCTCAATGATCTTGTGTTGACCCGTAAAGTCTTCAAAGCTTAAGGGACGTAAGGCACGTTCGATGTCGCGCTCGGTTGAACCTAACTCATCATCACTAGCATCTAAATAATCCTCACGCATATTGAATTTTTTTACAAGATAAAAGATTCGAATTGATGATGCTTTCTTCTGCCAAGTTTAATCTCTAAGAGTTCAGTCACCAACAGTTTTGAATTATCTTTAGGGCAAAGATTTCGGTATGAACAAGAATGTAAGGTCTCGTGTATATCTCATCGTATTAGTTATTGCGATTTTTGTGGTTTGGAAGTACCGAGAAAATCAGCCTAAGGAGATTTATATTCAAGGTACCACCATGGGTACTATTGCCTATAATATCAAATACCTCGACACTGAGTTTAGTAATTACAAGGCAGAAATTGACTCCTTACTTCGTGATTTCAATCAATCACTTTCTACATACATTCCTGATTCGGAAATTTCAACTTTCAATAAGGAAGGAAAAGTGAGTTTCTCTTTTCCTTATTTCTATGATGTGCTAGAGGCTAGCGCAAAAGTGCATGAGCAATCGAATGGCGCTTTTGACCCTACGCTTGGACCATTGATTGATGCTTGGGGTTTTGGAGATGGTGAAACGCTTCAATTAGATTCTTCTAAGGTAGATTCCCTCTTAACTTTTATAGGTTTTGATAAGCTGACGTATGATAAAACTCAAGTTTCTAAAAACGTTCCAGAGATAAAACTAAACTTTTCTGCGATTGCCAAAGGGCAGGCTATTGATGTGGTGGCTGATTGGCTAATGTCTAATGGTATTATGGATTACATGGTTGAAATAGGCGGAGAAGTCAGGGCGAACGGAAAGAACATAGAAGGCAATTATTGGACAATTGCCATTGAAGTACCTGATGAGGCGCGTTTTGGTGGAATATTTGATGCCATTTATCTAGATAATAAGGGGATGGCTTCCAGCGGTAATTATCGAAACTTCCGAATTTTAGAAGATGGAAGAAAAGTTGCTCATACCATTGATCCGAGAACAGGTTTCGCAAAAATGCAAACTTTGTTAAGTGCTAACGTCATTGCACCTAACTGCATGTTGGCCGATGGTTTTGCCACTGCCTGTATGGTGCTTGGCTTGGAAGAAAGCGTGAAGCTGATAGAATCAGACCCCACTTTAGAGGCTTATTTCATCTATGCAGGTGAACAAGGTGAACTCTTGACTTATATTTCGCCAGGTTTAAAGGGAAAAACAGTGGGGGAGTAATATGGCCTCAGATTGGTTGAACCTTTTTCTCTGGGTTAGCATTTTCTCCTATATTTGCAATCCTGTTGCAAAAACAAGCCTGTCATTAGATGATTATCAATGCCATTATATTGTTCCTTAGTGTAGCCATACCTGGCTTGCTAATGATTAATCAGAAGCCTTTAAAAGCAGAAAGATTAAGTTACTTACTGGTTTTTGGTGGTGCCTATTTGTTTTCGATGACGGTAATCCACATTATCCCAGATTTATTTCTCAGTGGCGAAGACCCATTTAGGCTAGGGCTTTATATCCTGATTGGTTTTTTTATTCAAAAGGTATTAGAGAATTTTTCGAATGGGGTAGAACATGGTCATGTTCATGCACATGGAGGTTATTCTGTGCCTTACTTACTTATCGCACTAGGACTACATTCCTTTTTAGAAGGAAGTATTATGACTGACTCTATTCATTCTAATCATGCGCCTGATTCAGTATATAGTCATGGGAGTTCCCCTAAAATTTTATTGGGTATTGTGATGCACAAGATTCCTGCTGCTTTTGCTTTAATGGCTTTGTTACTAAGTCAAATGAAGAAGGTGAGAAAGGCGATTCTTTTGATGTTGATTTTCGCATTGGCCTCCCCTTTGGGTTTATTCTTCTCAGAGTTCTTTGGCCATTCAGATGTATTACCGGAGCGCTATTTGATTATCTTTTTCGCTATAGTGGCAGGAAGTTTTCTTCAGATTTCGACTACCATTTTTATTGAGTCTGACCCTCATCACAAATTGAATTGGAAGCGGTTTTCCATTTCAATCCTCGGGGCTTTGGCAGCTGTGTTGGCGCAGTTGAGTTTTTGATTTAGGTAAGCATTTCAAGACCCAAGAACTGCATTATTCGAGCGCAGGATTCCTCTTCAGTTTCAGTAGAAGTCTTCAGTACCAATTGTGGGTTTTCAGGTTCTTGATAGGGTGAAGAAATACCGGTAAATTCTTTGATCTCTCCAGAACGAGCTTTTTCGTAAAGCCCCTTAACATCTCTTCTTTCACAAACTTCTAAAGGACAATCCACAAATACTTCAATGAAGTTTTGTTCTCCTATAATGGATCGGGCCATTTTTCGAATGTTTTCCATGGGGGAAATGAAGGAGCATAAAACGATAAAACCCTTATTTGAAAAGATTTTGGCTACTTCGGAAACTCTTCTGATGTTTTCTTGTCGGTCCTTTTCTGAGAACCCTAGGTCATTACAAAGCCCTGTTCTTACAATGTCACCGTCTAAAGTGATTGTTAATCTTTCTCTTTTTGTCAATTGTTCTACCACCAATTTGCCAATTGTAGTTTTTCCTGATCCTGATAAGCCTGTAAACCAAATCACAGGTGAGGGAATTTTTTGTAAAGTCATAAGAAGACAAGGTTTTATTAAGGCTATAATAAAATTATCATTTTTGGTATTGTCAATTCTTTTCTAGCACAATTAATTTGATTGCATATTTAGCTATTTAGTACCTGAAACCCTGTTGCGTTGCTTATTTCTGTATCTTGAGATATGGGGCATCATCACCATCATAATGCTGAACATGGCCATGGTTCAAAGAACCTGAAAGTTGCTTTTTTTCTAAACCTATCCTTTACGGTTGTTGAGATTATTGGTGGCTTAATTACAGGTAGTTTGGCTATTCTCTCAGATGCGCTTCACGATTTTGGCGATAGCTTAAGCATTGGGATGTCGTGGTACTTTCAACATCTTTCCGACAATAAAGACAGTAATCAAAAATTTACTTATGGTTATAAACGATTCTCTCTGCTTGGAGCGATTATAAACGCTGCGATATTATTGGTGGGTTCAGTCATCATTATTAGTCAAGCAGTCCCTCAGGTTATGAATCCTGGCGAGGTAGATGAAAAAGGGATGTTGATCATTGCCATTTTTGGCGTGATTGTGAATGGTGCTGCTGTGTTTCGTTTGAAAGGGGGGAAGTCAATGAACGAGAAAGTCATAAGACTTCACCTCTTGGAGGATGTATTAGGCTGGGTGGCAGTATTGCTAGGAAGTCTGTTGATTATGTATTTAGACTGGCAATTCATCGACCCCCTACTTTCTGTATTGATCGGGATTTTCATAATTTATAATGTGATCAAAAACTTGAAGCAAAGTTTTTCAATCATCCTTCAGACTACTCCACAAGACGTAGATATTCCAGCCATTCAAGAAGGCTTGAAGTCCTTACCAGAAATTATTGATGTACATGATTGCCATGTTTGGTCTATGGATGGTGCTTATCACGTGCTTTCAGCCCATGTGGTACTTGACAAAGTGTACTCTTTGAGAGAATTAGTGGATATAAAGTCTCGGGCGAAGCTCTTGCTGGCCGATCTTAACATTAAGCATTCGACCTTAGAGTTTGAAGAAGATGGAGAGGATTGCGAGGGGTGTTGATTAAAACTGCTTAAGAAAAGTAATCTTCGCAATGGTCTGCTGTTGCTGAAGGTCCCTTTCTAATGTATCAATGGTATTGCTGTTGAACACGAGGTAAAGAAATGATAAGGGTTGATATTCCCAACTAAACCGTACGTTCCAACGGCCTTGTTCATCAAAGGTGTTGTATTGGTAAAAGGTAGAGAGTTGTAGTCTTGGATTGGCCGCAACGCGTGCACCCATTGTACTCAAATGTGTTTCAAGGTTTTCATCGTTGTTGCCCAGCCCCCTGAGCCTGTTATACTCATAATTAAAAGTGAAAGCTACGTGTGGGTTTGGAGCCACTCTTACCCCTGAATTTAAGGTTTGACGTTTTCCGCTGTAAAACTCCCCCCAATTGTAACCGGTGCTGAAAGACCATTTTTTTGACTGATCAGTATTGAATTTTATCACGTTTCTTGTATAGAAATAATCATCGAGAGCTATTTCTATACCTAAAGGAGCGAAATTGAAATTGATGTTTTGCCAAGTAGGAATTACTGACATTTCTAAAAAACTATTGTCTTTAAACCATAAAAACACTGGAAAAATGTAGAGGCTTGCTTGCTGAAAACCAGATAGCTGAGTGGCATCATGATTATAAGTGACAAACATTCCTGGATCCCAGCGGCGAATGAAGTCACCTTTAGGCCTTAAAATGAAGTACCCTCCCGGGTTATGACTTACGAGATTACTCTGCCGAATGAAACCCATTTTTGTATCGTATTGATCATCGATGTACTCGGTTAGCCAGCCAAAATAATACTTGTTGGTTCTTTTGCCAGCAAAAGCTCTTCCAGCGAATCCCGTATTTCCTGTCGTTTCGTCTATTGAAGCACTCGCTAGGTATTGAATGTCCCATTCGCTCGAGGGCCTGATTTGTCCGTCCACTGTGATAGTAGTATTTTTATTAGAAGCTAAACCTAAGCTTTCATTTGCCTCGTCTAGCCGATGGGTTACCATAACGCCTATATTGTTTTCTCTTCCATAGTTTTTGAGGTATCGCAGCACCCCGAAATTGGCAGTGGCGGAGTTGTCTGTATTACCTTGTCGCACTAATAGGCCTGCAAAAGTTTCCTTTTCGGTTCGTTGGGTGAATCGAGCCCCAATTTCAATTGGAGCCGTTTGGGCATTAAACTCACCCTGAAGACCAATTCTACGACTAAAAAAAGGACGGATGGCACGCTGCGAGCTGCCTGACCAAATACCGGAGTTCTCAAGAAAAAACTGTCTTTGCTCAGGGAAAAAGATATTAAACCTTTCAAGGTTGTTCACAGCCCTGTCGAGGTCTGCTTGCGCGAAGTCTGTATTGAAGGTGACATCCAAAACTGACTTGGGGTTAATGGCCCATTTGATGTCACCACCTAGTTTAAAAGTGCCTTCTGATGACTCATTTCCCTCATCATTAACCTTTTCATATTGATATAGACTATAAGGTTCAACACGAAGATTTGCCGAAGGGAGTGGCGCTTCTATACCTGTTAGCTTAGCGGCATAAGTCATGCGATAAGGGGTAAATGATTGCGGTATCGCAGGGAAGGTAGAAACCTCTATGTCTCTTCTGGCATACCTTACGAAGGTGATGCCCCATTCTAAAAGTTCGCCATCTTTGGGCATATTATATCTTAACGATTTAAAGGGGATGGCAAATTCGGTATAATAGCCATTTTCAGTTCTAGATGACCTTACTTTCCAAAGTGTATTCCATCCGCTATCAAAATTATTACCATTGAAGTTCTGGAAGTCTCGTTGGTTACCGTAAGGTGTAGTTTGAAAGGCCTGTGCATACTGTTTGAGATTTTGTGGGTCAAGAGAAACTCCAAAAATGTCATTTTCGCCCCATTCAAAGTCTCTTCTTAAGTCTTGGACTCGAATACCAGCTGCACCTAATGTGTCTTGACAGAAAGCTCCAATGTAGAGGTACTTGTCGTCATAAAGAACCCTGACCTTGGTAGCATATTTTATTGGTCCCCCTTGTCGAGGCTCTCTTCTAAAAAAATCAGTAACCCACGGTGCGAGCTGCCACGAAGCTTCGTCAAGCTTACCATCTACTTTTATTGGCGTACTGCTCTTAATGGCCCTAACCTCGGGAGGATTTTCTGGAGGAGGAAAATTAGCATCTGTCTCTTGTGCTTGTGCTAAAAAAAATGGAGTTAGCGCCAATAGGAAAAAGAAAAATATAGACTGCTTCACTTTAGCTCGTTAGGACTGATTGCTTTCTCTTTTTATAGAAGACTCCCGTTACACTCAATAGCAAAGCAAAAAGTGACAAGACCATTACGTTAAAAAAGGCACTGAGTCTAATGGACTCTGTTTCAAACTCGAATTTGGGTAGTTGATCGAGGTCCGCTTTTACCAACGTTTTGTTATCGAAAACAAACGGAAGAAAGTGGTCGCGCCATTGAATGCTAAAGTCCTTAACCTGATTTTTAAAGGCATTATAATGTAATGATGAGGTACCTGCCAATTGAGTGGCACCATTTTGAAACACCACTGCAGGACTTAATATGCCCCAAGCCTTTATCCAATTTTGTTGCCGGTCTAGCTGTTTGTCAAATACGCTAATGAGCGGCTCAAGTCTTTTTTCGGTCATTTCTTGGCTTGCATAAAAGCCCTGCCAGTATCCGTAGGCATTCTCTCCCTCATTTCTAATGAGTTCTGGATGATTCCTTAAGTACTCATCTAATACTTTATCCTGCTCTTTACCTAGTTCTTTCTTAGTACTTCTGATTTCGTTGAGTAGTGCAACTCGAGAAGGAATGGGGTAAATGGTATTGGCCATTTGGTTGATTACTGTTGGAACTATGAGTACCAGTACAATCCATAAAGAGAGCAAAGAAACAGCATTTCGGGCCGATGAAGACCCGAATACGTTCACTAAGAATGCTAGTGCAAACCAGAACGCTGTGTAGGCATATGTCAGTGCGAAAAACTCGAGCAGTTTCGAGTTGAAGTCAATGGCAATCAGGCTCATCGTTATTACTAATACTACTGTAACGATGATACTCAATGCAATGAACCTGACGATATATCGCTGAAGTAACCATAGATTAATATCAATAGGGTTAGAGGCAAGTAGTCTGAACCTTCCAGTTTCTATCTCTTGTGATTTGAGGTTATAGGTGAAAGCAATGATGAGGAGCGGTATGAGGTAGGCCAAAACAAAGCTCAAATCAAAGTTGCCGAATAAAAGTTGAACAGGGTTGTTCAATTCGTTAAAGCTCATAGTTGCAAGGTCTTCTCTCGAAGAGATGGTCATCTGATGCGTATACAAGTCACTTTGCCCTATGGCAAGCTTACTTAAATTCTCTGCAGGCATGACCGCTAGATTCCCAATCGCAATGGAATAATTCATTGGCGACAGCCTATAAGCCCTAGGGTGCTGACGTCCCTTCTCTACAGCGTCTGCTATTCCTTTTACATCAGTAACTTTTTCCGCTTGTTGCTCTACAGCTTGTTTCAGATTTGCTTGTCTTTTATCAAACTGCCCTGAGCCATTAAGCCCAGCATAAATACTTAGTACAGTGATCACCAGAGTGAGAGAAACGAACCAATAGTTTCTGCTTAACAACTTTATTTCATGAAGGATATTTTGGACTAACATGCTATAGGCGCCTTGCAGAGAGAAACAATAAACCGAAAGAGATAACTAGCCAAGTTGTAAGAATAAATAAGTTGCTTTGGCCAGCAATCATGACTTCCGTAAATGCTGGGGCATCGTATTTAAACTCCGGTATTTCAGCTAAAAGCGAGGCATCGGCCTGATAATTCCACTCTCCAAGCTTAGAATTTTCAGCGAAATCAGTATTCAATACTTTTTGCATTTCTACCCTATGCTTTTCTGCCTTGTCGGAGAAACTCCAATGCGTGGCATAATCAGTATTTGCTAGTGCCATGGACATGAATCGTGTGGGAAGGAAGGGAGAAAAGACTGCGAGTCTTCTATATACATCTGTTTGACTTTCGTATATCTCTTTCAGTCTTTCGTTATGCTTGAAATAGATAGCTGCCTCATGTTCTTCTCCTTTTTGCATGCGGAATGCATCGAAATTGAAGGGAAGGTCTTTGAGGTTGTCGACATTATATTCTTTAAGCGTCTCTTCTTCCAGTTTTTTGGAAGCTTCACTCCAAGGGTCATGACCATCAATACCTTTCGTTTTGTCTTCGGCCACAGCGATCTCAAATTCCTGACGTGTAGGATAGGGGTATTTTTCATTGGTGTAGCTGCTGGCGATCTTTGGGACCGCCAGACAGCTCACAATCCAAATTGCTAAAAGTGTAACCAATGAAATACCCGAGTTAGCTGCCAATGAGGAGACAACCAGGGTAATAGCGTTAATAATGGCAAAGTAGGCTAGATATACCAACCACATGATTACCAGAAATTTCCAATTAAAGTCTGAGATAAGCAGCGCTGCCAAAACAAAAAAACCGGTTGTTAGCAGAAGAATAGGTAAATAATTGCCCAACCATTTACCTAAAACCAGTTGCCAATTGCTGACACCTTGCGACTTAATAATTCTTAGCATTCCACCCTCTTTTTCGCGAGTAATAGACTGGTGACCAAACACAATAATCAGCAGCGGAATAATGAAAAGTAGAATAAAGTCTGGGGTAAGATCACCAAACCGTGAGAGGCCAGTTTGATCTGCTGCTGCTACCATATCTGCCTCATTTCTAGAATGCGCTTCAAGAAAAATGGAGACTCCAGTATACTTTTCAACTCCTGGGTCAAGCAGCGATAAAGGAAACTGTGGCTTGAAAGCAAAAGTACCGTAATGGGCGGCATTGTGGGGGTTTGTGGCACCTTGAGCTAGCCAAAGTGTTCTGGTATTCTCGGCAGCCTGTTGTCTTTCTAGATTTTTAGCTTCCCAGTTCTTCTGACTAATGAGAATGGCAACAGCACAGAGTACGACAACTACGGCTATCATCCATTTGAACTGGCCGGAGCGAACTGTCTCTCTAATTTCTTTTTTAGCTATATGAAGTATCATATTCAATTATTCATATGGTGCAGATACAATTTTTCTAGCTCGCTGTGAGCGATGTCTTGGGTAGACAATTGCTCAACTAATTTCCCCGATTTCATTATCCCTATATCGGTTCCAGTTTCTTTTGCTCTAAAGAGATCGTGTGTTGCCATTAGCGTTGCGACACCCTGATCACTGAGCTTTACTAAAAGTTCAGAAAACTCATTGCTGGCTTTTGGGTCTAAACCTGATGTGGGCTCATCCAGTAGTAGTGCTTTGGCCTTTTTGGCTAGCGCAATGGCTATTCCTACTTTCTGGCGCATTCCCTTAGAATATTTCTTTACTCTATGTGCATGTGCTTCAGACTGTAATCCGGCATCGTTCAAAAAGCCGATAAGTATATCTTTACTGTAACGTTTTTTAGATAGGCCAACAAAGTATTCTAAGTTTTCTAGCCCTGTTAGTTCTCCATAGAGATTCAGGTTTTCGGGTATATAGGCGATTACCTCTTTGGTCTTTAGTGGTTCTTTGACCACATCGACCATATCTATTATGGCCCTTCCAGAAGTAGGTTCGATAAAGTTTAGAAAAAGATTTATGGTAGTTGATTTACCAGCACCATTTGCACCTAACAGACAGTAAATATCACCTGCATCAATGGTTAGGCTCAGGTCATCCAGGGCTAACGTGTCCTGATATTTTTTGGTAAGATTGACTGCGTGTAACATGTTTTTTATTTGTGCAACAATGATGCAAATAAGAAGTATTGATTCATTAATGCAACAATGATGCAAAAATGAATTGTACTGATTTTAGGAATGGTTGAATGGTTGTTTTATTGGTCGGAAAAGATGTTTTACCAATAATCTGAGATCAGACGGAGGGCATCGACTTGTTTTTCAGAATTGATATACTTTGACTTAAGTAGCTCGTACCGCTTTAGGCTAGCAGCTGCCAAATGATATATCGAAGAATCCTTTTGATCAGGGATATACCCTTTGGGGATTGCATAGGTAAAGTATCCTCGCTTACCAATGGCAACAGGCATTCTAAAGAAGTCACGCTGAACGAATTCTCCTGTCTCTTCCTCTGAGATGGATGCATTTACAAAGAAGTCTACAGCATGTTCGGGATATCCAAATAAATAGCCGTAGGCACGGTAGCGATCGTTTCTATCTTCAAATTCTAAAGCGGTAAGGACCGTGCTCACATTCGAGTTTGACGTGAAGCCCCATTGACCAAAAAACTCAGACTTTTGATTGATCAGCTTTGCCAATAGGTCTTTTTGACAAACAACTATTTGTAGATTTCTCTTGCCTTGCCACGTTTTCTTAAACGGAATTAAAGAAAACTCGAGATCATCTGTAGAAAGTGCCTTTAGAATCCGGTTCCAACTTTTCAATTCATTCAAGGCCATTTGGACAGAATCTGAGCCTAAGTCAACTATGTCTCTATCTCCATCTTTCATTTCTCCTGCCTTGGCTAAAGGATATGACAGAGGAAATCCAAGGCTGCTTATGGGTTTCAATGTGTCAAGCAGTGAATAAAGTGCTTCATGCTCTAAACCATAACCGAGTAAATCATTGGCCATCTTCAATTCCTTGGAGGATAGATTTTTAAGATTCCAAAGTCTGGTCTTGTTACTGTAACCTAGCTTGTTTGTAGCATTGCATGAGAGCAGGGCTAATAAAATAATAAGAGGTGCTAACTTTTTCATTAATGCGTATAAGTTGGCCATGGATCGATAAAGTTTTTACCCTGTCGCCAGGCGTCAAGCTCTTGATCTGTGCAAAGGCATTGCTGCAATTCTGACTCGATTTGATCTTGGTCAAGATTTTGACCTATGATTACTAATTCATTTTTTCGGTCTCCAAACAATTTGCTCCAACCGGATTCTATTTGTGCTCTGTTTTCAACAAATGACTCATATTGAGTTCTTTGTTCAAATGGCATTGAACACCACCAAACACCAGCTGAGTCTGATCGAAGTGATCCGCCTGCCTGCCCCCAAGATAAGGCATGGTCGGGTCTGGAAGCAATCCAGAATAGGCCTTTGCTCCGAATTATATTCGAGGGCCATAGTAGTGAGACGTATTGCCAGAATCGTTCTGGATGGAAAGGCCGTTGGTCAGAAAAGACAAATGAGGTAATACCATACTCCTCTGTTTCTGGTATATGTTCAGTTTCTAATTCTTTTATCCAACTGGCAGACTGAGATGTTGTATCATAGTCGAAACTGTCTGTGCCTAATACCTTGTTCAGTGCAACTTTGCCGAACTCCGATTCTATGACTTTTGCGCCAGGATTTAGATTAGAAAGTATATCCTTGAGAATCTTTAAGTCTAACTTACTTACTAGGTCAGTTTTATTAATCAAAATGACATCAGCAAACTCTACCTGATCGGTCAGTAGGTCCACTATCGTCCTATTGTCTTCCGCTTCATCGTTCATTTTCCGACTCGCTAAAGTATCTGCTGAGCCAAAGTCTTTTAAGAAATTAAAGGCGTCTATTACCGTAACCATGGTATCTAGCTGGCACACGTCAGATAGATTTACTTCTAACTCTTCACTTTCGAACCAAAAGGTCTGGGCGACTGGTAGTGGCTCTGAAATACCAGTACTCTCTATTAAAAGATAGTCATACCTGTTCTCGAGTGCGAGTTTGGCCACTTCTTCGATTAAGTCTTCGCGAAGGGTACAGCAGATGCAGCCATTGCTCATTTCTACGAGTTTCTCATCTGTTCGACTCAGGGTATTGCCTTGCTTTACCAACTCTGCATCGATATTTACTTCGCTCATATCGTTCACGATGACGGCTACGCGCAAGCCTTCTTTGTTATGCAGTACGTGATTAAGTAAGGTGGTTTTACCAGACCCTAGAAAGCCTGAGAGAACAGTTACGGGTAGTTTAGTCATGAGTTATCGAGTATGATTTTGATTTGATTGAGCTGATTGAGCAAATCTTCTTGCACATTGTAAATCTCTTCTGCGCTTAAGGCGATGTTAGCATGGCTATGATTGTGCCCTTCATGGCGGGTAAGGTCTAGCGTATGGCCGGGGATTTCAATGAGGCTTTCTTTGAGGGTTTCGATGGCCTTAAGCAAACTGTCTCTATGGTGAAAGGCCGATGATTCAAGCCTTTCTTCTAGTTGGGCTATTAGTGCAATGGCAGTTGTTTGCTTTTCATAGGCCTTTTCTGCCAACCATTGTCTATCGCTTCTATCAGGTTTGCAGGAGGCGAGAAGGACGATAGCTATCAAGGATACAAGGCTTTTTAATCGCATTATTTTATGAATTTGGCATCCTGTAAAATGAAATTCATGTGTTCGATGTTCGTTCTATTCAGTTTTAAAGTGCCTCTAATTTTCACGAATTCATCTGGTTCAAGTCGCTTAGGAAATTCCTTGAACTGAATTTCTGCAATGGATTCGGGGCCCGCGCCTCCACAAAAGAAACAAGAGCTAAATGGCATGGCAGATAACACAAATACGGAGTCTAACTCTAGAGGAATGTAAAAACCTGAGAGCGTTACTTCTGTTTTCTCCAAGGCAAGAAGCTCTTTATTGAACGTAGGTACCTCGAAATAGGAGTCAATTTCTTCGAAATACCTGGCCTCAAAAGTCACCTTATCAAATATTTCCCATCCTTCAGGTTCTTGACTTAGTAGAACACTTGCGAGACTGATGAGTAGGAAGGCTAATTTAGTTTTCATGCTGATTGTTTTGTCACTCTCTTATTGGTGTGATGCGCAAAAACTATGAAAAGAGAGCCACTTACGCGAAGTGATGTCTCAAGCCAAAGTGTATGCACAATACCTCCTGTTAATATTAAGATAAGGCCTATCATTAGAAGTAGAACTGGCCGGATTTTTTTCTGATTGAAGTAAGTTTGGAATATGCTCAACAAGCCAATGATCGCTGCGATCAAGAATAAAGGTGATTCTAACCTTTCTAACTGTTCTACCTGCCAACCGACCATTACTGAGGAGAGAATTAGGATGGGCATAAGTGCACAGTGTATTGAGCAAAGAAGTGATGCTCTGATTCCCCAGTCGTCAAGTGCTGGGGAATACTTGTTAGGTTTATCCATGCACAATTTTAGATACAAAATTTTATAAATGCAACAATGTTGCATTTATAAAATTGAATAAGATAAATCACTGTGTGGAATTTGGATTTTAAGCCCACAACCAGATGGAAGTTGGCGGAATAGGCCACACATACTCAATCTAAGGATGGTGGATAAGAGAGGTGTGATTTGTTAAATAATCGTTCTTTTAAAGGCATAAAAAAATCCCTGACCGCCCGGCCAGGGATTCTACGTTAGTAGTAATCAACCCCGATATTACTAACTACCACAGGCTTCGCAGCCGTCAGGATTATCTATAGAGCAAGCCATATCTGCTGCTTTTTGTTCCAGTTCTGCTGCAGTTGGTGTCGGCATACTAGCTGCCGCTTTGTCTACAGTGAATTGGATAGCGCTTGTGGCTGCTTTTGATCTTAAGTAATACATACCAGTTTTCAAGCCGTTCTTCCAAGCATAAAAGTGCATAGAAGTCAACTTACCAAAGTTTGGATCTTGAATATGGATGTTCAAACTCTGTGACTGACAAATGTATGCTCCTCTGTCTGCTGACATTTCAATTACAGATTTCTGAGAAATTTCCCATACTGTTTTGTACAAGTCTTTGATGTCTTGAGGTATGTCTGGTATGTTTTGAACTGACCCCTGTGCAGCGATCAATTTGTTCTTCATATCCGCACTCCATAAACCTAATTTAATCAGGTCTTTCATCAAGTGTTGGTTTACAATAACGAACTCTCCTGATAGTGTTCTTCTCGTATAAATGTTCGAAGTGTAAGGTTCGAAGCACTCGTTATTACCCAGAATTTGAGAAGTAGAAGCTGTTGGCATCGGAGCAACAAGTAGTGAGTTTCTCACACCATGTTTCTTCACCTCTTTCTTCAGGCTATCCCAATCCCAAAGCCCTGAATCTGGCGTAACACCCCACATATCGTACTGGAAGATGCCTTTTGATACTGGAGAACCTTTGAACGTTTCATAAGGGCCGTCAATGATTGCTTCGTCTTTAGAAGCGGTCATTGCTGCGAAATAGATCGTTTCAAAGATATCCTTGTTCAGCTTTCTTGCTTCAGCAGAATCAAACGGCATTCTCATTAAGATAAATGCGTCAGCGAGTCCTTGTACGCCTAAACCTATTGGTCTGTGACGCATATTAGAGTTTTTAGCTTCTGGCACTGGGTAGTAGTTCACATCAATTACCCTGTTCAGGTTCTTGGTGGCTACGTAGGTTACATCATATAGCTTCTGGAAGTCATAAGTACCTGTTTCCTCATTCACGTACATAGGTAGTGCAAGAGATGCTAGGTTACATACTGCTACTTCGTCAGGTGCCGTGTACTCAATGATTTCAGTACATAGGTTAGACGATTTAATCGTTCCTAAATTTTTCTGGTTTGATTTCTTGTTGGCCGCATCCTTATACAACATATAAGGGGTACCAGTTTCAATCTGAGATTCTAATACTTCGAACCAAAGGTCTTGTGCTTTTACAGTCTGACGACCCTTGCCTTCTCTTTCGTATTTCTCATATAGTTTCTCGAATTCGTCACCATAAACATCGGAAAGACCTGGGCATTCATTAGGACAAAGCAATGTCCAATCCTCATTGGCCTCCACTCTTTTCATAAAAAGATCTGGGATCCAAAGAGCGTAGAATAAATCTCTTGCTCTAAGCTCTTCTTTACCGTGGTTCTTTTTCAAGTCAAGGAAGTCGAAGATATCTGCATGCCAAGGCTCTATGTACATGGCGAAAGATCCCTTACGTTTTCCTCCTCCTTGATCTACATAACGAGCGGTCATGTCAAAGTTTCTTAGCATCGGAACGATACCGTTAGATACTCCACCAGTTCCTTTGATGTATGATCCTTTGGCTCTCACATTGTGAATGCTTAGACCAATACCACCTGCAGACTGAGAGATTTTAGCACACTGCTTTAAAGTATCATAGATACCATCAATACTGTCGTCCTTCATTGTTAACAAGAAGCATGAAGAAAGCTGAGGCTTAGGTGTTCCTGCGTTGAATAGGGTAGGTGTAGCATGCGTAAACCACTTTTCAGAAAGAAGGTGGTACGTCTCTATTACGTTTTCGAGGTTTTCACCGTGAATACCTACAGCTACTCTCATGAGCATGTGCTGAGGACGTTCAACGATTTTACCGTCTAACTTCATCAAGTACGAACGCTCTAAGGTTTTGAAACCGAAGTAATCATAACTGAAGTCGCGATCGTAGATAATTGTTGAGTCAAGTACGGCAGCATTTTTCTTTACTATGCCATACGTTTCTTTTGAAACCAATGGAGCATTTTCACCAGTCTTAGGATCTACATAAGTGTAGAGCCTCTTCATGGTATTTGAGAAAGACTTGCTGGTTGTTTTGTGAAGGTTTGAAATTGCAATCCTAGCGGCCAGTTTAGCATAATCCGGATGCTGAACTGTCATGGTAGCTGCAATCTCTGCTGCTAGATTGTCTAGCTCTGGTGTACTTACACCATCGAACAGCCCTTCAATAACTTTTTTAGCTACATCGATAGGCTCAACAAAGTTGGAGTCTAAGCCATACGAGAGCTTTTCGACACGGGCGGTGATTTTGTCGAATTTGACAGACTCGCGTCTACCATCTCTTTTAACTACTAACATTATTTATTGGGGTTTGGGGGTATTAAATATTTTTCTTTAGAAGTCTGCGTCAAAAGACAATGCTCGTGAATCCGAGGTGTCGTCTTTATCTTTCATGACTCCTGCTTTTTGGTAATCTCCAACTCTCTTTTCAAAGAAGTTAGTCTTTCCCTGTAGTGATATCATCTCCATGAAATCAAATGGGTTGGTCGAATTGTATGCTTTTGGGCAACCGAGTTCTACTAACAGTCTATCTGTTACAAACTCTAGGTACTGAGACATCAAATCTTGATTCATGCCAATCAATCGTACTGGTAGAGATTCAGTAATAAATTCTCTCTCAATTTCCAGCGCATCCATGATGATCTCTTTGATTCTTTCTTGAGGTACTTTGTTAATCAAGTGCTCATTGTGTAAGTGAACAGCGAAATCACAGTGAAGCCCTTCGTCTCTAGAAATTAATTCGTTAGAGAAAGTTAGGCCTGGCATTAGGCCTCTTTTCTTCAACCAGAAAATGGAGCAGAAGCTACCTGAGAAGAATATACCTTCTACTGCTGCAAAGGCTATTAGTCTTTCAGCAAACGAAGGAGATTCGATCCACTTCAATGCCCAGTCTGCCTTTTTCTTAATGGCATCGAATGTTTCGATAGCATTGAAAAGCTCGTTGGCTTCTTGTGGATTTTTTATATACGTGTCTATTAATAGAGAGTAAGTTTCAGAATGGATGTTTTCCATCATAATCTGGAATCCATAGAAGAACTTTGCCTCGGTGTACTGTACTTCATTCACGAAGTTTTCAGCCAAATTTTCATTGACAATGCCATCAGAAGCGGCAAAGAAGGCTAGGATATGCTTAACAAAGTATCTTTCGTCTTCTGTGAGTTTGTCATTCCAATCTGTAAGGTCTTGGTGAAGGTCAATTTCTTCCGCAGTCCATATACTAGCTTCCGCTTTTTTATAATACTGCCAGATATCATCGTGTTGAATTGGGAATAGAACGAATCGGTTCTTGTTTTCCTTTAATAGGGGCTCCTGCACTGCTGTTGTCAGCTCACTCATGTCGATCTTTAGTTATTGGGGTCGAAATAATACAAGTCACGCGGAAGAAGTCAAACTTCTTCACATAAACACACATAATCAAAGGCGAACCTTTGAGGAATTCTCTAAGTTTTTTAAGAGACTCTGGCTAAAGTCTTGATACTCTTGGGAGTAAGACCTCGACCAGAAGATAGGTTGTTTATTGGGGTCGTAACCTCCAACAAATATTACAAAAACTGGCTGAAAAATCAACGCTAAATATTTAGTAATTCGACTTATGTAATCGGTTTCCAAAAGTACCTTAACTAACTGTAAGATAGAAGGCTGTGGGAGTGAGCTTACACTAAAACTTATTCGATTTTCAATCGTATGGCGGCACAAAAAAAAATGAAAATTTAATATTGAAAATTCTCTTGCATTTATGGTTTTGATTCGGTTTGTTTTTCGCTAACATTCTATTACCTTTGCAGTCCGTTTTTGAAAAACATTCAAATGTACGCAATAGTAGATATAGCAGGTAAGCAGTTCAAGGTAACGCAAGACCAATTCGTATACGCTCCATTAATGGAGGGCGAAGAAGGCGCTTCCGTAGAGTTCAGTAACGTAATGTTACTTGACAATGCAGGTAAAGTAGAAGTTGGTGCTCCTTTAGTAAAGGGTGCTAAGGTGTCTGGTAAAATCATCGGACATGTAAAGGGCGACAAAGTGATCGTCTTTAAGAAGAAGAGAAGGAAAGGATACAAAGTGAAGAATGGCCACCGCCAGCAATTCACTAAAGTCTTAATCGAAAACATTTCTAAATAAGATATACCATGGCGCATAAGAAAGGAGCAGGTAGTTCGAATAACGGTCGTGAATCAGAATCGAAACGACTAGGTGTAAAGATTTATGGTGGTCAGGCTGCAATTGCAGGTAACATCATTGTAAGGCAAAGAGGAACAAAACACCACCCAGGTACTAATGTAGGGATGGGCAAAGATCATACTTTGTTCGCGCTCAAGCATGGTACGGTTGAGTTCAAAAAAGGTAGAAAAGATAGATCTTATGTTTCTGTAGTTCCTTTTTCTGAGGAAGCTGCTGAGGCTTAAGCTTTAAGACATATAATATTGAAACCCTGATGGAAATTCCGTCAGGGTTTTTTGTTTTGTAGCCAACTCAGGTGACTTTATTGAATCATGGGGCTAGATTGAAATAATGCCTCGTAAAATGTCAGTGCTCCATTTGAATTATCAAATGAAAACGAGTTTGCTTTCTCGTTGTATAACTGAATTGGTAAGGGATGCCGGTTCCAATGATCAGTTATGTAAGAGCTCAGAGTTCTCATGTCATCGGATAGGCGGAATTTATTGAAATCATGAGAGAAATGGTAACTGGTGTGTGCGGTTATGGCTCGCATTTCTTCGAGCATGTCTTCTCTGTTAAAGGATGCTTTTTCGAAACCTTGTTGGTCAAATCTTCTCTCAATTACGAATAGAGCAAATAAGGGTGCTATAGCACTGATGTCTAAGTTTACCCGATGATTTTCAAGCCCTGCTATTTTCATTTGAAATGATATGCATCGATCTAAATGGCCGGGCATTTGCCTGTAAAAATTCAGTCCTAAGTCTTTATTCAATTGATTGACTTTTTCCTCAAAAATAGGTTGAGTACCATGGAAATCGCCTGTCGCCTTATAGAGTAACTTGAACTCTGAAGTTCTAATGTATGCGGTAAAATCTTTGTCGTAATCTAAGTTCTTGGGGTAATGTCTTTTTAATATATCGAGGGTATACTCCTTAGTTGTTTTCATCTTTATACTCAACCAAGATGTTAGGAAATTCAGATTTAAATGCTTGAATGACAGCCTCATCATAGTGATTGCCATATGCAGTAAGTCGCTTGAGGCTTTTGAGTTGTCGGAACTTATCAAGTTCAAATCCCAAGTCAATTTTATTAAACGACAAATTGATGTGCTCTAATTTACTTAGATGAATGATAGAATCAGGTAAGGTGCGTAAATCTAGGTCTACTATCGACAAGGTCTTTAGGCTTCTTAACTGACCAATTTTATTTGAGAGGACCCAATACGGAGGAGTAAATTCTACACTTTTATACCAAGACAAAGGGGGGTAGGTTTTCCACCCGGGCTTCGGTTGAGTTTTTTGTATGCTAAGTTCAGTTAGCTCTAAAGAATCCCATATCTCATCTGGTATTTCATTGTTGGTGAGTTCATCAAGTGTTATGGTTAGTGCTTGTTCTTGAAAATCTAATCCTTGGGACATACCAAATTGGGGTAAATGAAGTATCAGCTGAATTAATAACAAATTTCTGAATCGCATCTTATAAAAACTAATTAGAATCTTAAATAGAGTGACACTCTAATATCACTCATAGGGTACAATTCCATTGACTAGACTGTCTTTGTCCATCACAATATAAATGCCATCAGATGCCAAGAAAGGTGGGCTATAATAGTATTCAAACTTGCCAGAATTACTGTCCAGTTTATTGATTTGGTCTGGAGCTCCCATGATATCTACTACTTGTTTAGCATTCATGCCTGGCTGTATGAGTTCCGTATTGGTTACGTTTGCCCAGCTTTTTTGAGCTTTAGGGCTCCAGTAAAGGAAATACTGAAATGATAGGATGGTCAAGAAGAGTAGTAATACAACTGTATAGCCTGATTTGAAGAATGATTGTTTCATTGTTAGCTATCGACCTAGTCATTTTTTTTACTCTGCTTTTTATCCGATCTATCAATCTGGTTCAAAAGCACGTGCTTGGTGAAATAAAAGACGATTAGTATAAGGGCAAGTAGATTAAAAATTGTGGTTGATGAAATCGCTATATAGGAGTTGGCTATCTGAAAGTCAATCCAAAATGTCCAAAACCAATTGGTGGTTAACAGCAAAATAGCCATTATTAGGCTGATACTTTTTTTCATAGGCTAGGCGAATAGCTGTGAAACTTGTTATAACTTTCGAAATTAGAATTGTGTAAGGCTATTTGGAGTAAGAAAATTGGCACTAGAATGCTATCAAGGTGAACCTTTATAAAAGATTAAGTATCGGGGAAATTAGCCTTAATATTTAGTTCAAGCCCATATTATTCATGGCCTGAAGCCAAAGAATATCATATACACGGTACTCATCTTTACCCAATTCTTTTTCAAGCCTTCTACGTTGTTGGATAAGGGCTTTGTTAAAGGGGTTGAGTGCTAGTATTTCATTGACAATTTTGTAGGCTTTTTTAGTCTTACCTTTTTCAAGGTTCATCACTAAGCGGTCTTTCAATTTATTCACCTCAGCCACCATAACGTCTAGGGTTCCAGAACTGGTCTTTTGACCTACCTTATTTGCTAAACTTTCGGGTATTTCAGTAGCTTGACTTCCTTGAGGAGTTGATGACACTCTTCTTACAGAGCGTGTTATTCCCATATGGGTGAGGGTTACCAATGGGAGTATAGGGTACTCGAATTTTTCAGGAAACATATTTAATCCTCTGGAAACTGATGCTTGGTCTTCGATGAATAGATTGAATAAGACTGGTTGATAGACTTTATAATCAGTCGGGTGGACAATCCACCCACTTACTGTAGCTTGGATAGATTTGATCACACTTTTTTCAGTATCATCACTAAACTTGGTCATCATTTTGGCGGAAACTTCGCCTGTAGACTGTACGGATATTTCAAAAATAACAAAACCACCATTCTTGCTGCCTAATAGAGATCGAGGGGTCAATAGTGTTTGCCTTAAGAGGGTGCCAAAGGCTTCTGAGCCACCATCGTATAGAGTATCTAAAGGGTTAACTTCCGTAAGGCTTCGAGCTGATTGGTTAGCACCTTGACCTAATAAACTGTGACTCATAAGGGCCAATAGGCATATCCGCAGTAGATGTTTCATGGTTTGATTCTTAATATTTAATCAAAATAGTACTTCTATAAAATTAGAGATTATGGAGGGTTTTAAAACAAGAATAAACAGAATACCATAAAGGGCTCCGTATAAATGTGCATCGTGATTGATATTATCTGCGCCTCTTTTTCCCATAACGATGGAATAGATTATAAAGAGAATTCCTAAAACATAACCCGGTAAACATACAATGGCATAAAGACAAAGGTCTTGTAGTGGATCGAATAGTATAAAGGCCATTACCAAAGCAGATACGCCCCCTGAAGCACCTAATGAGTTATAATTTGGGTTGTCTTTATGCTTTATTAAGGTGTGAATATTAGCGACTACCACTGCTGTTAAGAATAAGAGTATGTAGAGGAAGCCTCCTGCATCTTCGAAATAAGCAGCAAAAATCCTCTCTATAGCTCCTCCAAAAAAATAGAGGGTGAACAGATTCATAAATAGGTGCATGCCATTATTATGCACAAATCCAGAGGTGATCAAACGCTCAAATTGGCGTTTATGAAATGTAGCGTAGGGGTTGAGCATCAGTTTACGATGCACATCTGGGCGCTGCCATGCGTAATAGGTGATTAAGCCTATTGCAATCATTAGCCCGTAAGTAATTTCCATTTATTTATCTCTGTTAATTAAGTAATTGGTAAACTCAATTAACGGCTTTTTCTTTTCTTCTGCTACTTCGATTTTTTCTAAAGCATCAAAGCCTTTTTGGAAATACTCATTCATTTTGTCTAGTGTTAACTCCCGAATACCTATTTCATTGTAGATGTCTTTGACTGCCTTAACCTTCTGTTCGTGGTCAAAATCCGTTGCCCGAATCCAATCGTTTAGCTTTTCTAACTGTGTCTGATCGGCCAGTTCTAGGGCTTTCAATAGCAAAAATGTTTTTTTGTTAGAAATGATATCACCTCCAACCTGTTTGCCAAACTTGGCTTGGTCTGCATAGACATCTAGCAGGTCATCCATTAATTGAAAACCAATGCCAATGTCAACACCGAACTCGTAAAGTGCGTTTGCTTCATCTTGAGAGGCTTTTGCGAGCATGGCCCCTAATTTTAAACTAAAACCTAAAAGAACTGCTGTCTTCAGCCTAATCATGTTGATGTATTGAGCTTCTGTAACGGTTGGCAGGTTTTCGAAATTCATGTCAAGCTGTTGCCCCTCGCACACACCAGCTGCACAAGCGTTAAAATCTTGAATCACCTGCCTAAGATCTGCGTCTGCTTCGATCAGCATGTCATAGGCTTTCACCATCATTACATCTCCTGAAAGAATAGCGGTGCTTTCATTCCATTTTTCATGGACTGTGGCTTGTCCTCTTCTGAGAGGGGCATCATCCATGATGTCGTCATGCATTAAGGTGAAGTTGTGAAAGACTTCCACAGCAATGGCTTGATCAAGTATCTGATCATGGTTTTCTTTAAACAAACGATAGGCTAATAAGACTAGAACTGGTCTAAGTCTTTTACCGCCCAAGGACATTATGTATCTAATGGGATCATAAAGTTCATTGGGTTCTGTTCCGTATGGTAATTCTTCGAGTCGTTTATTGATTTGGTTAACAAACTCTTGAAGGTTATTGGTCATCTTCCGCAAAAATTAGATCGATGGTTCGCCTGTCTATGTCGGTGGCTTTAACGCGAACGTTAACTTTATCGCCTAGGCTAATCATTCGCTTGTTTCTTCTACCAATCACACGGTAGTTTTGTTCGTCAAATTCGTAATAATCGTCATCCATATCTGAAATACGGACCATGCCTTCACATTTGGTCTCGGTAATCTCAACGTAGAGTCCCCATTCGGTAACTCCACTGACAATGCCATCGAAAGCCTTCTTCTCCACCAATGACATAAATTGTACTTGCTTGTATTTGATAGAAGCTCGCTCTGCATCGGCAGCACGTTTTTCACGATCAGATGAATGCAAACATAATTCTTCGTAAGCTTCTTTGTCTACCGACTTGCCACCATCAAGGTAGTGCTGCAGCAGGCGATGAACCATCATGTCAGGATATCTCCTGATAGGCGAGGTAAAATGTGTGTAATGAGGGAATGCAAGCCCAAAATGTCCTTTTGGTTCGGTTGTATACTTTGCCTTTGCCATGGTACGGATGGCCAGTTGCTGCAAAACGTTCTGTTCGGGTTTTCCTTCAATTTCATCAAGCAGGCCGTTTAGCGATTTAGAGGTACCTCGCTTTTCAAAATCTAATTGATGACCAAACCGTCTGGCGAAATTGGCGAAAGTGTCTAGTTTTTCGGGATCGGGATTATCATGAGAACGATATACAAAGGTTGGTGGATTTCCCTTTTTTCCTTTGTTATAAATAAATTCAGCGACCCTTTTGTTGGCCATAAGCATGAATTCCTCAATCAGCATATGGGCATCTTTACGCTCTTTTGGGACCACGCCAAGTGGAATACCTTTTTCATCAAGTTGAAACTTAACCTCTACGGTTTCAAAGTTTACAGCTCCATTATTAAACCGCTGTTTGCGAAGTTTTTTGGCCAAAACATCTAGGGCTTTTACTTCTTCGTGAAAATCTCCTTCACCAGATTCGAGTCGTTCTTGTGCTTCTTCATAGGTAAAGCGTCTATCTGAATAGATAATCGTTCGGCCAAACCATTCCTTTTTTATATCACCTTCTTCATCTAGTTCGAAAACTGCTGAAAAAGTAAGTTTCTCCTCATCAGGTCTAAGAGAGCAAAGCCCATTGGAAAGTCGCTCAGGAAGCATTGGAATGGTTCTGTCTACTAGGTAAACTGAGGTGGCGCGTTCTACGGCCTCTTTTTCGAGAGCAGTTTCGAGCGCTACATAGTGGGTGACGTCAGCGATATGAATACCTACTTCCGTATTTCCATTAGGTAACGGATTAATAGAAAGTGCGTCATCGAAGTCTTTGGCATCGAAAGGGTCAATGGTAAAGGTGGTGATTCCTCGAAAATCTTTACGTTTGGCAATTTCTTTTGCCGTGATTTTGTCAGAAATGGTTTCGGCTTCCGCTTCTATCCCTTCAGGAAACTCTAGAGGCAATCCAAACTCAGCTATAATAGAGTGTATTTCTGCATTGTGTTCTCCAGCTTTTCCGAGAACACGCGTTACAATTCCTTCTGGTTTCTTATCCCTTTCAGGCCATTGGGTAATTTTTATAATGACTTTATCATTGTGCTTGGCACCATTAAGGTCTTCAAAACGGACGTAAACGTCATGAAACATCTTTTTGAAATCTGGAATAACGAAGCCATAGCGGGTAGACATTTCAAGTCTACCTACAAACTCTTCCCTATTGCGATCAAGAATTTCTACTACTTTGCCCTCTCTATGTTTGCCATGGCGGCTTGGCTTCAAGATGATACTTACTCTGTCATCATCTAGCGCACCTGCTAAGTCGTTGACAGAAATCCAAACATCTCCCTCATCTTGCTCTCCTTCAACAGTGACATAGGCAAATCTTGCATTGACACTATCAACCACTCCTGTTAAGGTCTTCATCTCTCCTGGGTCCATGGCAAATGATCCATTGCGAAGTTTCTTGATGGCTCCAGTGTCTTCAAGTCTGAAGATGGCATCAGAGACTAGCTTTTTTGACTTGACGTCTCTTACGCCAAGTGCCTTTAAAATTTGTTTGATTTGGTAGCCTCTACCAGGATTTTTGGCAAGAAATTCAGCAATTAGAGGTTCAACTCCCTTGGTACTGCCGTTGGCTTGATGTTTTGATTTTTTGTGATGCTGAGGTTTTCGTTTTCGAGCCATTAAAGGAGGATAGTGTTGATTTAAAAGTAGAAATAAAAAAGAGTAATTCTTCTTTTCAGGAGCACTTTAAAGGATAGTGATTTCATCTTTTGTCAACAATGGCATTTGATTCAACCTCATGAACACTTGAGCTAACACCATGACATCTCGTTTGCAATATTTGGCAATGCGCTCTAGGTCATTTTCTACATAGTAAACATGGTACACTTGACTTCCATCAATATCATCTTTACTGCTCTCTATTCCGAAAAGTGCCGCTAATAGGTCTAATGATGTGAAGTGTTTGTAGTCACCAAATTTCCAGAGTTCCATGGTATCTAAGTGGGGTACTTCCCAAGGTTTTTTTCCGCTTAGGTTGAGCGATTCTGGTATGGGGATTTGGTTAATGACCATACGTCTTCCGATGTAGGGGAAATCAAACTCTTTGCCATTATGGGCGCACAGGCGAATCTTCTTGGAGTTGAAATGTTCTTTGAGCAGCGTAGAGAAATCTTCCAGAAGTACCTTTTCGTCATTGTTTGAAAATGCCTTAATCCTAAAATTGAAGCCTTCTGCTTCTCGTGGTACAAAGTAGCCAACCGCTATGGTGACGATTTTACCAAACTCAGCATATATGCCAGCCCGTTCGTAGCATTGCTGAGGCGAAAGGTCTTCCGATCCTTTTAAAAACTGTGATTTCTTTGTCCATAAGGTTTGAAAACGGGGTGAGAGCTCGTCAAAGCTTTGATGGGTGGGTACTGTTTCTATATCTAGAAATAGAATGTTGTGGAGATCTTTCATGCGCGTTCTCTACAATATATGAGATCAATTAATTGAAGTCAAGTGGCTAGCTTTCCTTGGAGTTCTATTTCTTCGATGGTGTCTAAGTCAAATTCTTGGAATGGTTCAATAATAAACTTCTTGTCGAAAACCTCATTGATAATGTAGTAGCTAACCCAAAATTCATTGTAGAAGGAAAAAACCTCTGGGCTGATCGATTCAACTTTTACTACGTTCTGTGCTTCAACTTTCTCAATCATATGCCTGAGCGTGGAGGTTTTTCGTGCGTCTTTTTCCAAGCTTTCATATCCTTTGGAGACAATCATAACATTGGTCAGTTCAATCAAGTTTTTGTTGATCAAATAAACATGCCATTCGCTTTCACCTAACTCATTTGTGCTTTTTCCAACGCACAGCTTGACGCCAGTAACTTTGGGCATTTGAATGTCCTTCTTCATGCTGCAAAAATATAAATTGAATTGTTATTGACTGAATTTTGCAAACCATTCTGCCATAACTTCTTCGGCTTTCTTGCCCTGAGGGGTGAAGTCTATGTTGTAGAATTGTCTTTGCCTTTCGGATGTATTGCTAGATGTTCTCTCTTGAGATGGGTACCATTTCCAAAGATGGATTCCCGCGATGTACGGCTTATCGAATACTTCTCGAAACATGGCCTCGTAGAGTGTTGCTTGTGCCTCTTCTGAATATATGGTTTGTCGCTCTTCTTCGCTTAGTCTTTGAGGCCAAACCCAAGGTTCAATGCCTGAGTTTTTGGTGCTCTTATAACCTGCTTCCGTGAATAGTATCGGTTTCTGATAGCGCTTTGAGAAAGCTTCAAGCTTTTCTAAGTGGGGTTGCCATCCTTGTCTTACCTCTTCAACGGTTGGGTTTTCGCTGGTCGCTACAGGGAAATATGCTTGCACACCAATATAGTCCAGCTCATCCCAAAATGCTACTTCTTCAAATTCTTGCGAGAAATTGGCCGCATAGGTTAAGTCACCTGAGTAAACTGATCTGATCTTCGCGATCAACTTTCTCCAATCTTGTTCTCGCTCAATGCATGTTTTATGTAATTCAGTACCAATACAGAGCATTTCCATGTTTTCAGCTTCTGCTAACCTGGCATAGTGAAGAATGAATTTTTCGTAGTCAGCGAACCACTTTTGCCAGTCTTCCTCAGAATCCATTGCAATTTCTCCTCGCCACTTGCCTTCATTGTCTCTGAGCCATATGTGAGGTTTTAGAATGGTCTTAATACCTCTTTCGCGTGCGAGACGGGTGGTTACTTTAAGACCCTCGTCTCTTTCTCCCCACCATGCACGCTCGTTGCCTATGTTATTACCAATTTGCGGGTTGTTATAGCCTCTTTGCCATCCAAATGGTGTTTGCGAAATCCAGTTCACATGATTTTTGCTTAGTGCATTCATCATGGTGGAGTCTACAAGTCTAGAGCCACCAACCCAGCAAACCCCTCTGTGCTTATGCTCTATACTTATTTGAACCGGATGTTTATTTAAGATTTTGTCCCTGAGACTAAAAGCACTAATTATTGCTATTAGGAAGAATACCGGTATTAGATATGAATATAGATTTTTAGAGCTCATTAGCCGTAGTAATGTCCATTTCAAAGATTTGCGCAATGTGATGCGTTAGTCTTTCCTGAACTTTGGTCATGTGTACGTGCTTACCGAGCTCTTTGTTCATAGAGGTCACAGCCTTATCGTCTATCCCGCAAGGGACGATGTGTTCAAAGTAGGAGAGGTCTGTGTTGACATTCAGCGCTAATCCATGCATGGTTACCCAGCGACTGGATTTTACACCCATGGCGCAAATCTTTCGTGGGTCTTTCGCTCCTTCTTGGAAGTCAATCCACACACCTGTTAAGCCCTCTATCCTTCCAGCTGTCAAACCGAAGTCAGCGAGCGTTAAAATCACAGCTTCTTCCAGATACCGCAGGTACTTATGGATATCAGTAAAAAAGTTGTCCAAATCTAAAATTGGATAGGCCACAAGTTGACCTGGACCGTGATAAGTAATATCACCGCCTCTGTTAATTCGATAAAATTGGGCATAATGATCTTTTAGTCCTTGTTCGTCAAGGAGCAAATTATCAATGGAACCACTTTTCCCTAGAGTATAGACATGAGGGTGTTCACATAGAATAAGATAGTTGCTAGTAGAAACCTGGTCTTCCGGGTACTCAGTTTTTCGGTTAGAGATTTTTAGATCAACCGTTTTTTTGAATATAGATTCCTGATAATCCCACACACACTTGTAGTCATCAGTACCTAGGTTAATTACTTCAACTGTCTTATTAGAATGAATGCTCATGTTCTTTCGCGCTCACGGGGCCACATATACACGCTAAATTAGGCCGGTTTCTCATGATCTCCAACGGCTTCAACAGTCAGTACACGAACATATTTCGTTATTTGTCTGTTTGCCTTTCTTTGAGCAGAGGTGTGATTACGCGCCAGAAACTCTTTCTTGACCACGCTATTGTCTTTCGTATTTAAGAACGTGGCCGAAAACATTTTCATATTCTTTTTTCCAGCCATCCCCAAAAATAGATCAAGGCATGAAGGTTTCCAACATTTTGAAAGCGGATTTCGCCCGTATATGTACTTCTGGAAATTTTTGAGGCACTAGAACTGCATTTCCCATAGATAATTTTGTACTATGGCCCTGAGTGACAATTTCTGCTTCACCTTCGAGGCAGGTGTATATGACAAAAGAGTCTGATTCATAGTGCTCTCTTATGATACCTGTTGTATAATCTAAAAGGTTGGTCTGAAAGTATTGAGATTCGACTAAGGGTACTGATTCATTTAAACAGGGAGTGTATTTGGTTTTATACGCTGAGTAGCTTTGATAGTCTAGGGCTTCTAGCGCCTCCTCTGTATGAAGTTCTCGTTTATTACCTGCATCGTCTGTTCTATCAAAGTCATAAATTCGATAGGTCACATCGGAAGACTGTTGTATCTCAGCTAATAATAGGCCTTTTCCTATGGTATGAACCCTGCCCGCTGGTAAATAAAAGCAGTCGCCACTTTGAACGTCTTCATAATTCAAAATGTCTGTTAGCTTACCACTATTGAGGTATTCTAAGTATTCTTCTTGCGTAGTGTCACGGTTAAAGCCACTGATTAGTTTGGCGCCTTTATCGGCTTGAAAGACATACCACATCTCTGTTTTACCTAAAGAGTTGTGACGGGCTTTCGCCAATTTATCATCTGGGTGAACCTGTATGGAGAGGTCTTGTGCGGCATCGATAAACTTGACCAGTAGTGGAAATTCATTTCCATACTGCTCATAAACTTTTTTGCCTACCAGTTCATGCTTGAATTCAGCGATTAAGTCAGGTAAGGTCCGCCCTTTTAAATTTCCTTCAGATACCTCCGTGAGGTTACCAGGTACTCCAGAAATTTCCCATGTTTCTCCACAGTTCTTCAAAGGCGCAAAATCCTTGTGAAGAACGTCTTTGATTTTTGTTCCTCCCCAGATTTTCTCTTTAAAAATGGTATCAAACTTAAGTGGGTATAAGTAGTTCTGTTGACTCATTACTTTTTCATTTCCTTGTATGCATTGATCAGACCGTTTGTGGAGCTATCGTGACTCGTCACTTTCTCATCATCTGATAATTCTGGTAATATTTGTTTGGCCAGCACTTTGCCGAGTTCTACGCCCCATTGATCAAAGCTATAGATGTTCCAGATTACGCCTTGAACGAAGATTTTATGCTCGTACATGGCAATTAGACTACCCAATACTCGGGGTGTAAGTTTATTAAATAGGAAGCTGTTTGTGGGCTTATTGCCTTCAAATACTTTAAAAGGTGCTAGTGCCTCAATTTCTGTTTTAGACTTTCCTTGAGCCTCTAACTCTTTGACAACTTCTTCCTTAGACTTTCCCATCATAAGGGCTTCGGTTTGGGCGAAGAAGTTGGATAGTAGTTTGGTGTGGTGATCGCCAATAGTATTATGACTTTGCGCAGGAGCCATGAAGTCGCAAGGAATCAATTTCGTTCCCTGATGGATGAGCTGGTAGAATGCATGCTGGCCGTTAGTTCCTGGCTCGCCCCAAACGATCGGTCCGGTTTGATAGTTGACAGGTTTTCCATCACGACCGATACATTTTCCGTTACTCTCCATATTACCTTGTTGGAAGTAGGCGGCAAAGCGATGCATGTATTGGTCATAGGGTAAAATTGCTTCAGATTCGCTACCAAAAAAGTTGCCATACCAAACCCCTAGTAGTGCTAATATTACAGGTATGTTCTCGTGGAAATCTGCGTTTTGAAAATGTTCGTCCATTTCAAAAGCACCAGTTAGAAGTTCATCAAAATCATCAAAGCCGATGGTACAGGCGATTGACAGCCCGATGGAAGACCAGAGTGAATAACGTCCGCCTACCCAATCCCAAAACTCAAACATGTTGGCTGTGTCAATTCCGAATCCGCCAACAGCTTCTGCGTTGGTAGAAAGTGCAACAAAGTGTTTAGCAATATCCTCCTCTGAAGCTCCTTGTTCTAAAAACCAAGTTCTGGCCGAATGGGCATTCGTCATGGTTTCTTGTGTGGTAAATGTTTTCGAGGCAATCATGAAGAGGGTCTCTTCTGCATTTACTTTTTTAAGGATTTCTGAGATGTGAGATCCGTCTACATTAGAAACAAAATAGGTAGAAGTACCGTGCGTGGCATAAGGTTTTAGTGCTTCTGTGACCATGACCGGACCCAAGTCTGACCCACCAATACCAATATTTACAATGCTCTTGATAGGTTTTCCAGTGTATCCAAGCCAGCTCTCTGAAGTAATTTTGTCTGCAAAGATTTTCATTTTTGCCAAGGCACTTCTAACTTCGGGCATTACATCACTGCCATCGACCAAAATCGGCCGTTCTGACTTGTTTCTAAGTGCGGTATGTAGTACCGACCGGCCTTCTGTAGCGTTGATTGGTTTGCCGTCAAACTTACTTTTGATGGCCGATTTTAATTCACACTCTTTAGCAAGCGCTACTAGTAAATCGAGGGTTTCTTGTGTGACAATATTCTTAGAGAAATCGACAAGTATGTCATTAAATTGCGCTGAAAAGGTGTGGAATCTTTCTGGATCTGAATCGAAAAGGTTCTTCATTTGAACCGAGCTCATATTTTCGAAGTGAGCCTGAAGTTTTTGCCAGCTATTGGTTTGAGTAGGGTTGATTGAGTTAAGCATATTTGTTTGAAGGTTCGAGCAGTCGAAGTTAGCGGAAATTAATGCCTAAATTAAACATCGAATGATTCATATCCATGCAATCGATTGGTAGAAAAGGAGAAAGTTTAGCTGCAGAATATTTAGAGAAACAAGGGTATCAGATTCTTGAACAGAATTATCGTTTTAAGAAGTCTGAGATTGATCTCATCTGTCAAACTAATGACCTTTTAGTTTTTGTGGAGGTGAAAACAAGGAGCAGTAGAATTTATGGTGAACCGGAGTCTTTCGTTTCCGATTCTCAGAAAACTGCCATTATTCGAGCCGCTGAACAGTATATGCTGGATTCCAGCTGGTCTGGTGATCTTCGCTTCGACATTGTTGCCATTGTCCAAAGTAAAAACGAAGTGGAGTTGTTACACTTGAAAGATGCTTTTTATTGATTCTTTGCCGGAGCGGTGTAAGTAGGTGTGGCATTTCTATTCCACTCTTTTCTCACATAGGCGTTGAAGTCTTTTTGCCAGAACTGAGGGGGGTATTGTATTTCTTTCTTGATTCTGACAACCCCGGGTAGGTTATGGAATTCTTCCCAAACCCCAACCTTCCTATCAAACTCATATTTACCTCTTACGGCAATATTTCCGCTAGGGAAAAAGAGATAATAGTCTCCTTCTTTTTTACCATATCGATAGGGTACCACTTCTTTGACTTTAGTCTTTTGATCTTCATCATAGTAGGTAATCTCTGAGTCTCGAAACCAGCCTTTATTGTAGTGTCTTTTATCGTATAGGGTAGAGTCTGTTTTTTGGTACATCCATATTTCGTGCTTCGTACCATAATGGTACATGCCTTCCTCGACTGTAATGTCGTTTACGGTTCTTTTGTAAGGCCCATGGAGGACACGACTCAAGGTTTGCCCTCTTCCTGTAACGGCTACAATTTCGCCTTTGCGGACATCATGATAATAGATTTGCCTTACGTAGTTGTCTACTTTGACAGGTTCTCTCAGCACGTTGAATAACTCATAAGTGACAGCGGTTCGGGAGCTCTTAGTGGTAAAAGTCTTCTTAGTTTTTTCTCCGTAATAGAAGTTGCGTTTTTTCTTCAGTTCGGCATCAGGGAGTGTATCAACATTAATGCGTTTGTACTTGATGTCAGGTTTTTCAACAGCAGCCTTTTCTTTCACCCCTTTCTCTTTTTCAGTCTGAGCCGATACCAAAGAAATGAGGCACAGCAGCATAGTTAAAAGAAGGATGGGTTTTCGCATCACGACAAATTAACGAAATATTGAGGTGGGGAATTATAGTGATCGGAGAAAAAGCTACATACATAGGTCTCATTTTCTTGCAATAGGTCTGTCTTGGGTGCTGAAACTGTTACATCGTTGATCTATTGAGTTTTGGTTTATAGATCATGCTTATTGGAAACGGAAGGTTTAAGTGCCAAGAATTATCAAAGTATTTCGGCTGCTCTAAGCGCAACAGCCAGAAGTGATCTAACAAAAATGGAGGAAATTGGTGCCCTTACACAAACTCGTGAGTTCAAAGGTGCTCAGTACTACCTAAGGACTCATCGTTAGAATCGCTGTTTCGGATCAGTCAAAATGAAAAATGCCTTTCAAAGGAGAGGCATTTATAAAATCATTGTATTGAAAGCTTGTTAGTCTTTTAAACTACTCATTGAACACGATTTTTCTGATTCTGTGATTACGGGGATCAGCTACATATATCACACCATTGGCATCCACTGCTATTCCCTGGGTCAAATCGAAGTTAGCGACATTTCCAGCTCCATCGACCGTACCTACACCAGTTTGGTTTCCTCCAGCTATCGTAATCACATTGCCGCTTGGGTCAATTCTTCTAATCGCAATGTTGTTAGTATCGGTCACATAAAGATTGCCGTTTGCATCGATGGTAATGCCATATGGTGTATTGAATGCTGCATCTGTTCCTTGTCCATCATCGAAGTTTTCACGTGTTCCGGCAAAGGTTGTGACATTGCCACTTGGGTCTATTTTTCGAATCCTATCGTTACTATTGTCAACTACAAATATGTTTCCATTGGCATCCACAGCAACATCCGTTGGGTTTCTAAATGTGGCTGCAGTTCCATTGCCGTCAGTGGTTCCTTGTGCACCGCTTCCTGCTATTGTTGTTACGTTACCAGCATTATCTATTTTTCGAATCCTTTGATTCCGTTCATCTGCTACGATGAGGTTTCCACTGCCGTCAATGTCTATTCCCTTATTACTTTTGAATAGGGCGGCCGTTCCTTGTCCATCATTGAACCCACTAACGCTAGTTCCTGCAATGGTTGTCACATTATTGTTGGTATCAATTGCTCTTAAGGCATTATTGTCCGAGACAAAAATTGTCCCATCACTGCCTACTGCTAGCGCATTTGGGAAGCTGAAAGAAGCAGCTAGGCCTTGACCGTCTGTGATTGTGGAGCCACCACTTCCTGCAATGGTGGTGACATTTCCATTGGGGTCAATTTTTCTAATACGCTTATTGCCTGAATCTGCCACATAAACATTACCTGAGGCATCTACTTCAACACCAGTTGGATTATTGAAAAGCGCTGCTGTACCCTGTCCATCCAAAAGGCCTTGAGTGCTACCCGCAAAAGTACTGACCGTATAGCTTGCCGATGGCACAGATTCATCTACGTCTGTAACGTTAATGGTGATGGTGGCTGTATTGCTTAGTCCTCCGTCCGTTGCTTGCACTGTAATATTGTGACTTGTACTTGTTTCAAAATCTAGTGCTTGTCCTGAGGCTAGACTTAGCGCTCCACCAGCAGTAATTTCAAATAGTCCATTATCGTTTGCTGTTATGCTGTAAGAGATGCTATTGCCTTCTGCATCTGTTGCCGTCACCGTGCCGATATCAGTCGCTGCATCGATGTCTTCTGCCACAGTGAAAGATTGCGCGGCAATAGCTGGTGCCGTATTTTCAGCAACGTCTGTCACGTTAATGGTGATGGTAGCCGAAGCACTGAGGCTGCCATCGGAGACTTGAACTGTAATAGCATGAGAGGTTGCAGTTTCGAAATCTAGGTTTTGTCCACTGATAAGGCTCAATTCTCCTGCGGTGGTAATTTCAAATAGGTCACTGGAATTAGCCGTGACACTAAAGGCTAGGTCGTCTCCTTCGGCATCGGTAGCTGTTACCGTTCCGATGACCGTTGCATCACTGATGTCTTCCGCTACCGTAAATTCTTGAGATGCAATGGTTGGCATCGTATTCTCATCGACATCTACAACTGTAATTGTAATGGTCGCTGTAGCTTCTAATTGACCGTCACTTACCCTGACGACAATGCTGTGACTAGATGCGGTTTCGAAATCTAGGCTTTGTCCTGCATTTAAACTTAGCTGTCCGCCTTGGGTGTTAGCGTCACCAGCGGTGACTGTAAAGAGGTTGTTGTCGTTGGAACTGATGCTGAAGGTTAGGGCATCGCCTTCGGCATCCGTAGCACTTATTGTTCCAATAACTTCCCCGACAACAATTGCCTCTGAAGCGTTGAAGGTTTGGGCGCTGATTGATGGCGCAGTGTTGGGCTTTTCGTCTTCTCCACATGAGATAGCGATAAGTGCGAAAAAGAGGAGTAAGAGAAATTTCTTTGTGCTTCGGTACATCTTTGTTTGTTTAAATCAGGACTGACTTTTTGGTCTAATCAGTTCTTCCAAAGATCAATAGATGTGTGGCACATGCGCCATACCGTGTTCGGGGTATTTTTACAGAAATGTTCGTTTAAATTAGATGAGGCCTTCTTTGATAGCCTTTGCTGTAAGGGTACTTCTGTTGTGTACTTGAAGCTTTCGATAGATGTTCTTGGTGTGTGTATCTACTGTGTGACGGCTGATAAAAAGTACTTCGCCAATCTCGTCAATGGTCTCTCCTTTGACAAGGTGTTCAAGGATAGTGGTTTCTCGTTTGGTGAGTAGGGCCTCTTTGTTTTTTGGCTTTGCTGGGCCAACCAACATGTTCATTATCTTTTTGGCTATGGATGGAGATATTGGAGCGCCACCATCGATGACATCTTGTATGCCTTGTAAAATCTTGTCGCCCGGTGTTCTTTTTAAGAGGTAACCATCTGCACCAGCTTTTAGAGCCTCGAATACGCGTTCATCGTCATCGAATATGGTTAACATAATGATGGATACATCAGGGTACTGTCTCTTATAATGGCTAATGGCTTCTATGCCAGACATACCAGGAAGACCAATATCTTCGAGAATAATATCAGGTAATTTGTGTTGGTCAAAAGCTTCAAAGGCCTCTTCTATTGAGCCTGCTACAAATTCGAGGTGTAACGATTCTTCGTCATTGATTAAATCGATGAGAGACTCTCGAAAAAGAAGGTCGTCTTCTACAATCCAAACAGTTCTCCTCTCAGTTTCAATCATGCTGTAATTAACAGGTTAATCAATGGATGTACTATACCGCAATTACGGTAATTTCATACTTATAGATATTTTGGTTCCCTTACCAAGTGCGGAATGAAATTCTAAATGTGCCTTTAGTAAGTCAGCTCGGTTTTTCATACTGCCAAGGCCATGTCCTTTTTCATTTTGTTTAATATCAAATCCTTTTCCGTCATCAACAAGGGACAAATTCAGCTTGGAATTACTTAAGCTGATGGAGAGTGAAACACAGTCAGCCCTAGCGTGTTTTGCAATGTTGTGCAAGGCTTCTTTGGTTAAAAGAAACAGGTGTCTCTTTTGATCTGCACCTAAGGCTCTTTGCCGATCTGTCTCGGTCAATTCCTCAACCATTTCAAATTTTGATTGGGTTAAGAGTTCAGACCCTACGGCTCTGGTTTTGATCAGAAAGTCTCCTAAGGTCTCTTTTTTGGGGTCGATCAACCACACGATAGCATCAAGGGAGGAGGCAAGACTTCTCGCGTTCTTTGTAATTCTTTCAACCAATTCGGGTTTGGCTCCGCCATTTTGAACTTGTCGTTGAAGTAGGTCCCCTGTTAAAGCTATGCCGCTCAACCCACTGCCCACTTCATCATGAAGGTCGCCAGCAATTCTGAGTCTCATTCTTTCGACTTCTAATAGTCTTCTGACCCGATAATTATATAAGGCCCAGAGTATCAAGGTCACTAATAAAATGATGAGTGTCTTGAACCACCATGTTTGCCAAAAAGGAGGGAGTATTTCAATGGTGATGGATTTAGCGTTAGGGTTCCAAAGGCCATCATTGTTAGATCCCATTACTTCAAATGTGTACTCGCCAGGAGGCAGCCTTACATAGCGTGCTTGACGTGCTCCTTTATTTTCAACCCAATCAGGATCATGACCGACAAGTTGATGACGGTATTGATTTTGGGAGGAGTTAGTATAGTTGAGCGCTACATAGTTGACTTGAATCGTATTCTGATGCCAGGGTAGTTTGAGTTTATCTGTTTCTTCGAGGGTTGGACTAAAAGTTGAGTCACTCGTGATGACCTCTATGTCAGTGATGTGAAGAGAAGGAACAGTAGTGTTTTGCTGAATTTGATCTGGGTAAAAAGCAGTTATACCGTTTACGCCTCCGAATAACAATTGGCCGTCCGAGTTTTTTTTAACCGACCTTCTATTGAACTCTATGTTTTTCAAACCGTCATTCTCATTGTAAAAGCGCGTTTCCTTTTTTTCTGGATTGAAAGATGCCAAGCCCTTTTCCGTACCCATCCAAAGTGTTCCGTTTTGATCTTGTTCAATACTGAAAATCACCCGGTTTTCTAATTTGGGTGCTGAGGTAATTTGATTGAAATTATTTGATTCTGTATCGAGCTTAAAAAGGCCTCTATTGGTGCCGATCCAGATTGTTTTCTGGTCTTTAAACAATTCCCAAGTAGGTGTTGAGGATATGATTTTTGATGCCGGAGCTACGGTTGAAAGCGATTGCACATTTTCAGATTCGATATTATAAATCAATATGCCTACTCCCTCGGTTGCTATGTACAGTTGCTCTCCAACTAAAGAGAGATCTTGAATGATGGATTCTTTGGTAAATTCGTGGAGTTGTTTGCTCTTAATTATTCTCCCATCTCTTTTAGATACCTGATGAATTTCTTCCTTTGAACTCACCCAGTTGTAATCATTATCAGTTTTTAAAATTGAAAAGGACGGATTAGCTTTTCCAAGAAAAGAAGCGAGTTTCACATCCTTCCAGTTTCCGTTTTTGGGGTTATATAAAAGGAGTCCAGCATCAGTGGCCAACCATAAGGGAAAATCTGACTCTGGTACTGTTTCAATGGCCCAAATGAAATCGTATCCTTCCGGAGCCTTTTGAGAGAACTGCTTTTTTTTGACTTGACCAGACTTCAGATCATAGGTATAAAGGCCTCGGCCGAGTGCATTTGCATAGATAGTCTGTGATGAACTTTCAATTCCCATGATTACATCGCTGCTGGCATTGACAATATCAATATGCTCAAATGGTTTTTGGAATGAATCAAAATGAAAAAGTCCACTTAGTGTTCCAACCCAGATGCCTCCGTTTCTGTCGCTATCAATACTTCTGATGGCCGAGGATAATGTGGAGGAATTGCCCAAGTTGATACTTTTGAGTTCCCGGGAGTCTATATGATAAATAAAGAGGCCAGTTTCAGTACCAATCCATAGTGTGTTGTCATCTGTCTCTAGTAATTCTCTGGCAAAAATATCATTTGGAAGTTTTGGGAGTATTGATGTTTTAACCTCAAAGGAATCGCTAAGGGAGCTACGTTTAATCCAAAGGGTATTTGTGTAGCTGCCCCAATGAAGTGGAATTTTGTCCGTACTGTTGGTTTCCTGTAAAAGACGAATACTCTTAGTGTCAACTATGTATTTTTCTAAAGTGCCATCATTGGAAGACATCCAAATGCCATTTTGTCCATCTATGGCTAAGTTAGAGGCGGAATAGCCTGAGTCTATAAATCCAAATGCTAAACTTTTCGTATCGAACCAGCCGACAGTTCTTAGGTTATTGAACCAGATTATGCCTTCGTTATCTAGGTACATATGCTGGATATCTAACCGAATGTTGGGGATGTTTTGTGAAGTATTGAAGCGTCTGAACGTTTCTGTTTTTCTGTTGTAGAGGTTAAGCCCATCAAGAGTTCCTACCCACATATTTCCGTTTGAATCCTCGAGTATGGTTCTGACGACATTATTTGAGATGGAGGTGCTGTCTTCAGTGTCATGATAGAAAACCTTGAAGTCATATCCATCAAAACGATTTAGTCCATTGTCTGTAGCGATCCAAATAAACCCTTCGTGGTCATGATAAGTGTCGTAGACAATATTATTCGAAAGCCCATCTTGGGTGCTAATGACCTTCGGAATAGGCAGTTCTTGCTGGGCTAGTTGTAAAAAACCTAGGAGCAGGGTTAAGATCATTGATAACTAATTGAGTATTGTCTAGAAGACAAATTAGTAAAATCCGATAGACCTTTGATTAATCAACCAACTTTTGAAGGATTTCGAATTATGCTTTATGCGACCAGTATGACCTTTATATCTTTTGTTTCAATTGAGAAGGATGGTGTTCATCTGCTTTCTTCTCCTTCGGAATATCATTGATAAGACACGTATTTACATTAAAGACGTAATATGAGGTGATTTAATGACTGCAACGAAAGTCAAATCACATTTCTTCTGAAACGTGAGCGTAACAATTGTTACCAAATGATCTTTCAAATAATTGGTATTTAGCATGAGCATAGAAGATTTGGTAATTGAAAACTACTAAACAGAAAAAATCATGTTTGGAATATTTAAAACAAAGAAGAATTACGAGGATGTTGATGCAGCTTAGTTTGCAGAAATGATGAAGGATAAGAATAGTGTTGTAATAGATGTACGAGCACCAGAAGGACTTGGTGATGGTTCTGTGCCTGGGTTTAAAATGGTAAACTATTTTGATTCTTCTTTTCAATCAAAAATAGCTCAGCTAGATAAAAAATGGACCTCTTACGTAGCCCTACATACTTTTGCAACACTCGCTGATCAAATGGAAATTCCAATTACGGCAAGTAGTCAAATGCTCGGTCATGGTCGTATTTCAACAACACAAATCTATTTGGCTGGCTTGAAAAGCAACATCTTAGATAACTACAAAGAGCGTATACTGGGGCTGGATTGAGGGGCTTCTATTCGCATTTTTAAGTCAATGATCTATGAATGCTAGTTTTATCAATCAAAATATAATAGTATTATGATCTATAAATTGTAAGTTTATAGATCACTTTTTGCACACTTATTGAGTGATAAAATGGTGTGTTTTAGATCAGACTTGTGCGATGCATATGTTTATAAGGCGGGAATTGATTAATTATGACTTGGAATTGGCAACTTAAGAAATGGCCTCAATTCATTTATAATGAAGAGGATTTTAAAGAACAAGAACTGCAATTCTTTGAAAAGGCAGGGATGCTCTGTGGCAGTTTTCAGCATATAGATGCTGATGAACAAGAGGTTCTTAAAATCGATTTAATCAGTCAAGAGGCTGTTAAAACATCGGAAATTGAAGGCGAGGTTTTAAACCGTGACTCCATACAATCTTCAATTCGTAGGCAGTTCGGAATACAAACCGATCATAGAAGAATAGAACCTGCAGAACAGGGTGTTGCTGAAATGATGGTTGATTTATATCGCAATTATGAAGCTTCGTTAACGAAGGAGACCTTGTGCTCATGGCACGAAATGTTGACGAATGGACGTAGAGATTTAATTGACATCGGATCCTATCGAACACATGAGGACCCAATGCAGATTGTTTCGGGTGAGATGGGTAGGACGACTGTACACTTTGAAGGCCCACCATCAAAGCAGATTCCTAATGAGATGGCCCTTTTTCTGACATGGTTTAACCAGACAGGCAAAGGTGACAAAAATGAATTGCCAGTGCTAATCAGATCGGCTGTAGCTCATTTATATTATGAGTGCATTCATCCATTTGAAGATGGCAATGGGAGAATAGGTCGTGCCATCTCTGAAAAATCATTATCACAAAGTTTGGGTCGGCCAACGTTAATTGCACTGTCCCATACAATTCAAGACAATAAAAAAGAGTATTACAAAGCTCTTGAAAGCAATAATAAAGATTTAGATATCACAGATTGGATATCGTATTTCTGTGACACAGTTTTAAAGGCACAGGACTACACGCAAAAGACAATTGATTTTGTTATTGAAAAAGGGAAGTTCTATAAACGATTTGCAGAGCGTCTGAACGAGCGACAATCAAAAGTTGTTGAACGTGTTTTCAGAGAAGGTTTTAAGGGCTTCAAGGGTGGTCTTAGCGCGAAAAACTATCAGAAGGTTTCAGGTGCACCAAGTGCAACAGCTACGCGTGATTTGGCAAAATTGGTTGAAATTGGAGCATTTATTAGAACAGGTGAATTAAAGAGCACTCGATACCATTTGAATATCAAGAAATAGAGTGGTTTTTTTCAGGAAAACACAGAGGCAGAAGAACTTCGATAATTGAACGAAATCAAGAAAGCACTTTCTGGTGCTGTAGGAATTGGATTTACACCCAACAAGGGTAAGCAAGTAGGAGTAATTAGCATATGCTTTGATGACTGTAATCTCCCATTCCATGCTTATAAAAAAATGATAGAGCTTTTTAATAGAAAAAATGTGACAATGGATATTGTTGAATTTGAGAATACTTTCAAATTGATTTTCAATTGTGAAACTGTAATTGAGCCGATTCAGTTAGAAGACGTGCCCTGAAACAACATTATGTTGGCGGACTTTTTAAAAGTAAAAGGAGGCGGTTCCAAAGTTGCTTTCTTGATCGGTTATCCTCCTACTAAAGAAAAGAAGATTGTCCTTGAGAAGGACATGTCGCCAATGGTTGTAAGGTTGAAATACCTCAGACAAGAATAACTGACTAACCCTCTAATAGCTATAAGTAATTCTTGTTGACCTGGATTTGAGTGTTTACAATTCAGGTAAGTGATATCGAACCACATGATCCAGTTGTAGATAATTGCAAATCAATATAAAGCAAAATGAATAGCGTACTCATCGATTGATTTCCCATGAGGTGGGCCTGCCTGCGTTCGAACCCGAAATCTTTTGAGTTAGTGAGTCGTCATATGCAATGTGATCAGATTAGTGAACGGAATACTTGCGTATGAAATGAGAGAAATCAGTTGACCTGAGGTTGATTATGTGATTTTTAGCAAATCTTCTGCTATCTGAGATCATCTCACAAAATCCATATGGTTTAGAATTCCAAAACACAATTAATTTTTAACTGTCTTTTTATCAGTATGTTACAATAAAAATAAGGTGTATAATATGCTAAAGACAGACCACTTTTTTTGTGAATTTTACGTGCAAATAAAAAAGCCACTTATCGATTTTACTCGTAAGTGGCTGATCGTAAAGCTCCTCCTCTTGGGCTCGAACCAAGGACCCTCTGATTAACAGTCAGATGCTCTAACCAACTGAGCTAAGGAGGAATTTGATGGTCTAAAACCTGTAAGCCATTACAGCTTGATCAGGAATTTGATTCACTCGTCTGTGAATCGGAGTGCAATATTAGCGGTTGGTTGAAAATAAACCAAACCCTTTTTGAGATTTTCGCTAAAAATTTAAGTTAACTAAATTGAAGTAAACAACTATATAGATCAGGGCGAAGACTGTCAAGAATATTAAACCCAAAATTGCCAGTGTTTTTAACCATGGTTTTGGCCTGAATTCAGCATCAATTTGATCGGACATTATCACTCTATAGTTGATGTAAGCAATCACGGGGGCGATTACGAACGACAAGGTGGTAGCAAGGTCTACAAGGTCTTTAAGGTTGGACGATAGGAACAGAATAAAAAAGAATGAGACTGTAGCTACAATCACCATCATTATGGTGTAGAGTGTTCTTACTCCGGTTGACTTAAAAAATAAGAGTCGAACAGTTTCTCCCATTGCCCTTCCAAAACCATCTACTACTGTAATGGTAGTGCTGAACATGGCGGAAAATGCGGCAATTGCAATGACAGGGTAGGCCCATTGCCCTAGGGCATTGGTATATAGCCTGACCACCTGATCTGAAAATACAGTGCTATTGCTAGAGAGCTCTTGTCCTGAACCATACATTACATAAGCGCCAAGTGTTAAAAAGCATATGGCTAACACAGCCGTTACTATGTAGCCGAAGTTAAAATCGAACAGCACTTCTTTCAATTTTGGTCTATAGCCTGTTTGATTCATTCGCTCAATTGCCCAGAGGCTATTCCATGTAGAAAGATCCACGGCTGTAGGCATCCAGCCCATAAGTGCGATCAAGAAGATGATTCCTCCTCTCTCCATCAATACGTTAGGTACAAAGTTTTCTACTGGCTGAATAGGACCTTTGAATAGGACACCAAAAAAGGCAGTGAGCGTAGAGATTAAAAGTACAGCACCTACAACCTTCAGCATGCTATCTAATATGCTGTATTTGCCAAGGGCGAGTACTAGTGTGCACAGTACTAAAATTATTCCCGATAGGTAGATAGGATTAAAATCCCAGCCCATCAGATTGTTCAACATGCCTGCAGTAACAAAGGTTACCGCTGCGGTAACTGTAAACATAGAGGCTAGGCTTAGCAAGAAATAAATCCATAACACCCACTTGCCTTCTTTTAAATAGCCATGCAGAAGACTCTTTCGAGTAGCCGCGGCATAACGGCTTCCAAATTCGAAAAATGGGTACTTAAAAATGTTTGCTAGTAATATGAAGATGACCAACTGAAAGCCATAATCCGCTCCTGCTCTTGTAGACTGGACTAAGTGTGACACGCCAATACACGTGCTGGCAAATAAGATTCCTGGACCGAATGCTTTGAGTAAGTGCTTTCTATTTGAAGACATCGAGGGTATAAAGTTGAGCTAAAATAGGAAATCGCCTGTTGATCTCATATTAATTTCTTTTCGCTAAAACTGTCATTATGACTGCTTTATCTGGTGATATAAAGTAAATGAAGACATAATGACATTAAAAACGTTGATTTTAACCATTGGTACAGTTTTGAATAATAGGGAAGGAAAGATTCAAAAAAACAAAAACCTAAAAATATGAACACAGTAAGAAAAAACTCAGATTGGTTAATGCCTGCTACAATAGACAGATTTGTTGATCGTTTCTTCAATGAGTCTTTAGAGCAAAGTAAATCAGCATTTACGCCTAGAGCGGATGTGGCTGAAACCGATAGTGCCTTCGAAATTCAAGTGGCTGTTCCGGGATTAAATAAGAAAGACATCAACATCGATTTGAAAGATGGTTATCTAACCATTAGTGGCGAAAGAAAATTCGAGAAGGAAAATCAAGAAAAGAACTTTTATTCTGTACAAACACAGTATGGAACCTTTAAAAAGGCTTTTCAGTTACCAGATAGCGTAGTTGAAGAGAAGATTGAGGCGACTTATGAAAACGGTATTCTAAATGTGGTAATACCGAAAGATGAGACCAAGAAATTAGTATCAAAGATAACCGTGAAGTAGGTTAGTGTTGTTGAGGTTGATTAAGGGGCTCCGATTTATCGGAGCCCTATTTTTTTGTTAAATCCAGTTAAATCCAACTCAATTTTCAATAAATTAGAACACCTTCTCTTGACAGTGCGTTAAACTCTCGAAGGTTTAAAGATCGTTGTTATGATTACTAAGAGGCAGTTCTTTTTTGGTGTGTTGGCTTCATCGCTTTTAGGTGGGCTTATTGTCTTATTGGGGATTAGCCTATTAGGAAATGGTGTATCAGGAAATTCAAATGGGTTTGACCAAACTACATCTCTAACAACTTCTTTGGGTGAGATTGATGAGTCGCCCCGAGACTACATTGTGCCGGAGGGTATCAACTTTATAAAAGCATCGCGTGCTGCCGTGCCGGCTGTGGTACACATCACAAATACTTCGGCTCCAACGGCACGTTCCGGCAGGTGGTCTAAATTATTTGGTAGAGAAAGACGCGTTAGACAGTCAACTGGTTCAGGAGTAATCATTTCTAATGACGGGTATATCGTCACTAACTTTCATGTGGTTGAGGATGCTGATGAATTAGAGGTGAGGTTGGACGACAATAGACGTTTAAGTGCCGAGTTGATTGGTACTGATCCTGATACAGATTTGGCACTAATAAAAATTAAAGCTGGCAATCTAGCTTTCGTTGATTTTGGTGATTCCGATCAAGTCGAAATCGGAGAATGGGTTCTGGCGGTAGGTAATCCTTTCGATCTGAATAATACTGTTACCGCGGGTATCGTAAGCGCAAAAGCGCGGAATATCAATTTAATTAGCGGAAACCAAAACAGATATGGAATTGAGTCATTCATTCAAACTGATGCCGTTGTGAATCGTGGTAATAGTGGAGGTGCCTTGGTTAATTTAGATGGTGACCTAATTGGTATTAACACTGCTATCGCAACCAATACTGGAACGTTCAGTGGCTATTCTTTTGCGGTTCCATCCATTCTTGTGAAGAAAGTTATGGACGACCTTCTTGAATTTGGCGAGGTACAACGAGGACTTTTGGGGGTAGAGATCAGAGATGCAGATGGCAGATTGACAGAAGAACTATCAGGAGTTCATATTCGCGGTGTAAACCCGGGAAGTGCTGCGGACAAGGCCGGTTTAAAAAATGATGACGTAATAGTAGGGATCGATGATAGACCGATTAAGACTACTAGTGAACTTCAAGAGTTTGTGGCGAGAAAACGACCTGGAGACATTATTTCAGTCAAGTTTAAAAGAGGGGGTGATGTCAAAGAAGCCGCATTGACGCTTAGAAAGAAAGCTGAATATATAGCGCGTTCAGCAGAGGAGATAAAGTTTACCTACAAAATTGAAGGTGCAATTTTCGCTGATATTACTGAGAGCATAAAGTACAAATTAAAAGTAGATGGCGGTGTTCAACTGATCGAGTTGGGAGAAGGAGCATGGAAGGAAGCCGGTATAAAAGACAATTTTGTAATCACTAAAGTGAGCGATCAGGATGTTAGTTCATTAGAAGAGTTTCAGACCATATTGGACAACAAGAAAAGAGACTTCTATGTGATGGGTAAGTACCCCGATGGCGAAAAAGAGTACTTTAAGATCAATTGGTAATTTTCTTTAACAAAATAATCTATCCCGCCCCGAAGCTTCGGAAGTCGGGGTTTTTTTATGCCTAGTGATAAGTAGACGGCAATTGTCTTAGAGTACTTTGTCCTCAACCAAAATTCCCGTAACTATGAAGTGTAAACAAAAAAACTATTAGGAAATGGGAATTGCGCAGGATTTTGGCATCACAGATGCACTTCAAAAACTTGGTGTAAAAGCAAGTAATAATGGGTCTTCAACAGGCCTCAATTCAATGGGTGGAGGCGAATCTATTTCGTCATACTCTCCGGTTGACGGTCAATTGATTGGTGCAGTTACTGCAACAACACAAGAAGAATACGAAGCTATCATAAAAACCTCACAAGGCGTTTTCAAGGAATGGAGAGATATGCCAGCGCCAAAGCGTGGGGAAATTGTACGTCAGTTTGGTCAAAAACTAAGGCTGTATAAAGACGATTTAGGCAGATTAGTTTCTTATGAAATGGGTAAGTCATATCAAGAAGGTCTTGGAGAAGTTCAAGAGATGATTGATATCTGTGATTTTGCTGTTGGCCTTTCGCGCCAATTACATGGTTTGACTATCAAGTCTGAAAGGCCTGGCCATCATATGCAAGAGCAGTGGCATCCATTAGGTATCGTTGGGATAATTTCAGCTTTTAACTTTCCCGTGGCTGTTTGGGCATGGAATACGGCATTAGCTTGGATTTGCGGAGATACCTGTGTTTGGAAGCCATCGGAAAAGACGCCTCTATGTGGTGTGGCATGTCAAAATATTATTGCAGAGGTACTAAAGGAGAATGATCTTCCTGAGGGCATTTCATGTATGGTAAATGGAGACTATACCGTAGGTGAAATGATGACTTCTGATCCACGCGTACCATTAGTTTCTGCGACTGGTTCTATCCGCATGGGTAAAATCGTTGCCCAAGCAGTTGCTGGCCGACTAGGTAAGACCATTCTTGAGCTGGGTGGAAACAACGCAATGATCATTACACCTGAAGCTGACCTGAAAATAACAGTAATTGGTAGTGTCTTTGGCGCAGTAGGAACAGCTGGTCAAAGATGTACATCCACCAGAAGACTTATTATCCATGACTCTATCTACGATAAAGTAAAAAATGCCCTAACAAGTGCTTATGCACAATTGAGAATTGGTAATCCTTTGGATGAGAACAACCACGTTGGGCCATTAATTGATACTGATGCGGTAGCGAATTACAATGCAGCCATAGAGAAGGCTAAAGCAGAAGGTGGTAACGTGCTTATTGAAGGAGGAGTGCTTGAAGGTGCTGGTTATGAAAGTGGTTGCTACGTAAAGCCATGTATCATAGAAGCTCAGAATGAATACCAAATCGTCCAAGACGAGACTTTTGCCCCCATTCTCTACCTATTAAAGTATAGTGGTGATGTCAATAATGCTATCGAGATTCAGAATGGTGTGGTCCAAGGCTTATCATCAGCCATTATGACGAATAACATTCAAGAGGCGCACCAATTCCTTTCAGCAGCGGGTTCCGATTGTGGAATCGCCAATGTAAATATTGGTACTTCTGGTGCTGAAATTGGCGGTGCATTCGGTGGAGAGAAGGAGACTGGTGGAGGACGTGAGTCTGGTTCGGATGCTTGGAAAGGTTATATGAGAAGGCAAACGAACACGTTGAATTATACAACCGAGCTTCCTTTAGCGCAAGGAATCAAATTTGATTTATAAGAGGTTAGAAAATAACGTGATTTAGAAAGAGGCGTCAATGACGTCTTTTTCTTTTAGCAGATCATCGTATATCATTTGGAAACCATCATCTCTGCGTTCAATCGAGGTGATGCTCACAGTCTGTACTACACCATTCCGGTTCATTACAAAATCATTCCAAGCGTCTCCCTTGCCTCCCGACTTATGGAATTCCATTATTCTTGGCTGATCGAAATTATCTTGCTGAAGCACCCATTTTTGGAACCAAGATTTACGCTCAGCGCGAACAGGTTCGGGGTATAAAGTACTTGAAGACCAAATGAAGGATTCTTGAGCATCTAGACTTTTAGCATGAAGCGAATCTCCATCCCACAAAAGCTCGTTAAGCCGAATTTTTTCTTCCGCTGAATCTACCAGTACCAGTGTAAAAGGCTCCATTCCTTCAAAGTCAAAGGCATTTTTGAACAAGTTCAGGTCACCGTATTCGAAAAACTGTAATACCATTTGTCCTCTGCTGAGTCGGTATGGCGGAGTGTGCTGGTGTTTTTCAAAACCACCGTTGAGTAAGCAAAGCGTAAACCTTTTCTTATCAGTGGCAATCCAAGTACCGCCTGCTAAAGGATCTTTAGGAAAGTATACTGTGCTATTGCCCACAACGTAGGCCTCAGGAGCAAGTGCTGCTCTCTTTGGGGTTTCATCGCGGTTTGAGGTTAAAATGTACTTGTTATTTCCTTTCGGTAAGAAAGTTACTGTACACATGGTTTTTCCTTCTCGTATTTGATCGTGGAATATGCAATGCCGAAACCTTCTGGGATGTCAACATTCGAAAATTCACTTCTTATCGCAATTTTGATGATTGCCATATGGTGAATAGCATGCTCAATGTTGTATTGAAGTTCTCGATAGTAAGAAGTAATTATCTCTATCGGAGCATCTGTATTGAGGCTATAGTTTGCCTGCAACTTTAAGGCGCTATCAGAGGTGATTTTATCAATCTCAAGCTTTAGAGAATTCATTTTCTCAATGGCCATTGTACGATTCTCTTCGACCACACGGTCGTGACTTCTCTGGTCATAATTGATTTCACCTGAATTTATTCCTAAGATCATCAGATCATAAAACTCAATGATGTGTCTAATGTGCTTACCAATCGTGTTGTCAGACAAAACCTTTAAAGGTTGCCTGAAAGCCTGATCTTGAAGCTGCTCAGAGACTTGAATAAGTTGGTCTAAAATTCTAGCCGAAACCTGCTTTAATTGCATTTAATGTTGTTTTTTAACCAATGATAGAGCCAAATGTAAGGAATATATACGGAAGTTTAACTGTGTCTGAGATTGGAAATCAGCCGCCTGACACTATTTTACTCCACTCGGTATTTGCCTTTGGCAACAGGTTGCCTTGGTCTTTATTCCAAGATTTCAAAGTGTTGGTAAACCTGAAATTGTAAAAAAGGAAGAGTTTTCCGTCAATAATTTTGAAGGTTTCAGGGTCAATTCTGACTTTGTCACCATCTGCCATAGCGTATGCGCAGTAGCCTCCATACTGAGGTTCATATTGCTTTGGATTCTTTATGAAAAGCTGTTTATTTTTTGCGCTAGAAAAGTAATAAGTAACCCCGGCTTGGCTGTGACTTATTCTTTCTGACCCTTCTACGGCTTTGTTTTCGGTAAAATATGCCACCGGATCATAGCCTTGAATCGCCAGGCTGTTTTTAAGGTTATAATGTTTGAGGTCATAATCAGCAGTTTGTGCTGCTGCGAAATTGCAAACGACAAAAGTTAGGCAGCTCAGCGCTAGAAGATACAAAGGTCTTTTCATACTAAAAATTTTACAAGTATATGAACATACGCATTCTAAGTGAGCTCGGATGTCTGTTAAATGCGCATTGCCGACATTTCACTAGTAATAAGTCTATTGTCGAACTCTCGAATAAAACTACGATATTTCGTGAGAAATGATTGAAGAAGACCGATTACCTCATTATACAAGATTGTCCCAATTCACGGTAGAGCGCGCCCTAGCGTCTGTTTTCTGGATGGAAGAGTCGGGTGATTTGAAATTTGCCAATGAAACGGCTCAGCTACAGTATGGCTATACTCCCGAAGAATTTAAAGCATTAAGCATACTTGATCTGAACAAAAATTTTGACACCGCTCTGTTTGCTAAACTCTGGGCGAGGTCAAAAGTCGAAAAAAGAATTCGGTTAGAATCTTCGCATTTCAAGAAAGATGGTACTGAATTTCCGGTCGAAATATTTGTCAATCATATTGAGTTTGAAGGCCAGGCATTCAACGTAAGTTTTGTACTCGATATCACTGAACGAAAGCGAAAAGAAAAACTCTTGAAGTCCTTGTCTCAAGCGACAGCAACCACACTCGGAACAGATTTTTTTGTTTCGCTTGTTGAGAATATCAGTCTATCACTTGATGTTCATATGGCCATTGTGACGGAGTGCACAGACGCCACCAGATCTAGTTTGCGTACCCTGGCTTACTACAAAGAGGAGAAGCTTCATCAAAATGTAGAGTACAGTACTGATGGTACGCCCTGTAAATTGATAATGGAAAGCTCTAATCCATTACTCATCCAAAAAGGGGTTCAAGATCAGTTTAAGAATGAGCCCGGGATTGAGGGGTACTTTGGTGTTCCAGTTTTAAGTGAGTTAGGCGATTGCATCGGCCATATTGCACTTTTTAGTAAGGTGAAGCTAGAACTTTCGGAAGAGGAGCGTGAAATTTTAAAGCTCTTTTCAGATCGTGCAGCTGTAGAAATTGAAAGGAAAATTGCGAATGAGAAACTCCTAGAGGCGGTAAATGAAGTGCAGGGCCTGAAGGATAGGCTTGAAGCTGAGAATACATATTTACAAGAGGAGATCAAGTTTGAACATAATTTCCAAGAGATTATAACCCGAAGTGAACGGTTTAGATCCGTGCTTGCTGCTTCGGAACAAGTCGCAATTACAGATGCGACAGTGTTAGTTTTGGGTGAGTCTGGTACTGGAAAAGAGCTACTCGCGCGTGCCATTCACAATATTAGCAAGCGGAGCGATCGGCCTTTGGTTAAAGTAAATTGTGCAGCGTTACCGGCAAATTTGATCGAAAGTGAATTATTTGGTCATGAAAAGGGGGCTTTTACTGGAGCAATTGCGAAAAAGATAGGTCGTTTTGAATTGGCAGACGGAGGGACTCTTTTTTTAGACGAGGTGGGCGAATTACCGCTAGAGCTTCAGGCAAAACTACTGAGGGCGCTCCAAGAAGGAGAGTTTGAGCGAGTAGGAAGTACAAATACTCAGAAAGTAGATGTTCGGGTGATTGCCGCTACTAATAGGGAAATTGAAAGTGAAGTAGAAAACGGTACGTTCAGGGCAGACCTCTATTATCGATTAAATGTTTTTCCTATAAAAAGTCTGCCCCTGAGAGATAGAAGGGAAGACATCCCTTTGTTGGTCAAGCACTTTGTGAATCGTTTTTCGGCTAAGATTGGTAAGAAGATCGGGGTAATTCCAAAAAGGGTAATTAATTCGCTTCAAGGATATCACTGGCCTGGCAATATCCGTGAACTTGAAAACGTGATCGAAAGGTCTGTTATCCTAAGTTCAGGTAACTCCTTAGAGTTAGGTGATTGGATTCCTAAGTCGCCAACACAGTCTGTCATTACAGAATTAGATACGCTTCATGACTTTGAGCGGAAGTATATCATTCATGTACTACAGAAAACAACATGGCGTGTTAGTGGCGAAAAAGGAGCCGCTAAAATTCTGGGTATGAAGCCCACCACGCTAGAGTCTCGCATGAAGAAGTTGGGGATTAAGCGAGGGTTTTCTGACTAGAACCTTAGTACAATGTCGATGGCAGGGATACCGCCTTCAAAAATCAAAAGGTCCAAAGTAAGTTTCTTTGCAATGTAGCGGACGCCTCCAGAGATCAAGGCTTCGTCTTCTGACAGAAGCAGGTAATTCTCTGTGATTAGAGCCAATCGACTCGAAATTCTTGTCATACCACCAATAGTCAATAATCCTGTATTGTCTATATCGCCATTGGCAAGTGCGTAACCTGTTCCAAAAGTGACATTATGTTCTTTGTTTCCATAAGTCAACAAGGCATTTAAACTTCCAAAATTAACCTCCCCGGCAAGCTCTCCACCCGCAGTGAGGTATGAGAACGAGGCAGCAGCTTGCAGTTTGTCGGATATTGGGAAGCCGTATTTAAGGTTGGTGAATATGATAGGTGTGCCGCTAAAAAGTGAGATAATCTCAGTACCCACCAAGGCGCTAAACCTATCAGTAATGCCATAACTGACTAGGTTAACTAAGCCATAAATATTTTGATAATAACCCTCTCCTTTATCTAAAGTATAGGCCGATTGTCCAACAAAGTACCTGGTAGGGTTTGGGTTGGGCATTCTTCCTTTATTGTCTAAGTAAATGATTTTCTTGATTTCTGTGCGTTGGAAAGTGAGCAAGCCTAATGATTCGCTGTTTACTACTAATTCTCTCTCGTTTTCGGTAACCAGTTTACCTTTGATTTCAGATTTGTCTAAGAGAATTATAATCACTTGACCATTCTCCTTGTCTGTTGTCTGACCGCTCAATGTGAATGAAAAAAATAATAGTAGACTAAAAAATAGAGCTGATGCTTTCATGTTGTTTTCTTGATATTTCGTGAATAACGTGTTGACCATCCTTTTGTGATCAAAATATAGGGCAAATTTCATTCTAAGTGCATTCTTAGCGTAAAGTCAATTTTCCCGAAATAAGAAGAAATACACGATATATAGTAAATAAATATTAATATTTTAGAGAAGTTATAAACATATATACTTGAAAACCAGTGGTTTAAGTGTATAAAATACGGACTGGCATACTAATTGTCATTAGAAGGACGGTTCTATAGACGGTAGAGCGACAAAGTGCTGGTTAGCACTTATTCTTGACAAAACTAAGTTTATGTTCTGGCGTTGATTATCTTTCGAATTGAGTTATGAGGCACAGATTACCGCTTTTTCTGGTAAAAATCATCTACTATGAATATTGGCCCTTTTGGTTGTTTTTTCTGCCATTAGTGCCTTACTGGATTTATTTGTCGATAAAGGCAAAATCGCTGACTTATTTTACCGCAGCAAACCCAGGAATTATACATGGAGGTGTTTTTGGAGAGTCCAAAATTGAGATCCTTGATAAGATTGATCCCAAGTATCGTCCGACCACCTTGTTTTTCAAAGTGTCGGCTACTTTACCAGAGGTAATCAGTACGATTGAGCATTCAGATTTGAGGTTTCCAATGATTTTAAAACCAGATGTCGGAGAGCGAGGATCTGAGGTCGAAAAAATCGAGAATGAATCAGAGCTTGCAAACTATCTTAAACGGAATGAACAGGATTTCATCGTTCAGGAGTTTGTTGATTATGACATCGAATTAGGTGTCCTATATCATAAGCTTCCGATTACGGGAACAAGTAATATAACCTCCATAGTCCAGAAGGAATTTTTGGGTGTGACAGGGGATGGTGTTTCTACCATTCGTGAATTACTGAAAACCAATGAGCGCGCTAAGCTTCAAATGGAAACGTTGAGGCAGAAGCATGGAAATCACCTAGATGATGTGCTTCCAAAAGGGGTATTTGAAAACTTACAACCTATAGGAAATCATTGCCTAGGCACCAAGTTTTTGAGCGGTCAGCATTTAATTAATGCTGAACTTGTTAGCATTTTCGATCAAATCTCAAGCGGAATTGAAGGATTCAACTTTGGAAGGTTTGATTTGAAAGTCAGTTCTTTTGAAGATTTATACTCCGGTAGGAATATTAAAGTAATGGAGCTCAATGGAGTTACTTCTGAGCCAGGTCATATTTATGATCCTAAGCTCAATATACTGCGCGCTTACAAAGACACAATTTTCAGTATGAAAACCTCTTGTTTAGTGAGCATGGAGAATATGAAGAGTGGTGCGCAAGTCACTCCGTTTTGGACAATGTTCAAGTTGCTTAGAGGTCATTTCTCTCCAAAAGCGGAACAACAAAACTTAGAAGGCAATGTTAAAACCATGATGACCAAATGATCTGGTCTCTCCTAGAAGCTTTAGTCATTGCCACGGCAATTAGTTTTGCCGGATCTGTGCAGCTAGGTCCAGTTAATTTTGGAACTATTCACACTGCCCTTCACAAGAATAAGAAAGCAGCCATCATCTTTGGATTTGGTGGTAGTCTACCTGAATTACTGTATTGCGGATTAGCCATAGGCAGTTCCAATTTTATATCGCAGTATGAAGGGTTTGAAGACTATCTCAAGTATTTGACAACTGGTGTTCTATTCCTTTTCGGAATATACCTGATCCTCCAGAAAGCTGCTTCAGAGCATAAACATAAATCACAGAAGAAAGGAAATGAGCTGTGGATGGGTGCAACCTTCGGTTTACTCAACCCTCAACTCTACCCCTTTTGGCTTTTTATTATTACCTATCTCAGAACCAACTCCATTTTGGAAAATAACATGTGGCCCGTACAGGTAGCCTTTGTTGTTGGGTCAGCTTTGGGTGCATTCCTGCTTCAAATATTAGTCGCGGAATTCACCACTCGGAAACGGGAGTTCATCTATTTGAGATTAACGAAAAACTATAACAAAGTGCTAGGCGCGATTATCATCGCAATAGCCATTTTTCAATTGGTAATAAATTTATAAAGTCATGCAAAACGAAATAAAGTACTGGTATCTAAGAAATTATGATCTCTTCTCAAACCTGAGTAAGGAACAAATTCATGACCTATGCTCCATCTCAAGGTTTGTCAGAATGAAAAAGAGTCAGACTATTTACTTCGCAAACGATGATTCAAAAAGACTCTACTTTCTGATCAATGGTAAGATAAAAATTAGCGAAGTCGATGGTCTAGGAAATGAGATGATCAAAGACATTATCCTCACAGGTGATTTATTTGGTGAGATTCCGATCACTAACTTCCAGATCAATCAAGAGTTTGCAGAAGTCCTTTCAAGCGAAGTGATTCTATGTACTTTCACCATGGATGAGTTTGAAAAATTAATGCATAAGCATCCAAGTTTAGCACTTTCTTTTTCGAAGAAGATGGGAGAAAAGCTACGTAAGCTTGAGCATCGCTATGCCAATTTGGTCTTTAAAGATGTAAAGGCTAGGCTGAAGGATTTTCTAGTTGATTGGGCGAGTAAAGAGGGCAAGCCGGTAGATGCGGGTTTAGTGATTAAAAACTACCTGACCCACAACGAGATTGCCAGCCTGATAAGCTCATCACGACAAACCGTTACTACGCTTATTAATGAGTTAAAAGAGGAAGGGGTGATCGTATACAGTAGAAGCCTGATTACCATACCAAATATTGGAGCCTTGGCTGCCTAGTGTAAGAATGTTTAAAAGAGAGAGCCTTCCAGTCGGATGGCTTTTTTTGTTTCATGCAACCACCCTTACATGTTTGATGTCTATTGTATTGAAAAAAGGTCATGAACATGAAAAACATTTTTAAAACTCAAATCACAATCATTTTACTAGTATTTGGCTCGGTCGGTTTTGCTCAGAATTCGGAGTCAAGGGATTTAGACAGGTTCTCAGAACTGAAAGTTTCGGAAGGTATTATGGTAACAGCCGTAAAAGGCACGGAGAATAGTGTAGAGATTGAAACATCGCGTATTGATGTCGACAGAATTATCACAGAAGTGCGAGGCGATAGGTTGAATATTTACATAAAGAGAAGCTCGTGGTCGAGCAGAAATCGAAATGGTAGAATCAGAGTCACCCTGACTTATACTGAAGAAATGGAGAAAATTGTTGTTAGCACGAGTGCCGAAGTTTCTTTTGAAGATATGATTAAGACGAGGAATCTGTCCATAATAACAAGTACCTCTGGAGTAGTTGACGCGAAGGTTCAAGTGACAAGCCTCGATTTGAGTGCTACAACATCAGGAAGAATTGATCTAACCGGTAACTCAGATGAGGTTGAAGCAAAGGCTTCTACTGGCGGAACTATCTATGCTTATGATGTAGAGGCCATTGAAGTTTATGCCAAGGCAAATACAGGGGCAGATGTTCGCGTCAATGCGCAAGATAGGCTGAGAGCAAGTGCCAATACTGGCGGGACTGTTAGCTATAAGGGGCGTCCGAAAACAGATGTTCGCTCGAATACTGGTGGAACCATCCGAAGAGGACGGTAATTGGCTAGCTTCCACGAGCGTGAGTTTCCAAATAGTCTTAGCTTTGAGTTAAAAGCTTCTATTATGAAAATGAGAATTTTAATTGGAGCCCTGTTGGGGCTCTTTCTTTTGAACAATAATTCACTTGCACAAGATGATCTGCAAGCCATTAAAGCAGCTGTAATGACAATGTTTGATGGAATGCGAGCTGGTGATAGTGCTATGGTTCGTTCTGTCTTTTCTGATGAAGTAGTCTTTCAGCGGGTTCAAGAAAATCGTCAGGGAAATGCAAGGGTTGTCACTAGTGATTTCGCAGAGTTCTTAAAGTCTGTAGGAACACCTCACGATAAGGTTTGGGACGAAAGAATAGAATTTGGAACAATCGAAACTGATGGAAAGATGGCTTCTGTGTGGACTCCCTTCAAGTTCTACTTGGGTGATGATTTCTCGCACTGCGGAGTCAATGTGTTCAAACTTTATAAATCCGACAAAGGATGGAAGATATTCCATTTGGTAGACACCGGTCGGAAGGATAATTGCGTAGGGGGCTAAAACAAAAACGCCCCTTGCGGGGCGTTCTTACTTACCTTTTACGGTAATGGTTCTCTATAATGTCTCTCACTGAAACGCGCTGGTGATTGAAATTGTGGGAACCTTGTGAATTACTGTAGCCATTCGAATGCGTTTTAACCTTGTCTACCATAGACTCATTCGTTTGACGACTCGTTTTTAACTCTTCCATTAGTTTACTATCCTTAAAATCTAACAATTAAAAAAAGCTGTCAGCAGGGTTTAATTTCCTCTTGTTATACAAAACTATGCAATCGATTGCACAATCCAAGCCTCGCAACCAAAAAAACTTAAATTTATTTCATGATTGTTTGACGTGACCTGAGACAGTTATAGTACGATCACAGCAATGATTACCCTACCAATATATAGTATGAAAATAGATTAGTACTTCACCTAATTTTAGGTGTGCTCTTCAAGAGTGCATTTGTTTAGCTCTTGATTGGTGTTCTCACGAACAACTTAAACATAGAATGAAGAGGCACACTGGTTCGATTGAGGAACCAGCAGATTGGATGCCGAGTAGTGCTAGAGATTATGAAGGCTATAAGGCATAATTGAGGTTGAGTGCTTATATTCATATTGCGCTAATCCAGAGGTATGGTCTCAGTGTGGGACTAAGACTACTGGCTTTAGGTTAGAATTAATTAGTCAAATTTAATTATGACTCTCACAACAGGATTCTTGACAGTATACATGTTCATTAGTAGTCTGACATTTTCTTTCAAACAACATCAGCAAAAAGTAATGTGCTATGAAAATAGGGTTCTAGGCTATGCGCTTAAAATTCATGGTGAACAGTTTTCCTTTATTTACAACACATTTGCCATGGGAGAACTTCTTACAAGAATTGAGATGGGTGTTCTTGAAAAAACCTTAGGCGGTAATATTCTATTAGAGGTTAAGACGATGTCTTATTTTAGTGATTTTACTCAGAAAGAAGTGATCGAGTTACCTAATTACTCTAAGAGCATGGCAATTCGCCTAGAAAAGCGGAGGGCTCATTTACTGGACGCTCAGAACATCATTCTTAAGAAATGTCCCTGTAAAGAGCTTGTTCAAAGGATTTGACTAAATAAGATCGTCTCTGGTTTTACGTCTTGCTGAAACCAGAGAGGGGTTAATTTAGGTTCAGGCCATGCTGGAGCGTCAGCTCCCCAAAGACATAAAAAAAGCCCAGCGTTAGCTGAGCTATTTTAAAGTAGTCCGTAGGGGAATCGAACCCCTGTTACCAGGATGAAAACCTGGCGTCCTAACCCCTAGACGAACGGACCAACTAATCTGCAGAGGAGGAGGGATTCGAACCCCCGGTACCTCGCGGTACAACGGTTTTCAAG